>OZ253494.1:0-1922353 GCA_965262015.1 Leptospiria bacterium
CCTCGTATTTTATATCCTTAATAGTTAATGGTTGAGAGGGCTTATAACCATGGTATAATTTCAGGGCATGTTTGATAGACATTAGTAGTGAGCCTTCTAATGTGGTAATATTTGCTTTTTTTAGGCCTGTCTTGCGAATATTCTCTTCTGTTTTTTTAAAATCCTCATAAATTGGGCCTGCCGTTACAGGTAATAAGCTAAGTAGCAAATAAAAAAATGTCAAAACAATGAATAATACAAATCTCATAGGCTATCAATGACAAGGTGGAATGTATTGGCAAGAATAATTCATTTTAAGTCTGTGAAACCTTGATATCATCCGTATCATTTATGGACAGAATAGACTCGGGTTAGCCGTTCTTCCTTTTGTAGATATAGGTAGGTTTCTTGCCTTCTTTACTCTCAAAAGCACAACAAGATATAAGCTGTAAATATTTCAAATTACCTACTCATAAAACATAATATTTTACTGATGGTTTATTTTTGTTTAGTTATTTAATTTAGATCGGTGGATACACATTTTGTCTCAAACGGCTGGCACCATGCGTTGAGGCCCGCAGATGTATAATAGTAATATATAGTTTCACCTTGGGCATTTTGAGTATTGCTGGTATATTTTCTTGCAGTTCCATCGGAGCGGTACCAGCTTTGATAAGAAATTTCACCATGTATATCAAATGCTTTGTACCCAGTTTGAATACCATTAGTATCATAAGTCTGCTCTTGCGTCTTATACCCTTTTAGAGGGTCATGGCCACCATAAGATATGCCATGACCGTAGTATATGTATCTTTTTAGTCTACCATTTGCATGACATTCTAGTTTTACCTCTCTTCGTCCCGTAGGCAAGGTGCTATATTCTCCGGCTTTGCACCCATCACTTGCTGTATAGTAAACCTTATTTTTATTATTGGTACCATCTGTCATACCTGTAGGCTTGTTATCATTACCATCGTTTGAATCGTCATTACTGTTTTTTGAAATTACACCACAAGACGCCATCAATACCATCATTAAAATTAAAATTATTTTTTTCATATTTACCTCTAATTTTTTTCATTCTTTTTTCTAGCTGTAATTAAAGCCACAGGAAAATATTGTACTATTCCTATGGTTAAAATCGCAACAAGATAATAAAAAGCTAGAATAACCATATTCATTGTAAACGTTATATTCATAATACTAATTACTTCATAACCTTCTTTGTCTAGCTGATCACACTTTTTTGTGATTGCCATTGTAGTTGAACCAGTCAGTCCCCAAAATAATATTAATGACTTACAAAAAATTGTTTTGTGCATAAACACCACATCCTCAGATCTATTCTTTGTCAACAAAATAAAAAATGCGAATAGAAATACTTCTATAGCAAATACATAGATATAATTTTCTCAATAATAACTGAAATAAGCTACTTGCTTTTTAAAAGTAAAGTGTAAATTTTATCTAAACGATCACTTACCTTATCTATCTTACTTGATAACTCTTGTCTTGTATTTGATAATTCTTGTCTTGTATTTGATAATTCTTGTCTTAATCCGTTTTGATCTATCTTTATCCATCCAATCATGGCAACCAAAACAACAAAAACAATACTCAATACTGTATTATTGCTTACTTGTACTTTATCTTTTGGTAAGACTTGTTTTATAGCCTCTGAGTTTGCTTTGACTTGCTCTTGTAAACTTGATAGAGCCTTGATTCGCTCTTGTAAACTGGCTATTGCTTTGGCGATATCTAAATTAGACTTTGCCGATGGTTTGCGGGCTGTGCCTGTTGCCATAGGTTACAATGTATGAATTAAAATTCTATTTGTAAATAGAATAAAAGATTTATATAAGCATCTACCATGGTAAAAATTTCGATATCAATTTTTTGATACTTTTGCTTCTAACATATATGGCCTTTCTGAATTGACCGCTGAAACTATAAAAAAGGGATCCGAAAGCCCCATCTGGCGAAAACAAAAATAAACAAACATTATGTATAACAGCGCTGATTATCTAGCTTTATATATGTTAGCGAGTGTTTATTTAAATAATATCAAGACTGTTTAAGGTGCCGTACTTGCGATTGCTATATTTGAGTGATTAAATTTATTACTTACGTTTTAAAAGAATATCTAAAATTTGTTTATGATTACTATCTATTTTATGATCTAATTTATCTATTCTACTATCTATCTTACTTGATAACTCTTGTCTTGTATTTGATAATTCTTGTCTTAATCCGTTTTGATCTATCTTTATCCATCCAATCATGGCAACCAAAACAACAAAAGCAATACTCAATACTGTATTATTGCTTACTTGTACTTTATCTTTTGGTAAGGCTTGTTTTATAGCCTCTGAGTTTGCTTTTACTTGCTCTTGTAAACTTGATAGAGCCTTGATTCGCTCTTGTAAAGTAGCGATTGCTTTGGTAATATCTAAATTAGACTTTGCCGATGATTTGCGGGCTGTGCTCGTTGCCATGGGTTACAATGTATGAATTAAAATTCTATTTGTAAATAGAATAAAAGATTTATATAATCATCTACCATGGTAAAAATTTCGATGTCAATTTTTTAATACTTTTACTTCTAACATATATGACCTTCACATTGGAAACTGAAATAAGCTACTTGTTTTTTAAAAGTAAAGTGTAAATTTTATTTAAACGATCGCTTACCTTATCTATCTTACTTGATAGCTCTTGTCTTATATTTGATAATTTTTGTCTTAATCCATTTTGATCTATCTTTATCCATCCAATCATGGTAACCAAAATAACAAAAGCAATACTCAACACTGTATTATTGCTTACTTGTACTTCCTCTTTTGATACAACTTTAAGAATAGTTTCTGAGCTTGCTTTAAAGCAGTCTTTATCCTGATTTGTTGGGCTGTTATTTACTTACTTTGTTTTAAAAGGATATCTAAAATTTGTTTATGATTACTATCTATTTTATGATCTAATTTATCTATTCTACTATCTATTTTATTAAAATAGAAAAACGTAAATGTTAATGTAAAGATAGATATGAATATCATTATTGAAAACATGATACTAAAGAAATCTCTATCACTTACTTGTACTTTATCTTTTGGTAAGACTTGTTTTATAGCCTCTGAGTTTGCTTTTACTTGCTCTTGTAAAGTAGCGATTGCTTTGGCGATATCTAAATTAGACTTTGCCGATGGTTTGTGGGCTGTGCTCGTTGCTATAGGTTACAATGTATGAATTAAAATTCTATTTGTAAATAGAATAAAAGATTTATATAATCATCTACCATGGTAGAAATTTCGATATCAATTTTTTGATACTTTTGCTTCTAACATATATGACCTTTCTGAATTGACCGCTGAAACTATAAAAAGGGACCCGAAAGCCCCATCTGGCGAAAACAAAAATAAACAAACATTATGTATAACAGCGCTGATTATCTAGCTTTATATATGTTAGCGAGTGTTTATTTAAATAATATCAAGACTGTTTAAGGTGCCGTACTTGCGATTGCTATATTTGAGTGATTAAATTTATTACTTACGTTTTAAAAGAATATCTAAAATTTGTTTATGATTATTATCTATTTTATGATCTAATTTATCTATTCTACTATCTATTTTATGATCTAATTTATCTATTCTACTATCTATTTTATCTATTCTATTATCTAATTTATTAAAATAGAAAAAAGAAAAAGTCATCATAATAGTAAACAAGAATATAAATAGTGTCCTATCACTTACTTGTACTTTATCTTTTGGTAAGACTTGTTTTATAGCCTCTGAGTTTGCTTTTACTTGCTCTTGTAAAGTAGCGATTGCTTTGGCGATATCTAAATTAGACTTTGCCGATGGTTTGTGGGCTGTGCTCGTTGCCATAGGTTACAATGTATGAATTAAAATTCTATTTGTAAATAGAATAAAAGATTTATATAAGCATCTACCATGGTAAAAATTTCGATATCAATTTTTTGATACTTTTGCTTCTAACATATATGACCTTTGCATTGAAAACTGAAACAAGCTACTTGTTTTTTTAAAAGTAAAGTGTAAATTTTATTTAAGCGATTGCTTACCTTGTCTATCTTACTTGATAATTCTTGTCTTAATCCATTTTGATCTATCTTTATTCATCCAATCATGGTAACCAAAATAACAAAAGCAATACTCAACACTGTATTATTGCTTACTTGTACTTCCTCTTTTGATATAACTTTAAGAATAGTTTCTGAGCTTGCTTTAAAGCAGTCTTTACCCTGATTTGTTGGGCTGTTATTTACTTACTTACGTTTTAAAAGAATATCTAAAATTTGTTTATGATTACTATCTATTCTACTATCTAATTTATTAAAATAGAAAAACGTAAATGTTAATGTAAAGATAGATATGAATATCATTATTGAAAACATGATACTAAAGAAATCTCTATCACTTACTTGTACTTTATCTTTTGGTAAGACTTGTTTTATAGCCTCTGAGTTTGCTTTTACTTGCTCTTGTAAAGTAGCGATTGCTTTGGCGATATCTAAATTAGACTTTGCCGATGGTTTGTGGGCTGTGCTCGTTGCTATAGGTTACAATGTATGAATTAAAATTCTATTTGTAAATAGAATAAAAGATTTATATAATCATCTACCATGGTAGAAATTTTGATGTCAATTTTTTAATACTTTTACTTCTAACATATATGACCTTCACATTGGAAACTGAAATAAGCTACTTGTTTTTTAAAAGTAAAGTGTAAATTTTATTTAAACGATCGCTTACCTTATCTATCTTACTTGATAGCTCTTTATAGTTAGAGTCTATCTTACTTGATAATTCTTGTCTTTATCCATCCAATCATGGTAACCAAAATAACAAAAGCAATACTCAACACTGTATTATTGCTTACTTGTACTTCCTCTTTTGATACAACTTTAAGAATAGTTTCTGAGCTTGCTTTAAAGCAGTCTTTATCCTGATTTGTTGGGCTGTTATTTACTTACTTTGTTTTAAAAGAATATCTAAAATTTGTTTATGATTACTATCTATTTTATGATCTAATTTATCTATTCTACTATCTATTTTATGATCTAATTTATCTATTCTACTATCTATTTTATGATCTAATTTATCTATTCTACTATCTATTTTATGATCTAATTTATTAAAATAGAAAAAAGAAAAAGTCATCATAATAGTAAACAAGAATATAAATAGTGTCCTATCACTTACTTGTACTTTATCTTTTGGTAAGACTTGTTTTATAGCCTCTGAGTTTGCTTTTACTTGCTCTTGTAAAGTAGCGATTGCTTTGGCGATATCTAAATTAGACTTTGCCGATGGTTTGTGGGCTGTGCTCGTTGCCATAGGTTACAATGTATGAATTAAAATTCTATTTGTAAATAGAATAAAAGATTTATATAATCATCTACCATGGTAGAAATTTTGATGTCAATTTTTCGATACTTTTGCTTCTAACATATATGACCTTTGCATTGAAAACTGAAACAAGCTACTTATTTTTTAAAAGTAAAGTGTAAATTTTATTTAAGCGATTGCTTACCTTACCTATCTTACTTGATAGCTCTTTATAGTTAGAGTCTATCTTACTTGATAATTCTTGTCTTTATCCATCCAATCAAGGTAACCAAAATAACAAAAGCAATACTCAACACTGTATTATTGCTTACTTGTACTTCCTCTTTTGATACAACTTTAAGAATAGTTTCTGAGCTTGCTTTAAAGCAGTCTTTACCCTGATTTATTGGGCTGTTATTTACTTACTTTGTTTTAAAAGAATATCTAAAATCTGTTTATGATTACTATCTATTTTATGATCTAATTTATCTATTCTATTATCTAATTTATTAAAATAGAAAAAAGAAAAAGTCATCATAATAGTAAACAAGAATATAAATAGTGTCCTATCACTTACTTGTACTTTATCTTTTGGTAAGACTTGTTTTATAGCCTCTGAGTTTGCTTTTACTTGCTCTTGTAAAGTAGCGATTGCTTTGGCGATATCTAAATTAGACTTTGCCGATGGTTTGTGGGCTGTGCTCGTTGCCATAGGTTACAATGTATGAATTAAAATTCTATTTGTAAATAGAATAAAAGATTTATATAATCATCTACCATGGTAAAAATTTCGATGTCAATTTTTTGATACTTTCAATACTTTTTCTTCTAGCAAGATGGCCTTCTGAATTGACTGCTGAAACTATAAAAAAGGGATCCGAAAGCCCCAGTTGGTGAAAACAGAAATCAACAAAAATTATGCATAACAACACTGATTATCTAGTTTTATATATGTTAGCAAGTGTTTATTTAAACAATATCAAATCAAGGCTGTTACTGGAAAGTCAAGTTTGTATCTGTATATGTTAGGGTATTTATAAGCCGTTTGTCTTAAGTAATAAGACTTAGAGAAAACTACTAACCAAGTTTACGCTGTCCAGAACCGGTACTGACGTTCCAAAATATTTTGCTACGGCACACAAAATACAACTTGACATCTGTTTAGCATGGTGCTCCTGTGCAGTGTGGGGTTAATTATTGAATCGGTTGGTGTTTATAGACCTTGTAATAAGGTCTCAAAGGCTACAATAGAAGCCCAGGGTATGCAAGTTCAAGATGACACCCCTGAATATCGTTTTCACGCTAATACTGAAGAGACTACTGTGTACATGGGTATCGAGGCTGTCAAGGATGCTCTTAAAAAATCCTCTCTTGAGGCGAAAGATATCGATCTTACCATGTGCTTTAGTGCAGTTTCTGATTATGTTGTACCTCAGGACTTACCGCTTATTCTTCGTGAAGTGGGTTTGTCTAATTCTGTCTACTGGAATGTGGACGTGGCCTGTGCAAGCTTTATTGCCCAAATGGGTATTGCTAGTGCCGTAGAAGAAGTAGGTCGACACAAGAATATTATTCTGATTAATGTCATGAATTGGATTAATCGTGGAATGTCTCCGTCAACAAATACTAGTACAATGGGTGATGGAGCTAGTGCTGTGATACTTAAACAAGATGGACAAAAATCTCTCGTAGGTATAAAAGAAAAAAGCGAAACAGATTTTTTTGAATTTATTACACTACGTTCTCCACATGCTACTGGTAAAGAAGAGTATTTTAATTTTGATTCAGGTGTACGCTATCCTAAATTTTTTATGAGTAGGGTACTCGAGCCTGCCAAACAATTATTACAAGAACATAAACTGAGTGGGAAAGACATTACGTGGTTTATACCTCATCAAGTTGGGACAAGTATGATGCACCGGTGGTCTAAATCATTGGGATTTTCTCAGGAGGCTTGTTTGCATACATTTAATGAGGCAGGTAATATGTCTGCTGTAAATATACCTTACTCTTTGCATAAATATATTTACGAAGACCCCAAAATTAAAAAAGGGGATATTTGTTTATTCATGGCCGCAGGTGCAGGAATACAATCCGCCGCCTGTCTATGGAAATATTAGGAGAATAGCATATGGCACAAAATACTACAAAAAGTCCTAGACAGTATTTGCTAGATTTAAAAAACAGTCCTTACTTAAAGGGGGTATTTAAGCCTGTAGAAAAAGAAATTTCTGAAAGCGATGTAAAAGTTATTGGCGAGATCCCATCAGATATCAAAGGGTCGTTTGTTTGTAATAGTGCTAACCCCGCTTTTCAACCCAAAGGCTATTATATATGGTTTGATGGTGATGGGATGGTACACGGTACCCATATTGAGAATGGAAAGGCCAGGTATTATAATAGATTTATTAAGACTAAATATTTACAACAAGAATTAGAAGCAAAAGAGAATATATGGCCAGGTTTGCTAAGTTCTATACAACCCGATGCAGAGTATGCTGGTGTAAAAGATACGGCAAATACCATTGTAATCCATTACAATAAGGCTTTGTTAGCTTTATGGTATTTAAGTGGAAAACCATATGAGTTAGATCCCGAAACATTAGATACCAAAGGCGTATATGATTTTAATAAAGTGTACCAGGGTAACATGATGGCACATGTTAAAATCGATCAACATACTAACCAATTATGTTTTTATGATTTTAATATGTATAAGCCACCTTATTTTACGTATGGCTGCATCACTGGAGGAGAAACCTGCAATACTATACCTATTGATATCCCTTATCCTAGTTACTTTCATGACATGGGCATGACAGTAAATTATGGTATCATCATTGATCTGCCTTTGGTTTGGGAAAAAGAACAAATGAAAGATAATAAGCGTTTTCTTGGATTTCACAAGCATCGTACTAGTCGTTTTGGTTTAGTAGATAAAAACGCAAAGAAATCAGGTGTGCGATGGTTTGATGCAGAACCATGTTATATGTATCACATCGAAAATGCCTACGAAGAGGATAATAAGGTAATTATAGTTGGTTGCCGTATCGCTAACCCTGTTCCATCTATAGATGAACCCATTGAAGCACCCAGGGTTGGCTCTCTACATTTTTGTGGTAGAAGACATAAATGGGAGTTAAATTTGGATACAGGTGCTACACTAGAAACCCAGATGGAAGAAATGATTACTGAATTTCCTGCTATTAATCCTATGTATGCAGGTAGAAAACATCGTTATAGTTACCACTGCCGGTATTCAGATGATATGTCTGTCATTTTGTTGAAAGGGCTGATAAAATATGATATGCTGTCGGACAAGAAACAAGAGCTTACCATGCCTGATGGTTATTATTGTAATGAACCTGTTTTTGTTGCTAGAGACAGTGCCCAAGAAGAAGATGATGGTTATTTATTGACTTATATATCAAAGGCTGAGCAGAGTAATGGTGAATTATGGATTTTAGATGCAAAAAATATTACCCAAGAACCATTAGCAAAATTGCAATTACTCCAAAGAGTGCCCCCTTTGTTTCACGGTACATGGGTGCAAAAAAGCTAAAAGCAGCTTATAAAACTAGGCTATTTGCATTACTTTGTCTTGTAATAGGGCTGGTAATTTTATTTGTTTATTCCTCAGAGGGCGTGGTATCTTATCACTATCAACTCCGTGATTTTGTTGCACACTTGAAAAAAATACCTTCTTCTATTAGTTCTCAGCATATTACTTTGTATGGTAATGTGAAAGAAGGTTCTTTGTACCGAGAAGGTTTAAAAGCTATGTTTATATTGTATCAAGATAAACATGAGATGCCTGTCTTTTATACTGGTAAAACACTATTACCTGATAGCCTTAAAGAAGGTAGTCTGGTGGCTATTGAAGGTCACTATGATACCGATCAAGATAAAATCATTTCTAATAAGATTACAGCCAAATGTGCTTCAAAATATAAAACAGAATTGAATTAAATTCTTATATTCTAGGTATATTTAATAATATGTTAAGTGCATTTGGTTCATTCTTACTTACATATTCTGTAGTTACGTCTGCTTTTCCCATTATTATTTTTATTCTCTTTTTACACTATAAAAATGATCTGCTATGTGCGATAGGTATTCAAGCTGTACGTCTGCATTTTCTTGTTCTCTTGACTTGCACGGTATGTCTGATTATATTACTATCCATACCAGATTTTTCTGTTTTGTATGTTGCTGAGCATGCCAATTGGGCCCTACCTCTATTTTATAAGATAACTTCATTGTGGGCGGGTCAGGCGGGTTCTATGCTATGGTGGAATTTTTTGATAGTGTTTTTTTCTCTGATCGCAATGGGACAGGTGAATCAGTCTATGTCAAAATTAACGCCTTATGTAAGCATTATATTAATGTTTGTTAGTCTTTTCTTTTGTCTACTAACTAATTTCTCAGAAGATTCTGATCCTTTTCGTATGATTTTAATGGGAGATCAGCCTGCTCCCCAAATTGATGGTAGGGGATTAAATCCTTTGCTACAACATTGGGCTATGGTAATACATCCTCCTATACTTTATCTAGGTTATGTATCATTTGTTGTACCTTATGCGATTACATTTTCTGCCTTAATACAAAGACGTACTAGTATGGACTGGTTACTGTTAGTGCGTAAATGGACGTTATTTTCTTGGTTCTTTTTGGGAACAGGGATGTTACTTGGCGGTAAATGGGCTTATGAAGAGTTAGGATGGGGTGGATATTGGGCTTGGGATCCTGTAGAAAATGCTGCCTTAATGCCTTGGTTAACTAGTACTGCTTTTTTACACTCTATCTTAGTACAAAGAAATCGGGGTATGCTTAAAATATGGAATGTTATTCTAGTGAGTATATCGTTTGTGATGTGTATTTTTGGTACATTTTTAACCCGTTCTGGTATTGTAAATTCTGTACATTCTTTTGCAAGCTCTAGTCTAGGGCCATTTTTTCTTTATTTTATAGGTATAATTATTGTTTTTAGTATTTTCTCTATATGTAGAGCCTTACCACAACTTAAAACGAGGCAACCCATATATTCTTTTTTTAGTAAAGAGGCAGGTTTCTTATTAAACAATATCCTTCTTCTTATCATGTTATTTGTTATTTTTTGGGGTACTATGTATCCAGCAATCACCGAGGTATTGCTACATAAACGGATTTCTGTTTCAGCAGTATGGTTTAATCAATGGATCACCCCTTTAGGGCTAATCATTCTTCTTTTAACGTCATTAGGGCCATTATTAGCCTGGCGTAAAACTTCACTCATATTGCTGTGGGCCAATGTTAAGTGGGGGCTTATGTTGGCTGGTATATGCTCTGTAGCCATTGTTGCATTGAATATAGCTACCATAGAGACGTGGGAAACAGGGCACCTATGGGCGTTTTCCATTATTTCAGTTTCTCTTTTTCTTATTATTATTACCCTACAAGAACTCTATAAAATTATTAGTAAGCGAATGCACCACAACCAAGAAAAGTTTTGGATAGTTTTGTTAAATCTTTTTGCAAATAACAGAGGACGCTATCTGGGTTATATCATTCATATTTCTATTGCGATTATGTGTATTGGTTTTAGTGGAAAGGCATTTAGTAATGAAAAATCAATCTCATTAAAAATTAATGAGGCTGAACACTTTTCTAATTATCTTATTCATTTGGATAAGTACCAAGAGGAAAGCAAAAAGACAGCCCAGTCAGGGGTACCCCTATATGTTACCCGCAAACTTACACTAAGCGTATTTAAAAATAATCATAAAATTGATACTCGTACAACAGAAATTCGAGTATACCCCATGTATAATTTGCAAACCCAACAATATGATGATGCACAAAATACATCTGAACCTGCCATTTTCTCAAAGGGTTTACATGATCTATATATACAGTTTGGTGGCATAGATAAAAAACAAAATCGCTTTATTATACAAGTATGGTATAATCCCCTGGTAAGATTGGTTTGGCTTGGTTTCCTTTTATATGTAATAGCTGGTTTGGGTAATATTTTACCTATAGATAAACTAGTCTTTTCTTTAAAGATTTTGACTCCCAATGAAAAGAACAATAAACCGTCTAACAACGTAGTGT
This sequence comes from Leptospiria bacterium, assembly GCA_965262015.1. Taxonomy (GTDB): domain Bacteria; phylum Spirochaetota; class Leptospiria; order Turneriellales; family CBDBES01. Next base: position 11,424 of record OZ253494.1, read on the forward strand.
AAGGAGTTCTTATATTACCAGACTACCTCTATGGAACAACAACTTAAAGAAATCTATAACCACTTATCACAACGTTTAACCAGTTGTACTGAAAAAGATCAGGTTGCTGATCTACGTATTATGTATCTAGGGAAAAAGGGCAAATTTACGCAGGCCTGTAAGGGAATTGCCTCTATCCCCCCAGAACAGAGAGCGGAAGCAGGTAAGATTATCAACCACTTTAAAGATCAAATACAAGATTTATGCCAAGCCAAAATAGATAGTATAGAAGAAGAATATTTTGAGAATTTAAAAGAACAAGAATGGCATGATATGACATGTCCTTCTACTAACTATGTCTCTCACCATCTAATGCAAAAAGAACGGGGATATATTCATCCAATTAGTCAAATCCAAAAACAGTTGGAGGATATTTTTACATCAGCAGGTTTTAGTATTTTAGATGGTTGCTATATTGTTTCTGATTTTTATAACTTTAAGGCTCTTAATTTTTCTGAAGATCATCCTGCTCGAGATATGCAAGATACTTTTTATTTAACGAATGAACAACTACTCAGAACCCATACTTCCAGCGTTCAGGTTAAAGGTTTATTAACGTATGCCCCTCCTATGCGAATCATTGCTCCAGGTCGAGTATTCAGGTATGAAGAAATAGATGCTTCTCATGAACATACATTTTATCAAATGGAAGGTATGATGATTGATAAACAAATAAGCGTATCCTCTCTTTTATATTTTATGGATTTAATGCTCCGAGAAATCTTTAACCAAAAGGTAAAAGTAAGATTACGCCCAGGATATTTTCCTTTTGTAGAACCTGGTTTTGAGCTAGATATGAATTGTCTTTTATGTAATGGTAAAGGGTGTTCCGTTTGTTCTCATTCAGGTTGGGTAGAAATTTTACCGTGTGGTTTGGTACATCCAAATGTACTACGTAATTGTAATATTGATCCAACTAAATGGCAGGGTGCTGCCTTTGGCCTAGGCCTCAATAGATTGGTAATGATGCGTTATGCCATAGAAGATATACGACATTTTCAAGGTGCAAATCTTACCTTTTTAAGACAGTTTTTATAATTATGAATTTGTCTTTAAAATGGTTGAATGACTTTATCTATTTAACAGATACCATGTTAGATGACTTACAAAAAAGTATTACCATGAAAATTTGCGAAGTGGAAAAAATTACTCACTTCCTTCCTGGATTGGATAAAATTTTAGTAGCCTACGTAGAAGAAGTAAGTCCTCATCCAAATGCAAATAAATTACAAGTTTGCAAAGTTACTTATGGAGAAGGCGAAACGCAAATTATAACAGGTGCCAACAATGTAAAGGCAGGGTTTAAATATCCTCTTGTTCGTTCAGGTAATATCTTACCCAATGGGACACATATCACAACAAGTTCTCTGCGTGGAATGGAAAGTAATGGTATGCTCTGTTCCGCTGCAGAGATAGGAATGGAGAATTTCATTTTTCCATGGGATACAGAAGGTGACTTATTAACATTACCTAGCAAAGTTAAAACAGGGATGTCTTTACAAGACTGGTTGAAGGTACAAGATACTATAATTGAGATAGATAATAAATCTATAACGCATAGACCAGATTTATGGAGCCATTTTGGTTTTGCCCGTGAGCTATCTGCAATTTTAGGTCAAAGTCTTATTTATGATCCGCTATTAGATGATAAGTCTATCCAGTTTGCAGAGAGCTCTCAAGTATCTATCAAATCAGATTCTGCTGTATGTTATGCCCATGCCTGTATAGAAAATATATCTGTTGGCATATCATCCTTGGATATGCAGGCTAAGCTTATTGCTGTGGGTATGCGTCCCCTAAATATACTAGTTGATATCTCTAATTATGTGATGTTTGATATTGGTCAACCAAGCCATACATTTGATCTCGCAACCATAAATCCAAATAAAATTATGATTACTTTGTCTAGAGGCAAAGAGATATTCAAAGCACTAAACCAAAAAAATTATACCTTATCTGATGGACTACCTATTATACAGAGCGAGGATGATATTATAGCCATTGGTGGAATGATTGGTGGTATGGACACGCAGGTTACCTCCAATACTCAGTCTATTTTTCTTGAATCCGCTAATTTCCATAGAAAACATATCCGCCAAGCGGTATCCACATTACAATTACGAACAGATGCCAGCCAACGATTTGAGAAAGGCCAAGACCCTGCATTAGTGCCAATAGGTATACAGCGTTTTATGGTTTTTTTACGTCAGGTATGCCCCGAAGCTGTGCTTACAGAGGTGGGTTATACACAAACAAGCAAACCCCAACAAACTACTATTCAAGTGGATATTAAGTTCATCCGTGATTTATTAGGTTTACCTGAGTTAAAAGAAAGTGTGGTAGCTTCTATTTTAGAATCCTTGTACTTTCAACATACTATACAGGATGGATTATTTAATATACAAATTCCTTCCTTTCGAGCTCAATTCGATGTTTCCTTATCAGTTGATATTGTTGAGGAGATAGGCCGAATTATTGGCTATGATACGATTCAACCAAGGCCATTTAGTATAATATGTACCACCCCAATGTACAAAAATAAGCAACGTACCTTAGAACATGTGCTAAGGAATCTATTTTCTAATACTTATAACTTTACAGAAGTTTATAACTATTGTTTTCATAGCAGCAAACAAATTGAATTAGATAAACGTTATAGCAGTGAAGCATTAACTTTATGCAATCCTATTCAACAAGAAGCTAATTATATGCGTATCTCTCCATTAATTGGCCTGTTAGAAAATGTATTTGTTAACCAAAAGAATAGTGATAATATGTACTTCTATGAAATAGAAAGAATTTTTATAAAAGATGTAGCTAATCAGATTCAAGAAAAACATTTTTGTGCGGGGGTGTTAGTGTCTCAAGAAGATAGTGATAATATGATACTAGACTACCTCTCAGCCATGCTCTATGATCTGCTTATGAGAAATGGCTTAGCACATACGAATCAAGTGTGGTCAATGTATTCTGAAATAATATTTCATCCTGGAAGATGTGGTGCTGTGTATGATAAGAACACAGACAGATTAATGGTAAAATGGGGACAAATACATCCTTTACTATTAAAAAAAATGCAGATTAGACCCAAGGTTTTTTACTTTGAAACTTTTCTAGATAATTTATTGTCTATTGATCAATACCAAACTACATATAAACCTCTTCCAAAATATCCTCCAGCTATTTTTGAATGTACTATTCTTGCTAATACGTTCGACTTATGGCAAGATATTATAGAAGGTTTACAAGATAGCAGTGTAAATAATCCAAATCAAGATACTACCTATATAGACGTGTTAGAACATATTAATACTTATGATGGTGAACCAATACCTACTGGTAAGAAAGCTATTTCTCTTAGAGTGTACTGGCGTAATAATAGTAGAACGATACAAAATGAAGAATTAAAAACGCTACAAGACAAACTAATCCAACACCTAGCAAAACAAGGTCATCCTCTTAAAACATAGATCATCTCCATTAAATTAATACTTGACCAGAATAGAATCAAAGACGACATCATAATAATTAAGCGGGCACTTAATTATTATATGAATTACTTGGCAGAACCTTTAAATGAATACATGGGATATTATTTCCAGGTTAAAGAAATATTGTATTCTATTCAAACACAATACCAAAAATTAGAGATCGTGAATTTAACACACTACGGGCTTGTATTGCGATTAGACGGAGTGTACCAAACATCAGTACAAGATGAATTTTTATACCATGAACCTCTGGTGCATCTACCTGCTATGACTTTGGGAGGGCCACGAAATGCTTTAGTAATCGGTGGTGGTGATGGTGGTACTATTGAAGAGTTATTAAAATATCCCACTTTAGAAAAAGTTACTATGGTAGAACTGGACGGGGTTGTTGTGGATAAGTGTAAAGAATATTTACCCAAGATATCAAATGGGGCATTTGAATCCAATAAGACAGAATTGCTTATAGAGGATGGTATCCAGTACGTTTACAATACACAAGATAAGTTTGATCAAGTAATACTTGATCTAACGGATGCTGGAGGACCATCTCTGGAGCTATATACCAGGGAGTTTTATCTGCAAATTAGTAATATTTTGCATGATGGAGGTATATTAAGTCTGCATACAGAATCTCCTATCACACGTAAGGAAGTATTTAAAAGAGTCATGGCTACTTTACGTTCTATATTCAAATTTGTATGCCCTGTATTTAACTATGTACCTTTGTATGGTACACTATGGGGGTTTGCTATGGCCAGTAACTATATAGATCCTTATTCTGTGCAGAGAAATCAATTGGATAGGCAATTTGCAAAATTTAGATTACCCCTTCTCAACTACTATGAGCCTGCAGTGCATTATTCCTTACTAACCACTCCAGCTTACATTCGTCGTTACCTAAAAGAACCAGCTGAAATATTTAATTGTGCTAATATAAAGAATGATATCTTAAACCCTTTCGATAATTTTTCTCTCAAAATTATATCATGAGAAGCCAATTAGGTAACTGGCTATAACAGCTACACAGTGAGTTTTATGTATAATAATGATAATGTTGCGGATATAGTTAATTTTCGTGATGTTGAATCTCTCAAAAGTATTACTGAATATCCTGAAGATTTACCAGAGAATATAATAGATTACTATAAAGATTATGTTGAAGTAGAATATTTTTCTGCAAAACAAAATCAGTTTGTCGCTGAAAAAAAATATTTTTATATCCCATTATTTGATCCTGCTCCTATCAAAACACTATCACAACCTATTTATGAACATTTTACTAGTTTAAAACGACCTATAGATCCATTACAAGTGATGAATACATTTCCTCAACATATGACTACTTTGCTATATGATTTAGCTGGTCAGATGAACTTATATGAAAAGATTTCTTTTTACTTTAGAGAAGCTGTTGAGGGGGACATTGCAAATACCTTAAAAGCCTTGTATTTAAGCGAAGCTTTATTAAAAACTGAACCTCACTTGATTGCCATCCATTTGTTAGGCCATTATGTATGGTATAATATTAACTGGTGCATTCGTGTTTTAAATAAAAATGAGGCTTTTTTTTATTTAGAGGACAACACGGTAAGCTTTTTATTTGATGTGTACCACAAAGAGATGAACAATAAAAATCAGGAAATTAAAATAAGAGATAAGGTTTTAGCATATCTCTTCAGAATAAAAGCTTTCCCTTCATCTTCTGCAGAGGCGTTGTCATAGCTATTATGAATCTTTATGTTATCTTGCTTGTTGTTCTTACTTTATTTTCTTTATCTTTGTGGTTACGCTCTTGTCGGCATATATGGGTCATAAGGAATGAAAAAGAAATGGCATTACGGGGTATATTGAAAAACTATGTCCATGACACTTTCTCAAAAGATGTCAAGAAGGTCATATTCCAATGGTGTTTACACTGTCTCTTATTTAATATAGTAGTATGTATTTGGATAACTTATATCAGTTGGCAAACTGATTACTCTTTCTTAGCAGGTATATATATCCCATTTTCTACCCTATGGTTATTACGTTTTTTTCTATGGGGAAAATCTGATCTACGGCTAAATTCTAAATCAAGTTAAAACGTGATGTGGTTTTGTCTGTGCTGAGCTAAGTGCTTTATCAGCAATTTCTATATCTAATAAAGTATTACAGTGATACCACTGGTCTAACATGAAAGTTTGCATCTTCATATTATAATTCGTGATCATATATTGCAAAGCATCCGTAACTTGATATTCATTATTTACCTTAATGTCATTATCTATTACATAATGCTGTGCACTAAACAATCTACTACTATTGGGGAAAAAATTCACTCCTGCAATGACACTACTACTCTTAGGTCTCTTGGGTTTTTCTACCAGTTTTTTTACATAACATTGATTTTTATCTAGTTCAACCACGCCAAAGGCCCACGGATCGCTTACTATTGATGTCGCAAGCATAGGTATCGAACTTTGCATGATCTTAGCTAAATGATTTGCTGTAAAAAGAATATCACCATGAACTAAAAGAAGTGGAGTATCATCAACTATTTGATCCTGTGCCATTAAACAGGCATGCCCTAGACCTTTCTGATTTTCTTCTTTTACAAACTGTACATTGAGATGTTTATAATCCCGAGAAACAGATGTCTCTATTGTTCTTCCAAGATGCCCTATTACAATAACAAAATTTCGTACCCCTGCTTGGCTTACGATATTAAGAATATGATATATAATAGGTAAACCAGCTACTAATAACATGGGCTTTGGCACAGTAGAAGTTAAGGGTAGTGCACGTCTTCCTTTGCCAGCCGCTGGTATGACACAAACTACCTTGTTCATCTGTTACCTATCATTATTCATGTATTCTATCTATGGCAAATATCCTACCTATAATAATAGCGATAAAAGCTATTCCTGCTGAAAAAAGAGCACCCATTTTGGCTGAACCAGACAGATTAGGATCCGTAAATGCTTCACCTGCCACAAAAAGAGCAACTGTCAAACCCACACCAGCTATCATGGAAGCCACTGTGAGCACCTTGTATGATAATCCATCAGGTAATGGGAAACCCATTTTTACGCCTAAATGAGCAAAAAGTGAAATGCCCAGTGTCTTACCTATGAATAAGGAAAAAAATACAATCCATGTTAATGTCTGTATGTTGCTAAACTCAACTCCAGCATTTACTAAACCAAAACCAAAAAGACCATAGGCTACAAAATGTTGAAAAGTATATTCAAATACTCTAAGAGGCGAACGAGCCGAATTCGTGTCTTCAAATAAACCATCTCTATTACCATGTATAGAAGGCATAAAAGGTATGATAAAAACCAGAGCTAAAGCAGGGTGTAAGTGAGCTAGTACTAGGCCAGACCACGATAATACTCCTCCAAATAATAAGTACAACCACATGTTTGTTACACCTTTTCTTCTTAAAAGATAGGCATTCAATGTGCCCCAGGCTACTAATAGTAACCAAATCACTTGTACAGGATACGAAGGATCTGGATAAAAGATGGCAATAATGGCAAGACCAATAGCATCATCAACAACAGCAAGAAGTAGTAAAAAGGCAACAGCTGGATGTTTGCTACCAAATACATAACGTGCTACCAACCATGCTAATGCAATATCTGTTGCTGTTGGTATTCCCCATCCATTTAAGGCTTCAGGTTGATTCAAAATAAAGCAAAGTAACCAGTAAACACAGATGGGTCCAAAGACACCACCTAATGTTGCAATCAAAGGATTAATGGCTTTCTTTACTGGATTCAAAGAACCACCAGGTATAATGGCCCGTACAATTTCGACGGTAGCAATACCAAAAAAGAATATCATGAAAATATCATTCATGATAAACTTGAATGTAATTGGATGACCAAATATCTTAAAATCTGATAATAATTCGGTATTAAGTAGTATATTATAAGCTTCTGAATTTACATTAGCAAAAAAAATACCAGTGATAACACCAGCAATAAGTGGTATGGAAAATTCTGATAATAAATTGAACACTCGTAGTAGCATTGGTGCCTCCCTATTCATAATATAGTACTAATTATACTACAAATTGTACATTAGGTTAAATTTTCAAGCAATTAAATTTAACAAGTTGTGAAATATAGTGGAGGTATGGGGAGTCAGCACTGGTTATGGATAGAATTAACTTGATTAGCAGTTTTTTCTTGTAATGATAGCCTACACATGTTATTGATCACAGTATAAGATCTAAATATATTTTTTTGTTTTTATCAATAATATGTAGTATATCATTTTTAAAATACTTTGTTTATTTTTTGAGTTAAGAATTGTACATATTATGCCTTATATCCATTTTTACTTCATACCATATGATAGGCTTGAGTATATTGAATTTCTTGTTTGATTTGTCGATATGTTATATTCTTTTCTAAAAACAACTCTATCCGTATCCGTTGTTCATAGCGTATTCTCATAAGCTGTTCCTCCTAAGATGTTCTTACCTAAAAAGAATGGCTTAGAAATACTTGGACTATCCAGTTTCAGGGTTGACCCTACAACCTAAATTTTATACTTCATATCTTATTTGACAAAGTAATTCATGGTTTAAATTCTGCATACGTACTATGAGAGTCTCTTTTAATTTATCAAAAAATCATAATTCTTCATATCCACCCAATCAAGGTCTGTATGATCCAAGCTATGAACATGATGGTTGTGGGGTAGGTTTTATCGCACATATTCACAACCATAAAAGTAAAGATATTATTGATAAAGGTCTAAGAATTATGTGTAACCTAGAACATCGAGGTGCGATTGGAGCAGACCCAGATACTGGAGATGGTGCAGGCATGTTGATCCAGATGCCTGATAAATTTTTGCGTAGGGTGGTAAGTCAACAGAATATCAGTCTACCTCCCCTAGGTTGCTATGGTGTTGGCATGCATTTTTTCCCCCAGGATAAGATAACTAGAGAGGCCATTCAAAATATTGTTGAGAAAATTGTGATTGATGAGAATTGTGAATTCTTAGGTTGGCGAAATGTTCCAGTAGATGCATCCATTGTGGGAAAGGATGCCCGAGAGATGCTACCCGTCATTAAACAGTCATTTATTGCCGCTGGTCCAGATGTAGAAGATGTGGATGAATTAGAACGTATGTTGTTTATGATACGCAGAATGATTGATCATCGTATTCGTCAGGAACTTCATATGGATCGTAGCAGTTATTATGTGTCATCATTCTCCTGTAAAACCTTGGTATACAAAGGAATGCTTACAGCTTCACAATTTGCCCTCTTCTATCATGATATGCGAGAAGATGACATAGAATCTGCTATAGCGATGACACATACCCGTTTTTCAACGAATACTTTTCCATCATGGGATCTTGCACATCCTTTTAGGCTAATTGCCCATAATGGTGAGATCAATACATTACGAGGTAATGTTAATTGGATGCGTGCTCGTGAGCAAATTATGGAGTCGCCTTATTTCAGAAAAAATTTGAAGAGGATGTTACCTATTTTAATGGAAGGACAAAGTGATTCTGCTGCCTTTGATTCAGTACTTGAGCTATTGGTTATGAGTGGTCGTAGTTTACCACATGCGATGATGATGATGATCCCTGAGGCATGGTCTAAAAAAAATGATATGAATCCTGATTTAAAAGGTTTTTATGAATATCACGCTACAATAATGGAACCGTGGGATGGTCCAGCGGGCGTTACTTTTACAGATGGTGATGTAATTGGAGGCACCTTGGATCGTAATGGTCTAAGGCCAGCCAGATATGTTATAACAAAGGACGATATGGTAATCCTTTCTTCTGAAGTGGGTGTGTTGGATACACCTCCAGAAAATATTAAAGGATATGGCCGACTGCAACCAGGCAAAATGTTTTTGGTTGATCTAAAAGCAGGTAGAGTTATACCCGACAAAGAGATTAAAAACCAAATTAGTCAACAACAACCTTATTTAAAATGGGTGGACGATGGCTTATTACATATTGATGCTTTGCCAGAATCAGATGCTATTAATACAGTAGATCATAAATTGGTATTAAGTTTACAAAGATTGTTTTTGTATACTAAAGAAGACATACACATGGTTCTTAAACCTATGTTACTTGATGGTAAGGAAGCAATTGGTTCTATGGGGACAGATGTTGCCCTATCTATTCTATCAGATAAGCCACAGTTATTATTTAGATATTTTAAGCAACTCTTTGCCCAGGTAACTAATCCACCTGTTGATGCCATTCGTGAAGAACTCGTTTTTGAATTAACTTCTTACCTGGGTCCCGAGAGAAATTTACTGGATGAAACTGTGGACCATGCGAAACGCATTGAACTTTCTCATCCAATCATTACAAATCAACAATTAGAAAACATGCGTATGCTTTCAAAAGGCAATTTTACTTCGCATACTTTATCTATACTTTTCCCCATTACCCAACCACATGGAATGAGAGAAGCATTAGATGACTTGTGTGTACAGGTGGAAGAAAAAGTACGACGAGGCGTTAGTTTAATTATCCTATCCGATCGTGGAATTAACGCAGAGCTAGTGCCAATACCTAGTTTATTAGCAGTCTCTGGTGTGCATCATCATTTGATTAGAAAGGGTGTAAGAGTTAAAGCTAGTATCATTTTAGAGAGTGGAGAACCCAGAGAAGTTTTTCATTTTGCCCTATTGCTTGGTTATGGAGCTAATGTAGTAAATCCCTATCTTGCTTTTGAAACAATAAAAGATTTATACCAATCTAATTTTCTCTCAGATATTACTAGTCAACAAGAAGCCTATCATAATTATTTTAAAGCAATCCAACTTGGTTTATACAAAATTTTTAGCAAGATGGGTATTAGTACCTTACAGTCTTATTGTGGTGCACAGGTATTTGAAGCTATTGGCTTGGATTCAGAGATCGTGGATTCCTATTTCACTGGTACTTCCTCGGCTATCGAAGGTTTGAGCTTAGAGATGTTAGAAGAAGAATTACGTAGTAGGCATCAATATGCCATTCATGATGTGCAACATGGCTTTACTCATTTGCGCAGTGGAGGCCTATACTACTATCGCACAGATGGAGAAAAACATTTATGGACTCCCGAAAGCGTTGTAAAATTACAATATAGTGTTCGTAATAAGGATTATGCTCTTTACAAAGAATATGCTTTATTAATCAATAAGCAAGAAAATAATAAAATTACATTACGTAGTTTACTACGATTGCAAGAATCTGATAACCCTTTAAAATTAGAAGATATTGAACCTGCCAAAGAAATTGTTAAGCGATTTGTAACTGGTGCAATGAGCTTTGGCTCAATATCTTGGGAAGCCCATACATCTCTTGCGGTTGCCATGAATACTGTTGGTGGCAAATCTAATACAGGTGAAGGTGGTGAAGATTCAAGACGCTTTCAACTCATTGATGGGCAAAATATGCGTTCAGCCATTAAGCAAGTAGCTTCTGGCCGATTTGGTGTGACGGCAGAATATCTAGTGAATGCTGATGAACTGCAAATTAAAATGGCACAAGGTGCTAAACCAGGTGAAGGGGGACAGCTACCTGGTTTTAAAGTAGATAAAGTAATAGCACGCATACGGCATAGTACTCCGGGTGTAACTCTTATTAGTCCTCCACCTCATCATGATATCTATTCTATTGAAGACCTCAAGCAACTCATCTTTGATTTGAAAAATATTAATCCTAAGGCACGCATTAGTGTTAAACTAGTTTCAGAGATTGGTGTTGGTACCATCGCCGCTGGAGTAGCTAAAGCACATGCCGATCATATCTTGATTAGTGGGCATGATGGAGGTACAGGAGCTAGCCCCCTGTCTTCTATACAATATGCAGGGACACCCTGGGAATTAGGATTGAGCGAAACCCATCAGGTTTTGGTATCTAATGGTTTACGAGATCGTATATGGCTACAAACAGATGGTCAAATCAAAACAGGTAGAGACGTGATAATTGCCGCTTTAATGGGGGCTGATGAATTTGGCTTTTCAACAGCACCTCTCGTAACGCAAGGTTGTATTATGATGCGTAAATGTCATCTAAATACATGTCCCGTTGGTATTGCTACACAAGACCCAGAGTTGCGCAAAAAGTTTATGGGTTCTCCTGATTATTTGATTAATTACATGTTTTTTGTAGCAGAAGAAGTACGTGAATATATGGCTAGTCTAGGATTTGCCACCTTTAATGAGATGATAGGGCAAGTAGATCGCCTTTATCAAGAAAAGGCTTTACCAAGTGATCCAGGATACAAGAAAAAAGATAAAAAAATTCGAGGTATTAGTTTGAGTAAGCTATTGGTGAAAACGTCTCCTAAATGGGGAACCAAACTATTTCACGCCCGTGAGCAGGATCATGGCTTGGATGAGCAGTTAGATCATGCCTTGATTACAGCTTCGGAGCCAGCACTTCTTTCTAAAAAACAAGTCAATTTTAGTGGTAAAGTATGTAATATTAATCGTTCAGTTGGTGCCATGCTCTCTCATCATGTTGCCACAAAATACGGCCATGCTGGTTTACCTGATAATACTATATCTATTACGTTGACAGGTTATGCAGGACAAAGCTTTGGTGCTTTTCTGGCCAGAGGAATCCAATTAAGACTAATTGGTGCAGGCAATGACTATGTTGGTAAAGGCTTGTCTGGTGGTTGTATCATTATCCATGTACCCAAAGAAGTATCTTTCGATCCTGCTAAGAATATTATTATCGGGAATACAGCTTTTTATGGTGCCATCGAAGGAGAGGCTTATATCAATGGTATGGCGGGTGAGCGTTTTTGTGTGAGAAATTCAGGAGTGCATGCGGTAGTGGAAGGTGTGGGAGATCACGGTTGCGAGTATATGACAGGTGGGCAGGTAGTTATTCTGGGTGAAGTTGGCAGAAACTTTGCTGCGGGGATGTCGGGGGGCATCGCTTATATCTGGGACCAAACAGGTAATGTTAGAGAGCAGGTGAACTCCCAAATGGTCGAAATCAACCATTTATATGAAACGGATAAGGCTGATGATGTTCATGCACTGATAACAAAACATAGGAAATATACAAATTCTCACCAGGCAGACTATATTCTTAATAATTGGAAGAGTGAAAGTAAAAAAATCTTGCAAATTATTTCCTATGAATATAAAGAAGCCTTAAAAGTTGCAGCGAACTAATCATGGGTAAACCAACAGGCTTTAAAGAATATGAACGGAAGGGCTTATCCCGCTCTGCTGTGCCCCAACGTCTTCAGGATTATAAAGAATTCGAAATAAAATTCTCAGACGCAGACGCTAGCGAACAAGGTGCTAGGTGTATGGATTGTGGCATTCCTTTTTGTCATGGTCCTATGGGTTGTCCAGTAGATAATTTTATCCCTGAGTGGAATGATCTAGTATATAATGGGCAGTGGCGTGAAGCACTAGATAATTTACATTCTACTAATAACTTTCCTGAATTTACGGGTAGGTTATGCCCTGCACCATGTGAAGGTGCTTGTGTACTAGGTATCAATGAACCAGCTGTATCTATTAAGGCGATAGAGCGTACTATTATAGATAAGGGTTTCGAGAATAATTGGATAAGGCCGGTACTTGCTAAGAGTACCAAGAACCAGTCAGTTGCTGTTATCGGTTCGGGTCCTGCTGGTTTAGCTGTTGCACAGCAGTTGGCACGTGAAGGTTATGATGTAATGATCTATGAGAAGAATGACCAACTAGGTGGTTTGTTACGCTATGGCATCCCCGACTTTAAAATGGAAAAACATTGGATAGATCGCCGCTTGGAACAATTGCGTATGGAAGGTATTAAATGGGAAGTAAACGTACATGTAGGTATAGATATACATATAAAGGATATTCGTGCTAAATATAATGCTGTTGTACTTGCAGGTGGTGCGGAAAAGGCTCGTTCTATTCAAATACCTGGTTCTGATTTAGATGGTGTTCATCTTGCCATGGATTATTTAACTCTACAAAATCGAAAAAATGCGGGTATAGCTACCCATAAAAATATTGATGCTCAAGGTAAGGATGTGATTGTTGTTGGTGGTGGTGACACTGGTTCTGATTGTGTTGGTACGGCTAATCGTCAAGGTGCCAAGAGTGTTACACAAATAGAGATTATGCCGACGCCTCCACAAGAAAGAAATGATTCCAATCCATGGCCGTACTGGCCACAAATCTTTCGTGTATCTTCTAGTCATGAAGAAGGTGCTAACAGGCTGTGGGCGACTAGCTCGGTAAGTTTTCAGAGTAATAATGGCCATGTAAAAACCTTGGAAATCGAACAGGTGTCTTTTCGAGATAAGCAGTTTGTGCCAGTGCCGGATACAAAACAAACACTTGAAGCAGATCTTGTTTTATTAGCAATGGGATTTGTGTCTCCTGTACACGAAGGATTACTTACTCAATTAGAAGAGACGGGTCTTCAATTTGATAAACGTCATAATGTAGATACGGTTATGGCAGATAATAATGTTACCAGCTATCATACTCATGTGGATGGTGTTTTTGCCTGTGGCGATATGCGACGAGGACAATCTTTAATTGTATGGGCTATTCATGAGGGGCGTAGTTGTGCGGAGTCCGTTGATGCCTATCTCAGTAAAAATCATGAGTAAATTATTAATTCGATTAGTTCTTTTATAGAAACACATTATGCTGGTTATACGTAATCATGCTTTTCTAAAACGCTTACCTAAATTATTTACTGTCCAAGTAGTAGAGAAAAAAAATACCGTCAAAGATGGTACCTGGTATCTTGTAAATATCTTACAGAGCCACCTACACATACTCTCTTGTGTCCCATTAAGGAATGGCCAAATTCTCCATGTTCAAAAAGAAGGTGACCTGCATTTAAAGATTATACATTATGATTAGACGGTATCTTTTCAATAAGGATGGTAAATTCACCTTTTTTTTTACTAGACCATTGGATTGCTTCTTCAACAGAAGCCATATAGATTTCTTCATAATTTTTTGTAAGTTCTCTACCAATTAATATATTTAGGTTACCCCAAACAGCCAATATGTTATCTAAAGTTTTGGTTAATCGGTGAACAGATTCGAATAAGCATACAGCACCCTTAAAATTTTGGTAGGTATTGAGTTCTTTTTTTTGTCGACTAGATTTAACAGGTAAAAAACCTAGAAAAAGCAGGGGCCTGTTTAAGAAAGGTGAAATACTTAGTATGCTAGTCAAAGCAGATGGGCCAGGGATAGGCCGAATTGTAATAGCAGACTGGTAACATGCTTTTAACAAATGAAAGCCAGGGTCAGAAATCCTAGGCGTACCTGCATCAGCAATTAAAGCTATGTTATTATCCATTTTTAACAATTTAACCAATTCATGGGAAGAACCTGCTTCATTATAAGAATAATATGATACACATTGTATTTTTTTTGTGATGCCTAATGCCTTAAAAAGACGATACGCCTTTCTTGTATCTTCACATGCCACGTAGTCTACTTTTTCTAATATGTGTTTTGTCCTAGACGATATATCTTTGTTATTACCAATAGGTAGAGCAACAGAGTATAAAGTACTACCCATGATTTAATATATAGACTATAAATTATTTTTGTAAGAATGTAGACTAGAATTTTGGGATTGATTTACAGATGGTTTATCATAGTTGTATTTTTCTATAGCCTGGAAAAGAGGTTCATAACGATTTTGTGCATTCCATACAATCCAACCGTCACTTTGTGCATCTTCACAGGCTTGTAATTGTCTCTTGATATATTCTACCATATTTAATTTAGACGCTTTAATATGCATATTAAAGCCTTGTATGTAGGGTACAATTCTTGTACCAAGAACCCTCTTTCGTGCATTCATTACACCTTCTTTAATAGTTTCGTAAGGCTGTGAAATTCGTGTAATGTCATTAGTATAATGTGAAGGGTAGAGCATTGGATAAAGAGTCTGGACATGTTTAGCAAAGTTTTCAATTTTTTGCCCAATAGGATCATCATGAGATAAGGTAGTACGCCCGAATAGATCCGCTGAAAGATATATCTGGTTTTGGTAGGCCGTTTGGCTAGCCTGTAATAAGACATGATTAATAATAGCATATTTATATTGTAAGGAGAGTCCCAATAGATTGGGTATATCAGCATAGCGAATATAGTCTAACTGTACTTCTTGAAAACCTTGTGCGGAGGCGTCCTGTATTAAGGCTAATATATGTTGTAGATATGCTTCTGTAGGTCTTCTTTGTTTTAAGCCATTTTCAAATACAACCAACCTAGCGACCAGAAAAACAGAAGCTCTTTTTACCATATCAATAATTTCTTTAGGGATCATGTTTTTCTGTATGTCTATTACAAATGTATTCAAATGATATTGTTTACTTTTTTGGATAAAATATTGCATCCTAGATATTGAGTTACCCACATTGTTAGTAAGATAGATGCCACGGGTGTATTCGGGTAAAAATATGTGGTCAGTTTTATTCGCAATATTAGTACTCTTTACAAGAACTTCTTTCTCATTACCCTTGACAAAATAGCGTGTGATGGAAGTGCCTTCCATTGTATTACGAAAGAGGGAGGTTACATCTTTTGCAAGCATGTCTGGTAACCTAGTGATTATATGGTCATTATTAGGTTGGGATTGGCAGGCAATACAGGATAGAGTATTGTATAAAAGGATCATGGTCACCCAAAAAATATATTTTATAAGCATGATTAGACTACATAACGGAAAATTAAAAGCTCGTCTTAAAGACCTATTCTCTGCTTTTTAAGAAAAAATTGGAGAGTCAGCACCAGAGCTGTACAAAATAGACTTTGATATATTTATTTTTTGAGCTATGTCTCTATAAGTCATCTTCTCTGATAAATACTTCTGCATAAGTGTCCATTATTCATAATGAATTTTTGTTGGTTGTTCTCCTTACTTTTAATATTTTTAAGAAGAACAGTAAAATTTATAGCAGATTAAACTGTCTAGAACTGGATTTAATTTTCCAAACTAATTTAATTATATAAACATTAAAAACATTGACTTTCTAATCGCAGGATTGCAAGCAAATCCCATTAAGTAATGGCAAAGAATGTTTTAGGTAACGATCTGACAACATGTTGTACATCACCTATGACTGGTTTCTTCCGTAACGGTCAGTGCGATACTTCTTCTGAAGATTTGGGCATACATACCATATGCGTGGTGATTACAGAAAATTTTTTGGAATTTAGCTATGCCGTAGGGAATGATCTTTCTACTCCCATACCTGAATACCAATTTTCTGGTCTAAAACCAGGAGATCAATGGTGTCTTTGTTTGAGTAGATGGATTGAAGCCTACAATGCTGGGGTTGCACCTCAAGTTAAATTAGAAGCGTCACATATTTCTATTTTAGAACATATTGATCTTGAAGTACTTAAGCATTATCAGGCATAAAATCCATGCGTAAAGTGAAGTCCTAGATCATGCTGTTATGAAGATTGATTTATAAAAAATTCTGACACTGATAATTGCTATATTTTATGGTGCACAATGTGGCTTATGTGCCTGTGAAATGAATTATCACCACAGTATCTTGCCTGAGAGCATGTTCTTGTTTTAAAATGTTACGGTTTTAAAATATGGAATAGAACAGTTAGATATCAATTCGCAAAAATGTGGTGCACACATTAAATAAAAAGATATTGCATTTTAGTATTATTTCATTACTGTAGCCGTTACAAACAGCCGATGTAGGTGGGCAGCGTGATGGGTGTTTTGGATAAATATATTTATTTACAGTATAATTATTGAAGGGCCTATAAATCTTATGAAATTAGATGCTAATAAAATAAAATTACAGATTACACCTCATGTTTTAACCTTTGTGTTGAATCTTGATGTTGATTCTGACGTAAACTTTGATGACATAGAAAATCATGTTGTTAAGGATCCAAACCTTACCGCTACTTTGTTAAAGGTTGCAAATTCTGCATTTTATTCTCGTGGCAATGAAATAATATCACTCAAACATGCTATTTCAGTAATAGGATTAAAAACATTTAAATCCATGGCAACACTATTAGCTGTAAAATCAGTTTTCGGTCAAAACACTTATGCTAGATTTAGAAAATATATATGGGAACATGCTATTTTAGTTGCTATTTTATCAAAATCCATTGCGAAATTTATGGGATTAAATGTTGTTGCAGATGAGTGCTTCATTGCAGGTTTGTTACATGATATTGGAAAGATGATTATGCATGCAATGGATCGTGATGTTTTCTTAAAAGTTTTACGAGAAGCCATAGAAGATAAAAAATCTTTTTTATCAGTTACGACAAAACAATTGCAGATAAGTTATATTGATGTGGGTATTGAAGTAAGCGAAATATGGAATTTGCCCCAAGCTCTCTGCCAGGTTATCCGTTTTTCTGAATATATGCAAGAGGATGCACAGGATATTGCTTCAAATAATCTTGTAACTGTGTCTATTGTATCTTTGGCAAATTATTTAGCTAATTGTCATGGCTATGGGCATGTCCCAGATGCTTACCAAAGAAATTATGATTTTGCGGTGCAACAGCTTGAAATGAGTGAAGAACAAATCAATCATATCATTGAAAAAGTCTTACCAACTCTAAAAGAGGCTAAAGAATATAAGATTTTTTAACATAGGAGTGTGTAATTACAAACTTTAACATGAATAGTAAGGAAATTCTTTCTCTCGAAAAGATAATTAACTTTAGCACCCAGCTATATTCCCTGGATAGTCAGGAGATGCGAGATATCGAAAGTAGTGTTGATCGTATGGTTCACTCTTTTCATAATCCCGAGATTAAGACGGCTCTCATCGTAATTATTAAAGAGTTAATCACTAATGCATTAAAGGCAGTTCATAAGAATATTTTTCTTGAGCACGTTGTTGATGGATTAGGCATAGCAAACTTATCTTACTCAGACAAGTTAGAATTATTTCGGGCAGAAACAGATACTCACCATGTAAAAAACTTTTCTAGAGTAGCTAGAGAGTATAAATTATATGTGACTTGTACTATGACTGTCACTTCCAATGGTATACAGTTGGTGGTTGAAAACCCGTTTGGTGTTTCTGAAATTGAGTCAGCTAGAGTGACAGATATTTTACAAAAATCAAAAACCATTAATAGCTTATCTTCTGTTCTAGAACGTACACTAAGTTTAGGTAACAAAGAAGTATTCAAAGAAGAATATTCTGAAGGTGGGGCGGGTCTTGGTCTGGCTTTTGTTATTATGAGTGTAAAAAGTATGGGAATTCCAGTTGATAATTTAGTCTTTGATATGAAACAAGATCGTACCATCGTAACATTATTTTTACCTTTGCAAGCACTGCTTGGCCGTAAAATAACCAAGATACAATACTTAGAGGATATTCAATCTTTTAAAAAATTTGCCTACGATTTAGTTTCTCAATTAGGCTACTATATTATAGTTTTTACTTCTCAAGGTGATTGGCTATATACTTCTAAAAATTTTATCCAAGATTACAATTTATCCATGGATATAGAAAATCTGAAAGATATTATTCCAGAACAGTTTTTCAAGGATGTCTTTAACCAAGATAATGGTATTATAAAATCGGGTCGTATCGATAATTATCGTTTATGGTGTCCTTTAGGTAAAGAAGGTAAGCAGAGCACATTATTTAATATTTGTGGATATTTTGAACATGAAAATTCCATGGTATTGACTTTATGGATACCTATTTTCCTAGCGGCTAGTCCTGATAAAAAGGTATTAAAAGCTGGTGACTTAATGGAAACTGCGGGTGTTCATAAGTTTTTAAGGCCTTATTTGTCTAGTCCAATCATTGAAAAAGCATATAATTTAGCTAAATCAAGTGGTGCGTTATTTGCCAGCCAAACTAAAATAATTACAGTATTATTTGGTGACATTGTTGGTTTTACACACATCGCTGAGATGGGTTCACCACAAGAAGCAGTAAACTTTTTAAATGTTGCTCTTGGCATACTAGTGCGGAATATTGATGTTCATTCTGGTTATGTGGATAAATTTATGGGTGATGCCATTATGGGAATTTTTGATGATGCTTTAAATGCTGTTATTGCTGCGGCACAGATACAGAGTGTCTTTCGTAATCTGAATACCTTTCGTACAGCAAGTGGCCATGATAAAATAGAGGTCAGGATTGGGCTGAATACAGGCCATGTTATTTTATCAGATATTGGTACAGAAACAAGAAAAGACTGGACGGCCATTGGAGATACTGTAAATGTAGCATCTCGTTTGGAACATCAGGCAAAACCAGGAGAGATAATTATCAGTGACACAACCCACAATGTTGTTAAAGATAATACTAGGTGTACCAGCAGAGGTGAAATTAAATTAAAAGGTAAGAAAAAACTAGCCACAACCTATAAGGTCAACCAAGTGTTCTACTCAAAAGGTAAAGAGACAATAACAATTGACCTATATTAGCCTGTTATAAATTCACGGGCCACTATTCTCTTTTGCACATTTAGGGTAAAATGTAGCCCAGTTTTTTGGACCTTCCCATATCCGAATACTATGAATATAAGCCTCTTTAGGAGTGTGTAGATTCAAGTGTTGGTAAACATAGCGAGCGATATTTTCAGCCGTTGGATTATATTTATTAAATGGTTCTATCTCATTAATACAGGTATGATCCAATCTTTCTATAAGCTCATCAAAAACAGACCGAACATGCAAAAAATCGACACTAATACCATTTTCTAGAGTATTCTTGTTAAAAAACACCTCTGCTTCCCAAGTATGACCATGTAATTCTTCATCTGATCCGTCTTTATAATAATGATATAAATAGTGTGCACTTTCAAACAAACCATGAATTCTGATCTGGTACTGGCCAGATGCTCCTTCTAGATTCAATATACTCTTTTGGCTAACCATGCACAGAGGATATAAACATCTTATGAATTTGTGTTGTTAAAACGCTTAATTCTGATCTGATTTTTTTGTTTCTGGATCATCAAATCTTTAAGCACAGTATTTAGTTTGCTATTTTTATCTGCACTACTTTGTTTATTATTTGTCTTAAGGTTGTATGTATCTAACCACTCATGCAAGGTCTCTTTTTTTCTATAAATCTCACTACTTGGTGGTAACTGTGCCTGCGTACTATCAGACACTATAACCCAGTATATCTGACCATTGATATGATAGATATGAACCTCTGGGTTTGTGGAACGGAGAGCATTATCTCGAAAGACTTTTGCACTATACAAATCATTTAATATGCGTTTATGTTGTTCACCTAAGTTTTGTCGTTTAGGATCTGATGCCAGTAAAGGTATCTTGGCTAATTGAATAATAGGCAATCCATATTTGTTACGTACATAACCTAGGGACACTTTAGACTTTGCATCTTTTTCTATTTCTTCTAACCAAGCCCCTTCTGCACCCTTAAGTTTTTCTTTTTTTAGTTTAGTAACAATATTTTTTTTACGTTGATCTGTTAATATTTTTAGATCTTTTTTGACTCCACTCTTAGCTATATCTTTTGCTTGTTCTTGATCAAAATAGTCTTGGATTTCTTGAGATGTGATTCTCATTTTATCCAGTAAAAATCTTTCCTTTGCTTCTTTATTAAAAAAAACAATTTGATATGACAAGCTAATAGCACTCATCCTGGCAAGTTCCACTTGCTCTACATGGTTTGCCATATCCATATTATCAATAATATTGTGTGCTATTTTTTGTGTGAGCTGGACAATACTCTCTTGTCTTAACGTATTTAAACTAACATTATTGGGACGTAAAACCTTTGTTTTAAACAGTGTCATGTTGTATTTGGTAGATGAAAAATATGCTGGAAAATACTCTTTAAGATATGTAGACACCAATTTATTTTCAACAGGTTTTGTTGGTCCAAAATTTGCATGTGTAAGCATGATATAAAAAACTTTAGCATTAATAAGTTGGTTAAGCATGTAATTCTCAATCATTTGACGTAGGCTTGCATTCACATTATTCTGTTTTATATTATTCAGATAATTTCTTGTAGCACTAGATAGCTCTCGTCTAGTAATAACTTCATTTGCTACCTGTGCCGCAAATGACTGTGAAGGTTGTTTATTACGGCTAATAAAGTCTGGTACTCCAAAAGTGAGAGTAATCAATATAACAATAAGACTTATAAATCCATAACTAAATGCTTTGTAGATACCCGTACTAAAATTATTTTTCATATAGCATTCAAAATCACAAGAGTGTACCAGATGGTAAAGCGTTAAATTGCAGATGTTACATGAAACACTCTATAAAATAATTTTTTTATACGAGAGGAGAAAAGCCATATTGCTGAAAATGGTATTGATATTTACTTTCTAAAAACAAAAAAAGCATGTTCATAAGAGTCCATATTAGTCCATACAAAGCTAAAAAACGCTATTCTTAGGTATAGTCATGCTCTAAAATAAGGTGTAAAAAAAAGCGTATAAAACATGGAAAGTTGGTACTATGCATCTTTAAAATGGGTTTATTATTATAGTTGCAGAATAGATGTCTAAAAAAAGATATTTAGATTTTATATTGTGATCAATAACATGTTTAAGCTATCGTTACAAGAAAAAATTATTAACCAAGTCTATTTTGTCCAGCTCCATACATAGTGCTGACTCTCCAAGTGATAATAGAATCTTAAAATACTAAATATCAATTGACGGTAAGATAAAAATTAATTTTATCTGTCTACACGTGTCAAATTATATAATACAAATATTTTCTAGTACTGTTAAGAACACCATCTCAATGTCTCCTATCTATAACTATCAACGCAGTATCTTGTTAGATGCATTTAAAGGTGTAGGAATGATCATAATGATAATTTTTCACTTTTGCTTTGATTTGAACTACTTTAAATACGCTTCTATTCAGTTATTCTCAGATACCTTTTGGTTAGCCTTTCGTTATGTAGCCATATCTATTTTTATGTCTGCTGTTGGTATAAGTTTAGTATTACATTCTCAAAGAGGCATTTCATGGTCTGCTTATTTGCGTCGATTGATTCTATTAGCCTTTTGTGCCTTATCAATCACATGTATTACATATTTTATTTATCCTAGATCTTATGTGTTTTTTGGTATACTACATTTAATAGCTGTTAGTAGTGTCTTTGCACTGATTTTTATCCGTTTATCTTGGATTAATATTATTCTAGGGCTTGCCGTGATTTATGCAGGCTTCGTCTACTCTCACCCCATTTTTAATACAGACTACTTGTATTGGTTAGGTATGTATACATCTAAACGTTCATCCGTGGATTTCGCTCCTCTATTTCCCTGGTTTGGGTGTACCTTAATAGGTATGGGCTGTGCAAATTATTTGCAAGATAAAATGTATATCTTATCTAGTATGTCTAGTGCAACCTATATTGGTCAAATACTTCATGGTTTAGCATTTATGGGACGCAAGAGTCTGTTTATTTATCTATGGCACCAACCTATTTTATGGATCTTATTTTATGTTACAGTTCTTTTAGGTAGATATGTATGATCAATATAATACATAAGCTTAAATTACGTAAGATTCGTTTTTTGTATGCGATGTCTTTGTTTGAATTAGTTTATAGGGCTTCTCAGCGACATAGACGCTATTTCCCTTTTCATAAAATACAAATGGCTAATTTATTATCTATTAAAACAGGTGCTTGTCCTGAAGATTGTTCCTATTGTTCACAATCATCACATTATAAAACTTTTGTGGAATCAGAAAAGTTATTATCTGAACAAGTTATTAAGGAACAGGCCAAACGTGCCAAGGCGATGGGGGCAACTCGTTTTTGCATGGGTGCCGCCTGGCGTAGTGTCCCTGAAGGGGAACGCTTTGAAAGGCTATTATCCATTGTAAAAAATGTTAGTGCCCTAGGAATGCAAGTTTGTTGTTCGATGGGTATGCTAAACTTGAAACAGGCGAAGGCCTTGAAGCATGCTGGACTCTATGCCTACAATCATAACATTGATACGAGCCCTTCTTTTTATTCTCGCATTATTTCTACACGTACTTTTCAAGATAGATTAGATAGTATTAAGCATATACAAGACGCAGGTTTGTCTTTGTGCTGTGGTGGTATTCTAGGACTTGGCGAGAGTCATGAAGACAGAATACAATTCATTCATACATTAAGCCAGATGCGGCCTCTGCCAGAATCTATTCCTATCAATACGATTGTTCCTGTAGAAGGTACGAAATTAGAAAGTGCATCTAAAGTAGATATTTGGGATATGTTACGGGTAATTTCTGTCGTACGTTGCATCATACCTAAAAGTGTTATTCGTTTATCGGCGGGTAGACTACAACTTTCACAAGCAGAACAAGCATTGTGTTTTTTTGCAGGTGCTAACTCTATTTTTGTTGGCGACAAATTATTGACTACTGCAAACAATGATTATAATCATGACCTTGATCTAATTCAGGCCCTTGGTTTAGAACCTGCTTTACTCTAAAGTAAAATAACATAATACGTGACTATTCCTGTATGGATTATCATAGTTGGTTAAATAGTCGTAAGGAGAGTCTCCTGTTTCGAGAGTTAAATCACTATCGGGATTTAGTTGATTTTTCATCTAATGACTATCTAGGTTTTGCTCAATCAAAATCCTTATATGAGTATTTTATAACTACATTAACTCAAAACAATAATATTTGTTTTGGGTCTAGTGGTTCTAGATTAATTAGCGGTAATCATGAATTCACGGAATCTTTAGAAAGACGTCTGGCACAATTTCATAAAGCAGAAACAGCTCTTTTATTTAATTCAGGTTACGTCGCAAATTTAGGAGTCATCTCTAGTTTAGATGATCGTAGATACGTTTTTTTATATGATGAAAAATGTCATGCTTCCATTCGAGATGGTTTGCGAATTACCCTTGCTAAATCATATTCCTTTATACACAATAACATGCAGGATTTAAAACAAAAACTTGAAAGGTATGCTGGTCAAACAACTGTTTACGTTGTTGTGGAATCATTATATTCTATGGATGGAGATCTTTGTCCTTTATTGGAACTTATAGAGCTATGCCAATATTATCAATCTAAAATCATACTGGACGAAGCTCATTCTACGGGGGTTATGGGACCCCATGGTGAAGGGTTGGCTGTGCAATATGGTGTAGAAAAAGATATCTTCGCCAGGATATATACTTTTGGAAAAGCCTTGGGGTGTTGTGGTGCCGTTGTATGTACTAGCGAAATTTTTAAACACTATATGATAAATAAAAGTAGAACATTTATTTATACAACAGCATTACCTATTTTTAACATTATAGCCATATCATGTGCCTATGATTTTTTAATGAGAGATAATAGTATAATAAGAGATTTACAGAAAAAAGTACGTTATTTTAAAAACCATATTAGCTCGCTTCTTGCCCCGTATTTTCTAGATAACCAATACGTAATACAAATCTTCATGGTACCGGGTAATGAGGTTGCTAAGAGTGTGGAAAAATATCTATTAGAACAGGGTATTTTTGTCAAGGCTATTCTGTCGCCTACGGTCTCTCCAAATTATGAGAGAATTCGTATTACACTACACCATCATAATACAGAACAAGATATTATAAAACTCATTAACTGCCTACACACTAGCGTAAACATTCACTTATAAGTTATTGCCTTGATTGAACTGGTATATGTCGTTCATAGAAATATGGTTTGCGTATAAAGCTTTACCTACTATAACTGCATCTATTTTACAAGCCTTCTTCAGTGCATAGAGATTAGCAATGTGATTTACGCCACCCGAAGCAATAAAATGTAGAGTGGGGAAAGCTGTGCTTAATTCTTGATATAATGCAATATCAGTTCCTGACAACATGCCATCTCGCTTAATTTGAGTTACCAGAAAGGTGTTCAGTTCATATTGGTGGTGTAGATAAGTAATGTAATCTCTAACATCTCGATGTGTATCTTTTTGCCAACCATGGATACGAATATCATAGCCCCAAACATCCAAGGTAATAATTAAGTTTTCTGCGTACTGACATACAATATCTTGGAAAGCATATGCATCTTGAAAAGGCAGTGAACCTATCATAATTTTATCTTGTGATAGAGATAAGACATCACGAAATAAAAGGCGCACATCCTCTAAAGAACGTACACCACCACCAAAATGAATATTGAGCTGTGTTTTATTTTTGATAGAGCGTAGAATATGAACATGTCGTAATTCTTGGGCTTGGGCAGCCTCGAGATCCACTACATGTATGGTAGAAATACCATGAGCTTTGAACATACACGATAATGCAACAGGATCGTCATGGTATACATGTTTTTGATCATATCGACCTTGTAACAGTCGCACTACCTGGTTCTGGTATAAATCAATCGCTGGTAAAACTTGCATTTGGACAACAGTGTGTGTAGTGTAATCTAAGTAGGCTACATCAAATATCGTAAGTCTCGTTCTACTATCGACCTAACTAGTCAAGTAGATATAGAAGTAACAATACAGGTAGATAAAGTCTCTATCACAAGTTTTGTAAAAATAATTTAATCCATTCAGATAATGTATTATATTCAATAGGAGGTGGTTCTTTTGAGCTAGTACGTATTCTTTGGTAAGCATTGGTGATCTCTTTTTGTTGAAAACCTAAGCCTTTTAAAGTATCTTCTATTTGTCGCAAGAGAGTAGGTGATGCATGAGATGCATTATCACTATGAACTTCTGACTCTATAAGTAAACTAGACAACTTGTCTGGTTTTTGTTGCACTTCAAACATTAATTTGGATGCCTTAACCTTGCCTATTTTAGGTACAGTTAATATATTTTCCGTATTGCCTGATTGTAAGGCCTGTAGTACATTTTGTTTACCTAATGTAGCAATTAAATTAAAAGATAATTGTGCTCCTATCCCTTGTAAGTTTCGCAAAAAATCAAATAAAATAGCTTCTGCATTTGATAGAAAACCATAGCAAAGGCGATCTGTATCTCTGTAAATAATACGCACATACAGTAGAATCTTTTGGTTACGTTGTTGATTCAATGTTTCGTAGGCTGTAAAAGGCGTATAGATATGGTAACCCACACCATGGACGTCTAGAAGTACCCAACTTGGATTTAATTCCTGCAAAATACCTTTTAGAAAATAAATCATACTGCTCGTACGAGTATTACAATAAGTATAGGCTGACAAATACAAATTAGCTTTGCCTATGTATCTAAAATTAGTAACCTGGCCTGGAATGTTTCGATTTGTAAGTAATGGTAAGTTTTAAGACATATGTCCTTGTTAACTAAGCAAGAAGACTTTTTTTGTGGTCGTGGGGATACGGTAATTTTTTATCGTGCCTATTTACCTTATAAAGCCAAGACTAGAGCTAGCTACCCTGTTGTAATTATGGTGCATGGATGGGGAGAACATTCAGGTAGATATGAAAACTTTTGTGAATACATGGCTTCCAAGGGGAACATCGTTTACACCATAGATTTGCGTGGTCATGGTTATTCAGCGGGACAAAGGGGCCACATAGATCACTGGGATGATTATCTATATGACATTTATATTTTAACTGACATTATACAAGAACGACATAAATCTTCTAAAATGGTATTGATGGGGCATTCGATGGGGGGCTTAACCGCTGTCTCTTATGCTATGAAATTTCCCCAAACAAAGTTAGCATCTCTGGTGCTTTGTAGTCCTGCTTTAGGAGTTACATTAAAAGTTAATCCAGTGAAGATCGTAGCTGGTAACTTGATGTCAAGTATCTTGCCCAGGTTATCTCTAACTAATAAAATTAGCATTGATGCATTAACTAAGAACCCAACTCGGGCTGCCAACCTTAGTGCAGATCCGTTATTGCATCGTAAGGTGTCTGCTAGGTGGTATACTGAATTTAATCGTGTCATAGATGGGGTTATGCGTGATGCTAACATATTCGAGATGCCTGTCTTTTTACTGCATTCCGAAGGGGATCAAGTTACCTCATGTCTTATGAGCCAAGAATTTTACAATTCCTTACCGTCCGTAACCAAAAAAATTTATATACACCAGGGTAATGAACATAATTTACTAGATATAGTAGAATATGGTAAAATCTATAAATTTATAGTTGACTGGATAAAAAAGGTATAAGTGTAAAGTTGTCTTTGTCTTGAGTATGGAATAGCCATACTGCTCATATCCTAAGATCAACATATAGCTTGTGTTAAGAAATTTTTTTCTATTTGGGCTATTTATTCTGTTAATATGGGTTGTTAAAGAACCTGTTTTCCCTAGTTATCACAATTATGTTAATAAGCTCATTACCAAGATTGAGTTTGCAGGCAACCATTATGTATCTGATTCTGAATTATATAATCTAATATCTTCTAAAGTAAACACAAAGCTTGTTATTAGCAAGCTGAATGATGATCTTAAAGTTTTATTCCAAAAAGGTACCTTTAAAGACATTAAAGTATGGGCTGAGGACTATAAAAAGGGCGTTTTTTTACGATTTAACTTGAAAGAAAGAGCATTTGTAAAAGAAATCGTATTTAAAGGGATGAAGGAATTTACTGAAATAGATATCCAAAAAGAAATTCCTATTCAACGGGATGAAGCATATAGTGAAAATAAAATTAAGGCTACAATACGATATATTGAACTAAAATACCATAAGGAAGGTTTTTTACTAGCTTCTATTCGCTCTAAGAATGAGATTATCCCAGAAACAGAAGGGGGACTAAAAATTGTTTTCCTAGTAGATGAGGGCGAGGAGCTAAAGGTACAAAGTATCATTATCAAAGGCTCTGAACAATTAACATCTAAACAAATTAAAGGAGGCCTTGAGCTTGATGAAACAGGTTTCTTCAAAGATGGGATATTTACAAAACAAAAATTTGAGGCAGATAAAATCAATGTGATTACTTATTTAAAGGAAGAAGGATTTCTGGACAGTACTCTGGTTGATGCTTCTTGGAAACCTGTATGGATAGATAAAGCTAAAGAAACACGAGGTATCAAAATCACGTTTACTGTTCAAGAAGGGCAAAGGTATTTTTTTAATGGCTATGCAATTACGTGGAATAAAACCTACCTGAACCCAGAAACCAAAGAGCCTCTTTTTACTAAAAAGAAACTCGCTACCTATATGGAATATACTAATCGTAATATAGGAGATGTTTATGATGGTACTAGAATCGAGCGAGATCGAGGGAGCATTAATTATTTATATTCCCAAGCAGGTTATATATTTGCTAGAGTAGTACCTATTCATAAGCGTATAGTACTTTCTGAAAAATCTCTAAAAGAATTAGAATCTACCCCAGAGCAAATAGAATCTGTGAAAAACAATCAAGATTATTATAATATTGCGAAGCTTAGAATCATCCTTCTCAAAAATAAAAAGAAGCATAATAAATTATTTGTACATACTACATTGCATATTGCAGAAGGTGAAAAAGGTTATATCGAAAATATTATTATTAAAGGTAACAAAAAAACAAAAGAAAAAGTTATCCGAAGAGAATTACTTATTAAGCCAGGTGAACTTTTTAATGCTGATCTGGTAAAGAGAACTCAAGAAATACTTTCTAATTTAGGTTATTTTAAATCTGTGAATATTGATGCTCGGCCAGGTTCTTCAGAAGGCTCTCTTAATCTTCTTGTTAAGATAGTGGAACAGCCCACAGGTAATATTAACTTAGGAGGTGGCTATGGTACCGTAAATGGATTTTCTATTTTTGCAGAATTATCTGAAAGAAACTTTCAAGGCGGAGGCCAAAGGATCTCAGGGAAAATTGACTTTGGGCCCAGGCGTTCTTTGGTGAGTAGCTCATGGTTAGAGCCATGGTTGTTAGGTTATCCTCTCTCTCTAAATTTAACTTTGGCTTATAATAATAATGAGATCCCTAACTCTTCCATAGCAGGTGGTAGTACAAGTGCTTCATATCGAGAGTCCTTGTTCTCTTTTGCCGTTGGTATTGGACGGAGATTCGCTATCTATTGGGGTCATACACATACTTTACAACCTGCTTTTTCTCAAGTAAGTAATCCTTCTAGCTTAGTACAAGATAATATATATACTCGAGTGGCGCAAGGGTGGCAGTTTCAAAATTCATTTATTAACCGTTTCTATTTTGATAATCGAGATAATGTTTTTAACACAACCAAAGGTTTGTTAGCTGATATATCTGTTGGATTTACAGGTAACTTTTTAGGTGGTACAGATCACTTTATTAAGTACCAACCCAAACTAGTCTTTTATTGGTGGCCTTTTGACTACACTCTGTTTGGTTTGCTACGTAAAAATGTGTTAAGAAGATGGCGAGTTGTAATAGAACACCGTTTGTCGATGGGTTTTACTCAAACTCTTGGGCCAGTCTACAATCAACAAAAACGTATAGATAACCCTTACGTTGAAGTTGGTAACTACTATTTATTAGGTAGATATGAATCATTGCGTGGGTGGAATGTGTACGATGACTCTGACTACCCTCTAGCATGGCGTGATGGTGGGAGTCATCGTGTTAGTTTTGGTACGGAGTTACGGATACCTATTGAACCGTCTATATTATGGTTTGTTTTTTTCTTTGATGGTGGTGCTTTATTTGAAGATGTAAATAATATTTTACTAGATACATCTACAACAAATTCTGCTCTCATATCTAGTATCCAGAGTAGTGCATTGACACCCAGTAATATATCTCTGGGTTATTTTAAGTATAGTTGGGGATTTGGTCTACGAATACAGATTCCCGTTTTACCGCTTAGATTTTTCTTTGCTCGGAAGGTTATTTGGGATACATCCTCTAACAAGTTTGTTGAATTACGAAAAAACTTTGAATTTGAGTTTGCAATAGGAGATTTCCGATTTTAAAGTATGTCAAATAATTATGAAAAACTTCTAGTACATGTAACTGGTATGGATGTGGTAGGTATTCTAACTAAAGTAACCCATCTATTAAGTAAATGGGATATTTCCCTGCTTGACATACAACAAACTATCACCTTACAAAACCTTAGTCTTTCTCTTTTACTATCTCTTAATAGGGAAGCTATTATACCAATTAAAAAGCAGTTAGAAGAGCTATCTGTTAATTTACATTTAAATATAGAGGTGTCTCTATTAGATAACACTAGAGACCTTTATTTATCAGAGCATTGTAATACATTTGCGATCACTATGATAACAGACCATATGAGCATCCAAAAGTATCATTTGATGGTTGAACAAATTACTAATAATGCCATCAATATTATGCAGATGAAGCAACTTGCTTATGGAGTATTACAATGTGTAGAGCTCATTGTGCAAATTCCATCTGGTGGTACAGACATTTTGAAACGAATGAGTAAACAATTATTCTTTTTAGCTACTGCATTAGATATTGATATTTCTATACAGCCAGAGAATCTCTTTCGTCACTCTAAAAGATTGGTGATCATGGATATGGATTCTACTCTAATCCAACAAGAAGTAATTGATGAACTAGCCAAGGAGGCGGGTGTCCAAGAACAGGTTAAAAAAATTACCCGTGAAGCTATGTTGGGTAATATCGATTTTAAAACATCATTGAAAAAAAGAGTTATGCTGTTGAAGGGGCTGCCTAAAAAAAAATTAGATGTAGTAAAACGTAAGATTCAATTAACACCAGGTGCAGAATCTCTTATCTCTCTTTTGCAATATCTTGGTTATAAGACTGCGATTATATCAGGAGGATTTGGTTATTTTACTAGATATTGGCATAAGAAGTTGGGTTTAGATTATAGCTTTGCGAATATCTTGGAAATTGATCAAGGTGTTTTAACAGGGAATTTACTTGGTGATATAGTAGATAGTCAGCGTAAGGCAGATTTACTATACCAGATATCCCAAAAGGAAAAAATACCCTTGGGACAGACAGTCGCCATTGGCGATGGGGCAAACGACATCCCCATGCTCACTATGGCAGGTCTAGGTATTGCATTTAATGCAAAGCCCATTGTGAAAGAGAATGCTAAAGCATTTTTAACTTCATCTCGTTTAGATACCGTTCTATTATTCCTAGGTATATCCCAGAAAGAAGTGGAAAAGATACAACAAAATATCAATTTTACATCATGAGAGAAGTTCTAATTAACAGTTATTTGCTTTTACTGTCTTTAATCCCGTTTTCTCTTTTTGCAGTAGATAACAAGCATGTATTATTCCAGATGATTCCTGAATATAAGAATGTGAATTCTAACCATCCCTTCAAGATTTTACTTTATTTTCAACCTCAGCCTGGTTGGCACATTTATTGGAAGAATCCAGGAGACGTAGGCAAACCACCTACCATTTCTTGGCAGTTAGGGGATAATATCAGATTAGTTGGAAAGATGAAATGGCCTACTCCTGTAACGATACGTTTAAATAGTATAGTAAGCTATGGTTATGACACACAAGGTGTATTTGTTCAAGAAGTACAACTAGTAGATAAAGTATCCACAAATAAACCCAAAAAATATATGATTAAGACCCATATAGAATGGTTAGAGTGTAAAGAAGTATGTTTATTTGCTCAGGCAGTGTTATCTCATGTGATTTACTCTCAAAATACCGCCACTGCCAATCATAGATTCAATGCTCTATGGAATACGCTATCTATTACCCACCCTAAGAAAAATTCCCGGTGGAAACCACAGGGGATACTTCATGATGGTCATTTGATATTACAGGCACCTAATTATATGGCAGAGAAAATATTTTTTTATATTGATAATCCTCGTACCTTAACTCACTATACACTAGAGCATAGAGGAGACATGGTATATTTTAGATGGTTGTTAAGAAGGGATACTACTTTTACCGATATCAGGGGTGTGTTAGTATATAATCAAGAAGAACAAAATATATTTTCTAAATCATTCCTAGTTGATATCCCTGTGCATTCAGATGGTCAGAATGATATGCTCTTTCCCTTAGGTGTTATTATGGTGTCTATTTTTGGTATTGTTATGCTATACTGGTTAATAGTGAGCCTCTTTCATAAGGAGGCCATGGATAAATAGGTTATTGTATGGAACTGGTTTTTAACAAAAAGAATTATTTACCAAGAGGAGGCTATCTGGTGCCTACTTCTATTGGGTATATACAGTTTGGTTCACCTCCTGAAACAATTAAAGACACTATGTTGTTGCCTGATCGTGTTCCCAGCATGTTTGTTTTACCAGGTAATTTATTCCATGTTGACAAAGGTATTTCTGTTGCTGAGTTGGAGTTTCCTACCTATTACAACCATTTTTTGTGTGGCAAAAAAAACCACATTATCTGTACTGAGAAGCAGAGACAACAACTCATAATCATTTTGCAGGAATCTGTATTTGGGCCACAGAAAATGGACTCCATAGCAAACGAATTTATTAATGGTGAAGATACCCCAGGTTTCACTACTCTATTGAATGAAATGAAATACTTTAGGGGAGAACGTACTATGGAAGACTTAATCGAGTTTACCTGTTTTAATGAATCAGATAATGTGCAACTGGGGAGTATTACGATCAAACGTGAGGAAAACGTATGTTATAGGATTTATGATGGCAGAATGGAGTTAGACGTTATACCATGGGACATACCCTACCATATTCATTATGATATTAGCCGTCGTTTAGAAGAGCCTTTTCAAGCACCTAATTTTGGTATTACCTGTTTGGGGCCGAGTCATGGTTTTGATCCAGAAAGTAATACGTCAGGTTTTATTCTGTGGATCTTAAATAGAGGTATTATGATAGATCCTCCTGTAGATTCTACGGAGTGGTTACGTAAATCTAATGTTAATCCCAAGCTTATTGATCATGTTATTTTAACACACTGTCATGCAGATCATGATGCAGGAACATTCCAGAAAATTTTGGAAGAATTTCCTGTTACTATTCATACAACCTTAACGGTAATGGAGAGTTTCTTAAGGAAATATTCCACATTTATTAATTGGCCAGAATCAGAAATGCGTAAACTCTTCTCTTTTAATCCAATTACTATTGGGGCACCTCTTTTGATTGAAGGGGCACAATTTATTTTTCATTATACTTTGCATTCAATACCCACTTTGGGATTTAGGCTATCTTATCAAGATCATTCATTTCTATATACTTCAGATCACCTGAATGATCCCCATATATTAAAAAAACTATTAGATACTAAAGTCTTGAGCCAATCAAGGTATGATTTTCTTTTAGATTTTCCTTGGGATATAGATACAATTTATCATGAAGCCGGTATACCGCCTATTCACACCCCCATTGATTACTTGGCTAGTCTGGAACCTGATATACAGAAAAAGATTACTGTCTATCACATTGCTCGCAAAGACTTTCCCAAAGATACCCATCTAAAGTTAGCCCAATTTGGTATTGAAAATACAGCCTATCCTGAGGTTAAACGATTAAAGTATGATGATGCACTGGGTATTCTAGATTTACTGAATCATGTTGACCTCTTTCGCAACCTGCCCATTACAAAAGCTAGAGATTTTTTGATGGCAGTCCAAGAAGAATATTTTAAGTCTGGTGATTATATTATACGAAAAAATACACCAGGTAATAAATTATATATTGTTGCCTATGGTAATGTAGAGGTCAAGGGAACAGAGGCAACTTTGAAGAAAACTTATGGTAAGTATGAATATTTTGGAGAATCGGCCTTGGTCACTAACACACTGCGATCAGCAGATGTACTTGCCATGACTAGTGTTAAAGTGATTACTATTGAGAAGAATGTATTTTTACACTTAATTTCTTCATTGTCCTTAGAACAAGAACTGGTGCATCTAGCAAAAATAAGACATTCTAATTCGTGGGATATTCTTTCTAGTTCAAAAGTATTTGCTAGTTTAACGTCACACCAAAAAACGCAATTAGAAATGATCATGCAATACAAAGAGGTTAAAAAAAATCATACCTTTGTTCGAGAAGGGGAATGCTTAGAGGCTGTATACATCCTTATCACAGGAGAGGTATCCATGATCCGTCATGGTCGGGTAGTAAATACACTACAGACAGGCGATTTTGCTGGTGATATTGTTGCTATTCAAAGTAATCTACCATATTCTTTTACACTAAAAAGTATTAGTGATGTTGGTGTGTATGCTATTTTCAAAGATGCTTTGGTACAGTTTGTACAGGAAAATCCTGGATGTTATATGAAATTAGTACGTAACAGTGTGGGTTTTATACGCTCTGTTTAATTAATATTTTTTCCACTTATCTAAATTCTTTTAAGCTTTATGTTACATTGCCGATAGCTCGACTAGTGTATTTAGGATTATGTCGTTTTTTAGTTTATTTT
Source organism: Leptospiria bacterium (assembly GCA_965262015.1). Taxonomy (GTDB): domain Bacteria; phylum Spirochaetota; class Leptospiria; order Turneriellales; family CBDBES01. The sequence continues at coordinate 46,157 of OZ253494.1, forward strand.
TGTGTGGTATGTTGTTTGCATGCACAATTAGATAATTCTGTTGGCTTGGATAATAAGTCAAAGACTGTCAAAAAAATGGAAAAAAAGAATGCTCGTTCTCAAACATCATCACAAGAAGCGATCTATTTTGCAGAAGCGGAAGATTTATTAGATGCAGGTTTATGGCAACAAGCTCTTTTATCTTTCCAGGACTTTTCTGAATTATTTCCTAACTCATTAAGAAAATATCTTGTACTAGAAAAGATCGCTTATTTATATAAGAAATTAGATGAATATGAACTAGCAGCACAAACCTACCATCGTTTATATGAGATGTTAGGTAAAACAGACCAGGGATTGGCCTATTATTTTCAGACAGCCCAGTTACGGTTAGCTATGGGAGATAACGAGACCGCCATTAATATTTATGTACACATTATCAAAAATAATCCCAACTCTATTATTGCACAACAGTCCAAACGTAATATAGAGATGTATGATTTATTGCATGCAAATTAAATATCAACTAAACCAAAGGGATTTATTAGGATTGGGCATGTAATTGACCGTTAGACATTGTATAGCATGTATTAGCAATCTCAGTTAATTTATATTCATGAGTAACGATTAATATAGTTAGTTTACCTAATTTGTGTATGTCATCAAGTAATTGAATGATGTTATCTGTATTTTTTGTATCTAAATTACCAGTAGGCTCATCTGCTAAAATAACAGATGGTTCTTTGGCGAGTGCTCTTGCCATCGCTACTCTTTGACTTTCGCCACCTGAAAGCTCATGAGGATAATGTGTTTTGCGGTCTGCCATTCCTACTTTAGCCAAAAAATCCATTGCTTGATGTTTTGCCTCTGATAAGTTTACTTTTTGAATCATAAGAGATATCATTACATTTTCTAGAACAGTAAGATTCTTCATTAAGTAGTGTTGTTGAAATACAAAACCAATTTTATCTTTACGAAAGTCTGACAGCTTACGCTCAGTATGATGTGATGATAAATTGATATCATCTACTATAATATTACCTTTATCAACTGTGTCTAGAGCTCCAATTAAGTTTAATAACGTACTTTTACCCGTACCAGAAACACCGCATACCACAATTAAGTCTCCTGTGTGTACGGTTAGATCTAACGCAGTTAATACCGGTAAAAAATAGGACTGGTTTTTATAGGCCTTATGTACATTTTTAAGGGAAATAATTTCTGATGGCTGACTCATTTTATTTTGTATTATTCTTTAATGATTTCAATGGGACGAATCTTGCTAGCATAAAATGCTGGTATGGATGAAGATAAAACAGCCATGAAAACGGTTACAACATATAATATGTGTAGCATAGGGATGTCAAAAAAAATAGGTATTTTATCAAAATAATAAGTATCTTTGGCTAATAGGTCTACCTCATACCAGAAGGCACCAGGGACGATATCACTGTACCAATAACCCACTGTGTTAATACAGTTTTCTATAAAGAGCAGAAAGCTATTTACATTCTGTGCTAAATATACTCCAAACAATATACCTGTAAAAGCACCTATGTTGCCAATAATAAATCCAAACCAAGTAAATATAAAAAGTATTTCTTGGTTTTGCATGCCCAATGCTTTTAACACTCCAATCTCTTTTCTTTGTGACCGGATTGTATTTAGTGTTGCAATAATAATACCTGCCATGGCAGTGAGGATAAATAAAAATAGAATAATGCTCATGATCGTTTTTTCCATTTTGAGTGCTGCAAAAAAGTTTTTTTGTTCATCTTTAATGGTACGCATATTTAAGGAGAAGGGTAGTAGTTTTATTAATTCATTCTGCACATACTCTATTTGGGATAAATGGTGTAGTTTAATACCAATCTGTTGTACATTATCATGAATTTTAAACAAGGATTGCATTTCTTCTAACGGGAGGATTACAGTTTTACTATCATAATGATAGTGGCCTGTTTTAAAAAAACCTGCAATTTTATACTTACCAATACTGGGGGTGACACCTTGACGGAACTGTAAATTTCCATTAGGAACAATTAATTCAATACTGTCACCTATTTGTAAATTAAAAGCAGTAGCCATTTCTTTACCAATTAAACAGCTATGCCTATGTGGCATATAGTGTAATGTATGGGGGATGACAATTTTTAAAAGTTCGTCTGATATACGCCATCCTGTTTTTTCTCTTTGTAATACATGACTACGTAAAAATATATAGTCAATTTGGTTGTGTACTCTTATCAGAGCTGGAGACTGTATCATACCACTTACAGATTTTATGTCTTTACGGAGATGCGTTTGTATGTCTTTGGTATACTTTTTCCATTGCTTGATCTGGGTATTACCAAATGGATTAAAAATAGTCAAATGGGATTCAAAGTTAAAGATACTGTCTTTAATAGTTTTTTGGAATCCGTTAAATATAGATAAAACCATTACAAGTAAGCTTGCCGAAAAAAATACACCCACTAGAGATAGTCGGGCATTTATATTTAATAAGCCTCTATCATTACCACGTAAGATTTTATAAGCAAGAAATATACTTGTACGAGACATGATTTTTATTAAAGAAATATACTTGTACGAGACATGATTTTTATTAATCTATTACAGGTGGGGGAGAATTTATTCTTACTGGGGTGCCCTGCTGTTGCAAATATTCCTTGAGATGTAAAATAGAAATCTCTTTAAAATGAAATAGTGATGCTGCCAGAGCAGCACTAACACCAACATCAAAGGCCTCTTGAAAATGTTGTAATTGTCCAGCTCCACCAGAAGCGATAACTGGTATGTGGATAGCATCCACCACTTTTTTTAGTAAAGACAGATCATATCCTTTTTTAGTACCATCATTATCCATACTTGTTAATAAAATTTCACCAGCACCATGTTCTTCCGCTTGCTTTACCCATGTAAGTACATCAGTACCCGTTGGAGTTCTACCTCCATTTAGATATACCTCATAGAATTGCCCATTATATTTTACATCAATAGCACATACAATACATTGGCTGCCAAAATGTTGTGATGCTTCTTGTAATATATTAGGATGCAGGTAGGCCTGCGTGTTAATTGATATCTTATCTGCCCCTTCTTTTAAAATTTGTTCAATATCTTTCATGGTGCGTATTCCGCCACCTACACAGTAGGGAATAAACAATTTTTCAGCAACCCGTTTCACGAGGTCTAAAATAATATTTCTCTTTTCTGAAGAAGCTGTAATATCTAGTAAAACAATTTCATCCGCTCCATTTTTCTCGTACTGAATGACATTTTCTATTGCATCGCCAGCATCCACTAAGTTTACAAATTGTATGCCTTTAACTACTCGACCATCTTTAACGTCCAAGCAAGGTATAATACGTTTAGAGGTTGCCATGTAAAATTGTGCGTATCTGTTGTAATGTCCATTCTGGTTTTTCAAATGGAAATAAATGTCCTATGCTATCATCAAAAATAGTATGTACACATGAACCGTCTTTTTCTGCTATTCTTTGGATAAGACTATTGGGGCAAACAGCTGAATTAGATGGCATAATATAGTACTGAGGGGTGTTAATTTTTTTGATCATACTTTGCAACATGATATTTGGCATTTTAAATGTTTTATATTCCGCCAAAGAATTAGCTAATAAACGTACTTCTTTATTTTCTATTTCATAAAAACAAGATTGAAAGTAGTCTTGTAATACTTCCTGATGCCAGTGGCGTGTCGTAGGGTGTTTTCGAAAGATCTTTTCCACATGCTCTTGGCTTGTAAATTGTGTGCGTCTTTTTTTAGCTGAGTAAGCCATCGGGTGGCCAAACAATCGGCTGTACATTGCAAAAGCTGGATTAAGTAGAACAGGGTCTAGGCATATTATTTTAGAAAATACATTGTTTTGAAGAGAATAGGATGCCATGAGTAAGCAACTACCTCCTAGAGAATGCCCAATACCAGTGACATTAGATAGTGATAATTGTTTGATTAGGCCTATGATCTGCTCTCGATATAAATTCCAGTTATGAATTTTAAGATTAGTTTCGGATTGGCCATGATTCAAAAAATCCAGACCAATAAGCCTATAGTTATTGCTAAGCCTACGAAAATAATACTGGTAACAGCCAGCTGAATAACCGTTAGCGTGACAAAATAGTATTGTAGATTTAGCTTGAATATTCTGATTATCTAGATATGATGTTATATACTTATTAATCTGAATTTTCTTGTTTAGCATATGTAGCTTGATTGTTCATCTTATTTATAAAGTAAATGCTTTTTTTGTCTGCTCCTAATACAAAGTATTTTTGTAAGTTATGATTGAGACATATGATGAATAAAGTTTTTTTTAAGTTTATCTATCCAACAGAAGGGATTTACGTATGAAAGAGAAATACATAGAATTTTTAAAAAAATCGAGAAGAATTTGTGATATTGCAAAGATAATGGAATTTACACTTCAAAATAGCGCTTATGTTTATTCACATATATTTCACATGTTATGTTGATATTGTATTTGACAGTGTATAAACACATATCGGTATTAATCGGATATGCTATTAACATCACTAGCCGCTGAAATATGCAGATGTTATGTAGTAGGTGGGGTAGTTCATGAACAAAGATACTCGTAAGATATTAGATACTTTTCGGCTTGGGGTAGAAACTTCCATCACTGATGAAGAAAAACATCTTATTACTCAGCAAGATCTAGTACTCACGGATACTACCCGGCAGAATATGGAGCGTATACTGTATCCAATAGCAGAGAATAGAAATATTGTATTGATTGGAGATGCGGGGGTAGGTAAAAATGCCATTATATATTATATCAATTGCCTGCGTGGCCTGCCTACAATACGCTTTAGTTTTAACCAAGATACCTTACCCGAGGATCTAATTGGTTCGTTCGAAATTTTACCTACTGGTTTTGAGTGGAAAGATGGTCCTCTTGTACAAGCGATGAAGAATGGCTATACGTTTGTGGCAGATGAAATGAACCTGGCATCTCCAGAAATTTTAAAGCGTTTTATACAGGTGTTGAAACAGGGGCAACTCAATTTGCTGGAAAAGGATGGTAGTATTTTACAGGCACATCCACGTTTTCATTTCGTTGCCACCCAAAATCCTAGTAGAGGTTTTGAGGGACGTAAACTTTTACCCCAACAGTTGCAATGCCTTTTTACGATAATCTATTTACACCAGTATCCTCTTCAAGAAGAGGTCGAAATCATGTGTTCTCTTTTCCCTATGTTTAGTAAAGAGAGAATTACTATGGTGCTTGAATTGCAAAGAAAGGTAGAATCTGCTATTTGGGGTGGAAAAATAGGAGCTACTGGTTTTGAACATTATCATTTTAATATCAGGACTGGTCAACGTTTTTGGTCTCGATTAAAAGGTCAGGATACACAAACATCTGAAGAAGTTTTTCTTAAAAATATTTTTGTATTTTATGTAGATTGTTTTCCCACTGAAGCAGATCGTAGAGCTGTGTTGTCTCACGTCTCGACGGTATGTACCCATACTATAGAGGATATTATTCGTTTATACAGAAATCATTTAGTTTGCTCTACATCATCTAACCAGGTGCAGCCTGGTGTAATGGGCACTAATCGCTCCATGCGTGCAGATCTTTTACCAATCACTGTACATAGAAGTCGACTGATAGAAAGTATGTATGAGAGCTTGGTAAGTAGAGAGAACTTATTACTGGAAGCGAAAGAGGGTGTACGGGTTAGTGAATTAGTAGATATTTTAGCTGCTAAAATGGGTAAGAATGTGAGGTATATATGTTTATCAAAAGGTATGCACACATCAGATATTATAGGGGCGATAAGACCTAGTAAGGTTAATGGTAAGGATGTTATTCAATGGAGAGATGGCCCTCTAACAGAAGGTTTGAGTAACAAGGAATGGATTATTATAGAGAACATAGAGGCGGTAGGTAATGAGGTCATTGAAAAGCTGAATATGTTATTAGATGATGCATCCAAGCTACTTCTGCCACCAGAAGCTAATAAATCATATGTGGAAAAAGATAAGGACACTCGAATCATCGCTATCAAGTATTTTCGTAGATCTAGGAGCCAAGGTACAATCTCTCGGGCGTTACGTAATCGTTTTTTTAGTGTGGTTGTCCCAGAGATTCCAACACATGAGTTACTTACATCTTTAAATATCGCATTCCAGGAAATTTTTGGTTCTATGGATCATAGTGAAGATGTTGGTAATATTTTGGAAAAGATGGTTGAGTTCCATAAAAATATTAATCTAGCGATTCTATCTAAAGATATTGCTAAAGATTTAATTGATGTTAGTCTTTATCGAGAAGAGAATTTACTACGGTGGTTAGAGCATATTTTTCAGTGGTTAGAACAAAGTAAAGGAGAAATAAATGTCGTGTTGTATTCGGGGATACGCATTCATTATTTATCTAGTTTACCCAGTAAAAAAGATCATGATTGGTGTAATGAATTATGGAAAAAAATTGTACAGGGGTTACCCTTGGGTGCTATTTACAAAAAACTCCATGAAGCAAAAAAAAAAAACATCCAAATAAATAAAGCATCTCAAGACAAAAAGAAAAAAGCACACTGGGATCCCGCTAAACATTTTCGCAAGCCTAATACAGGTAAAGCCAGACCTAAGTTATCAGGTTCTGATTTAAAAAAAGGCCAAGATATTGATACACCCGAGACAGGTGGAAATATAAAAGAAGGTGCCAACGCATGGTATGGTAGTGATACTTTTGGTAATAAAGGTCAGGGCATGCCTCAAGGGGGTACAGTAGGTGCTTGGGGATATCGTACCGAAGAAGCCTTTCAAGCATTTCTCAAAAAATATAAACCGATTGGCTCTTATGACATGGGGTTTCAGCTGAAAGATTATTATGCTACCTTTGGCAAAATATTGGAAGAATTACATCTTGAATTAGATAACTCTCTCAATTATAATAAAGACATTACGAAAGAGTATCGTAATCACGGTAACCGTTTAGAAATGCGTAAATATATTAATTTTGTAGCTAACAAGGGTAACAATAAAGTCTTTTTAAAATCTGATTTAATGCCCCCTGAGAAATATCTAAATAGTTTAGAATGTGTTTTTCTTATTAATAAGGGTCGCAGATTATTTAATCTCAATGACGGTATTGGTTCTATTGTCGCCTTACAGTCCGCTGTTGAGGTATTAACAGACAAAAAAATCCCTGTTCGTATTTTTGGTTATTCTGATTTTACAAACTCTAGACAACATATTAATCTTGAAGAGTATACACAAGGTATGGACACCACATCCATGAACGAAATTACTAAAGAATCATTATTTGATTCTATGATTAATGACTGGGATGGAGATACGGTGGAAGAGCATATAGTGCTTCAAGAAGTTCATAAATTTTTTTCTCCTGACGCTATGACCCGCCTCGTCGTTATTCTTTCTGATTTTAGGGGTCATAGAGCTAGACGGAACATCCATTCGGATATTTATAAACCAGAGAATCAAGCATTGCACAAGGTCGTTAAACAATATTCCAAGCAAAATTATGTTTTCTTGGGGGTGCAAACAGGTGACAGGGATCTTGCAAAATATTTATTTGAACACTATGTTTGGATTCATGGAGATAACTTTGATCAGGCCCCTCTGATACTGGCGGAAAAATTACAACAGCTGTTTGCTCAATATTGTATATAAAACGAAGGTTTAAGTAGCATTTATAGAATCAAACACCTATATGTCTGTATAATATATTTTTATCCACATGGGAAGAATGTTGACCATAAATCTCCAATTGAATGGTTTGTTCATAAATAAAGCGATCATCGTATACTTCTATTGCATAGTTAAAGGCTATGGTAGTTGCATTGTTCTTCATTAGAGGTGACTGGGAAATTTGCCAGTTAGGGTGACTCATGCTAGCAGTTACTTGTAAAAGTATTGATGTGTCTGTGGTATTTGATCTATTATAGTATCCACCAGCTAGTACGTTAACACCTCGTGGTATAGTTAATGAATACATCACGGTCTTATTATCTTTGTCCCACATCCAGTAACCCATTTGATGATGAAGTACTGATTGGTCTGATATACTTTTTATAAGTTGGCAGTAGGCGATGGTCTCTAAGTTTTGTTTATTATAATTTTTTATCTCGCCTATGTACTGAAATTGTATGGTTTCTGTATAAGGTGTCTCTTTGTTTTCTTTCTGTGGACTAGGAGATATATCTAAACCATTAATGCTATGCCAACGGCCAACCAAGCCGTAAAGAGGATGAGAGTTTATAGTATGTCTTTCCATATCAAATTTATTTGTCTATTTCCATGATGTTTATAGTACGTTACGATGCATTGTCATACTTATATGGATGAATCTATCCCTTATATCGAAATCATTTAGTCAATCTTTTACCTAACTTTGTTAGGCGTAAAAGACATTAGAGACTTCTCTATCTTGGTTTCTTTTATAAGTATATCTATAAGTATCCGCTTTGTAAATTTATTATTAGCGAAAGCGATAATTAGATCATCATGTGCAGACAGGACACGAGACAGCGATGTATAAGGAAATGGATCTAATACCGAAAATATACTTACTGGGGGCCTATTTGTTTTTTGTAAAAATAAGGCTATTTTATGTTTAAAAAATTTATCTTGGGTGTGTAATATGTGTATTCTGGGCTGTTTAGATACAAGGCTATTTTTTTGTAATAAAAATTGCAGAGGCAGGATGGTAGAATATTTATTTGTGAGTAATTGGTATTCGATCCGGTCTTTTTGAGGATGAATATCCGTGTACATTATTTGATGTTTTGGCTTTAGGTGATGATCATTATCATAGCTACCATGTATAATTTTTACTGCATCACGACTGATATGATAGGTAAATTTATCTGCTGACCAATCCCATATCCCATATCTAAAATAATATTGGATGCGTTCTCTTACAGATAAAAGGGGGTGAATCATTTTTTTTTGCTGATATAACTTAGATATTTTGGATGATAAAATTCTTCTTACTGAAGTATTTAGTCGTTTAATAAGGGATGGTTGATGTTTAATTTGTTTTAATAAGTATTGTTTAGCCTTTATAGCAAAAGGCCTTGAAGATTCAGAAAATAAAAACATATCTATACCTGCATGAAATGCCTGTTCAATCGCATGATTAATATTTGTTTGAGTTAGTTTAGGTGTAACTGCACGCATACCTATATCATCTGTAATTACTATTCCTGCATAGTGCCATTTTTTTCGTAGGATATTTTGAATCCATATGGGTGAAAGACTCGCAATACGTTTATCTACTTTAGGTACTAGGATATGCCCCACCATTACGCTATCTGTTAGTCCTGCACGGATCAATTCTCTGAATGGCACCAGATCATGAGCCATAAGTTCTTGGTATGTTTGTGATTGTATAGGTAGAACTAAATGAGAATCATTAGATACAGAACCGTGGCCCGGGAAATGTTTAATAGTATCCACACAACCTCCTAAATGAATTCCATGGATATAACTGCTAGCCACCTGGTTTACCCATACGGGATCATTTCCCATGGAACGTGTACCAATCACCTGGTTTTCCATATTTGTTTGTAAATCTACCACGGGAGAAAAACTCATTGTAATACCTAAACGATGCAAATCACGACACATCATATAGCCCATCATTTTAGCTAAATTAGGATCTTTATATTTAGCTAAAGCTTCAGAAAGTGCCATGGCTGAAACAAAATTAGAAACACCAGTGGTAATGCGTTGTACCTTACCAAGTTCATGATCAATGGCAATGAATGGTATGGGTAATTTGGCTTGTTTAAATCTATTTTGCATTTTTTGGATACGTTTTTTAAGTAAGAGGATATTTTGTTCTCCATGCGTATTTTTTGGGATACTAGATTTTTGTAAAAATACTCCGCCCGGTTGTATTTTTTGCATGATGGTAGCATAGTCTTGTAAAGAAGAATATAGGAAAAACATCTGTCCCAGACGCTGTTCTATGCTTAGGTTATTAAAAATAGTCTTTGCAATAACTTGAATAGAATCATGATTAGTGGCTTGTTCATGGTGTTGGGAGCAGAACGTCAGTTGCTTTGTCTCTTTGCATGATACAACTATACATAAAAAAAGGCATATAATGGTATAATTTTTTTGGTTAATTCTTTTCATAATCTTCATGTAGAGGCAAAAGCTCCCTGGTCTCTTAGTTTCCTATGGTAAGATAATGCAAAACGATGCGCTTCATCTCGGGCGGCACGCATAATCAACATCGCTGGCTGATTAATATCTGTTGATAATTTTTTGTGAGGGGTAAGATAGACTTCTTCTCTTTTTTTTGCTAAACTAACAATATTAATATTTACCCCTGCTTCATTACGTGCCTTTAGAGCTGCTTGCAATTGTGTAATACCTCCATCAATAATAATTAAATTAGGTAGAGGTATGATATCTTTTTTAGCAAGCCGTCGGGTAATTACTTCATGGATCATTCTAGGGTCATCAATTCCTTTAACATATTTAATTCTGTATTTACGATAAAGAGCCTTATGAGGAAGTCCGTCTTTGAAAGCCACGCCAGAAGCCACGGCATATGTACCTTGTAAATTAGATATGTCATAGGCTTCAATATTGATAGGTAATTCAGATAACTGGAGTAAAGATTGTAGCTCTTTTAGAGCTTGTTGACTCGCACGCATACTTTCTATAATGAATTGCTCTTGTAAAGACAACTGTGCATTTTCTTTGGCCATATTAAAAAGGCTTGCATATTGTTCTTTTATGCTGGGTTCATATTCTAGTGACATTAATTGTATGGTTTTTTTATGCCTATTAGACAAAATCTCTGACCAATGTTCTGGTTGCAGTATACCTTTTGTAAGATAAATATAACTAGGTATATCTACAAAAGAAAGGTAATATTCTCGTAAAAAACTTTCCATGAATGTAGTATGGATGCTATTTTCTTCCACTGGTATGATCTTCATTTCACTGAGGGCAAAGGATTGTTTGTTGACCAGTTTACCATCTCGTAAACTTAACAGAACGATTTGGGCAAAATAGTATGGTTCATCCTTGGTTGTTAATAAAGATATATAGGGTTGCTGATGTCTTAATTGTTGTGCCGTTTGATATACTAGAGCAATAATATCACAGTTTTTAGATTCATCTGTATGATGAACTGTTTGTTCTGATAGAAGAGTTGTATCCAAATCATTCAACATATCACGATAATACTTAGCTTTTTCATATTCTGTTTTTTGTGCATAATGTTGCATTTGATTTTTCATGGATTGTTTGAGCTCATCTATATTTCCGTTTAGTAAACGATCAACCTGCTCAATCATAATACGATAATCTTTGGAAGCTACTTGACCCGTACAAGGAGCCCAACAGCGTTTGATATGAAAATTGAGACATGGTCGTACAGGATTTTTAAGGGGTAACTTTAGGGGGCGCTTACGAATAGGAAATATCTTATGTATAAGTCTCATAATATTTCTAGCTGATTTTACATTGGCAAACGGGCCAAAGTAATGATTTTTAGGATTAGTTTGTCGTCTGGTTAAAATTAATCTAGGAAACTTTTCCCCCATTGTAAGGCAAAGAAAAGGGTACTTCTTATTATCTTTTAAACGTACATTAAATGGTGGATTATATTTTTTAATCAAATTACTTTCTAGTAATAATGCCTCATTCTCATTATTCGTAACGATCCAATCTATGTCAGTAACGCAAGACATCATAAAATGAGTTTTGTAGTGTTCACTGTGTAGATATTGTGTGATTCGTTTTTTTAAGGAGTGGGCTTTACCAATGTAGAGTATCTGTGGTGTTTTCTTTTTGTTTTTTGGGTTTTCTGCATTTTTTACGGATAGGTTAGAATAGCCAACCCATAAATAACATCCTGGTCGATTGGGAATAATTTTTAGTTTAGTATCTAGCATGGTATTGTATGTTTAGTGTGTTAGCCTAGTGTAATACCATATACAATATGGTATCCTAGTTTATTTGTAAACTTTTTAAGGTATAAGTTGTCATGCCAATATCTTCTTTATTTGCATTTTCCTGAAGTTGGTTATTAAGTATATATGAGATTTGATTTTACAATCGCTAAGTACAGTGGGAAAGCAAGAGCAGGTTATTTATCTTTTAAAGATAATACTTCCATTCCTACCCCAATTTTTATGCCAGTGGGTACGCAAGGTACAGTTAAAGCCATTGAACAAAACACCCTAGAGGATATAGGTTACCAATTGATTTTAGGTAATACATATCATCTCTATTTAAGACCAGGAATGGATATGCTACACCAGAGTAAAGGGTTAGGTAACTTTATGTCATGGCCCAATCACATATTAACAGACTCGGGAGGTTACCAAGCTTTTTCTTTATCATCTCTTACCCAATACAAAGATGAGGGCATTATAATTCGATCTCATTTAGATGGTAGTTCACATTGGTTTTCACCAGAAAAAATTATAGATATTCAGCAGGTGATTGCTGGTGATATTATTATGCCACTAGATGACTGTCCTCCTTATCCATCGTCAATAGAAAGATTACGATTATCTTTGAAAAGGACACATGATTGGTTTCAAAAATCGTACAATCATTTTCACCAAAAAGAATTTGGATTGGAGCAAACCTTATTTGCTTTGGTGCAAGGTGGTTTAAATATTTCTATGCGTAAGCAGTCATGTGAATATTTAAGCCAGTTTGACCCCAGTGGATTCGCTTTAGGAGGTTTTTCTGTTGGCGAAAAAAATAGTAATATGATTGATGTGCTCAGCGAAGTATTGCATCATCTTGACACGGTTAAACCCTGTTACCTTATGGGTGTGGGTTCGATACCCGAGATTTTTTATGCCGTTGAATGTGGTGTTGATATGTTTGATTGTGTGTTACCAACTCGCAATGCCCGTAATGGGCAACTTCTAACTAGCCTTGGTAAAATTAATATTAAGAATCAACAATACACTTTTCAAGAAGATGCTATTGATCCATCTTGCTCATGTCTTGTTTGCCAGCGTTATTCTAGGGCATATTTACGACATCTATATAAAGCAGGTGAAATATTATATACGATGCTAGCGACTCAACATAATTTGCATTTTATGCACCATCTTATGTTTTCTATGCACATGAGTATTATAGATAATACATGGGCGGATCTAAAAAAAAAATATATGGATGTTTATTGTATATGACTAAGGACGTCTATTAGTAGAATGTACCATAATAAGCAGACATATCCTGGCATTCTAATTCTTTTTGGGGTATCTCGTTCAAAAAGCTGGAGGGCATTACCGTCTGTATTGAACCATTATAAAAGCGCCTCAAACTATATAATAAAATGAGCTGGTCTTTGGCTCGTGTGATAGCTACATAAAATAATCTCCTTTCTTCATCTAACTGATCATTTCGTTTAGCTAAGTAGGATGGAAACACATCTTCATTGAGTCCCATGATAAATACGACATCAAATTCTAATCCTTTTGCATTATGAATCGTCATGAGGCATGCGTGATTATCATTATCTCCACTTTCTTTGGTTGAAGTTTGTAAGCTTATTTCTTGTAAATAATTATCTAAGGTAGCATTGTGATGTTCTTCCTGGAATACATTCAATGAAGTGCGTAACTCTTCTATGTTATCTAAACGATTAGAACCTAACAAAGAATCTTCTTCAGCATATACTTTTTCAAGACCACTCTGTGTCATAATATCTTCTAAGAGAGTAGTAAATTTACAGGATAGAGATGCTTGATTCTGTATGGTGTCTTGTAGATGATGTAACCATTCCCCTAGTGCTTGTGTTTTTTTTACAATAGTCTTGGATAAATTTGCTTGATCTGATTTTTCTAGTAAAGTAATAAAATCTAAGTAAACATGATTCTTCTGGTAATAACTTTCTCTTAATCCATAAAGTTTTTGCATACTCTTTTCACCGATGCCCCTGGAAGGGGTTTGGACAAGCCTAGACCATGAAGGTTCATCATGAGGATTTACCAGTATTTTTAGATAAGATAGTACGTCCTTTACTTCTTTACGCGAGAAAAATGAAATACCGCCATAGATTTTGTAAGATATTTGTTTATGTAGAAGTGCTTCTTCTATTATTCTGGATTGTATATTGGTACGATACAATATACCAATAGTTGTTTGCTTAGATTGTGCATTGTGTATATCTGTAATCATATTGGCTACTATCTGTGCTTCTTGTTTATCTGATGCTACCATAATACTCTTTGGTGTATGTGTATTAGAGCGTTCACTCCAAAGAATTTTTTTCATTCTATTGGTGTTGTGTTTGATTACATGATTAGCTATATTTAAAATAGAATTAGTGGAACGGTAATTTTGTTCTAGCTTAATAATGGTTGCGTCGGGAAAGTGCTGATTAAACTGTAAAATATTTGTTACATCAGCTCCTCGCCAACCATAAATAGATTGATCATCATCTCCAACAACACATAGGTTACGGTGTTTTTTAGATAATAGACGAATTAATTCGTATTGTGCTATATTGGTATCTTGATATTCATCAACTAAAAAATAACTATACTGTAGCCATAGGTGTTCTAGGATATTTTGGTTTTCTTTAAGTAATTTAACAGGCAAATAAATTAAATCTGAAAAATCAACAGCATTTATGCTATGCTTCTGTACTTCGTATAGAGGATAAATTTCTTGTAATATATCAGCGTGTTCATACTCATAAATATTTACCTTCTCTAATAATTCTTCCGGGAAGATCAAAGAATCTTTCCAATTAGATATAGTATTTGCAATGTATTTAATTGCTACTTTATTAAGATCGTGATCAAAATGCGCGTCTAGTAGTCTTTGTATAAAACGTATTACATCACTTTCATCCCATATAGTAAAAGAATTCTTATATCCGATGTTGGTACTGTACTTACGTAAAATATGTAATCCTAAAGAGTGATAAGTACGTATCAGGCTTTGCGATGCTTCTGAGCCTACTACTTCTAAGGCACGTTCTAACATTTCTGCTGTGGCTCGATTAGTAAAAGTAACTGCTACAATATTGTGGGTAGGTATATGTCTCTCATGAACCAGATAAGCCATGCGATGTATGATCGTCCTGGTTTTACCACTACCAGCTCCAGCTAAAATTAATAAGGGGCCCTCTCCATGTTGGACTGCTTTAATTTGTTGGGAATTTAATTTAGAATATCTCTGAGTCATGATAAATTTACTCTATGAAAATTAGGAACTCTACACCTTTACTATTTTTTTATACCATGAGTAAACTTTTAAAATCTTTATTATCTTGTTAGTCGTTTGATAGAATTCTCAACCTGTCCCTTTCCCCATGATGAGCCTGGGTCGCATTCATATACAGGGGCCTTTAATATCCTTTGGGGATTTTAAAATTTTGTGTTTTTCTTTGCAGATATAAACACGATACAGAGCGTTACATTTGATAAGGGTTCTAAGTTTGTAGAGTTTAAAAATATGGAAGAATATTTTAACTGTAAGGTCTATTTTACGGATACATCTTCTCTTTGGCAGAGAGGTCTTAATAAATATAGCAATAGATTGATTAGACAGTATCTAAGCGAGGGCATAGATTTTCGGTATGTTACACAAAAATATTTTGATAAGATTATACATAAAATAAACTCAAGACCAAGAAAAATATTAGGCTACTTAACACCTAATGAGGCATTTAAAGAGTAAAGCTTTAATTCACACTTCAAAATAGAACTTACGGACTTTCCAAATTTCATGATTCCCTAATCAATTAAGTTATTTGACAAAACATCTTTACATACACAACTGACTGTCTAAGATATATTGGTGTATTATGGGGATGTTAAGTAGGTACAGTAAATTCGGTTCTTCGAAGGGTGAATCTTATAAGAAGAGTTCTTTGCTTACTGATACAAAGGCAAAAAAACAGCAGAAGGCCACAGCTAATACTGATTTTAGTAAGCTTTCCATGGCTAGTTTATCTGAAACAGAAATTACCTATCGTCAAGAATTGCAGAAAGTACGTTTTCAGGTTTCTTTAGGAATATTTCAACAAGTTCATAAAATAATGGAAATAAAAAAAAATATTGCACGAGTCTTAACATACCAGAAGCAAATATCTCGTATACAAGCTAATGAGGCTTTGGATAAGAAATAATAAATTATGTCTATTCGTAAATATAATAAAAATAGCGAAGTCGAGTATGGCAAGGGCAAGGTTTTACGTGGTAAGGTAATCTCAACTAAAATGTTGGATACGGTAACTGTATTAGTTGAGTATAGCAAGCTTAACAAACGTGTGAATAAGCGAATACTAAAAACTAAAAGAATATTGGCACATAGCACTGGAGATGTTCAAGTGAATGAGGGTGATTTTGTGTTTATTAAAGAATCTAGACCCTTATCTAAAAATAAACATTTTGTAGTTGCGGAAGTAGCTTCTAAATAGGTATTAGAGTATGTTACAGATGCAATCTTACCTTCAAGTAGCCGATAATTCGGGCGCCCGTAGAGTACAGATAATTCGGGTATTAGGTGGAACTAGGCGTCGTTATGCTAGTGTGGGAGACCTTGTCGTTGTGGCTGTAAAATCAGCAGTGCCATCTTACGCACTTAAAGACTCTAGTGGAAGGAAAGATCATAAAAAAGCGGTATCTAATGCTGTGATAGTTCGCACTAAGAAAGAGATTCGTCGTTCTGATGGTACTTATATACGTTTTGATGATAATGCTTGTGCTTTGGTGGATAATCAAAACAATCCAAAGGGTACAAGAGTGTTCGGACCAGTCGCACGCGAGTTAAGAGAAAAGCGATTTATGAAAATTGTCTCGTTGGCACCAGAAGTATTATAGTTATATGGTTACACAGAAAATAAGTACAAAACTCCGTTTGAATGATGAAGTCGTTGTTATTTCTGGTACTTCAAAACGTAAAAAAGGTAAAATTTTAGCGATTCATCGAGAAAAGGCTTATGTATGGATTAAAGGTGTCAATTTGAGGAAGAAGATTTTACGTCCGTCTCAGGAGAATCCCAAAGGAGGTTCAATCGAAATTGAAGCTCCTATTCACATTTCCAATGTTCAGTATTGGGATTCTAAATCAAAAAAAGGTACTCGTCTTAGTATAGTCCATAAAAAAGAGAATAGTGAAGCCCATACAAAAGATAGATTCATGGTTTGTTCTAAACAAGTCATTAGTTAATGTTATTATGACAAGACTAAAAGAAGCTTATAACAAAACTTATAGGTATGAACTGTTAGAAAGTTTGTCACTTTCTTCAGTTATGGAAGTACCTATCCTAAAAAAGATTATTGTTAGTGTTGGTGCTGGCGAGGCAATACAGAATCCTAAAGTATTAGATAGTATCGCTAATGAGCTTGCCTTGATTACAGGACAAAAAGCGATAAAGACAAAGGCACGTAAGTCTATTGCTACCTTTAAACTTAGAGAGGGTATGCCCATTGGCGTTATGGTAAGCTTAAGAAACAAATATATGTATGAGTTTCTAGATCGGTTAGTAAATATAGTGCTACCTAGAGTGAAAGATTTTCGAGGCTTAAATCGTAATTCATTTGATCATGCAGGCAATTATAGTTTTGGCATTAAGGAACAGATTATTTTTCCCGAAATTAATTTTGATCATGTAGACACAGTGAGAGGCTTAAATATTACAATGGTAATACACTCCAAAACAATCCAACATTCAATTAGCTTGTTGGAAAAATTTAATTTTCCTCTCAAGAAAGATTAAGTTTACAGGGTAAGTTATAATATCAAAGTGATTTTTGAGGGATGGTGAGGAATGGCTAGAAAAGCATTAATTGAGAAACAGAAGAAAGAACCACGATTCGCTGTAAGAAAGTATAATCGATGTGGTCTCTGTGGTAGAGCACGGGGTTATATGAATAGGTTTCGGTTGTGTCGAATATGTTTCCGTGAAATGGCTTCTAAAGGCCTAATCCCTGGTGTTACTAAATCTTCATGGTGATGTTATGAGCTTGTCCGACCCAATTGCTGACGTATTGACCAGGTTGCGGAATGCCTCACGTGCCAAGCACGATTCTGTTTATGTGTACTCTAGCAATTTAATATTGCATATGGTGAATGTCTTAAAAAAAGAAGGTTTTATTGTTCATTATCAAGCTATCAAAAATAGTCATATACCACTCTTGAAAATTAGTTTAAAATATTATAATAGCCGATCTGTTTTACGAGGATTACAACGTATCTCTAAACCAGGTCGACGAGTGTACATCAAACATAGGGATATACGTCCTGCCATGAATAGTATGGGACTTAGTGTTCTGTCTACCCCAAAAGGTGTCTTGTCCGACAAGGAAGCAAAGTTGCAATGTGTGGGTGGTGAAGTCATTTGCAAAGTATGGTAATTTATGTCTAGAATTGGTAATATACCTATTGAAATTCCTTCCGGTGTAGATGTAGCCATCGCTACCAATTCCATCTCTGTTAGAGGAAGTAAAGGTAAGTTAGAAGTTCCATTGTTTGCTGGCTTGAAGGTTAGAATAGAGAGCAGTCTCTTGTCTGTTAGTAGAGAGAACGACACTAAACTCTTGAAACAGAAGCATGGTTTGGTTCGCTCTTTACTTGCAAATGCAATACAAGGTGTATCGCAAGGTTTTATTATTAAACTTTTACTCTCAGGGGTTGGTTACAGGGCATCTATGGAAGGTAAAACATTACAGCTTGCACTTGGTTTTTCACATGAAGTTTTTGTGGAAGCAACAGAGGGAATCTCTTTTGAAGTAAAAGATCTTACTAACATTCATATTAGCGGGATTGATAAGCAAAAAGTTGGTGATATTGCAGCTATTATTAGAAAGTTACGTCCTCCTGAACCTTACAAAGGTAAAGGTATACGTTATGAGGGCGAGATTATTCGTTTAAAAGCAGGAAAATCTGGTAAAAAATAAGATTTATGACACAAGTAAAAGTAGCCATTAAGCGTAAGGACAGAACCCGTTCCAGACTACGTAAGAATAACCGAGACGGAAGAAAACGTGTATGTGTTTTCATATCAAATAAATATATGTATGCCCAATTAATTGATGATGTGAGTGGAAAGACTCTAATGAGTTCATCTACTCGTTCTGAGAAGTTACAAAAGAACAAAGAGGGGGCAGTTGAGTTAGCACAAGTATTTGCTAATAAAATGCAGTCTTTTTTGAAAGGAGAAGAGGAGAAAATAGTTTTTGATCGAGGTGTTAGGCGTTATCATGGTAGGATCAAATCCTTTGCAGATGCCTTACGTAAGCGAGGTGTTAAATTTTAGTTATGATAGATGGAACAGAACAATCAACAGCGGTAAACTCTACTTCTCCTGTGTTATCTGGTGGGGTTATTGATCCAAATACTCTTGCTTTAGAGGAACGAGTTATTAAAATGTCACGGCTTGCCAAAGTAGTTAAAGGGGGACGTCGTTTCTCTTTTAATGCACTGACTGTGGTGGGTGACAATAAGAACTATGTTGGCTTGGGATTTGGTAAAGCTAAAGAAGTACCTGAGGCTATTCGTAAAAGCATAGAGAAGGGTAAAAAGAGTTTAGTATTTGTAAGAAAAAAAGATGGCACTATACCTCATAAAGTGATAGGGAAATACAAATCAGCCAGGGTGTTATTAAAACCTAGTGCGCCTGGTACTGGTATTATTGCTGGTGAAGCAGTAAGAGCTGTGGTAGAGTTAGGTGGTATTCAAGATATTTTAACGAAACGCTTTGGTTCTTCTAATAAACTAAATATTGTTAAAGCGACTATGGACGCATTGGACCAACTTAGTTTAGCTTCCGAGGCCAAGGAAAGACGTGGGCTTACGTTACGAGAGTTATTTGGTGAGTATAGCTTTGAGCGAAAAAAACAAAAGAACTTTAGAGCTACAAATACAGAAGAGACTAAAATTGCAGATACGCCGGTGGAAGAAGTTGTTCAGCGTGATGATATAGGTTAATATGGAAAAAGTAAAAGTTACTCAGGTTAAAAGTCGGATTAAGATCCTATCCAATCACAAGGCTACTTTATCCTCTTTGGGATTGAGGAAGATAGGTCAAAGCAGAACGCATAAATTAACACCACAAATACAAGGTATGATTAATACCGTACATTATCTTATTAAGGTTGAGAACGTTGAGTAGTCTTATTATGAATAATTTAGAACCACACTCAAATAGTACTTTTAATAAAAAGAGGGTTGGCCGTGGTCGAGGTTCTACATTTGGTAAAACATGTGGCAGAGGGCATAAAGGCCAAAAATCTCGTTCAGGTGCCTCTATCCCATTATGGTTTGAGGGCGGGCAGACTCCATTGTATCGTAGAATCCCCAAACGTGGCTTTAAGAATATATTTAAGGTGTATTGGCAGGTTGTAAATCTAGGTGATATCTACAAAATTCGCGATAAAATTGCTGATTTGAGTATAATTGGTGTCTCTGATTTTAAAAAGCATCTCATTACCAGTAAAAAACAAGTACCTGTTAAGGTCTTATCTGGCTTTCAACAAGAGGGTGACTTGGATCTTACGTTCTTACAAGGTAAAACTATTGTTGTGAATGGAATTAGTGACCGTGCGAAACAAATGCTTCATGCTGCAGGTGTGAGTGTGAAGATTACTAAGTTTACTTCCTACAAGATTCAAACATCTCCATCTGATAGTATTGGCTGATAATTATGCTATTAACTATATTTAGTATACCTGAATTGCGTTATCGCATACTTTTTACTGTTGCAATTCTTTTTGTTTTCCGTTTGGGTGCCCATATTACTGTTCCAGGGATTGACTTTCAGGTAATCGAAGATTATCTTCAATCTACTTATGGTGCTTCGCGTGGTCTAACTGATTATATTGATCTTTTTGCTGGTGGTGCTTTTAAAAGAATCTCTATTTTTGCCTTGGGCATTATGCCCTATATCTCTGCCTCCATTGTGATGCAGTTAATGATGGTTATTGTCCCATCATTGCAGGCTTTGCAAAAAGAAGGGGAATCGGGCCGTAGAAAACTTAATCAATACACTCGCTATGGTACGGTGCTATTGTGTACGGTGCAGTCTTATGGCATCACTGTGTATATCAAGTCTCTTCACGAAGAAATACTAAGTAGAAATCCAGGTAATTTTCTGATTGATGGAGGAGGAGGAGCGTCGTTTATCTTAATGACTATTCTCAGCATTACAACAGGTACAATTGTACTTATGTGGTTAGGTGAGCAAATTACAGAACGAGGTATCGGTAATGGCATTTCACTTCTCATTTTTACAGGTATTATTTCAGGTGCTCCACCCGCTTTACAACAGTTTGCAACTGAAATACAGAGAGAAGAGGTAGAAGCTATTCTGGCCTTAATTTTGATTTTTGTTTTTATTGTGATGGTGAGTTTGTCTGTTTTACTTACAGAAGGTGTACGAAAAGTGCCCCTTCAATATAGCAAAAGAATTGTGGGCCGTAAAATGGTACAGGCTGCCAGCCAATCTTTACCTATTAAGGTGAACGCCGCAAATGTGATGCCTATTATATTTGCTTCTGCTTTAATGTTATTTCCTACTCAAATTGCTAGTTATCTAGAAGGAGATTACCAAGAATTCGCCTCTATGATTACTCGCTATTTATCCCCAGGCACTACCAGCTATATTATTGTTTACGTAGTTTTAATTATATTTTTTGCTTATTTTTATACTGCAATTCAATATAA
Organism: Leptospiria bacterium; assembly: GCA_965262015.1. Classification (GTDB taxonomy): domain Bacteria; phylum Spirochaetota; class Leptospiria; order Turneriellales; family CBDBES01. The sequence goes on from OZ253494.1 coordinate 67,812, forward strand.
TCCTAAAGAGTTAGCAGAAGCTTTGAAGAAAAATGGTGGATATATACCTGGTATCAGACCTGGTTTGCAAACGGAGGGGTATATCCAAAAGTTATTAAATCATATTACCCTAAGTGGAGCCATCTTTTTAGCTTTTATTGCCATTGCACCTGACATAATTGTGGAATTATGGGATCTACAGCGTTTTAGAAGTATGGCCTATTTATTTGGGGGGACTTCATTACTTATTATTGTTGGGGTTGCATTGGATACTTTGAAGCAAGTAGAATCGAAGTTAGTGATGCGACATTATGAAGGTTTCATGGATAAAAATAAGAAAAAGTCTGCACGTCATGCACCAAGTATGCGTAGGTAGAGAATCATGAACTTAATTATTATGGGTGCACCTGGTTCAGGGAAAGGAACCCAATCACAGATTATAAGTAAAAATTTTGGTATTCCTCAAATATCCACAGGCGATATTTTACGCCAAGAAACTAATGAGAAGACAGAGATAGGTCTTCACGCTCTTAGTTTTATGGAGAAAGGCGACTTAGTTCCCGACTCCGTATTGATTGCAATTATAGAGAATAGAATTATTCAGGATGACTGTACTGATGGTTTTATTCTAGATGGATTTCCTAGAAATACTAACCAAGCTAAGGTGTTAGAAATCTTAATGAACAAATATGAAAAAAATATATATCGTGTTATTTTTTTAGATGTAGACACTCAAATATTAATAGACCGACTCCTAAATAGGCAAAAAGAAGAGCATCGAATTGATGATTATATAGACTCTATTCAACATCGTATCTCTGTGTTTGAGAAGGTAACACGGAGTGTCTTGGATTATTATGATAGTCAAGGTATACTCACCATGATCCAGGGTGCAGGTATGGTTGAGCAAATTACTAATAAAATCCAAAAAGAGCTTTCTTTACGGTAGATAGCATGGGTATTAATATTTATACTACAAAAGAAGTGCAAAAGATCAAAGATTCAGGTATGATTGCTTACGAGACACATATGTACCTAAAAGATTTACTTGAGCCAGGTATTAATACGTATGATCTAGATAAATTAGCCCAAGAATATATTAAAAAATGTAATGCTAGGCCTGCTTTTTTGGGCTACCAAGGTTATCCAGCGACTTTGTGTACTTCTTTAAATAGCGTAGTAGTACACGGTATACCTAGAAAACAAGATATTTTGAAAGAAGGTGATATCATTGGAATTGACTTGGGCGTTGAGTATCATGGTTATTTCTCTGATACAGCATGGACATGGCCTATTGGTCACATCAGAGAAGAGGTTAAGCACTTATTGCAGATTACACAAGGTTCTCTTTATAAAGCTATCAAACAACTATCTCCTACAAAGAAAATTGGTTGCGTGGGTGAGTGTGTAGAAAAATATGTTCTTTCTAATAATTTTAGTGTTGTAAAAAGTTTGGTTGGTCATGGTATTGGAAAAAAAATCCATGAAGAACCTGCAGTGCCAAATTACGGTTCTAGGCATAGTGGTCCTGTTATACGTTCTGGCATGGTTATTGCGATTGAGCCTATGGTAAACATGGGTGACGAAGAGGTAGTATTGGACGAAGATAATTGGACAGTGCATACAAAAGATGGTTCTTTGAGTGCACATTATGAACATACAATTGCTATAACTAGTAAAGGTTCCGTAATTTGTACTTTACCGCATGACGCTGAAACAGACGTATTCCAACTTGTAGGATGCAACGTGAATAGTCTATCATGAAGGTAAGAACTTCAGTCAAAAAAATGTGTAGTGATTGCAGGGTAATCAGGCGTGGAAATACTGTGTTGATTATTTGTAAGACTAATCCCAGACATAAGCAAAGGCAGAAATAATTATTGTTAAGGTTTTATTCTTAGAATTATATGGCACGTATTTTAAGTATTGATTTACCCATGAATAAAAGGGTTGAAGTTGCTCTTGTCAGTATCTATGGTATTGGTTATAGTCGTTCAAGGGAAATTTTGAGAAAAGCTAATGTGGATTTTAACGCAAAACTAAAAGATCTTGATGTTGATGTTATTAATAACCTTCGAACTATTATTGAAAAAGATTATTCTTTGGAAGGAGAGTTACGTGCAGAGAAGAGAATGGCAATTAAGAGGCTTATGGATATTAATAGTTTTAGGGGGGTGAGGCACCGTAGGGGTTTACCGGTGAGGGGACAAAGAACAAAAACTAATGCTAAAACTGCTAAACGGAGAGTAAGACGGTAGTTATTATGGCTCAAAAAACAAAAAAATCAGTTAAAAAAAATGTACCCCATGTTATTATGCATATCAATGCTACCTTCAATAATACTATTATTACAGCTACTGATGTCGAAGGCAATACTCTTGCTTGGTCATCGGGTGGTAAGGTGAGTTTTAAGGGTTCACGGAAGTCAACGCCTTATGCAGCACAGCTTGCAGCGAAACAAGTTGTGGAAGCAGTGCAGAATATGGGAGCTTCTCGTGTGGATATACTTGTTAAAGGGGCAGGTAGCGGTCGAGAAAGTGCTATTAAGGCTATAGCACATACAGGCTTACGGGTGAAGCTGATTCGTGACATGACGCCTTTGCCACATAACGGTTGTCGCCCAAGAAAGAAGAGGCGGGTGTAGTCATGGCACGTTATAGAGGTCCTGTTTGTAAATTATGTAGACGTGAAGGTCTTAAACTGTTCTTAAAAGGGCAGAAATGTCTTACAGAGAAATGTATATTAAATACCAGAACGAATCCTCCAGGTATCATACCAAAACGAAGAGCTAAGCGAGTGGGTTATGGCCTACAGTTGCGTGAGAAGCAAAAAGTTAAGCGTATTTATGGAGTATTAGAAAAGCCGTTTGTAAATTATTTTAAAAAGGCTCGAAGAATGAAAGGTATTACTGGTGAGAATCTTCTCCTTTTGTTGGAAAGTCGCTTAGATAATATTGTGTATCGTATGGGGATTGCAGCTTCTCGTGCACAGGCTAGGAGTATGATTAGTCATGGCCATGTCCTGGTAAATGATAGGAAAGTGGATATCCCATCTTATCGAGCAAAAATTAGTGATAAAATATCTCTATCTGAACAACAAGTAAGTTCTACAGCTGTTGCAGAGAACATTGAGTTGGCCCGTGGCGTGGGTCTCGTTGCTAATTGGGTCAAGATGGCTGATGATGGAAAATCAGGTGAGGTGGTACAAATGCCATCACGTTCTAGTATTGATATACCAATTAAAGAGCAGGTTATTGTTGAGCTTTATTCTAAGTAAGATATTATATTTGAGGAGATATTTGTAGTATAGTTATGGAAGAGATGGATAATAGTACCGAAACCGAAGGGGTTGTGGTTGTACCCAAGAATTTATTGAAAGGACTAAAACGTCCTGAGAAGGTTGAGTTTCATTGTGCAGATAAGCAAAAATTTTATGCTAGATTTGTAGCAGAACCTTTTGAAAAAGGTTTTGGTGTTACCATAGGTAATGCATTACGACGTGTCTTGATGTCTTATATTGAGGGTGCAGCAGTGGTAGCCATTAAAATTGATGGTATTGACCATGAATTTAGCTCAATACCTGGTATCATTGAAGATGTATCACGTATTATTTTAAATCTAAAACGTATGCGTATTAGGCTTTATGAGAATGCCAATGTGACTGTACAGGTAACTAAGCAAGGCGTTGGTTTATTGATAGCAGGTGATTTTAATATAGATAGTAACATTGAAGTTGTGAATCCTGATCTAGTATTAGCTCATTTAACTGAAGCGAATGCTTCTCTGGATATTACAATTGAGATAGCTCGTGGTAGGGGATTTGTTACTGCAGATTTACTCAAAAATTTTACAGATGAAGTTGGAGTTATTCCTATTGATGCCTTCTTTTCTCCCGTGAGAAAGGTAAAGTTTGAAGCTTCTGAAACTCGAGTTGGCCAGAGAACTGATTATGATAAGCTGACTCTTGATGTTTGGACGGATGGTACCTATGCACCAGAAGATATTGTCGCCTATGCTGCTAAGATATTAAAAGAGCACTTAACTATATTTATTAATTTTGAAGAAGACTTGTATGAAGAAGAGGAGCTAACAGAAGATAATACAAAGTATAAAGAGGTACTAGGTGAATTAACTGAAGTTCTGGATATTTCCGTGCGTACAGTGGCAGTATTGAAGAGTATAGATGTCAAAACTGTTGGTGATCTAATTTGTTGTTATGAAGAGGACTTGAGGAAAAGTAAAAGTTATTCAGATAAAGTTCTTCTGCAATTAAAAAATAAGCTAGCAGAAAAGCAACTTTCCTTTGGTATTCAAGACATAGACTAATTCTTTGAGTTGTGAGCGAGACTATCTATGCGTAAAAGTAATAAAGTTAAACAGTTACATCGAGTTAAAGAGCATAGGAATGCGATGTTAAAAAATTTATTGAGAAGTTTATTTTATCATGAGAGAGTAATAAGTACCATTCCACGAATTAAAGTTCTTAAACAATTAGCTGAGAAAATTATTACTAAGGCTAGATATAATTTACAGGATGATATTGAAGCAAGTAAAAAGGTACATAATATACGTCTTGTTACTCGTTATATTTCTGATAAAGCGTTATTGAATAAGATATTTAATGAGATTGCCTTATGTTTTAAAGATAGACCAGGTGGGTACACTAGAGCTATTAAAATTGGTAACAGAACCAATGATAAAGCCCCCATGGCTTTGCTTGAATTTGTAGATAGGCTTGATGCACCTAAAACTAATGTTGTCGCTAAAAGAAAGCCTGTTGAAGTTACCGCTTCTGGTAAATAATATTGTTTGTTGCACATAATAATTTAGCCCGGGTGGTGGAATTGGTAGACACGCAAGTTTGAGGGACTTGTGAAGATAATTCTTCGTGAGGGTTCGACTCCCTTTTCGGGCAAAAAAACCACTATCTAGAATATGATGGTATGCCCTTCTCTAACAGCAATTGTTTCTACGTTAATCTTTTTAGCATGCCGTTCTAATTCAATTAGGTCATTATCGCCACGATAAGGATCATGATGAATCATATGTAGCTCTTTTATTCTAGCTTCTTTTGCAATACGGGTACCTATTGCATAAGTTGAGTGTCCCCAACCCCGTTTACCGTTGCTATATTCTTCAGGAGTATATTGGCAATCATATGCCAATACGTCAATATCTTGAGTAAAATCGATAAGTCGTTCAATGACTTTATCATTATGCTCTATATCCGTACAAAAACAGAATATACCTTTTTTTTTGCCAAACGTAAACTTAAACCCAACTGTCTCATTTGGATGGGGTAATCGAATAGTATCTATGATAATATCATCAATGTAGTATCTACTAATATCATTAAGATGAAAAAATTGTTTCTTTGCAGGCATGGAACTAATCCCAATAGGGAAATACATGTAGTTCTGTTGCATTTGTAAAGCTTGTTCAATAGAACAATTATTACTATTTTGATTAGTTATCGCATTGAATTTCTGATCACCATGATCAGGTATAGTATTCATAGGTTTATTCATACCATAAATATCTATAGTCGTGTTAGAAGAATATGCAGATTCAAAAAAAGGAAAACCTTGAATATGATCCCAATGTGTATGTGTAAAAAGCATATTATAATGCATGACTTCATCTGGACCGTACAATTGCTTAATTTCATTAGATAGAGATCTGATGCCAGTGCCTGCATCAATAATAATTTTCGTATTATTATGTTCGATAAAGACACATGTTGTATGGCCACCAAATTTTATAAAGGCAGATCCAATAGCAGGGGTTGAGCCCCTGACTCCATAGTATTTAACTCTTGTAGCCATTAAGATGATCCCACTGTACTAAATAACAAAGAGTTATGCAATCACTTTTCTTTCTTAACTGGTAGATTTTATTTGAATAGTCAGCACCAGTTATGGACAGAATAGACATGGTTAGCAGTTTCCCCTTTTTTTATTTTTAGAAGGCATATATTGGTACCTTTTTCAGCGATATAACCTTCCCCCTCCTTGTATGAAAAGATTACCATTATAGAAAGTTTCATGTAAAATCTACTTAGTTTTAACCTGCCCCTGGGATATTTATATTTGAGATACATTGATATCGTTTTAGGTGCTATTTTTATCAATTTATTAATAATATGTAATATATCATTTTAAAGTACTCTGTTTATTACTTGAGTTAAGAATTGTGTATTATAGATTTCATTTTACTGTTATACCGTATGATAGACTTAGATATATTAATTTCTTGTGTTATTATGTTGATATGTCATATTCTCTGATAAATATTGATTAATCAATATCCGTTATTCGTCATGAATTTTGTTAGTCATTCTCCTTACTTTTAATATTTTTAAGAAAAACGGCTTATGAACATCTTAAACTATCGAACTCTATACTTTCCATAATATAAATTATTCTTACTTGAAAATATTCTTGACGCATGAACTGTATTTAGGCGTGGGTGTCTAAAATAATTCTGATGTTAAAAGTTAATAATTTAGTTAAATTATTTGGCACTCTTAGAGCAGTGGATGGAGTCAGTTTTTCTATTGAGAAGGGTGACATTGTTGGTCTTCTTGGGCCTAATGGGGCTGGAAAAACTACCACTATGCGTATGCTTACTGGATATTATCAGCCTACGGACGGTATCATAGAGATAGACGGGGTTAATATACAAAAAAATCTCCGTGAAATCAAATCACGCATAGGTTATTTACCTGAGAACAACTGCACCTATGTAGATATGCTTGTTTGTGACTTCCTGCATTTTGTGTCGCAAGCTCGTCAATTAGATGCTTCTGTGGTTCAACGAAGTATTGAGTATACAGTAGAAGTAACAGGTTTACAGAAATATTATTATAGACCTATCTCACAGTTATCCAAGGGTTACAAACAACGTGTTGGTCTTGCTGGCACCTTGATACATGATCCAGATATTCTAATTCTAGATGAACCCACTTCTGGGTTGGATCCAAATCAAATTAAAGAGATACAAAACCTAATTATAAGCCTTGCTACAAACAAAACTATTGTGCTTAGCACTCACATATTATCTGAAATTGAGGCAACCTGCAAACAAGCTATTATAATACACGATGGTAAAATAGTACTAGATAAATCTCTAAATGCTCTGTCTAATTTAAAAGAGGGTGTTCAGATATATAATGTTACTATTAAAGGGCAAGCTCATGGAATTTATGATACCTTTGTTAAAGCACTTGATGTTAGCAACGAGGATGTAGAGAATCTTCCTGATAGTAAACACACTTCCCTAAAGTTGACGCTAACACAACAAACAGCAGAAGATGTTTTTCAGATTGCTGTGAAGAACAATTATGTATTATTAGAGTTGGTAGGTGTAAAACACTCTTTGGAAGATACATTTGGACAATTAACTAAATAATAGGTGAGTGCAATAATGAGTGATAAACAAAAGAATAGTATGGTTTCCTGCTCTAATATTATGGTTGTATTCCGGCGTGAATTAATGAATTATTTTAATACGCCTATTGGCCATGTATCGCTTATTATTTTTTCTCTTGTGCTTAACTTTATGGTCTTCTATCTGGGGCGCTTCTGGGATATGCAAAAAGCTACATTGGATAGCTTGTTCTCCTTTATGCGCATTACTTTTATATTTTTTATTCCAGCTGTTACAATGCGTATATGGGCAGAGGAAAGGCGATCAGGTACTATTGAGCTACTATTTACCTTGCCTTTCAGTACTATAGAGATTATTATTGGTAAATATTTGTCAGCAGTCACTTTTTTACTTATAGGTCTATCTACAACCCTCATATTCCCCATTACTCTTAGTATCTTGTCTAGTCCAGACTGGTCTTTAATTATTGGAGGTTATTTAGGGGCATTGTTATTAGGTGCATCTTATATTGCACTAGGGCTTTATATCTCATGGCTTACTCAAGACCAGATCATTGCATTTTTAGTGTCACTAGTCGCTTGCTTTATACTCTTTATCATGGGTTACCAACCTTTTCTACAATTGATGGGAGTATTATCTCCTTTGTTTGCTTTTTTATCAGCCAGTTGGCATTTTGATTCCTTAGCTCGTGGCCTATTTGATACTCGTGATGTTATTTATTTTATCTCTTTTTCAACATTTTTATTGTACCTAAATTATAGAGATATAGAAAATAGGAGATAGTTATTAAATTATGAAAAATATGTTAGCTATGTATGTCTCTTGCCAGAAGGTTAGATTATTTTTAGTGGTGAGTTTATTCCTCCTGCTTAATTGGGTAAGTTTTGGTTTATATTTGAGATATGATTTGTCGCAAACAGGTCGCTTGCGGTTAACCTCTTCAACTAAAAAACTTTTAAAGGAATTGCCCGGAACAGTTACTTTAGAGGCCTTTATTTCTGAAGAAGTGCCTGATATTTATCTGCAGCCTGTTCAACAGCTCAAAGACTTTTTGAAGGAGTATGCTTCAGCATCCAAGGGAAAATTAAAGTTAATTTTTCTTGATCCAGATACAGATCCTGATGCATTAGAACGAGCTAATCAGCTATCTGTCCAACGTTCTCAAATAGGGGTACAGGGAAAGGGAGATTTCCAAATTAAGACTATTTATCTTGCCTTGGTTATTTCGCATGGAAACACAGGTGAGACAATTGAGAATTTACTTAACGTACGCATACTTGAGTACGATCTTACTAGTCGTATTCATAAAATGGTATATCCCAGAGATAGAAGTATTGCTCTACTTGCGGGGCATGGGCAGTTTACTTACTATAACTTGCCTCCTAACATACCTGGGCTTCCACGTCCTCCATATAATCCTGCTCGTTCTTTAAAGTTCTTAAATAGTGTCGTTTCACCGGCTTACGGGAGTATTAAACTTGTAGATACGTCTCAAGAAGATATCCCATCCGATGTTACTACCCTCTTAGTAGTTGGTCCTAATAAGTTATCGGATTTAGATCAATTTAAAATTGATCAGTTCATTATGCAAGGTGGAAATGTACTTTTTGCTGTTTCTGGATTAAATATTGAATTACAACGAGGCTCTACCAGCAATACAGACTCTAGTGTCATAGATTTTATTAAACATTATGGTTTTGAAATTGAGTATAATATGATTTTGGAACCCAAGAGTTATTTACCCATTCGTAAACCAGCTCCAGGTAATCCTTTTTTGGTCCAAAGGTTATCTTACCCTGTTTGGTTGGTTATACCAAATGAAGGCCTTGGGCAAGATAATATTATAACTGAGGACATACCAGGCTTGTTGTTTCCATGGAGTAGCAGTATTAAGTTAAATCAAGGACGGGTTTTACCTAATCTTGAAGATAATAAAAAAAGTATTATTCAAGTGCTAGCTCATACTAGCACAGAGGCACGTGCTTCTGATAAAAGCATTATGATTGATCCCAGATTTTTACAGGTCAAGTTAGATGAGTATAAAAAGAAGGAAGGTACCAAACAAGATTTAGTGAATGAGTATGGGGCGAAGAAGCGTAACATAGCGTCTCATGTGTACGGTGCGTTCTTTTCTTTCTTCCAAGATAAAAAATTACCCCAAAAGGCTAGTAGTGCTAATTATATGAAATCTAGTCAAAATAATGCTCACCTTATGGTACTCGGAACTCCATATTTTTTAACAGATACTTTCTTACAGCAAGCAGGACAGGGTAATATGGGTAATTTACCATTCTTAATTTCTTCAATTGATGTTATGAATGGTCTAGACGAGTTAGTTGCCTCTCGACGTAAAAATGTTTCAGATCCTGTTTTGCCAGATTTACAACCATGGGAACAGAAGATATGGACTATTCTTAATTTTTTAATTCCTTTGATGGCAATCTTCTCTTATGCACTTATGCGTTTTATACGACGTAAGAGATTAGAATCTAAGGTGTATAACTACGCTTACCAGGAGGCATAATGAAGATAATTGTTTGTTGGGTCCGGGAAAATATTAATTATACTCTGTCTATATTATGTATTATCCTTTTTACTTTGGGATTTTTTGTGAATGATCCCTTTGGTATTTTTGAAGAAAGCTATCAAAATGCAAAAAAGATATTACGTCATATTAATCTAAAGAGTGTTGATCGTGTTATTGTTCAAGAGGATGGTAAAAAACGATTATTATTTCGCTACGTTAAAGATCAATGGGAAGTTAGTGATTCAGTAACTAAACAAGAAAAGAATACTAAGTATTATCGTGCTGACACTAGAAAGATAAAACAACTTTTAGATGAACTTTTTGAAGCGAGAGAGTATCGTAATGTGTCGTCTCGTAAAGCAGACCAGGAAAAATTTGAAATAGGTAAAAATGCTTTGAATATTCTTTTGCAGTCTGGTGACAAGACTATGGTTAGTATTTTTGTAGGCAAGCCAGGTGATACTAGATCTACTACATTAATGCGTTTGGCAGAAAAAGCAGATATTTATTCTGTTAAAGGTAATTTAAAAGTGGGATGGAGCAAAAGTATCTCTGAGTACAGAGATAAAAAACTTTTTTATCTCTCAGCTTCTAATATTAATTCTATGAAAGTTCAGGGTAAGTATAATTATACTATACTCAAGTCGGATGGAATGTGGAAATTTGATAAGTCAGGTACTCGTCATGGTATCCCTGTTGCTAGTAAAGTATCTGTTCTGTTAAAAGGATTGTCTGTCTTAGAAGGTAAAGTTTTTCAAAGTAAACAACCTAAACTGCCATTGTTTGTTAAGATTATATTGAATGTTCCGTCGGGTGATCAACTTTCTCTTGAGATTTATGGTCCTGATAAATATGATAGTTTTATAGCCCAAAGTACCCAACTACCCGAGTGGGTGACAATAGCTAAATGGCAAATAGATTCTTTGTCATTGGAACCTACATCACTGGTTGAAAGAAAAAGTGATGTCCCAAAGTAAAAAACTCCTTCTAAGTATTATTCTATGTATATCTTCCACTGTAGTTTGTAACTTTTCACATAAGCTAGCACAAGAGGGTATTAAGCACTTAGAGAAGGGTGAAGAAATTACTGCATTAACTTTCTTTGAAAAATCATTGAAACAAGAGCCTAAGCAACCTCTTGCATTATATGGGAAAGGTAAATTGCTTGCTCAAAGTACAATTACTAGCCATGTCGCACAGGATATGCTAAAGATGTCTTTAAATACTTTATCTAAACAAGATCAAAAGTATGCAGAGGATATTTATATAATTTTAGCACGAATAGCAGGAGGCTCAAAAGCTATAAAAATACTTACTGATGCTTTACCACTATTTCCAACTAAAAAAATTTATCTCACCTTAGGAGGATATTATACTGAACTTAAAGAATACAAACGTGCTTATATGTTGTATAAAGAAAAAGCTTTGATCCAGTATGATAATGATATTGATTTGCAGATTGCAGCAGTTAACTCATTATTATCTCTCAAGCTTTATCGTAAAGCCTATAATATTTTAAAAAATATTCCTGAATCAAAGAGAACTCCCCCTATACTTATGTCATTAGTAGAAGTAACTTATAAGTTGCGCCAGAAAAAAGAGGTTTTAGTTTATATCAATATGATTTTAACTAGTCCTAACTTTAACTTAGATAAAGTTAAAAAAGAGCACTTAATTAATCTTCAAAAAGCAGTTCAGAATAATATATAGGAGTTTCATTTTTAATTTAAATAATATATCTTTCATGTTTTTTTAAGGTGTTCTAGTAATGGATCTATTATATCCAAATCTGAGAATGCTTTCTGACGTATCATACATGAATCACATAAATGACAAGGTTGTTTGTTCACTGGTTTGTAACAAGACCATGTTTTGTGGTAAGGGATAGAAAGTTCCATTCCCTTGCGTATAATTTGTGTTTTATTTAGGTATAGAAGAGGAGAATGTATTTTTATTTTTTGTTTTTTTTCTCTACCTAATTTACTACCATAATATACTGTTTTTTGAAATTGGCGTAAAAATTTTGGCCTACAATCTGGATAGCCAGAGTAGTCTACAATATTGGCTCCCATAAATATATGATAAATATCTTTGTTTTCAGCAATGGAACTAGCAATAGACAAAAAAATTAAATTACGCCCAGGTACATATGTGTTGGGTATATGATAATTAGTTTTGTAAGGAGAAGAATTATTTTGTGGAATTTCTAAATGAGAATTCTCTATCAGAGAAGAAGATGTAGCTAATTGAGACAAATTGATCTTAAAAATATGGTGTTCTTGAATATCACACTCTGCTATAATTTGTTTAGCATATAATAACTCAAGAGCATGATTTTGCTGGTAATCTAAACTAAGTGCTGTAATATGATATCCTTTTTTTTTTGCGATGTATAGGCATGTAGTTGAATCAATCCCACCAGATAGTAATATAATACATGATCGATTACCTTTTTTCATAAGATACCAGGATAAATACACCTACTTGAAGGAGTCTCATGAACGGTAACATAGCCTAAATTGGGTAATACTTGTTTGATATTAGTATAAAGGTATTTACTAATATTTTCCACTGTAGGATTTTCTAATCCTGGTATAGCATTTAGTAAACAGTGATCAACCCTATTAAGAATAGGCTGAATACAATCTCGTATATGGGCAAAATCCATTATCCAACCATATTCATTGACATCATCAATAATACTGGTTGTTAAATGATAGGTATGACCATGTAATTTTTTACATTTATGACCATCTGGAACATACGGTAGAAAATGTGCTGAGTCAAAACGAAAGTCAAGTTGTATTTGCATCATACTCCTCTAGTACTTTCTGGATAGATAAACTTATGTAGTTGTATTCCCAATCGAAAAGGTAAGCTACTATATTGAATAAGATTAGCTAGTTCCTTTAGTGAAAACTTATTAAACACTGGTTGCAAAATAGGAGCCATATCAAAACGCTCAAATAGGTTGTATTGTTGAACAATATTTTTTACCCATTCAAAATCAGCTATATTAGCAATGACAACCTTAATGTCATCTGTTCTCTTTAAGTAATCTATATTACTTAAAGAATTTTTATCTTGTTCATTTGATCCTGGTGCTTTTAAGTCCATAGAAATATGCACATAAGGAGGCACTTTTTGTATGCTGGTTGCACCAGACGTCTCTAGTAAAATTTTATATTTTGCTTGGTGTAAATTTTTGATGAGTACATAAGTATTCTCTTGTAATAATGGTTCACCACCTGTAATTTGCACTAACTTAGAAGGATAAGATAAAATTATTTCTAAGATTTGTGCAATGCTCATTTTTTTACCTTCATAAAAAGCATAGGCCGTGTCGCACCATGTACACCGTAGATTACATCCCATAAGTCTAATAAAAATACAAGGGTATCCCATATAACTAGCTTCACCCTGAATGCTAAAAAATATCTCATTAATCTGTAAGTATTTTAAAGTATCTAGCATCTCTCAAATATTATGTTAGGCAGATGAAATTTTCTATTTGTATCCATAACTTATATATTTTGTAATCATATTATATATCATGAAAATTTAATTTTGTGGAGATCTGGCATTGGTTCTAGACAGAATAGACTTGGTTAGCAGTTTTTCCTTGCAAGGATAACCTACACATATTATTTATTATGTAGCAAGAACTAAATATATTTTTTTGTCTTATGGTCTGTCTTTCTGTCAAAATATCTTCTTAGTTATTCTTGGTAGTATTCTCATCTAAAATAGTTTTTTAAATCTTTGTATGAGCTAATAGGGCCTTCTTATATACCATTGATTAATTTTATTTTTATCTCATAAAAGACAGAAAAATTTAATATATTGATTTTTTGAGCTATTTTTCTATAACTCATATTCTCTGATAAACATTGATTGATAAGTATCCATTGTTTGTAATGAATTTTCATTAGTCGTTCTCCTTACTTTTAATGTTTTTAAGAAGGACAGCTAAAAATAAAAAGTTAATCAATATAAGTACTTATACACATGATTATCAATAAGTTTATAAAAAACAAATTTATCAGTAGGATCAACCTTGGCTAGGTAATGAATGTAATGTATATCAACAGAAATGTGCTAAAGCTCTAATTTGTATGAACTTAGAAACCACCACTGACTTTAATGACCTCTGCTGTAATATAAGAGGATAGGTCAGAAGCTAAAAATAAGGCTGTATTTGCAATTTCATTTACATTACCCGCTCTACCCATTGGAACCATTTTTATTAACTCTTCAACTTTTTTTTCAGGCATACTAGAAAGTATCTTAGTATCAATAAGACCAGGCTTGATACAATTTACACGTATACCAAAGGCAACTAATTCCCTTCCTAGAGCACCAGTCAAACCGATGATACCCGCCTTTGCTGATGAATAATTTGCCTGTCCTGGATTTCCCTCTGCAGCAATGGAAGATATATTAATTATGTTACCACTTTTTGCTTTTCTCATGTACTGTGCCGCATGGAAACTGAAATTATAGGTACCGTTTAGATGTATGTCAATAATTTTATGCCACTGTTCAGGCTTCATTCGAATAAATAACCCATCTTTAATAATCCCTGCATTGTTTATCAATACGTCAATGGAACCTAACGATTCGTGAACTTCACTACATGTCTTGCCCACCAACTCAAAATCAGTGACGTCACAGACTTTTGCAACTGCCTGCCCTCCCTTGTTCTTAATTTCTGCTACAGCCGTCTCGGCCATCGCTTGATCAATATCAATGATAACAATCTTGGCACCTTGTTCGGAAAATTTGTGAGCGATAGCATTACCTATTCCTTGTGCGGAACCAGTAATCATAATCACTTTATCTTTTAGTTCAGGTATTACATAATTAGACATAGAATTATATCTGGTTGATAGTGATATTGTGTCAATAGAAAACTATTAGTTTTATAAAAATTATTATAAGTGAATGAGGTAGTGTTTATTTCGTATAAATTTCTTGAATAGAAAATATATTTCTTAAATGTTCCCAATCTATTTTTTCTAAGGAGACTTTTAACTTAGTACCCACAATTAATGTTTTTTGCCATTTAGGTAGAGTAACTCTAAAGTTATCCAAGCTATGCATTTCTTTAGTATTACTAAAATCTGACAGAGGTATAAAGCCATCCATCATAGATTCTTCTAACATAATAAATAATCCTTCAGCATTAAATCCTACTAAAAAAGCGTAGAATTGTGTTTTTATATAGTTTCGCATAAAACGTATTTGTATCATTTTCTGCATAGATTTTTCTGCTTCCATGGCTAGGCGTTCTTTTTTTGATATGTAAGCAGAAATTATGTCTAAATGTTGACTCTGATAAGCTGATTTTTTTTTACTTAAGTAACTTTCTATTTGTCTGTGTACCACTAAATCAGCGTAGCGTCGTATGGGTGAAGTAAAGTGAGTATAGTTTTGAAAGCCTAAACCCCAGTGTCCTAAAGGGTCTTTTGAGTAAATAGCCTGCTCAAAAGAACGTAATAAAATATAGTGAAACATGAGTTTATAATTTTTATTACTAATGGATTGAATCGCTTTGTAAATACCTTTGTATCCTATATCTTTAAGAGAAAATTTACTAGCAAACAGGCCTAAAACTTGATTAAGTATGGTGACTTTTTCTTGTTTCATGGCAGGATGTACTCGATGTATTCCTGCGATTTTATTTTCTCTTAAAAAACGGGCTGCTGCAATATTTGCTTGTAGCATACATTCTTCAATGAGTTGGCTAGAAACTAATCTTGACGTTAATCGTAACCCAATAACATTATTATCTTTATCTAATATTTTTTCTGTTTCACCAATTTCTAGTTCTATGCCACCTTCTTTTAATCGTTTTTGACGTAGTTCTTGTGTAAAACGAAAGAGGGGATACAATAGAGATTTCTTATTTTTTGCATGTGTTTCTGCTTCATTATATGTATATCGTGTATCAATATAAATAATAGATTTGTAAAATTCAAAACTCTTTACCTTAAGAGAAGAGGAGAAGGTGATTTGACATGTAAAAGCAAGTCGTTTGGTCTGTGGCTTTAGGCTACAATATTCTTCTGATAAGATAGGAGGTAACATTGATAGCACATGGTTACCAATGTAATAAGAGTTACCTTTGTTATATGCTTGCTTATCAAGATACGAATCAGGCATGACAAAATAAGATACGTCAGCAATGTGTACGTATAAGATAATATCCCCCTTATGTTTTTCTAATGAAATTGCATCATCAAAATCTTTGGCAGTATCTCCATCAATGGTACAGGTAAATACTTGGGTTAAATCACGCCTATCAGTGTCCTTTAATCCTGCTGTAAATCTCTGTTGAACATTGGATTCTTTCACTTTTTCTTTTTTGTGATAAATATCCAATAAATTATATTTTACACAAACCCGTTTAAAATCATTTGCTTCATCTTGCTTATTACAGACCTCTTGTAGACTACATACTACTATGTTATCTATACTTGACTGATGAGGTTTAAGCTTTGCCTTGGGTATAGCACTACGCATTGTGCTTTCATGCATTTTAACAATGACATAGGTGTTCATTTTAATATTAGGATATGATTGTTTGTTTTCTTGTTTTTTGGTGATTTTAAGATCTAATATGGCAAATGGTTGGTCTAATAGATCGATTAATTGGATAAGATATAAATGTGCTTTTTGTTTCTGAATCACTTTAGCAAAAAAGATATTAGTAAATCGTTTGTCTAATTCAGCAACCTCTCCTTCATATTTACCACGTCTTTTGTCTTTCAAGCGAATCAGAACCTGATCTTTATGAAAGGCACCTAGTTTTTTATGAGCAGGTATGAATATATCATACGGGAAAGCACCAATGCCAAAGACATACCCAGAACGAGAAGTTGATATTTGAGCTTTGAGTAGAAAAGGCTTTTTGATGTGAATATTATAATTATCTTGTTGGATAAGTCCAAAATGGGTAAGTTCAACTAGGTCTTCTTCCATTTTAATTACCAACTTACTCATACTATTTTTACCTTTGGCAGGCCTCTGTCTCCTATACAAAGAAAAGATGTCTTGTTCAATTTTGTGGAGTGGTAATGTTCTGCCAGAATTATGGTGCAGATATTGAAGTAATAAATTATCTTGTAGTCCCATAAGCTAAGCACATTTCACATAACTACTATGGCCATACTTTGGTAAGGCCTTTTCCCATGGTATACTTATGTTTTCTAACATTTCATGATCTACAGGCAAGCTAAAGTTTTGAATATCTTCGATCTGAAGGAATGAAGAATAGGGCCAGGAAAGATTCTGCACTAGAGTTTGTTTGATTGTAGTATATAACCAAACAAAACTCTTGTTTGGGCTATCTTTTAAGTAGTTTAACCAATATGTATGATTATATGCTAAGAATGGATCTGTTTTACTAGGCAACCAACCATAATACATATTCGTATGTATACAGATAATAAGCATATCCTGAGGAGTGAGCTGAAAGGCTTTGTGCCAAAATGATAAAGATGGCATAGGGATAATCTGTGCCTGCCATAGCATAGCTAAGGTGCGTATGAAGGCATGGCTTACCCTCAATGTGGTAAATGAGCCAGGACCCTCTCCTAATATAATGTAGTTCGTCTGAATCAATTGGTTGCATTCCAAGAGGTCTTTTATTATTGGATACATCCAGTTGTCCTTGGTTATTTGTTTAGACAGCTCTTTGTCGCCTCTAAGGATATGTGGGGTAGGTCCAATACGAACTAGTCGTTCGTCTATTGTATTCCAAGAAGAATCTTGCACTTGCCATAGTGCAACATAAATAAATATGGAAGAAGCTTCAACCACAAGGATAACATTCCGTGGGTTATGCATATTTCAAGGATTGCCATGTTATTTCACGTTCTTGTGTAAGATGGTGTGCCGTAATATCCACTTGTAGAATGTCTGCTGTCCATGCTTTTGCTAAAATGTCCCATTGATTTTGTGAAATTTTGAACCATTCGACAAAGTAAATAAAATTATCTTCAACCTCTGGTTGCCATAACTCTTTTTCTTCTGGATTATCTGTCGAGGAGAGACGATACAGGTCTACATGGTAAATGATCGTCTTTTGTTTTTGATGGATTCCGTGGTATATATTGAGGAGATTAAAGCTCGGTGATTTAACATGTTCTCTAATATTCATATGTTTGCAACACGCTTGCACAAAAGCAGTTTTACCAGCTCCTAAGGACCCAGCAAGGAGTACAAAACAGGGGAGAGTCAATATTCTACAAAAGGAAAATGCAAACTTATCCAGTTCTATCAGGTTAACAATTTTTATGGGAGACATCCAGAATTTATATCAATTAGACTACGTGCCATCAGAAGATCACTTTTTTTCTGATGATAAAATTAGATATCCCAGCAACCAACAGGCTAATATAGTACGACACTACTATCCCAAGGTGAAAGATATGATTTGATATCATCATGGCACCACTTCCTACCGCTATAGCAATGCTCGCACCGGCATAGAACAAAAAGAACTCCTTAAAAACATGATGTTGTCTAGATTGAAACACCCAATTTGCGTTCATTATATAGGATACTAAATTACCCCCCAAAAAAGCAATCACATTATTAATAATCATATTACGACTGGTTGTAGCCACTGTCAACCCAACAGGGGGAGTGAGATCCAGTATTGTGTATATGGTTTTGTATCCCAGCACAATCGGGAATACAAAGATAGAGAATGTGAAGAAGAATACACCATTAGCGATTAAACTAATAATACCAACGAGTAAATAACGTGCGATTAGTATATATTTTGCTTTACTTAGTCGCTTCAAAAAACAATCTCTTAGGTGCAACGCTAAGGGAGTCAGCATAATTGCCCCATGTTTCCTTCTTTGTCTTTGTCTTGTCAATGATTTACTTGGAAACACCTATCTATCATGTTTGCTAAGAGTTGTTTATTATACTTATTCGTCATAATATTGTGTCAACAATGTCGTACATTAAATATTGTCCTCGCAACTACCGTCAAGGATTATCAAGCAGGTAGTTGGCCCAAACAGGTTAAGTATTTTAGAAATGAAAGATTCCCTCCTGTTACACAATCCCAACTCAAGATCATTCAACTGGGTTGTCAGTCTAGATATTCTAATGTGGTCATTGCCTGCATTAGATATTTAGTGAGAGTAAAATATAACAGCCTAAAAGAGTTAAATCATATACTCCTCATGTCTCATTCGTCTGCTATACGCTTGGAGGCTTTGCAACTTTTTGTAGTAGACACTACCAACCTAGCTAATCTTGATATTTTGTTTACATTGCGTGATTCAGATGACTGGCTCATACGCGAGCAAGTATACAAATCAGTACGTTTATTTAAAGGAGAGAAACAGCGTAAAAGATACTTCGCTAATATCCTTGCTAGCATAGAAGAAGGCAATATTCAAGTGCTTATCCAGATTGGTGCTACATTAAAATGGTATAATGATGCAGAGAAAGTTTTACCTGTTCTACGTCATCAGTTAAAACAGGCTAGTCCACAAGGTATTTTAATATGTCTTATGGGGATTATTAGTAAATATAAAAACAAGCGAATAATTATCTTATTGAAGGAACTAGAAAAAAATCATTCCCATTATTTGATACGGCAGGAAGCTAAGTTTTTACTTCAAAAACGTTAATATATTAAGCAATGAATTATCGAATACTGTCATTTATCTTAGGTACCTTACTGTTAATTAATTCTGGTATTCTTGTAATTTTTATTGTGGTAGCCATTAGTGTTTATCCTAATGAGAATCAGGCAATTCCTTTCTTCATTGCTTGCCTAATTAGTATACTATTAGCTTTTATTGGGCGTTTTCTAGGTAGAAATCGTCTAGACCAGGAACTTACATATCGAGAGGGTTATGTGGTAGCTAGTGTTGGATGGATGTTAGTTGCTTTTATTGGTGCCTTACCTTTCTATTTCTCGGGTGTGGTCTCTTCTTTTACGGATGCCTATTTTGAAAGTATAAGTGGTTTTACTACGACGGGTGCATCTATTTTTACTGTGATCGCTAATAAAGGTCATACACTTTTATTATGGCGTTCTTTTTCGCAGTGGTTAGGTGGGATGGGTATTATTGTATTAACACTAGCGATTTTACCAACTATGAGTAATCGTACCATGCATCTTTTTTCAGCAGAGGTCTCAGGGCCTACACCCGAGAAATTAATGCCCCGTATATCTGAAACAGCACGAAACCTCTATTTTACTTATACCGGATTAACAGTATTACAAATTTTGTTATTACATTTTAATGGTATGGATCTATTTTCTGCACTATGTCATAGTTTTGGTACTTTATCTACTGGTGGTTTTTCTCCCCTCAATGCCTCCATCGGGTCTTATTATCAAGAGCAGGCACACCCTCATTATCTTCGTTTTGAAACAATCATCACGCTATTTATGTTTTTAGCAGGATGTAATTTTTCTCTACACTATAAATTTCTCACCGGCGATAAACGAGCTTACTGGAACAATAATGAATTCCGGTATTATCTGGGTATTACTCTTTGTGTGATCATGGCTTTATGCTACGATTTATATAGTACCGATATCTATAATAATTTTAGTACGATTTTTAGACATGCAACTTTTACAGGTATCTCTATATTGACGGGTACTGGATTTGCGACTGAAGACTATAACAAGTGGCCTTCTTTTTCAAAAAGCTTGATTATTTTTATCATGTTTTTTGGTGGTATGGCAGGTTCTACAGCTGGAGGAATAAAAATCATCCGTGTAATGGTGATGGGGAAGGAAGCCTTTAACGAAATACGTCGAGCCATTCACCCTAAGCAGATTATCACAGTGAGATTAGGGCAAGATAGTTTAAGTAAGGATGTAATTTCCACGATCCATGGCTTTGTCATTATCTACATCATTGTTTATTTTGTTGGAGTTTGCTTATTAGGCTTTTCTGGTCTAGATTATGAATCTTTGAGCAGTATGACCATTGCTTGTTTGGGTAATGTTGGTCCTGGGCTTGCTGTTGTTGGTCCCGCTTCTAATTTTTCTAGCTTACCCGATAGTTGTAAATGGGTACTCATTGTATTTATGTTATTGGGGAGACTCGAATTATTTCCGGTGTTAACTTTATGCTTGCCCACCATGTGGAAAAAATAATCATGGGTCACTGTAGGAAAGAGGTGTTTCTATTGTTTTTTTAGTTATTGATGTTCTATTTACAGGAGGATGCGTTAGATAATATACTGGAGACAGTGTATTGTTCCTTTGTCTCCATCAAATAATAAAACTATGCAACCGTCACCATACAAAGAATCTTCTTCAAACTCACTTTACGAAGCTCCATCTTTTTCTCATTCTTTAAAAGTGCCGTCTATCTTGCTTTTAAAACTGAAAATACTTATGATAGCAAATACGGTTAATTGGCGTCCTTATCTTGTATCATATATATGTGTTATGTCCGCACTGGGAATATTATTGTATTTCAAAATGATATGGTTTGGGGGATGGGCATATGGTTGGGCTATATATAATATCTTAGTAATTACTTTAGGTATACTCTCCACTTGTTTATGGTTTCCCTTAATCATGTCTTTTACCAAAACAAGGAGTAATTATCATTCTTTAGAGGAAAGATTTCACTTTTTGAATAATTCTGAATAGAGAATGTTGTGTTTAGTCATTCTTTAAGACCGATAAGAAAGCAGCTTGGGGGATTTCCACATTACCTACCATTTTCATTTTTTTCTTACCTTCTTTTTGTTTTTCGAGTAGCTTTCTTTTACGAGTGACATCGCCACCATAACATTTCGCTGTGACATTTTTTCTTAACGCTGTAATATTTTCTCGTGCGATGACCTTACTGCCAACCGTAGCTTGTAAAGCGATCTGGAATTGGTGCTTTTTTATGGCATTTTTTAGTGTTTGTATCATCTCTCGTCCTATTGTATCTGCTTTTTTTTTATGAACCATGGTAGATAGTGCATCAACTCGTACCTGATGTACTAGAATGTCCAGTTTAACTAACTCGCTTTTACGATAGCTATTTAATTCATAGTCAAGACTAGCATAACCTTTACTTAAGCCTTTCAATTGATTGTAAAATTTAAGTATCATTTCAGCTAGAGGTACTAAATATATAATTTGAACTGTTTCAGCATCAATATAGTTGAAGGATTGGTGTTCTCCTCTATGCTCTTGTAATAGCTCTAAAATATTTCCTACATAATCCACTGGTGTAATAATATTTGTTTTTACGTATGGTTCTTCGATGTGCGTCATTTGTGTAGATTCGGGCAGTTGACTAGGATTATCTATTTGCTTATAGGTATTATCTTTACCATAAACATGGTATTTTACAGATGGTGCAGTAGTCAGTAGATATAGACCAAATTCTCTCTCTAATCGTTCTTTAACGATTTCCATATGAAGTATGCCTAAATAACCTACTCGAAATCCAAAACCCAATGCATTACTACTTTCAGGCTCAAATGTAAGAGCAGCATCATTTAAAGCTAGTTTTTCTATCGAATCTTTAAGTTTATTATAATCTTGTGCATCGATTGGGAATAAACCAGAAAAAACCATTGGTTTAACTTCTTTGTATTTAAAAACAGATGTAATAGGCTTTGTATTATGCGGATGTACGATGGTATCTCCCAACATAACTTCTGAAACATTTTTAATGCCTGTTATAATATATCCTACCTGCCCCGCATACAGTTGTGGCAGTTGGACTAAATCTAATTGGCAGATACCTATTTCATTGATAATGCTTTTTCTTTTTTTATTAATAAAATAAACTTCATCATTTTTTTGTATCGAACCATCATATATTCTTATCTTTTCTATAACACCCCGATAAGCATCATAATAGGCATCGTAAATTATAGCTTGTAGACCAGAAGTGTTGTGTGTGGTTGGTGCAGGGATATGTTGTATAATGGCCTCCACAAGTTCCAGTATCCCCATACCTGTTTTAGCTGATACACAAACAGCGTCTTCCCCGCCCAGGCCCAAGGTAGTATCTAGTTGTTTTCTTGTTTTTTCTATATTCGCTGCGGGTAGGTCGATCTTGTTAATCACAGGCACAATCATTAAATCAGCTTCCAAAGCTAAATAAAAATTTGCAATCGTCTGTGCCTGAATACCTTGTGTCGCATCAATAAGTAATAAGACACCTTCACATGCAGCAAGAGAGCGAGCCACTTCATATGAGAAGTCTACATGGCCAGGTGTATCAATCAGGTTAAATAAATACTGCTCTTTATTTTTTGATGTAAATAGGAAACTAGCTGAATTAGATTTAATGGTGATGCCTCTTTCACGTTCCAAATCCATACTGTCTAATATCTGGTCTTTTTTATCACGCTGAGTAATCATTTCACTCAGTTCTAGTATTCTGTCTGCTAGGGTACTTTTACCATGATCGATATGTGCAATAATCGAGAAATTACGTATATGTGAGATAGGGATTCGATTGGTATCCATTAGAGGTAGATGGGAAACTTACATGGTTATGGTCGCTGTCAAGAATATTGTACGTAATTGTTAAAAAGAGCATTTACATCTGATGTCACTTACAAATAACATACCAACTATGCCGAGCGGTAAGAAAAGAAAAAAGTGGAAGATCGCTAATCACAAGCGTAAGAAGAAGCGACGCGCTAATCGTCATAAGAAGAAATAGCTCTACAGGGTAAAATTTGTTGACGGGCTTTATTTGCTCGGAATAATTTCCGATACCATTCTTGGTATCTTTATGTTTTGTTTACGCTGTTTCCCCTGTTACATAGGTTTCCTATGTGGGCTTTTTATGGCTTTGCCAATACATAGTCTTCCTGATCCCATCTACGAAGCCATTAATTCTGTAGTGCTAGAGCTTAAGCATGATCTAAGGCATGTTGCTTCCATCACGGATAGGGTTTTGTTGGTAAATATCGAGATGTCTGACACATTTAAGACAGATAGCCGAAGCCATTTTATTAACACCTTATCATCATTAGTGTATAAGAATCTTCATTTTCCTCTATGCAGTGAATGTGCAGCTCCTAGAGCAGAAATTAGTGGTGGTAAATTTATTGTTAAAAAAGGTGCCTTGCCTAAAGAGAAATTAAATGTCCTTCTGAAAAGCTATGACTCTAAATATTATGCCAAGGTAGCGTTGTTGTACACGGGTACTCGTGTAATCTTAGCATTCTACTTGTATGATAGTGTTTCTGATCGACCTGCATGGCAAAAAAAATATCAAAGTCGTTTATTATTTCTTTCTAAAACAGGTTTTACTGTTTCATTTGGTCTACATTCCATAATTACTTCAGACCCTAGAGCGTATCCACTAGAATTCTCTTTACTATTGGGAGAAAGAATATACGGGATTGGTAAGGTAGGCCTTTCTGTACTTGTTACACAAAACTCTACAGTAATTCCTAGTATCTATACCATGGGTATAGATTTTTTACTCAATTTGAATGAATTATTTAGGTATAATATTTATTGGCTCTCATTTTCCTTGACTACTCGTGTGAATCTTTCTCTTTTCCCTCTATTGCCCAGACAGGTTTTAACCAGTTTTGGTGCCCAGTTTGATGTGGGTGCCTATACATTTTTACGTGTGGAAGCTTTAAGAAGTTTTTCACTTACTGAAGGACAGACCAGAACTTTCCCTTGGTCTCTAGTAGTTGGCTTTGGTTCCCATTTATGGTAGTATTGATAGAGAAGTGATAGATACAATGTGTAAAAAACAAATACATATATTTGTTATTGGCGTAATCTTATTACTAACAGGTGTAGTGCATGCTATTTCTGTGCAAGAAGGTGAACAGACAGTAATTATTAATTATCGAGGTAAAAGTTATCCGGTAAAGATGAACCCAAATTATTATAACTCTTCCGAATATTCTGTTGAATTAGATGTTAAAGAATTAAAAAGACAAAACAAAACAGACGTAGGTGATTTGAAAAAATTACTGCGAAAAGCTTATTTGGCTTCTCCCAGAAAACTAAGAAACTTACTCTTTAAGGCAAATTTATCATACCAGAAAGGGGAGTATGATCGATGTTTTGAAATACTTGAGGAAACAGAGTTCCGCTTCCCAGCTAGCTATCTAGCTAAAACAATGAAAGGTTCTCTGTATTATTTACTAGGTGCACCAGAATTAGCTGTATCCGTTTGGAAAGAGTCTATTGGACTCAATGCTTCCCAACCAGGACTAATAAAGTTTATGGCTGGTATTGAGAAAAAACTTACTGGTAAAATTACAGAATATAACTCTGATGGAAGCCCAGTTCGTTCAGTAGTAGCTATTCAGCCCAACAGTATAAGTCAAAAAGAGTCTCTAGCCATTAAAGAAGTTGAAGCTACAAGAAAGGCTGAAGCTAAAGGAAAGGCTGAAGCTACAAGAAAGGCTGAAGCTACAAGAAAGACCGAAGCCAAAAGAAAGACCGAAGCTACAAGAAAGGCCAAAGCCAAAAGAAAGACCGAAGCTACAAGAAAGGCCAAAGCCAAAAGAAAGGCCTTAGAAGAAGAATGGGGTAATGATGGTTTTTAACAAGTACGCTGGTTTGTTATGTGGCGTTACCATGGTTATCACATGCTCTGTTTTATATTCTAGCGGTAACTTAATCAGAAAAATTAATTTAGAGAATCTAGTTACTGGACAACTAAATCAAGAACTCAAGCAATATCTACCCGTAAAAAGTTACGCTGTTTTTACCAGTATACAATTAAAAACAGTCAAAGGCAAAGAGTTAATTGAAGGTGAAGTGATTACTGATAACCCTATTGATGACGACGAGAAGCCTGAGCTTCCAGGTTTTGAAGTATTACCTGATTTTTCTAAGAGGCGTAGCAGTGAACGGAAGAGAGAATCTTATGAATTCGTAGCCCGAGATGAGCTTTCTAGCGTAGACATTAAAGTTTTATTGAGTGATCAATTACTAGATGAGGCAATTTCTACTGCTAAATTAGTGGTACTAGATAAAGTACAGTCTAGCTTCGGTAATATTGCCACAGTGAATTTTTTGACTAGTAGTTTTGCCACAGAGAAGCTGCCCGAATTAGAACCTGAAAAAACTCCTTTAGAAAAAGTAACCTCTATTTTTACCGTGTACTGGCCTTATTTACTTGTAAGCTTATTAGTGTTACTATTAATATGGTTACTGGTGCGCTTGTTTCAATACAAGCCAGAAAAAAAACCTCATGAACCAGCACTTGACCAGAAGCAACCAGATGATCCACCGCCACCAAGCCAGCAATATTCTGATGAGTTTTTAGAGTTATTACGTAGGCAAACGTTACAAGAGGTAGTGGATGAATTTGCTAAGGAAGTTGTGCGAGAACCTTTTATATCTCGTAAGTTTTTGTCTCAGTTAAGAGAAGATGATCAAAAAAATATTCACCTTAGTTTACAAACACATCCATTACGTAGCCTATTCAGCCAATATTTTTCCTTACCACCACTAACCCAAGAAGATGTAGATGATACAGACCTCAAAGATAAGTTATCACGCTTAAAGGCTACCGTAGGTGAGCTGAAAAATTACCAAACGATAGGCAAACTTCGATTACAAAATCCATTTGGTTTATTGTCTTTTTTTACAGATGTTGAATTAAAAAAGTTGTTTGAAAATAAAAGTTGTCTGGATATATTTGCAATGCTAGACCATCTTACAAAAGAACAAATGCAAGGTGCTATTCAGGGATTAGATAATGATGAAAAAGTGCGCTTAATTACCATGCTACAAAATAGCGAGACATTGGTGCCTCAGCAAAAAAAAGAAATAGTTACCAAGCTACAAGAAGAACTGCGAGACATTGTTAGTGCATTTAAAGCAGAGTTTTCTAATAAGCAGACCATGGTGGGGGTAGCCATGGATGCATTACAAGATGATGAAGAGAAATTGCGTACTGTGTTAGACGAGAATCCTGGATTACAATCTAACTATTCTTATTATTTGCGTACTATGGAAGATGTTCTCAATCTAGAGGCACCCACGATACAGAGAGGAATAGAGCAAACATCTAATGATAGTTTGGCACGTGTTATTTATGCTCTGGATGATGAGGTACAACAAGAGAAATTTTTGACTTTTATACCAGATATAAGAAGAGATATTATAAATTCACTCTTACTTACTTTACAAGATGATGATAAGGACACATACAGGGCAGATGTGTTAGTTTTTAAAGCAAATTTTAAAAAAGACTTTCAAGCAAGCTTCAAAGAAAAGAGTACTTAATTATGCGTCGTTTGGTTGACATCGTTACCCAGATAATAGGGATTTTTTTTCTATTCCTCGCTTTTTATGTATCCTTGGAGGCAGAAGCTTCCAAGCCTCAGTATCATGTAATACATTATCCATCTTTGATGCTTGTTTCTTTTATCTTGTTAGGGGTTGTTTTTGCTTCAGAAGGATTGAGTAAAGTACTAGGCTTATTAGGCCAATTATGGACTTCCCCTTCTAAAGTAGAGTCACGATTAAGAGTGATACAGAGTAATCTAGAGGCGATGAGTGATGTATTCTATAAACAAGGTCCTTCGGGCTTAAAAAGTCATGTTAATAGTTTACCAAGTATTCCTGCAGTGTGGTCTATTGTGATTAATCAGTTAGAAAGTAAATTGTCTGCACCTGATATCCAATTATTATTAAAATACTCGGCTATTCAATTCGAAAATAGAACCAACCAAAACATTCAGATTTTAAATGTTTTATCAGCCATGGCTCCCTCGGCAGGTGTATTGGGTACAGTAATTGGCTTGATCAAGTTATTAGGTAATCTGGAAAATTTATCTAATCTTGGTAGTGATATGTCACTGGCATTAATCACTACACTCTATGGTGTTTTTTATGGGACAATCGTTTTAAAACCCTTCATAGCACGTCTAGAAAATCTAAAAAAATTACAATTACAGACTTATGATCAGGCACAATTCTGGGTCAATCTAGTGAATAATAGAAAACCTAGCTTTTATTTAAATCCCAAATATTTTGATGCCAGGGATAAGAGTAATAAATAAGAGTAATTTTTGTAAATGCTAAACCGTCGTAGTGATTATTTATCTGTCTCTAGTGATTCAGGGGGTACAATAGATGAGAATTCATGGGCCGTTACATATGGGGATGTGGTTACGCTGTTATTGGTGTTTTTCATCTTAATCGCTTCTGCTGCTGATGTGAGTACAGCCAAGTTTGAACGCCTCAAGAAACTGTATAGCGACGAAAAGACAACAGAGGAAGAATTAGAAGAGACACTTCAAGGTGTAATCGATGCACATAATTTAAATGACAAAGTACTCATTCAGCCCAAAGCAGATGGCGTACATGTAATTATTAAAAATGATTTGTTATTTGTCTCAGCATCTGCAAGTATAACAGAAAGTAATCAAGCAAAAATCATGCCTATTATTAAGTCGTTTCATTCACTACCCCCATCTTATAATTTTTCCATAGAAGGCCACACAGACGATGTGCCTATCAATAGTGTAGAATTTCCATCGAACTGGCACCTTTCCACAGAACGTGCTTTGTCTATTCTTAATTTATTTCTTGGTGATAGTTTTGAGAATGATCGGCTTCACATACAAGGTTTTGCAGATCAAAAACCTCTATTCCCCAATATTGATAAACAAGGTAAACCCATACTCGCAAATCGTCAAAAAAATCGGAGAGCCACTATTCGTATTTACTAAAATAGATACATTATTCCTACTGATACTTCAATTGTTATCGCATTTACTAAGAGTTGGGTAGCCACTGCTGAAAGATTTCCTTGTTCTTGCAGTATATTGTCCACATCCGTCAGTGGTACTGTCTCCAGTGTGTTCTTTTTATACACAATAAACTGGTACCCAACAATAAGCATGATAGCAAAACCTGTATCAAATCTCTTTAAAATTCCTATTTCTGGTTGCAGAACAACATTTTTAACAGCAAAATTAACTCCTATTTCTACTGTAGGTGTCTCTGAAAGAACTTGATCTTCTGGGAGTATGGTATAATCAGAAGCAAGTGTGGCATTCATTGTCCTATAAATAACATCCATTCCAATGCATGGTGAATACTCTGATTTAAACGGTAACAATAACCAACGGAGATTGTACTGGTATATTCTGAGACTTAATTTTGGCGTAGCAGAACATATAGCAGGTATAATAGTTGCTGCAAGGGGACATACAGACGTTATGATAAAGTGAAATCGGAAAGAAGTATATAGATACTCCGCAAAAATATGATCTATACCTAAGGTGCCCTGTGGTATAAAATCAATTATATTAAAGCCAAAATATAGGCCACTATTCCTAGCTACTAAGCCAAAAAAATCTTCATGACTCCCTTCTTTTACTTCCTCCGCTTCTTCCCATCTCCCTGGTAAGTTATCTACCATCTTGTTATGCAACTTTTTTTCCTTTCTTTTCTGATTATACTGATTATTCTGTTGATTTTTTTTTCTTTCTTTTTTTTCTTTCTTTTTTTGTTCTCGTATTTGCTGAAGAACATCAACTTCAGGCTGGTCTATTCCTTTTTGTGCCAATATATTACTCGTACAGCAGATACATAAGGTTAAGGAAAGGGTATGATAGAATCTCATAAAAAATAAAAAATTATTGCATTATGGGTCTAGAATAGTAACCGTGTGTCCACTACAATACGTTGGAGGTTATATGCTTAGATTTTTCTGCACTGTACTTATATTGTTTGGATGTTTCGAGTTGTTTGCACAAAATACTCCAGAAGCGACAGGGCAAGGTGAATCAGTGTTGCCTAAGGTAACGATTGATTTAAATAAAAATCCTAAGTCTAGTTATCTGGATGTTTTTCATGCTAAGCAGTATGCATCTCGTTTGCACAAGGAACATGGAAAAAGTATTCATACTTTGAAAGTGATAATTGCCAATTTTGGTTCTGAAGCAGATAAAAAAAGCTTATCCGCAATTAGCACGGATTATGGTAAGGTTTTACGGAAGGTGTATACAGGGAGACATGTTGAGGCATACCGTATTCTATTACGTATGAATAACAGCATACGTAGTTTGTTTAGTACTTTATCAGATTCTTACTACAAAAGAGCGTCTCAGATGCTTGATTTATGTACAGATAAAATTGTAGAACTGGAACTTGCTGAGAGCACGGAGCCTGGCTCAGAAGTATATTCTAATTATAAATTAATTAGAAAAAATAAGAATCGATTGGCACATGCCTTTGAGCAGATATTTTTTGCGGAACAGATGAAGTCTCTTGAGTATTATACTCTCATGATTAGTCATTTGCGTTCAGCCAAGTCTTATGCAATTGCAATTTTGCGGGACACTGCTGCTACATCTCAAGACAGAAAGCAAACACTCACTAGGTATAAAATTGACTCAGAGGACACCAATAATATTATTGCACGAAAATAGTAATCTACTATATTCTATTATTTGCATTCTGTTGTTTGCGATCTTTACTCCAGTTCTTTTAGTGGCTGAGGTAAATACAGTCTCTCCGGCATCTGTAAGGGATGATGGTGATGTTCCTTATTCATCCAATAAGTTTCGTGTTGTAGTTGATCCTGGACATGGAGGGTTGGCCATGCAACCATCATCTATTTATGGTGATAAGTATGATGCCATTACACAGAAGTACACAGAAGCATTCCGTCCTGGTGCAGTTTATAATGGTGTTTATGAGCATGAAATCACTTATAAGATTGCTAACGGTGTGAAGAAATATTTAGATCTCACCCTAGATGTATCTGATCATACTGCCTATAAAAAGTTATTATCCAAATATATTTCTAACTTTTCTGGAGAATTACAACCTATTAAGGCTTATTTATCTCGCTCGGATAGTTATTTCACAGACTATAAGAAACATAGTGTGGATCCAAATGCATCTTATCGACTATATGATTACCCTAATATCCATACTCATGAACGTGAGCAAGCTAGAATCAGTAGAATTAACGCTTTATTACCTCACTTGGTTGTTTCTATACACATGACTATGGGAAAATTATCTACAAATGGTCTACTGCATGCAGTGATTACACCTGGATTAGATACGTATTTATGGGCTCTCAAGTATGTGCAAGAGATAGATAAACGAGAAGAAATTTTTGATATTTTTCATGCTTCTGCTTATGCTAAATGGTTTTTAAGTATTAACAGAAATCATTTTACTTCATTCTTGTCTGACGCTCATCTTTATTTTACTGGCTATTGGGGAGATTCTGCTGGCTTACATGCAGAACTCAATCAATTTAAGGGTTATAAACATAATATGATTGATTGGTCTTATCAGGATAATCTAAATTGGGAAGAGGAGGGTCGCCTGCATGCAGACAATTCTCGTTATTCCTCAGATATGAGAACTCTGGTATTGGAGGGAAAATTCTGGAAACGTGAGCGTAGCCAATATGAATTTTTTAGGCGAGAGAAAGGCAAAGAAAATTATGGTGGTGATAACCTATATGCTTCAAATGAAGTATTACGCTATATTCGTATGGGGTTATTAGCTAATCGGATAGACCAGATGTCGTCATTACCTGAAATTGGTAAGCCATATATATCTGTATGGTCTTTACCATTATATGTAAACGCAGTTGTTGCTTTTGTGGAAATTGGTTATTTAGATCTAAAAAAGGATTCAGATAGAGTCTTAAAATATAGTACTATTTACTCTGAGGCGATTGCAGTAGCAATTTATTCACTTTTATTTTCTTTGCCCCACAAAGCAGAAAATAAAGAATTTTTCTTGCCTTGGGGCGAGGCTATTGATTACGATAAATATAGTGATTATTTTTCGCAGGTTGTTATGACCACAGAGGAGTCTCAGATACCTGGTGCACTATCAAAGTAATTTATTAAAAATGGAGTTATGGATCAACTAAAAGGTATTTTGCTTTCAGCTGAGGTAGAGTTAGAAGAGTCTTTTTCTAAATACAGTGCTTTAAATGAGGTGGAAGTGGTAGCATCATCTATTCCAGAAGCTTTGTCTATTGCCTCTCGTGAATTACGTGTACCAGTTAATGATTTAAAATATACAGTTATCCGAGAAGGGCATAATGGGCTATTTGGCATAGGTAAGATGCCTTACCAACTTTTTATTTCTAAAAAAATTGGAGAGCATTTACCAGAACAGCATGGTACTCCGGAGAACTCTGAAGATGGTGACGAGAGGAGCATTAGCGAAGAAGCTACTGCCAATGTTGTGAACCGTGATGGCAAAGCTATTGTAAGATTATTTAAGCGAGGTGTATGCCTAAAAGTTATACCTGAGGTCGGCTCAGGGTTACCAAGTGATCTCCCTACTGCCTTGAAAATTATTAACTCTTTTGGTATCATTGAATTTGATAAGTCTTTGGTGGCCCAAGTTGTAAAAGAGAAAAAAAATGTTTTTGTTATCATTGCTTCTTTTCGCACAACATCTGGGTCTGATTCTAAATTATCTATTATACTCTCGCCGGATGAAATGAATGGTTACGTCAATATCCAACCACCCAAACCAGGAGGACTACATCTAGAGGTCCGCAATGTAGAGTTTGCTTTGAAAAGATTTAGTATAATCCATGGTATAGATATAAAAAGTATTGAAGATCTACTGGATGATGCAATCTATAATATAAATGTTGTAGTTGCTCGTGGTGACGAAGCGGTACCAGGTAAAAATGCATATATTGATTATAAAGTGAACATCGATAAAAATAAACTTTTTGAAGCGGATTCTCAAGGGCGCATTGATTTTTTTAAGAAAGATATTCTAGAAAATGTTGTCCAAAATCAGTTACTAGCAGAAGTGATACCAGCAGGAAAGGGTGAAGAGGGATGTACTGTGACGGGTAAAAAATTACCTACTAGATCAGGTGTATCTATAGAACTCAAACCGGGTAAAGGTACCATTTTATCATCAGATCAAATAAAGTTATTTTCTGAAAAAAATGGTCAGGTAGTTTTTCTTAATGGTAAACTAAATGTTGAAGATGTATATGTTGTTCATGGTGATGCGGGCTTGACAACAGGAAATATATCATTCCTTGGCTCTGTGCGTATCGTTGGTTCAGTGGTAGATAATACTTCCATACGTGCCGTAGGCAATATTGGTGTTGGTGGTAATGTACAAAAAGCTTTTATAGAAGCGGAAGGTGATGTCCTAGTCCGAGGCGGTGTACAGGGTAGGAATAGTGGTGTTATAGAGTCAACTAACGGGAGTATTTTTGCTAAATATGTCCAAAATGTACATATTATAGCTGAGAAAGACTTATTAGTCTCGGAAGCGATCATGCATTCTAATGTATCTGTGGGCGAAATGTTAATGTGCTATGGGAACAGAGCGCAGATGATAGGGGGGGTTGCCATGGTTGGCAGAGAAATTCGTGCGAAATCTATTGGAGCTCAGGCA
This sequence comes from Leptospiria bacterium, assembly GCA_965262015.1. GTDB lineage: Bacteria > Spirochaetota > Leptospiria > Turneriellales > CBDBES01. The sequence continues at coordinate 101,074 of OZ253494.1, forward strand.
TCAACTCCTACTAAGTTAGTGGTTGGGGTTAATCCTAAAATACTCACAGAGATACATCGGTTAGAGGCACTTATATCTTCTATAAAAGATAAAATAAGTGTTGTTGAACAAACAGTAAAAACTTTGCAATCTCAGTCAGATCTTAATAAGATCTCAAATGATAAGATGAAAGTATTATTTGAAACTAAAGACAATATTGGTAAGTTTACAATAGAGATGCAGCAATTGCAAGGGAAAGTAGAAGTCTTGCAAAAATCTCTAGTTAAAAAGAGTGGTGCTGGTGTTCATATACAAAAGACTCTATATCCTGGGGTAAGTATAGAAATTAACGATGCTATTTTTGAAGTAAGAGATGAATATCGTAATGTTAGTCTAGTAGAGGCAAATGGAAGTATTAAAATTATTCCTTATTGCCCACTAGATGCATCTAGTGCCTTACGAAAGGATACTTTGTTATTGCGTTTATGAAATCATATGTCTATTAAACCAATAGATTTACAAGTTAATATGCGTGCAAGCTTACAAGCGTCTCAGCACCATGGATATGCTTTATCCCAAATAGAGAATGAACGTAAAAGGATGGAACAGAAGGGTATTGAAGAACATAGCAGAGAGAAAAAGTCTGTCCCTATATCTAAGGGCGTGTACGCAACGACACGAGAAGCTAACAAACAAAAAAAACATAATAATCTAGATAAATATGCTTAACTATGATAAGATTTTTGTGCGAATCTCTGTAAGATTTCTTTTTGATTGAATTGGGGGTATCTAATGACCAATCGGTGTAGCTTGTCTATAACCATACCTAGTTCTTTGCCTTGGAATCCTATTTGTTTAAGATGGTGGCCATTAATCTCTAATTCTTGTAAATATATTGGTTCATTTTGGATACTTTCTAGTAAATTATCTAGAGATTTCTTAGTAGAAATATAATTCTTTTGAAAGAGAGATAGGGATGAAAGCCTATATTTTTGTACTTCCTTGAAGGCTACGATTGAACAAAAATAATGTATGTGGTTATTTAAATATTCTGGAAGAATATTACAGAGTATCTTTTTAAACATGTTTTTACTAATTTTATTTTTCTTTGTTTTACAAAGGTTTTGTCGTCTAAATATACTTCCCTTGTCTTGAGATTTGTGGTTGTAATCATTATCAAGCTTAAATAAGGGAGAAAACAGGTACTCCACAGATTGATTGATTTCACGATTAGCTATTTTAAGAGTTTTACCAACTGTAGCGTATTTTTGACAGAAATCAGACGGGGAAAGAGAAACTGTAATATATTCGCAGTATAACATATAAGCAAAGTATATACTAAATTGGTTTATATCCGCTAGGTATAAAAGTTTAATATAACTAGAAAATATTTTATGGTCATGGTAAAAAGTAAAATCTTTCAGTAAAATTGACATTATACCAGATTTATATAGCAATTTCCAAAAAATATCTTTTCTATCGTATGTAGTCGTTTTAATCCATTCCGCTAGAAATCTTTCAGCAACTATTTTATTTGCCATATAGCTAGATTGGCTAAGGGCCTTTTTTACTTGAGATTCTAAGGTAAAGTTAAGTTGAGCTGCAAATCTACAAGCCCTCACTAACCTCAAAGCGTCTTCGCCAAAACGTTCATTTGCTTTACCAATAGTCCGTATTATTTGTTTTTTTAGGTCTTGTAGGCCATTCGTATAGTCAATGAGTATGCCTTGTGTGATATCATAGGCCATACCATTGATAGTGAAATCTCTACGAATTACATCAGTCTCTAAGTTTGTACCATAAGTCACTTTTTCTGGTCTTCTACCATCTTTATAGTCTTGTTCTTCACGATATGTTGTAATTTCTACGGCTACACCTTTATAAATTACAAGTATAGTACCAAACTGTATACCCACTGGTACTGTATGCTTAAATAGAGACGATATGTCTTGGGGTAGGGCATTAGTAGTAAAATCTAAATCTGCTATTTGTTTTTTTAGCAAGAGATCTCGGACAGAACCACCTACTAGATACAGATCAAAGCCAGCCTCTTTTACCGTTGTATTAATGAATAAAGAAGCTTCACGTAGTTTCTCTGGCATGTTCATTAAGAGATCTAGTCGCAAGATATTCTTCTTGGACATATAACATCATATCCGCTTTAAGAACATGTAGAAAAATACTTTTTCTGCATGGAAAATACCACATCTTGGAAAGGCATGCAATATATGGTTTTGCTTAGAAAAAGAGTCCATACGGCGAAAAGATTTTGTTAAGGCAATACTGGGGTGTGCTTCAATGCTAGCTTCTATGGCCTCTCTCTCTGGAATGTGATGTATACGTATTTTTTGAGAATCTGCTTTTTTGATAGTATGGTAAGATTCATGTATTTTTTTCTTATGTTCTGGGAGAACTAAGCAACCCCCTAAGCTATTAAGCAACTTTTTAATTACTTTATGTGGATTATTATAATATATAATAGCTGGTATGCATGTTATGTTGTATTTGGCAAGAATATGCCGCATCCTAGAGATATGTTTTCCCGATTTTTGATAATCACCTTTTTCTTCGAAACCAATGATAGTCATATCTCGAGTAATAGTTTTTTTAATAGTCACTTGATTAAATGAGCCAGTATAGTAAAAGAGGTATGTAAAAAGGCCTGGTACCATTATTGTCAAGAAAATAATGAGTAGTATGGTTTTGAGTTTTGAACTTTGAAGCATAACTGTTTGTTTGCTATCAGTTTCATATTGTAAAGGCTATTTTGGTTCCTTATTTACGCTGAACTGTTTTATATGATGGATCACATAAAGGATATTAATATACGTGTTGTGGAACGGCTGATTACTCCTAAAGAGCTTAAGGCAAATTATCCATGTAATTCTGAGCAGGCTTCTTTTGTAATGGAGACAAGAGAGGAAATAAGAAATATCATTCTTGGTAAAGATAAACGTTTGCTACTTATTATGGGGCCATGCTCGGTGCATGACAAAGTATCCATTGTAGAGTATGCAGGTTTACTTGCTGAATTTAGAGAAAAAATGAAAGATCAGTTTTGTATTGTAATGAGGGTATATTTTGAAAAACCACGTACTACAATTGGTTGGAAAGGTCTTATCAATGATCCTAATATGGATAGTAGTGGTAATATTGAGCTTGGTTTAAAACAAGCAAGAGAAATCCTCATTGAAATTTTAGGGAAGAGGATACCTGCTGCCACTGAGTTTTTGGATCCTATTATACCACAATATACAGCGGATCTAGTGAGTTGGGCAGCCATTGGTGCCAGAACCACTGAATCGCAAACACATAGAGAAATGTCTAGTGGTCTTTCTATGCCAGTGGGTTTCAAAAATAGTACAGATGGTAATTCACGTGTTGCAATGGATGCGATGAAATCGGCCTTATATCCTCATTATTTTTTAGGTATTGATCAAGATGGTCAAATATGCCGAGTGTCTACCAAGGGCAATCCTTGCGGACATATTATTTTACGGGGTGGGAGCGATAAACCAAACTATGATCCTGATACTATCATCGCTGTTGCTAAACAATTAGAGTTGTTAAAGTTACCCTCTGGTGTTGTGGTAGATTGTAGTCATGCTAATGCAGACAAGAAGTTTGAGCAGCAGGTGTATGTGTGGAATAATCTCATTGAACAGATTCTATCTGGTCAAAAAAATATTATAGGTATGATGGTTGAGAGTAACCTTTTTGAAGGCAATCAAAAATTAGATGATCCTAAACAGCTGAAGTATGGCATTTCTATTACAGACCCTTGTATTAGTTTTGCTACGACTGCAGAGATATTAGAGAATGCCTATAAAAAATTATCGTCTAGAAAAAACTAATAAATAGCTTAGATTACCCTGGGGGCCAACCTAAAGGTCTACCGCCTAAGAGGTGGCAATGTATGTAATTTACTGTTTGTCCCGCATCTTCCTTGTTGTTAAATACTAATCTATATCCTTTTTCATCAATTTTCTGTTCTTTTGCAATTTTTTTAGCGGCATATAAAATTTCACCAAGCATGGGAATATCTTCACTTTCAGCTTCCGCAACATTTGATAGCTTCTTTTTAGGTATGATCAGAATATGGACAGGAGCCTGAGGATTAATATCTTTAAATGCAAGTATCTTATTATCTTCATATACTTTTTCAACTTCTATGTCTCCTTTCAATACTTTGTCAAAAATCGTGATTTCTTTTTTATCCATGACAACCACTCTGTATATTTGTTTTAGTAATGCAACCATTCTTCATGGAGTCTTAGGGAGGAGAAGTCGTTTTAAGTTGATAGTCACGATAGATCAAATTAAGATGATACCAAAAAACAAAGTATAATTTATGCACTTATTTAGTTTGTATCAAAAAGATCTCAAAGACTATGTTGATACATCTACCCATATCATTTTAAAATTAGGAACTAATTTGCTGACTCGCCACTTGAGTATACCAGATACAGATTTCTTTAAACAACTTATTAAAATGATCGTTAAGATACAAAGTCATAATAAGCATGTAATTATTGTTAGTTCTGGTGCTGTAGGAATGGGTATGCAACATCTTGATGTAAAATATCAGAAAGAGGCAAGGGAGAGTCTTCTTATAGACAGACAAGCTTTTGCTGCTCTGGGCCAACCCATTCTAATGAATTGTTATAGAGAGATATTTTCTCAGGCAAATATATCAGTAGCCCAATTATTATTATCTCATTCTGATTTTCATAGCAATGATAGTTTCAAGAATATTTATAATACACTGGAAAAGATATTTAGCTGGAATATTATCCCCATAATTAATGAAAATGATACGGTAGCCACTGAAGAACTCAAATTTGGTGATAATGATGTTTTGGCAGCTACAATTGCAAACTTGTATCCCAAAGCTTTGCTAATTATCCTTACCATTGTGGATGGCTTCTATATGGGTGATAAACGTCAGTCTCTTATTACAGAGATTACTGATACAGTTAGGGGTCATGCTGGAGAACCTACAGAAGCAGGCGGTATAGGGGGCATGATTACAAAATTAAATGCTGCTAAATTAACTTTAGAACAATCACAAACCATGGTAATTGTGGATGGTACAGAGCCTACTATAATTGCAGATGTCTTATCAGCCAATGAAGTTGGCACTTGGTTTTATCGTCCTAGAGGGCATGGTACTTATAAACCAGTTAAACTTTGATAAATCATTTCAGCTAATCCTGAGTTAGTTTGTTTGGTAATTCCTTTAGTTCGTTCTGTGAGCAACATATCCTTAAATATCTCTTCAGCATGGCCTCCAGCAATTAGCCCCCCACGAGGTATATTTTTTTGCATGGATTTAAATACCTTTTCCATAAAGAAAGAGGAAAAGTCTTGTGACGCTTGATATAGTTTTATATTGTCTGGATTACCCTCAATTTTATCTAGAATATGGGACCGGTTAGCAGTATGATCTAATACAGCGGATGAGATATGTGGAGATAAACTCATTGTATCTTTTACTAAAGTATGGAATTTTGTTTGAGGTAAATTACTCTGTCTCTTTGTCTTTTTCTGGATATTTTCGTTTAGTTTCCACTGATGCGAAAACAGTATAGTATCTATCTTATTCATTGTTCTTTGCTCCTTTTTTTGTTACAATATTTCTAGTTCAGCGTGTAATGCACCCGCCGCATGAATCGCTTTAATAATATTAATGATACTGGTAACAGATAATCCAAGTTGGTTTAGAGAATCTACTAATTCCGAGACAGTAGGGGCGGGTTCTAATAATTGCATGGTAGATTTATCCACTAGACTACCTTCTTCATTTGTAGAGTGAATATTGATTTTCATATTATCTCGGCTCACTGCAATGGAGGAAATACCTACACTTCCCCCCATGACAATTGTATTATTTCTTGGATCTATCACAACTTTAGAGCTAGGCTTGACCTCAACAGGTAAGAGCAGTATGTCTCCAAGAAATGCTATTGGTTCAACATTATCAGGGAAAGTTAGCGTAATTAATCCATCAGTTTCTAGCGTAGCAACATTAGGTGTAATGCTATTAATTTTTTTAACAATATTTAATGCAGTATGTATATTAAAATTAATAAGATTTAATTCAGCACCTACCTGATTATTATTGCCTCTATGTACTAGTAAGGACTGTTGAATTTGTTTTTCGACAATGGCACCATTGGAGATATAAACCGTATTATTAGCCTTATTGCCACTAGAACGCTTCATTGAATTATGTGCTGACAATATACTAGTCTGGGCAACCGCATAGACGTTTTGATCTGCACCTTGAAGTGGTGTCTGAATTAGATAGCCTCCATTCAATGATTTAGAATCTCCAATGGATGAAATCCATATGTCAACGTGATCCCCTGGTTTATTGATTGCTGGTATTTTAGCCGTAACCAGGACAGCAGCAATATTACGACTTCTAAATAGTTTCTTATCAAATTTAATATTTTGTGATGCTAAAAAACGTTCCAGTGTTTCTAAGGCCAAGAAATTTTTACTGTCACCCGTGCGGGATAAGCCAATAACCAAACCATAGCCAAACAGTTGATTCTCTCTTAGAGAACTAATCCGGACTATTTCTTTAAGAGGCATACTAACTGAGAATATTGCATTGGTAGCAATCAAAAGTAAGCAGTATAAGGTAACTGTGAAGTATTTATATTTCATTCTTGTATCAATTCAATAATTTCTTGTAAGTAATTTGCTAAGATAGCTTTCTTTTTGTTTTCATCTAATATATATGGTTGTGTGTTAGAGCTAGGAGAGACGATCTCATTTGCTAGTTTTACCTCTTGTGTTGTGATACTAATCGTTAGATTAGCTATATATCTAGAAGATATTGCATGTGCTTTAACGTCTTTTGGATGTATCAAGCCTGTGATTGTGATAGTAGTTGGCTTTTGATTAATTAAAATAGTTTTTTGTGCACTTATGGGGTACAACGAAAAATCTTGTCTCCTAGCACCTATGGTACCTTGGAGTGTGAATTCATATTTATCTTTTAAAGTGTATTGCTTTGTGGTCTGCCGATGATTATTTTTACTTTGCTCCGCACTGGGTAAAAAAGGTAGATTATTTGGGTCAGGAGTGAGTTGAATTTCTAATTTTTTCTTATTATTTAATGTTGAATCTATTTGAGCTGTAAATGTTTCATTTACTTGGATCTCTACCAAGTCACCTTCTTGTACATTAGAACGATAAGGACTCTTGTTATTTTTCCATAGGCTAGTTTGAGAATGTAATGCCACCGTTAAGAGTATGCAATTCGTTACAAGTATGATATTTTTAATTGGATACACTTTATATCTTAGGTAAGATGATTCTGCCCTGTGTTTTATTCACTAATTTAACTTTTACTGTTTTTGAGAGAGGCTTTTCTGCTTGTACAGAAATTATCTGTCCAACATTACCGTTCTCTTGTGCTTTGCCATATAAGCTAATACTAAAGGCTCTAGTGCTGTATGTAAGTTGAATACGGTGCCCATGTATAACGTCGTAATAATTTTTGTGTATTATTTCTTTTTTTATGATAGGGTAAGAGTATAGGGTAAGTAGTTCATTTTTTTGATTATACGTTTTGATGGCCAGGTATTTATCATCTTGATTTAATTCAAAAAAGATGGGTAAATATGCAGGCACTAAAATATCATCATCCTCATTGACAAGAATCTGAGTATTCTGGCAACATCCAGGATTTATTTTATTTTCATCCTGAAGAAAATTATATAACATTGTCATGGGTAGTTTATTATAAGTTGGTAGGACCTTCACCAGGCTTCCTGTAAACTGTAAGTCTTGTAAATTCGCCTGATCTAAAGATTGTCTAATATCTTTTCTACCGTAGAAAATAGGTTGGATTAATAAGTCCTGAAAACATTGGTTTGTAAGTTTACTGCTGATATGGTTATCTAATGGTTCGTTAGAGGACGTAAGAAAAAGATCATGTAAACATACTCGATCTTTGTTTATAGTAACCTGCTTATGTAGTCTTAGAGTTATTGACCAAAGTGGTAAACAGCATAATAGGCCAATAGTAATAAAAAATTTGTGCATAAACTAACGTTTTAATTGTATGGCTGTAGCTAGCATAGAGTCAGAAGTTTGTATAGATTTTGAATTAGATTCATACGCTCTTTGAGCCACAATCATATTGACCATCTCATTGGCTAAATGTACATTACTCATTTCTAAAAAACCTTGCTCCACTGAACCAAAACCATCTATACCAGGTATACCAGGTATACCTGTACCCGAGGCAGAAGTCGTCTGGAATAAATTTTTACCAATGGGTTTTAAGCCCTCTTGGTTTAGAAATCGATATAATTCAATTTGCCCAACTGCTATGGGGTTATTATTTTCGTCATTGATGGTTACTTCCCCTTGTCCAGATATCGCTAATGTGTCAATTGAGCTTTCCAATGGTAGTGTTAAAGAAGGAGTTAATAAATAGCCATTACTAGTAAGAATCTGGCGATTACTATCCATTTTAAAGGCACCATCTCTGGTGTAAGCAGGTGAGCCATCCGGCATAGTAACTTTAAAAAATCCTACACTATTACTAACAGCTATGTCTAATTTTCTACCAGTAGACTGTAAGGAACCCATAGAAAAATCTTTGGGTGTGGCTGATGGCTTTACACCATGACCAACATTCACACCAGTTGGCCTTTCGGTAACAGATGTTGCTGGTGTACCGGCTAGCATATGGTGTTGATAAATAAGATCTTCAAAATCAACTCGATTCTTTTTAAATCCTGTTGTATTGACGTTTGCAAGGTTATTTGAGATAGTATCAATTTGGTATTGTTGTGATATCATACCGGTAGCAGCTGTCCATAGTGATCTTACCATAGTAAGTGTGTCGACTATTGGCTAGAAAAATAGAGATATTTTAATAAAAAATAGCTCATGAAGCCAGTATAATGCCATCGATTTCTGTTGTTCCCCAATGTTTGGCATATTTTTATGTGAGTACAATAAAAAAGTATATTTGTATTTCTATTAATCGTGTGGTTATATACATTAAATAGTATTTATTGCTTATACTTCTGATGTGTTCTATATCTTTAAGAAAATACCATGCGTTTAGCTAGGTATGATATATTTTTGCCAAACATCTCTTTAAAGTTTAATTGAATTACTCTATTCTCCCATTTAACTGTGGAGTTCTTAAGCAAATCAATTTGTGTTAAATGTAATATACCTGTGGGACTTCTCAAATATAGCTGTTTTTTCTATATGGACTATCTTGTGAAATACACTTATAATTATATTCGATTCCATTACCAGTCTGAATATTCTGGGAAGATATCAGTTCTGCAAGAACCTTTTAGGGACGTCCCATGGAGTCCCATTTGCGGCGAGTCCCAAATAAGAAAGTAAACGTGGTTTAAATCGATCAGCTTTATAAGGCATACTTTCTTGCAACTGGGCCAATCCCGATAAAATAATGCCATCTTTTTCTAAATTTTCTATACCACCATAATCTTTGAGTAAATTTCTAATTTGTTGTTGTATAGGGTTAGATAAAGCATAGAACTGATTTTGCAATGCCTCTCGACAGTACACTCTATAATGAATAACAGGCAGGGAGTAATAAGATAATTCCTCTTGGTGAAAATCAAACTTTTTAATATTTTTTTGCCATGAAATTGCATTTTGGTGCAAGTACGGAAGGTAGTTAGTACAAATATCATTAAGAATATATCTCCAACCTACATTGTCGTATTGTAACTCTATTCTACCTGAATGTACAGTACTCGCTTTAGCATACCAAAGTTGAGCAACCCATGCATAGACACGAGGATATTTCTCTTGCATAATTTTACTTGGCTCAGGATCTATAGAAAAATGTCTAAACATGGGGCCAAAATAAGCAAAATCAACTAGGGTAGGTCTATCCCCTAATAAGTAAGGCTGTCTCGCAAGAATGTTATCTAATGCCTGTAATTGATCAAAGTAAATTTTTTCTATTTGTTTCTTATTTTTCTTAGTAATGCCATCTCTTCGGATAAACATTATCTTTTGACGCCAAGCAAAATAAGTCCCTATGATAGAAGTAGGAATACCCAAGCCTCGAAAAACATCCTGACCAATACGACGTTTATTTAATTCATAAGATAAAGGGAAAGCCCAACGGTAATACATAGCCGGTCGCCACAACCATTCATCCACGTAATCTTCAATAAGCTTGGATAAAAACTTGTCTAGAGGATTTGAAGGAAAAATAGAATGTTGAGGGTACATTTTTTCAAACCAATCAATCATAGGCGTTGTGTCCCGTAGCCACAAATTATTTTGACTTTGAACTGCAGGATATTTCATCAGACCCGTATTAGGTAGTACTTTGAATAATAAATCTAATGCGGTTGTTTCTATACGATCATAGGGAATTTCTTTATATTTCAAATAGGATTCAAATTTTCCACTGAAATACGAAACGTTAGTCAAATAAAGACGATATGGCTCAAATTTTTTATATTGCAATTGTGGTCGAACCAACTATCCGTGCCAATCTTATGTCAACTAAAAATGACATAAGATATAAAAAAATCTTAGAAGGTGTTATATATCTCCATGGGTTCTACAAAATTGTCCAACTCTGGATTTGACTTTCCAATGGGTTGGATAGGTTTTACATGAAATTTACTTGACACTTTACTCTCTCATATCTCATAAGAGGCAATGGCTACTAAAAAGGGTGGAGGTTCCTCCAAGAATAATCGTGATTCCGTTTCCAAAAGGTTGGGTGTTAAACGCTTTGGTGGTCAAGTGGTTACAGCTGGTTCTATCATCGTAAGACAAAGAGGGACTGTATACTACCCCGGGACCAATGTGCGTCGGGGCAAAGATGATACCTTGTTTGCCACTAGTGACGGTGCTGTAAAATTTGAATGGGTTAGACAGAATAAGCAAAAGGTATCTATCTATCCTACAGTATAATCAATAACCTTATTAATCCTTATTCTTGAAAAAATCTGCAGATGAAATTGCCATTGTTGTAAAGAGTGGCAACGGTGGCGATGGTTGTGTTTCTTTTCTGCGTGAAAAATATGTCCCTCTGGGTGGTCCGGATGGAGGGGATGGAGGTAAAGGTGGAGATGTATACCTACAAGCCCGAAAAAAAGTACGCAGTTTAGCACACCTCAACTCTAAACCTTTTATCTACAAGGCACAAAGCGGCCACACAGGTGGTAAGCGTAACAGGACAGGTCATCAAGGTAAAGATATTATTATTCCCATACCATTGGGCTCACAGTTGTATGATGATCGAGATGTTATATTACATGACTTTGTAACAGAAGAGAAATTTCTACTAACACAAGGTGGTCGTGGCGGAAAGGGAAATGCCTTTTTTAAGAATTCTGTAAGACAATCTCCTCGTTTTTTTCAACCAGGCGAGTTAACGGAAGAAAAATCATTTGCGTTACAACTTAAGTTGATAGCTGATGTTGGTCTGGTAGGTTTTCCTAATGCAGGTAAATCTACTTTGCTCAGAGCATTAACGCAAGCTAATCCTAAAATAGCAAATTATCCATTTACCACTCTACAGCCTAATCTAGGAGTTTTAGAATATTCTAATGAACAGGTAGTGTATATTGCAGATATACCTGGTATTTTAGAAGGAGCACATCAAGGTTATGGTCTGGGATTATATTTTTTACGGCATATCGAGCGAGTGCGTGTTATCATCTATGTACTAGATATTAACATGGATACCTCTTACCAAGTTTTCTCTATCCTGCAACAAGAATTATCCAGTTACAACCCCTTATTAATACAAAAACCATTTTGTATTATAATTAACAAAATTGACCTGATTTCTGATGAATCTTTTTTAGATGAATCAATTGCTGTATTAAAAAAAAATGTAGGCAAAGATATCCCCATGATGTGTATATCCTCCCAAGAAGGTACAAACGTAGATCTACTCAAAACCATACTATTGCAATTGCTCAACCCGGTCGGTAACGATTGAAAAATGTTTATACTATTTACGTAGATAGATTATCTTTATACAGCTGAACAATATAGTGTGCCTTATATGTATCCCAAAAAATATTAAATACTCCCAGAATAAACATAACAAGGCCAAGATAAATGCGTACCTGTACGGTAAAAAAATTAGAAATATAACCCAATAAATCCCAGAAAGAACTTGGAGGTAATTGTGTCTGGATTTCAAAGTGAGAAGCAAGTATGATTACTATAAAAAACAAGGCAATTAAGAAAGTCTTGAAAGTAGATTCTAATAATATCATACGGAAAACCGCTGGAAATTTTTGGAACGTATATCCGATACTCTTAAAGACAGCAGAAGCTTCTCCCTTACCTATCATAATAGGCAAAAATATTTGGGTAAAAAAGCTAAGTTGAAAAACCATCATAATAGTGATCAAACCAAACATCCCAGTTAGAAAATAAATCAAGGTGTATGAGCCTATATGCAAAAAGAGTGTGATAAATATACCACCCAAGATAACAGAAAATATAAAAAAAATGGTTACTAAACTAAAAAAGAGAAAGAATGACATTATGTAAGATATGATGTAATTTATATAATAGCGTATGATAAGAAAGAGTTTACCCAATATCTTATCCTGTTTATGATCGTACTGGCTATTTTCTACCTGGTTATGCATGATGCCCATGTAGAGTTTTATATGTGCTTGAGGAATTATATATAGAAACATAAGTAGCAATGTAATATCCATATTACCTATGAAATGAAATAGTAGATCTTCATCAAACCATCTAACAAGTAACTGATGGAATTGATTACCCAGAATAAACTTAATGGATATAATTAATAATGGTAAATTAAGTAAAACACTATAACGTATAAGGTTATGCCATGATGCACGTAAGGCGAAATAAGCATCTAGGAAAATACTCACGTTAAATATATAGTCTTTAAGATAAAAATAGTAAATAAATTTGCATACAATAGTTTTTCTTGTATTTTACCTTATGAGCTTTTCATTGTTACATTTTCTGTGGGATATAAATGAAACCATGCTGTTGATAGATCTGGTATACATTGTTCAAGCTGTAAGATATTGATTGTATGGTGAAGTAGAATCGTATCTATTGCACATTCCATAGTAGACAATAATTTTTCTATTTCCTTACTCTCATGCTTATTTACCAAAAGTAAAATTTGTGTTGGTGAAAAAATATATATTTGGCAAAATAACCCGAAGATCTTCTCGATTTGCTTAGTGACTAATGATTTTAACATCGATATACATACTATGCCTTTAATAGCAACATATGACTGAATTGATTCAATTTGGATCCCTACAAGATGAACAGGGTACGTATTTTTGCTGAATGCCAATTTTATTCTTTTTATCACATCATTCTCAATTTGTGCATAAATAGATTCATAAAAATTTTTAGGACGTACCTGTATCGTATTAGAAACAAAGAGATGAGATATATTGGCAAAAAGAAAATCAAAATTATACTCTAGAATTCTAGGGAAAACAGATAAAAGAACATAGATATTGTTCTGTAAAAAAAAACTTTTTACTTTTAATAGAAAAGTACAGCCCTCATAATGGAAATCATGGTTAGTATGAACTTTCCCATTTAATGCTTGTACGACTAGGTCATGAATTAGTTTGATATCATCCAGCAGGCCAATATCATAGAAAACTTGTTTCATAAACGGATTGTACAGACATGTATGCAAAGAGGCTGTATGAATACTATTGGCAAATAAATAATGTGCTACCATATCACGATAGATAAGGTCGCAAGGATTATCCATCTTGGATTCCCAATAATGTAATAATTGACTAGCCACCTCATGGGTGACTAATTTGGCATCAATGGCTTCTGTTAAACCAGAGAATACAGATTCTTTCATAAACGACTATTTCACCCTTCGGCTTAATATGGCCTGCATCATATTCTGGGCCATATAGCTACTACGTACAAAAGGACCAACGGCACAAGCTAAAAAATTCAGCTCTTGACAATAACTTTCTAATTCTGTAAATACTTGATCTTCCCAATAATTTTGTACTCCAATCTGCTTGCTTGAAGGACGCAGATACTGTCCAATAGTTACAATGTCTACACTTGCTTGTTTAAGTTGATATAGAGTGTCTTTGACTTCTTGTATCGTCTCACCTAAACCAACCATCATACCTGCTTTACGAATAATGTGGGGAAATTGCACATCTAAGTATTGGTAAAGCTTTAAAGAGCGATGATAGCCAGCCTGCGGGCGAATCTGTTTAGATAACCTTTCAACAGTCTCAATGTTATGCCCAATGACCAGCGGTTGAGCATTTCCAATTGTATCTAAACAGACCTTTTTTAAATGAAAATCTGGTATTAGAGATTCTACATATACATTCATGTTATTTAGTCGCTGGATAATAGAAGAAAAATGATTGGCTAAAGCTACCTCTTCATCATCTCGTGCAACAGAGGTAATTACTACATATTTATTATTTAAATGCAAAACAGAACGAATAATTTCTTCCTCTTCTACAATTTGGATATCTTGTATTTTTTGTGTTGGTTTACTTGTGGTAACATCACAAAACTTACATAAACGAGTACATAACCTACCACCGATAAGATAGGTCGCTACGCCATTCTGTGAACATTCATAACGATTGGGACATGATGATTCTTCACATACAGTATGTATATTTTTCCATTTGAGTAATTGAACATTATGATCAAAACTCAATCTAATCTTTTTAGTAGCTGACTTCTGTCTCATACTCACTGTATTTGACTCACCTCTAAGGCCGTCCGGTGGGCACTTATCACTAGGTCGCTGACAGCACAACCATTAAAATGATTATTGGCTAGATAGATTCCAGGATAACCCTGCATTTTTTCAATAAGTTGTTTTTTAACCTTCACCGAATCCACGGTGTATTGTGGCACAATAAAAGAATTACGTATTACCTTCACTAGATCTGGCTGATGCTTCAGATCAAGTAATTTCTGTAATGCATCTTGAGTCAATCTAATAATATCATTATCATCAAGCATCTCTAGATTCCCAGCCATCGCTGTACGAGTAAGTAAAAATTTTTTAGGAGCTAACATAGGGAAAAGACGATTCATGAAGACTGTAGATAAAAAAGGAATTTTAGAGATGCTTGGTATGATCATAGACTGTGCTCCTGAAGCAAAACGTGTACTAGACAAAGACCAACCATAAAATATAAAAGTAACTGCTCGCTCTATAAGTTTGGATGCCATATGGCTAATATCTTTGTCTATATTCTTAAATATCCTGGAGATGGAAGAAGGTGGAGTAGTAAAAATAACATGTCCAAAATAGCCATATCTCTTTTTATTACTATACAAATGATAATTCTTGGCGGATGAAGATATATTAAAAATTTTATCATTAACAAATACAACACCTCTCTTCTTTAAATAATGTTCCAAGGCTAATACAAAAGTAGACATACCTCCCTGAAAAGATATAAAAGGAGCATTCCCCTTACGAGATTGTGCATACGTTAGACGCATGTCATGGGTACCCGCATTCCAGTCATCTTGTTGTTTTCTATCAATGGCTTCTCTTATACTCATGCCATTTTGTATATGTGAGAATATATCTCCAAAAACTCCAGATAAGACCACATCTTCAGCTTCCTGATAAAATAATCCCCTTGTGAGTGAAGAGCCAAAATAGTTAGCAACATTTTTACCAAAGATGTGTTCAAATGCCTGGTATACAGACATATCGTCCCACAGGGAATGTGTTTTTTTAAGCTTCATTCGAAAGGGGAATTTTTCATAAAATAATAAAACTTGATTACGTACCCACTGGTCGCTAGCTATATTGACCTTGGCAAGATAGGGCTCTTTGGGAATAACAACATGACGAAATGATTTATCCGCATAGACAATTTGATCATAAATACCAATTTCCTGTGCAATCGAGAATATCATAGGGTTGGTCAAATAAACACCATAGTAACTATGTTCTAGAAGATTATCCCCATATTTTTCTGTACAACTCTGTCCACTCAGACCATTAGCCTCTATGAGAGTAATTTTAGTGGGTTCGTGTAAATGAGATAAAAAATAAGCGATCAATAACCCACTGATGCCACCACCAACCACACATACCATAACAAGATATTATGTAAGTCAGTACCTCGTGTCAAGTACTACAATACTCATGATTTTTTATTTGACACAAAGTTTGTAATAAACACAGTGGGCTCACTGTAGCTTTTCTTCCCTTAAGGAAAATTATAGTTATAGCAGGCACTACCATATGAAAATAGATACAGCAATCACCAAAATGATTAATATCGATCTCCCTATCATTGGGGCCCCCATGTTTTTAGTCTCTTACCCCGAGTTAGTACTAGCGGTATCTAACGCAGGAGGGTTAGGAACATTTCCTGCTCTTAACTATCGTACAACGGCAGAACTGAAAGACGCTTTGCAAGAAATACGCTCCAAAACAAATAAACCAATTGGTGTCAATATCATCCTTTACAAGACCCATAACCCACAATGGCACGAGCAGTTGCAGGTATGTTTAGATGAAAAAGTTGAAGTTATTATTGCTAGTCTAGGTACTCCAAAATCTATCATCAATGAAGTACACTCTACGAATGCAAAAATATTCTGTGATGTTACTACTTTAAAACATGCTAGAATTGTGGCCAAGAGTGGTGCAGATGCCCTAGTTGCTGTTGCCCAAGGAGCTGGTGGGCACGCTGGTGCAATCAGTCCATTCAGTCTAATACCATATCTTAAAAAAGAGATAGGTTTACCTGTTATAGCGGCAGGAGCGATTAGTGGTGGTAAGCAGATGGTGGCGTCTCTAGCATTAGGAGCAGATGCCGTTTATATTGGTACTCGATTAATCGCTACTACAGAAGCAACGCATACTAATCAGGACTATAAGCAAATGATTGTTGATGCGAAACCTGAAGACATCGAGTTTACAGACAAGGTGTCTGGTTTACCTGCTAACTGGCTAAGAAAAAGTCTGCCCCCGTTGGATGAGGCAGACGATGCGAATCAACCTTCTCCTCTCGATACCGAATACAAAAAATGGAAAACTATCTATTCTGCCGGACACGGAGTCGCCCAGATTGATGAAATTCAGTCTGCTACCCATATCATACAAGATATGCTTCAAGAATATAAGAATACTGTTCAAACTTTACCTCAAATACATTAATCTTATCTTTTACCATGCACCGTAAGGCTTTATACCATATTCTTTTTGGTCTCTCTATGTTATTGCTAATAATCATCCATATACTAATGTGTTCAATAGCTCGTGTATGTATGCTTTTATTTCCCCAAAAAATAGCTTATCCTCTATGTAAATGGATCATGAGAAGTATATGGGCACCTCTAATGATATTAGCTACATTCACTCGAGTGAAAAAAATAGATTTTCATAAGGCACATAAAGTGAAACAACCCTGCCTAGTGATCAGTAATCATACGACATGGATAGACATTCCAAGTATGCTAGCTTATCTGCCAGTGTGGTTTCTTTTCTTGTCAAAAGCAAGTGTATTTAAATATCCTTTTATAGGTCCAATAATGCAGTTAATGAATTTTATACCCATAGAGAGGGCATCCATTCTAAATGCGGGGCATGCTGTTCTTAATATTGTGCGTCAGATGCAAGAGGGAAACAATGTTCTTATCTATCCAGAAGGTACCACCAATTCCAGAAACGATGGTTCTTTACTTAAATTTAGACCTGGTATTGTACTAATTGCAGAAAAAATGAACTGTGATATTCTGCCTGTTTTAGTTTATCATGACATAGGGATGAATGAACCTGCACAGTTTTCTGCGAGGCCAGAAACTATGCTTATTAAGATACTGGATCCTATTGTTCCTGGCGATAAATTATATCCAGATGCAACTGCTTCTAAAAAAAGTCTTGAAAAAATTCATACATACTTATCCCAAGAATATCAGAATTTAAGAAATAGTTAAGTAACATTATCCACATAAACCATGAAAGTGGCCTTTATAGTATTTGCTAAAGCTCCAATTAAAAACTTTGTAAAAACTAGATTGGCAGAACATACTAATCATACATTTGCATTCCAATCCTATAAAATGATGTTGCGTTGGCAGTGGAATAATCTTCAAGATATTATTAACCAGAACTACTTTAGTACACAAAGTAAAATATTTATTTATACCGCAAAACCCATGTTGTTATCCTTTAAAGAAGCTAAGCAATCGTTCTCTTTTCTGCCCAGTATAAAGCAACTACAAATAGTGGAACAAAGTAATGGCAATCTAGGAACAAGATTAAACAAAGCTCTACAAAATACACAGAAAAAATTTGATTATGTAATTATATGGGGTACAGATGTACCCTTATTAACCATACATGATTTTAAAGAGGTACTCCATAATTTTCCACGTGCTAGTGTCATAAAATCCATGGATGGTGGTTACAATCTTATTGCACTAAACACACAAGATTATTCACCCAACCTTTTTAGTAATATCAGATGGAGTACAAATCAAACATGGTTTGATCAAAAAAATAGGCTACAAGAACATCGGATTCCTTTTGACATTGTAGCTACAAAACCAGATCTAGATACAACCAAGGACATTGTAAAAAATATTTTACATGCACACAAAGAACGTGATGCACATATAAAAAAAATTTACATTGAAAGACTATATGCCTTGGAAACATTGTTGAAAGAGTGACTATGCTTCGTAGATTAATATCTCGATATACTATTCTTATTACTTCTGTTTTATTAGCCATCGCTAATTCTAACAAGAACGTGTTCTGGTTTCTGAAACTCGCTTTTTTTACAATTTTATTCATTAGCCTACTCTCTATATTTACCATTTTATCACCTCCAGATATACTATCTGTATACCAGCTTAAAGAATATCAGCCGTCCACACCATCTAAATTATTAGATCGTAATGGTAAGTTGATTAGTACATTTTTTACAAAAAATAGAATTATCATTCAGCATAAAGATATCTCTCCAAAACTAATTCAAGCTTTCATTGCAATGGAAGACAGTAATTTCTATTCTCATTATGGGTTTGATATACAAGCTATTTTACGAGCCTTTTTAACCAATCTACAACATGGTAGTGTACGACAAGGGGGTTCTACCATGACACAGCAACTTACCAAAATTATTCTTACTGACCGCAAAAAAACATATACCCGAAAAATTAAGGAATTACTACTTGCCATAATCATTGAGTATCTTTATACAAAAGAGGAAATATTACAATTATACTTTAACCAAATTTATTTTGGTCATGGTAACTATGGTGCAGAAGCTGCTTCTTTATTCTATTTTAAGAAATCTGCTAAGGATGTTAGTATAGGAGAGGCTGCAATATTAGCCAGCTTACCTGCTGCACCAAATGGCTATTCACCCATTAAACATCCCAAACGTTCACTGCATCGAGTGGCTCATGTTTTCATGAAAATGATAGATCAGAATTTTATTGATATAGAAACTGCCTTACATGCCTTTACCGATATAGCAAGCTATTATGTTGGTCTAAATATTGCTCCTAGTTCAACTGCTTATGGGTTACGCGATGATAACGCTCCCTACTTTACAGAATATATGCGTCAACTTTTGAGTAAAGAAGTAGGGGCTAATGCACTTTATAATGATGGATTTACTATTTATAGTAGCTTAGATCTAGAACACCAAAAAATTGCCAACAATATCTTTTCGAAGGCAATTAAAAAACAAAATGAGATTTCATACAAATCTGCTTTTAAGTATAATTTAGCCTTAGCAACAAGTCACTCACCAGTGATTGCTCTGAGTCATCTACTTTTTGAGATACCTGAATTTAAAGTTAAAAAGAATCTAGAACACTATAAAATAGAATTAAAATTTCAAAGAGAAATTGCCAATAAAATAGAATTACTAAACTTAGCTTCTGTAAATCTACCTATTCTAGATACTTTTCTATTAAGACAAATTCATCACAATCCATTCAATATGAGATTAAGAACAGTACAGGGTGCATTTATTGAAATGGATAACTTAACGGGAGAAGTAACTGTCATGATTGGTGGTACAAACTTTAGTACACGAAATCAGATTAATCGTTCAGTGAGTGCTTATAGGCAACCTGGTTCAACCTTTAAGGCATTCATCTTTGCGTCTGCGATAGATAAAAAAATAGTTACTGCGGCCACTATCTTCCCCGATTCGCCAATGTTATTTTTGGATGAAGAAGGTGAAAGTTGGACACCTAAAAACTACGGCAAACAGTATTCCGGCTATATATCCCTTCGAAAGGCATTGACTTATTCGGCTAATATGGTATCTCTTGCAGTAGTTAAAGAAGCAGGTTTATCTAATTTACTGCCAATCTTATCACAATGTCTACATACGCCAATGAACTCCATTCCCAATAATTTGTCTATTGCATTAGGTTCGCACGAAGTAACTCCTCTACAAATGATACATGCTTTTTCTCTTTTCCCACGTGGTGGGAAAGATATCGCTCTAAAATTTTATGACCGTATCGTAAATTCCCATGGTAAAGTAATAAAGCAAAACAAGATAAGCCCAGAAAATCAAAAACAGATTCTACAACCATCTACCTCTAAAATTATGTTGTCTCTTCTAGAAGATGTTGTAGATAAAGGTACTGGCAAATTTATTCGCATAAGAAGTGGCTATAAAGGATATGCCGCAGGTAAAACAGGTACAAGCCAAAACTATCGAGATGCTTGGTTTGTTGGCACCAACCACCGTTACACTAGTAGCGTATGGTTGGGCTATGATAAATCTTATTATACTTTAGGTGTAGGTCAAACAGGTGGCTCTGTTGCAGCCCCAATATGGGGTGACTATCAACATCGTTTAAATTACATGTATTCTATTAAACGCAAAGTGGATGTTAATACTCTGATTCCTGAAGCAAAAAATCACCGAAAATCTATTGTAGAAGCCATGATCTGTCAAGAGACTGGGAAAGTATATAATCCAGCATGCCCCTGTAATGAACCTTATCAAGAAAATTTTGCCTTAAATACCGTACCTAATGATACATGTGACAGCATATTCCAGTCAAAGCAAGTGACGACACCTCTCGTCAATCAGTCAGCTAAGCATTCTTCAAAGGAAAATTTTTTTCAAGGAGATGATGATTTATAATGCAATCTCTAGCACTGAAGTACCGCCCTAATTCATTTGCCGACATTGTGGGCCAGAAAATGTTTACTCAAAGTGTCCAGAATAGTTTACGTTCTAATAAAATGCACCACGCATATCTTTTTTTTGGAGCTAGGGGGGTTGGGAAAACTTCAGCCGCCAGGATCCTAGCCAAGAGTCTTAACTGTACCAATAGAAATGATACCGAATTTTGTAATCATTGTGACAATTGCATCCTAATTACGGTTGGAAATCACCCAGACGTCCTGGAGATGGATGCGGCCTCTAACCGTGGTATTGACCATATACGTCATATTAGAGAAAATATTAAATTTGCTCCTATGCAATCCCAATATAAGGTTTATATTATTGATGAAGTACATATGCTAACCAATGAGGCTTTTAATGCTCTACTGAAAACACTAGAAGAGCCACCTAAGCATATAATATTTATTTTGGCTACAACAGAAAAACATAAAATCCCTGAAACTATTTTATCTAGATGCCAAATATTCCCTTTCCATAAGTTTTCCATTGATGAAATGAAACAACGCCTAACATATATCATTCAAAAAGAAGACATATCCATAGATATAGATGTCTTACCTATTATTATTTATCAAGCTGAAGGCTCAATGCGTGACGTACTTTCTCTTCTGGACCAAATGCTTACTTATTCTGGAGATAAAACCATTACCATAGAAATGGCATATATAGTTTTAGGATTGACTAACTTTAATACCTATGTCAATCTTTTAGATGCTATCCATAAACGAAATATCAAACAAGCCCTATTTTCTATTGAACAAGTATACCAAGAGGGGTATAACTTGAAACAATTTATATGGGATTTTTTGAATATCATTAAAAATATATATTTAATCAAAAAAGAAGTTCTTACAAACCAGTCCAGCATGTTACCTCAATCTTACTTCGAGACATTGCAAACAATGACAGAATATTGGGATATACATGAACTTTACTCACTCTTTGAAGAGCTCTATAAATTTTATAATGGTTGGATAGAGATGCAAATGAGTAAAAGTAGTGAGGCTAAAATTGCTGTAGAAATCATACTAATAAAAATTATTACTAAACTTGAACAGCCATCTGTGGCACAATTAACTCACAATATCATGCAATTGAAGCACTCCTTAGAAGCACAAACATCAATTTCCCAAAAAACTATAGAAAAGCCACAGGAGGCACTAGAACAGCCTACAACAGCCCATTCCATCAAAAAAGCACCAGTACCAGTAGACAGTCTTGTTTCACCACAGACTACCAAAAATACAGATGTTGGTACCATTCTCAAGCGAGATTTGCTAACAGATAATCAATCTAAAGTGGATTCTGAATTTAATTCTCTATTTAACTAACTTTTTACATAAATAATTCGATTAATAAGTAAAAAATGCTATCCTATAACATCCATATTGTCGATAGTCTCATAGAAAACTATTAAGGGGGTTGTTTTATGGCGATAAATATTAATAGAATAGATGGTCCCAGCGACATACACAAAGCAGGCAAAGGGAAAAAAGTTAAAGGGCAAGACCATGTTGCCCCCATCAACCAACATGGTTCGGATCGAGTTAGTATTTCGGAAGAAGCTAAACAGGCTAGTGAGTTAGTAAAAATGCAAAAAAAGATAAAAGAAAGTCCTGATATTCGTAGAGAACGGGTTAGTGAAGTGAGAACTAAAATGGCACAGGGTGAATACGATGATATTGACCATAAATTATTGGATCGAGTGGCAGATAAAATTGCTCAGTCGTTTATCCGTTAGTTGTTTGTAAATTCATACTAACTTGGATTCGTGGATTCATAGTTTTTCACCAACGAAGATTTCCCTGGAATATAATTGCCTACCCAAGGTAGGCAATTATTTGAAGAATGTTGGGAAACGTATTTTAATCGTTAATACACAGTCTGCAAATACACAAGTGCAGTACGAGGAAGAATTGCTCATTTTGGAGCAAGGTATCAAGCAAGCTGTCGAGCACTGTGTTATTTATGACTATGTATATGAGGATATTAATCATGATTTCTTAGATACTATGACATTCTCTATTCAACAGTCATATATCGATTTAATTATCGCTTTTGGCGGACTCAAAAGTATTAACACAGCTAAGATTGTTTCGTTGTTAGCAACAAACCAACTTTTTGCATCCGAACTTTTAGAGGGTAAGGCTATTTATTCAGATGCCATACCTCTCGTGAGCATACCCATATGGCCTCTTTTAGGTGAAGAGATTGGTATAGCCTCTTTTTTATGTACTGCAGATAACTTGAGAGTAGGCAAACATATTTTTCATGATTCAACCATACCCAAGATATGTTTTTACGATCCTAAAATAAATGGTAAATTGTCTGTAGATCATGCCTCCAAAATTTCAGGTGCCATTATAGTGAGCTGTATAGAAAGTTTACTCAAAGCTAAATCAAACATATTCCAAAGTACCACACTAAAAAAAGCTATGAACTCTATAACAACATACGCTATCAAATTTGCCAAACAACCTTTTCATGAAGAATTTTCCTCAAATATTTTTGCTACATCATGTTTACTAGGCCAAAGCTTATACACATGCCCACCAGGGATAGCATGGAGCCTATCACATACCATGCACATGCTCTACAACATAGATTTTCATTATAGTATGTCTGTCTTAATACCACATGTTATAAATTTTTATCTTAGCAAAAATTCAGGTGCATGTGCTCATATTGCCCCATTAATGGATATTGATACCCTAACACTCAAGCAAATTGAAGTCGGTACACAGGTAATTAACACGATTAATGGTCTCTTTCAACAATTAAATTTACCTACTGCATTGTCAGAATTAAATTTTCAGAAAAATAATATCGCAAATATTGCGGAAAGTGCAATATCACTTGTATATCTTGATGAAATGGACAATTTTGTTACTATTCAAGATCTGGAAGCCATCTTACTCGCTGCTTTATAGAGGGTTGTTATTCTACACCAATACATGTATACGATCATAAACGAATAATAAAAAAACCACATTCAATAGGATAAAATCAAGCAAAATCACTTGTTTTTATCTTATATAAAGACAGTAGAGCTTGATATATTTATTTTTTGAGCTATTCCTCTATAACTCATCTTCTCTGATAAATAAGTATCCATTATTTGTAATGAATTTTCATTGGTCATTCTCTTTGCTTTGAATATTTTAAGAAAAAAAGATTATGAATCTCCTTAAACTATTCATAACTAAACTTGACTTTTAAATAGGTTTCATATAAGTTAAAAAATTTTAATTTGACCACCTTGTTACTATATTTTAGGCTGTCTATGGAAAGGTGGGTTGCGGTGTATACTAGTTTTCATGGATAGTCTATATTTGTTTTACGGAGTTTACTGTGTTTAAGATAAGTCGCTCAATGTATTTAAAGGTCGCTTTACTCGTCTCGGTAGTGTACTGTTTATCTGTTGCTATAGGATGCCGTGAACGGCACAAGCATGTGCATGCAAACCCTTTTAAAATACTTGTCCATCATGTAGATCTACGTGATACGCAGAAGAATAAGATTCATGCGGTAGCAAAAAAATACAAAGCAATGAAAAAGGCGATGTACTCAAAAACCAAGAAAAATTGGCATAATACACTGGCACAAGAGATTAAGAAAGAAAATATTAATAAAGTCACTCTAAGTGGTTTGATGGTGGCCAAACATGAGGCTAAAAAACAATTGTATAATTTTCTAGTGGAGCAATTAGTAGAGGTCCATGGTATGCTTGATAGTAAGCAAAGGAGACAGTGGGCTCAATTACTTGAACAACATCATTCTAAATCATCATGTTGTTCTAAGCATAAATAAAGTATAGAAATATTGTTTGCATGATGAAATACATTAATAACCACTATATAATTCTATATTGGTATCAATACTAATTATATGGTATCAGATTATAGAAGTATTTCTGAACACTTACTGAGAGCACAAAACGTACTCTTTATCACTGGAGCTGGCGTATCGGCTGAATCAGGACTTCCAACTTATCGTGGTATAGGTGGGTTATATAATCAACAAGATACTGAAGATAATGTACCCATAGAAGAGGCTTTGTCAGGGGATAGATTGCTCAGCGATCCCGCTCTCGTATGGAAGCATCTTAACCAGATAGAAAATGCTTGCAGAAAGGCAACACATAACACAGTACATATCCTTATTGCATTATTTGAAAAAAAAATCAATAGAGTGTGGGTTCTAACACAAAATATAGATGGTTTTCACCATAGTGCAGGCAGTAATAATGTGATAGATATACATGGGAATATATATGATCTAGTATGTATGGAGTGTAGTTTTACAAAAAAAGTAAATAATTATGCAGAAATAGACATACCTCCTATTTGCCCTAACTGTAAGGCTCATTTGAGACCTAAAGTAGTTTTATTTGGTGAAGTACTCCCTTTAGAGAAAGTGGTCATCTTAAAAAGAGAACTGCAACAAGGATTTGATGTGATATTTTCTATTGGTACGACTAGTACTTTTCCATATATTGCAAATCCGATTCATCAGACATATCAAAAACCAGGGAGTACAACTATTGAAATTAATCCCCAACCCACAGAAGTATCTCACTATTGTGACTATATTATCCGTGAAAATGCAGGAGTAGCTTTACAAAATATCATGAATGATTGGGATAAACTCCAAAAAGAATCATGAATAAATCATTGACCAAGTAATAGTAGACTTTAAGATATATTATATGTATTATAAAAATATTGTCAAAATACCTTTGAATGAAATGCATAGTCACAGATAATGAGTATAAGAAAAAAATTTTTCCAAAGAAAAGTCACGGTAGAACATAGAATTAACCAGGATATCCGTGCACAACAAGTGAGATTGGTTGGTGAGCACGGTTCTGATATTATGACAATTGAAGAGGCTCTTGCTAAGGCTACAAGCGAGAACTGCGACTTAGTAGAGATTGTTAAAGATCAGAAAGTTCCTGTTGTTAAAATCATAGATTATGGTAAATTTAAGTTTGACAAATCAAAAAAAGAGAAAGCAAAAAAGAGAAATCAAAAAATTACACATCTCAAAGAAGTTAAATTAGGGCCCAAAATTGATAGTCATGACTTTGAAAGAAAGTGCCATATAAGTAGAAAATTTTTAGAATCTGGTGATGCAGTTAAGGTTACTATGCGATTTCGTGGTAGAGAAATGGCACATACAGAATTAGGATTAGAGAAGCTTATTCAATTGGCTGAGAACATACAAGACGTTAGCAATATAGAAAAAAAACCTACTCTAGAAGGGCGAAGCATGACCATGGTTATTAGACCTGTTATGCAAAATACCAAGAAGTAGATTTAAAATTTCTCTAAGGTACTAGCAAGTTGTTTTTCGATGGCTGTTCTGCTACTGGGCATGAATCCAAAAACTCTTTGCCACATTTCTTGTGTTTCCATGCATAAATAAACGTTAAGATTTTTATCAAAGATTTTCAACTTCTTGTGTATACTGCAATACATTTTAGCTCTCTGAGGCGCTAAATAACGTAATTTACCGTCTGAGCTAGGAAACATCTCAGCTTGAAAAAGTTGATTAATAGTATCATTATTCACTGTTTTTTTAAATTTAGCGGTATAGCGAAATGAACCAAGTGATATCCATTTAATATAGGCTGGATCAACATAATCTGCCACTAGATCAATAAGAGCATGATAATCTTTTTCCCAAGCAGGATACCATATAATAGGATCAATATGAAAAGCCACACTATACCCTTTCTGAGTTACTTCTTGTGCAGCAATCAAACGCTCTGTGATAGAAGATGTTAGATGCTCAAAAGTTTCTACCACTACATTAGGATTAATACTCCAGCTTATAATTGTGTGGTTATTATGCGACAAATCTAATAAACTATGTATGGTATTTGATTTGCTTTTAAGTTCGAGAGTAGCATTTGGTAACTTACTAAAAAAAGGTACTAAAATACGATTGAATTCAGTTAAATGATCTAAGGCCAACGAATCAGTATATTCGCCAGTACCTACTCTCCAATGGAAATGAGGTTGCTTAGTAATTTTTTCATGTACCTGTTCAAGTAATGTGTCAATATTGCCAAACAAGGTTAACAAAGGGCTGTTTAAATAAGATTGTAAATAACAATAAGAACAATCAAAAGAGCAGTTGAGACCAAAGTTAATTACAAAATAATGACAACAAGCCATACCATCCGATCCTGGGCATGTATGTATAAACTTACCTTCGAAGGGATGCACTAATAATACATCCTTTGTCTCTACCATACCAAGATTTTGGTATTTCTTTTGGATTTCTCTATAATCATCAATAACTTCCACCACAGTTGAATGATATATGGGGTATTTCTGAAGATTTTTTTGAATATTCTGTACAATAATACTATCTTTAACTTGGATATCAATATATATCTTTCGTATAATAGGTAAATTCATTAGTTCAAGGTAGCAATTGCTTGCCCCATTTTAATAGGTTGTGATTCTTCATTAAGCACAATAGTAGCTCTATCATTTTCCATCAATATTATCACAGTGGAACCTAACTCAAAATGGCCCAACTCATCACCCTTCTGAATAGGTATGGGTGATGTATACATGGTACTTGTTTGATTATGTTGTAACCGTGATTTTTCAGGATATTGAATGGAATCATATGTTATTTTAATTTTACCAACTATCATAGCACCTACTTTGACAACAGCCAACAAAGCTTTGGATGACTGTAAAAAAGTGATTAAACGCTCATTTTGAGCAAATAGCTGATCCACTTTGTGGACAGCAAAGGTATTCACTGGAAATAAATTACCATACTTATAAATATAACCAAGTACATTTCCCGTAATAGGAAAATGAATCCGGTGATAATCTCCAGGTGCAAGATAAATAGTCACCCAGCTTCCATGAAGAAATTTCTTGGATAGAGGGTGATCACCTAATAAAGCTTGTAATGAATATTGGTAATTTTTAACTTGAATTAAGGTGCCATTTCGGATACGTCCATAGTTTAGTACTGTACCATCCACAGGCGAAATAATTGTATTTTGACCTGGAGAGATGATTCTAGCCGAAGGCTTTAGAGTGCGGATAAAAAATTGGTTAAAAGTACGATAAGCAGATAAATCATATGTGGCTTCGTGCATTTGCACATTATAAATATGACAAAAAAGAGATAATAATGGTAAAAAAATAAACTTTGGTATAGTTTTCGTGGCCAACCAACCACAAAACTGTGAAATCAAGGTTTTAGGCATGATATACAGTATGCCCAAATAAATATTACCCCAAGCCCGAAACACCACACAACCTACTATAAAAATAGAGACCGTGGTAAGGATAATAAGTTCCACTAAAAGAATATCAAAAGTGTAAAAATATAACCACAGTTATACTAAGTTGCCTTCGTAATCAACTGCAGAAGAAATACCCAGTACCTCTAGTACCCTTTCTTCATCACCCATACTAAACGTAATCAACTCTCCAATTTTCTTATTAAGTAATGCCTTGCCCAATGGCGATTTATAGGATATAATCCCACTATCCACATCAGCATCCCATATATCCATAATACTATAGGCAAAGATATCTTTTGTATTATGGTCTCGAAGCTTTACTTTAACTCCCATATTAACACAGTCAAGAGGTATATCTATACCAGCAATAGAAATTACATGCTTGATCTCATTCTCTAACTTAACAACAACAGATTGCAAAATAGACTGTCGTTCCATGGCTGCTTTATATTCAGAATTTTCCCTTAGATCACCTTTCTCTTGTGCCAGACCAATTTCTTTTGAATTGGCAGGTATTTCTATCGTAACAATTTCCTGTAATTTTTTATTCATCTTTTCCATTGCATTTTTACTACCAATCCCACCACCACGTTTCTCAGCCTGAATCAAAAACTCAGTGATACTTTTGTCGTCAGAACTGTTCTGAGCATAATCTTCTTTGAAATATTGGGGATATTTAGTAAATAAATCTTGTATCAGTTTATCTTTATCCATGCCACTAATAAATACAACATCTTTGAGAAGTGAAACAAATTTAGATACCATCTCCTGGGCATGCTCATCAATAGCATCTAGTAAATCTTGTTGGCCAGAACCAATAACAATGTCTTTAGCAATATTCTTAAGCTTAGTTCCTTTGGATTCAATTTTATTCAATAAACGTATAAAACGAAAAAAACTTAACAATAAATCACCTATGTCCAGTTCTGCAATAGACCAATGCTTTTGTATGACATGTCGCACAGCCCATAAAAAGACCTCAGGATTGTTTTTATTGATTTTTTTAATCTGATTAAAAAAGGAATGAATATCAGACCATTTTTCTGCTTCAACCAAATCAGTCACAATGTTCTTATGTACACGAATAGGAGTTTCAAATAATAAATCTACATAGAGCTGACTCCAATTAGAATAATGTTCCCGGAAAAATCGGATAAAATAACGTTTAACTTCAGTATCTTTAATTTTAGCACTAATTTGAAGAATATCTTCCACCTCAAGCTTTTGTGCATCTTCAACTAATCCACGAAAAACCTGATCATCATATGATTTTTCTTCTTCGTGTAGTGCATGTCGTATTATATCCAGAGCCCACATAGCTTGTAGACGTCTTCCTAAATCAAATGACTTAAGATTTTCTTTGAAAAAAGGTAGCATATACTCGATGCAATCCACTGAATCTGGCATCTTTTTAACCGCAACCACCAAAACACTTATTTTCTCTTCAAACACCTGAAGAGCTTGAAATTTTTCTATAAAATTATCAGATACACTAATCGGAACTTCATTCAACTCTATAATATCCTTCCTATGAGCTGAAATAGATATCAGACTATCTTTCAATAGCTGTAAACGTGTTTTGCTCCACCATTTTGACCAATTAGAACTGGTAATGTATTTACCAACAAGCTCCTCTTTCATTACGGATAACGATATACGATTACCAAACGAAGCGATAAGAAGCTTTAAAAAACCAGTGATATCACTCTCAAAAAGAGCCTGTAGTTCTTCTGGCCTTTCATGCTGTACCACTAGAAAATGACCTTCTACCAATGGTCTCAATGACTTCAGGGCCATTTGGATATTCATTTTATGATTGTTCTTATGTTCGAAGTCAATATTGATTTCTGTTGTATCTAAATCTTGTATTTTACCTACCCCCCATATTTTATGGAAAACATAGTTATTTTTATCAAATACAATATTTGTTTCAAAATTTTGTATGGAGCTAACAACCCCTTTCTTACTATTTAAAAGTCCACTGTACTTTAATAAATCATCCAGAAGAGAATGCTCTTTATATTTTTCTTTATAAGCACGTACTAACTCATTTCTAAAACGAGTGTAGGCAGGGCTGTATTCCAAAACTTTTTTACAAAAAAATACGATTTGGTTTATGTCCCCTTGTTTAATATAGTAAATAGCAAGTTGCACATAGAGTTCAGCTAAAATGTCCTTTTGCCGATGACCTTTTAACATTCTTTCTATCTTACTATAAAAAGCAAGATCATCAGGAACAATATCAATGAGTTTATTCCAAGCAATTTTAAGTTTATCAAATCGAAGATTTTTGGTATAGAGCTCAGCAGCTTGCTTATAAAAATGCACGGCCCGAACCACATCTTCTTCTAATACTACATCAGCATAACGCAAAGCAATATCAGGATTCCGTTTATCTAACTGTACTAGCTTTTCTAAGATAGGCAACATCTCTTTGATACGCCCAAGCTTTTCCAAAGCTAACATTTTTGATTTTAAAGTAGAACGATTTTCACCATGCAACAGCACTTTATCACATAGATAGTCCACAACCACCCACTTAGATATCTCTTGGAATTGTTCTAACAACTCTTTAATGTAGAAGAGCTCATCTGGTGAATTGTCCTTCAAGGCAACCATGCCCATAAAATACCTAGCACATAGCGACGAAGGATATTCAATCAAAAATTTCTTAGATGCAACACCAAGCTCTTTTAGTTTATTCTGTGCGACTATCGTTTCGAAGGTAGCATCCATCAACTTAAAACGTGAAATACTAACGTCTTTGGCGGTAACACGAGTCCATTTCTCTTCATTGAAATGATTCTGCACTCGTTCAATAACATTCACATCTGGTTTGACATCACTCTCTGTCTGCAGAACATCTGGAGTATCTACTTCTACTGCAGTAACCTGATCTATCACGGGTTCTTCATTCATGGATTTAACCTCCAACTCTATAGATGGACCATTACCATAGAGGGATCATAAGTGTATATGTTTGTTTAGCATCACGTCAAGTATTATATTTAATAGAATTTAACCATTTGGTTGGAAAGTCAAGTTATGGACAGCTTAAGGTATTTATAAGCCATTCTTCTTAAGTAATTTTTAAAGTAAGGAGAATGACCAATGAAAACTTGTTACGAAAAACGGATACTTATACAGAAGTATTGATCAGAAAATATGAGCTATAGAAAAATAACTCATAAAATAAATATATCAAAATCTGTTGTCTTTTATGAAATAAAGACAAAATCAATCAATGGCATACATGAGGCGAAGATATTTTGCTATAAAAATAGATTATCAGGCACTAAAACAAAAAAATATATTTAGATCTCGTACTATGATCAATAACATATGTAGGCTCCCTTACAAGAAAAAACGGCTAACCAAGTCTATTTTCCCCAGAGCCGATACTAACTTTCCTGAGTTACATACCAAGATTTGATCTTCAATATCTATCTTGTGACAAAATAGCTAAATATGTAAAGATCATGGATAAAATTTACAGGCATTAATACGCCCGGAGGGATTTGAACCCCCGACGCACGGATTCGAAGTCCGACGCTCTATCCACTGAGCTACGGGCGCTCACCAAAACTTGAAATGGGGTGAATGACGGGTCTCGAACCCGCGACCACAGGAATCACAATCCTGAGCTCTACCAACTGAGCTACATCCACCATGAACTAATATTTTAGCAGAACAGGAAAACTTTTATGGTTTTTTTTGTCAAGTATTTTTAAGTGATAAACTGTAGAACCCATAGATATATTACAGTTTTAAGACAAGCACATTGGATATAATAAAAAATAAAAATTATTGACACAGTAAAACCAAGACAACAGGAACCTGCAGAGTAATCGGTGAATATTAAGGGAGGCTTTGTGATATTATGTTTGTACGTTTTTGGGGTTCACGGGGTTCTGTTGCATCTCCTCTGAGTCCTCAAGATATTGAATATAAATTATGTAAAGCATTAGAACTTGCTTCTCCTGCTGATCTTGTGTCCAAGGGTGCTATCCAATCCTTCGTCAAGTGTTTACCGTTTTCGGTACGTAGTACTTATAGTGGTAACACTACATGCCTTGAGTTACGTAACAAGAATAATGATCTGATTATTCTTGATGCAGGTACAGGCATTCGTAGTTTGGGGCATGAATTGATGGGACAGTTTCAAAAAACTAAAGAACCATTGTCGATTTCTCATGTTATGACGCATACACATTGGGATCATATACAAGGATTATTATTTTTTGTACCTCTTTACATAGAAAGCACTTCCGTTCATATGTATTCCTGTTTAGATAATCTAGAAGAACGGTTACGTGGGCAACAGAATAGTTGGTATTTCCCAGTTCCTTATGATGATCTCAAAGCTAAGATTGATTATACTTGTTTAGTACCAGAAAAATCTTATAAGCTTTTTGGTATGAATGTTATGGCGAAACCAGTGCGACATCCAGGCGGAAATTTTTCCTATAAATTTGAAGAAGATGGTAAAACGGTTATATTTTGTTCAGATGCAGAGTTTTCTATTATGGATCTTGATTCCAAGGTATCCTCTGAATATGTAGACTTTTTTACTAATGCAGATGTTCTTATATTTGATACCCAATATACCCTTGCTGATTCTTTGCAGAAAATAGACTACGGTCATAGTTCAGCAAATATTGCTATAGATTTCGCAATTATGGCGAACGTGAAAAAACTTATTCTTTTTCATCATGAACCTACTTATTCAGATGTTATGTTGGATGAAGTGTATCTGAGTGCTGTACGTTATCGTGATTTAATGACTAAGAATAAAGACTGTAATTTATTACTTGAATCAGCATATGATGGCTTGGCTATTCAACTTTAAAATAAATGGATCCAGAATTAAAAATTGAGATTTTTACAGAAAACCAGGATCTAATTGCGAAATGCAAGGTGCATGGTCCTTCAGAAAGTGTAATAGAAGAAGCTACAATACTTTCTCTTTTAGAAGAGAAGCAAATTACTTATGGGATTGATCATAATGCGATTAGTGAGTTAGTGGCACACTATAATGAAGCAGGCAGAAAATTTATTCATCATGTTGCTATTATTGCTCGAGGTAAAAATACAACAACAGGTAAGCCAGGATATACAGATATAAAAATAAAACCTAGTGCTAAAGTGACGATTACGGAAGAGGGGAAAGCTGATTACAGAAATATTCAACTTTATTGTCATACAAAAAAAGGTGATGTATTAGCCGAACAAATACCACCTACTGTTGGGGGAAAGGGGGTAGATGTATATGGCAGAATCATCGAGCCTCAAGCTGTAGTATCAACCAAGATGCAGAGTGGTGTAAATGTTGTATTTGATGAAAAAACTTCTCAGTTTAAGGCTACATGTGATGGTATTTTTAAACAGAAGGAAGATTTATTACGTATTGAGGAAGTTCTAGTTATTAATCATAGTGTTGGATTAGGGACAGGAAATATTAGTTATAGTGGTAGTGTGCAAGTTGTTGAGCATATCGAGAGAGAAGCGACTATATGTGTTTCGGGTGACTTAGAGGTAGGTGGTGTGGTTGAGTCAGGTAAGCTTAAAGTTGGAGGTTCTCTTTTGGCAAGGGGCGGTATTAATACTAAGCAAGATGATAATATAATTGTTAAGAAAGATGTTTCAGCACAATATATAGAACATTCTAATATAACAATGAATGGTAACCTTGAAGTTTCTTACTCTATTGTAAATAGCAATATCATAGTTGGAAAAAAACTCTTGATGTCTTCTCCACAATCTTATATCCTTGGTGGTACTGTTACCGTGTTATCTTCCATGCTTGTTGGTAACTTAGGTAGAAGTAGTGGTATTGCCACAGAAATTCATATGGGATCTGACGAAGAGATGAAAAATAAACATCAAAATCTGAAGCAAAAATACGAGAGAATGTCGTCAAATTTATCACGGAAAAGTATCACCATAGCACAATTAAAAAATAAATTACAAAATTTGGGTAGAACCATGTATCCACATGAGATAGAAAAAATTCAAATAATGCTAGAAGAATATAAAAGTTTTCTTGCACAACAAAAAACTTTGCAGAAACAAATGATAGAATGTGGTAAAATGGCTTCTAATGCAGAACCCATTATTGTATTAGTGAAAAATATTATTTATCCTGGGGTGACGATACGCTATTATAATCTCACAAGAGATATCACTCAAGAAATACAATATGCAATTATCAAAATGGATCCGAGTAATGAATTTATTGACATAGAAATAAGTGATAGAGACACTATCAGTAAGATGGAACGAACTTTAAAGTAAACTGCAGAAAACCACTAAGAAAATTTTCAAAACGTTGTTTCATAACTTCATTTAAAATCTGGTTGGTTGAAGGCTCTATATGCTTATGTATTCCACAAAAGAATAGCCTTTCATTATAAGCATAGGCTTTTAGATATCTAAAAATCGTTTCCAAATGTTCCACAGCACATAAACCACCAAACTGGCCACTAGCTAAACCAATAAAGCCCACAGGGATACTATTGAAGCTCTTGGGCGACAATAAATCAATAAATAACTTTAAAATACCAGGGAATGAGCCATTATATTCTGGTGTGATACAAATAATACCCTGGGCTTGTGTAATTTTTTTTTGATATTCTGCAAATTCCTTTGGTTTGTCGTCTCCATAATCATATTGCATCATATCTTTAGGTAGCTGAGATAAATCAATTAAATGCGTGGCTTGTTTTTGTTCATCTAAAAAAGTAATAGCAAGTTCAGAAATTTTTAGGGTATTAGCTCCCTTACGGTTTGTTCCGGACAGTACTATAATCATATACGGCCCACTACATTGTATCACCAGCCTATCTGTACATTACTTTTTTACTTTAGAAAGGCAGTGGAGTGGAGAGTGCTGTAAGTTCCATTTTGAAGTGCAAAAATAAACCTCACGGTATCTTCTAAATGGTTCTTTCTGTATTTATCATAATTAGTATTGACATTCAAGTGTTTTATTCTGGATTATGTCTCTTTAGACTAGTATAATGATAACATGAAAAGTGCATTGATAGATCACATACAAAGAAATACTAAGATAACAAATCGTATTTCAATTGTCCTTGCAATTACTATGTTACTTATTTCTCTATTTTCTGTTGGTATTGTTTATAAAAGTTATATCTATTCTTTTTTTTTTGCTGTAGGTTGCTATATTCTGCTTAGAACACCATTTTTATCCTTACTTATGTTTTTGGGTGGTAGGCGAACACTAGCCTCTATTTTTATAATCATAGGTATTACGTTGGTTATTCTTATCCCTATTAGTGTGCTTACTTATTTTGCGGTAAAAGAGGCTAGTTTACTTACAACTTTTTTAGCAACATGGTCTCAAGATACTGACCAGATAACGTCTTATCTAGAACATTATACATGGTTAAAAACATTGTTGTCCACGTTTAATATTAATATAGAAGATATGAATTCTTATTTCTTTTCATGGGGTACAGGTATAGGTAGAAATCTTCTTGTCTATTTACAAAGTTTACTAGGCAACATCATGCAAATTTCTTTTCATTTTTTTGTGATATTACTTATCTCTTTTTTTATCTTTCGTGATGGCGATAGTCTGTCGGGTATTTTATACGGTATATTGCCTTTTCCTGTTCACTTGGAAAAGCAAGCCTGGAATAGAATCGTGAATATATTAGACGCCATTATCAAAGGTAATCTAGCCGTTGCTGTTGTGCAGGGAGTCAGTGTAGGGCTTTATTTTTTTTGTTTCAATTTACCCTTACCCATCCTTTTTGGTGGTATCGCTACCTTCGTATCTCTTATTCCCATTGTTGGTACTGCCATTGTGTGGCTACCAGCTTCATTGTATTTATATGTATGGGGAGATCAGTTAATACAGGCCATTGTTTTAGGAAGTTTGTCGCTTGTTACTTTTCTGTCATTGGAAAATATCGTCAAACCATGGATATTAGATCGTAAGTTAAATATACATCCTCTATTTCTATTTTTGGCTATACTGGGAGGCATCAATGAATTTGGTCTTAAGGGAGTTTTTATAGGGCCTTTTCTAGTAGCAATTTTTCTGGTATTACTAGAGATCTTGATGCTGTTTATCCAGGCAATCTATTCCACACCTAATGAATAATATATTTATCATGTGTACACCTTTTTACATCAAACTTGTTGTATGTTTTAGTACATGGTTTTTCTTTGCTAATTCTGGGTATTCATACCTTAATAAAAGTACACCTCTAGAAGTAATATTCACTCGTGATACTCCATCCGATCAGTTAGAGATCCAATCTATTTTACGTGAGTTATTTACTTCGTCTTCTTCCTTGGATAAGCATGATGTTGTTCGTCTTTTAACCATGAACCCCAGAGTTAAAAAGATTCATTCTATTCAAATTAAAAAAGAAAATAGCATTTATATTGATATCACAGTACGCAATATGAATGCAGTAGTGCATGATCAGGGTACTGGCTATTTTTCCAAAATAGATCCAGAGTTATATGTTTTACAATCTAAAATACAAAAATGGGATGAAGAAATGGTGCCAACACTACCTATTATTTCATTGCCGTCGATCCAACAGATTGAGAAGCTAAATCTAAAACAAAAGACTTTTATTGACAACATTGTTAATGTATATACTAAAACTAAAAAAAATTTCCCCTCTCTATGGCATAGGATATCTGAAATTGAAGTGAACGTCCATCAAGGTTCTTATGTGATTTATACTGCTCAAGTACGTTCAGCAATACATACACAAGAGATATTTGATATTTATCTATTAAAAAAACTTTGGGCTCTATTTACGTACTTAGAATCTGAAGAACAAACCACCTGGACACAGGTATATATTACTAACCACAATATGTATGTGCAGGCCATTCATGAATGAACCACCTGATATTATTACAGCTATAGATATTGGTTCTTCAAAGGTTGTTTGTTTAATCGCTCAAATAAGCGAAAAGCAATCAGTAGAAATTATTGGCATAGGTGTTACAGACAGCACTGGCGTGAGATATGGAATTATTAATCACATCGAAAACGTAATTAATGATATTAAAGAGGCGGTAGAAGAAGCCGAAATGATGGCGGGTGTGGTGATTGACCAGATTAATATTAATTTAACAGGACCACGTGTATACAGTAGCAACACTAGTGGAGTCATTGCCGTCACTAACAAAGAAAAAATAGTTACTATGGCTGATATTTATCGTGTGATGGATGCTGCACAGTCTGTTCAGATGCCTAATGATTATGCCATGGTGCATGTGTTATCAAAAGATTTTAAGATTGACGATCAAGATGGGATTAAAGACCCCATCGGTATTGTTGGGATTCGTTTAGAGGCAAATATCCATATTGTAACCGTACATATTAGCCAGATACAGAATCTTGATAAGGTAGTGGCAGACGCTGGCCTAATGTTGTCCAATAAGGTACTTAGTTCTGTGGCATGTGCACATGCCATTTTATCTGAAGAAGAACGAGAACTTGGAGTAGCTCTTGTAGACATAGGTCAGGGCGTGGTAGATATTATTATCTATGTAAATGGTGGAGTGGAATATACTACTACACTACCTATTGGTGGTGGACATGTAACACAAGATATCAGTATTGGTTTAAAAACGCCTATACAGTCAGCTGAAAAATTAAAAAAAAAATTTGGCCGGGTTATTATGGACGAGGTAGATCCAACTTCTGTAATTGAAGTACCTATGGTTGGTGGTCAGGCACCAAAAAATATTTTTCTGAAAGAATTAACCATGATTATACATGCTAGAGTGAAGGAAATTCTTGAATTGGTAGATCAAGAATTATTAAAGTCTGGACAAAAAAGCTTTTTATCCGCAGGGGTCGTTTTTACTGGTGGTGGCTCTTTAATTACTGATCTAACCATGCTAGCAGAAGAGGTAATTGGTTTAAATGCTGTTATCTCTTATCCTAAAAATATAAATGGGATCACGGATAAGTTAAATTCACCCGTTTTTACTACCATTTTTGGTTTAATCAAATATGCCGAAAAATATAGGGAGCATACACCAGCACATACTCTTAAAAATACTATATTCTCCAGATTTAAACACTGGATAGCTAATAATTTATGAAATCTAAAAAATATATATACAGTAGGAATTTATTTTAAAACGTATGGTGCCCGTGGATATTGCATGACACATATATCTTTTGATGAAGCGAATGCATCTCCTGCAACTATCAAGGTAGTTGGAGTTGGTGGTGCTGGGATGAATGCAATCGACAGAATTGTTGCTCTAAATTTACAACATGTAGGCTTAATCGCCGTAAATACTGACGCCCAAGTTCTTAATCGCTCGAACGCTCCTCATAAGTGTTATCTTGGAGAGAAACTAACCCGGGGTATGGGGGCTGGAGCGAATCCTGCCGTGGGCGAAGAGGCAGCATTAGAAGATAAAGATCAAATAGTAGAATTAATCCAAGGTACTGACATGTTATTCATTACAGCAGGAATGGGGGGAGGTACCGGCACTGGGGCAGCTCCTGCGATTGCTCAGTTTGCTAAGGATATGGGGATATTAACTGTTGGAGTTGTTTCAATGCCTTTTAAAGCTGAAGGTACTTTCAAAAGTGATATTGCTTTAGAAGGTCATGCACGTTTAAAGCAAGCTCTTGATACATTAATTACCATACCTAATGACTCTATCTTTAAACTAATTGATAAAAAGACATCCATCAATCTAGCCTTTAAAGCTTTAGATGATATTCTGGCACGTTCTGTTATTGGTATTAGTGATATTGTTAACTCTACTGGTACATTAAATGTAGATTTTGCTGACGTAAAAACAGTAATGAAGCAAAATGGAGACGCTATTATTGGTGTTGGTGAGGGTAGTGGGGATGATCGAATTGCACAAGCCATTGATAATGCGATACATCACCCACTTCTTGAAGAACGCAAAATTGATGGTGCTACTTCTGTATTATTAAATATTGTAGGTGGCTCAGATCTAAGTTTGCATGAATATAATCAGGTATTAGAAAGTTTACAGCGTGTTGTTTCTAAAGAGGCACATATTATTACAGGTTTTCGTGAAGATAGCACAATGGAAGACAGGCTATCCGTTACTGTTATTGCCACAGGTTTTAAGTCGGGGGATATCTGTCGTAATGCAGAGCAATTTTTTAAGCATACTAACTTACAAAAAAATAATGCAACTCCCACTGCTAAGACTCATTCTAATTTGCCCCAAAAATTAAATAAAAACGGTAAGAACCAGCAAGATTTTGATTTCTCTTTTCCTAATATTGATCCAAATGATAATTTAAACATACCTACTTTTTTACGTAAAAAACAGGAAAATTAGTCTTATGATAATGTACAAACTAATCACCTAAGTGATTATAACTAACAGATGTTTAAATGGCTTAATATTTCTGCTATAAATAGTCGATAAGCGAGCATGCAGTCATCTAGTAAAATATTACCTAAGTTTCATTCTCTTGAAACAGTTTATACTTGGTTAGAAAACACAGAACCAGACATTTTAGAGGAGCATATACTTAGAGGCGAGATTAATATAAATAAATTACCTACCTTTGGCGGTACCTTACCCCAAGAGAATATTAATTATATTTCATATGATGAAAAATCACTTTTAATTCTATATTATACATGTGATATGGAAGCTAGATATGTGATCATACCCAGAAAAGACTAAACATATATTGTATTGTTTTAGCACATTCTATGAATGTGCAGGTATTACCTTTGAGACTTGTAGAATTTAAATAAGGTTTTGCACTTCAAAATAGAACTTACAAGGTCGTTCGTGAATAATGTGCTTTTACCATTATTTTATTGTACCCGTATACAACAATGTAGAAAAGAACATTGGAGATAATATATGCAAGTTATACATGTAAAAAGAGAACAAGGGGAAGATACTGGATTAGTTAAACATTGGACGAATGGTGTTTCTGTAGATATAAATACAATTGAACAAGCAAAGAACGTTGCTAAGTTACCCTTTATCTACAAGCATGTAGCTCTAATGCCAGACTGCCATTTCGGTAAAGGGGCAACCGTAGGTTCGGTTATCCCTACGAGGAAAGCGATTATTCCGGCAGCAGTGGGGGTTGATCTTGGTTGTGGTATGATGGCTGCGAAGCTCAATTTGGTAGCTAATGATTTACCAGAGTCATTAGTAAATGTGCGTTCTCTTATAGAATCAAAGATTCCGGTGGGAAATGGCAAGGGTGGTAGGCACAAGTCAGCACCAACTGAATCACAAAACAAATGGAGATCAATTGTTGATGATTTTGAAATGATTATGAAAAAACATCCGAAGTTAAAACCTTCCATGAATCCAGTAAGACAAATTGGTACCCTAGGTGGTGGAAACCACTTTATTGAAATCTGTTTGGATGAAGATCAAAGTGTGTGGATAATGCTTCATTCTGGTTCCAGGGGTATTGGAAATAAAATCGGAACTTATTTTATTTCTTTGGCGAAAGAAGAAATGCAAAAGTTTCACATCGATTTACCTGACAAAGATTTGGCTTACCTACCAGAAAAAAGTAAGCACTTTGATGACTACTGGTTTTCTGTGAAATGGGCACAAGAATATGCCTATATGAATCGTGACGCCATGATGAAGAATGTTATTAAGGCTTTAAGAGAAAGTTTTAAACAGCCAATCCAGGTCATCGAAAAAGAAATTAATTGTCACCACAATTATGTAGCACTGGAAAACCATTTTGGTGAGAATATCTATATAACTCGAAAAGGTGCGATTAGAGCAAGAAAGGGTGATATGGGCATCATCCCAGGCTCGATGGGAGATAGAAGCTACATCGTTCGTGGTAAAGGGAATATTCAGTCATTTCATTCTTGTGCTCATGGTGCAGGAAGAAGGATGTCTCGTTCTGAGGCCAAGCGTCGAATTACGTTAGAAGAGCATATCAAGGCTACCGAGGGTGTTGAGTGTCGCAAGGATTTAGGTGTTATTGATGAAACCCCTTCTGCTTACAAAGATATTGATGCCGTTATGAATGCACAAGCTGACTTGGTTGAATCTGTTTATAGGTTGAAACAAGTTGTTTGTGTTAAAGGTTAAAAGCTAATTGTATTTAGTTTTAGTATTAAACAAAATACAATTAACACTGTAGACAAAAGACTTTAAGAAAACATAAAAAATAGTTGTACTTAACTATATATTTTTGTATGAGCGTAAGTAGTAAGATAGAATGGACAGATGCCACATGGAACCCTGTACGAGGTTGTAGTAAGATATCTGCTGGTTGTAAGATTGTTATGCTGAAACATTTTGGAAAGATTTAGAGGAGTTAAGGGGCACCCTTTTGAGCAGGGCTTTAATCTTAAGATTGTACCTGAGAAATTAAAAGAATCTTTATGATGGGAAAAGTCAAAGTTAATTTTTGTAAATTCAATGAGTGATTTATTTCATCCTCTAAGTACCCAACTCGTATATTTATGACGTTTTTAATGTTATGAAAGAATGTAATCATCATGTCTTTCAAGTACTTACTAAAAGACCAGAAAGATTGAGAGATCTTTTTTGTGGTAAGCTAAAGCCATTTTCTAATTTATATCATATCTGGATGGGGGTAAGTGTAGAAAATAAGCAACGCGGATTACCAAGAATCAAAATATTACAGAGTAGTAATGTCCATGTACGATTTTTATCTATAGAGCCACTTCTAGAACATTTGGGTTTGCTAAATTGAGAAAAATTGATTGGTAATTGTAGGTGGGGAAAGTGGGAGGCGTGCAAGAGAAATGAAAAAAAGTTGGGTTATTGATATTCAAGAACATTGCTTAAACAATAATGTGCTTTCTTTTTTAAGGAATGGGGTGGTACAAATAAGAAAAAAGCTGGGAGAGAAATAGATGGCAAAATATATGATAATATGCCTTTAATATTTAGTGGGTAAACAGGTGAACATAATGTATATTTCTTAATTATTCTATTATGCTTGTATACAACAACGAGATAAAAATTCATTTTTCATACCAACATCAATTATATCTTTGTCGTGCATTTTCTCAATATCAGACGGGTAGACAATACCACCATCTATTTTTTTCTTTGTATATGGATGTATATCATAAATATAAAAATTATGGTATTGATGTGACTTTTGACCATAAACTGTTACCTTCGGCATTCCTCTCGCAACATGTTCTATAATACCATTTGGTTTCCCATGTTGTATTCCTTGTTTATTGTCCCTGAGAATTTTTTTAATACAGGTAAAGCTATACATTAGTGACAAGGATTAAAGTTATAAACATTGAAATTCATTAAAGCATTTATCAATAAATTAATAACATTATTATCATTGATTGCTAAATTTTGATTTAGCAGATCTAGCTCTCCACGAATACTTGTGATTATATTATTAACTACTTCTTCCTCATAGTTAAAGGGTGCGATAGATAATTCTTTTATGAGAGCACTAATCTGCTTATTGTCTCTTACAAGTAAATTATATGATTTCTTTAATTTTTCTAACAATTTTGATTCTTGCTCACTAATATTGAGTCCATAAATAGATTCAACCCTATCATTATGTATGGCTCCTAAAATATGAGTAACTACAATGCCTTGGACTCTATCTTTTAATTTTTCCAAAGCTTTTGTGTAATCAGGATCAGCAGAATGAGCATAAAGACCAAAATCTTTAATGTCGCATTCCCACACGTCATAGTCATTTTTTTTTATTTCGATTTCGAATTCAGGTAAAAACAAGTATTGAACTATACTTTTGAGGGGGGTAACCTTGAATTTAGTTTGATGCTCTTTATATTCCATCTTTTCTTCCCTTAACACCCTTAAGTACACAAATCCTAGTTATTTATACCATCTTGTAAAGTACTTTTTGTGTTATGGGTACAAGAGGTTTGCATCTACTGGATTATCTTAGACATACTTGAACCAAGGGTGTATTAACATATTTACCAGTATACAATTGCACATTGTATACTGGCAGAAGGAAGTAACAAGACAGTGATGCTCAAGACTGCCTTTAGTTTATAATTATTTTTCTCTAATGGTAATTAAGTGTCCAGGGACGTATCACTTTCAACGATCAGCTGACTACCTTGATAAGAAATAACTTTAACTAATGTATCTTTAGGGATATAGACGCCATTGCTATACGCATCAAATAAGATATTATTCACTTTAATTCGACCGGATGGTCTTAGTATACTCATACTTATGCCTTGTTTCCCAATCAATAACTCATATTCTGGTTTAACCTGATTGCTATGACTCTGTAAGGTCTCACTAAGTATTAAAGAATTTTTATTAGGTTCACGCTTTTTAAATCTTGTGATGAGTAAGAAAGATGCAAAAGCAACTACTATAACTACTATACTAGTAAACCATAAACCTGCGACAAG
The DNA here is from genome assembly GCA_965262015.1 of Leptospiria bacterium. Taxonomy (GTDB): domain Bacteria; phylum Spirochaetota; class Leptospiria; order Turneriellales; family CBDBES01. The sequence continues at coordinate 144,951 of OZ253494.1, forward strand.
ATTATTAATCGAGTATGACCATGCAATGCTACCCATTACACTAAATATCCCTAATAGGCCTGAAACACCAAATCCTGGTATTACAAAAATTTCTAATACCATAAAGAATAATCCTAGAAGAAATAAAGATGGTGAACCCCATCCAGCATAACCAACTAAAATACGTGGTATAAAATATAATGCAATAAAAATTAAACCCATACTACCCGAGATGCCCCAGTTGGGTACTTTCAATTCATATAATATACCTAAAAAACCCAATAATAAAATTGCACCAGCAATTACGGGATTAAGAGAAAATTGTAGCAAGCGATCCCATACCGTAATTACCAATTGGTGTACGTTTTTATGAGATATCCCTTCTTTGTCTAAAATAGATGAGATATCCACAACAATACCATCAGCTATTTTTAACCTTTGAGCTTGTTGTGCTGTCAGTGTAAGTAATTGCCCTTTTGGTTTAGATATGCCATGTTTTTTATATGTTAGAACCGTATTTTCATCTACAAATGCTTCAGTAATATCTGAGTTTTTACCGTTTCTTTCGGCTGCACTACGCCAGATCGCTCTACTAGCAGATATAATTTTTTCAGGTGCTTTTTGCATCCCCTTAGAGGAATATTGGACAGGCGTTGCGGCACCTATCCTAGAATCCTTTGTCATAAATAGTTGATCACATGAGAGAGCAATTAATGAGCCTGCAGACAAAGCATTTTTATTAATAAAGCAAATAGATCGTACATTTGTTTGACGTAATAGTTTTTCTATTTGTAAAGTAGCTGTTAATTCCCCCCCTAATGTATCAATCTCAATAATCATCAAATGCACTCTATTTTCTTCTGCTTTTTTAATCGCTTTCTTAATGAGATAGGCATAAAAAGAATTTTCTTGTTCACCCAGCTGGTGTGGCGGGATGTGATACACCATAGGAGCAGGATTAGCTCCCTGGTATCCACTATGATTCTGATGCAATATAAATAATAGGATGAATATAATACAACGAATATAACGCATAAATATTATCCAAAAAATTTATCTGTCTATAAGCTAAATTGCTTGTTTAAAAAGGTTTGCATACTTTGCCATGACTTCTGATCTGCTTGTTTATTATAAGAGATGCTTTTTGATTTAGCTTCAGACATCGTAAACTTTGTAAAGCCATGTACCGCATTTGGATATGAGATAAATGTAAAATTAACGTTATTGGCTTCTAAGTTTTGTGTAAATGCTTTTAAAGTGTCGGCTGAAGTAAATGAATCTTCTTTACCATGATGAATTAGCAAAGGAGTAAGAATCTTTTTAGCTTCGTCATTCGCAAGAGATGGGATAACTGCATGAAACGTTATTATGCCTTTAAATTTGGCACCTGTATAAGCCATCTTGAGAGCAGCGTAGCCACCAAAGCAATAACCAATAATCGCAATATTATTTGGATCAACATTACTTTGTCTTTTAAGTAATTCTAGAGACGCCATAATTCTGTCTAACATTAGATCTGGTTGTTTCATGTATTGATTCATTAATTTAGATGCCTCTTGATGAGTTTTAGCTCTAATACCTTTACCATACATATCCATAGCAAAGGCTACATACCCCAACTCTCCCAGCATGCGTGTTCTTGTTTCGATGTAAGTGCCTAAACCCGTCCATTCATGTATTACTAATATACCTGGCTTTTTAACGCCATTCGCATTGTTCACATAAGCTAAATAACCTTCTAGAGCTTGTTGACCGTGTGTATATTGGATTGTTTGTGTAATAACTTGTTCTGTTTTAGGCTTCTTTTTGCACATTGTTAAACAGGTAAGACATAGTATACAGAGGGATCCTATCAGTAGTATCCCTGATTTTTTAATATTTAGTTTCATTTGATTTTCAACTCCTTTATAATATTGTTTTCGACTAGTGAATACATACTTCATCCAAATTTTAAGGTATAGTAGAATATACGAACCATGCAGTTCTTTCCCTTATCACATAAGGGATGATCAAAAGTCAATGTTCTATTATATTGTCATTAAATAAATTTGCAAGTATGACATGTTAATTATTTTCTTATAGCTCACAAAGCAAACAGATTCTATGCCTTTGTAGCGTAATAAAATAGATGATCTTTACAAGGAAGAACGGCTAACTAAATCTATTTCTGTCCATAACTGTGATACAGACTCTTCATCTCTACTAGTTTATAGATAATTATTATATCTTGCATCTTATTTGGCAAACGCACATTTAAAATACTTTAAATTTCCACCCAATCCATCTACTAACTCTCCATTGCCATTTTTACGATATCCTTCAATAACCTTTTTTATTCTTGGATATGTCACTGTTTCAGCTATACCACCACCAGAGTTATTATAATCTTCATTATTTGTACATAATATAAACTGACGATTACCGCCATCTTCTTTATTTAATGCTAATACTGCATGACCTGTTGTTCCACTTCCTGCGAAAAAGTCTAGAATGATTATTTCTTTGGGCATAGATTTTAGAAGGAAACTAATTAGTTGATAGGGCTTTGGATGTTGAAAGTTTAACTGCATATCTTTCATTATGTTATCAATACCACTTAAAAAAATGGTATCTTTTAATCTTGTTCTATCTATATCTCTAACTTTAGTATAGATCTTATAAGTATCACCATCTTTTATAAATTTTAAATTATATTGTTCTTTAAGTATTTTGTCTTTACTCCAACGCCAAGCATGGTATTTATTTACTCCATTATGATTTTTTTTAGGGGGTATTCGCACAAAACCGGTTGGTATAGTTTGGTCCTCTACATCTACAAATTTTACTTCTTTCGTTTTCTTATTATAAAGAATATTAAATACAAGATTCTTTCTTGTAACTTCATTAAAAATCTGGTTTGTATTATATAATTCATTTTTTATCACATATTGGCCTAAATCATCTTTAAAAATTTTATAGTTTTGTGCTTTGTATACTTCTGGCATGTTTTTAATCATTTTATCTTTTAGAGAAACCGTAACTTCTCTGCCAGAAATATTGGTATAATTTTTGGCATATATCAATATCAGTTCATATGTTTTAGCATATAGGGTTTTACCTATTTGTCTACCCTTTGTATTATTAATCCAGTTGATTTGATTAACAAAATTATCTTCCCCAAAGAGTTGATCCATCAGAAGCTTAAGACAAAATACTTCATTGTCATCTATGGAAATAAAAATAATGCCATCTTCACTTAATAAAGTTCGAGCTAGTTCTAACCGCTTACTCATCATATTGAGCCACTTACTATGGCGATACTGGTCTTTCTTATCTACAAATTTATTATTATACTTCCAATCCTTAGCACCTGTATTGTATGGTGGATCAATATAGATCATATCTATCTTATTCTTATGCGTATAGTTAAGACAAGTTAATGCATGATAGTTATCACCTTCAATTAAGAGATTAGGCACATTATCATTTATTTTAACTTGTTTATTTTGTACTATTTCTAATATAGGTAATTTATTTTTACAATTTTCTACAATTTCTTCTGGCTCACGTTCTTTATCCCAAATCAAGCCATATTGTTTTAGTCTTTTTATTTCTTCAATTAATTCTTTTTGTGATAAATGATTATAATTAATTTCATTCATAAATATAATATAACATTCAAGAATAATAATTCTTGTTTTTTAGCATGTACAATAAACAATTATATTTCTAAATAAGTCCATGAACTTTTTACATATAGATAATATATAAAAATGAGTTTATTTTTATACTAACTTTTACCCTCCAATATAGAAGATACAGCCTCTCCAATTTTTATTAAAAATTGTTGCTTTTTTAAATACATTAATATATCTTCTTTCTATGAAGAAGAGTAGAATCAGCAAAATAGCATTAAATTTCTCTGTATCAAGAAACACAAATAAGATATTATTTATCTTGTTTGTGTTTTTACTTGTTTTGACCCTGCTAACATGTACAAAGACAAGTAGTAAAGATACAAATAAAGTAAATAAACCAGATGAAATAAATAAAGATACTAATAAACCAAATGAGATAAATAAAAATACTAAATACTCTTATATTTGCTTCCATGGCACGGAAGAAAAAACTGAACGTTCGCTATACGAAGGTACAGAAAATTGTACAGCATGTAATGATGATTTTATTCTGGAAGAGGGACGGTGTACACGAAAGACAGAGGCTTTAGAGATGGGTACAGTAGTGGTAAGTGGTCAAGGTATAACAAGTATTGCCCTATTATCTCAGACCTCCGTGTATTATAAGTTTAGGAAGTTTTTTCGTATTCGTGAAGACGGCGAAAGTTTATTCTACAGAAATATAGTTCGTGGTAAAGGATATCAAGAACACCAGGAACCAAGTGTTCTCTACATCACCAGACTTATACCAAAGAATGAGAATGAAACAGGGGTTTTTGCCTTAGAAGTTCATGGAGCTAATAATAATCGTGTATGTGGTACTACCAATCCATCATTATGTGCTCCTCTGAAGGTTACAGTAACCAGAGAAGGTTTTGTTGCTTTTTATATACAAGGCATTCTTGATCTTCTTAAAGGCCAAAGAAAATATATTTATACATATGATTTAAAGCCTCAAGATATACGAGTATCATTCACCAGTGATACAGGTGAAAAAACATTACAAGATATTAGCATTCAACCTGCACAGAAGAAATATCCAATCTATCAACCTCCCTATCGCTTTGAAGCTGGTTCAGCAACGGGTATAGTGGTAAGTGGTGAAAGGCAAAAAACCATTACTCTATTACCCCAGACCTCTGTATATTATAAGTTTAGGCAGTTTTTTGGTCTTCGTTCAAATGGCATAAGTAGGTTTTACAGGGGGGCTAGTAAATCTCAAGCACCAAGTATTCGCTACATCACTAGACTTATGCCAAAGAATGAGAATGAAACAGGAGTTTTTGCCTTAGAAGTTCATGGAGCTAATAATAATCGTGTATGTAGTACTACCATTCTATCATTATGTGCTCCTCTGAAGGTTACAGTAACCAGAGAAGGTTTTGTTGCTTTCTATACACAAGAAGCTCTCGATAGTCAAGGTGAAAGAGACTATATTTTTACATATGATTTAAAGCCCCAGGATATACAAGTGTCATTCACCAGTGATACAGGTGAAAAAACCTTACAAGATATTAGCATCCAACCCCCAGAAACAGATTGTGGCACAGAAATGAATAGTGATCGTTATAATTGTCTATTCCAAAGAGGGCTTCGAACAGATACTTCCCCAGAAATTACCACAACAAAGGCTCATCGCTCGTCGTTGCCAGATAGCATGATCTACAATCGTTCTCAATATCAATTAATTTTTAATGAAGAATTCAATGGTGAAGGAATGGCTTCCTTAGATAATCGTATTTGGACTTATTCTAGAGGCCCTGCAAGGTCAGCTTCAGCTCCAGTTCTTTGTGAAAATGTAAGGGATGGCCATTATTCTTTTACAAAAACAAATAGTTGTGGTGCTGATCTTACGACTGAAGGTAAATTTTCTTTTAAGTATGGCTATTTTGAGGTGAAATATAAAGTAAATACAGAAGCTCATAATTCATATATAAATATGGCTATGGTTCTTAGCTATGTTCATAAGGGGATTAGAACTCATGCATTAGGTGACTATCCTAATATTAAGATTGATTCTATAGAGAATTTATTAAAGTATGTTGGTACAGAATTTGATCTCATTGAATACGTTCCTAATAAACGACGACAATACAATCATGTTTATATTAAGAGAATATTGGGAGCATCACGGGATATAAAACAATATAGTTCAAAAACTACTTTCCCATTCTGTTGGGGATTCAGTGGTGATGTTGATAACCGTAACGCATATTTTTTACCAGCATGTTCTATTCCTAATGCAGAATTTACCATTACAAGATCCGTTGAATGGACTCCGTCTGGTTATCGTAATTATATAAGAGTACATGATGTTCATGATAAACCGCAACTTTTTTCAGATGATCTTATTGAGTTTCGTGTAAATGATGATGAAGATATTAGCCCAGGCTTCTATTTTAACGCTGTACGTGTAGGTTCTCGTGATCTTGCTTTTGAGCAATTAGGCGTTATGCATGTACCTGCCCACTTTGCAATGGCTGCTTGGGGATGGCCTACGACTAGTAGAATATGGACTACAATGAAAGTGGATTATATTCGTATTTATCAGCCAACGAATCATTATGATGATATGCCCTTAGTATATCAATAATTTCTAAGATAAAAAATAGAAAGACAATTATAAATGTAATTTTGTAGTAGCTTAGTTATTTTACGTATGTAAATTTAGGCAAGATCTAAGGTTTTAAAATCAAAGAGTTTTAATTTTTTCTCAAAGTTTACTCATTTTTTATAGCTTTTATAAATATCATGAAAAGTCAAGTTAAGCTCTGGATAATTTGATATATTCATCAGGTATTCTTTTCAAATAATAAGACTTAGGAGAAACAGCTTATGAGAATATACCATGAATAATGGATACTTATACAAAAGTATTTATCAGACAATATGAGTTATAGAAAAATAACTCTCAAAGTCTGCTATCTCTTTACTAGAATATGCAGTTGATAAAATCAATCAATGATATAGACATGTATAGGCTATCCTTACAAGGAAAAACTGCTAACCAAGTCTATTCTGTCCAGCAACCAATTATGACGCTCCAGTCCAGAGCGGATACACTCTTCACTCCTAATGTTATGTAAAAACAACTTGAAACTTGTATAACTAATATAAGTTTGTCGTGATAGTTCTATGCCTTCTAAGAAAAATACAATTAATAAATTAAATAAAATTTACGCCCAGAGTTTTTTAGAAACTTATACCCCGGTCACGCCTGTCTTAAAAAAAATTGATTCTATTATTCAAAAACAGTCAAAGTTTTTGTTAACTACTCATGTAAATTCAGACCTAGATGGAGTGGGTAGTCAGATTGGACTTTATTATTTACTAAAATCATTGGGTAAGACATGCAAAATTCTTAACAATGAAGCACTCCCGTTTATTTTAAAAGAATATGTAAAAGAAGATATAGTCACAGATATTCAACAATATGCAGATGATCTAGGCATACTAGTGGATGTATTTAAAAGCTATTTTGTATTCATTTTAGATAGTTCAGAGTTATCAAGAAGCCACCATGTGGCTGATCTAATAACTTTAGCACAATGTCAGTGGGCTACCATCGATCACCATACCTTACCCCCTCAAAAAAATTACTGTATTGATGATACTTATGCCGCAACCTGCGAAATGATATGGGATTTATTTCACTACTATAAAAAACCCATACCTCAAGAAGTAGCTATCCCACTTTATCTAGGTATTGTAGCTGATAGTGGAGGTTTCCGTTATAATAAAACATCTTTTCGTACACATATGGCGGGGGCTGAGTTATTAAGTTACAATCTAGATAGTGATTTTTTATATCGCTTAATTTATGAGAACTATCCCATAGATAGATTTACCTTAATCACTAGAGTGCTGCAAGAGTTAACTATTAATCGTCAATTAGGTTATGTCGTAGGAGAGGTAACCGATAAAACAACTTATAACTTAAATCTAGGAGTTATGGGAACTGAGGGTATAGTCAATATGTTATTAGAGCCAAACGATGTACAAGTTGCAGCCTTAACCAAACCAACTGATATGGGTGAATTAAAGTGTTCACTACGTTCCAAAGGTGACGTAGACGTTTCTGTAATTGCTCATACTTTTGGGGGAGGGGGACATAAAAATGCTTCAGGTTTACGAATTAGTCAGCCATACAAAAAGGCAAAAAAACAATTAATCAAGACAATCAACGAATATTTATCTACGAATCATCCGTTATAACACATTATTCCATTTTTTTAAGCAATGCCAAGGGGTTTTTGTACATTATAAGAGCTACAGGCACAGAGGCACATAGACCAGTATAGAGTGTTGTACCAACTATTAATAGTGTTTTTAATTTAGTGGATATAGTAAAATTAATAAAAGCAAAGTCAGAGATATAGCTCAGTAATAACGGATTAGCTTGAAGATATTGAAATAAATAATCTGCTCCCATAAGACTTAATATACTATATAGTAAACCCCAGGAAGCACCTTCAACAAACATAAATGAAGCAATCGCAAAAGGAGACGAACCAAAAACCAAATAAAGACCAAATTCATTTTGTTTTTTCATAGTCATTACAACAAAGGTGTTTGTGAGGGAAAGCATACTCAATAGCAATAGCACAGATAAAAACGCACCAAAAAAATAGTCTATTTTTTTTAGTATGCTAAACAAACTAGAGTATTGCTTAGCCTGCGTAACAGTAATAATATTCATTCTCTTTAATTTTTTCTGAACAATATGAATGTTCCTTACATCTTTAATGGTGATAAAAGCTTGATCATAAGAATTGGACGCACTTTTCATCTGATTTCTTTTATGATATCTACGGACCCATGGCAATGGCGTGCCAACTACACTTACAATGCCCTCTGGCATAAAACCGCATATCTTAGCAGTGACTTTTTGTTTTTTATAGGAATTCTTTGGCCTAAGTAAACTAGTACCAAGGTTCATATCAAACTCAAAACCATGCATTGCTTCAATATCAGGCGTAGATAACCCGTTAAGGCTAAGCCATAACGCTAATAGATCTAGGTACATCCTGGGTACCACAATAGGAATCACAGTATTTGTAATGGTCCGCTTACCTTGTTCAGTTTGAATAACTTTCTTTTTTGTAATTGCCTTAAACGGTCTCTTACAGCGGTAAAAAGGTTTGATAAGTGAGGTAGATACGCCTTGTATCAGTATATCAAACCGGATTGCCCCACCAACTTTTTGTAATACAGGATGTCGTACAGAGGCCAACACAGGGGCTTGAAAGATCTGGGAGTATTGTATCCTTGTTACCTCTTTCCATCTAGCAATTTTTCTCAGCTCTTGCCTAGACATGCCATAACCAATATCAAATTTATCTTTAAATAATAAAAAAGGGTCTTGCAGATCACTAATCTCCTTTTTTTTAATTTTTAATACCTCACTAGGCAGGCCTGTCTGTATTTTTTTTAAAAGCTTATTTTTGAGAGGTTGAACAACAGCAATGAAAAAAATTAAGATAAGAATAATAAAAAAAAGCGATATAGACGAAGACAAAACACGAAAAAAATTTTTCCGCCATAAAATGGCTATTAGATATAGCCTTCTCATCACAAAACGGATATAATACAATAAATCAGGACTATTATTTAGCATATATTAGCTGTAGTTTGCCCTCATGTAATTTATATACAATATCTGCTTTCTGAATCAATACTTCACTATGTGACACGCAAAACAAAGTAACGCCTTGTTTTTTAATACGCATTAGATATTTAATAATATGTTTTTCTGTTTTTTTGTCTAAATTACCTGTTGGCTCATCTAATAAAATTAATTTAGGATTTAAAATTAGAACCCTGGCAAGAGCAGTACGTTGGGCTTCTCCACCAGAAATATCACTAGGACATGCGTTCCTTCGATCCCAAATATTAAAATCTTCTAATAATTGTTTGGTATGAGAAGCAGAACGTTGTTGACCACTAAATAGAGTAGGTAGATGGATATTTTTTTCTACTGTTAAGAAAGGTAAGAGACGAAAATCCTGGAATAAAATCCCTATATTATGATGTCTAAATTTGCTTAAATAAAACTGGTTCTTACGAGTAAGGTTAATATTATTAAAAAGGTATGTACCACGCCTAGGTTTAAGTAAAGTTGCTAGAATATATAGTAGGGTACTTTTACCAGAACCTGATTCCCCTGTTACACACATAAAGGAACCTTTAGGCAAATTAAATGAAATATTATCTAGTATTTTTTTTGTATCTGACCATTTAGATAACAAACGATTCCCATACGAAAACGATAATCCCTCAACAGATATAATATTCTCCTTTTTTCTAGCCATGGTCATTCAATCTCAAATATAGAAATATCCTTGTAAACTGTATTTTGGCTTGTATTATATAAACAAATAATTTCTGATTTTTGATTTTTTTGTATGTTAATAATTAGCTTTGTAAGGCTTTCACGTAATAATAAAAAAGCCCGCCCATGAGTATCCATTAAACCATACGGCACATTTGTACTATGATCCACAGAGATATGCCTATTTAGGCGATATAGTATATCTTGTTTAGTTAAATTGCCCTGTAAATCTAAGCAGGCAATAATTACCCAGTTATCATAGTATCCATACTGTAAATAAAAATAATCTGACCGTTCTAGAGTAAGATGTTTAGTATGAGGAAAGAAGTGTTTATACATTTTTCTTGCATATTTCATTGTCTTATCTTTGTTTCTGGGGGCATGTATCATAGCATTTAAAGAAATTTCTTCTAAAGTTAAGACAACAGATGCTTCAGAGAAGTTACTACACATGGCTAATTGCTTACCTATTTTATTTACCCATTTAGAACGTTCTCTTGAAGAGCGAATTTCTTTGGTATAAAGTATTTTATTATGTAAAGAATGAAAACCATATAAATATTTAGGAGATTCCTGTGGAGATAGGATCTGTATGTCAGAAAAATAATGTTGTACCCCAAAAATGCGTTTGGATAATAATTTATCAATGGTTACTTTAATATATTTCAGATTCATGTCTGACTGCTTAGAAATTACCTGATCTATTTGGTGCTTATATACATAATTAATATAATTATTAATATCATAGGAAGTAATCAGGGCTACTTGCACATGAGGCATATGTGTTTTATAGGTATTTACTAAACTCAAACCCAAACCATCTGGAAGGTGAATATCCGTCACTAAGAGATGAATCAGCCGCTTATTCGCCTTATACTCAAAAAGAATTTTTTCTGCTTCTTCACAATTTTCAGCCACTAAGATATTATAATTAGTCTCTGAAATTAAATAATCCTTGATGGCCCATAAAATTGAGCGGACATCTTCTACAATCACAATATGGTATAAAGCATTATCTTCCATCATAATATTTTCCTTTGCTTAAAATCCAATGTCGTTTTAAAAATCTTACATGGTGTCAAAAAATAAAATGCATCCTAATAGATTGTATTGAGAAGAAATAAATTATAGAAATATTACATAAAATCTAAGAATATATTAGACTACTTAACACTAAGTAAATCTTTTTAAAGAATAAGCTAATTTTCATACTTCAAATTAGAACTTATAGCCCTGCAAATCATTATTTTATGATAATTATATTTTTTACACTTATATAACTTGATATAGAATAGACTTTGTTAGATTAATTTCTTACGCTATTGATTGATATCTCATATTGTTTTCTAAACATGACTCTATCTGTTATTCATAGTGTATTTGCATAAGCTGTTCCTCCTAAGTCTTATTACTTAAGAAGAATGGCTTATAAATACCTTAAAATATCCAGTAGTGGAGAAATAAGGTTAACCTGTGCTTGATAATTACAAGTTGGGTAAATTGGTTTAGGTCACTTACAGATGTAGTTTGAGATGAAAAAATACAATAATGCAAGATGACTGGTTTGACCAACATAGTAATTACTTAAAATGTCCACCTCTGATTCGGGAAGTATCATATCAAGACTTCAAATCTTTTTATCAGCAAGATCAAAAAAATAAAGGTGCAATTTTGCAAGTATTAGAGAGTTATTGCCAAGAATTTAGGAAAGATAGTTATAGTCAAAATATAGAATATTTATTAGTTAATAATAATTTTTTAAAAAAAAGTGATAATAACAAAAATAGTGAAATGAACATCACTGGTTTGTTGATATGTCATCCTGTATTCAAAATTGACGAACAAGCTGCATATAAATACTTTGGACCCACGGGGAGTATTAGAAAAAAATATCAACGATATATTAGACTTGATTACACGTGTACCTCTATTCATAACAATAATGATATTCTTAATGTATCGTCAAAGGATGGTAAGGTAATAGACTTATCAAAGTCTCATCATTCTAATCTTTATTTGCAGATTTGCAGTATATTACTAAAATTTCAGGAGATACAGTCATGAATGATTTTATTAAAAAAGACTGGGATAAATATCTCGTAGAGATTCAGGAGAAATTGAATCAATTTAAAGATTTAAAAGAAAAGTATGGCCAGAGTTTTGATGCATATAGTTATCAGATGCTTTCAAAAGTGGAGAGGTTTGATCGCATCATTCATAGCTTAGAAGACTATTTCAAATTAAATAAAATTAGAGAATTACAGTATCCGTATATAATGCATGTAAAATCAGATTTACAAGATATTTTTATGCCAGCCAATAGAGCTAGCTCTATTGTTAGTGCAATGCAAAAAGCGTTAAGGGCTTTTAATGCTAAAACTAATCTAAATTTAGTTAATGTTTTAAGAGGTAGTACCATTTTATGCTTTGATTATTCTGAAGAAAATTACTTTGATGAAAAATTTAATCGAGAGGAATTAAGTGAAAAATTTACAGGATTTTGTCAAGAGTTATCTTCAGCAGATAATAATAATAAGTTAAATGATTTCTTGGAAGGAGATTCTAAGAAACGTAATTCTTTACTGAATACAATTAAAAACATAACTCCTACACCTGGCGGTTCAGATAACTCTGTTGACATAATAGTTGAATATAGTAGTGAACCTATTCGCTTGACACAAGAGATTAGAAAAAATATTAATATTATTAATCCTGCCAAAGAAAATAACCCACAGGTAGATTGGGAGAATCAAAAAGCAAACGGATATGTTAGAGAAATAAATGATATGCGTAAAAGTTTTATTCTTTTCGAAAGTGCAGAAAGTGAGGATGAAGGAACTAAATTAATTAAAATCTATTATAAAGAAGATTCTCAAAAAAATCACCTATTACAAAATTTTAAAGATAAAAAAGTAAATGTCTCGTTTTCAAAGAAGGCAGGTAAATATATAGCAGAAAGTCTTTCGTGATAAGATACCCCACATATATGTGGGTACAATAGGAAAAGTATATTATTCATGAATAAACTCCACCTATCTTTCTACCCTTTTTTTGATAGAAGCAGTCTATATCTCGTATGTAAAACTCGCATCGATTTAATTTGATTTTATTTTTAATAAGTTAAAGAACGAAAACGTGTCAAAATAACCCTTTATATTACCAGTGGTGATTTAAATTTTAATATCATGATTAATAAAATTATCTAAATCTTCGTCATATATACTCTTTCCATCCAAATCTATACATTCTTCAACATATTTCCATACTTGACGTAAGTTAGATATATCGTCTTGAGATAAATTGTGAAATTTACCTGTGATCTTATAATTTTCGGTTTTAAAGTTATGTAGTATTTTGACAATATATGCAATATTGTCTAGCACGTTTTTTAGTCTTCAAAATTTTTTCTTGGAATATTTTAAAATTATTTGTCCATTGTCTTTGTTTTGTATTATGTCATCAGAATTTCTTTCACAGCTTTAATGTATAATCTTTACTTGCAACTATTTTTGTGTGCAATTCTTTGAAGTCACTTATTTTTGTAGTTTTAAAACTACCTATTTTTAGTTCATTTTGATGGGTGTAATTAGCAAAGACAAATAGCTTTCATTATTCTCATTCCCTTGTTGCCAATTTATATGGTTTACTCGTGCTACTTTTTCTATATCTAATTCTTATCGCCTACTCTAAATTGGGTAGAGTTATCTAACATAACAGTTATAATAAAATCCTTAGCCTTTTTCTTGTAATGAGCAAATACAATATAACCACCTTTTGTCTGTGGTTTACTTATTACTTTTTTATATTAAATATTATAAAATAAAAAAATATATTTAGATCTTGTACTATGATCAATAACATGTGTAAGCTATTGTTACAAGGGGAAACTGCTAACCAAGTCTATTCTGTCCAGTTCCAATGCCAACTCTCCAATTAGCATAACTACAATAAATCTACACACATCCTTAAACTTTTTGACACTTTATGATATCTATATAGAATAGGCCACGTCAAAATCAAGCTTTGAGTTTGTTAGAGATGTAATTGTTTTCTGTAAAATGATATTAGATAGTAGAAAAGGTTATTTTAGTTCACACTGGCCCTCTGAAGATGGAGGCCCCATGAGATTACAAAGTGTGCATGGTGTAAGTGGATTAAACATACACAAAAATTCTGTTATAACAACAAAACGACGTCGTATTGCTTTCGGCAGTATGGTGGTTTTACGTAAACCCGGAGAAGTATATCTTTTATCTACGGATATCATACGTGGACATTTTTTTAAATTCCCTGTGTCAGTTAACGTAAAAAAGATACATCCTATCACACTAAAGACCATTCAATCTTCTGTACGATTGCCGGCAGGCCCATTTTGGCCTGGTGGTTTTGCTGTACATAAGAATGGTGATTTATATGTAATTGCCGGTAGATGGTGCCATCGGTTGAATGAGCATTGCCAGCTTATAAATTCTAAAAAGCTGCCCATTAAAAGCCCTTATAATTCATTTGTTATTTTAGATAATGGATATATCATTACAAAACAATTCAATGAAAAACAAAATGCACATATTCTCGTCATAGATCCAGATACCTTAGACATTGTTCAAGAAATTATAGCACCTGAACCTTCCATTGCTAGACTAAGTGCAATCGAAAATTGCTTGTATGTAGTAGGTACTCATTGTGTATTTTGCTATAACTGGCATCCACAGAAAAAGTTATTTTTAGAACCATCTTGGTCATTTGATTATATAGGACAAACTAAACAAACATTTGGTTGGGATCCTGTCATCACACCCGAAAATTTATGGTTTATAGATAATGGCAAGCACAGATATTTATTCACACTGAAACATGCGGGTGTAGGAAAAGGCATGAGCCGTCTTGTTCGTATCTCGTTAAAAGACCCCTCAGATCATTCTATTACCACAATTTCTGGCAAAAAAAGAGGGGTAGTTACAAACCCTCCCTTCTATGATCCTAAAAGAAAAATAGTCGTTGCCTATGATTCTGGTAATTCCATAGCCAAAGCTTTCAAATTTGATGAAGAAAAAGGAAATTTACAAGAATTATGGAGTAAAAAAAACTTTGGGATGTCTAGTCATATGATCTTCTATTCAGATACAGGTGAATTATGTACAAATGACTACCAATTACTGAAAGGTGGCGATCACAGTGTGGTTTTAGATATCACAACGGGTACAGAAAAGAGTAGAATAAAATTAGGTAATGTCTTTCAGGGAGTTATTTTCCCTGCACCTGGATGGGATAGGGATTATTATTATCTCACTTTTGATATGCTTATTCGTATTGCTGTTCAATAGTAATAGTCAAGATAATAGACATAATTTTAGCGTACCAAAAGTATTTTCATTTTCTCTCTTTAGCTTTTAGTATAGTTGTAGATATAACATTCGATTATAGAATCCTAATATACGTGTAACTTTCAAAAATTTTAGCTATTAAAACTTACACACTACGTGTAAATTTAATGTTTACATAATAATATTTAAGTATATTATGGGCTATAGACGTCATATGTACCATGTATGTGGAGGGGTGATATAGATTGTGCCTAATGATATTATTGAAAAAAATTTAGCAAATAAAATTGGTATAGTCATTTTAAAAGCGAAACCTGAAGAGCTTGAAATGCCCAAGGTGTATGTGGTGCTATTTTACAACAAGGAAGAACAGTATTTGTTTGGTGTAAATTTGGATTTTGGATGCTTCTCTATCAGGCATGATATTAGTGAAAGCCAGGTAGAAGATACTATAGAGTATATTTTAAATACTATTTGTGTAATGTCATTCTTGCATGTGAAACATATAGCAGAAAATGACATATTCGAAGACTTATTTAAAAAACAAATAAAAGTGGATGGAGTATGGAATTTGATTAGGCAAAATGCTAATCAAGAACGTTCTGAAAAGTGCAAATCTGCTCTTCTAGATATTTCAGAGAAATTACAACTTGCACAAGATACTTTTTATGTTAAAGATGAACTACATATGGATACAATAGCTGTTTAATGATTTATTATGAATACTCCTGTTTGAAAAATATCTTGTCTAAAGAATCATACCAATTTAATCAAATAGAACAGAATACAGCAATATTGATTCGCATAGAAAATATCCATAACCCAGCTAGGTTTGCAGTAATAGAACTTGAAAGAAAACACTCTTCTCTATGTTTTTCGTAATATCCTTTACTGGATCGTAATCGAGATTATTTAAACCTAAAACAATCTGTCCTAGATAATATTTGTAGACAATGTAAATTTACATTAGAGGGTAAAAGTAGACAGGTACATGTATGGTATCTGTATTCATATTCTTAAATTTTTATGTAAATGGTGAATTTAGTACTGCATGTTTTTTAGTTCTACCAATGTGCTTTTTTATTATTCTATTATAGCCGTATACACTCTTTTACCCGTATACAGTATACACAACACGACAGGAAAACATTATGAATAATAGCCAATTAATCCATTTAAGCAATTTTATCTTATTATCTTGTTTTTGTATTTTTGTATTTTTCAATTCATTTAATTCCTTCTCTATCTCTTCAGGTAAATTTGTATTAGCTTTACTCATGAATCTTTCTATATCTTTATTAATAGCCGCCAAGCCATCTGTCATGTTACTAAAAAGAACTTTGTGCATTATTAGCGAAAAAATGAAAGTTGTTATAAGCAATAATACACTATGAAAGATATTGCTAGATACCTCAAGATGCCCAATGAAAAACATATAGGCGGATGGAACAATAAAAATATTAGTTGTAGCTTTGTTTATTTGATCATATATTCTATCTGTTAATTCTTGAAAATGACTAATGGAAGCAGTTTTTATTTTTTCAAATGAAAATCCTGATAAATAAAGTTTAAAACTTTTTTCATAGTTGCCTTGTAAAGTATCCCATTTTTTCAATAAAGTATTATAAGAATTATCATTACTTAATAAATTAATTAAATCATTGATAAAAATTTGTTTTCGCTCTTCTTTGTCCGGCATATCAAAAAAATGATTTTCTAATTCATTGAGTTTATCAATTACAAGATTATTTAAGTCATTTTTTTCATAATCAATCTTTAAGACTAGTCCCCTTTCTGTCTTATAAAAAAACAATTCTAAATCATTACCAACTTCTTTTTCATAATCTGCAATTTTTCTTAACAAATTTATTAACTTAATATTTTGGAAGTAGCAATTTAATATTTCATTACTAGGTTTACCATTTTTATACAGGTAGTCTATATCTCGTATGTAAAACTCACATTGATTTAATTTTACTTTATTTTTAATAAGAAAGGATGCAAACGTATCAAAATAGCCTTTTATATCTCCAGTCTCAATTTTAATTTTAATATCATGATTAATACACTTATCTAAATCTCTATCATCATTTACATCATAGTCTTTATTTAAATATTCACATTCAAGTACATATTCCCATATTTGAACTAGATTATCTATATCATCTTGAGATAAATTATAAAATGTACCTGTGACTTCATGATTTTCATATCTAACGTTTTGTAGTTTTTTTGCAATATAAGCAATACTATCTAGCATGTTTTTAGTCTTCAAAGCTTTCAATTGGAATATTCTTAATAATGATTTGTCTGTTCTTTTTATCTGGTATTATGTCATCAGCATTCCTTTGATACTCTAATTTATAATCTTTGCCTGCAACTGTTTTTATTTTAAATCCTTTAAAATCATTTAGATTTGTGGATCTAAAATTACCGACTTCTAGTTCATTTTGATTAATATAATTAACAAAGTTATCAGGATTAGCTGGATCAATGTAAGCAGCAATAGAATTAATCATTATATCTTGCTCATTTTTAATTTGCTGATCCGTATATTCTTTAAGTTTTTTTCTAGTTTCTTGTTTTCTATCATTATCAAAATTATTTTCATTCATATAATGATTGATGGCTTTCTCTAATTGTTTAGCATTCTTCCTTGCTGATTTGTAGTCAGTACAACCAATAAAATCTTTAGCAAAATAATCTGACACACCTCTTGTACCTTTAATAAAAGATAAATAGCTTTCTTTATCATTATTCCACTGTTTCCAGTTTATACGATTTGCTCGTGCTACTTTCTCTATGTCTAATCCTAATAATCGCTTTATATCTAAATTATTAGTATCTACTGTAAATTGGGTAGAGTTATCTAACATGACAGTTACAATAAAATCTTCAGTCTTTTCCTTGTAATGAATAAATACAACATAACCACCTTTTGTCTGTGGTTTACTTATTGCTTTTTTCAGCGTATTCATTGATTCTTTCGAAAAAGTAAGAAAATCATGGTTTTGAAAATAATTTTTCACACTCGTTTGGAATGGATTATTGACTCGATCTTCATCAAATGTCCCATAGGTAGGACTTTTTGAAATATAACTTTTTACTAATGTCTTCACAAATTCAATTGTTATTTCATCTATTACTAATAAGCGGTGTGATAAATTTAACGTTGGATCCCCATGGACTTCTTTAATAATTTGATGTAATACAATGTTTTTTAGTTCCATGGTTTTCTCCTGTATCTATAGAAAAATATCCATATTTTTAAACCCTGCAAACCCAGAACCATTATTAAATGTACACCTTGTATTGTGTTTATATCTGCCAATAAGTTTCTTATTGCCCCGCTCACACAGAATTTACTCAAGCAAACAGGTGGTTGAACAATATAGAAGAGGCACTCACTAATAGTGAACAAAATTAGTTGTATCAAGTATATATTAATCTTACATTCAATTATACAGCCCTAATTAAACATTGTAGAACAGAATCTTCACCATATATGTATAACTTACACTAATACAGCTCTTAGAACTTAGACACTACGTGTAATAGTTACACATATAGTGTAATTTTAGGCTTTTTATAGTAATTTTGTTTGGTTTTATCCAATTTAATGCACTTTTTTATGCTTTTTAGTCTGTGATTTTTTAATTTTGTTATCGTGGCTTTTCATACCCATAATTCTTATAACTTTTACTTCTTTAGGTAAATCTTTCCATACAATAATAAATTCGTCAAATTTATTATTGCTCCCATAATCCTGTACTATCGATAAAGGTGTATGGATAGGCAAATCCCACTTATTCCACTCTGAATTTTTTGCTCACTTCACCCACTATCCTCTACAATCTTAATCTCTTCATCGGTTAGTTCATAGAGCTTGTAAACCAAGGCGTCAATCTGCTTGTCGATGATCTCCACCTCTTGTTGATATTGCTTCTTCTCTATAGGTGAAGCTGTCTCATGGAGGATCTTTTGAGTAGAGAGCATTTGAGTTGCTAGCTCAGATAATTGGCTTTCTTGATCTTTTGTTGGTTTGGGGATTCCAAAAGGAGTAAGATAATTTGCTGTAAAACGAAAAAAACCACCATGTAGAATATTACCTGTGTTTAATAAGAAAAACCAGAGTACTTTAGAATTTAATAGTCCTAAAAAATAAGGAACATTTGCTTTATTATCGTGAAAAACAAAACTATACACTGTAGTCGTATGATAAATGTTGCCGTCAGATAATGCCATCTTGCAACTATTACTTATATCAGGTGTGATAATTCTAGGAATAGTAAAACTTTCTAAATTCTGTGGTCTACCAAATTGCCACCATGTTTTTTTAAACTTGCCTCTTTCTCTATTTTCTAATCCTTTTTTGTTTTCTTTTAAGTACTCATAACCTAATGGATATTTAGCTTTAATAACATTAATACCCATTAACTCTGCTTTACCCTCTAAAATAGTATAAGGAAAAATAACGTAAGCTTTATATTCTGGCTGTTTATAGCGTTTCACATCCTTACCCATAAGAAAAGGTTTGATTAAACCTTTTTCAATTTGAATTTCTTTATCTAAAGATTGAGAGTATAAAGTTAAAATATTAGAACCTTCATCTGTATTATCGTTAAGTTTTAAAACATATATTTTATCTACACTGGTTTGTAACCCAACACGTATATTTGTAATATCTCTTAACTTAACATCTTGATTGTCTATTTTATCTATAATAGATTGTGTTAGACCTGTATGAAAATTCCACGTATTTTGATCTAATGATTTAGACAATACTTTACTAAAGGATATATTATTTAAACTAGATTCAACATTTTTATTTAAGCTATATTTATAGTAATTAAACTCTTTTGTCTTACT
The DNA here is from genome assembly GCA_965262015.1 of Leptospiria bacterium. GTDB lineage: Bacteria > Spirochaetota > Leptospiria > Turneriellales > CBDBES01. Next base: position 165,110 of record OZ253494.1, read on the forward strand.
ATTACTTAAAAATAATAAACAAGTGTATGTTGTCGCATTTTCAAATATTTGTTCAGCATGAAAATTAACGATTTGTCTTACAGCTTGTTTACTAGATAATATTTTTCTTATATTCTCTCCCATCTTTGCTTGAAAAAACTTATGTGGTAAGATATAACCACTTAAGCCCTCAGAATTGAGTAATGGTAAAATATGCTCTATAAAAACAACATAAATATCTATGTTCTTTTCTGATGCTGATTTGTATCTATTTTTTAAATAAGTAACTATATGTGGTTGAAATTCTTGTAAGGTTTGTATTTTAATATAAGGCGGGTTACCAATGACACAATCGAAACCTCCTGCTTTCATAATATCCCTAAAACCCTGTTCGCTCTCCCAATCAAAGGCATTGATTTTTATCTTTTCTTCTGGCTCAAAGAGTGTCATATTTTTATTTTGGTAAAAGTCACTACCTACTAGAGAGTTACCACATTTAATGTTCTGGGATAGATCAGGTAATAATTGAGCTTGATCAAAACGTAAAAATCCTGCGGAGGTTTGTTCAGTTTCGCCCTCCATAAGCTTGAGCAACAATGACAGCTTGGTTACCTCCACCGCTTGTCGGTCGATATCTACACCATGAATGTGACGGGTCAAAATATCTTGTTTGGTACGAATCGACAAACGATAGGTTTCTTTTTTAATTTGATAAATTTTATGTTCTTTGATATTTTTGTTTAGCACTTTCCTTTCGGTATACTCACCAAGATACCATTTGAGCAGATAATCATACGCACGTACCAAAAAAGAACCCGAACCACAGGCAGGATCAAGAATTGTAAGAGAGTGTTGAACGCCATTCAACTTTTCATCCATACCTCTTGCTTTTGGGCTACGGGGAGGTTGTAATTCATAATCAGCAGGCTTTCTATCCTTTAATTTTTCGCCCACCGTATTTTCAACAATATAGTCAACAATATATTGAGGGGTATAATAAACTCCACCTGCCTTGCGAACCTCTGGCTTTTCTTCAATCTTGGCCTGGTGTCCTTGAGTAAGACGAATCGTTTTACCTAAAAATTTCTCATAAATTGAACCCAAAACTTCGATGGGCAAAACCGAAAATTCATAAGGGCATTTTGGATAATAAAGCCCACGAATGATCGTATGCAAGACATTATCTTTGATGACAAGATTAGAGATATACTCTTCTGGTTTGAATAAGCTAGAGTTATATTTGCTATCAGCTTTTTTGAAGAACGTATCAAGCTGTGGATAAACCTGTTCTTTTGTTTCTAAAAACTTCTTAAGAGAACCATACTCTTCAATGTTGTGATCTTCAGCAAACCGAAGAAAAATAATTCGATCGATAAGTTTCTGAACAGCATAGTTGATATCATAAGTCGCTAGAGATGTGTTGTTTTTGGCTATAGTTTTGGCAAGCTCAACCCTCCATTCGTCGATGGTCTTTAAGAATTCTTTGTCAACCTCTGATATTCCTCTTTGCTTCTTCTTATCTGCAACATACGCATCAAAACTACCTCCCAAAATCGCTTTTTTTGAGTAGGTGTCTGAAAGATACTTCCATGTGCTTTCATAATCGGTATATTTACAATAAAAGATTCGGGCGATATTGGCATCATCATTGCTATCTGGTTTGATACGGGTATCATAAACAGCCAGTTCTTCAAAATCTGTCAAAATAGAAAGGGGAAGCTTGGCGGTGTAAGCATACCTTCGTACTTGCAAAGCAGGAGTACGACTATGTTCGATATCTACAGACGGTTTTTTAGCCTCTACAAAAAATTTTCGAGCTCCATTAATACGAAAAGAATAATCAGGAGCCTTTGGCTTACCTTTAATAACAACCGTGTCCTCAGAAACTACGTCCCGTTGATTCTCTGATTGGCCACTTTCGTTGCTAACATCCCATCCCAACAAGCCAAAAAATTTATCAATAAAATCTGTTCTTACACGAGCTTCTTTGTAAGATGCGTGTTTATACTCCTTAATATTTTGGTCAAATAATTCAACTAGATCAGAAAGAGTTTGCACAACTCAAAATTTTACTTACAATCTAAAGTGTAAAGAAGAAAGACAAATAATCTAAATTTCTACTTAGAGATTTGGTAAGTATGGTTCTGGACAGTTTAGATTTGGTTAGCAGTTTCTCTTTTTTCTAACCCGTCTTTCTCTTTGAAACAATTTTTAGATGTAAATGTCTCTTCATCTAGCTATTTGACCCGTACCATCGGGGTTGATTTTTATTACTTTGGCTGAGAAGTGTAAATATTTGTCTTGTAAGATGATAGGGATTAAAACAATATGATACATGGCGATTAGAGAAGTAGGAAAGAAGCTATTAAAGTCATGCTCATGGGTAATAAAAGTTTTGAAAGTCTTTAATTTACCAAAAAATATTTTGGCTGAGTTTCATGCTGTTAAAATAATTTTATCACAGGTGATTGTTTTTTCAAAATATTCAGATAAAACAAAACTATGTAAAAGAGATAAAGCCTTTGTAAAGATCATCCCTTGCTATTTTTTACTTTTATAACAAGTACGAAGTTGATTAAACATTGGTAACAAAAAAAATGGTAGAGAAAGAAAAGCAATCTTCCCCCACATTTGGCAATGATGTTGCCAGTAATTCTAAATGTTACGAAGTAACGGATATTTCATCTATTGATGTTACTAGTCAATCACTTGATTTAGAAATTAAAAACCACTTCCATGATCCCAAAAAAAATAAAGAAATAATATCATACTGTAGGGAAGTGCCCCATTGGGAACATACGTATGTTTACTCTTATAGTGAGTTAACTAATGCATCAAAAAATCAAAGAGAATTTTATTTTTATTTTAGAGATTGCTTTTTAAATAATAAATTAGTTGATATCAAAAATAATACAAATTATCCATTTATTTTGTATTTTGATCTTCGGAACCAATATAAAGAGCATCAAGATATTGAGTTACTTGCAAAACAGTTTAAATTATTGAATGAATGTTGTCCTAGAACGAAAAATTACACGTTACGTTCTTTACAGCAATTCTTAAGAGAGAGAAGTAGTTCATATTCACTATCTATCTTCAATGGATTACAAACATTGATTGATAACTCCATACTTGAATTTTCATATAACTTAGGGAAGAGATATAAGTCAAAACTTGATCTAAATGAGCAAGAAGTAGATTGGTTGAGTAAATTTTCTTATACAAATAATCATTTTACTCAGATTGAAAGTTGTTGTATTGCGACAATAATCCAATATTTACAAGTAATCAAAGCGTTTGATGAAAACTTTAAAAAAAATGCTACATCATTAAAAAATGAAATAAGTTATTTTGAAAAAAAAATAAAAAAATTATATTGTAAGTTGATGGGGAACCTTTACTACACTGGAACTGTATTCTATGAACAGAATATTAGCATAGAAATAGAAGCTAAACTTTATCATACAATTTTCCAACGCGTAGAAAATTCAGTAAGAGATACTTTCAAGCATAGCAGAAAAGTATCTGGAAATCTATCAATTCCAATGCCTAAATCAGACAATACTATTAATGTTCTTATAGCAGATTTCGAAAACCGTTTAGGAATTCCTGTAGATAAATTGATTACTCAGCTAAAATATAAAATTAAGGAACCAGATTATAAAACACAAATTATTCTGAATAATTATAATGGAAGTCGATGGAAGCGTGAATTTGAAGAATTAAAAATCTCTTTTGATATAGCTAAACTAAAAGAATTTACTGACAAGCTTACTTTTATTGGAAGAGTAAATAAAAAAAATCCAAATATTGAAACTATCTTCCTTAGATTTCATGAGTTTATATCACAATTCAATGTTAGAGAGACAAGCATATGTTCAATGCAATATTACGCTAAATATATTTATTATAACAGGAAGGCAAACAAATTCAAAAATAAACCACTAACAAGAAAAGTAAAAAAATTACTTTTTGAGACACATCAACAATTATTGGAATTTGAGTCGATCATGAATATATTAATCAATGACTTAGACCTTAAAAAAGCTCTGAGTAAAATATCTAAAATATATATTCTTAAAAGAAAAAAAATTATAATTAATAAGAAAAAAGTTAAAAAAATTGAAGAAGAAGATGTTGATACTCTTAACTTATTATATAAGGAACTAAACAAAGATGATGAGGTTGCCATTTTTGATCACATACCAAAGAATGAAAAAACACAAATTTGTTTAAATAAAAATCCTCAAGTAAAGCCATCAGTTAATTCTAAGTTAGTCATCACTGAAAATCAAAAATCATTTATAACAAAATTTGCACATAACTCTTTTCAAATGTCTATACAAGATATTGAAATAATCGCAGTACAAAATGGTAAACTTAAAAATCAGTTCATTGACGAAATAAATGAGATTTTTTATGATTTTCTAAACCAAGAAACCTTGGTACAAGAAGAGGAAGATAATTATGTTATGGAAAAAATTTATTATCAAGAAATTCTAAATCAAATATAAATCAATATGAACCAAATTACAGAGAAAGAAGCTAAAGCTATTATTAACGCCCTTCATAGTGGAGTTGTTCCTAGGGTTGGTGTGCAACATATAGTAGTTGGCCGCAATCTTGAGGTAAAAGCTTTTATTGATTCTTTGAATGATGTTAAAAATGGACATAGTATGGTAAAGTTTTGGATAGGTGATTTCGGTTCAGGAAAGTCATTTATGCTTCATTTACTAAATACCGTAGCAATCAAGCAAAAATTTGTTGTTGCAAAGGCAGATTTTACACCTGACAATCGGCTTTATGCGAATGACGGCAAAGCTGTTGCCTTATATTCTCAAATTATGGACAATATAGCTATTCAAACAAAACCAGATGGTGGGGCTTTGACGACTCTGCTTGATAAATGGATAGAGAAAGTGATCACTAAAGTCGCTCAGGTTCATGCAATTGCAATCACAGAAATTAAAAATGAAGCAAACTTCCCCTTAATTCAAGAAAGTATGATGAAAACGATTAATGAATTAACCGAAACAGGCAGTTTTGACTTTGGGCTTGTCATTACCAAATACTATGAAGGGTATATCAAAAACAATGAGCATTTATGTAAAGATGCTTTAAAGTGGCTCAAAGGTGAGTATAATACAAAAACAGAAGCACGACAAGACTTAGGAGTACGGGGAATTATCAATGACTTAAATTATTATGATATGCTAAAAAATTTTTGTAAGCTATTTGTTAGTATAGGCTATAGTGGTTTTATAATTAATTTGGATGAAGCTGTTAATTTATATAAGATTTCTACTTCAGCAACACGAAAAAAAAACTATGAAAAAATACTAACAATATTTAATGATTGCTTTCAAGGGAAAGTCTCAAACTTATTTATAAATTTTGCAGGTACGAAAGAATTTCTTGAAAATGAAAGACGAGGTTTATTCAGTTATGATGCTCTAAAAACACGTTTAGAAACAAATAAGTTTGAGACATTAGAATTGAGAGACTTCGCTCAACCTGTATTAAAGCTACTACCTCTGGAGCATGAAGCGGTATTTTCTCTTCTTAAAAAATTAAAATGGATATTCGATATTAATTATAGAGTGAATATTAATATTACAGAAAAAGATATAACAATGTACATGGAGGAAATGTTTAATAAGCCGGGAGCTAAAGAGTTTTTAATGCCTAGAGAAATTATTAGAGATTTTATAAATATCTTAAGTCTCTTAAGACAAAATCCAGATGCCGATAAAAGTAAATTAATTGCTGAAATTAAAATCTCTGATGAAAGGCTTGAAGAATTAGATATTACTTCTATAAAAGAATTATAGTGGATGTTGAAGAATATTTATCAGAAGCTATAAGAAAATATATTTATCATAAAAGGTGGGGAACTTTCTATCCAATTCAAGCAGCAGCAATACCTAAAATTATTTTAACTGAAAAAAATTATATATTAGCTTCTAAAACTGCTTCAGGAAAGACAGAAGCAGCTTTTTTACCTATTTTATCCAAAGTAAATTGGTCAACACCAGGAGTTCAAGTTTTATATATATCACCCCTAATTGCATTAATTAATGATCAATTCTTGCGAATTGAAGAGCTATGTAAAAATCTAGAAATTTGTGTTACTAAATGGCATGGTGATGCAAACAGAACACTCAAGAAAAAACTAATAAAAAACCCGAGTGGTATAGTTTTAATTACTCCAGAATCTTTAGAGGCTTTATTTGTAAATGCCCCCTACAATGTGTCACGACTTTGGGGAAATTTACAATACATTGTAATTGATGAAATTCATTCATTTATTGGGGTAGAACGAGGCATACAGCTAATGTCAATTTTATCTCGAATCAATACAGAGAGCAAAAATAAAATAATTATTATTGGTCTATCTGCCACCATTGGAGAAAAAAATTTTTATGAAGCAAAATCTCTTATAGGTGATATTGATAATACAACTGTTTTATTAGATCCTTCCAAGAGAGATGTTCTAATTGATTTCAATTATTTTGCAACTAACACAAAAGAATTATCTACTGACCTAGTTAAAGACTTATATTCTAAAACAAAAAATTATAAAACTCTTATTTTTCCTAACAGCAGAGGGAAGACAGAAGAAATAGCCGTTAAGCTAAAACGTATTTCCCAAAAAATGAATGGACATCATAATTATTTTTCACATCATTCGTCTATAGATAAAGAAATACGGGAGCACGTAGAATCTTTTGCGAAGCATAATGAGCGGTTTAATTTTTGCATCACATGCACCTCCACATTAGAACTGGGTATTGATATTGGAACTATTGATAAAATAGTGCAACTTGATTCAACATATTCTGTTGCTTCTCTTGTTCAACGAATGGGGAGGACTGGTCGTAAAACAGATAACGCAAGTGTTATTAGTATTTATGCAACCGATCCTTGGAATTTATTACAGTCCTTAGCTTGTTGGAATTTATACAAGTCAGATTTTCTAGAACCATTAAAAATTATAAAAAATCCCTATGATATTTTATTTCATCAGATGATGTCAATTGTTAAACAAACTAATGGCTATGGGAAAGAGCAACTTATTAATTGTTTAAGTAAAAATCATGCCTTCAAGTTTATCAAAATTTTAGATATAAAAAACATAGTTAATGAAGCCATCAAAGCAGATTATTTAGAATTGCTGGATAAAGAGGTTATTCTAGGACTAACTGGTGAAGAGATTGTTAACTCAAAAGATTTTTATAGCGTCTTTAAGACAGAAGCAAACTTTAGAGTTTTAAATAATGCAAAAAAAATAGGTGAAATTCCATTTTCTCCTCAAGTAAAAATAGGCGAAAATATTTTATTAGCTGCAACGATATGGAAGATTAAAGATGTTGATTTTAAAAATAATAGTATTGAGGTAATTGTAGCTAATGACGGTCAAAATCCAATTTTCTATGGTATGGGTGGTAGTGTACATTCAAAAATAAGAGAGGAAATGCTAAGAATAATTAAGGGAAAAAATAAGTTTGATGAAATTGATGACAAATGTAATTTAATTTTAAAAAAATTAAGAGAAGAGTTTAGTACTTTTACGATTAAAGATTTTGTATATGAACGCCCCATTATGATCTTAGATAATAAGTCATTATTCTTTACTTTTTCTGGAACCAAAATTAATAGAAGCCTTTTTTTCTTGTTCCGCCAAATTGGAGTAAACGTTGATTATAATGAACACAATAGTTCTTTTGAGTTAGAAACCAAATTTCGTGATTTTGAAACACTAAAATTAGAATTGAGTAAAAAATATAAAATGATTAATAAATTACTTGAGCAAGAGATATTATCAAATTGTTCCATTTTAAACTTCTCAAAATTTGGTGAATTTTTACCACTAAAATATCAATTAGAACTCCTTAAAGAAAGGTTCTTTGATTTTGAAAACACAATATCTTTTTTGGATAATTTAAAACTTATTCCCTCAAGTTGATAATATCATTAAGATGTTGCTTAGTATGTTTGCCTCTAATCTGTTCATTACCTATCTTTATCTGCTCTAGCTATCCTATCATGGCTTCTATGGCACCATAGTAAAAACATGAATAATGAGCTGCTAATAGTATAGTTGTATTCTAATATACACCTTCCCTTAAGTCAGTATTTATTTGTCCCTTTCTTTATTTTTTGTTTTCAAGTTATCCACTTGTATTTAAATGCCATGATGCATGGGTGTCCTTAGAATAAGAACGCCCTTAAAAAAAATATTTAGTTTTATAGTAATTTTAATTGATTGCTATAAAAAAAGGAAAAAAAATTATGAAAGAAAAATTGTTTATGATAATTGGAGTTTTACTAGTTCTTGCTTTTGCAAATAACTGTAAAAGTATTTCAAAAACTAAAATGGCTGACAATAAAACAGCTGTTGTAGCTAATAAGTGGGGATACGTATTCTTTACAGCTGCTGGAGCTCCAGCAGTTGATTGTGTGGAGATGCTTGCGAAAGAAGGTGTAAAAGGTGATGATATGAAAGATTTATCTGGTAATGGAGAAGGTATAGGTCTATCAGCAGCGAGGATGTCAACAGCTGTTGAAGCTTGTTCAGCTTGGGGCATCAAGGAGTAGTTAACAACTACATAAAATAAAACATATTGAACCCGTCCAATAAAAACGGGTTTCAATATGTTTAAAAATATTTCTATATTTTGTTGAGCTATTTTCCGTTATGGTTGCTCTTCGTGTTCTTTTTGTTTTTTTCTTTTTCATTTTGGGAACGTCACCTGCGAAAGGTATTCTTGACTATGTCAAAGAAGCCAAAAAACAGCGATTATGGGAAAAACGACAGTGGCGACTCTTACTTTATTATAAAAAGTGTAAGATTAGTTCTTTCTGTAGTATCGTAGAAGATTCTTTTTTTTTGAGTCTCCACATGGCTCCGAAAACCCAGAGCTAGAATTACTCGCCACACTCAGGGGTTTTTATAAAAAACCCAGTGTTCATAAAATAACAGGGCATTCGCAATGCAAATTCCCTGCAAGATTTAATTGGCTTAGAAGTCAATTAAATCTAGAATCTTTGCCTAAAGTGATTTGTAAGAAACTTATAGAGTTTCAAGAGAAGATGGAGTCAGCAAGTTTAAGTTTATTTTATGCGTCTCAAAATTTAGCTCAACCCGCTGCGTTGTTTGGGCATACATTTATAAAATTCAATCAAAATAAAAGCCAAAAACTAAATGACCCTACAGTGAGTTTTTTAGGGAATCCTGCTAAAAATGAAGGTGTTATTCCTTTAGTCTACAAGGGTTTAACGGGAGGCTATACTGGTAATTATGTAACGATCCCTTTCAGAAAAGTTCACGAAAACTATACCAACATTAACAATCGAAACTTATGGGAGCTAAAGCTGACATTTAGCCCAAAACAAATTTCTTTTTTAATCAATCATTTGTGGGAGGTTCAAAAAGTTTCTTATAAATATTACTTTTTAGATGACAATTGTGCCTATTACAATATTTATCTTTTAGATATGATGAAACCTTCCTTAGGCTTAACCCAAGATTATATTGCTACTGTTCTCCCGACAGAAACTATAAAAAATTTAACGAAAAGAGAAGGCTTGTTAAAAAGTGCTCATTTTTATCCCTCTAACCTAACCATGTATAAGCAGCTATATCTTGAAAAACTAACACAGAGTAAACGAGAAGCCTTTATTGAATTTGAGAAAAGTGGAAAGATTCAATCTCAACGACTAGAACCGACAACAAGAGAAGATATGGTCTTTTCGACCGCTTGGCATTATACGACGTTTCAGTTATTCAATAATATAAGTAATCGTAATGAGCTAAAGAAACATGCTCAAAATTATAAATATTTAGTTAACTTAAGAAAGAAAAAAAAACTTCCTCTCTATTACGAAGGTGAGCCTGACTATACGAACCCAAGTCTAGCCCACCCCCCGGGGGCAATTCACTTATATTCTGGTTTTGGCAGAGGTTCGTGGTTCACAGGGATCTCCTACAATTTTAAAGGACATGAGCAAATTGATTCTCCTTTAGGATACCTTCCATTCTCTGAGCTTATTACTTTTCAGCCAAATCTTCGTTTCTATATAAAAGACAAAACACTTGAATTGACTCAATTTAAAATTTTATCGATGCGTAATTTCCTGTTGGTGGAGGCAGGGTTATTCCCACTTTCATGGGGTATCGATATTGGTTTGAAGACAATCTCTAATCATAAAATTAAAGAACTAAAAGACTCAATCTCTTTCAATAAAGAGATCTCGTTTTACCTTGAGGTTGATATGGGTTATACTCTACCCTTACATTTTATGCCTGGCAACTTTGTATTATATTCTTTAGTTAACGCTTTATCTGATTTTGCTTTAACATACAATTACTTTATTGGTCTTGGTTATGGAGTAGAAACAGGAACACTGTGGTATATAACAGATATATGGATACTCAAGACAGAACTCAAGTGGGGACACCTATTTATCAGTGACATATCACCACAACTTATCTTAAATTTAGGAATGAACGTGACACTTGCAGATTCATTCGCTATAGAATCTTATTATGCTCAAAATCTCTTAGATACCAGCTACGAGTTAATTTTAAATTTAAAGTTTTACTTATAGCAATCAAATAAATACAATCTACTCAAAACTATAAAAGATAACATCCTTTAATTTGTATCAATAATAGAGACAGACCATAGAGCTAGGTTAGATCTCAAGTTTATCTTGCGAGTAACAAACTTCGTGTAGGTAATTTTTCAATAATATGTTCACCTGCCAAAAACAGGTGCAGGCGACTCTGATTTTACTACTTTTTTTTCAGAAGTTTTTCCTTTCTGATTTCTACTCGTCACCGCCCGCAAAGCCTCCAATAAAGTCTCTTTGACTCCGTTTACTGAATACTGAGTTTCAGCTTTGGATATTCCGAGCCCCTATCTTCTATTTTTTGATGGTTCAAAATTTTTCACTTTAGTGTTGGGAAAGTAGATTCCTCTTGCGATTATAGTAGCGTGGAATTGTGGAAAACTCAAAACATCTTTAGTATAAGTTTTATGAGTCGTGAGTTTCCCGACAATTCCATGCTTTATATTTGAGTAAAAAAATTTTGTCTAATGGCTTCGTTTGACAAAACCTTCAATCAAGCCCGCCCTTAGTGGTCGGTCTTGGTTCAGGTTTTGCCTTTTGGTTTGACCTTACTTCTTTTTCTTTAGTTCTATATAATTTTCATCCCTGCATTTACAAGGCAACAGCAGAGGCTAAAAATTGTAGTGGGTAGGTGGGGTATCCACGATTACAAGAGCGATGAGGTTTTTTCTTTCACCTGCCAAGAGAAACAAGGTAAAGCACCTACATCTCTTGGCCTTTTACGATTCTTGACTATCAAGCTTCTTTTCTTGCATTTGCCTATGGCAACAGCAGAAAAGAATCAACGCTGATTTATGCCCCGACCTCAACCAAATACAAACCATTAAAACCTCAGCTAATCTGCTCATAAAAGCCACGCATCATATTTTTACAAATGCGTGGTTTTCTCTCAGAGTTCAGCTCCTTCGGTTTTTCTGGTGGTCGTCGTTTGGTCAAGGGTTCGGCTTCGGCTGTTTAGCTTGTGGCTCGTTGCTTATTACCTCAAGTCAAAATCTCCGTTGGCTGTGCTTCTGCCGTCCACATCTCTCCAAATTTTCAAAGTCTCAAATTTTGGTTCTGGTCGTGTTTCATTTGCCCACCGTTCCACCGCTTGTGTCCAAAGTCTCACCTCACATTATAGCCTGTGGGTTTCGTTCACTCAACTTTACCACCGCTGGTGGTTCGTGGTTTGTTCATTTGCCATAAGTAACTTTTTTTCTAAAAAATAAAAATTTTAAAGATGTGTGCTTTAGTAAAGTGTTTCATACCTCAGTAAATTTTATTTTTTAAGGAGTCAATATGTCAAAATTAACAACAAAAACCAAAAGGTGCGTCATCTACACCAGAGTTTCAACGGATGGTCAAGCAGAAGTCGAGTTCAATTCTTGTGAGGCTCAAGAACAAAAAATCAAATCGTATATTGAAAGTCAGGAAAAGTTTGTTTATCAAAAATCGTACAACGACGAGGGTTTTAATGATGGCAACTTAAATCGCCCAAGCCTTCAAGAATTATTTGCAGATATTCAAGAGGGAAGGCTCGACACAATTTTAGTTTATAAGTTAGACCGCCTCACAAGATCGCTGAAAGACTTTTATAATTTGATCAAGTTCTTAGATCAACACAATATCAGTTTTATTTCCATCACTGAAAGTTTTGATATATCCACGCCAGCGGGTAGACTTTTTCTAAATATGATGTTGACCTTTGATCAATACGAAAGAGAGATCGCAGGCGAGAGAGTAAAAGGCAAACTTTTAGAACGTGCTAAAAGAGGTTTGAGTCCTGCTGGAGTTTCTCCTTACGGCTACAAAAGAGTAAATAAAAAATTCTCTGTAATTAAGGCAGAAGGTAAGGTTGTGGATAAAATTTTTCATACCTATGTTGAAACATCGTCCCTTTCTTCTGTTCATAAAATGCTAAAATTTGAAGGTATCAAAAATTGAAAGAATCAAACCTTTACTAAGCAAGCTGTTTTTAATATCCTGAGAAATATGATTTACACGGGAAAAATCAAACATCACGATCAGATTTATGATGGTCTACATCAGGCTATTATTTCAGAAACAATCTTTAACTTAGCACAAGAGATTCATACAAACAGACCTAAAAAACACAAGGTGTATAAAGATCATGTATTTGGGGGTATGGTATATTGTAAAAATTGTGGCTATAAAATGACACCTTGTTTTACGAACAAAAAAGTAAATGGCAAGCTCAAAAGATATTTTTATTATCGTTGTATCAACACCATAAAAAGAGATTGGAACAGTTACGAAGTGAAGCAGGTCAACGCTGATAAGCTAGAAAATTTTATTGTAGAGACTCTTGAGCGTATCTTGAGAGATGATCTTTACCTTAAAATTGGGTTTTCGTCTAAATAATGCCTTTGATAAACCTACCATTTCAGGATACGGAATATCCAAAGCTGAAACTCAGTATTCAGTAAACGGAATCAAAGAGACTTTATTGGGGGCTTTGCGGGCAGTGACGAGTAGAAATCAGAAAGGAAAAACTTCTGAAAAAAAAACAGTAAAATCAGAGTCGCCTGCACCTGCTTGGCAGGTGAACATATTATTGAAAAATTACCTACACGAAGTTTGTTACTCGCAAGATAAAATCAAGCTTAAATTTATTTATCATTCAGATCAGAAAGAAGCAAAAACGGGAGGGCAATGGCAAAAAACACCTATTTTGGAGAAATCAGGAGCAAAAAACAAGGTTTTTGAGGGGAAAGAGGACAATTTAAAGGTATTAAAGGGTATGGAGGGTGGTGTACGCCCTGAGCGTGAGGAATTAGAAAACAAAGAAGCCCTCAACTATGGTTGTGATCTCATTGAGGGTAACGACGTTGAAAATAAAGAATCACAAAAAGAATTTGACCACAAAACAAATTTCAATTCTAAAAACGGCTTCACGGATTCAAAAGACCGTGAAAATTCCCCTGCAAGGGGAGTTCGAGTCTTTCAAAATACGGAGAGAGCGGGATTCGAACCCGCGGTGCATTTCTGCACACACGCTTTCCAAGCGTGCACATTCGACCACTCTGACATCTCTCCTCTGTGTTAATTTTACATGAATTAAGATTGGTTTTTTGAACTTAATAAATATTTCAAGAATAAAATTAATGAGCTCGCTAATAGGATACCCGGGATTATGGGTACATTTTGCCAACTCAATATCCATTTTTCTATCAAACTGGTGATATGTGGTGATGCGAATAGTATAGAAGAGCTGAACATTAGACAAGAACCCATAATTAATGGACTTTTATTCTGGGCAGGTAATTTGGCGGGTTGTTTAATCTGATTAGTAATATAAATGGGTATCTGTCCAGAACTTATAGTTTGTATGGTTTGTATAAGGGCATCAGGTAAAGTCTTCATCAGTAAAACTAGTTCAGGTATTAAGCCCTTGATTTGTTTCTGGAAAATATCAATGTCCCATTGTTCTTGAAGCATATTATATAGATATACCTGAACAAACTTGGTAAATTTCATACTAGGATCTAAAATTTCAGATACACCTTGTACGGTGATTAAGGCTTTGATAGCCATTATGATGTCACTAGGGAAAGAAATACCATGACGTGTGGCAATGTGTACAATTTGTAGTATAAGTTGAGATAGATAGGCCTCTTCAAAATGAGAGGCGGTATTCCACTTTAAACATTCAATAAGAAAGCCTTTTTTAAAATTCTCTATGTCTGTGGATTCATCTATATTAACTATGGCAAGTAAATAGTGCAGGGCGTGTTCATATTTTCCCGAAACCATAAAAAAGAAGTACAAGAATAAGTTTTGTCGAGTTTTATCTGTTAATTTACCTACCATCCCAAAATCAAGAAATCCAATTTTAGATTGCCCAATCAATAGAATGTTTCCTGGATGTGGATCTGCATGAAATAAGCCGTCAACAAATAGCATCTGCATGATAGCCTTAGCTCCCACTTGAGCCATCTTTGTTACATTGATCCCTACATCTTTCAGCGCATAACGGTTAGTGATTTGTTTACCTTTTAGATATTGCATGACTAAAATTTTACGTGTTGTAAGAGCATTGTATACCTTTGGCAATACAATTTGTTTGTTTGTCTGGAAGTTATTTTGGATTTTCTGAATATGTTGGCTTTCTAAGCGAAAATCTAATTCTCTCATAATATAGTGGGTAAAATCATTTATAATTTTAGGTAGATGATACCGTCGCAGAACTTTTAGTTTAGATAGCAAAAAAACAACTCTAGACAGAGTGTTCAGTTCTTTCTGTATAATAATTTCGATATTGGGTTTTTGTACTTTGACAGCAATAAACTGGGATTTATTTTTTAGGGACGCATGATGTACCTGTGCAATAGAGCCAGACGCCATTGGGGTTTCGTCAATATAAGAAAAATATTTATCAATAGGAGCCTTTAATTCAGTTTCTATAATATTACGAATTACAGAGAATGGTATGATATAACTAGTAGATGAATGTAATTTTTTTAATTCTTCCGTAATGGATTGGGGTAGTATGTCATTTCGCAAGGCGAGTATTTGACCTAATTTAATATAGGTCGGCCCCATACCCTCTAGCCTCTTGGTAAAATAGCTACCGTATTGATGGACCCTACGTCTTCTTAAAAAAAGAAAGGTCATAAGAGAAAAGAGCAGACCTATCATAGAATGTGTAGATTGTTGACGGTTAGGTCGTTCATCACGTTCATACAAATACGAATTATATCGTAAATGTAACAATAATGAAACAAGAAGACGTAAAAAAGAAAACAATTTCATACTATATGTTACTTTTATAAGCTGTGCTACTTCTCAGTCAATTATCTTATTCAACTCTTGTTTTATTATATAGCAAGCTACATAATAGATATGGGTCCATCCAGCTGTGCTTCTCTAAATTGTACAAAGGTTTTTTCTTGGGTAGTCCGAAACTCTTCTTTGGTAAGAATGCCACAGAGCTGACCATTGTGCATAAGTCCAATTCGATCGGCTAGTTTGTAAGTCAATGTTAAGTTATATGTTGTGATAATAAATGAAGCCTGCAATCTTTTTTTTAGATCTAGTATAAGATTCCCAATGGAGTCGGTTAGGACAGGGTCCAATCCTGCGGTTGGACTATCCATCAAAAATAACCTGGGGTCTGCGATAATACTACGTGCAATACAAACCCTCTTTTGCATACCACCAGAAAGCTGTGCAGGCAATAGGTTTTCAACATCTTGTAGATTGGTAGCCGAAAGGCAATATTGTACTTTCTTTTCCATATCTTTGTTATTTGTCTGTGTAAAACGCCTTAAAAAAAATAGAATATTTTCTTTAACTGTCATGAAATCAAATAAGCCTGATTTTTGGAATACATAACCAATTTGCTTAAAACAATTCTGTTGTTCAAACTTATTGCCGTGGTGCATGGATACACCTAGGACATGAGAGTCTCCACTGCTAATGGCTATTAATCCTACAATGGCTTTTAGTAAACTCGTTTTACCACAGCCATTTGTACCTAATAAAACCAGAGTTTCATGGTTAGCTAAGGAAAAAGAAATATTATCAAGTATGACTTTTCCTGCCTGTTCCCAAGTGAGATTCTCTACTTTTATAACAGACATTTATTGAAGTTTAAATTTAATATCCATTTCTGCTTCATCATATCCTCGAAAAGCTGTATTTGCACTATATATAAATTTCATCTTTCGTATATTGAGTTTAGCTATAACATCTAGTTTAGGATAACCCGAGGTATTAATCACATCAACAAAAATTACTTCGCCTATGCTATTTACTCGAATTAACAAGGTTACACTAGCTTCCACTCCCAGTTTACGATATTGCATGGGGTAAGTTAGGTTAGGTGTAAATCGTATTTTTCTGTTTGTACCTCGCTTCCATGCAGATATAGTAATATTTTTCTGGGTAGTGGATAATACATTATCAGTTTTTTTCTTCAGTATGGTTTTTGTATGAGATTTTTTTTTATGCCGTATGGTTTTTGCATAAGATTTTTTTTTATGCCGTGTAGTTTTTGTATGAGATTTTTTTTTATGCCGTGTGGTTTTTGTATGAGATTTTTTTTTATGTGTTTGTTTTTTTATGGAGGGTTTATCGGATGGCTTTCCTAATGTTGCAGGAGGTATGTAAACTTGCAATATGGGGTTGGGGGCAGGTTTATCCTGGATATTTTTTTGTCTTAAGGTAGGATATAGCAGTAGTAAGAATATAATCATGTGGAAATATAGAGAAAATGGTAAAAACCGTAAAAAAATATTTCCCTTCCATTTGTTCCATTTGATATGTTGCTTTATTTTTACCAAGTGTAATTTTTTATGCATAATAAAGTTTTTATTTCAGTGTTTCCTTTTCCCCATAAGAATACTACATCTTTAAATCTTCTTAAAAAACACAATATCCACTATGAGTTGAATCCATATCACAGACGTTTGGATGCCAATGAGGTGGCCACTCTCGCTCATGATTTTCCTGCTATCATAGCAAGTACAGAAGATCTAAGAATATTAATACGTAAATCAAAAACCATTAAATTTATTTCTAGAGCGGGCATTGGTTTAGATAATGTTCCTCTAGGATTATGCCAGGAAAAAGATATTCGCTTGAGCTATACTCCAGATGCCGTTACAATGGCAACAGCAGAAATCAGCATAGCAGGAATATTGGCAGCCTCTCGTCATATAGTGCGAGCAGATAGATATATACGGCGAAATCAATGGCAACGCTTGATTGGTAGGCGTATTGTAGATTATACGGTAGGGATAATTGGTTGTGGCAGGGTGGGGAGTCAGGTAATACGTTTATTATCTATTTTTAGACCTAAGAAAATTTTGATAAACGATGTGCTTAGTAAAAAAGACTTTATACAATCCGTTGCATGCCAATATACATTAAATATTGAACAGGTTTCTAAAGATACCATCTATAAGAACGCAAATATTATTTCTCTGCATGTGCCTCTCAATACCAAGACGCATCATATGATTAATAAAGATACTTTATCTTTATTTCGTCCAGAGAGTATTTTAATTAATTATGCTAGAGGTGAACTTGTGGACGAGTATGCCCTTTATAAAGCACTTAGTAATCATGATATAGAGTCGGCTGTCTTGGATGTATTTACAGATGAACCTTATCGTGGTGAGCTAACAAAACTTGACAATGTTATTTTAACGGCACATATGGGATCATGCTCTTTAGATTGTAGGGAACAGATGGAGTTAGAAGCTACCCAGAACGTAATTGATTTTTTTATGGGTACGGATATCAAAAATGAGATTATCTTACAACACCCTATACCCTAGAACGATAAGCATTAAAGCTAGGCCGTTTATTCTTCTTACGTGCAGCAACTTCTTTTAGCTTTTTACGAGTAACACTAGGCTTTTCAAAGAATTCTCTTTTCTTAACTTCAGTTAAGATGCCCCCGTTTATCACTTCACGTTTAAATCTTTTTAAAGTTACCTCAATAGATTCATTAGGTCTGGTGCTAACACCGTTATGAAAATATCTATAAACATCAACTTCTTTATTTTCTCGAACTTGTTTATTATATTTTTCTCTATCTTGCATATTTTTTATATTCCATAAATGGCTCAGAAGCTCCCTCCATGCTTGGAGTCAAATACGATATGACAAGAGTTTTTTATTTTACATTTGTAGAATTCTTTTGGAGGGTATGAAGAGTCAGTGTCAGCTATGGACAGAATAAACTCAATTAGCAGTTCTTTATATAGAGTATTTTATGTAAAATCTGCCTTGTTCCATCTTTCATTTGTATTTTATTTATTCTTGCTAATGTAATTTAATTGTGGTTGCATACAATACCTTCAATTGGGTGGAAAGTTAAGTATAGAGATGGACAAAGTGAACACTAACCAATTATTTATAGACTAATAAAGTCATAAGTGCAATGTAGCTATGGGACACCACTAGATTATAATTGAGGAGTACATTTATATGAGTAAAGGACGTCAAAAAATAGTATTAATTACAGGTGCTTCATCAGGTATTGGAGAAGCAACAGCACATAAATTACACTTAGCAGGATATAAAGTATATGTTGCAGCAAGAAGAATTGAAAAAATGGTAGAGTTAGGAAAATCAGGTGCCACTGTTTTAGCTCTAGATATTACATCGGATAAACAAATTACTAAGTTAGTTAAACATATCACACAAGAATCTGGTGGTGTGGATATTCTGGTGAATAATGCAGGCTTTGGTTGCTATGGTACCGTAGAAGATATTTCTATAGAAGATGCTCGTTACCAGTTTGAAGTAAATTTATTTGGCTTGGCTAGATTAACCCAGCTTATATTGCCATATATGAGAAAAAAAGGAGGAGGAAAAATTATCAATATTTCTTCTGTAGTGGGTAAAGCAGCCATACCATTAGCTTCATGGTATGTCGCTAGTAAATTTGCTTTAGAAGGTTGGTCAGATTGTCTTAGGTTAGAACTTGCTCCTTTTAACATACATGTTTCTTTAGTCGAACCAGGTATAATTCGTACAGAGTTTGCTGATGTAGTGATGGAACAAATAACAGAGAAAGGATATGGACCCGCTTACCTAAAGATAATCCAAAATATCACAGATAGGATGGAACTTGGCAAAAAACGAGCAACAGGTTCTGATGTTTCTGTGGTGGCCAAGGCTATTTACAAACTAGCAAAGGCAAGGTATCCCAAGATTCGTGTTGCAGTGGGTCTATATGCCAAACCACTCATTTTTCTAAAAAAGTGGTCTAGTGATCGATTGTATGATAAGCTAATATCCTTTGTTTTTAGGATAAATAAAAAATAGGTTAGCTATGGTATGTGTTTGCCGTAACCCATATAAATTTGATTTAGGCAATAAAATTGCCTTATAGTTGAATAATATAATTTTAGGCTTGTCTATATAGTACAATAGCCCACTCTAGGCGACATAAGATATTATGATTCAGCCACAGCCAATTGATGTTTCAGAAGAAATGGATGTATTCACGCAACGAATGCAAGACCATGGGTATAAAATCACTCCACAGAGACTAAAATTAGCAGAATGGATTTTTAAAGTTCATGAGCATTTTTCGGTCTATGATCTAGTGTGGAGTTTACAGCGAGATGGTAAGAAAATATCTGTTGCTACGGCATACCGCATGGTCCAGACCTTAATTAAGTTAGAGTTATTGCAGGAAAATGACTTTGGTCAAGGAGCAAAATATTATGAACATATTCATGGCCATGTGCATCACGATCATATCATTTGCAATCAGTGTAAAAACATTATTGAGTTTACTAACGACACCTTAGAAACATTGAAACACAAAATAGCTGAAGAACAGGGATTTGAGATGACGTTTCATTCACTCAATATATATGGCGACTGCACGCAAGTTAATTGTAGCAATAAGTCCAAGTAAATACTTATACTTTATTTGAAAAAATTTCTTTGTTTAATTGGGGAAATTTTATCTGTCCGATAGCCAGCAATCTCACTGAGTAGCTTATGCTGTCCCATACCAGTACTAAATTCAATGTCGTCCATGGTAAACTGGTTAGGATGCGTATAGCCAGCAGTATGAGATAGTGAGATCAATTCTCCTCTCAGGGTATTGATGTAGTTGGTAAATCTCTTTGCCTTATCGTTAATATTAATACCACTTTCTAACCAACTATTTTGTGTAGCGATGCCTGTGGGGCAATGCCCCGTATGACATTTTTGTGCTTGGATACAGCCAATGGATAACATAGCTTCTCGTGCCAAATGTACTATATCACAACCCATGGCAAGAGCAACAATCACACGATCAGGAAATCCTAATTTACCGCTACCAATCCAAACAATATCTTGTGCTATACCTTTACGCTGGAAAATTTGGTATACACGTGAGAAAGCTGTGGTAAAGGGTAGAGATACATGATCTGTGTATGTTAATGGAGCTGCCCCTGTGCCACCTTCACCGCCGTCAATGGTGATAAAATCTGGCCCTTGTCTTCTAAATTTCATTTTTGTCGCCATCTCTTCCCAAGCTTGCATACGTCCAACGGCACACTTAATCCCCACAGGTAAGCCAGTAGCATTAGCAATAGTTTCAATAAAGTCAAGTAAGGTACTAATATCATGAAAAGCTGAATGAGCGTTGGGCGAAATACAATCTTGTCCTAATGGGATTCCCCGGATTTTAGAAATTTCCTTGGTAATTTTTTTGGCTGGTAAAACTCCACCTTTACCAGGCTTAGCTCCCTGTGATAATTTAATCTCAATCAAACGGATCTGAGGATAACTCTTCACCAAGTGAAGTAAAGCATCTAGATCAAATTCACCTTGTTCGTTACGTGTACCAAAATAAGCAGTACCTATTTGGAGCATGATATCAGCACCATATAAATGGTATGGGCTTATCGAGCCTTCACCTGTATTATGATAACAGTTAGCGTGTTTGGCACCTAGGTTTAAAGCTGAAGTGGCACGTTTACCTAATGCACCAAATGACATGCCCGAAAGATTGATAATTGAGGTAGGCTGGTAGGTATTTTTTCGTTTGTGCGATTCTCCAATGCTCTTTAGACAGGGTAATAGAGTTTGTTCTTCCATGTATGCCTGTTTGTCTAATGGTAAAGAGAAGATAGAATTTTTGATAATCAAGTGACCTGGCCTCTCAAACGAATCCGTAGAGCCAAATCCAAAATAATTATTTTGTTTTTTGGATGAAGCGTATACCCATCGCCTTTCATCTCGATTGAAAGGGGTCTCTTCTTGATCATTTGCTACAATATATTGCCGTAGTTCAGGGCCAATGGTTTCTAACCAGTAGCGAATATGACCAACAACCGGAAAATTGTGTTGAATGGTATGTTTCTTTTGTATAAAAACATCATGAATGGCAACCAAGACCAAGAAGGTAAAACAGCATATTAGAATAATCATCATACTTTACTCCGTAGAATACTATACTACTATCCGTAGAACCGTAGACAAGAATAAATATTATAGTAAGAGTGTGAAAGATGGAAAATCAGAACCAAAGATAAACAAAATAGACTTGATTAGCTGTTCTTTCTTGTAAGGATAGCTTATACATGTGATTGATCATAGTATAAGATCTACATTTTATAAAAGACAGCAAACTTTAATATATTGATTTTTTAGAAATTTTTTTAATAATTCATATTTTTTGATAAATATTTTTGCATTAAGTCTCTATTATTTGCAGTGTGTATTTGTAAGCTATTTTCCTAATATATTCTTACCTAATTAAGAACAGCTTATAAATACCTTAGGATTGTCCATAAAAGGGCTTGACGTTTAAATAAATTATTTAAAATTACGTAAAAAATTGCTAATCAACACGTTATGTATAAATTATTTTTTTTTAAGTTATTTATGGTTTTGGTGATTATTGAATGGTCGTGTAAACCTCCTTCGAAAGAAGATAAGGTATTAATGAGCCAGGCTCAGTCTTTGTTTGCCCCTTTACCTGATAAAATGCCTAATAGCGAAAATGATACCATGAAAAAGATTTCCCTAGGAAAGGCTCTTTATATGGACACTCGTTTGTCTGTGAATGGACAGCAATCCTGTAATAGTTGTCATGGTTTGAACACTGCGGGGGTAGATAATTTACCTACTTCTCCGGGTGCACTTGGTAAAAAAGGGAATAGAAATTCACCAAGTATTTTAAATGCTGGATTACATATTGCCCAGTTCTGGGATGGTCGTGTTAGTACCCTAAAAGAACAAGCTAAGAAGCCTATTCTAAACCCTATAGAGATGGGGATGCCGTCTGCCGACGCTGTTATGAATAAGATTCGTTCAGTTAAAAATTACCAGGTATTATTTCATAAAGTTTATGCCGAAGATAAAGAGCCTTTTACCTACGATAATCTGGCTGATGCTATCGCTGCCTTCGAACGTACATTAATTACCAAGGATCGTTTTGATCTCTATTTAAGAGGAGATTATGACGCTTTAGTTGAAAAAGAAAAAAAAGGTCTGGATATCTTTGTCAAAAGAGGTTGCATTGCTTGTCATGCAGGTAAGTTACTTGGTGGTAGTACTTTTCAAAAAATGGGTTTGGAAAATGCCTATCCAAATCAGAGAGATAAGGGGCGGTACACTGTCACGAATAAGAAGTCGGATAAAATGTTATTTAAAGTGCCTTCTCTACGTAATATTGCGAATACTGCACCCTATTTTCATGATGGTTCAGTAAAAACCTTAAAAGAAGCCGTACGGCAAATGGCTTGGTTACAACTAGGTAAAAAAATTACTGAACAAGATGTTAATTCTATCGTAGCTTTCTTAAATAGCCTCTCAGACACTCGTTTTCGTAAAGATTGATTGTGATTGTTTCTATAACATCATGTGTCCCATTTTTCCCTAACACTAACTTCCCTTTACTTTTCTAAGTTTGCCAGAGGGTGTATGGTAGAGGAGACAATGGATGATTTCTTTTTCATAGTATTTTGTTAAAGCTTGTTGGTAAAATTGCATCTGTGGCATGTATCTAATTTCTAAACTCTCGATGAATGACTGAATATCTTGGTTATCTGGTTGTTGGTTAGATTTATAATCAACCAAATATATTCCAGAATGATATTCTAATCCATTAATTTGATGAGAATTTTTTAAGTATAAAATTAGGTCTACATATCCTGCATGTATTTCTCGAGAATCTGGTTTATCTCTATTGTGTAAAAAAGTTGAAAAGGCCACCTCCTTACCTAAAATGCGAGCGTATTGTATTAGTTTATGTAGGGGGCTGTTGATGTAGGTTTTCCAAGTTCGTATGAGTTCATCAGAAAAATTATGGTGTGTACTATAGAGGTTATTGATACGGACTATAATCTCTTTATCAACTACACTAGCTGTAAGATCTATTTCCTCAAAAAATTGGTGATAGAATATCCCTTTTTTATCTGGTGTTAAAGTGTCCAGGTGTATTTTTTCTGGTTTATGATACTGGCTATTGCTTTCTTCTATGAATTGTTGTTTTAAAAGAGAGGTAGCACTAACAAACTTCATGGTAGGGTATGATGGTGACTGGGGTAGATCTGTATTGAACGCTGATTCTTTTAGGTAGGTCGTTAATCTCTTTTCTTTGGGATATGTTAGTGTTGCTGTGGACAGGCAGAGCGTACTAGTCTCATCATTGAAGGTAATGTCTTCTCTGCTTTCTTGGTTGATTTGTATATCATTTGCTAAACGGATTTTTAGCGTATTAATGATCCAATTATGATAGCATTCTGTCACCTTAGGGGATGTCTCTGGTGTTAAAGGGATATACAAACGTGACTTGGCTCTAGTTAGAGCTACATAGAAGAGACGAGTCATCTCTTCTTTTGTTTTTTGTATGTGAATTTGACGGGGAGTGGGCTTTTTACTGAGAGAGTAGTTGGCTATGTCGCCTTTAAGATAAAACTGGTATTGGTTATTCCCATCATTTAAAAAATAAGATTGGGTTCGTTTTGCTTGAGATAGTAAATCATATTGTAAATCTCCTATAAAAACATGATCAAATTCTAGTCCTTTGGCTTTATGAATTGTCATAATTTGTATACACTCCCGCATATCAATATCCTTACGTTGACTATTCGAGTGATATTCTCCATTAAGAAACTGATCTAATGTGGCATGAAAATTTCTTAATTTAGTTAAGAGTGCCGTATCTGGTGTATTGTCTATATTATGGGCTATGTCATATATAGTTTCTATGGCCTTGCCTAACGATATATTGTCTGCATAAACATGTAAGATATCCAGAACGCAAAATGCATCTAGAACTAACGTAAATAATTCTGCCAAAGATATATAGTAACCTTGAGTACGTAAAAACAAAAGCTTTTCTAAACATCTTTCAAATAAATGGAAATTTGGCAACTTCGTTATATCTGCTATGTCCTTAGCAACAGAAGAATTTTTCTTTTTTGTAAAATTATATTGGTCTATCTCGTCATCAGATAACCCTACGAAAGGTGAACGCAATAATCCAACTAATGCTATGGTATCATCAGGATTATACAATAATGTTATGACATGTAGTAAAGGTACAAGTGGGACTAAAGAATCTTGTTTATTATGATCAACAACATAATATGGTATATCATACTGGTGTAAAATCTCTTCATAGATATGTACGTGAGATAAAGCCCTCAGCAATATTGCTGTGTTTGTAAGATTCTTTTTATCTTGATGGACTAGTTTTTGTATTTCATTTGCTATCCAATAGGCTTCCATCTCTCTAACAGACTGCATCTGGTATTTTTCCTTGGGTTCATATTCATTTAGCCATGTAAGGCAAACATCAGGGTCTTTGTAATTAGATTGCAGGGAATGGTTAGGTTGTAAAATAGTGAATGTAATATGTTGTGCTAGATAATCTAAATTCTTACCAGATGGTTTTGTGGCTTTAGATTGTGGATGGTTCTTTTTATCACTATTTTGCAAAGAGGAATGAGAATGAGGTGGAGTAAAAAGAATATTAATAAAATTTAAAATAGAAACATGACTTCGCATATTCACTGATAGCTGGGAATGTTCTTTAGGTAATACGTTTTTTTGTTCTATAGAGTATGTATCTGCACTAGCTCCACGAAAAGAATATATAGACTGGTTTTGATCACCCACACGAATAAGATGAATAGAAGCATTATCTCTTAAACGGTGGAATAAAGCCGTTTGTTTAACATCCGTGTCCTGGTATTCATCTATAAAGATATAGCGGAAACCTTGAGCCATGACATTCAATATATTTTGCTGCTCAGTAGCCTCATAGGTCATGTTAATGAGATCTTGGTAGTCAAACACACCAAGTGATCTTTTTTTTGCTTGCAGGTAATCTGTTAGATCTAATGTAACCGCATAGTAGGCATATTTCAAATATTCTTGCTCGAGTGTATCACTTGACAATATACAATAACCTTTCATACAATCACTTTCTAAATATATTTTTTGTTCAGGTGATAGATCTTCTAACTCAATGGGTTTACCTAGGAATAATTTGCGGTATGTTCGCAGTGTTTTTAAAATATCCTCTTTTTCTCTAAAACCAAATGACGGATTTAACTGAATATGTTCTTTACTACCTCTTTTTGTAGTATGAATAGCTGGGACATAATCTTTACTTTCCCTCAATGTTTTAGGTCTATCAAGATTCTCTGAGATGGTTTTTAAGCTTATATAAAAGGGGTTATTATCTGTTGCCTTATAACATTTTAATAGTTGTAAGAATTTGATTTTATGTTCCTGAAAAACTTTTTTCTCTATTTCTTTTAATTGTGTGACATTACGAATGTAAAAATTATCCTGCATCGTAAACTTGTCTACTTGGAGGATCATCTGGTATAATTCATAAAAGATACTTTGGATGTTCTGCATTTGTCCCTTATAGTATGTAAAAATCTGTTTCCAATGTGATAGAATCTCTAATCTCTCAGAGGGTTCATCCTGCATTTCAGGTTTATAGATAAATTGTATGTTTGCCTTAGGGGCAATTAGTTTTCTTTGTATTAAATATTCTAAAAAGATTCCTTGAAAAAAATATATGGATTCTTCTGTGCTAGCTAAAATGCTAAACTGGAGGGGAAGCTCTAACTCTAAGGCACACTTTTTCAGACACTCTATGCAAAAACTATGTATGGTACATATCATACTTTCATGCAATTTTTCTATAGTACTCCTAAAAAATATTTCATCTTCTTGATCTGTACATTCCTTAAGTTTCTCATGAATATGTATTTCAATTTTATTACGCAAATCTTCAGAGGCTTGATGAGTGTACGTAATGGCCACTATCTCTTTGATAGAATTAATCTCTCTACTTTCTAACAAAGAAATAATTTTTTTGCACATTAGGGTACTCTTTCCTGTACCAGCTGTGGCTGATATAAAGAAATTTTCCGAACCATTAATTACTTTGTCCCTTTCCGCCTGATCCGCTAATGGCGTAAGTTCATCATGACTAGTGGATTTTTGCATTAATTTGTTTTCATATGCTTTAGCTTGGCAACCAAGTATACACTAGACTAGTTTTTTCCTCTCTCTTGTAAACTTATTTGCAGTTGTGATTCCATTACATACACTGGTGTGTCTACACTTTGTTAC
The DNA here is from genome assembly GCA_965262015.1 of Leptospiria bacterium. Taxonomy (GTDB): domain Bacteria; phylum Spirochaetota; class Leptospiria; order Turneriellales; family CBDBES01. Next base: position 191,789 of record OZ253494.1, read on the forward strand.
GATAGTTTTCATGTCTAATAGTTTGATTAATGTGCTTATTTTAGGGAATGCTGGACGAGAATCCGCTATTTTTCATAAAGTGTCTGATAGTCCTATGGTAGACCGCGTCTACATGACGCAAGGTAATGGTGGTGTGCCAGGGGATGCTTGTTTATCTATTGCAATTACAGATTTCTCTGCCATTCTAGATTGTATCCAGTCAAAAAATATTCACCTCTTAATTGTAGGGCCAGAAGTACCTTTGGCAGAAGGCATAAAAGATTATCTAAATACCAAGTGTCCAAGTGTCTTAGTATTTGGTCCAGATGCAAAAGGAGCCCGATTAGAAGCGTCTAAATCTTTTGCTGTGGAATATATGGTATCTCATGGCATCCAAACAGCCAAGACGCAGGTAGTAACTTCATTAAGCCAAGCCATTGAAGCCATAGAGTATAGTGATTGGCCCTGTGTTATTAAGGCTGATGGCTTAGCTACCGGCAAAGGCGTGAGTATACACTCGAACAAAGAAGATGCTATTAATCAACTCACTAGGATTTTTCGAGATAAAATTTTTAAACAAGCAGGTGAAACTGTTTTACTCCAAAAATATATGCAAGGTAGAGAAGCATCTCTATTCGCTTTATGCAATGGTAAAGAGGCCATCTATTTACCGGTTGCACAAGATTATAAGTCAGCTCTTGAGGAGGGTAAGGGGCCTAATACCGGAGGAATGGGAGCCTATTGTCCCCACAATATCCTCACAGAAGAGCAAAGAGACTATATTCATCATAATATTGTTGAACAAATTAACCAAGATTTTTCGTATCAGGGTATACTTTATATTGGTTTAATGGTTCACTCAGAAGCTAAAGAAGATGTCTCTGTTATTGAGTTTAATTGCAGGTTAGGCGATCCAGAAACACAAGTACTTTTACCTATGTTACAAGTAGACATAGTGCCTTATTTATTATGGAGTTGTGGTATTCCTGGGGCATTAGCAGTGAAGATTAAAGAAAAAAAATTGTATGTTATTCCTTACAAGAAAGGATTTAGCGTAAATGTAGTCTTAGCTACCCAAGGTTACCCCCACAAATATAAGAAAGGTATTCCATTAGTATTACCTGAGATACCCTTAGATATGTTTATTTATCATGCGGGTACGGAAAAGCAAAACACTATCTATCTATCTACGGGAGGGAGGGTAGTAAACGTAGTGGCCTATGCTCTCACTTTATCTGAAGCTCGTGAGAAAGTGTATCATTATATGAAAGAGATTAAAAAACATAATACTAACTTTGATTCGCTATTCTATTTTAGAAAAGATATTGCCTTATACTAGGAGATTGGTTATGTTCCCTTTATCTGATATTATAAATTATTCTGATTCTCGTTATACAGGTTATATTCTAAAAAAGACACATTTCTTTCTAAATTCTAAAAAACAATCTCATCTTCGTTATTTTTGGAATTATCTCATTGCAAATAATAATTTCAGATTATCACATCAGACCTTATCCGTTTTAGAAAAAAAAGCCTTGTATACCCTGCTAGCTAACAGTGGTTATATGGCATATTCTAGTTATGAAGAACATCTAAGCATATTTGACGCACTAGAAAAAAAACTACCTTGGATTTTCAAACACCCGCTTGGAGGTATTTTTATACCTATTGAAGCTGTAAAACTTTTAGTCCAGGAAGGATGTTGGCGGAAGAGCCCTTTTTTGTTCTCTATTTTATTTAAACTTAGTTTAAAAGAGCAATATAATCTTCTTGCTCTTTTACAACAATCCTTCACTTCATTTGAAATTCTTCAACAAGAAACTAATCGTCTAGATATGATGCTTATGTTGTATGTGGCACTACTTAATTTTAATCTACATACCAACACTAACAGTCACGTGAATAATATGATTAGCTTAGATGGTAAAGAGTTTACACCCATCTGTAAACCTACCCCACTATGGGATTATTTATATGCATATTTCCCTTGTTCTCATGATTTTATTGATGAATGGTTTACATTGATGCATTGTGGTCAAAAGCCATTTTATCATTCTCTCTTACTGATAAGGAATAGGTCTGCCATTACTTCGTTATTACTGCAGGCACATATTTTACCTTACAATGGCAGAAAAAATCTTGCACCCACTGATATCCAGATTATTACACCTCAAGAATTACGTCATTTTTCCACAAGGTTAGGTTAGCTTAATTATAGTAATGTATAGTTTACCCTTGACATCTACTATTTAAATTAAAATGTTGTGTTCGTGAAAATTCCTACAATAAAGAAAGCTGAAGGGAAGTTAGGTGTTCTTGTTATTGGTTTAGGTGCCGTAACAACTACCTTCCTTGCTGGGATAGAGGCAATACGCTCAGGGTATAAAAAGCCTGTTGGTACCTTGACAGAGTTAGGTAGGATTCGTCTAGGAAAAAAATCAGATAATAATTTTCCATTAATTCGTGATGTTATTTCTCTAACAAATTTAAAGGATATGGAATTTTTAGTCTGGGATGTTTTTTCTGAAGATGCTTATCAGGCTAGTTTGCAGAATAAGGTTCTTGACAAAGAAGACATTGAACATTTGAAACCTTTTTTACAAAGCATCAAACCAGCCTCCGCCATTTTTAATAGAAAATTTGTAAAGAAGCTGGATGGTCAGAATGTTAAAAAGGGTAGTTCTCATAGAGAAAATATAGAGTTGCTTAAACAAGATATTAGTAAGTTTAAGCAAGAAAAAAATATTGATAGGATGGTCATGATATGGGCAGGTTCTACTGAAGTATTTTGTGAAGCCAGTGAAATCCATCTTAGTATCACTAATTTTGAAAAAGGTTTGGATGCAAACGATTCTTCCATACCGCCTAGCCAATTATATGCTTATGCTGCTCTTTCAGAAGGCATACCGTTTTTAAATGGTGCACCTAATCTTACAGTGGACTGTGTTGCCATGCTAGATCTAGCTAAAAAAAATAACATCCCCTTGGCAGGTAAAGATTTTAAAACAGGGCAAACTTTGATGAAAACAATTCTTGCCCCAGGTATACAAGCTCGTCTACTTCAACTAGATGGTTGGTTTTCTACAAATATTTTAGGAAATCGAGATGGTGAGGTTCTGGATGACCCAGATTCTTTTAAAACTAAAGAAGTATCCAAACTTTCTGTGTTAGATAGTATTCTAGACTCTAAGAATTATCCTGATTTATACGGTGACTATTTTCATAAAGTTCGTATAAATTATTATCCTCCTAGAGGTGATAATAAAGAAGGATGGGATAATATTGATATTTCTGGTTGGATGGATTATAAAATGCAGATTAAGATTGATTTCTTGTGTAGAGATTCTATCTTAGCGGCCCCCTTGATGCTGGATCTTGTCTTATTCACAGATTTCGCCCAACGTGCTGGTTTGTCGGGCATACAAGAATGGTTATCTTTTTATTTTAAAAGTCCGCAAACACCTTCTGATTCACAAGCAGAACATAATCTTTTTGCACAACTTATGAATCTGAAAAATACTATTCGTCAGTTAGCTGGTGAAGAGCCTGTCACAGATTTAGGTGATAAATACTACGATTTATAGGTACTCAAAGAGTACTATGGGCTATCTTTTGCCTCTCATGAAGGTGAGGCTATCAGGTTTTTAATGTGACTTACTAAATTATCTAGGGGAAGGGTAGTTTGTTGTTCGTTTTTCATGTCTTTTATCACTACCATGTTTTGTTTTTTTTCATTTTCCCCTTGTAGTACAATAAATGGTATGTTCCTTTCATTTGCTTCTTTAAACTGTTTACTTATTTTATGTCTACCTAAGGGAAGGTAGACATAAAGACCTTGTTCTCTTAGATACATGGCTAGATGGTTGGCTTGTATATAGCTCTCTGTGCCAGGAAATGAAGCAATATATACTTGTGTTTGATTAGAAAGTTGGGGTAGAAGATGGTTACTCTCTAAAAAATTTTGGAATGTTACATCACCCATCCCAAAGCCAACAGCATTACATTCTTTATGGCCAATCTGGTAGACTAGTTTGTCATATCTACCGCCACCAAACAAAGAACGTTTATTTTCTGGATGTTGGTCAAAAATTTCGAATACTAGTCCCGTATAATAGTCAAAACCTCGAATGATGGAAGTATCTAACTGAAATAAGTGATCTTGTTGAGTTATTTGGTTTAATGTGCTAATTAACTCTTTCATATAATCTACTGCTTCACACTTGGCAAACTTAGGTAGTAGATTTACTTGGTTATTGTTGATTTGTAAATAATTATGTACTAGGCCAATCTGTTTATCACTAAGATGTTCATTTTTAAGCAGTGTTTCAAAAACTTCTACACTGATTTTTTCTTTTTTATCTAATATTCTAGTAATGGCTGTATAATTAGCTTCTGGTATATCTAGTATATCTTTTAAAAAAAAGCGGGTAAGTTCTCGATGATTAAGTTTCACAATAAAATGTTTATGGTTTGCGCCAAATTGTTCTAACATTTTTACTGCTACTGTCAAAATTTCTACATCTGCCCAAAAAGGATCAGGTGCACCAAAAATATCTACATTGACTTGCCAGTGTTCTCGAAGTCTTCCCCTTCCAGGCTGTTCATATCTCCATAAGTTTGGTATGGAATACCATTTAATAGGTTTTTGCATGGCATGAAATTGTTTAGCCACCATTCTAGCTAAGCTTGGCGTCATTTCAGGGCGTATTACAATTTTACGGTCTGCCTTATCTGTAAATTGGTATAGTTGTTGATTAATAATTTCTTCAGATGTTTTTAATAAGTATAAGTCTAATGATTCAATTAAAGGAGCATCTACTTTGCTATAACCAAATTGTTCCAAGCAATTACGAATTTTTTGAAAATACCAATCCCGTATTTGCATTTCCTTGGGATAAAAATCCCTGGAACCTTTGTATGGTTTTGTAGAAAATTTAGAATTGCTCATCTTATCATATTTGATTTAGAAGCCTAATATCAACTAAATATTAGGCTTCTTTGCGGGAAAAGCTTTTTCAATTAGACTCGACAAAGATAATAAAAGATCTTCTGAAAAAAAGCTACCTTGTAATTGTATACCCATGGGTAATTGATCAAAGGGCCCAGGAACAGACAAAGATGGTATACCCGCTAAAGAACTACCTGTTGTTAATTCATCGGAAAGATACATTTGTACTGGATCGCCAATTTTCTCCCCCAATAGAAAAGCCTCGGTAGGAGTTGTTGGTAATATAATTACATCTATTTCTTGAAATAACTTAGAATAACCATGTTGCATTAGCCGTCTGATTTTTTGAGCTTTTTGGTAAAAAGCATCATAATGACCACTAGAAAGTGCAAAGGTACCTAATAAAACTCTTCTTTTGACTTCTTCTCCAAATCCTTTTGTTTTTGTTTCTTGATATAAACTATTTAATGTTGCATCAGTTTGCCTAACGCCGTAGCGTACACCATCAAAACGACAGAGGTTAGAAGAAGCTTCACTCGTTGCTGTGATATAATAGCTGGGTACAGCATATTCTTGATAGGGGAGTATAATTTTTTTAACCTCTTTTACACAGGGTGTATTTTTAATGAATTCAATGGTTTGCAGAAATGACTGTTTAACTTTATCACTACATTTCTCCATGATGTGTTCAGGATAGCCAATCCGGATATTTTCTTTTTTTTCAGTCTTATAGTATTTAGTGGGTATACTAGTAGCATCATGTGGATCAAAACCTTTAATCATATCATACATTAGGCGAACATCTTGAGAGTTTTTACCGATAGGGCCAATTTGATCTAGACTAGACGCAAATGCAATCAATCCATATCTAGAGACAGTGCCGTAGGTGGGCTTTAGCCCTACCACTCCACAGAAAGCAGATGGTTGCCTAATAGAACCTCCCGTATCTGATCCCAGACTAATGGGTATCATATCAGATGCAACAGCACATGCTGATCCACCCGATGAGCCACCTGGAGTGCGATTTTTATCGTATGGATTGCGAGTGAGTTGTATGGATGAATTCTCTGTGGATGATCCCATAGCAAATTCATCCATATTTAATCTTCCCAGTGGAATCATTCCTTGAGATTCTAACTTTGTGATAACAGTGGCCGAAAAGCAAGACCTATATCCTTTGAGTATTTGTGAGGCACATTCGCATAACATATCTTTTTGGGCTATGTTATCCTTGATACCAATGGGAATTCCATCAAAGGGAGATAGAGAACGTTTAGCTTTACGTCGTTGATCTGATTGTTTAGCTGTTTCCCAGGCTTTATCTTTAGCTACATCAATGAAAGCCCCAAGTTTTTTATTATATTTATCAATGGTTGAAAAATATTTTTCTAACAAACTAGTGGAAGTAATACTCCCCTCACTGAGAGCTTTACTAATTTGATCCAAATTATCTAACATATACTATTCATACTATAAAACATGATGGTACCTTCCCAATAGTATCCTCTAACGTAAATAAATATCACGGTTAATATAGTGAATATATTCAGACCAGTAATATTCATCACTCATTTTATGTGTTTTCTTGGCATTGCTAAAAATAAATTGTGAACTATCTGTAGAATCTGCAGCATGTACTAAATAAGCCTCTAAAAACTTTGGTTCTTCAATAGCTCCCCATATACGTTTACCTTGATGTGATAAAATAATATGTTCTAATTTAAGGCGTATAGTGGAATCCATATCCACCATATTTAATTTTTCCTGAAGACGCTCATAGCCCAAAAGGGTATGACCCTTCAGTTTGCCTTCGGATGAATGATGGATGTCAAATAGATAGCTATATTCATCTACTTTGCCAATATCATGCAATAACGCACCAGTAATAACCAGATCCCGGTTAATATGATGAAAGATCTTTGCATAAGCATCCACTAACTTAATTACATTAATTGTATGCTCTAGTAAACCACCAATGTACGCATGGTGAATGAAACGAGAAGCTGGTGCCTCCAAAAACAACTTCATAAATACCTTGTCTTCAATAAAAAGTGAGCAAAGCTGTTTTAAGGATTGGTGTTGAATTTGATTAATCGTGTTTTTGAGGCTCTTATAAAGTATGCGTCTGTCAAAAGGAGTGCGCTTCCAGAATCGGCTCATTGAAAATTGCTTATTTGTTTTTTGTATCTTAATCATTCTACACTGTAAAATCTCATTATATAGCTCTAAAATACCTGATATTTGTACTATATCTGTTGCCTTGATTTGTTTCGTGATGTCTTTTACTTCTTGTACAGAGCCAAAAAAAATGCCTGGTAAGTGGCCTGTTTTATCTGTGAGAAGCATGGTTAAATATGGTTTATTTGCTTTGCTAATATTTACTTTGATATTTTTTACTAGGAAATAAGCTTCTTCTACTAAGCCTGGCTTTATATCTATTAGATATGGCAAGGCATTGTTGTCTATGTGTTCATGTACCATGGAGTTTCCCTTCATTACCTCACGAGTAATCTACCTAATAAGACTAGTCCAATGCCCATTACATTATTGGCAAGCAAATAAGCTATGAAGAGGCTCCATTTACCTTGTTCAATTAAAGATGCACTTTCATAGCTAAAAGTGCTGAATGTAGTTAAACCACCTAAAAAACCTATAAGTATAAATTCACGAAATATGCTTTTGGGGTATAGGACTAGTGCTATCATGCCGATTATAAAACTACCCAATAGGTTGACAATTAACGTTGGTAGTAAAGTATTTTGGGCATATCTTGTACAAACTAGAGAAATAATATATCTGAACACGGTGCCAATACCCCCACCAAAAAAAATGATTATCCATTTTACCATAGTTTTCCATAATATCCACACTTACACTAGGGGTATTGCATAAATAAAACAAAAAGAAAGTTGGCAAGTTACAAAGAGATATTGCCCTCCCTATGAGTAGACTTAAGCGGATAGAGTAATGTTATTAAAACAGCGACTTATATGTAAATTTTTATTTTTTATACTCTTTGCTAATAGTATATTATATGCCCAGACAAATACAGCTGGAGCATCCTTTTTGAACTTAGCGACTAGTGGTCATGAATTTTTCTTGGGTGCATCTAGTAGCTTACAAGGTTTGCAAGCATTAAACTATAACCCATCTGCAATAGCCCAAGCTCCTTCTAAACCATCTTACTGGGATTCTTTGTTTAGTTATCGTTTTATTGATAATGATATTATATTTACACACTTTTCGTTAATGTATAAGTTACCATCTATATATGGTAGCTTTGCTACATCTTTCTCTTTACTTTACTATACAGGCATCCCCAATGTAAGTGCGGGTAATGTTGTATCCTCCTCCCTAAAATCATATTCTCTTTCTGCGGGTTTGAGTTATGGGGTTGTGTTGCCTTATAATATTGACATAGGTGCCAGCGTTAAGCTAGTACAGATTCGTTTAGCTGATTTTGATGCACAAGCCCTGGCTACGGATATCAGTACTCGTAAGAGATTCTTATTATTCAATGGCGATACAATATGGTTTTCTTTAGCTGCAAATAATTTAGGTACCAAATTACGCTTAGATGTAGAAAGTACATCATTACCTACTCGATTTCATTCCTCTGTTAGCTATGTAATGAATTCTAACTTACCGTATTGGCTTACCGTAACGTTTTCGTTCCATACTTTTTACTTTTTAAGTCGTGCTTACTCTTTAGGGACGGGTATTAAAACTAATTTTAATATAACAAGTAATAGTCTGTTCTATGTACAGAGTAGATATATTTTTAATCAATTGCATTTGTTTAGCGTGGGTTCAGGTATAAACTTTCATTATCAAAGTGTATTTGTTGATGTACTTGCTGGCGTAGAACCAGTACATGCATTAGGACTTAATTTCTATGCTTCATTGTCATTGCAGTATCAGTTAAGCTGGCAAGGTATACTGGATATACGAACAATTAGTAGTGGCCCAGCCGAAGAAACAGTCCCAACTGAAGCAGTGGAACAGTAGCCTAAGATTACTTTAAAGGAATTAGCATCAGGTAAATAAAACTATAATGTCTTGGATATGGTATTTTCTTCCACTTCTTGCTGGGGCATGCGTTTGCTTTCAGAGCATGATCAATAGCTATTGGAATGTTAAGCAAGGTATACATGCACCCATTATGATTAATGGACTTATGGTGGCATTGTGCAGTGTATTATTTTTTCTATTTGGTAGCCCTATTTCATTGAGGGATAGTATGGGTAGCTTACAGCCATGGGTTCTATTCAATGGTATTCTAGGGTTTACAATTATTACAATTATTGCCTATTCAGTACCCAAAATAGGAGTAACGGCCGTGGTCGCCTTGACGATTCTAGCCCAATTAAGTATCGGTTTATTAATGGACCATATAGGATGGTTACACCTAGTTAAAAGGAGCCTGAGCGTATACAGATTATTAGGTGTGGGTATGGTACTATTAGGTTCTTTTTTGATCACTAAGTTCTAGTATACTTTCCATTGCAAAATTTCAAAACGTATCTTTCCTTTCTAATATAGTAGCCATAACAATCATACGTTGTTTTGCTGTATATTTGCGCAATTTATGATCTAGCTGAGGTAGTTTATCAGTCTGCATTTCCTTTTCAATTGTCGGATCACTTTTTTTAGTATCCACTTTGTTTGGCATTCTAGTGTTTTCTGGTGTTAAGAGATCATCTGACATACCAACCACAAACGGTTCTTCATCACTTGCTTGCTGGTATTTTTCCCAGCTTTTTTTGAGAACATCCTCAACTGTGATCCGCACAGGTTCTTTAGGATAGATTTTTTCAGGCATCACATCCGTTGGTTTGGGTCTTTTCCGGGTAAAAATAACATCTGCAATATACAGGGCAACCAAAACAAGTAGCCAGATAGGCACATCTGCAAAAGTAGGGTTAATCATATCATCAAAGAGGCAAATACCGTTTTAAATCATCTAATGTGATAGAGGCAAGAATTTTTCTATCTAGAATCCACTTATCATGTATATTTTTACGCATGAATATGGTTTCAGGGAAACCATTCACCCTAAATGACGAGATTATTTTTTTGTTTGCCGCATAAACAGGATAGGGTAACCTATATTTTCTAGCAAATCGTTTAACCGACGCATAAATTTTAGTCTCTGACACTGGACCAGCTACCAAAATATCTAACATAGAACCAACTGCCATAAACCTGATAGAGTGATTATGTGAGATATATTGCATATAATATTTCTTTAAAATAGGCAACTCTTGAATACATGTGGTACACTTTGGAGCAAAAAAATGTATCACAAGGTATGATACATTCTTTGGTAGACTATCTAAATTAAATGTTTGTACATTATCTATCTTTGTTATGTCCACAAAATTCATATCTGGTTGCCAAAAAACAGATTTTTCTACACAGGATAACATACAAAGTACAAGAAAGATATATATATTACGAAACATGTTTTTTAATCAAATGTGTTGCCTCTTCTAATGCAGCATCAAAATTCTCTATCCTCCTGTCACTAAAAACCTTGGAGTGTTCTAGTATATGAAGTCCAAATGTACCATACTGGTGGTATATCTCTTGATGCAAAAAATACATGTTACGCTTACATTCATTCAACTGCGTTTTTTTCAAAATAAATTCTCCTTTAGGAAAAGTATGCAGATAGTCCACCAACGTTGTAAGGCTATCAGAATCCAACACGCTAGTCATAAATATAGTTGGTTTTTTAGCAGAATTTATTTGAAACAATGATAGAGATTTTTCTAAATGGTTGGCACTATTTACAGCATTTATACCCTGATCACATTTATTCATGATAAAAACATCAGGTATCTCCATAATACCTGATTTAATAAATTGGATTTCATCTCCTGCTGATGGTTGCATAACCAAGCAGGTTAAATCAGACAACTTATGAATCTCAATCTCATTCTGACCAATACCCACTGTTTCAATGAAAAGAACATCAAATAATTTTTGTAAAACTCTACTAACTTGAAAAGTATGCCTACCTAAACCTCCAAGATTATTTTCTGTAGCTTGCGAACGAAAAAAAATTCTATCATCTTTAGTAGGAAAGCGAGTACGGATACGATCACCTAACAAAGCACCTCCAGAAATACTACTACTTGGATCAACCGCCAGCACGGCAATACTAATGTCTGGTTTTTTGGCTAGGATTTGTTGGCATATAGCCCCTAATAGACTAGATTTGCCTACTCCTGGAGTTCCAGTCATTCCAATAATACAACCCCTTACTTTACGTTGTTTCTGAGTCACTTTATTTATGTAGGTGATAATATCTTTACGTTTTTTTATACTATCCATAGTTTCATTTTCGAATATAGAGATTACCCTAGCTATAGCATACTTGTCTAGTGCAAATGATTTATCCACTATTTCATACAACGTCTGTTTGTATTCATTCATGATATTGTTAATAGACCCATCGGACGGTGTAGGGTAGAAAGTAGAAGAAGATCAGTTCTATCAGAAATATCCACAGGGCAATTATTAAAAGTATTTCTACAAAGTCAATTATGGAATTTATCTAACACAGAGATCTAATAAGTGCAAGATGCCGTAAGGCTTATTTTCACACTTCAATTTAGAAGATACTGCCTTTCCAAGACCACACATTTATAATAAATAAAAAATACTTGATACACTAATCACTAAATGGTTATAGACGTACGCATGAATATACGCTCTGTGATATACCTACCATTTTTTGTATTAGTAAGCTTGTTATTACTTGCCCCCATTAGTGCACAGGAAGATTCAGAAGAGACAGGTTTCTTTGAATTAGAGGCCATTCTTGACATTCAAGTAAGTGTTGGTAGTAAAAAACAGGAAAAGGCAGCCAAGACACCCGCCATTGTATCTGTGATTACTGCTCAAGACATTCAAGATCTGGGCTATACAAATTTGTACCAAGTTTTAGCCACTGTTCCTGGCATAGAATTTATTGAATCCTACTACGGTTCGTCCATGCTTATTTTTAGAGGTGCCTTCCAAGAGCACTTTAATAATAAAAGTCTTGTTTTGATCAATGGTCGCCCCATTTATGAACCTACATATGGTACTTATTTCCTTGAGCAGGTACCTCTAAATTCTATAGAACGGATTGAGATTATTCGTGGTCCTGGTTCTTCTCTTTACGGTGCGAATGCATACACTGGTCTCATTAACATCATCACAAAACGCGATCTAAAAACAAAAAAAGTCTCTACACAAAATAAAGTAATTGTATATGCTGATCGTGATGATGGAAATAAAGTTAAACCTTCTATATATGCCTCTGTCGGAATTCAAGAGGTATTAGCAGAAGGAATGTCAGTTAGTCTTTTTGCAACTGGTAACTGGCAAGATGCATTTAAATACCAAGGCATAGGTGGTAGACAGAACACACACTTGGCTACTCCCCCTATTGATACGGTTGATTATTATAATAATTATGCAAATTTATATTCTACTTTCAAATGGGATGAGTTAGAAGTAAATGCTTTTTACTTCTACCAGAACAAAGCCAAGCTCAGCGTATCAGACAGTACAGCTGCTTTCTTGGGTGGTGATAATAACATTCATGTTGTTGGAGGTGATGCCTCGTTTAAACACCCCATCGTTGATAAGTTAGATGCTAGTTATAAGCTTTATGTAGACTATTATGCCCGTGATTTATATTTTGATTACAGGGATACAAGTTTCACTCCCGCAAATGCTACATATGACGGTTCTCGTATTGGGTTCACAGGAGATCTATTATACACGTACAACGAAATTTATTCAGGAATATTAGGGGTTTATACTGAATATCAAAATGCAGGTAGTTTCGCTATTCGTAATCCTAAAACAATCCCATTGGATGAATCCATTATCACTCCTTTTTCAAGTCGTCAACAGAACTATGATGTAGCTGCCTATTTACAGTTAAAAGCCACATATAACATAGTTTCTTTCACCACAGGGTTGCGTTATAATTATAATCAGTATTATGGTAACAATGTTGTCGCTCGTGGGGGCATTAACTTTACTTTACTGGAAGAAGGTGATCACGGCCTATACCTAAAAGCTCTCTATGGTGGGGCCGTTAGAAATCCCAGCTTTTTTGAACGCTTTTCTGAGAGTGCATTTATTGTAGGTAGTCCAGAACTGGCTCCCGAAAGTATACATACAATAGATGGAGCTGTTGAATATCTCTTAGCTTCGTTCCTCTCGTTACGAATGAATTATTATTACATGAGAACTGGTGATTTCATACAACGTCAAGTACAACGTCAAGGTCAACCACCTCAATATATTAACTCATTAGGACAACAATTTCATGGTATGGAATTTGACGCCCAATACTTCCCCTTGTTTGGTAAACATAAGAAAGATTTAAAAATTAGTACCAATGCTAGTTACCGTATAGGTGCCAATTTGGCAGATAATACACGAGTGGATAATTTAGCTGCGTGGCTTTTTAATGGCAGGGTAGAATATACTCTGATGAATCTTATACAGACAGGTGTAATTCTACAATATATTGCTCCTCGTACAGGCATAATTAGTCATGCTACTGGCACTAGCAGGGTGACAGTAGATGGTTATTTGTTGACCAACCTTAATATTAAATGGCTTGTTACATCCACGCAAAGAGTTGAGTTCGCTGTGAATAATGTTGCAGATGTTAAATACTTTTATCCTGAGGTCGTTTTTGGGCGTGCACGAGAAGTAGCTGGCGTAACTCCTTTTTATGGAGGTAGATACTTCTCTGTCAGTTATTCAGGTGAGTTTGATCTATAATTTTTTAGCCCATGAATGCTACATCACTTCATCAAGAAATAGACAATACTGAAGAGTCTGCACTTTGTCTAAAAAGATACCAAAAGACAGAAGAGCATTTTCTAGCTTTTATGGATAGTTTTGACGATCCATATAAGATAAAATCATCATCTCATGAATATCATATTACTCGATTAAGATCATGGGCTCTGATGTACCAGCTTGTTGGGCACTTTGAAACATTATCTAACTTTTTAAACGAAGAAGAAATGTTTCGTACGCTTAAAAACGTGAGTGATTATTTTTGTAAATCTATTCTCATCAAACGTTGTCAAAGCCCAGAGTTATATGCAGGCGACCATCTAAGTATTGAACAAGTAACACTCAGTAATAATCAGACAAAGGATAGTGAAGCGGGTCGTGTGTTGGAAGAACAAATTTTATTGCTGCCCTTATGCCAGCAACATCGCAATAAAGTTACTTATGAAGCTAATCTATTAGTAAAAAAGATTCATAGCATGAAAGTACCTAAGATTTTATGTTTGTCTGTTGGGAGTTGCTCCCATTTTATTAATATCTTAACTTTTATGGAAGGTTCTGATTTTGAGTTACATGTGCATGACACCAATGAAGAGGCTATTCGTATTGCCAAAAAACGCCTACAGTCATTAGACTCTAAAATTGTCTTTCATTCTGGAAATCTCATACGCTTTATGCGCCAAATAAAAAATGAATCATTTGATCTAATTACCTTAGGAGGTGTTGCAGATTATTTTTCAGATAAAAGCTTTGTTTCTATTATAACTAATTTTATGGGTATGTTGCGGACATCAGGTACCTTATTTTATACCCATCTTTCCTGTGATAGTTATTATAGAACTATACTCAAGTATATTTTTATGTGGAAGATCCAGCATCGAACTAAAGATGAACTAATAAATCTAATGTCGCAGACTGGTGTATCTCCAGGAGAATATAAGATATTCTTTGAGCGATGCCAACTTACCTATATGGTCGAGATACAAAAATAGAATTTATGCGTTATCCTATTGCATTTTTGTTAACAGTTTCGTGTTTATTTTCTATGGACATATTTATTTTTAATCCAGAAAGCCAGGCAAGTAAGTCTTACCTAGCAAAAAAAATTTTAGAAAAGGCCTGTAGTGCCAAAAAAATCTCATGTAAGGTTAAGTTTTTTGCTGAAGCTGTGGATTTTTATAAAGTTTTCCGTATTTCTAAGCCTGACATTGTCATTGTTGCATCATATTATTATCGTCAAATGAAAACTAAACTACAATGGGAGTCTATGTTGAAAGGTTATAATGGTAAACGGTATGGCTTTAGAAAAATGTTAGTTACTTCAAAAAAGAAGAGAAGACTCTCTGACTTAAAGTATATTTCTGTTGTTTCCTCTGGGCAAGGCAAGTTAAATCCAGTCGAGGATAGATTTATCAAGTCTTTAAATAGGCGAAGAAAAGTTTACGTTAATCCTGTATCTAAAGAAATTGATGCCATTATGGGTCTTGCATTTGCACAGGTGGATGGTGCTATTGTGACTCCTAAGACTTTTAGAATCCTACGTACTATTAATCCTAAGATTGTACGTAATTTGCATGTACTAAAACGTTTAAAAATTACGCCCTATCCACAGGTTGTCTTACCTCGATATGTTCTAAAAAGCAAGAAAGAATACCTTATGAATTTAAAGAAGATTTTTTCCTTGTTAAAGAAAGATCATCAAGGTAGATTATTTTTTCGCTTTTTTGGAGTGACCAGTTTTAATTAAATTAGAATAGTATTGCTGGAGTGAATAATATGAGATTGTATACTAAAATTTGTATTTGTTTTATTTTTCTATCTAACTTTATAGTGTCTTATTCTTTTGCGGCCAAAGTCTCTAAGAAAAGGATTCTTGTTGTAAAAAGTGCTAATCTGAGACAATTTGATACTGTGGCTGATAGTTTCAAGAAAAGTGTAGAGAATTTTCACATAGATAAGCTAACTTTTAAAAAATCTTTGTCTAAAAAACAAGTAACTAACATACTTAAAAAGTATAAACCCAACTTACTAGTTTGTTTAGGGAGTACTACTGCTACCACGTTTGCAAAACATCAGAACAAAGTACCAATATTATTTACCATGGTTCTTAATTATAAAAGACATAAGCTCCTCAAAAATAAACATATTGCTGGTATTGCAATGGAAATTCCTAGTCAAAACTTGTTCACACAGTTCAAGTTGCTTTATGGAGGCTTAAAGGCATTGGCTGTACCTTATCATCCTGTAGCTTCAAGTGAAACTGTTCAAAGTTCTCGTGCTACTGCTAAGTTTCTAGGTGTGCGTTTACTCTTGTTGCCCGTCTCCAATCCTAAAGATCTAACTAGTATTGTTCGAAGAAAAATAAAGAAAATGGATGCTTTATGGATGCTTTCTGATTTTAAGTTATATAATAAATCTAATATTTCAGAAGTAAATACTCTCCTCAAGCTTGCATATAAAGAGACAATTCCAGTTATTGTTTCTTCAGAGGCATTTTTGAAAGCAGGTGCTTTGTTTGCTATTTCTATTGATTATGATGGCTTAGGATCTCAGCTGGGGATTCTATCAAGTAAAATATTACTTGATAGAATCCCTGTTGTAGATATAGGAGTTGTACCGCCAATTGGAACACGTACAATCCTAAATATGGATATTGCAGAAAAATTAATTGGTAGTGTCCTAAATGAAGAAGAAGTATTTGATTATCAAGCTGATCGATTATATCGTCAGAACGAGTAACCTACCTTGTTTGATGTGGTTTTTTTATTGCTAGTTTATAATCCTTTGTGGGAATATTGAGATGTTATATATAGAACAAGTTAAAAAATTGTTTATGCAGTTATTTGCTTTTCGTAAATCTGGTATTAAATTTAAATATATTCTGAGTGTTCTTTCACTCTTTTCTTTAAGTGTTATCTCTCTCATGGTTTTTTTTGTAGAGAGGACTGATCGATTGCTGCATAATAATCTAGAACAAAAACTAAACCTAGTAGAAAAAAATCTAGGTGTAATTGTTAAGAAAAGTCTGGAAGACAGTAGTTATAGTTCTTTAAACTCATTTGTAGTGTCTACTTCTAAGCAAGACAAAGAAATTGTTTCTATCTTGGTATTGGATAAAAATAAGACAATAATTGCCACATCAGATGAAGAAAAATATCCACTCTTTTATTTAATTGAAGATAAGTTTATTCTAGAAAAAGTAGAACAAAAAAAAGAGGGTATTTCCCAGATTGAGGGCAAATCTCTATTACATCATGTTACCTTTATTAAATATGATAACCCTATTCCTGTTCCGTTGGAAGAGTCTGATATCCCTGATGTAGATACTAACTCAAACGCTCAAAGAGCTAAAGACATAAATAATGTGGAAAGTGAGACGACAGATACTAGTGATAAACTAGATTTTGATATTAATATACAAGGAATTTTATATATTTCCTTAACCACTAAATATTTAAGTCAGGAAATCCAAAATCTATGGATGTATTCAGGATTTGCTTTACTTATATTTTTAATTCTTGGTTTTGCTATTTCTTATATGATTGCTTCTAATTTATCTAGACCATTGGTCTCTTTGGCAAGCAATGTCCAGAATATTGCCAAAGGGAATTTAAACTTATCCGTATTAGATGACCGTATTCAGAAGCGTAATGATGAGATTGGTCAACTGTATATTGATGTTGATAAAATGCGTCTGTCAATTAAGTTTCTAACAGATAACCTAGAAGATAAGGTAAAGCAGCGAACTAGAGCGTTACAAGTAGCACAAGAAGAGAATATTAGGATACTCGAGAATATGCCTTCTGGCCTTTTAACAATAGATGAAGATTACCAAATTGGTTCTCAATATTCATCAACTACTGAAGATATTGTACTACGAGATCACATTAATCAGTTTAATTTTATAGAGTTAATAGAACCAATGTTAGGCATTGAGCATACTCAGTTATTAAAAAAATATCTGCTTATCTTGTTTAACCCTGGTATTAATTCCATGTTTCTAGCAGATATAAATCCTATTAAACATGTGGAAGTTCTTTTAAAAGATCCTAAATCAGATAAAACTATAAAAAAATGCCTAGAATTTCTTTTTTTTCGTATTACGGTTAATAGTAACATAGTAGGTATTATTATTAGTATTGTAGATATTAGTAAAGTTTACTTTCTAAATAAACAAATGGAAGAACAAGAACGTGTAATGAGTAGTCAAACTAAACAGCTTTACTCCATTTTAAATGCTGATGCACAATCTTTAACTGTATTTATGACTGATGCCACAGAAGATCTGAAAAAACTTAATTTAATTTTAGGGAAAGAAGAACCTAATAAAATGGACATGAAAGAGTTTTATCGCATTGTTCATAGTATTAAAGGTAATGCCTCTGTTTTAGACCTAGAATTACTTTCTTCTATCGCTCATACCGCAGAAGATCAAATAGATAAGATTAGAAAAGCAAAAGCAGTTAGTCCTAAACAACTTTCACATTTGCATACCAGTATACATGATTTAGAAAACAGCATACAAAATACTCGAGATCTAATTGAAAAATTAAATACATTCAAAACTGACATTACGAGTAAACAGTCTTTAGGAATTGTTGTTTTGCATGCTATGGATGATATGGCTAAACGATTGGCTGATTTATTAGGGTGTAATATTAACTTCAGTTACACAGATTTTGATTCTACGTGTATTAACCATGCTAATCGTAGAGTTATCCAGGATAGTTTTATACAATTATTGCGTAATTCGCTTGCACATGGTATAGAATCAGAAGAGGAAAGAGAAAAAGCTGGTAAACCTGCAGTAGGCCATATAACATTGTCTACTGAGAAAAAAGTAGATCGTATATGGCTTATTTATCAAGATGATGGTCGAGGACTGAATATCAGCAAACTAAAAAAGAAAGCACTTAATTTAAATTTGGGTTCACAACAAGAAATAGATAATTGGGATCATGAGCAGTTAGTTAATTTGATTTTTCAGCCTAATTTTTCGACTGCAGATAAGGTTAGTATGCATTCTGGAAGAGGAGTGGGAATGGATATCATTAAGGCAAACTTTCAGACTTTGCAAGCCACAATTACTGTTAATTTTGAAGAAGGAAGATATTTCCGAATTGCATTTGGATTACCTCTTGTAAATCATGTCAGTAGCTAAACTAAATATCACCATTATCTCTAATGATATAAAAAAATGTCAGTTTATTGCTGATGTAGTGTCTTTTTTGCCTGCATTCTCTTTAGAAGACTTGGATAAGTATGTAGGAGTTGATTTAGACCCTCGTAATATTATAGAGTGTGTTAGAAAAGACGTGGCTAAAAGTGATATATTGATGATTGATCTAACATCCATGGATGCGGATGTAATCATCTCTGTTGTTACTCAATTGAATCGTTTGATTGTAGCCATTCGAGATACTAGTTTAACTATTTATTTTATACCTGTTGCACTAAAATCCCAGTCACGTTTATTGGAAAAAATATGTTTTTCTGATAAGGTTAGTCAAAATTTTTATGATTATGTATTTACGCCTATGGATATGGATACTTCTGAATTTTCTGTTCGCTTACTTCTTCATAGTCAATATCTTATGGGTTTAGATGCTAAAAAAAATAAGATATCTGCTCTACAAGCAGAAAGAAAAGAATTAGATAAATTTTTATCTACTGACGTTGTAGAAGAGATATTATCCCGTGAAAAAAATGTAAATGCAAGTACTGTTAGACAAGCTAGCATACTGTTTTTAGATATTAGAAACTTCACTGGCTTGAGTGAAGCTCTTACTCCTGATCAAGTGGTTGAATTACTTGATTTATTATTTACTGATATTGTAGATTTAATTTTTAGTTATAAGGGTTCAGTAAATAAATTTATTGGAGATGCTATTTTAGCCACATTTGGTTGTCCTAAATCTTATGGTAATGATGCACATAATGCTGTATTATGTGCTATGCAGCTTATTGCAGCTATTCAAGTATTTAATCAAGTTAAGCCTGATTTCATTAAAGATGATATTCGTGTTGGCATAGGTATCGCATCAGGTAAAGTTTTTGCAGGTAATGTGGGTTCTTATAAAAAAATGGAATATACTGTTATTGGTGATACCGTGAATTTAGCTAGCCGTTTGCAAGACCTTACAAAACAATTTAATAGTAGTCTAGTGATTGACGAGTATACTTACAAGCATCTTGAGAAAGCATTAGAGTTGATAGAAGCACCCAGTATTAGCATTCGTGGTAAAAGTGATAAAGTTAATATTTTTTACTTGCCCCCTGAACAGGAGATTCTATAAAGAAGCCGGTTAGATACTTGTATGAGATTAATGATTGTTGATGATTCCATGATTATTCGAAAAGCAATACGTCGCTTTGCAGAAAGAAATAATATAGAGGTTATAGGCGAAGCCGCTAATGGTTTAGATGCTATTAAGTTGTTTCAAGAGGAGAAGCCAGATGCTATTACCATGGACATTACTATGCCAGAGATGGATGGTCTGGAATGCATTAGACAAATTATGGGGATTGATACTTCTGTTAATATTGTAGTAATTTCTGCTTTAGTTGCTCAAGAGAATATGTTAGATGCTATGAATGCTGGTGCAAAGGGTTTTATACAAAAGCCTTTCAATGAGACTAAATTAGAAGAAGTATTTAGAATTTTTCGAGGTAGTTAGTTTTATGTCTATGCGTAAATTAGAATTGGCACAGTCTTCTATCAGGAATTATTTTGATACTCATGCTATCTCTGATTATATTATTTCTAGTCTAGTCGAAAATAATAGTCTTGATTCTATTAGTACCTATGATTATACCAGTGTAATTGGTATAAGTGGGCCTAATAAAGGGGGTCTTTTTGTTAGTTGTGAGAAACAGTTTCTAGTTGATTTACTCTATGTTATGATAGGTTCTGATACCAGTATTAATGATGAAATTCTTTCTGATTTGGTTGGCGAAATGGCCAATACGTTGTCTGGTTATTTCCAAAGTACTTATGGTGAAACATTTATGATTTCTATTCCCCATGTAATTATGGGTGATGCTGATTTGTCTCCTGTGCGTTTAACTATAAAGGAGCCTTCTGATTGTGTTTATTTTACTTGGAAAGGCCACAAGGCTTTACTATGTTTTAGCTTTGAAGGTGATGGGTGATAGTTGATAATTCGTTTTCATTTGAGAATGAGCTTGCTTACTCGCCTATCTATGTTTCTTTCAAGTAATATTAGGTTTTTGTCTTAAATATTTGTGAACTACGCGAGTATTGTCGCAAAACTTCTTAACGGTCTTCATCTTACAGTAGCTGAGGCAGGTTTCTTAATGGAGCTTACCATGACGCAGCAACTTTTAGATGTACAAATAGCATCTTGGTTAACTGCTTATGCTATGAAATCTCAGACTTCAGATGAATTGTTAGCCTTTACTAAGGTTTTATATTCACAATCTAGTTGTGTGAATATTTCTACAGACATAATAGATACCTGTGGTACAGGCGGGGATAATAAAAATCTAATAAATGTTTCTACCTTAACAGCTATTGTACTTGCAAGCTTAAAGATCCCTGTGGGGAAACATGGAAATCGTGCTGTTTCATCTAAAAGTGGCTCAGCTGATTTATTATTTCATTTAGGTTATCCCATGGATATAGATGAAAGCACATTATTGTATTTTTTAAAAACTAATTATTTTGCTTTTATGTATGCACCTCTATTTCATCCTGCTATGAAACATGTAGCAAGAGTGCGACAGGATCTTAAAATTAAAACAGTTTTTAATTTACTTGGTCCACTTCTTAACCCAATGAAAGCAAGTATTCGATTACTTGGTGTTTATGACAGTTCTCTTTTGGAAACATTCTGTATAGTACTAAAAGAACTAGGTGTAAAATGTGCTATGGTAGTACATTCTTGTGATGATACAGATGAAGTAAGTATTTTTGAGCCAACAAAATACTGTTTATTACATAATAATCAAATTACCTCTGGAAAGATTATCCCCCCTGAGAAGACTAAGACTGCTACTATGAAAGATCTTATAGTTAGTGATCAACAAGATGCTTTTCAAAAAGCATTAGGTACTTTAAAAGGTACTTTCCATCCCGGTACTGAGAGTGTAGCTATTAATGTGGTTGTAGCCCAGTATTTATGGGAGCTTGCCCATGGTAATGTTCATCAAACAATTAATGAGTATATTATAGAAAAGTTTGATAGTGTAGTCCAGTATATTGCGAGTGGTGTTGTTTATCCATTTGTAACAAAATGGAGTATCAATATTTGTTAATAGCCCAATTAGGAATGTAATTCATGAAAGCTTCACAATTACCACTCTTTACTCAAAAAGAAATACCTGCTGATGCGGTAATTATCTCTCACCAATTACTTCTACGAGCAGGGTATATCATGAAACAATTTTCAGGTCTATATTCTTATTTACCATTGGGATATATGGTACATCGTAAGATAGAAGACATTATACGGCACAATATGCATCTCTATGGTGCTATAGAAGTACACTTACCCTCACTAACTTCAGCAAGCTTATGGAAAGAGTCTAATAGATGGGATAGTATGGGGGATGAGATGTTTCAATTAAATGATCGCCATGGTGTAGATTTTTGTTTAGCTCCCACGCACGAAGAAGCAGTCACAGTTTTAGTCAAGCAACATTTAAACTCTTATAAGCAGTTGCCTATAAATATTTATCAAATGACTAATAAATATCGTGATGAAATTAGACCTCGGTATGGTTTAATCCGATCTCGTGAATTTATGATGAAAGATGCCTATTCCTTTCATGAAAATGATCAATGTTTATCCCATACATATACTAGAATGCGTGAATGCTATCATAAGATTTTTCAAGATTGTAGTTTAGATGTAGTAGTGGTTGAAGCAGATTCAGGTTCCATGGGGGGTAGTAATTCAGAAGAGTTTATGTTGTTAGCATCTGTTGGGGAATCCACTTTGTTATTTGCAAAGAACGCTAATGAATATCTTTACAAGGCTAACCAGGAAACAGTAGAGTGTATTCCTTATCAAAACTATCCTAACCAGGAGATCAAAGACTTAGAATTAAAAGATACTCCCCAAGTGTCTACTATCTCTGATGTCAGTTATTTTTTGGATATAGAATCTTCCTACTTTATTAAAATACTAGTTTATGAGAATGAGCAGGCTTGTATTTTAGCTTTGATACCGGGTGATCGAAATGTTAATCTCCATAAGCTAGAAAAAATTAGTGGCCAGATTTTATTAACTCCAGCCTCATCTGAAACATTATCTAAATACCTTTCTCTTATACCTGGTTTTATAGGTCCTGTGAATCTACCGCTAAAGCATGGACAACAGATTGCTACTGATAATGGACAGGTAAAAATGGTACATATATATTATGATCGTAACTTAAAGAATAGGCAGGGTTTAGTTACTGGTGGGAATGAGATTAATCAGCATTATATTAATGTGCAAGAGAATCGTGACTTCCATATACCAGATTATTCTATTGATCTTGATCTTATATTTGCAGAAGAAGGCGATCGCTGTCCTACACATCTAGAACATTGTCTGACTAGTAGCAAGGGCCTTGAGCTTGGTCATATTTTTAAGTTAGGCACACGCTACTGTACAAGTCTAGGATTAAGTGTCCTTAACCATCATGGCAAAAAAATTCATCCTACAATGGGTTGCTATGGTATTGGAGTGAGCAGAGTATTACAGGCCATTGTAGAACAGCATCATGATTCTAAAGGTATTTTATGGCCTAAGAATATATCACCTTTTGTAGTATATATGGTAGGTATTTTTAAAAGTGAAATAGACCTTAAGGCCATTACAGAAGTATATGATTGTCTTGTAGCTTTGGGTATATCCATTTATTTTGATGATAGAAAAGAACGTCCGGGAGTTAAATTTGTTGATTCAGAATTATTAGGTTTACCTTTTCGTATTGTACTTGGATCAAAATATTTAGAAAAAGGTGATATTGAATGGACTGATAGGGCTACTGGCCAGAAAGAAGTTTTTAATTTAGAAGAGTTATGCAACAAATTGCTTAATAACTTGGACTAGTTCATCCGTATTGAAAGGCTTTAATAAGTAGTCATTCATACCAGATTGTTTAACTTTTTGGAGTTCTTGTGTCATGACATGTGCTGTTAGTGCAATGATTGGTGTTGTGTAGTTACTATTTCTAAGTTTTTTTGTTGCTTCATAACCATTTAATTTAGGCATAGAAATATCCATAAAAATAATATCAGGTTTGTATTTTTTAGCCATACTAACTGCCTCCATCCCATCTGAAGCTATTATCATCTGGTAGGGTAGTTTTTCTAACATTTTCCTAATCAATAATTGGTTCACTTCATTATCTTCTGCGACTAGTACAGAGATATCATTCTGTGCAGAGATTTGTTTTGTGTTTCTGTATTCATGTTGAACATTAGAGCTGGCTGGAGCATCATGTGTTTGAACTGCATTTATATGCTTTTCTAAATCTATGTATTCATCTATAGATTTTCCAGTCAATTTTTGTAATGGAATGGTAAATGAAATTTTTGTACCTGGTCCATATTTTGTTTTTTCTGTATGTACTGGACTTTCTAGTTTAATAACACCATGCATACTATGAATAAGTTTTTTAGTAATTGATAGACCTAAACCGGTTCCACCAAATAATCGTGATGTTGATTCTGTAGATTGGGTAAATTGTTCAAAAATTTTTTTATGACTTTCTGGTGGAATCCCTATGCCTGTGTCAATAATAGAGAATGTAAAATCAGCATGGTTTGTACTTTTTGTATTTATACTTTTCTGTTTTTGTTCTATAACAATTTGTATATACCCTTTTTCAGTAAATTTAATAGCATTATTTACTAGATTAGTAATAATTTGTTTGATTTGGTATGGATCGCCTCCCACATACTGTGGTATATTATTTTTCATATTTAGTTTCAATATAATCTTTTTATTATTTATTAAAACATGCATACTATCTATAGTATCATGTAGCATTTTTTTAATATCAAATGTAATTATTTCTAATGACATCTTACCTGCTCGTATCTTTGACAAGTCTAAAATATCATTAATTAGATGAAGTAGATGGTCGCCTGAAACATGGACACTGTTTAAATATTTTTTTTGTTTATGAGTGAGTTTTGTAGTTAGTAATAAGTCTGTGAGTCCAAGAATTGCATTCATGGGTGTTCGGATCTCATGGCTCATGTTTGCTAAAAAATTAGATTCCATACTGGCACGCCTTAATGCTTGATTTTTTTGTTTAACTAAACTTTTTTCTAATTCTTTTGTTTTTGTTGTATTACGTACCAAGGCGAACACTCTATAGTGAGATAACTTTATACATCTTGTTTCAAAGTATTTCTTTTCTTTGTTAATATCTAATTCAAAGTTAATAGAAAAAACATTATCTTTAGAGAAATTTAATGTGTTATTAATGAAATGCGTATGAATGATTACTTGTGCAGTATTCACTAAATGTTCCTGAGGAGTGTTGGGATTAACTAAATAGATATTTTTGCCTTTTAAGCTGGTAATAGTTTGATTATCTTCTGGCATATATAATTGTTCACATTCCCCAGAACGATGTAGTGTAAAGAGATAGTCTGGCAGCGTTAATAACAGAGATTGCTGTTCCCTATGTAGCTTTTCTATCTTAGATTTTTTTTCTCTTAATTCAGTGGTACACTGTTTTACTATTTCTTCTAATAAGATAATGCTTTTTTTATCTATGTAGGTTATGCCAACTATAAAAAATACTCCAAATAAAAAAATCCATGATACTATACGCATTACCATGTTACTATTATCTATGGTCGAACTCAAGACAAGCATGGTAATATAGGTGATTAGAAAAAAGATAATAAAATTCAATACAATCTGCCAATATATCTTGTGTTTTTTATCTTGTACTTCTTGGACTATAGATAATGTATTATAGAGAGAGTAGCCCATAGATGTAATGCCAATAAGCAAGAATAGAGCCATTTTTACACTATACAAATTTAACATGTTATTATGTAGTGACGATTAGATTCTGACATACCAAACAAAAAACTAGTTGTTTGTCTAAAATTATGCTATATCGTCTTAATAACCAGATTCCTAAGATTGCTAGGAATACTTTTATTGCACCATCTGCTAGTGTTATTGGCGATGTAACTGTGCAAGAGCACTCATCTATTTGGTTTAATTGTACTGTACGTGGTGATGGTGCTTCTATTTACATTGGAAATTATACAAACATACAAGATAATAGTGTAGTGCATATACAAACGAATCGCTTAGAAACAATAATTGAAAATTATGTTACCGTAGGTCATAATGCTGTTATTCATGCAGCTCATTTAAAAGATCATAGTTTTGTTGGTATTGGTGCTACTGTACTGGATGAAGTGCTTGTCAATAGTTATGCTCTTGTAGCTGCTGGTGCACTGGTGCCACCCAATTTTATTGTACCTAGTTATACCCTTGTGGCTGGTGTGCCAGCTAAAATTATTAGAGATATAAAAGAAACTGAAATAAGAATGATCAAAGAAACAGCTAAGAATTATGCACTAAACGCCAAGTACTATAATAATACTCTTAAGCTAATATAGATATTATGAAATTAATACATATTATTAAACGTTTACAGGTTATTGATCGAGATCTCGAAGAGTTGCGCCAGTTGGAAGATCAGTTAACCATTAATCGCTCTTATTCTGACTCGTTGCGTATTTCTGTGGAGTTACAGATCAATACCTTATTGAATGAACGTATTAAGCTAATGGAGTTGCAGATTAATAATCCGCCAGATTCGCTCTTAGATATGCAATATAATGTAGATGCAGATTTACATAAAAAAAAGAAGTTGAGTTTAGATGATTATGAAAGTGCCTATTTACAACGCTCTTTACAGTCAGCTCAAGAACCTAATCTGACGCCTGTTGTAAGGAATCCTAATGTGACTACCTCAAAAAATATACCTGAAGGTTTGGCTCAAGGACAACGCCAACTAATTCAAATTAATCAGTCTAATAGGCATCATACTACGTCATCAGGTAAATACCATCCACATGATACATCTGGTAAAATTCAACGTAAAAATAAAGATATAAAAACTACAAAGCCTAGTAATAATATTTCTGATAAAGTATTATTACTAAAGCAGTTACCTCCCATAGAGTATTAATAAATTGTTCAGTTCTAGAATTTAATATGTTATCTTATAGTCGCAAGCAATCTGCTGGTATAGCTGAGCGCATTGTTATTCTTGGTGCTGGTGAAGTAGGTAAGCATATTATGCAACGTCTTGCCGCAGATGGTTATAATGTGATTATTATTGATCGGGATGAAGAAAAACTGAAAGAGGCAACACAACTAGCAGATGTTGGTACTTTTATAGGTGATGGTGGCGATGCTACTATCTATAAACAGTTACATTTAAATAACAAAGACCTCTTTATTGCAGTAACAAATATTGATGAGATTAATTTGGTAGCATGTCGTATTGTTAAGGAATTCAAATGTCTAAAGAGCATTGCTCGTGTAACACATAATTATTACCAAGAACACCAGCATGGGATACTCAATAGAAATTTTTGGAAAAACTTTGGTATAGATACTTTATTTAACCAGAGTTTGATTACTATTCAGGCATTTATTCATTTAATAGAGATGCCAGGTGCACTTGAAGTAATAGAATTACAAGATAATATAGAATTGGTTGCCTATAAAGTAAAAGAGAACTCTCTTTTACATGGTAGAAAAATACTAAGTTTAAGAAAGCTAAATTCCTTTAAAAACATTTTGATTGCAGGTGTCTCAAAAACGTCTAATCAGAAAAAAAAACATTATGTCTCACCTATCCATATTAAAGCACCAACAGATAAAGATTTTAAGGATACTGCAAAACGCTCTATTTATCGTGCTTATCGTATGGAAAACACTCTTGTCCCTAAGTCAGATTATGTCATCCAAGAAGGAGATATCTTGTATCTTTGTGCTTCAAGTGCAGAATTAAAAAAAGTGAATTCCTTGTTTGATCCAGATACACACGAAAAGAAAAAAAATATTTTTATTCTGGGTGCCAGCGATATTGCCCATCAGTTAGCGGATCAGCTTTCTCAGCGTTATCCTCGAAAAAGAATATATTTAATTGCTTCTACAAAAAAAGAAGCTTTTTATTGTGAAGAAAAACTTAACCCTAAGATTCGCGTCTTATTATCTGATGTACATAATATACAAGAGCTCATCAACGAAGGATTAGGTGTGAATAGTATTTTCATAGGAGCTTCAGATAATGAAGATGATAATGTAGTGGCTTGCTTATTAGTTGAAGAAGAGGTAGGTGCCATGACATTACCTCTTATTCACAGTAGTATTTACATTCATCTTATTCCTTATCTTCACATTAATTCTTTTATTAGTTCTAAGTTATTGTTGGTGGATGATGTCTTGCGTGCTTTAAGAAGTGATGTATATAATGTGTTTTCTACAAAATGGGCTGATGCTGAGGTATTAGAAATTATTATTCATACAAATACAATTTGGGAGAATCAGGCTTTAAAGGATATTACTTTCCCAACGGGTAGTATTGTACTCATGTTAATTCGTGATGGCAAAGTTAAACTTGTTGATGGTGATACCGTACTACACACAGAAGATCATGTTTTTTGTTTTGTTTTACGAGAAGTAGTGGCATCATTACAAAAAATGAGTAATCGTATTTGTTAGCCCTTTACCAGGAAATTAATTGTGTATGGTTGTTAATGGTCAATATATTGCTTTGTCAGACCTAAAAGATGATAGTTTAGAAGCATTGATGGAATACCTTAGTTTATTATCTAATAGAGTAGCGGTAGAGATCAACGGCAATATATTGGCACAAGGTGAGTATAAACAAATAGCTTTACATGAGCAAGATAAAATAGAGATTATCTATTTTGTTGGTGGAGGTTAGATGGAATTAGTACAAAGTGTTTTAATTAACATGGGCTATCTGGTGTATACCTTGCCTGCTAGCCTGGTTGTTTTATTATTTAGAGAGGTAGGGCGAATCCAGATACAGGCACGTTATTCTATACAGTATTCACATCAGTTATCCAAAGAAAAACCTATACTTTCTGTTGATCCCATGGCTGTACTAGTATTGAGCTTAACCAGTATGTCATGGGGTGGTTTACTTATAAAACGTAAACATGAGATCAACTGGATGTCATATATCTCCTCACAGCTCGCTACCTTAATTTTAATGTGTGTTGTTCTTATTTATTTATTTTTAAAGCAACCACATAAGACTAGTTATTTATTTTTGATTTGTCATGCCGTAGTGCTACAGAGTTGGTTGGTGTTTATTCTGAATTGTATCCCTATACCTCCATTTGATATTGCTTACTTTTACATAGACACAGAAATTTTGCCATTTGTTTCTATGGGAAGTAAGGCCATCTTATTGGCTTTGTTTATGTTTGGAGTAATGGATATCACATGGTTTATACCTAATATTTTATTTGATTGGTAATTATACCACTGTCATGGAAAAAATAATACTGAGTGGTATGCAACCTACAGGTTATCTGCATATAGGGCATTATGTTGGTGTACTAAAAAACTTCTTGGATTTACAGGAACAATTTCATTGTTTCTATATGATAGCTGATTTGCATGCATTAACAACATATTATCGTGATGCCCATAAAATCCAAATATATTGTTTATCTATGTTAGCAAACTGGTTAGCTGTTGGTATCAATCCAAATAAAGCTACCTTGTTTCTGCAGTCTGATGTTCCAGAACATTGTGAACTCAATGTTATTTTATCAATGTATACACCAACATCTTGGTTATTTCGTAATCCTACGTATAAAGAGAAAAAAGAAAATCAAGCGTCTGACTTGAGCAGTTATGGATTTTTAGGGTACCCCGTCCTACAAGCATCTGATATACTTCTGTACCAAGCAGATATTGTACCAATTGGAGAGGATCAATTACCACATTTAGAAATTACACGTGAAATTGCCCAAAGGTTTAACCAGTTTAATGGTGATGTTTTTGTTTTGCCTAAAGAAAAATTGTCTCATGTCCCTAAAATTAATGGTATTGATGGCAGAAAAATGAGTAAATCTTACCATAACACTATCAATTTAAATGATTCCATAACTGATACAGAACAAAAAATCAAAAAAATGGTAACAGACCCCCAACGTGTTCGCAAAGAGATACCAGGAGATCCTGAAGTGTGTACAGTGTATGATTATCACAAAATATTTCATAATCCAGATATTCAATCTATTGCAGAAGCCTGTAAAACAGCAAAAATTGGATGTGTGGAGTGCAAAGGAAAAATTGCTACGCATATTAACTATATGTTACAGCCTATACGTGAAAAGAGTGAGTCTTATATGCAAGATCCAGAGTCTTTAAAACAAATTCTTCAAGAAGGCAAAGAAAAAGCTTCAAAATATGCCCAGGCAACCATGAATAAAGTCCGCCAATCTATGTATACAGCATAGGTTTATCTGAGTAAAGATGGATACTTCTTTTTATACTGCATTTACCACAGTAGATGGCGAAGAGAGGCAGGGACCTTTGCAATTACTATGGTATTTAATTCAATCTTATAAGGTAGATATTTTTAAAATACCTTTGAGTAGAATTACAGATGACTTTCTGGATTATATGCAAAAACATAAAGCTACTCTTGAACAAAAATCATCTTTCTTAGAAATAGGTACACGCTTACTATATTATAAATCTGTACTTTTACTACCTAAAGTAGAATCTCCTCAAATGGATGATATCTTTGCACATTCTGATGTCTTGCCACAAGCATTAATATCTAGGTTGCTAGAACACAAACGCTTACAAAATGCATCTAATGAATTAGGAAAATTACAGGATGATATGCAATATCATTTTACAAGAGAATCTCAGTGGCATTTTTTTGAAGAGGGAATTAATTTACTAGAAGTGGATCTAACTTCTTTACTCAAAACTTACCAAGAGTTGCTCAAGAAGATTATTCCAACTAAATGGCAGTTCGAAAAGGAAACTGTCACAGTAGAGCAAATGATAGAAGCTCTGAAAGAAGAATTACAGATCAGTACCCAATGTTCCTTTGAGCAGTTTACACAGTTTCATAAGCCTTATGCCCAGGTAATTACTTTTTTAGCAGTGTTAGACCTAGTCTTACGAAAACATATACAAGCTAAACAACAACAATGGCAGGGGGATATTACCTTACAAGCTTTGTAAGGTAATGGCTCATGCAAAATATAATAGCTAAGGAAGTGGAAGCATTAATATTTATTTCTGGTGGAGGTTTATCCGTGCAAGAAATGGCAAAAGGGTTGTCTGCAGAAGTAAAAGATGTACAAGATGCTCTTGAATGTTTAAAAAATAAGTATAATGTCAATCAAAGTGGTATCATTTTACATAAGCAAGGTAATAAGTATATGCTAGCCACATCGTCCGAGATGTCATCTGTTATACACAGCATGGTGAAAGAGAAAAAAAAACAACATCTCACCAAAGCTTCTCTAGAGGCGTTGGCCATTATTGCATATAAACAACCCATTACTTTATTTGAAATAGAAGAGATACGAGGGGTGAGTAGCCGTTCCCTAATTCATATATTATTAACAAGAAAATTTATTTGTGTTAGTGGACAAAAAGCAATTCCAGGAAAGCCATCTCTTTATTCAACCACCCAATTATTTTTAAAACAATTTGGATTAAAAAATTTAACTTTTTTACCAGATATTGAAGAAATTAAGACCCTAAACTTTGATGAGTTAGATTGAATATGTTTAAAACTCTAAGAGATAAGATTAAGAAAATTGATAATCAGATATTAGCACTTATCCAAGAAAGAGGTGCTGTTGTACTAGAGCTGGCAAAACAAAAATCTAATCAGCAGTCACCTATTTATTTACCAGATAGAGAACAAGAGGTATATCATTTTCTTGATAACATTGATTTACCTCCAATGCAAAGCATACACCTGCGCAATATCTATCGTGAAATCATGAGTGCAATGATTGATGTACAGAAAAAATTAGAAGTAGCCTATTTAGGTCCAGCGGGTACATTTACTCACCAAGCTAGCTTAAAAAAGTTTGGTCATAGTATTCACCTGGAACCTATGAACACTATTGATGATATTTTTCATGCCATTTCCCAAAATATATATTCTTACGGGGTATTACCTATTGAAAATTCAACAGAAGGTAAAGTTACACAAACACTCGATGCATTTATGGAGTATGATGTGCATATTTATGCAGAAATACATTTAGCTGTGCAACATTGTTTTTTTAGTTATGCAGAAAATCTGAAAGATATTAGAACTGTTTATACACATCCTCAGGCTTGGGCACAATGTACAAAATGGCTACAAACAAACTTATCAGAAGTTAATTACAAAGAGACAACATCAACTGCACGGGCAGCAGAAATCCTACGTGATCACGCCACAGATTCTTCAATTGCGATTATTGCTTCACAAGGAATACAAAATATTTATAAGATACCTCTCTATGAAAAGAATATTCAAGACAATCTAAATAATACGACACGTTTTATTGTTATTTCTAAAAATCCTTCTAAACCAGGGCAAGCTAACCGCACTTCTGTATTATTTAGTTTACCACATAAGCCAGGTAGTTTGTATCAAGCACTTAAGCCTTTATTTGAAGAAAATATTAATCTTACTAATATTGAATCTAGACCAAATAAGCTTGATCCTTGGAGTTATGTTTTTTACGTGGATGTGCAGGGTAGTTGTGATAATATACGATTTCAAAATGTTTTTGAGAAAGTTAAGCAACGAACGACTTTCTTCAAAATATTGGGTTCTTATCCGATAGATGTGGCGTAACTTTTTTATATGAAGTATATAATTGGATTACCAACGGAACGGCAATCTGTTGAACAAAGAGTGGCTTTAGTGCCAGCTTCTGTATCTAAATTAGTTAAGGCGGGCTTTCAAGTTCGTGTGCAATCTGGTTGTGGCAACGCTTCTCTTTTTTCTGACATAGAATATAAGAACGCTGGTGCGAAAATTGAAAAAACTACAGCTTTTCTCAGCAAAGTGGATATTATTGTTAAAGTAAAGCCTCCCCAACTCAAACCTAGTAGAGAAGTTGAATCCTATAAGAAATCTGCTTTTGTTTTTTGTATCCAGGATATACAAAAAAACAAAGTTAATCTACCTGTCTATCAAGCACAAACAATAAGTGCCTTTGCTTTAGAGAGAATACCTCGTAGTTCATTGGCACAATCTATGGATGTTTTGAGTTCCATGGCGACCTGTGCTGGTTACCGTGCTGTTTTAGAAGCAAGTTATCATTACCCCCATTTTTTCCCTATGCTGATGACTGCATCAGGTACTATCAAACCAGCTAAAGTATTGGTATTAGGGGCGGGTGTTGCTGGTTTGCAAGCTATTGCCACGGCAAAGAGATTAGGTGCTATGGTGAGTGCTTTTGATCTTCGCCCTATCGTTAAAGAACAGATATTAAGTTTAGGGGCAAAGTTTATTACTGTATTGGAAGATGAAGAAGCAAAACAGGATCAACAAGGTTATGCCAAAGAAGCTTCTAAAGACTTTATTAAACGAGAAATGGCAATTATTGAAGAGCATCTAAGTCAATCTGATATTTGCATTACAACAGCTCAGATTTTTGGGAAAAAAGCCCCAATATTAATTACAAAGGATATGGTGGATAAGATGCGCCCTGGTTCTGTTATTGTGGATCTAGCAATAGAACAAGGTGGTAATTGTGCCGTAAGTAAAAAAGGGAAGACAATAAAACATAATGGTGTAACTATCATTGCACATGATAATATGGTTTCAAAAATTGCCAGTGATGCGAGTCTTATGTTTTCAAAGAATGTAGAAAATCTTCTACTATATATTTTTGATCCCAAAAAACCTATAGTGGATCTTAACCAAGATGATGAAATTATTAATCGTACATTACTTACACATAAAGGCCAGCTTATTAAGGAGAATTTGTAAAGGAGATATTATGAACTTGACAATGATTTTATTACTCTTGTATATATTTACACTAAGTACGTTTATTGGTTTTGAGCTTATTTCAAAAGTTCCACCTACCTTACATACACCTTTGATGTCAGGGTCAAATGCCATCTCTGGGATTACTTTGATTGGTGCTCTGGCGATGTCTGGGAATGAGCAGTTTACTTCTTTAACAACGTTACTAGGCTTTGTTGCGATTATTATTGCTAGCATTAATGTATTTGGGGGTTATGTTGTAACTGACCGGATGCTAAAGATGTTTAGTATTAAAAAAATAAAAAAATAAAGAAATACTTGGTGGAAAAATAACTTTTGCATATGTCTCATTTAGAATGGCTTACTCCTAGTGTCTATTTATTGTCCTCTATATTGTTTATACTAGGCCTTAAACAGCTTGGTACACCTAGAACGGCTCGTACTGGGAATCTATTGTCTTTTATGGGTATGTTGTTAGCTATTGTGGTTACATTGTTAGATAAGCAAATACTATCTTATCAGTTTATCTTCTTAGGTCTTGTAATTGGAGGAGGAATCGGTCTTACGCTAGCACAAAAAGTAAAGATGATTTTAATGCCACAGATGGTTGCTTTATTTAATGGATTTGGTGGTTTGGCATCTGCTCTTATTGCTATATCAGAACATTATTCTACCAGTTCTACAGCCACTCATAGTCTATTTTTACACTCTGCGTTGATTCTTTCCGTGAGTATTGGCACAATTACATTTTCTGGCAGTTTTATTGCCTGTGCTAAACTACAAGGAATTATTACTTCCAGGCCTGTTTTGTATCCTTTGCAAAAAAGTATGAACTTTATTATACTAGTTATGATTGTAGTTTTCTGTTATCATTCTCTAATAGAGCAAAGCAATCTCATGTATTTTATGGGTATTACTGTTTTGTCTTTCATTCTGGGTATTACTTTTGTGTTGCCTATTGGTGGGGCAGATATGCCAGTGATTGTGTCTTTACTCAATTCTTATTCAGGTATTGCTGTTTCTATGACAGGTTTTGCTCTGGGTAATTATGTTTTAATTGTGGTGGGTACATTAGTAGGTGCTTCAGGTATTATATTAACGAATATCATGTGTAAGGGAATGAATCGTACTTTGTCTAGTGTTCTCTTTAGTGGTTTTGGTTCTGTACAGTTGGGGGCGGGTAGTGGAGTGGGCCATGAACAAAAACCAACCAAAGTTTCTTCTCCTGAAGAAATGGCAATGTTACTTGAGATTGCTGGTAGCGTGATTATTGTTCCTGGCTATGGCTTGGCTGTTTCCCAGGCACAGTATATCGTAAAAAAATTGCATCATCTTCTTGTACAAAAAGATATTAGTGTAAAATTTGCCATACATCCAGTGGCGGGTAGGATGCCTGGCCATATGAATGTACTTCTAGCTGAGGCAAATATAGATTATGAATATCTATATGACATGGATCAGATCAATGATGAATTTTCTAATACAGATGTGGTTATTGTGATTGGTGCGAATGATGTGGTAAATCCGGCTGCAAAAGAAGACAAAGATAGTCCCATTTATGGGATGCCGATTTTAAATGTGGACCAGGCTAAAACAGCTTTTATTTTAAAACGTTCCATGGCCACTGGTTT
Source organism: Leptospiria bacterium (assembly GCA_965262015.1). Classification (GTDB taxonomy): domain Bacteria; phylum Spirochaetota; class Leptospiria; order Turneriellales; family CBDBES01. The sequence goes on from OZ253494.1 coordinate 227,180, forward strand.
TGCTGGAATTGATAACCATTTATTTTATAAACCAAATACTATGATGGTTTTTGGTGACGCTAAGCAGACACTCGATCAATTAGTTGTTGCATTAGCATAAAAAGCATAACTTACATTTCTAATAGTCTCTGGATTTTCCTTTGATCTAAATAATCATCTAGCAATGATGAAGAAATATTTTTGTCTTTTAAGAAGACCAACTTTTCTTTTAAGGTACTTTGGTCTAAAATTTCCGAAGCAAAAATATTTTGCATTGTAATCTGATTTCGATCTATTTTTTTTCTAATGGAACGAGCTTCTTTTTGTATAAATATAGAATACTCATTCATTGTGGTATTATAAATCATATTATGTTCTGTCTGTTGCATTGAACCTAATGGTTGGGAAAAATGAATAAATTTATTACGCCAATTTTCATCTTGATTAATTTTACTGAGATATTGTATTTGTGCTTGCCTGAATGACAATATTGTCTGTAGTTCTTTTGCTTCTTCTTGAATAGCTAATACTTTATGGTGCATTTGAAGACTTAATGAAGTATCTGGGTCACTATATTGATGTTTTTTTAGTGAGGGCATAGTTGCATGATCTGTTTGTATACTATGTTTTATTGTATCTTTTATATCTTTATTGTCTATATTGCTAGGTAGATGTTGAATTCTACTGTGTACATTAGTTATCTTATCAATTTCCATTAAGTCATTCTCCATGTATGCCACACATATCGGAAGAGACATAAAAAAAATGAGTATTTTTTATGTCACGTTTAGACTTAACTTATAATACTTCTGGGTTTAGTTTTAATTTTTCCATCAGATAGTTGTACAATCAGGGTGTGTTCTATATCTAATTCTTTTATGGAAGAGATGATTTTATCTTTTTGGGATACAATACTATATCCTCTTTGCAATGTAGAAAGGGGTGAAAATGTATTTAGCTGACTGGCAATATGGGTAAAACGTATTTTAGTAGCGTGTAATGTTTGTTTGTATAGTAAATGAATATGTTCCGTTAACTGTAATTGATTTGTCGAGTATACCATGAAGTTACCATATGCATTTTCTAATAAATTTTCTAATGAATCTAGTTTTTGATGGTATTCATTTAAAAGCATTTCTGGGAGATCTAGAAAAAATTTACCTGTGATATAACTAATTTTTTCATTAGTGTGTTCTAGATAATTTCTCAGGGCGTTATCTAATCGATGACCAATAGTAGATAATACATTGTACAGTTCTTTGGTATTAGGCATTGCTTGTTTAGCAGCATCAGTTGGAGTGGCGGTAGCTAGGTCGGCTACATCATCACAAAGAGGATGATCTACTTGATGTCCTACACCAGATACAATAGGAATACGAGAATTGAAAATACCCATTACCACATTTTCCTCATTGAATGGCATTAAATCTTCTGTACTACCTCCTCCACGACATAGAAGAATTATGTCACAATGATATTTATTTTCGTTTAATGTATGTATGGCCTCTACGATCTGTTCACTTGCAAGGGCACCTTGCACCAAAGTATTTATTAGTAAAATATCTACATTAGGATATCGTTCTATTATTTGTTTCAAAATATCCTTCAAAGCTGCTGAGTCCATACCCGTGATGATACCAATCTTTTTGGGAAGCATGGGCAAACGACGTCGTGTTGATGGATCGATGATACCTTGTTCAATGAGTTTTTTCTTTAGTTCTTGTATTTTTAGGAGCAGGTCTCCTGTTCCTATTTTTCTCATTCTTTGAACATTAAACTTATATTTTCCACCCTGATAATATATAGCAATTGAACCAAATATTTCTACCTCATCTCCTCGTTTTGGTTCAAAAGTTAAATTTGGGTTGGCATGACGAAAAAAAGTACACTCTATAATACTTTTTTTGGGTACGCTACGCACATTTATGGTATCTTCTTTGTCAGACAAAGTAAAATAAATATGGCCTGATACATGTTTATTATATTGTGTTATCTCACCTGTTACTATAATATTTTGCAACTGGGGATCATGCTTGAGGCAAGTTTCAATTAAATGGGTAACTTCATAAACATTAACAGCTTGCTGTTGCATGGCTTTGTTATGCATAACGTTATTTTAGGAAACTATTTGACATTTAACACAAAATGTATCTAGTATCGCCATGGTATGAATAATAGAATAAAAAAGCTACTTTATTTTTATGATACAATGTTGTTGATTAGGCGTTTTGAAGAACAGGTCGCCAAGGCATATGCTAATCAGAAAATTAAAGGTTTTTGTCATCTATATATAGGTGAGGAAGCTGTAGCAGTTGGTGCAATTGGTAGCATAGAGAAAACAGATTATGTGATCACAACATATCGTGATCATGGTCATGCCATAGCTAAGGGGGTAGATCCCAAGGCTATTATGGCTGAGTTGTTTGGTAAGGAGAGAGGCGTTAGTCATGGTTTAGGTGGTTCTATGCACCTTTTTGATGTAAATCAAGGTTTCATGGGTGGTCACGGAATTGTGGGTGGTCATATATCTCTGGCTACTGGATTAGGATTTGGGTGTGATTATAAAAATGAGAAAAATGTTGTTCTGTGTTTTATGGGTGAAGGTGCTGTAAGTATTGGTAGTTTTCATGAAGGTATTAGTTTGGCAGCTTTGTGGAGATTACCTGTTATATTCATTATAGAAAATAATTTTTATTCCATGGGTACACCTTTGCATAAACATTTACACGAGAGAGATATTTCCATTAAGGCTAATGCTTATGGTTTGCCCTCTGCTCAAGTAGATGGTTCCCAAGTAATGAATGTATTCCATTCTGTTAAAGAGGCAGTTATTCGAGCACGAAGTGGTCGTGGTCCCACTATTTTAGAAATAATAACTTACCGGTATAAGGGACATAGTATGTCAGATCCTGCACAGTATCGGACCATCGATGAAGTGAAACATGCCAAAGAAAAAGACCCTATCCAAATGGCTTATGCTGAGCTAATAGAAGCAGGTATTAAAGAAAAGGTTTTAAAAGATATAGATAACCAGAACAAAGAAGATGCCAAAGAAGCTATTGTCTATGCGGATGAATCTGCTTATACTTCTAGTTCAGATATAGATAGATTTATCTTTACATCTTGATAAAATTGAGCGGTCTTCTATAAAATAATATGTATGATTGGAAAAAAACATATAAATCTGTATATAATTATTCCAAGGTAGATATCACTGGCTCTGGTGAGCTTTTTGACATCTTGAAAATGTTTCAAGGAGATCTAAAAGTTATTATTTTGCCTTCATTGGTTTCGCTTAATATTATCAGAAAAACACTACATGCTAAGTCAAGTACCATTGCTATCATAGGGATTTATGATGATTTAGATCGTATCGATATTCTACTAGATAGGTTAAAAGTTGCACTTGAAACATTTCAAGATTCTATTAATGCTGAAAAATTACATGAAGTAACTAAAAAAAATATTAGATCTTTTTTTAAATCAGGTAACTTAACAGACGAACAGATCAATTTTTTTAAGTTGATTATAACCTATCAAGAACTATATTATCATAATCACCATGTACGTAAAGACTGGTCAGAGCTAGGTAAAATCTTTGAGAAAGTTACTGTGAATCTAAATAATACAACAATATTAAAACTAATCATTGTAGATAATATTTATCCACGTATTGATATGGTAGAAGCTGTGGAGATCCTTCTACGACGTATGAAGTATTATTTGTTTATTAAGCAGGAAAAAATTATCTATAATCATGCAGTCGCAGAAGGTCAATATTTTATTGATTTGACTTATTCCTTGTCTTCTATTCTGGATGAAAATTTAAATGAGAAATTGCTTAATTTACATCAAGAAGTAGATGCTAAAGTGGTTGATGTAAAGGAAGGTAGTCTTTCGATCGAACCTACTATAAAACAGCGAGTGAGTTGTATAAAAAATAATGCCATGCTGGATACGAGAGGGAATAAACTCTTTAACCAGAATTTTTTTTATCTATTAAAAATAAAAAATGAAAAATTAGAGATAGAAGAAGCTAAATTAAAACAATCTTTATACATGGAGACAGACATTCATCCACATGATATTTCTATACGACGTAATATTACTAGACAGTTTATTGCACGTAAAGTTCACCAAGATAATTGTAAACTTTATTATACTTTTTTAGATAAATATTTTCATTTTATTAAATCTGATGTAATTATAGGAGGTATTAAAGAATTTTTCACAGGCATTAATGATTATATTTTTATCTATCATTTTGGTCCATTTTATTTTTTTAAAGTTGTGCTGGATACAATGAGAAAAGATCAAACAGGATTTATTCACAGATATACCAGCGAAACCCAGATAATTAGAGAAATACTTATAGAGACTGTAAAACTTAAACTAGGACAATGGTGGGATGATAATGTTTATATTGATACACAAGATGAGCAAAGAAATTCTGCTGAAGCTTATGAACAATTGGTTTCGTATAGTCATCTTTTATGGCAAAACAAACAACAGTCAGTGCTTTTGGGTATCCATCAGAATTCTAAATTAACTACGAGCTACTCTAAACGTGATATTAAGCCCCTTACTAACTTTATACAGGATCAATTAGACTATATGCACTATATGAGCTTGGTTAGATTTTTGGGTGTTGATTTTGTTTTTTCCCGCTCCTAGTATGTTCCTTATTCTACCATAGATTTACCTTAAACTTATCAAATAGTTTATAAAAATAGAACCTATCATCTATTTTAACCTTAATAGATGTAATGAGAATAGATGGGTGAGAAGTGAGCTAACTTTAAAAAATCAAGCACTCGTCGTACTGATGGATAGTCAGCACTAACTTTCTAACAACTGATCCTGTAATGTATAAAAAAATAGAGACATAACATTTCAAAAAAAAATATTGTCAGCTCGTATGTCTTCGGATAAAAATTCTATTCAATCTAGAGAACAAGATGTAGGCATAAGTAATCAGCTTAAGACGTCTTACTTGACCTATGCAATGAGTGTTATAGTGGGTAGGGCACTTCCTGATGTGCGTGATGGTCTTAAACCGGTACATCGTAGAATTTTATATGCGATGTATGATAAATCATGGAGACATGATAAATCCTATGTTAAATCCGCTAAAATCGTAGGTGAAGTAATTGGTAATTTTCATCCACATGGTGACACTGCTGTATATGATACACTTGTCCGAATGGCACAGAAATTTTCTCTCAGAGAGGTCTTAATAGATGGGCAAGGCAACTTTGGTTCTGTGGATGGCGATCCTCCTGCTGCTTATCGTTATACTGAAGCTAGATTAACAGCTATTGCCGAAACCTTATTGCATGATCTAGAAAAGGATACAGTTAGTTTTACACCTAATTTTGATGATAGTAGACGTGAGCCAACTGTGTTACCGGCAGCCTTTCCTAATCTACTAGTTAATGGTAGTAGTGGGATTGCAGTTGGTATGGCGACAAAAATACCTCCACATAACTTATCTGAGGTTATACAGGCGATTGAATACTTGATTGATTATCCAGATGCAAGTGTGGTAGATCTAACTAAATTTGTAAAAGCTCCGGATTTTCCTACAGGGGGGATTATTATTGGTAAGGGGGGATTAGAGAAAGCTTATCATACGGGTAGAGGTTCTATTATGATCCGTTCTCAAACTCATATGGAAGATATTTCTAAATCTAGAAAATCCATTATTGTGACAGAAATTCCTTATGAAATTAAGAAAAATGATTTAGTCGCTCGTATCGCTGAATTAGCCAATCAAAAAAAGATAGATGGAATTACAGGTATCCAAGATGAGAGCGATCGAACGGGCATGCGTATTGTGATTACCCTACGTAAGGATTGTAATGAACAGATTGTTTTAAACCAGTTATTTCAAAAGACCAGTATGCAAATTAGTTATGGCATTATCTTTTTAGCAATTGTTAATCAAGAACCAAAACTATTAAATTTACAAGAATTATTATCACATTATTTATCTCATCGAATTGAAGTTGTAACTAATCGTATCCGGTATGAGCTAAATAAAGCTGAAAAGAGGTCCCATATTCTAGAAGGTTTAAAGATTGCTTTAGATGCAATTGACTTAGTGATTAAAATCATACGTGCCAGTGCGAATGTTTCTGAAGCTAGAGCCTCTTTAATCCAAGAGTTTAGATTTTCAGAAGAACAGGCTAATGCTATTCTAGAGATGAGATTGCAAAAGCTGACTTCATTAGAAATCCAAAAAATTATAGAAGAATTAGAGCTACTTAGGAAAAAAATTGAAGAGTTTCAAATCTTACTTTCTGATAAAGGTAAACTAATGGAACTTATTAAAACTGAGTTGAAGGAAGTTAGCGGTACTTTTAGTAATGAAAGAAAAAGTGTTATAGAAGATGCTGAAAAAGAGGATCTTAGCTTTGAAGTCACAGATTTGATTGAGAATCAAGAAGAGGTGATTACACTAAGTCACGGTGGTTATATTCGTCGAGTAGCTGTAGATACTTTTAAGAGACAAAAAAGAGGCGGGCAAGGTGTCGTTTCGGGTGGAAAGAGGGAAGATATGCTTCGTCATATCCATTTTTGTCTCTCGCATGACTTTATTATTGTATTTTCTAATAAAGGTAAGGTATTCTATTTAAGAACTTATGATATACCGCAGAGTGGTAAAGACATCAAAGGCAAGCATGTACGTTCCTTATTTAATTTATCTACTGATGAAGCATTAACGACATTGACTTCAACTCCAGAAATTAATGCTTCACAAGTGATTGTTTTGTTAACTAAACTAGGTACGATCAAAAAAATGCTGTTACATGAAATTAGGAATGCTAAACGGAGTGGAGTGTTGGCATTACAATTCAAAAATAAACAAGATTCATTAATGGGTGCCACTATTTTGCATAAGGCACAAGAGTATGGTGATATTTTTATTGCTTCTGATCATGGGTTAGGTATTCGTACGAATAGTCATGTGATTCGTTCTCAAGGTAGGGTAGCATCTGGTATCAGTGGCATTACTTTGCCGTCAGATATATTTACAGTTGGTCTTTCTCATATTAGTAGTGAGGAAGATTTTTTGTTCGTTATCACACAACATGGTTATGCTAAGCGGGTTAATTACAGCGAATTTAATACGAAAAATCGTGGTGGGAAAGGTATGTGTTATTGTAAAGTAAGTTCCAAGACAGGCAAGGTTGTTGCCATTGCTTCAGTTAAAGAAAATGATGAAGTGATCATTACAACTGTACTTGGCATGACTTTGAGAACAATAGTTAGTAAGATACCTGTTCTAGGTAGAAATGCTTCAGGCGTGATTGCATTGCGTTTAAAAAATGAGCAGGATCATGTTTCTGACATTGCTATTTTACCTAGTACATTATCACCTAGCTCATAATCTTTTGCTAAACCTATGAGTTAGGGGTTATGGTGATAAATACTTCATGAGATGGTTCACTATACTCTGGTTTTCTCTGGGAGTTCCAATGCTAATTCGTAGGTAATTATGGATTAATGCTTCAGGAAAATATCGCACTAAAATTTTATTTTTTTTAAGTGCCTGGTATATATCCTGGGCATTGTATCTAGGATGTGTTACCAGTAAAAAGTTAGCATGCGATGGTATGACGTCAAAGCCTAAAAGTTGTAAACGTACATAGAGTTTGTCTCGTTCTTGAATGATGTTTTTACACTTTTTAGCATAGTAGTTTGTATCCTTTAAGGCTGTTATTCCCAATTGTATAGCAATACTATCTTGGTTATACGAATCCTTAAGCTTATAGAGCGTTTGCATAATATTATTGTTCTTAGAAACAGCATAACCAATTCGTGCTCCCGCTAGGCCATGGCTCTTTGAAAGTGTTCTTGTAATGATAACATTCTTTAAATTTAATATGTTTTTATGTTCTAGGCATGATGTATTCTTATCCGTATGAAATCCCATATAAGCTTCATCAATAATCCATAATTTATTAGAATTTTGTATTGTATCTAATAGACAATTCACAGGGATGTATTCTCCTGTGATTGCATTTGGATTGGGCAGAAAAATAATTTTAGCATCCGCATTATTGAGATTTTCCAGAGGTACACGAAAGAATATATTATTTTTGTTTTGCATGGGTACAGCAATTCCATTAGCACCCACAGCCTGTGCTAATATGTCATATAAACTATATGTAATTTCTGGATAAGCAATATTATGATTTTGATCCAAAAAAGCACGGCAAATTAAACATAGTATTTCGTCAGAACCATTCGAGATAATGACTTCTTCTGGTTTGAGTTGTAGTTTATTGGCGATATGGGTTCTTAAAGGTTCACCATATGGATGAGGATATCTCCTCAAAGTATGGTAGTTCTTGGCAATGTATTTTAAAGTTTTCCGGACCTTTTTAGAGGGTGGAAAAGGAAATTCATTTGTATTGAGTTTTATCCAATCTTTATTATTATATTGTTCACCAGGCACATATGCCTGCAGTTTACTGGCAATCGTGTTATCAAAATTAGTATTTGTCATGCCCATTTGATTTGATCATGTATTTGGAGTGCCTGTTCACCAAAAAAAAAAGTATTATCTGTTTCTCTAATAAGATTTGCAAGCTGTCCAGCTGATGTATGATCAAAAAATGACCATGCATTTAATCGACTAACTTTAAGATAAGGACTAAGGTTATTATCTAGCACTAAATGACTACATTGTATTTTAATGTGTTCTCCATTTTCCAGCAGAAAAAATCTACCTTCTATAGAGTGTACGGATAAGATGGGACCATGGACTTTTATATATCCTTTTTCTTTTAAAAGACCAAATTCATTTTCTATGTAAATACCTGTTTGATCTCGGTATAAACTTTTTTTAAAAAATGAAAGTACTCTTGTATTAATAATTTCACGTCCATTAGTAAACCATTTCCCGTTTTTTTGGACGGATATATTAGTAAACTCAACCCTGTATTGATCCATGATGAAGAATAATCTATTCTAAAATAAAGCAAGACATTATGTCACTAAAAAATATGTTCGCTAAAACAAAGAGCGTTAAGAATGCTTGGTGGTTTGTATTAAGCAGTTTTGCAAGAGGTTAACAATTTGAACGATTATTCTGCTTCTACGATAGATATTTTAGAAGGCTTAGAGCCGGTTAGACGTAGACCAGGAATGTATATTGGTTCTACAGATTTGCCTGGACTTCATCATATGGTATATGAAGTTGTGGATAACTCTATTGATGAGGCCATGGCTGGCTTCTGCACAGAAGTTACAGTAAAAATTCTAGCTGATAATAAAATATGTGTTACGGATAACGGTAGAGGTATTCCAATAGAAAAACACCCTAAAGTGGGTGTTTCCACAGTAGAAGTTGTATTAACACAACTGCATGCTGGTGGTAAGTTTGGTTCGGGTGCCTATAAAGTATCTGGTGGTCTGCATGGCGTAGGTATTTCGGTAGTAAATGCATTGTCAGAGTGGCTGTCAGTTGATGTTTATCGAGACAAAAAATGGTATCATCAGGAATTTGTGAGAGGTGTGCCATCACCCCCAGAAATCAAAAATATATCTTCATCTCGGCATGGTACAGAGGTTACTTTTTTACCAGATTCCCAGATTTTTCCTTCATTGGGGTACCAGTACGATACCCTTGTTTCTCGATTGAAAGAATTAGCATTTCTAAGTCGAGGTATCAGAATCTCTATTAGTGATATTCGAGAGGGTACTCAAAAGGAAGAAACATTTCAATACAAGGGTGGTATTAGTGAATTTGTTAGCTTATTAGTTGAACACAAGCAACCCATTAATAAAAAACCTATTTATTTTTCTATTACCAAAGACTCTGTTCAAGTGGAGGTTGCTTTATGTTATACACATAGTTATACAGAGCATGTATTCACTTTTGCTAATGCGATTCGTACAAAAGAGGGTGGGACTCATTTAGAAGGTTTTAAGACCGCCCTGACCAGATGTGTTAATGAGTATAAGCGAAAATTAGGTTATGATAAAAAATTACCTGGTGTAAGTTTAACAGGGGAAGATGCCAGAGAAGGTTTAACAGCTGTGATTGCTATTTTACTACCTGAGCCTCAGTTTGAAGGTCAGACAAAGACAAAGTTAGGTAATGGTGAGATTAAAGGTCTTGTTCAATCTGTTGTGTATGAAACTTTAACAGAATATTGTGATGAAAATACTAATGAAATTAAGAAAATCCTTGATAAAATTATTTCAGCAGCATCTGCTCGCTTGGCTGCCAAGAAGGCACTAGAATTAGTAAGACGTAAGGGTGCTTTGGAAGGTTCTGGGCTTCCTGGAAAATTAGCTGATTGTAGTAATCGTGATCCTAATGCCAGTGAGCTGTTTATTGTGGAAGGCGATTCAGCGGGGGGGTCAGCTAAGCAGGGTCGTGATCGTGCCTATCAAGCTATTCTACCTCTAAAGGGTAAAATTACCAATGTAGAAAAAACAAAATTAAATAAAATATTAGCTGATACTGAAATTAAAGCTTTGATTACTGCTATTGGTTGTGGTATAGGGGAATCTTTTACCATTGAGAAAATAAGATACCATAAAGTTATTGTTATGACAGATGCGGATGTAGATGGTGCGCATATACAAACACTCCTTTTAACTTTTTTTTACAGGTACATGCCACAAATTATTGATCGTGGTTATTTATATATTGCACGGCCTCCTCTATATTCTTTTCGGACGGGTCGTAAAATAATCTATGCTTATGGTGAAGAAGAGAAAGAAGAGCTTATTGAGACCTATAATAGCCAGGATATCAAATATTCCCTCCAGAGATATAAAGGTCTAGGAGAAATGAACCCAGAGCAATTATGGGAAACCACTATGAATGTGGAACAACGTATATTATTTAAAGTTAATGTAACAGATACTCTGGAAGCAGATAAAATGTTTGATGTCTTAATGGGAAACCAAGTAGAACCAAGACGGGCTTTTATTGAAAAAAATGCACGAAATATTGTTGAATTAGATGTTTAATCTTTTAATAAGGCACATGGTGTATATGTTTCTCTTATAATTATGGATTTATACCAAAAGCTTATTCACGTGTTAAAGTTCTTACTAGATAATAGGCGTGGTTTGCCTTATGCTCTACTAACCATCACAATCATTTTATCTACTTATCTTCTATCTGTTCCATCTTTCCCAGATAAAACTTCATATCGTGAAGGTGATATTGCTAAATCTACTGTGAAAGTTAATAGAGATATTATATATATAGATCATCAGGAACTCGCACACCTGAAAGAAGCAACCTATAATAAGCAAAAATTTATATTTGATCGAGACTATCATAAGCTCGTGCAGATAGTTGATCGAATTACTAATGAGCTTCGTGGTATTGAGGGTTTACCCGTAAATTTACAAGGCGTTTTACAGGCAAAAAAGAAAAGCCAATTTTTACGAAAGGCAAGGACTACTATTCCTCATAACGATGTTCTTACACTACTCCAATATAGGAATAAGACTACTTTAAGAAAATGGGCTACAAAGTACGCTACGTTGATATTTGATACATACGGTATTCTAGAAGAAGATTTGTCAAGCAAGCTATTTATCAAAATGAAGAATGTTGGTGCAGAAGTAGAAACAGTACACTATGGATCAGGTAATTCGCAAAGAAGCCCTTGGAATATGGATCACGTTATTTCTAGGTCAAAGATGTTCTATTACCCTTATTACGGCAATCTAATGTCTCTCAAAAAGAAGGTAGATACGAAGTTTCCCAATCGTATTCCCTCAGTTGCTAAGCGTATTATTTCTCGTAGAATTTTACAGTTATATTCCCATAGACCTTTTTTAACTTATAATGTTACGCAAACAGAAAAATTAAGGAAAGCTGCTGTCAGCAAGATACGGCTTGAAGAAAAAATTATTAAAAAAGGTACTATTCTTTTGCGGGAAGGTGAACCTGTTGATTCGGATACATTGTATAAAATCCAGCTAGTCAATAAATATCATAACCAATTTAGTTTAAAATATATTCTAGGTACCTTTATTATCCAGAGTATTATTCTTTTAAGTTTATTGTTTATTCTTTTAAATATTAAAGAAGCCAAACATAAATTTAAAGAAAGTAATAATGCAGTTCTTTTGTTTTCTATTCTTATTGCTTATATGCTATATAGTTTTTTTCTATCAAGGCTATCATTGGATGAACTAATGTTAGCACTTTTATTACCTTCGGGGATGATTGGGATGTTGGGTAGCGTGGTCTTAGGCAATTACATTACCATTATTATGGGATTTTATTTTAGTATTTTCATTTTCTTGATGCACGAACAAAGTCTAATGAGTTTTTTAATTTCTTTTATGTCCATTTTATCTGGTATTTATGCGATCACTCTATTAGAAAAACGTACCCAACTTATTTATAGTTCAGCTGTTATTGGTTTGAGTATCAGTGTTATCATAATTGGACTGCGTTTAACAGACCAATTATTTATATTACAGGATAACATGTTGTTTGTATTTTTTGCTTTTCTAAATGGTTTTTTTTGTGTAATGTTTTTCTCTAGTATTTTACCCTTATATGAAGCTACATTTGACATTACCACAAAATTTCGCCTATTGGAATACCTAGATCATGATAATTTTTTAATACGTAAAGTGGCTATGGAAACGCCAGCCACCTATACGCATACCTTGATGGTTATGGCTTTATCTGAAAAAGCTGTTCGTGCAATTAATGGCGATGTATTGTTGACTCGAGTAGGGTGCTTATATCATGATATTGGTAAAACTAGTACTCCTATGTTTTTTGCTGAAAATCGTTATTCAGAAGAAGTGAATGAAGCATTTCAAACAATGGGACCTTATCAATCAGCTAAAATCGTAATTGACCATGTTACAGATGGTATCCGATTGGCACATGAACATAAATTACCCCAGGCAATTATTAATTTCATACCTGAACACCATGGTACAACAACCATACAGTATTTTTATCATCAAGCTCTTGAAGAAGTTGCTCCTAAACGTTCTAGAAAAAAGAAAATACAAGATCCTATAGAAAAAGTTGATAAAAAACTTTTCCAGTACCCAGGTCCAAAGCCCCAAACACGAGAAACGGCAGTGGTAATGCTTGCTGATTCTATTGAAGCTGCAGCGAGAAGTATTGAATTTCCTTCAGAAGCAAATTTTATTGTGATGATTGATAAAATTATAGAATATAAATTAATGGAAAAACAATTTGATGAATGTGATTTAACTTTTTCTGATCTGCGACATGCTAGACAAGCCTTTATTGAAGTACTTTTAACGATTAGTCATACTAGACCTAAATATCCAGATATGGTTAAAATGCAAAAACTAGAAAAAACAATGGCAAAAAACTTTGAAGTATAAAAAGTTATGCTTATAGATAAATAATTGTTTGCATTTTCCTATATCATTTGACATTGGTGCTTTATGGCACTTGTAAAATCATCTCAAGAAGTTACTAATTCACTTATTGGTGTTAACTCTTTTTTTGCTGGACAGTTCTTTATTAATGGCAGTCTTAAAATTGATGGTAAATTTGAAGGTAAACTTTTACGAGCACATCAGATTTATATTGGTTCGACTGGTAAGGTAAAAACAGATATACAAGCTGAATCTGCTATTATTGAAGGAACAGTAATTGGTAATATTATTACAACTATTCGTGTGATGCTGTTACCATCCGCTAGAGTGTTTGGTGATATAAAAACTCCAGAGTTAATTATACAAAAAGGTGTTATATTAGAGGGCCGTTGTCAAATAGCTAGTAATCTATCTCAATCTGCGAAAGGCTTTATTATGAATGAGTATAGTAAAGACAATCTTGATGAACTGACTTTGTTTGGTTCAGATGCACGTAATTCTTGAATATTACTTAATCAAATATTATTCTATTCTAAGCATTTAAGTTTACAGTTGGTGTTGTATACCACATAAATAATGAAACACAATCCGTTTATTATAAGTATGGGTGATCCTGCAGGTGTGGGAGTTGCTATTCTATCAAAAATATTAGACAATCCTTCTCTTTATTTAAGTGCTGTTCAGTGTGATCAATTACAATCTATGATTGTATTTGGTAGTCTAACTTGCTTCCAATTTTACATGAAGAAAGATATCTTTATGGTATATAATCTTTTAAGTGACCATACAGTTAATGATATATTTGATATGCTTGCCAAGCATGAATACAATCAACCCTTATTATTTAATATAGATTATGGTGAAATGAGTATGCATAAGGCTTCATGTACGGGGGCTAGATTTTCTTATCAATGTGTTCAGTATGCTATTGCTTTGTGGAATAAATTGAAAGATGCTTCTTTGATAACTTTACCAGTGTCCAAAGAATGGATTTTAAAATCAGGCATAGAATTTAATGGTCATACGTCTTTGTTGTCTAGTACTGATCAACCTGTTATGTGTATGTATCATCCTCAATTATCTGTTATTTTAGCAACACAGCATATTCCTTTATCGCATGTTCCTCAAGAAATAAGGAATCTATCTTACGATAATCTGCAAAAAGCAATAAAATTTTTTAGTAGTTTATTTGGGATACGTAAACAGATAGGTGTACTTGGTATTAATCCTCATGCAGGTGAAGGAGGACGTATAGGAAATGATGAATTATTTTTAGATGACTATATTACATCCTGGGAAATTAAACAACTTGATCCCCACTTCCTTTCGCCAGATTCTGCTTTTTTACCTCATAATAGAAATAAGTATGATGTTATATTGGCTTGGTATCATGATCAAGGTTTAATTCCATTTAAAACATTATTTGGTATGGAGGGGCTTAATATTACTCTAAATTTACCAAAATTACGTGTTTCTCCTGATCATGGCCCAGCATATGCTATCTTAGATAAATATAATGCCGATATTACTAGTGTGCAGAAATCTATTCAATTTGCTATGAACTGGAGTGACAAATGGATAAATCAATTTTCTTCCCAAGCATTTGCTGGTTAATACTACTCTTTATTATATTACGTAAAAAGCATGTTAGCTTTGTATGGATGTTTATTAGTCTTGTATTTTTTATGCTTTACCAGTATATGTGGAGACAAGATATTTATGCCTTTTTTAGGTCTTTAGTGCAACATAAATCTAACTTCTGGATACAATGCTTTCATAGTAGTTTACAAATGGGAATTTATTCCTCATTTTGGTTGTGGCCTTTATCTCTTATCATAGTTCTTATTGTAAAAGACAAACGAGAAAAGAGTATGGTGATATCTGCTACTATTCTCTTTAATTTGATTTTTTTATTAGGTCTGATTGGCTTCAATTTATATTTACAATAAAAGGTTGTATAGCTTTTTCATAGAGAGATTTATCGTAATATAAATAATTCTCACCCCATTCATTTGCATTATCTATTGCAAATGAATGGAACAACTCGTTGGTATTAGAGCAACACATACGTAGACCATTTTTTCCACCATAAATAAGCCAAGCATGACCATCACCAGAGTCTTCTACACATAAGGCCTTTGCCTGACAGGGTTGGTTATTAACGTCCCAACCCACAAGCACCACCTTATAAGGTGGTGCTACCTCATTGGAAGATTCTGGATAATACAATGTATGTTGTATGTGAAGAGGGGTGCTATGACTCATGAAAGTACGTATCTCTTCATCATCTACATTTGGATTAGGAGTTATATTGATTTCTACAATCATAAAAGTTATTTTAGACCTTTAGATTCCTTGGTCCTTTATAGATAACTCTTGGTCTGAATAAACGATTATTTGCATGTTGCTCAATGTGATGTGAAACCAATCCTGCTATGCGAGAACATAAGAAGATAGGCGTATATAAATCAATAGGTATATCTATCAGATAGTATAACAAGGCAATAGGGTAATCTGCATTAGGATATAGTTTTTTTTCTGTTTCTACCGTTTTAGCAATGATATTATATATATCATGTAGAGCACTGCCATGTTCTCGTAAGTGGACTAATTCTGGAAGGTAATCTTTCAAAAGAAAGGCTCTAGGATCATATTTTTTCATATAAACCCTATGTCCAAAACCCATAACTTTTTCTTTTTTGGCCAATCGGTCTAGGATATATTTTTCGGCAACTTGTGGGCCACCTAACTCTAAGACTTCTAAAAACATTTTCATTGCTGCTTCATTGGCACCACCATGTAGCGGACCCTTAAGAGAAGCGACTGCACTAGCAACAGAACCGTAGATATCGGATAATGTAGATGCAATGACTCTAGTTGTAAAAGTGGAATTAGGCATTTCATGTTCGATATAAGTTGTTAATATACGGTCTAATATATCAACCTTGGTTGCTTCGGGTGCTTTACCTGTTATCATGTATATAAAATTTTCTGTATAGCTGAGACTAGTATCTGGTTTGATGATAGGTAGATTTTGTAAGCTTCTGTATGCATTAACTGCAATAATAGGTGCCTGTGCTAGGATTTTTAGGGATTTAGCTTGATTGGATGAGATACTAGTGTTCATTAAATCTTCTTCATCTTCATATCCTCCTAATATAGATATACCTGTTCTTAGGGCATCCATTACTGACATGCTCTTAGGTAATAGTTGAAATATATCATATATTTCTTCAGGTAAGCTTGATTGTTCCATGAGAGAGTGATTAAATTGTTTATACTCTTCAGGAGATGGTAGTTTATTGTGTATTAACAAGTACGCTACATCTAGGTATTTTTTCTTTTGTATCAATTCTATTAGGTCATAACCACGAATAATAATTTGTTCATTTTCTGTATCAAGATAAGATAACTCTGTGATCGATGCAATCACCCCATCTAAACCGGGTTTATAGTCTGCTTCATTCATGAATTTGTTTCTCCTTGTAATTCAGTTTCCCTAAGTTATGTACTTTGCTGAATCTGCAACAGCTGTGTCGAAAATACCATAAGCATTATAATCTAAAAGGTCATAAAGTTCTTTGCGAGTTTGCATATTGTCTACTAGATTTTCTTGTGTTCCATGTTGCAGTAAAGCATCAAATAGAGTATCTACTGCTTTCATGGCACTTCTTAGGGTACTGACAGGATAAATAGTAATCTGGTATCCCCAATCATGAAATTGTTTGCTAGTATAATATGGTGTTTTGCCAAACTCAGTCATATTAGCCAATAAAGGAACATTAATTTGACTGGAAAAAGTACAAAATTCTTCCTCTGTCTTTAATGCTTCAGGAAAAATAATATCCGCACCAGCTTCCACATAGGCCTGTGCTCGATTTAGAGCTTCTTCTATGCCAAATAAGGAATGGGCATCCGTCCTAGCAACAATAAGTAGCTCTTTGCGTACCTTAACCGCAGCCTCTATTTTACGGCACATATCTGCTGTAGATACCAACTTCTTGCCTTCTAAGTGACCACATTTTTTAGGAAGTTCTTGATCTTCTATTTGTATGGCAGCACCACCAGCACTCTCTATTATATGTACTGTTTGGGGAATATGAAGTACTTCACCAAAGCCTGTATCAACATCCACTATAATGGGTAAATCACATGTGCGGTATACTTGTTGTATGTAATCTGCTAATTGTGTTACGGTAAAATAACCTAGATCTGGTAGACCCAATGAGGCAGAAAAAGCTGCACCAGAAACATATAAAGCCTTAAAACCTTTTTCTCTAGCCAACATAGCTACCAGTGGATTAAATACACCAGGTACCTGGAGTGCCTGCTTTGATGCTAATAATTTTTTTAAACGAATTGGTGCGTCATTATTATTCTGTTGAAACATCCAAGACATAGGTAAACGGCCTTATTCTTTGAATGCTTCCAAGGCATCTTCTCTATATTTAAATATTTCAAAAATAGAGTTTAGATGGGTAATCTCTAGCAAGCTACTAACTTCTGGGCTCGGAGCGGATAAAGCCAATCTACCATGAGATTTTTCAATTTCTTTATGAGCATTAAGTAAAATACCTAGTGCAGACGAGTTAATAAAATCTACCTTTTCTAGGTTAATAATAATTTTTAATACTGATTTTTCGGACAAGCATTCTTCTAATTTTTCCGCCAGGTCAAACTCTAGCTCACTATTAACACGACCCACAATCTCAATTATGGTAACCGAATCATCTTCTTTAACTGTTGTTATTTTAGTCATTTTCTGTTCCTTGTTTATTTAACATTGCAAGAGATAATTTCCCAGTGGTTGAATATCTTACTTGAGTGTAAGAAAATATATGTTTTCCAAAAAATCAAGTTTTTTCTTTATTATATTTCTCTAATTGACTGAATAGAGTTTTATTTATTTGGTGAAGTGCAAATGCCTAAGCGTGAAGATATAACAAGTGTTATGATCATTGGTTCAGGTCCAATTGTAATTGGACAGGCAGGTGAATTTGATTATTCAGGTACTCAGGCTGTTAAATCTCTCAAAGAAGAAGGATACAGAGTTATATTAGTTAATTCTAATCCTGCTAGTATCATGACAGATCAAAATCTGGCAGATAAAATTTATATTGAACCTTTATCTCTACCTTATCTTACTAAAATTATTGAGAAAGAGCGTCCAGATACCATATTACCTACGGTTGGAGGGCAAGTCGCTCTTAATTGTGCTCTTGAGTTACATGATGCGGGTATTTTACATAAGTATGCCGTGGAGCTGATTGGTGCTAATGTGGAAACAATTCGCAAGGCTGAAGATAGAAAATTATTTAAAGAGGCTATGCATAAAATATCTGTTTCTACGCCTGAGTCAGGCTTTGCCCATAACTGGGAAGAAGCTAAATTATTATTGGATAAGATACATTTACCAGTAATTCTAAGGCCTTCGTATACCTTGGGGGGCAGTGGTGGTGGTATCTGTTTTTCTCAAGATAAGTTTAAGAGTATGGTATTATATGCATTAGAGATTAGCCCAACTAACCAGGTATTAATTGAAAAATCTATATTAGGGTGGAAAGAGTTTGAATTAGAATTAATGCGCGATCAGGTAGATAATGTGGTAATTATTTGTAGCATTGAAAATGTAGACCCAGTTGGTATACATACTGGTGATTCGATTACGGTAGCACCACAGCAAACTTTGTCTGACATTGAATATCATAACCTACGTGATCTATCCATTAAAATTATGAGAGAAATTGGTGTAGAAACTGGTGGTGCAAATATACAGTTTGCGGTTAACCCAGAGAACGGTGATGTTGTTGTTATTGAGATGAATCCTCGGGTAAGTCGTTCATCTGCTTTGGCTAGTAAGGCAACAGGATTCGCTATTGCAAAAATTGCCGCCAAGTTATCTGTTGGTTACACATTACCAGAGCTAGTTAATGAGATTACCAAGCAAACTCCAGCATGTTTTGAACCCAGCCTAGATTATATTGTAACAAAAATGCCTCGATTTAATTTTGATAAATTTCCTCATACTGATCCTACCTTAGGTTCACAAATGCGTTCAGTTGGTGAAGTCATGGCAATAGGGCGTACTTTTGCCGAATCCTTCCAAAAGGCTATTCGTTCGTTAGAAATAGATCATGATGGTTGGGGGGCAGATACCTTTATGCATCTGCCTTTGAAAGTGAAAAATTATTTACTTTCAGGAGATGACGAACGTGCTATATGGAATGAGTTATTAGGTAAGCCGACCCATGAACGAATATTTGTTCTTCATCAGGCTTTTTTACATGGTTTGTCTGTGGATGATGTATATCAGATAACAAAAATTGACAGATGGTTTTTAGAGAAATTATACGAACTCATTATACTAGAAAAACAATGGCAAAAAGAATTTTATGATACAAAGAAGTTATCCTATTCTTCCATGAAAAAATCCAAAGAACTAGGTTATGCAGATAAACAATTAGCATTGGTATGTTTACATCCAGAGTATGATAAACTCCTTAATATTCTAGTTCGTATGGAAGCTGGTTCTAAATCGTATATCCAATTATATACAAAGTTTCAAAAAAAAGTATCTAATTTAGCCATTAAGATAGCAGGGCAACGAGATACTTATCAATTATTACCTGTGATTAAGAGTGTAGATACCTGTGCAGCAGAGTTTCAAGCAACTACATCTTATTTATACACTACGTATGAACAAGAATGTGAATCACATATTACTAGTAACAAAAAAATAATTATTCTGGGGAGTGGTCCAAATCGTATAGGGCAGGGCATAGAGTTTGATTATTGTTGTTGCCATGCTTCTTTTGCACTAAAATCTATGGGCATTGAGAGTATTATGGTGAACTGTAACCCTGAAACAGTCTCAACAGATTATGACACATCTAACAAGCTCTATTTTGAGCCACTACATACAGAACATATTTTAGATATTTACCATAAAGAAAATCGTGATGGAAATGTTCTGGGTGTTATTATTCAATTTGGTGGCCAAACACCTTTACGTATAGGAAAAGAGTTAGAAAAACATGGTGTTACCATTCTTGGTACCACCATGAAGACAATACACCAAACAGAAGATCGTCATGAGTTTTCTTTGTTAATGAATAAACTTAAGTTAGCTCAACCCATGGGGCAGACAGCTTGGAATCTTACTATGGCACTAAAAGTGGCTAAGCGTATAGGTTATCCACTTTTGGCCAGGCCTTCATATGTTCTAGGGGGTAGTGCTATGAGTATCTTATACAGCGATGCAGAGTTGAAAGAATATCTTAGTGGCCTTACCACTATATCCAAAGATAGGCCTATTCTAATCGATCAATTTATAGAGGATGCGATTGAAATTGATGTAGATGCTGTCTGTGATGGTAAACAAGTTATTATTGCAGGGATCATGGAACATATTGAGGAAGCCGGTGTACATTCTGGCGATAGTGCTTGTACTCTCCCAACGGTTAATATTGCAGAGAAGGTTCTAGCAATGATACATGATTATACAACTCTAATTGCCTTACAGTTATGTATCAAGGGTTGTCTTAATATCCAGTTTGCCCTTAAAGAAGATAAGATTTATATACTTGAAGTAAATCCTAGAGCAAGCCGTACAGTGCCCTTCGTTTCTAAAGCTATTCGTCAACCTATTGCCCAAATCGCAACACGTATTATGTTAGGCTATACTTTAGAGGAGCAAGATGTACAGTTACCCAAAGTTTTGACATTATGTAATATTAAAGAAGCCGTCTTACCATTTGATAAGTTTGTAAATACAGATATAATTTTAGGTCCTGAGATGCAATCAACAGGAGAAGTTATGGGTATTGGTAAAACATTTGTTGAGGCTTTTATCAAAGCACAAGAATCAGCTGGGCATAATTTACCTAAATCAGGTACCATTTTTATTTCCATAAATGACACTTCTAAGCCACATCTTGTGAGCATGGTAAAGGGTATTGTGCAAAAAAATTATACTATCGTTGCCACCCTGGGTACCAGTAAATACTTACAGAAGCATGGTATTCCCGTAAACACCATCAATAAGTTGCATGAGGGTCAGCCAAATATTATTGATGCGATACAGAATAAAGAAATCCATTTTATTTTGAACATACCTACTGATCATGCGACACGAAATGACGCCTTAGAGATTCGCTTATCAGCGATCTCTTATCGGATTCCTTACGCAACTACCTTGGCGGCAGCACGTTTTGCTTTTTTAGGCATGATGTCTCTAACAGATGAAGTACAAGTATATGACTTGTCTCATGCACCCTAAATAATAAGGCACCAGATTATTAGAGACGTTTGCCTATTATAATTTTTAGGCTGATAAATGTAAATCCAGTATATTCATGGATATTTTCTAAAATATGTTTTTGGCTCATTTGTAATTGTTGTAGGAATACAGAGTGATCCGAGCTGATATGCAATATATTCTCTCGAATTTTGGTTGGAGTTGTATGTGTAGCCAATGCCTCCCCAACTATTTGATTCCATTTAGAAGAAACTGTAAATAGCTTATTTTGTTCTAACCAGTCTTCCTTAACTTTTTGACTTTTCCGACTTAAAGCAATTTGCATGATATGTACCAAATCATCTTTATTTATCTTAGTCAGATGATTATTTCTATGTTCTAAAATAGTTTTAATTTTCATAAAATAAGTTATAGTTCTATTGCGTTAGGTCAATCATATATTGGTATCTCTTTTCAATTTCACTCTTTGTTAAATCAGTAAGGCCTTTTACAGAAAATTGTTCCACACAACTGCTTGCAACGACTGCTCCCCATACCAGTGCTTGTTTCATTATGGCTTCTTTTTGATGGTCTTGTGCTTGAATATACATATTATTATACAAGAAAGACATAAAGGCACCAGCAAAACTATCTCCTGCACCAGTTGGATCTTGTACTTGTTTCACTGGATATGCCTTTGTTGTAAACATGTCATTAGGGCCAGCAAAACATGCACCTTCACTACCTTGTTTAATAACAACATAGAGTACGCCTTTTTTACGAAGTTCTGTTATCGCTTCAGATATATTGTTTGTTTGGGTGAGTTGATGTATCTCTGTTTCATTTAAAAATAAAAGATCGATTTTATTTAATAGTTGTAAGAGGACCTCAGGCTTGGAATCGATCCAAAAATTCATTGAATCTAAGGCAATAAATTTTTTTTGGGTTGTCTGCTCAATAATATTAATTTGCAGGGATGGATCAATATTACCAAGAAAAATATATTCTGCTTGTTTTTGTTTATCGTTTAGTGCTGGTTTGAAATGTGCTAGAGCTCCTAGCTGGGTTTCACGGGTATACGCAGTATTCATGTCTTTTTTGTAATACCCATCCCATCGAAAAGTAGGTTCCTGTGCTATGTGTAGTCCTGTTATGTCAATGGCATGCTTACGAAAAAGAGTTTTATATTTTTCTGGAAAGTCTTGTCCAATCACACTTATCATACTTACTGGTGCCAGTAATGATGCTGATAACGAGGCATAGCTAGCAGAACCTCCTAAAATATCATTATATCTACCGGACGGTGTTTCAATAGTATCCAATCCAATAGAGCCTAGTATAAGTAACACAAAGATACCCTAAAATCTTATGATACGCAGTCAACTATTCGTTGGTGAATAATACATTCTAAACCGTTACTGGGTATCTTCTATTTTAAAGTGTGAAAATCAGCTTCACTCTTTAAATACTTCATTGAATGTTAAATAGCCTAATACTTTTCTTGGCCTTGAGTTTATTTTATGTATAATCTTATCAAGATATTTTAGTGTAATATATCTAAAATCTGTTCCATAGGAAAAGAGTGCTATATAATAAAAAAACCTCATGAGACATCCCATGAGGTCCAAGAAAAAACACAAAATAATATTATTCTATTAGCTTCAATACTTGCCTTACGCCCACCTGAGCATGTGCCAGCATCGCCGTGCTACTCTGTAATAATATTTGCTTTCTTGTAAGTTGCATTAACTCCTCTGCTATATCTGCGTCTCGGATACGACTTTCTGCAATAGACATAGTGGCATAGTTATCTGCCAAAGATTTGGCAGTTAACTCTAGACGGTTATAATAACCTCCTAAATCCGCTCTTTGTTTATTCAGCTTATCCAACGCAAAATCAACACGACCAATCATCTCATTGGCATCTCCTACGGTTGCTATATTTGTTTTACGGCCTGTCTCATTCAAACCAAGAGATTTGGTATTCAAAGTAGCAATATAAGCCCGCACTCTTTGGTTCTGGTTTGGGCCTACATGAAAAAACATAGAAGCTTTACCAGAATTTTTAGCATAATCTCCCGTCAAAATTTTTCGGCGGTTAAATTCTGCTGAAGTAGATATGCGATCTACCTCATCCATCAATTGAGATACTTCTAACTGAATTTGCTCTCTATCTTGATTAGAGTAGATTCCGTTTGCGGCTTGAACAGATAGTTCTCGTATTCGTTGCAAAATATGATTTACCTGGTCCATCCCGCTCTCAGCTACTTGAATAAAAGAAAGCCCATTTAAGGCATTCCTTTCTGCTTGTTTTAGTCCTTTGATTTGTGTTCGCATTTTTTCAGAGACAGCTAAATTTGTAGCATCATCACCGGCTTTATTTATCCGCATGCCACTAGAGATTCTCTCTATTGATTTATTCATCCCTGCCAAAGAACTATTGATTTGCCTAATGGCAAATAAGCCTGCAGAGTTATGGTTAATTCGCATCTTCTTCCTCCCTTTGTGCAAAATCTCTAAAGTTTTTTTCCTCCAGAGTTTGTGGGATTCTTATTATTTTAGAATAAGGTAAAAATCACACAAACTCCGAAGGAAGGCACAATTAAAGAGGGAAGAGCATTTTTTATAGGTACTAAATAAAATATTTAGTAAAAGATATCTTCTTAAATCACGGGAACTAGTTACCTAGTAGGCGGAGTACATTTCTACCACTGAGATTTGCCTGAGATAGCATGGCAATGGAAGCAGATTCAAGAAGTTGATTTCTTGTTAATGCTAGCATTTCTTCTGCCATGTCTGTGTCTCTGATTTGGCTTTCTGCAGATTGGAAGTTTTCATAAGCTTGAAATAAGCTTTTAGCCGTCAGTTCCATCCGATTAGCGTAAGCACCAATATTTGCTCGTTGCTTAGCTAATTTATCCAAGGCATTGTCAACCAAGCCAATCGCTTCATTGGCTCTACCAACACTAGTTAATGTGATAGCATCCATATTTAAAGCTTTTGCTGTCATTGTTGCCAGATAAACCCTTTCTCGTTGGTGCATGTTAGGTCCAACATGAAACCACATAGAAGCGGTTCGTGAATCCCTAGCAAAATCACCTAAGAAAATCTTAAATCGGTTAAACTCAGCTTGAGAAGACAGTCTGTCGATTTCACTAACTAATTGTGAAACTTCTAGCTGTATCAACACTCTATCAGATTCATGATAAATACCATTAGCAGATTGAACTGCTAATGTTCTTACTCTCTGTAAAATATTTGATACCTGGCTCAAAAAGCCATCAGCCGTCTGCATAAAGCTTAGGCCGTCCTCTGTATTCTGTTCTGCTCTACGTAAACCCATGATCTGTGTACGCATCTTTTCTGATAACGCTAGACCAGAGGCATCATCTCCAGCTCGATTTATCCTCTCTCCAGAAGATAGTCGTTCTATAGATTTACGAGTTTCCCAGCTTGTAAATTTCAATACTCTATGAGTATTGATTGCACTCATATTGTGATTAATAATCATTGTATACTCCCTTCAACTTCTAAGTTGTACAGGCCCTTCCGTAAGAGATAAACCACCAGAATACAGTGGCATAACTCTTCCGGAAGTAGCTGAGGACGTATACAAAGAACCTTAACTTAACGGTTCTTGTAAGAATAATAATCCGATATCTTTAAATCCAAAGATCATCGTACCCTCTGGTATTTTACTACACCCTGGTATACTGATTCTAAAATTAGATACAGCATATTTACAAAGTGAACATAAATCACAACGTAAAATAACAACAAAGGTATAGTGTCTAATTGTCGGATTGCAGGAACTATGAAGTTGAATTTATAATATGATTTTTTCAATAGGTCGTATGAATATATGATGTAAGTGAGAAAACCTTTGTATAAGCAAAGCAATTGAACTTACAAGCAGATATAAACACGATACAGTAAAGTTCAATTCACACTTTAAAATAAGTGCTTATACCATAGATAAACTTAACTTTCCAATTTTTTATAAAAAAGTATTGATTTTGTAAGTGTATAAAATATACCTTTCCCATGGACAGAAAATAGATACTTTTACCAGTTACTCTATGGCTTGCTAATAACTATTTGTTTTTTTACATATTGTAATGATCCAGTGGCTGGTAGCAACCCAGGAGACGATAACAATCCAGATAATATAATAGAAGATGATGAAGATGATACAACAGAAGAAGTAGTTAATATATGTAAAGACCATCCAGCAGAAAAGGATGTCTCATTAATCTTAGAATGTTCAGATGGTACAGATGGGTGCAAGAAGGGCTCAAGCAAAATAGCGACAATAAGCAATACGATAAAAACTGCTAACTTACCCGTTTATACAGTATGTAGAAAAGAAGCCAAAGACACCTCTTTGGACGTTATTTTGAGATGGACTGTATCAGGAGATCATGGTAGCACTAGTGAGCTAATAACATATAAAAAAATACCAAGGATTGTGCCCTATATTAATCGTTATAAATCTAACTTGATACCATCAGGACGTCAAGGCTATTGTGAGTATAATAGCCTCCCTGCTGGAATATCAGCTGATTTTTTTTCCTTTAAGTTCATAGACGCAAACAAGGAAGCTATAGAAAATACAGAGATGACGTCAAGTGGGATGACGGTAAATGAAATAAAGGTTACTATTCCAGCAGGTAGTCAAGGCACGATATTCCAGTTAGATCCGCATAGATGTCCAGACGCTACAAGCCCCGTTGCTGATAGAGGAGACAGAGTAATAAGTATGGAGAAGAATAAGAATACGGTGAATATTGGTATCATAAATATAAATGAAGAGAGCTTGCCTCTTGCCATTGAATATCCCCATGATAAAACAACAGATATACAAACTCTTAAGAATGCAATGCCATTATTGATAGATAGTGTAGGGATAGAGAGTGCTCTCAGAATTATATTTGAGAAATATTTTCTTTATGATTGTCCTGGGGGGATGGTATCAGGAGGAGCATGTACTACTTCTCCTACAGGATCAAAAAAGCTTTATGATGCATCATCAACAGATGCTGATGTTATATCAGCTTATAACAGTGCCTTAAAAGAGGCTGATAAAAAGGCTGGTGAATTTGGTAGTGATGAATAATAAGAAAGAAAGAGTATAATTAATTTCTATTAAGAATATTTATATAAAACACACAAGGCTAAAAGTCAACATCCTATACAGGCAGAATAGACTTAGTTAGCCGTTAGCCGTTAGCCGTTATTCTTAGGTCTTACTACTACAGTAAAGCTTTAATTCGCACACTGATTACATTAGATTTTTGGATACTGAAGAATAAATATCTTGCATAATACAATCCTTACATACTGGATTTTGTGATTTGCAAAATTTTCTTCCTAAAAATATTAAATATAAAGGTAGGTCTTTCTAATATTTTTGTGGCAAGAAAGACATTAGATATTTTTTTATTGTTTCAGGGCTTGTCTCATTTGTTCTTCCTATGAATATTTACTTATTTAAAGAATAAGCAACAAGCTTATTCTTTAAACTAATTTTTCACTTCAAAATAGAACTTACAAAAACTCAAAACACAGAGCTAATTAAAAGAAACAAAAAACTTATATTCAAGTTGATTAAAGGTTTATAAAATTAACAAGGGGTAATAGAAATAACTTATCGTGAGTACTAAATTTTTTACTAATCAAAACAAAAACACCTTATTCAACAAACTCAAAGGTGTTTTTGACAATAATGAAAGTATCAATAACTTTGATGTTCTGGTAGATTATTTTCGCTTGTCGGGTTATTTTAAATTACGTCCATTTTTAGAGAATATTAACCATATTCGTATTCTGGTGGGTGTTGATGTTGATAGAATCGCCCAAAAAATGCAGGCTGATGGCTTATCTCTATTTAAAGGTGATGATAAAAAAACGATTGAAGATTGGCAGGAAAAATTTATTGGTGATGTTAAAAAAGCCCGCTATGACGAGCAAACTGAGCAGGGCATCAAGCAATTTATTAAGGATGTACAAACAGGGAAAGTGCAAATCAAAGCACATCCAA
The DNA here is from genome assembly GCA_965262015.1 of Leptospiria bacterium. Taxonomy (GTDB): domain Bacteria; phylum Spirochaetota; class Leptospiria; order Turneriellales; family CBDBES01. The sequence goes on from OZ253494.1 coordinate 254,797, forward strand.
GCCAGAACATTCACGCCAAAATATATATATTTCGCCCAGATGATTTTAACCCATATAAGTATGGTAGTGTGATTACTGGCTCATCAAACTTAACCGATGCAGGTATGAGAACAAACACCAATCCTAATTATGAATTTAATGTGTTGTTAAATGACTATGAGGATATCCAATTTGCCACCAACGAGTTTGAAAAATTATGGCGGGAAGGTGTAGAGATATTACCTGAGGCAGCTGAGGTTAGCCTCAAAAAAACCTATTTAGCTGATAACATCACGCCCTATGAACTGTACTTAAAATGCCTGATTGAATATTTTGGCACGGAGATTGAATTTGACCCTAACTCTATTAAAGATTTGCCCAGTGGCTTCATGCGTCTGTCCTATCAAATGGATGCCGTGAATGAAGGCTGGCAAATGCTAAACAAACATAATGGGTTTTTTCTTGCCGATGTGGTGGGTTTAGGTAAAACGATTATTGCCATTTTGATCGCACGCCAGTTTTATCGCTATAACGGCTATCCTGATCATCGTTCTAAAATTTTATTGGTTATTCCGCCTGCACTCGAAAAAAACTGGGTCGATACTTTAGAACATTTCGACATTAAAGATGCCTTTGAGATTATTACCAATGGCAGTTTGCATAAAATCAAAGACCCTAAAAAGTACGACATGGTGATTGTTGATGAGGCACATAAGTTTCGCAACGATACCGCAGAAGCTTATACCCAGTTACAACTTATTTGCAAAACAAAAACTGTTGATGGCAAGGCTAAAAAAGTGATGTTGATTTCAGCCACACCACTAAATAATCACCCTGGTGATTTATACAACCAAATTTTATTATTTCAGGACGGTAATAACTCCACCCTTGATTTTCCACTGGCTAGTTTTTTTACCAAAGCAAAAAAAGAATATACAGACATCTCGAACCTACCCGATAAACATCAAGCTGGACAGAAAGCAGCAGAACTATATGAAGAAATTCGTGAAAAAGTGATTACCCCACTTATGGTGCGCCGAACCCGCACTGATTTATTAGAAAATGATCGCTATAAAAAAGATTTAACCAAACGGGGCATTGTATTCCCCAAAACAACCGCATCCCAACCAGTCTACGTCAAATTAGAAACACAACTGGAACAATTATACGATAGCACGATTAAAAAAATTAATAACAAAAAACAAGATGCTTCAGGATTATTACATGCTCGTTATCAAGTGTTGCATTATCTAAAGCCTGAATTCAAACAACAATACAAAAGAGCAGACCTGATTTCTAAGCAGTTAGTTGCTATTATGAAAACACTGTTACTTAAAAGAATGGATAGCAGTTTTTATGCATTTAAGCAAACTCTAGATCGTTTTATAACATCCTCAAAAGTTATAATAAAAATGATTGAAGATAATAAAATTATCATTGGATCAAACTTAGTTTACTACGTCATCCCCCCCCCCCCAAATGAGATAATAATTTTATGAAGCTAGACGAAAACAACATAGAACAATCATTTGTTATCACAGTTGGGGGAGTGGTGAACAGGGGTACAGTGTTAAAATAGATTATTATGACAAGAACTCGTCGAAAAATTATTATTATTTTGTCCAGTATTACGTTGTTGGTGGGGGTGGTTTGGGTAATTGATAAACCTAGCTATGGATCAATTACGTTTTGTCTTTCCTCTGCTGTGGTTTTATTTAGTTTTTGGTGGCCACTACCAAGAAAAAAATATACTCAAAAGTGTCTTAAAGATATTATTTCTTTTAATTATAGTAATGATGACGGCAGGCACTCTATTGGTAATGATAATCTTTTATTTGAGACGGCGTGGTCTAAAGCAAGTGATACTTCAATTCATATATATAATGATCCACCATCCATAGACGGGATAGCTGTTGTAAGAAATAAACCAAATATTTCAGATATTAGAGATGCCAGTACTTTTGACTTTTCTTCTCGTACAAGAACGCCAGAAGAGGGAGATATAGTTATTTTAAAAAATAAATATGGTAACTATGCTGTCTTAAAAATAACGGATATTAAAGATAGTTCTAGATCTGATGAAGTCGATGAGGTTACTTTTGAGTATGTTATTAACCCAGATGGATATAGCGATTTTAAATAAAGATGACTAAGGTCATCAAGTCAAAATTCTACGTGATACTTTGTTGTCACAGTTGGGGAGTGGTGGAATAGGAGTACAGCGTTAAAATAGATTATTATGAAAAAAGAAACAAATAAACGAGGATCGGAATGGCGTAAATGGGATTTACATGTACATACTCCTGAATCGCATGGATATAGAGGAGATTGGGAAGAATTTAAAACACAATTACAAGATGCTGATTGTGCTGTTATTGGTGTGAATGATTATTTTTCTATTGCTGGATATAAAAAATTAAAAGAAGAAATAGAAAATAGCACTTTAGATATTGGGGATAAAGTTATTTTGCCAGTTGTCGAAATGAGGATGACTGATTCATTGCAGAAAAATACAACCACAAACAGTGCAATTCATTTTAATTTTCATATCATTTTTAACGATATATTGAATGTTGAGGATATTGAAAGTTTCATAAAATCTTTAGAGTATGGAGATAGTAGCATTGGATCTGACTATTATGATAAAATAAAATTACAAGATACAAAGGTCTCATTTAAAGACACATTAAAAAAATTACAATCTGATAAAAAGTTTCAAAATAACTTTTTAATTTGGCTCCCTTACGATGAATATGGAGGAATTAGTGAAATCAATCCTAATTCAGATAGTCGGATAAAAGGAGATTTTACAAAAAAGTCTCATATTCTTGGCTCATCAAATCAAAAACAAATAGATTTTTTTCTTTGGAAATCTGAATTGGAGGTAGATGGCACTCCAAAATTTAATCAAGAACAATTTAAAAAATGGCTTGAACATAAAAAAGCTTGTATTAAAGGGAGTGATTCCCATTGTCACAAATACCCAATTGGAAAGTTACGGGACAAGAATTCAAAACCAATTGAAAAATTTTGTTGGATAAAAGCAAATCCTACTTTTGAAGGGTTAAAACAAATTGTTTATGATCCAGAAGATAGAGTGAAAATTCAAGAATTAAAACCAGAAGAAAAAGAAGATTATCAAGTAATTGATAAGGTAAAATTTATAGACAATTCTTTTCCCCCTGATGAGATTTTAATAAGTCAAAATTTGACAACAATTATTGGTGGAAAATCTACTGGTAAATCAATTCTACTAAGAAACATAGCACAAACGATTGATTTTACTGAAGTTTCAAACAGATTAAAAGAAGTTGGATTGCTAGAATATAAAAAAGAAGTTTCTAATTTTAATGTTATTTGGAAAGACAAACAAGAAAATGAAAGAAATGAAAGAAATGAAGATAATGGAGTAAACAAGAAAATCATTTATATTCCACAATCATATTTGAATAGACTTGTTGATAAAAAAGAAGATAAGACTTCAATTGATGACATCATTAAAAATGTTCTTGAACAGGAAAAGGGTGTGAAAACTGTATTTTCTCGCTTACAAGAGCAGAATAGGGATATAGAAAGAGATATTACACAAAGTATTGCAAATATTTTTTATAAAGAAAATGACATAAAAAAATTAAGTAAAAGTATTAAAGAAATTGGAGATAAAAAAGGTATCGAATTAGAGATAAAAAAATTAGAGCAAGAAGTTTCCGGACTTGAGAAAAAGACAGGAATGAGTGACAATGAAATAAAAAAATATAATAATCTTTTAGAAAAAATTGAAGATTTAAAAAATAATCAAGAAAAAGTAGAAAAGGATATGCAATCTCTTAAAGTTTTAAAATCTCAAAAAAACTTTGATGTATTTGCAGAAAATCAAAATATACTAGATTCTCTTGATTCGGATATTCAAAAAACCTTAAAAGATAGTTTACATACAGTTATAGAAGAAGCTGAAACAAAATGGAGAGAGCAAATAGAAGTTGAATATAAAAAATTAAAAAAACAAAAAACAGATAATCAAGATGAATTAAAAAAACAGTATAAATCCTTTAATCCTCTTTTAGAAAAATCTGAAAAATCAGAATCTTTCAAGGAAAAAATAGAAAAATTAAAAGAAGAAGATAAAAAACTGAAAGCTATAATTCGCCAAGAAGAGGAACATAGAACACTAAAAGATGAGTATATTGCCTTAATAGAAAACATTGCTAAAGATCACTCAAAGTTTTTTGATAATTTTTTCAATGCAAAAACAGAAATTTTGAAACAAAGAAGTATTACAGAAGATCAGGATTTAGAATTTAGGATAGAGGTTGTATTTGAAAAGAAATCTTTTCAAGAGGAATGTATAAATAAAATGTGTGATCAAAGAAAATTAAATCAGTTTCAAGACGTTTCTTTGCAAGATTATAAATATAATAAAGCTGATTTTAAAAACGATATAGAAAAAATTATTAAAGGTATTTTAAGTGAAAAAGTAACCCTTGTAAACTCGTATTCAAAAAAAGAAGCAATTACGAGATTAGTCAAAAGTTGGTTTGTTTTTGATTACATAATTAAACAAAATGGAGACGAAATTTCTGAAATGTCTCCAGGAAAAAAATCTTTTGTTTTATTAAAACTTTTGATTGAGCTTGATACTAGTAAATGCCCAATTTTATTAGATCAGCCAGAAGATGATTTAGACAATCGTTCAATTTATTATGATTTAGTAAAATTTATAAAGACGAAGAAAAAAGAAAGGCAAATTATTATTGCAACCCATAACCCAAATTTAGTTGCTGGGGCTGACTCAGAATGTATAATCGTTGCAAATCAAGAAGGCAATAAAGCAAAAAATAAAACTTATAAATTTGAATACGTTCAAGGTGCTTTAGAAAATACTTTTTTAAATAAAGACTCTAAATGTGTTCTAGAACAGAGAGGAATTCAAGAACATGTTTGTGATATTCTTGAAGGTGGTAAGACTGCTTTTGAAACAAGAAAGAAAAAATATAACATTTAGGAAGAAAAAAATCAAGGTAATTCTCAAAATGATACAATAACCGTTCATGCTATAATTTTTTATATAATATGAGCACAATTGAACTAATAGAAAACGAAAAAAGAGATATTTTAAAATGTATTGAAGCAGGGAAACCGTTGCCAGACAGATACCGTTTTTTGTTATTTGAAGACAAAAAAGAAGTTGAACTTGTTTGGAATGGTAAAACGCAGGAAGTAAACAAAATAATTTTACCTTTTCAAACAATTGAAGTAGTAGATGAACCAAGGGCGGTATAAAATAAAATATGAAATGGCAGATGAATATATTGTTGGCGGGTTTAGGATCGACACAATTCAGTCAAATCAGGATAATAACTTTCTTATTTCTCAAGAAGTTACTGGAACCAATGATGTGAGAAGATTGCATTTTGCGGTGAAAGACAATAACAATGAGCGGGTATTGTGGGGAGATTCAGTGAATAAGACTCTGCTTAAAAATCAAGGCGAAAACCACTATTTGCTGGCTCTGCTAAACGCTAAATTTATGGATTGGTATTTCCGAATCACTTCATCCAACAATCATGTTCAAGGCTATGAAATAGAACAACTCCCCATCCCTAAAATATCAAAACCAGAACAACAGCCGTTTATAGATTTAGTGGATAAAATTCTCACCACCAAACAACAGGGGCAAGACACCAGCACACTAGAAGCCCAAATAGATAAGATGGTTTATGAGCTTTATGACCTTACTGAGGATGAGATAAAAATTGTTGAGGGTGAGAAATGAGTAACGACGAAGCAAAAAACTTTCTTCGTAAAGGCAATGCTCATCTTGCAGAAAAGAAATTTGACCAGGCTATTAAAGACTATAGTCAAGCCATTAAATTAAACCCTGAATATACTTCAGCTTATTACAATCGTGGCGGGGCTTACATTAGTAAAGGTGAGTATGACCGTGCTATTGAGAACTATAGTCAAGTCATTGCATTAGACCCTAAAAGTACTTCAGCTTATTACGCTCGTGGCGGGATTTACATTAATAAAGGTGAGCATGACCGTGCTATTAAAGATTATAGTCAAGTCATTGCATTGGACCCTAAAAGTACTGATGCTTATTACGCTCGTGGTGGGGCTTATAGCAGGAAAGGTGAGTATGACTGTGCTATCGAGGACTATAGTCAAGTCATTGCCTTGGACTCTAAAAATACTTCAGCTTTTTTCAATCGTGGTTTGGCTTATAGTAGTAAAGGTGAGTATGACCGTGCTATTGAGGACTATAGTCAAGTCATTGCATTAGACCCTAAAAATACTTCAGCTTATTACGCTCGTGGTTTGGCTTATAGTAGTAAAGGTGAACATGACCGTGCTATCGAGGACTATAATCAAGTCATTGCCTTGGACCCTGAATATATTTCAGCTTTTTTCAATCGTGGCGGGGCTTATAGCAGTAAAGGTGAGTATGACTGTGCTATCGAGGACTATAGTCAAGCCATTGCATTGGACCCTAAAATGGCTGATGCTTATTATGCTCGTGGCGATGTTTACATTAGTAAAGGTGAGTATGACCGTGCTATTGAGGACTACAGTCAAGTCATTGCATTGGACCCTAAAAATACTAATGTTTTTTTCAATCGTAGCGGGGTTTATAGCAGGGAAGGTGAACATGACCGTGCTATCGAGGACTATAATCAAGTCATTGCATTAGACCCCAAAAATACTTCAGCTTATTACGCTCGTGGCGGGGTTTACCTTAATAAAGGTGAGTATGACTGTGCTATTGAGGATTACAGTCAAGTCATTGCCTTGGACCCTAAAAGTACTAATGCTTTTTTCAATCGTGGCGGGGTTTATAGCAGGAAAGGTGAGTATGACCGTGCTATTAAAGACTATAGTCAAGTCATTGCCTTGGACCCTAAAAATACTGATGCTTTTTTCAATCGTGGCAAGGTTTATAGTAGTAAAGGTGAACATGACCGTGCTATTGAGGGCTACAGTCAAGTCATTGCCTTGGACCCTAAAAATACTGATGCTTTTTTCAATCGTGGCAAGGTTTACAGTAGTAAAGGTGAACATGACCGTGCTATTGAAGACTATAATCAAGTCATTGCATTAGACCCTAAAAATACTTCAGATTATTACGCTCGTGGTGGGGCTTATAGCAGGAAAGGTGAGTATGACCGTGCTATCGAGGATTACAGTCAAGTCATTGCATTAGACTCTAAAAATACTTCAGCTTATTACGCTCGTGGCGGGGTTTACCTTAATAAAGGTGAGTATGACTGTGCTATCGAGGACTATAGTCAAGTCATTGCATTAGACTCTAAAAATACTGATGCTTATTACGCTCGTGGTTTGGCTTATAGTAGTAAAGGTGAACATGGCCACGCTATTGAGGATTACAATCAAGTTATTGCATTGGACCCTAAAAATACTGATGCTTTTTTCAATCGTGGCGGGGTTTATAGTAATAAAGGTGAACATAACCGTGCTATTGAAGACTATAGTCAAGTCATTAAACTAAATCCTGAATATATTTCAGCTTATTACAATCGTGGTTTGGCTTATCGAATTATAGGCAAAGAACAAGAGGCTATAAAAGATTTTAAAGAGGTAAATCAATTAGACCCGACTGTTATTCCAAAGGAGCAAGTTAAGAAAACAGATGAGAAAGTTACAGAAGTTGAAGAAACAGTTAAGAAAACAGATGAGAAGGTTACAGAAGTTCAAAATTTTCAGAGCATTTTCAAAGAGTTAAGAGACGAGTACAAAAAAGGAGAGGGTAGGTGGTTTTGGGCAAGTGTTTTGATTATCATTGGTGTTTTCATTGGTTTATGGTACTCAATATTATGTCTTAAAGCAGACTATAAAAATTTGTATCCTCTTTATGTTTTCTCATCAATTATTACATTTATTATTATCCGCCAATACACCAACGCTAAACAGCTACGAATTGAAGCCAGCAACCGGTTAGCGATGGCAAAGATGTTTGAAAAAATACAACAAACTAAAGACAATCCACATTATCAAGATTTCATACGCAAAATAATTGACAGCATTGCCTATTCAATGCATAAAAATCAACAAGAATCGATAACACCAATTGATGAGATACTAAAACACTTTAAAAAATAAACCAATGATCTGGAAGTAAATGTTGATCTGATTAAAATATTACAAAATTTATAAACGTTTTGCTAACGTTTATAAGAAAAGTGTGTTTCGTATAAATAAAACAGCGGTCAAGCATATTGAAACCCAAATCGACCAGATGGTTTATAAACTTTATGACCTAACCGATGATGAGATAAAAGTTATTGAGGAGGGATAATAGCAGAACTTGTAATTGTGATATCAAAAAATATGACGTTAATAGCCACATAGAAGACAATCCCAACAAGCAACAAAAATCTATAAATAAAAATCTAAAAATTATTATTTCACAATCTTATGTATAAATCATTAATAAATAGAACTAAATAATGAGCCTATTACTATTAAAACAAACCTACAATCGAGATAATTACCTTGATTTTCTAGCGGACAAATTTAAGTTTTCCAAGAATCTTGCCCCTATCAGCATAGAAAATAATGATGTTAAATTTTTTCAACGACTAGGCACAATCACCACCCATGATGATAAAGAACTTCCCGTCTTTGAAATTTATATCAAACCCAACACCCAATTAAGCAGAAATCGTGTGCAATTACGTAATTTAGTTGCTAAGCAAATCCAAACAGAAGACGGTGCCTTGGCGGTTTATATTGATGCGGATAACCAGCAATGGCGGTTTAGTTTTATTGCCATTGAATATAGCTTTTCCGCTGAAGGTATTAAAAAAGAGCAAACAGCCAGCAAACGCTTTACTTACCTATTTGGCGAGAACACCAAAACCAGAACCGCAGAAGAAAGATTTAAAAAACTTAACAACCAATCCACCCTGCAAGACCTAAAAGAAGATTTTGCCGTTGAAGCATTGAATAAAGAATTTTACGATAAACTTTATAGATGGTATGAAAAGGCACACAATCAAGTTACTTTCCCAAATGATGAAAAAATGGAAAATCACATCCAAACCAGCCTGATTCGCCTTCTCACTCGCCTGCTATTCATATGGTTTATTAAAGAGAAAAAACTCATTAATCCTGATTTATTTAACCAAGAGAAATTACAAAATCTGATTGATTACAACCAACCCAGCAGTTTTTATAAAGCGATATTACAAAACCTATTTTTTGCTACGCTCAATGTTGAAATTAATAAACGTGATTTTAGAGATGAAGAAGATACTCAAGGTGCAAATAAAGACTACGGCAATCAATACCGTTATCGTTATCACGCTTTAGTAAAAAATAAGGGAAAATGGAAATCGTCCTTTACTGAAACACCTTTTTTAAATGGTGGTTTATTTGAAAGTTTGGATAAAAAATTAAATGAATTTGTATTAGATGAAAATAATAATACTAAAAAAAATAGCTACGGTGATCAAATAATCAACCAAGAACATAAGAAACTTATTGATGATTGGAATGCAAATACTCGCCCAGAAAAAGCCATGATACGGATGGAGGGATTTTCCGAACACAAAAAGAACCCATTAAAAATTAGCAATCAGCTTTTTTTCAACAACGATGAAAATGATTTAGGCTTGATTGATTTATTTAATCAATACCAATTTACCGTCGAAGAAAGCACCTCTCTAGACATAGAAGTTGCCCTTGACCCCGAACTATTGGGCAAGGTGTTTGAAAACCTGCTTGCCAGTTCTAATCCAGAAACAGGACAACAGGCTCGCAAAGCCACTGGCAGTTTTTACACCCCACGAGAAATTGTTAATTACATGGTGGATGAAAGCCTGAAAGCGTATTTTTATCAGCACACAGATCTAACAGACAAGCAGATCAATACCCTGTTTGATGAATCTGAATTCACCAAGCAAAAAAACACTTTGAGTAAGCAACAAACGATAACCCTGATCCACGCCATAGATAAGCTAAAAATTCTTGACCCAGCGGTGGGCAGTGGTGCTTATCCGATGGGGGTTTTACAACGGCTGGTGCTAATTTTAGAAAAAGTGGATACAGAAAACACCCACTTCAAACAACAGCAAATCGACAAGGCACAACAAATCCCCGATGAAGCCAGTCGTACTAGTGCCATAGCGGCGATAGAGCAGGTTTTTTCACAACAAAACCAGCATAACGCTTATGGCAAGAAATTAATGCTAATCGAAAACTGCATTTATGGCGTGGACATCCAACCCATCGCCATTCAAATATGCAAACTACGCTTTTTTATCAGCTTAACCGTTGAGCAAACCCCCAACCAGGACAAAGCCGATAATTACACCATCAAAGCCCTGCCTAATTTAGAAACCAAATTTATTGTTGCCAATAGCCTGTTGCCTTTGGGCGAGATGCCCACATATATGTTTAAGGGGAAAATAGAAGAACTACAACAACAATTAGCTAAAATACGGCATAAGCATTTTAGTGCCAAGACCTTAAAAACTAAACACGAATACCGCAACAAAGATAAGCAATTAAGACAAGAGTTATCTCAATTACTGCGGGAAGATTATCAACAGAATTGCGTCTGGGCAGAGGCAATGAAAATTGTCGATACAAAGACAAATAAATTGATAAAAAATAAAAAACATTACCAGAATAAAATAGATGGAGAAAAACAAAGAACGTTTTCATCGGATAATACAAACCGTGCTAGTGATAAAGAGCAACAGAATTGGCAAGATAAAATTATAGACTTAGAAGAAAATATTGCGTCAGAAAAAAAGATAATGCTACTCATATCCCACCATGATGAATCTCTAAAAAAGAAAAATATATGGGGAAAAGCTGAAACCACGGCAAAAGAAAACGCTGAAAAATTTTATGCCAGAGTGAGAAAAATCGCCAACTGGGATTTATATAATCAAAATGCTGTAGCTGATTGGTTTCATCTTGAATGGCAATTTGGTGTTAAAAACGGCTTCGATATTGTTATTGGTAATCCACCTTATGCCCAAGTAAAAAGAAATGTCTATGCCAAAACTAACTTTCCTTATTCACAAGGAATAGACAAGGGCAAACAAAATCTTTACAAATTATTTGTAGAATTGTCCCATAATCTTTGCAAAAATAACGGCGTTGCCACAATGATTGTGCAAAGTAGTCTAATGGGCGACTTATCCTCTGCTGGAACACGGCAATTATTATTAGATAAAACACAACTCAAGCACATTATCGAGTTTCCAAAAATGGCAACATCAAGAGAAAGACAGGTATTTAACTCAGTTACACAAGGCACCTGTATTTATCAATTTATTAAACAATCCGTTGATAATTGCACTATTGATATATCCATCAACAATGACAGTGAAAGTATTAAAAAACTAATTTTTTCACCCATTGAAAAGGCAACAATACATACACTTTATCCAAAATTTTTATATTTCCCAAAAATTGCAACAGGCAACACCACTATTTTGCAAAAAATAGCTAATAACCCTTCAATCAAACCGCTTTCAGCCTTTATTCAATCAATGCAACAGGGCGATATAAATTTAACCGCCCATTCATCTCAATTTTCCAATGAATTAACCTCTGTTAAACTGATGCGTGGTAGACATGTTGGGCAGTATACAATCAAATATGAAATGGTAGATGAATATATTGTTGCAGGGTTTAAGACTGATAAAATCCAGCAAAATCAGGATAATAACTTTCTTATTTCTCAGCAAGTTACTGGGACCAATGATGCCAGGAGATTGCATTTTGCGGTGAAAGATAATAACAATGAGCGGCTACTGTGGGGAAATTCAGTGAATAAAACTCTACTTAAAAACCAAAGTGAAAACCACTATTTTATGGCTCTGCTAAACGCTAAATTTATGGATTGGTATTTTCGAATCACTTCATCCAATAATCATGTTCAAGGCTATGAAATAGAACAACTCCCCATCCCTAAAATATCAAAACCAGAACAACAGCCATTTATAGATTTAGTGGATAAAATTCTCACCGCCAAACAACATGGGCAAGACACCAGCACACTAGAAACCGAAATAGATAAGATGGTTTACAAACTTTATGACCTCACTGAGGAGGAGATAAAAATTATTGAGGGTGAGAAATGAGTAAGCCCATTTACACCATTATTGGTGGGGTCAATGGTTTGGGTAAAACGACTTTTGCACTCGATTATCTGGTGAACAATGTTGCTTGCAAGTATTTTATCAACGCCGACTTAATTGCTGTTGGCTTGTCGCCCCTAGATTCAACTCAGCAATCAATAACCGCCAGTCGCCTGTTTTTACAACAAATTAAACAAGCCGTTATGCGTAAGAAAAATTTTGCCTTTGAAACTACTTTATCGGGTAGAAGTTACTTGAAGCTCATTCGTCAATTACAGGCAGATGATTGGTTTGTTGAGCTGATTTATCTCTACTTGCCGAGCGTGCAATTATCTATTGAGCGAGTTGCAGAAAGAGTTAAGCATGGCGGGCATGATATTGCACTAACATCTATGGATAGAACTAGTTGCAACTACGATTTGAGCCAACCGATGAGGCGTGCAAACTCGTAAGATGAAATAAAAATCATTGAGGAGGCCGTAATGATAAAAAAATAAAACAACTTTTAGAAATAAAAAAACTGGAAACTATCTACCAGCAAAAAATAACTTATTTGGATGAGCTAAAAAAGAGCATACTACAAAAGCATTTAACGGAGAATTATGATAAAAAAAATAAACATTAGTAACGTAGCGAGTTATAAAACTATAACTTCACTAGAAACTGATAAAAAGGTTAATCTAGTCTATGGGCTAAATGGCACGGGGAAAAGCATATTTTCTAATTTTTTATATGATAGAAATGATAATAAATACTCAGGTTGTTCTATTGAAGGCATAACAGATGAAGAAAATATATCGGTTTATAATAAAAAATTTATCGATGAGTTTTTCTATGTGCCTGATAATTTAGAAGGAATTTTTACGCTATCAAAGGAAAATAAAGAAGCAGAGCAGAAAATATTAGAAACGAAAAAAAAGAGAGATAAGTTAAATGAAAATAAAGAAGCTAAAGATAGTGAAATTAAGACAATAAACACAAGCATCGCTGAAAAGGAATCAACTTCTGAAAATAAAACATGGGAAATTAAAATTAATTATTCTGGCGGGGATAGAGTGTTAGATTTTTGTTTAGATGGTTTGAAAAAAGAACAAAAGAAACTTTTTAACTATATTTTATCTATTCAGAAACCAACCACAGAACCCAGTAAAACAATAAAAGAACTTGAAAAAGATGTTCAATCTTTGCTCGGTAAGGATGCACAAAAATATTCCCCATTGTCAATTATTCAATTTTTTCAACATACAATAGAAACAGACGCTATTTTTCAAAAGGAAATTATTGGTAATGAGAATAGCACTTTTGCAGATTTAATCAAAAAATTGAAAAATTCTGATTGGGTAAAAGAAGGGTTGGAATATTTGCCAAGTAAAATTGATAAAAATGGCAATCCTTGCCCTTTTTGCCAAAGCAATACAATTACAAACACCGTTGCTTCGGATATAAAAAGCTACTTTGATGAATCTTATAAAAAAGATCAAGATACTCTAAGACAATTATTATCAGACTATGAGACTGCTATAAAATCAATTATATCTATTGAAATATACAAAACAAATCCGTTTGTTCTAGAGCAGGTAACTGAGATTGAAAACAAATACAATCAAGTTATTGAAGTTTTGAAATCTAACAAGAGTAAAATAGAGAAAAAAATTGAAAACCCTAGTCAAAGATTTTCCATTGAGAACTCAACAAAAGAGATTGAAACTTTTAATCAATTTATTAGAGGTATCAATAAAACAATTGATGAATACAATAAAAAATTAGACAATAAACAAAACGAATTAGAGAATATAAAAAAAATATTTTGGGATATTATGCGTTGGGATTATGACCAAATAATTTCATCGTATATCAAAGAGGAGCGTTCTTTTAAGGAAAAAAAATATTTGTTAGAAGAAGATGTAAGAATACTTAACGATGAGATTAAAAATCAAAATAATATCATTACACAAGAACAAAAAAAAACAACAAATATAGAAGATGCCATTGATAAGATAAATGGACGTTTAATAGATTTAGGCATTGATAGTTTTATTATAAAAAAAGATGTAGATAAGAAGAATTTTTACAAAATAGTAAGAGGCAATTCAGCAGATAAATTAGAAACAAAAATATTCGAGACTCTAAGCGAGGGAGAAAAAATGATTATCACTTTTCTATACTTTGTTGAGTTATGCAAAGACAAAAAAATAAACTCTACGGAAACAGGGCGAAAAGAGATAATAGTAATTGATGACCCCATTTCTAGTTTATCGCATATCTACATATTTAATATTGGGCAGTTGATAAAAACAGAATTCCTAAATTCAAAGAATTATAAACAAGTATTTTTACTAACACATAATTTATATTTTTTCTATGAGTTAACTGATATAAATCATGAACGTAGAGAGGCTAATCAAAAATTATTTCGATTAGTTAAAAACTCTGATGGTAGTCATTTTGATGAAATGAGATATGAGGAAATTCAAAACGATTATCACGCTTATTGGCAGATTATAAAAAATGACGGGCAACCGCCTGCACTAATTGCAAACTGTATGAGAAATATTATTGAATACTTTTTTAATTTTATTGAAAAAGTGGATTTGAACGATGTTTTTCAAAAATCGGAATTGAAAGACAATAATAAATGTCAGGCTCTTTACAGATATATAAACAGAGAATCTCATTCTTCTGGTCAGAATATTTTTGATTCTAAAGAGTTCGATTACAATTACTTCAAAGAGGCTTTTAGTTTGGTGTTTAAGAAAAATGGCTATGAAAAGCATTATAATAAAATGATAAAGATAAAATAGCCAAAGGAAAAACTCATTGACATCTTGATAAAGAAAGATACAAGCCAAAAAATCAAAGTTTACTTATATCTTTGAGCAAAAAAACATAAAAAATAGCATGATGAATGAAACCCAAACCAGAGCAGAATTGATTGAGCCCAAGCTCAAAGCTAGCGGTTGGGGTGTTGTTGCTGGTGCCAAGATTTTGCGTGAGCATAAGATTACCGATGGTAGGATACAGGTGGGCGGTAGTAGAGGCAAGGTATTAAAAGCCGATTATGTGCTAGTGTATAAGGGTATCAAACTAACAGTAGTGGAGGCGAAGAGGGCGAGCTTGGCAGTGAGCGAGGGTGTGCAGCAAGCAAAAAACTATGCCAAAAGATTAAATGCAGTGATTGCCTACGCTACCAACGGTAGTGAGATTTATAGTATCTGTATGCAAATAGGCACAGAGGCTCTAGTGGAGGATTTTCTAAGCCCAGATAAAATGTGGAGCAAGGCATATCCTAAGGATATATCAAGTAAACAAGCCGAGTATTGGCAAGACAAATTTACATGAGTACCTTTTGAGAATAAAAGCGACACCTTGCAACTGTGATACTATCAGGAGATTGCTATTAGAAATACTCTACAAGCTATAGTGCAAAGTAAAAAGCGTATTTTGTATAAATAAATAAAACAGCGGTCAAGCATATTGAAATCCAAATAGATAAGATGGTTTATCAGCTTTACCGCCTCACGGCTGATGAAATAAAAATCATTGAGGGTGTAAAATAATTTTTGTTAGATTTGGACTTGACAGATTATAATCAAGCATAACCGTACAATCTTTAGCACTAGGATTAGTTATCTACAATGGAGGAGAAACTTAAATGAAATTGAGTGAATGGCTGGGAAAGCGGGGTATGACATCTCTCAAAATTAAAACCTCATTCTTGGAAATGGAGTTCAAGCCATCTGAACCAGATAAAAAAGCCGCTTGGGACATGTACATAGAGTTGCTTACTCGAATTACAACACAAGTGCTTGGTGATTACGATGGAGACGAACAAACAGCATTAACCAGTATTTATTCTATATTCCCTACCACGCAATCTATAATTAAGGATAATGGCAGGGAGTGTATAGAGTTTACAAAACTTGCAATAGTTGTGTTGAACCAAATAGTGAGGCCATTTACAGCAAAATGGCACAAGATCTCCATTGAAACAGGTTTTAATGACTCTGATGTATGCAAGCAATTTAGGAATGAACTCCAAGACCTTCAAAAAGTATTAAATACCTACACAGTTATGTTAGCTGATATGGCTGGTGTTGAAGACCTGACCAATCTCGAGGAATAAAATATGAAAAAAATCAGACACAAAGTATTCATAAGTTATCATCATGCTAATGACCAAAAATACAAGGAATATCTTTTACGGCTTAATGAACATGGCGATATATTTATAGATGCTTCGGTAGATACTGGTGACGTAAACGAAGAATTATCTGATCAAGGTATACGTCGACTTATACGAGATGATTACTTGCGAGACTCAACAGTAACCATTGTTCTTGTTGGAACTGAAACAAAGAATAGAAAACATGTTGATTGGGAAATATACTCAAGCATGTTTGATGGGACTGTAAACAAAAAATCCGGTGTGCTTGTTATTCAATTACCTACTACGAACTGCACAGAATGTATAGCTGCGCATGGAGATCATGAGAAAGCCATCATCTACCCCAATAGTAATTGGGTCAATATTGATACCAAAGCTGAATATGAGTCAAAGTATCCATATATGCCTGATAGAATAATTGATAATTTATTACAATCTGGAGCCAAGATTTCCATAACTAATTGGGATAAAGTCATTGATAATGTTAAAAATTTATGTTTTTTGATTGATGTAACATCTATGGATAGAACTAGTTGCAACTACGATTTGAGCCAACCGATGAGGCGTGCAAACTCGTAAGATGAAATAAAAATCATTGAGGAGGAATAATGACAGAACTTGTAATTCTAGGTGTAGCAGAAATAGCTATCTTTGCACCGGTAATATTCTTGATTTATAAATACTTTGACAAGAAAAATAGAGAACAACAGCAAAGGGAATTTAAGTATTTTTATCAACTGGTAAAGGACTTAGTTGAACCAGAGAAGGGTCAAGACATGTATCTTGATCGACAAACAGCGATTATATTTGAATTAAGAAATTTCAAAAGATACCATGAATATTCACTCAGGATGTTGAAAGGATTTCTCAAGGATGAACAACGATGGAAAAAAGATAGATATATCGAAGAAATTAAACTTACAATAAGTTTTATTGAAAAAAAAATCAGCGGATAAAAAAAATGATTAATCATCTAATCTCACGAAATAAAAATCATTGAGAATATAAAATGAAACAAGCCGTTTGCACCATTATTGCTAAAATGGTGGAGGTAGAACAATTTTAGCACATGCTTATTAGGCGAAGAATATTGATTGCAAATGTTTTGTTAATGTCAATTTGATCGCTACTAGCTTGTTGCCTCTTAATCCAAATCAGCAAAAATAACTGCCAGTTTAGACTATATTTTGGGATGCTGAAGGACAAATATCTTGCATGATACAATCCTTACATACTGGATTTTGTGATTTACAAAATTTTCTTCCTAAAAATATTAAGTATAAAGGTAGGTCTTTCCAATATTTTTTTGGCAAGAAAGACATGAGATCTTTTTCAATTGTTTCGGGGCTTGTCTTAGAGGTAAGGCCTAGACGTTGTGTTATACGACGAACATGTGTATCCACTACAATTCCTGGTGTTTTATTAAAAGCAACTGCCATTATAACATTGGCTGTTTTTCTACCAATTCCTGGTAGTTGAGTTAAAATACTAAAATCATCTGGTATTTTACCATTATATTCTTTAACTAGTATATTAGCTAATTTTTTTAAATTGCGTGCTTTATTTTTGTAAAAACCAGTGGAATAGACAATTTCTTCCAGTCTAGAAAGGGTAATTTTGTCTAAAGTAAACATATCAGGACATTCAGTAAAAAGTAGTTTTGTCACTATATTTACACGGATATCTGTACATTGTGCAGATAAGATCACTGCCATAGATAATTGTTCTACACTATTGTGCTCTAGAGGGGGCTCTGCTTTACCAAAATAATTGTCTAGTCTGTTAAAGACGATGCCTAAGTAGGGTTCTTTACGATAATTCCTAGCAGTCATAAGTCATCATCAACAATGTATCTTGGGTTGCAAAATAATATCTTTTTGACCATAGATTGATAAAGGGATGTAAAGAATATTCTGTGATAAAATAGCATCCAGTAAAAGGTATAAGTTGTGTTTTTGTCTAGTAGATATCTTTTTTTCATTTAAAAGCTTTTTTACAGATTTATGTCCAAAATTAAGAGAAATTTTATAGTTTTTTGTGATATGCGAAGCAAGGAATACACTGGGTTGAAGTGAATAGTGAGCAGATTGGTATTGTGTCTTATAGTGTAAGCATGCAGTTTTTGTTTTTTTCTGAATTTTACCCAGTGTAAAACGGCCTCGTCTAAAAGTAAGGTATAAGCCATTCCAATATTCTAATTCCATGCAAAATGGTGGATGAATAAAATATTTTTTGGATAAAAGTATGCGTATTGTTTGGGAAAATCCAGGAAAACCAATATAGCGTAGACATGACATTTTTACTTCTGTCTGTTCAATTGGCTGTAACTGCTTAAAAGTTTCGTAGGGTATACGCACCTCTTGTTCTTCTACTATAAAAATCATATGATGTTTACACCATATATTTGCTTTTTTGTGTTGTAGTAATAACATGTTATTAGCTGTTTTACGTAAGCCTTGGTAATTTAAAATGGGATATTCGATACGTATCTTATTTCTTAGTATACGACAATCTGTATTAGTTGGGTCATCCCAATATGGTATGTGGTTATTTTGTAATAAATCACGTACTTCTTGTCTAAACATGTTGGATAGAGGACGTATGAGGTAATACGTAAAATGATCACTAATGCAAGCGTGGGGCATAAGATGTGGAAGACTAGAACCTCGATTAATACGCATGATCAAAGTTTCGTACCAGTCAGATAACGTATGGCCTAAGATAATCACACCAGCTGTTTGTTTTCGTAATATAGCAAGAAGTTTTCTACGTATTACAGCACCTGTATATTCAAATGACCAGCCCATTTTTTTAGCTATACCTGGTACATCTTTTTCAATTATCACCCAATGTATTGTTAAGCCATGAACTTTACTCAATTGCTTTTTAAAGTAATCAAAAACCCTGGCACGATCTGCCAACATGCTATGCGACATTTGATGATGAATATATACAATGGTTAATACACGTTTCTTGCGACAAGAATCTGATGATACATGAATATTCTCCACATCACATTGGTAGTGTAAATGTAGATGAATCAAAAAACATAACGAGAGAACAGAGTCGGCACCACCAGAAAAACCCAATAGCCACTCAGGTGATTGATAAAGGCAACTAAGCACCTCGTGGTTATGTAGACTAAGTTTATTTAAGAGAGAATCCCAGCTTATACTTTGAAAGAACATCATCAATATCCTGGGTAAAGAGTGCTCGCAAGGCAGCTTCTGTATCATTAATAGTTTCCAGCACTGCCATATTCTCCTGTACAGTAAAATCAGCCTGAAGATGTTTTTGTCGTTGTTCTTCAGCTAACTCTTGTTCTTTAAATCCAATACCAATACGTATTCTAACAAACTGGGTTGATTTAAGCGCCACTTGAATGGATTGTATTCCTAGATGTTCTGATTCTATAGGGCCTCGGGTAAGATATACTTCACCAAAAGGCAGAGTATAGTCATCATGAATGATAATAATCTCTTTGACAGAAATTTTGAGAAATGAGGCAATGTAGAGAACAGCCTCCCCACTGAGTTCAGCAAAAGTTTGTGGTTTTAGTAAAACAATTTCCTGATCTTCAAACACACCCCTACCCAAGAGTGACTTTTTTTTCTTGGCTTTTATACGAATATTCATGTTATTCGCAAAAACATCAATAGCTCGAAAACCAATATTACGCCTGTTATTAATATATTTGTCACCGGGATTGCCCAGACCAATTACCAACTTTAGGGGTATCAGACTACGTTTAGGCATGTAATATTTCTCCTAACTGCCGTCTTGTAGTTCATCTTCATTTTCCACTGAGACTGCTTCACTTTCTAATTTAGCCGAAACAGAGATGTGGCATACGGTAACGTCGTTATTCAGGAATAGTTTCGTGTCTGAGGGAAGAATGATATCTCTTATGTGTATAGCATCACCAATATTCAGTGAAGAAATATCTACCTCGATGTATGCAACAAGATCTTTAGGTAGCATTTCAACTTCTAGTTCAGATAGAAATGTTTCCAATACACCCCCTTCTTTAACTCCAGGTGGTTTGCCTATCAATTTTAAAGAAATATGTGTCCTTACTTTTTCACCGAAAGTTACTTTATAGAAATCAATATGGATGATCTCACTTGTAATAGGGTGTACCTCATAATCCTTAATAAAAGCAGTTTCCTGAGTCTTACCTAAATCAAGTGATATTAATGTAGATTCCGAAATCCCTTGAGAAAATAAGTGAAGCATATCTTTCTTTGCTACTTCAATGTGTTGAGTTTTCCCATGGCTATATAAAACAGCAGGAATAAAACCTAACTTTAAAAGATTTTTTGCACGAATATCTTTACTGCGTTTCCTCGTTTGTAGTGTAATGTTATTTTGTGTTGTTTGCATCTATAAACCTCCTTCTATTAAACAAACAAAGAGCTAACAGATTCTTCATTATGAATCCTCAGGATAGCCTCGCCAATCAAAGAGGCAACCGATATCTGTCTGATTTTATTAATCAGTTTTCCCCCTGGTAGTTGAATACTGTCTGTTATAATGACTTCTTCTATGTTGGCTTGCTCAATGCGTTTCTGAGCGTTGCCTGATAAAACACCATGTGTACTAAGCACTCGTACAGATAATGCACCAGCATCTGTAAGAGCCTGTCCAGCTTTACATACTGTACCAGCTGTATCAATAATATCATCTACAATAATACAGT
This sequence comes from Leptospiria bacterium, assembly GCA_965262015.1. Taxonomy (GTDB): domain Bacteria; phylum Spirochaetota; class Leptospiria; order Turneriellales; family CBDBES01. The sequence goes on from OZ253494.1 coordinate 275,756, forward strand.
GTTTATTAGATACATCCCCAACAATATTCATGACTTCAGATTGATTTTTTGAATGTCTCCTCTTATCTACAATGGCAATCTCAGAGTCTAAATGTTTAGCAAAAAAGCGTGCTCTTTCTGTACCACCTGTATCAGGTGACACAATTACTATGGGTTTGAGACTAAGAGTACGTACATATTTAATAAACATAGGGGCAGCAAATAAATGATCTACTGGGATATCAAAAAAACCTTGTATGGGATCAGCATGCAGATCCATACATAAAATACGATCAGCACCTGTTATTTCAATAATATTAGCTACTACCTTGGCGGATATTGGCACACGAGGTTCGGACTTTCTCTCCTGTCGGGAATAGCCATAATAGGGCATAACGACAGTAATACGTCTAGCAGATGCCCGACGAAAAGCATCAATTAAAAGCAGTAGCTCTACAATAAAATTATTCACTGGACGAGATGTAGACTGCACAATAAAGATATCCATTCCTCTTACGTTATCCAGTATTTTTACAAGGGTTTCTCCATCAGAGAAACAAGAGATTTCTATTTTTCCCATTTCAAAACCAATCGCATCAACTATCTTTTCGCATAGAGGAATATTTGAATTCCCACTAAAGATTTTTAGAGTATCATTTATCATATTTAGCGAGATAATGTACCTATGCTGGTCAAATCATCCAGAGGGTAGGTGGACACTTGTTCAAGATGCTCCTGTGAATTAATACCAACAAATTGTTTAGGAAACTTGCATAGAAAAGTGATTACATTTAGATTTTTTTTGATAAAGGCTTGTATCACATCTGTTAAGTAGATCTCATTTTGTGCATTCTGGGGGTTTAAATTCTTTAAAGTTTTCCATAGATATTCTTGTTCACAAAGTAAAGCACCCGTATTCACTTCTTTAATGCTTCTTTCTTCCTTGGTCTTTATATCTTTTTCTTCAACAATATAGGACACATTCATTTTATCTCGTCGTACAATTCTACCATAACCCGTGGGATTGTCCATTTGAGTGGTGAAAATTAATGCACTAGGTCGTTCATTATGGAAAAGCATAATCCCATCAGTTAATGTTGTCTCTTGTATATTAGGAACGTCACCCATTAAAATTAAGATATGAGATAGATTGCTAAAGAGAGTTTCTTGTGCACATAAAACTGCGTGTCCAGTTCCTTTTTGTTCTTCTTGAACAGCAAACCGGATGTTCATAATAGGATTTTTAAGACACCAAGCTTCAACGGCAATATGTACAAGTTCTTTTTGATGGCCTACAACAACAACAACGTGATAGATTCCTATATTCAGCAGACGCTCTAGTATATGTAATATTAGAGGTTTACCATGTAAAAGAGAAAGGACTTTCGGAGACTTGCTCTGCATTCTGCTACCCTTACCTGCGGCAAGAATACATACTTGTATATCATTATAAGTAGGCATTTGTCTCTACTAACTATCAGAAAGGTGATATAAGTGCTGGGCCGGCAGGGTTCGAACCTGCGCATGGCGGGATCAAAACCCGCTGCCTTACCGCTTGGCTACGGCCCAAGGTGTGAAAAGGGATATATGATGCGTGATATGATTGATGAGATATAACTGTTGATATGTGTTTTATTTGTTTAGTAGAGTTTTTTTTACTAGACAAGGCATAAAATGTCGAACCTGAACCTGACATAGAATATAAAACCGGTGATTTTTTCTTGATGTGTTCAGAGACACTTTGTGCTAGAGTATGCATAGAATATCCGATAAAATTGGCTTGCTCTTTCTGGAGTAGGGTACATGCATCAAACAAGTCATTCTGTAAATAGCATAAATCAGTAGGAATCTTTTGTTCAGAGAACACGCTCGTTAGGTGAGCTATATTCAAAAATATCAGCTCCTTCCCACCACTCGGCATTGCCAATGGATCAACAGTATCCAATAACAACTTCACCCGACTACCGTAGCGATCATTGTTACGCTTTTCATTTTGTAAAGGACTATTTAGTTGAGCATAAACATTCTTGGTAGAGAAACCAAAGTTAGGTATTCCTAAGATACCATACATTCTGGGTAACGCAATGAAGCGGTGTATTTCACCTGTTCCTATAATGAGGGCAGGTTGATTCTGTAAAAAAAAAGGGATGTCGCTACCTAATTCAATGACATCTTTTTGTAATCTTGTTAACCATGTACACTCACTTACGTTAGAGTAGGGGAGAACTTTTCTAACTAAAAATCTAAGAAAGGTTGCTGAGTTAGAACTAGCTCCTCCCAGGCCTGACGGCGAAGGTATATTTTTTTGGACATGTATTTGTATACCGTTTAAATGATGTACCACCTTCTTAGGTTGTGTTAGCCACTGTACTTGCTGTTTAGCAAAAACCCATTTGATAAACCAGTTATAAGTCCTGGATAATATATTATTTTCTATATTTTCTGGTTTAAAACAATCTATTACATCCTGAGTCAGTTTGGGGGACAAATGAGATGATGTATCAGCTATTCGTATATCAAGATCTTTTTTAGATTTTTTAAAGTGTAGGGTATCATGCAAATTAATAGGGACAAAAATACTGTAAATACAATGGTATCCATTTTTATACTGGTATAGCACTTTAATGCCTAAATTGATTTTAGCATAACTTCTAATTTTTGTACCCAGATTAAATCGCATGTTTATTTTAGCTGGTTTATATCGTCCCAGTTAGTCTTACAAAATAACAATCATGGCCTGTATCAAGAATATAAAAAATAACACATAGAAAAAACAAGCTCTGTTTAACTTAGAAAGAGTAATTGTAACCATCAGTGTTTATTTCTTGAGTTAAGAATTACGTATATTATGTGTTATACCCATTTACTCTAGATTTTATTTTTACTTTATATCATATGGTAGACTTGGGCATATTGATTTCTTGTGTTATTTTTCAATATGTCATATTATTTTCTAAATATAACTCTATCTGTATCCATTTTTCATAGTATATTTTCATTGGTCGTTCTCTTTACTTTTAATCTTTTTAAGAAAAATGGCTTATAAATACTTAAACTGTCCATCTCTATGATTAACCCTGCGAGGGTATTTATAATACAAGAAATTTATTATTTGACGTTTCAGGTTGGTATAATGGAAGCTCATCTCAGCGAAAAAAATATTTTAAATGAGGTTCCATATGAAAATGATTGTAACTCTATTCTGCTCCGGTTTGCTTATGCTTACAAGTGTGTTTGCACGCCCTGTTGTGGAAGGTAAGTATGATTCTCCAGTTGGTCTGTGGGTCACTATTAACACGGAAACTCAACAAGAGAAATCCGTTATTAGAATTAAAGAAAAGAAGGGTGTACTATATGGAAGTATTCTTAAGTTATTGAGAAGAGATCCAAAGGCAATTTGTAAAAAATGTAAGGGAGACAAATTGAATAAACCCATGATTGGTATGAATGTGTTATGGGGTCTTACTTATGATGCAGATGAGAATGAATGGTCAGGGGGCAAGGTTTTGCATCCTCCTAGCGGTAAAATTTATAGAGCTTTTATTGCTCTCAAGGATAATGGTAAGCGTTTAAAAGTGCGTGGATATATTGGTTTTGCATTATTGGGGCGTACACAGTATTGGTATAGAATTAAGTCTCCTAATGATGTTAAAGTAGTGTGGAAACCTGTTTCAAAGAAATAGGTTTCGTTGATCTATTTAGTAATTTTTTAGTTGATAAGCTATATGCTAAAAATTTACTGAACAAAAGATACGATAACAGATTTTCTGTTATCGCTGAATGCGGTTAATGTTTTAGTTTAGGTAAAGAGGAAATATTTTAAGCAATAATTTGCTTGGACTATTGGCTATTTGAAGGAGGAATAGATGGCTAAGGAAAAATTTGATAGAAGTAAAACGCATGTGAATGTTGGTACAATTGGACATGTGGATCACGGAAAGACTACTTTGACGGCAGCTATCACTACGGTGTTGACCGCTAAGTTTGGTGGAACAAATAAAGTAATTAGCTATGAAGAAATTGATAACGCTCCTGAGGAAAGGGAGAGAGGTATTACAATTGCTACATCACATCAAGAATACGAAACAGAGAAGCGACATTACGCTCATGTAGACTGTCCAGGACATGCCGACTATATTAAGAACATGATTACTGGTGCTGCACAGATGGATGCAGCCATATTGGTGGTGTCGGCAGTGGATGGTGCCATGCCCCAGACTAGAGAGCATATACTCTTGGCTAGACAAGTAGGCGTTCCTCATATTGTTGTTTTTCTTAATAAGGTTGATATGATACCCGAAGCTGAAAGAGAAGAAATGTTGCTTCTTGTTGAGGAAGATCTCAAGGATCAGTTGAAAAAGTATGAATACCCTGCTGATACGGTACCTTTCATTGCGGGTTCCGCTTTAAAAGCAGTAGAAGGTGATGCGGGAGAATTTGGAGAGGAAGCTATTCTAAAATTAGCATCTTCCCTTGATGGCTATATACCTGATCCTAAACGTGATATTGATCGGGATTTCCTGATGCCTGTTGAAGATGTTTTCACAATTACGGGGCGAGGCACAGTAGCCACAGGTCGTATAGAAAGAGGTAAAGTATCTATCAACGAAGAAATTGAAATTATTGGTTTAAAAGATACTATAAAAACAACCATCACCGGTATAGAGATGTTTAGAAAACTACTAGACTTTGGTCAAGCTGGTGATAATGTCGGTATTCTCCTAAGAGGTATCAAAAGAGAAGATATTGAGAGGGGGCAAGTAATTGCAAAAGTTTCTAGTATTAAGCCACATCAAAAATTTGAAGCAGAGATTTTAATTCTTACTAAAGAAGAGGGTGGGCGCCATACACCATTTTTCTCTAATTATAGGCCTCAGTTTTACTTTAGAACAACTGATGTAACAGGTAGTATTGAATTACCTAAAGGTGTTGAGATGGTTAACCCAGGGGACAATGTAACAATTAGTGCAGAATTAATTTACCCTATCGCCATGGAAGAGGGATTACGATTTGCTATTCGTGAAGGTGGGCGTACTATCGGTAAGGGTGTAGTGAGTAAGGTCTTTACATAGAATGTTCATGGTAACTTTGAGTGTGTAGTGTAGTAGTGGTATTCTAAGATGCAGAAAATTCGAGTTAAACTCAAGTCCTTTGATCATAAATTGTTAGATCAGTCTGCTCAGGATATTATTGGTGCTGTTCATAGGACAAAATCTAAGATAGCTGGTCCAGTGCCATTACCAATTAAAATTGAGAAATTTACTGTACTCAAGTCTACTTTTGTACACAAAGATGCTCGTGAACAATTTGAGATGAGAACGCATAGTCGTCTGATTGATATTTTAAATCCTACCAACAGCACAATTGATGCTTTAATGAAGTTACAGTTACCAGCTGGAGTATCTGTGGATATAAAATCATAACAGGTTTAAATTAATGAAAGCGTTATTAGGTATTAAATTAGGTATGTTTCAAGTATGGGATGACATGCATCATGTTTTGCCTGTTACTGCTATTGAAGCTAAACCTTGTGTAGTTGCTCAAGTAAAAACACAAGAAAAAGATGGCTATGCTGCGGTTCAGATCGCTTCGCAAGAGTGTACGGAAAAATCATTAACCAAGGCCGAGATTGGCCATCAACAGAAAAGTCATAATATGACTAGTAAGTATTATAAAGAACTTATAGAAATTCGTGATAGTAAAATCTCTCATGAAGTTGGTGAAATAATTGACTGTTCCATATTTACACCTGGAGAATTGATAAATGTCAGGGGTATTGGTGTAGGGAAGGGTTTCCAAGGTGTTATGAAGAGATATAATTTCAAGGGGGGGCGTGCTTCACACGGTTCGCATTTTCATCGTGGACCTGGCTCGATTGGTGCCTGTGCCTACCCAGGTGAAGTTGATAAAGCTAAGAAGATGCCAGGACGAATGGGCGGTAAATACGTCAATGTAAGTAACCTTAAGGTATTCGATATTATGACAGATGAAAATATCATGTTAGTCAAAGGATCTGTGCCAGGTAAAAAAGGTTCGTTACTATATATCTACCAGAAATAGTATATGCGACGAATAACTATATCATGAAAGTTGATTATTACACATTAGAAACAAAAGAGCTACAGAAGAAAGGAGTTCCTTCTGTATTTTGCCTAGAAAATATCAATCATCACCTCATATGGGAGGCGATTACAGCTGAGAATGCTAACTTAAGGCAGGGTACACATAAGACTAAGAGCCGGGCTGAAGTTCGAGGTGGTGGACGTAAACCATGGAAACAAAAAGGAACAGGTAATGCTAGAGCTGGTTCTACACGTTCACCTGTATGGGTTGGTGGTGGTACTGCTTTTGGTCCAGTAGTGCGTAGTTATAAATATCATTTTAGTAGAAAAAAGAAGAGAGTGGCCTACAAGAACATTATTGCTTATAAATTGAGCTCGGGGAAAGTGATGTTATTAGATAGGTTTGATCTCCCTAAAGTGTCTACCTCATCAGGCTTCCAACTTTTGAGTGAGATTTTATATAATGCTCCTTTTAAGGATGAGTATTTCTCTTCCCCAAAGGTAAAAAAATATAGTAATGATCATCGTGCTAACATAACAGTAGTAGTAGAGAAAAATAATATTATCTTGAAGCAATCTTTAAAAAATATTCCTTGGGTTACTTTAATACAGTCTGATAGGTTATCAGCTAGGAAGATATTTTATAATCATGGTTTATTCTTTACAGAGAATGCTTTTGAACATGTTGCTTCGTTATTAGGTAAGCCAGTATGAATGTGTCTGATTTTATTATCAAGCCTGTCATTAGTGAAAAGTCCGAAACATTACGTGAGCGTAATGTTTATATCTTTGAGATACATAAAAATGTTAATAAAAAAATGGTAAAAGAAGCCATTCAATCTATTTATGGTTTGTGGCCGTCTAAAGTTAATGTCCTTGTACAGAGAGGTAAAAGAAAGAAAAATAGATATGGTTATGGATATACAAAGACTAAAAAGAAGGCTTACGTTTATTTGAATTCTAAGGAGAAAATTGATATTTTTAAAAATGTCTAAATTATTGTTATTATGGCTTTAAAAAGATTTAAACCAACTACTCCTTCACAACGCTTTAAGACAGTCTTTAAATCAGATGATATTGCGGGGGATATCTCTCCTCATAAACCTCTTTTGGTGGGTTTACGTAAAAAAGCAGGAAGAAATAATCAAGGAAAAATCACTATGCGTAGACGTGGCGGTGGCCATAAACGTAGATATCGTATTATTGATTTTGTTCGTAATAAATATGATATTACTGCAAAGGTAGAAAGCATAGAATATGATCCTAACCGTAACGCTAATATCGCTTTATTATGCTATGTTGATGGTGAAAGAAGATACATTATCGCTCCACATGGATTAGAGATTGGTCAAACACTAGTTTCATCTACCAAGGTGGATATTAACGTAGGTAATGCTTCTCCGGTTGGTAATATCCCTATTGGTACTAATGTACATAATATTGAACTTAGACGTGGTAAAGGAGGACAAATGGCACGCTCTGCTGGCACATTTGCCACCATTACTAGTCATGATAAAGGATATACTCTGCTAAAATTACCTTCGGGTGAGTCTCGTAGAATTAAAAGTGAATGCTATGCTGTTATTGGTGTGGTTGGTAACGCACAGTATAATCTTATTACAATTGGTAAAGCAGGTCGTAGTGCATGGATGGGTAAGAGACCAAAGGTTAGAGGTGTAGCTATGAATCCTATTGATCACCCCCATGGTGGTGGCGAAGGTAAAACCTCTGGTGGTAGACACCCTGTTACACCATGGGGAAAAATTACGAAAGGTAAAAAAACTAGGAAATTACACAAGCGTAGTAATAGCTTGATTATTTCATCGAGGAAAAAATAGATGCCACGTTCATTAAAAAAAGGTCCTTATATTGATGCACATTTATTTAAAAAAGTTGAAAAAGTGCGTGCTACAGGAGATAAAAAACCTATTAAGGTGTGGTCTAGACGCTCTACTATTTTCCCTGAGATGATAGGCATTACATTTTTAGTTCACAATGGTAATAAATTTATACCAGTCTATGTGACTGAAGAAATTATTGGCCATAAATTGGGTGAGTTTGCTCCTACCCGTACTTACAGAGGACATACGTCACTAGATAAAAAGATAAAAAGATAAACATGGAAGCTATTTGTAAAACTAATTATATTCGCATATCTCATAGAAAAATGAGCTTAGTGGTTAATGAAGTGCGAGGGTACGATGCCACGGAGGCATTAGATGCTTTAAAACATATGAAGAAAAAAGGAGCGAAAATGGTATATAAGGCAGTACAGTCTGCAGTTGCAAATGCTAGGGTGCTTAACCCTTCAGTGGAGATAGGGAGTCTTTTTATTAAAAAGGTTGTTGTGAATCAAGGAGCTACTTGGAAACGATTCAGGCCTAGAGCCAGGGGTAGAGTAGGTAAGATCTTAAGAAGAACAAGTAATATAATAGTTGTTCTGTCGGACGAATAGTTATTATGGGTCAAAAAGTTAGTCCAATATCTCTACGCTTGAATATAACCCGCACATGGGATTCTATTTGGTATGCTTCTAAGCAAGATTATACAGATATTTTGCATCAAGACTTTGCTATTCGTAGGACTGTGAAGGAAACACATCGACGTAGTTCTATTACAAAAATAGGAATTGAGCGTTTTGCAGAGAAAGTACATATTAAATTATATTGTGTGAAGCCTGGTGTTGTCATTGGTCAAAAAGGTAAGAACATAGAGATGTTAAAGTCTCGCTTGAGTCGTATTGTAAATAAGTCAATTGAAGTAAAAGTGGTTGAAGTATCTCATCCAGATTTGTCAGCTCAGTCTTTAGCTGATACTGTTGCGTCCCAGCTAGAAGAACGTGTATCATTTCGTAGGGCAATGAAGCATGCTATCCATACCACAGTACGTGGCGGTGTGCAGGGTGTTAAAATTATTGTCTCAGGTAGACTGAATGGTGCTGATATGGCAAGAAGTCAGAAATATTCAGAGGGACGTGTACCTCTTCATACTTTACGTGCTATGATTGATTATGCTTTTGCTGAAGCTGATACAACTTATGGTAAAATTGGTATCAAAATATGGGTATATGGTGGTGATTATTTAGGTAACGAAAAGAATCAACAAACTAACAAAAATAATATGTCATCAAATTCTAAATCATATTTGAATATGCAAAAGCCAAATCATGAAAGGTTTTCAAGACGTTAAATTAGTATGTTAGCTCCTAAAAAAGTTAAATGGCGTAAGCCAAGTAGAGGTAGACTTAAAGGTAAGTCTAAAGGTGGTAATGAACTACATCTAGGCGAAGTTGGTTTAAAAGCCATAACGTCAGCTAAATTAAATTCTAGACAAATTGAGGCCGCTCGTGTGGTAATGATACGCCACGTAAAGAGGGGTGCGAAGGTATGGATTCGTATTTTTCCAGATAAGCCTGTTACAAAAAAACCTGCTGAAACGCGTATGGGTAAAGGTAAAGGTGGAGTAGATCATTATGTAGCTGTCGTAAAAGCGGGTAAGATTATGTTTGAGATGAGTGGTCTGGGACATGAAATCATGGAAGAAGCGCTTAAAAAAGCTTCTTCAAAGTTACCTCTACAGTGTATTGTAGTAAAGAAATCTAGCTTATAATTGTTTGGTTGTATCTTCAATTGCAGGGGGCAAAGGTCTACCCAACACTACCTGCTACTTGCATTTTTTCAAATAGTATTCCCTTGGGTCCTAGGTAAGAGCCTCTCTGTATTGTTTCTCTGCTAAAGTGTGCATTTATAAAATTTTTTCTGCTTGTTCCAGAGATGGCTCCGCCTTTAATTCGTGTTTTGTTTTTATTTTTATAAAGATAAGCTAATCTAATTTCACCCGAGAAAGCACCTGTAATATTATTGGGATTAAATGAAGAAAATTTAAATATCTCTAATACTTCTTCACCGTTATCAAGGAAGTCTTGATAAGAACGGCTACCAGGCTGAATGCATATATTCCCCATAGAAGACGTATGCTTTTTATCCAATAATTGAGAAAGTTTACCATCAATACAATAATTTTTTAATTTACTATTTTGTATTAGTTCTACTTTCTTAGTTGGAAATCCATATTGATCAAATAATTGTGATGCCCCCCCGCCTTTTATAAAAGGATCACTAGCAAGATTAAAATTTGTAGGTATCTCTTCAGAATATTCATAAATACTTGCTTCTTTGTGAAGGCTAGCATATTTATAATACAAAGCATTACCATCCGTTTGTGCTACAAAATAATCGAATAGATTATCTAATGCTTCGTCTGTGAATACGACATGCATTATCTTAGTTGGCGGTAATGAGGATATTTTATGTAATGATAGATGTTGTGCCTCTCTTATGATTAAATCTACTATGTCATAGTGTTGAATAAATCTACGTGTGTCATAATGATTAATCTCTTCTTGTTTGTCTGGAGACAATAAGACAAAATCTACACTAATTTGGGTTGAAGGGATAGATATTTTTAAATTATTTGCATTCACCAACGTAGTATAGTAATTTTTTAGGGAAATTTCATATGATGCTAAAGAACAATTCATCATAGATTGTTTTGTTAGAGAGTTGAGTTGATTGGCTAACTCCAACAAAGATTCTTGAACAGAATTTTTTATAGATGGATCACAAATAGGATTAGTGTCTATTATAAGTTCCCAAGGAGGGGAAAAATTATAAATAGGATTATTTACTAGAGTTGAGTATGCAATGTGTTCTTGAATAATAGAGCGCCAATCAAGAGTAGTATCAAACTTCGCTATACTCTCACCAAGCAAGTTTTTTTGAGGTTTATTTGTATGGACAGAAACAAGGTATCTGCCGGAGTAGCTACAACATCTTGTTTCAATTTGCTGGTCAATGGCATGTATTTCGTTAATCTGTTCTTGAATATATATTATCTGCCAAGATCGCAACAACTGTTTTTTTAAGTACTGAATAATATTATACACGTGTACTCATCCTGATTATATATAGAATAAAGTTGGCATAGGATATCTTATTATTTTTTATACTGATTTAGAATTAATTCTGCTATATAGTTTGGATTTGCTTCCATAAAGTCATCAGGTACGTTTTGTCCATTTGTCAAAAAAGAGAGTGGTTGTTTTACTTCTTTAAACAAGTTAATAAGATGGCCAAGTTGATTGGTCTCATCTAGTTTGGTCAATAATATGTAGTCAAAATGAAAAATTGAAAAACTTTCTACAATGTCTAACATGTCACTAAACTTAGAAGAAGCTGATAGGGCTAAGTGCTTTTCTATGTATGGTATGGAAGAGTTATTTTCTTCCGTGAGTAGAAGTTGATTTTTCTTTAATAATTTATTATCTTTATGACTTATTCCTGCTGTATCCAGCAGAATATAGTCAGACTTACTGGCTTTTATAGTGTCTGTAAGTTGCTTATTATTGGAACAAACAGAAAATTCAGCATCTAGTATTCTCGCATAAATCTTTAGTTGTTCTGTTGCTGCAATACGATAATTATCTAAAGAAATTAAAGTAAGTGTCTTTTTTTGCTGTAATTTAAGATGAGATGCTAACTTTGCTAAACTTGTTGTCTTGCCAATACCAGTTGGCCCAATAAAAGCAATTATTCTTTGTGAATTAAACTCTTTTACACAGTTAATAGAAGAGACAAGATGTTTCAATGTATATTGGTACAGAGTTTCTGTGTTGTGCCACTTATTTTGTGGTAGCGAGGTTTGAATTTTATGAATAATTGTCTGTGCTATCTGTTGATCCATATCTTGACTGATTAAGTAATCATTAAGATTCTGGAACTCTTCAGGTACCTTGGGTGGAGTATGTTGATTATAGGCTAACTGTGATACAAACTCTTTGATAAACCGGACATCATTCTTAAGAACATGCATCTGATTTTCATCAGTAATGGAAGTTTGATTAGATTTTTCAAGGTGTTTGTTTAGGTCCTTTAGAAACGTTTTATTATTCACTTGACTTTTTGTATCTGTGACTATATCTTTTTGTGATAATTGTGGCATATTTATTTTGGTCTGCTTATCAGGTTGTTTTTTTTCTTGAATGGCTGCTTCAATTAAAAAATATTTTTTACCCATTAACTTAGAGAAAAACGAACTAGACTTAACTTCTTTTTCACTAAAAATAATAGCATCTGTACCATATAATTTTCTTAACTTACTTAAAGTATCAGCATGTTTTTGTCCAGTAATTTTAACATATTTCATTAGGTATTTACCTCTTCTAATGCGGGTAGTGATACATAGTCTTTAGATTGAATTTGTATATCATTAGGTATTTCTTCATAAGCAAGTACAACAAAATCTCTTAAAGGTAACTCTCTTTCTAGAATATGTAATATTCCAAAACGAATAACAGCAGTACAAATAAATATTGGTATACGGTTATATTCTTTTTGGTATTTATTATAAGTCTCAAATAGAGCATTTTTAATATTTGTTTGCATATTAGGATGTAATGCAAAAATTTTACCTTCTTTTTCATCGATATGCATGGTTTTACGCATTTCATTTTCTATGGCAGGATCAATTTGTATAGCTTCAATGGTATTATTCACAACATATTTTTTGATAATTTGCAGTCTTATACGCTGTCGAACAAATTCTGTCAGTATAGCAGAATCAGTAACTTTTTCAGCATAATCAGCAATGGTCTCTAAAATGAGTACTAAGTTACGGACAGAAATCTGTTCTTTAAGTAAATTATGAAGTACCTGTTGAATGGTTTTAAGGCTAGTATTCTTGTTAATTTCCTCAATTAAAAAAGGATTTTTTTCTTTGATCTTATCTATTAACATTTTAACTTCTTCTCTGCCCATGATTTGTGGGGCATAATTTTTTAATGTTTCACTAAGATGTGTAATAATAATGTCATAGGAATCAACCACTAAATATCCACGATTTTCAGCTTCTATTTTATTTTCTGGTTGAATTAAAATAGCATCTACTCGAAAAGTAGGATCTGTATATTTTTCCCCATCAATAGGATCTTGTATGGGACTGCCTTTTTCCATAGCAATTAACTTGTCGGGATATACACTGGCTGTTTCCACTTCTATCCCGCCAATTAAAATAGAATACGCATTACCTTCTAATTCCATGTTATCATTAATGCGAATGGGTGGTATTATCATTCCTAATTCTTTTGCAAACTTTTGTCTAAGTAAGGTGATCTTTTCTAATAAATTACCGCTTTGTGAATCATCCACTAGAGTAATCAAATTATAACCAACTTCTAATTTAATGGGATCAATTCCAATATCATCTAAAAATCTTTCTGTTTTGGCTACTGTTTTTTGTTGTTCTTCCATTTCAGCTTGTTCTATAAATTGTTTATTAGCATTTTTTTGTATTACATAAGCTATTAGACCACAAAAGCTAGCAAGAAACCATAGGGGTAACTTGGGGAATCCAGGGACAATAGATGCCATAGCCAAGGTACCTGCCACAATCCACAAGATAGTAGGATTGTGGAATAGCTGTTCAGATATATCTGTTCCAATATCCGTAGTGGAGCTAGCACGGGTTACTACCATGCCCGTGGCTGTAGTGATAAGAAGAGACGGTAATTGAGCTACTAAACCATCGCCAATGGTAAGTAATGTGTAGACTTTAAGAGTATCTATAAAACCTTCATTCTTTGTAAATACACCAATAATTAATCCACCAATAATATTAATGACTGTGATAATGAGGCCTACACGGACATCTCCTTGTACAAATTTTGTTGCACCATCCATTTGTCCATAAAAGTCTACTTCTTTACGCAATTTATTTCTGCGTTCTCTTGCATCTTCCTCAGTTATAATTCCTGCAGAAAGATCTGAATCAATGGACATTTGTTTACCAGGCAGAGCATCTAATGTAAATCGTGCCGCTACCTCACTAATACGAGTGGCACCTTTGGTAATAACCATCATTTGTACTAGAATTAAAATTAGAAAAATAATCAATCCAATAATGTAGTTGCCACTTACCACAAACTCTCCAAAGGATCTAATCATTTTACTATCAAAATTACTACCCTCCAATAGAATTAATCTAGTAGAGCTTACATTTAATGCTAGACGATATACAGTTGTGAGCAACAGCAAGGAGGGGAAAACCATAAAATCACTACTTTCTTGGCTGTACATAGCTGTAAGTAGTATAATAAGACCCAACATCATATTAATACCAATAAGAAGATCTAGCAAGAACGTAGGTATGGGGATAATGAGCATGACAATAACAGAGATTACTGCCAATGCCAGCATAATATCAGTTTGTTCATACCATTTTTTCATATAGTTAACACGACCTTATTATGTTTGCTGTCCAAGTTTTTCTCTAATACTTTCTATACTTAAGAAAAGATCTACCAAGATACGGTAAAATTCTTCAGGGACTATTTCATTTTCTTCTACATTACTATATAGCTCTCGGGCTAATGGTTTATTTTCTATAATAGGAATATCATATCGGTTAGCTAAATTACGTAGTATAAACGCTAAATGATCTGTTCCCTTAGCTAATAGTCTTGGTGCATCTTCTTTCTCTGGATTATATCGTAAAGCCACAGCAAAATGTGTGGGATTTGTAATCACAACATCTGCATGTTGCACTTGTTGCAGTATATGTCTTTTACTATATTCGTATAGTTTTGTTTTTTGTCTTTGTTTGACAAGAGGATCACCCTCTGTTTCTTTCATTTCTTCTTTAATCTCTTGCTTAGTCATTTTAATACTTTCAATAAATTCACGTTTTTGAAAAAAATAATCTGGTATAGATAGAATAAATAATATGGATAAAAGTATAAGGCTCAATTTGATAGCACTATATCCTATCATTTTTAAGCTTTCTGTTGCATTCATTGCTGTACTTTTTAGAATACTAGTAAAATCGTTATGAATGATAAAATAGCTCATACAACCTAATAAGGTTACTTTTACTAAAGTTTTAAATAAATTAAAAGCAATTTGTTTAGAGAAAAACACCTTACGCATCATGCCAGATAGAGAAAATTGGATACGTTTAAAATCAATTTGTAATGGTTTTAATGAGAATAATATACCAACTTGACTAACATTCCCCACGATGGCCATAATAGTTACTACTATTAAAACAGGGGCTACCATCCATCCCAGATTAGTAGCTGTACTCATTAATAAGTTTAATAAGGTTGCAGGAGAATATGCTCCCATGGAATGATATTGGCCTAATTGAATCGTCATAAAATGATATATACGTTTTAGTACCCAATTTGCTGTGAAGAATATAACTAACAAACCCCCCATAGCCACTAGTATATTAGGTATCTCTGGTGTTTTGGCAACCCTGCCTTTTTCACGCTCTTTTTGTTTTCTACGTGCGGTAGGTTCTTCTGTACGCCCCTCACTTTCAGAAGAGGCAAAAAGAAGGCCAGATAAAGTGGTCGTAGATACAGTTAACCAATCAAATATAGGCAACCACTGATATTGTTTATCAATACATAGGTAATTTTGATTCTCCACCCTACATTCTTTTAAGAAAGATCTGATATGGTAAAATAGATATGACAAATAACAAAGTAATAGCATGATGATGTGACATAATCAAATTAAAATTATATATTGACAAGCCTTTTACATCGTAGGGTATGATTAGGTATGGTTACCTTCGAAATAACTGCGAAAATACGAATATGACAACACGTAAATCTCATGTAGCTTTATTACATTCTTCACTCAAAACATCTTTTAAGAGTGATACTCCGTTGGATATTGTTGTCGTTAAATTTGTGTTTGCTTTAGAAACAGCAAAAGGCAAAATTAAGAAAACCACCAAATCTCCTATCTATGTACAGGGTTATCCATATTTTACTGCAAAGCCTAAAGAAATATTACATACGGTAAATGCTATTTATGTTGGGCTAGGCACTAAGAGTTCTCTAACGGTGTCCTCGTTATCTGAGACCATAGTTTTTACCTGTCAGAAAATAACTAGTCTTTCTAAGGTACAATTTGATCTTACTCCCTTATGCGTAGGGGAGATTTCCCTAAAAGACCTTGCAAATATATTTGCTAGTGCCTTACATATTGCTTTATATCCCGTTGACTTCTTAAAAAGTGAACCTTCTAAAGAATTTATTTTGTTGAAGGAAGTTGTCTTTTTGGTGGATACATCATTTCTTGAGCAGTATAAATCTTATTTTATTTGGTATAGTACACTGTCTCGACATGTTAATGGTATGAGGCAACTACAATCTTTGCCAAGCAATTATTATACTCCCGTGATGGCTGTTGAAAGGGCTAGATTGTTAGCTAAGCAGCATCACCTAAAGGTCCAAGTTTTTACTGAATCTGACTTACGCAAGATGGGTGCTGGTGGTGTTCTAGCTGTTTCTCAAGGTTCTGATAATGAAGGACGTATGATTGTCTTAGAGTATAAACCTAAAACACGAAAAAAATTATCCACCTTGGCTCTGGTTGGCAAAGGAGTTACATTTGATACAGGGGGTATATCCATCAAACCAAGCTTGAATATGCACGAGATGAAATATGACATGTCGGGTTCTGCCTCTGTTATGCATGCTATATCTGCTATTGCTGAATTAAATTTAGATGTTCATGCCGTTGGTATTGTTGGAATGGTTGAGAATATGCCAGGGGGTTCTGCTCTTAAACCTGGTGATGTGTATCAGTCTTTGAAAGGTTTGACTATCGAAGTACAAAACACAGATGCTGAAGGTCGTTTGGTACTGGGCGATTTATTATATTATGCTGAAAAACAATATAAGCCAGATCTCATTATAGATATAGCTACACTTACAGGGGCTTGTGTAGTGGCACTTGGCCCTTTCTATGCAGGTTTATTTGCACGCAATCAGGCTTTGCATAATTTTATGATGGAAGCATCCCAAGATTGTCTTGAGCCAATATGGCCAATGCCTCTTTCGGATGATTACAAAGAGTTATTAAAATCTAATATCGCTGACTATAATAATATTGGTGGTAGAGGAGGAGGTGCCTCCAGTGCGGCTGCTTTTCTCTCTCTCTTTACTGAGAAGGAAACTAATTGGGTACATCTTGATATCGCAGGTATTGGGTATACCTCTACTCCATTTCAGTTGTATCCTAGTATAGCAACTGGATTTGGTGTCAAGCTTTTGACACAAGTAGCTTATCAAATGGCTACATCCAAAAAAAAGTTATTCTAGTTTAGTTGTTGATCTTTCTGAGTAAAATGTCTGAATTCAGCATATGATGTTTAGTCAATTTTATGTTCGCCCCCTGCGTAATAAACCTGTTCGTCGTATTGCCTTTATTGGTGGCACGGGTATTTATAATATAGATAGCCTCTCCATAGAAAAAGAAGTTTACTTTAAAACACCATGGGGCTTTCCTTCAGGTAAAATTGTATTAGGTACATATGATAATGGTACCAATCAGATTCCTCTCGCATTCTTACCTAGGCATGGTATTGGCCATACTTTCCCACCACATCGTATACCTCAAAGAGCCAATATGGCTGCCCTGAAGATGTTAAATGTAGATCGCATTATTGCTTTTTCAGCAGTGGGTTCTTTGAAAGATAAGATTAAGCCCATGGATTTTATTTTACCTGATCAGATTATAGATCATACTCGGCAAAGAAACAATACTTTTTATGATGAAGATATTACTGTACACATCTCCTTTGGAGAACCATTTGATCCTGTTATAAGAGATGTCTTAGAAAAAGCTATAAACTATAGTGCGTTACCTTTACACAAGCAAGAAACATTGATATGTATTGAAGGCCCAGCTTTATCTAGTAGAGCAGAATCTAAATTATATAAATCATGGGGAGCAGGGATTATCAATATGACTGTGATGCCTGAAGCTAAACTAGCTCGAGAGTTAGAACTGAGCTATCAAGTTGTGTGCATGAGTACTGATTATGACTCTTGGCGTGAAGAATCTGTCACAACTAGTGTAGAAGAGATTATCCAAGTTATTAAACAAAATTCACATAATGCACAAAAACTTTTAGGTAATATCCTGCCCTTTTTACCACTCATAGAGCAAGAACCTAATCCTCTACAGGGCAGTATTGCTTCTTCCATTTTAACCAGTATGCCATATCGCTCTAGTAAAACTAGAAAAAAATTCAATCAACTTTTCCCTGGTACGTTTTAATGCATCTTTTACATTAGATAGTATACACCATGTGGTTTTCTTTGTCTTCTAAACGTTTTCATATATCTGATTTGAGACAACTAGAAAAAACCGCCAGAAACGAAGGCTTTTCCCAAATTGCTTTTTTAAAGATTAGTCAACCAAGTAAGCCTTATAAAAAATTTTATCGTAATTATTTAAATTATCAATATCATGCAGATATGCAATATCTAGAAAATACAACAGCTAAATATTCTTTATCTTCTTTATGGCCTCATCAAACTAAGCCTGCCTGTATGATGGTATTATTTTTCCCATATCGTTCTAAACAAGTGGATCAAATACTTAAACAGAGTGATTTTAAAATTGCTCGTTATGCTTGGGGACAAGATTACCATAAAATGTTACGTAAGAAATTAAAACGTTTATTAACAGATATCGCAGGTGATACAGAATATCGTATATTAATAGATTCCACCCCTTTCCCCGAGCGTTATTATGCTAGAAAATCAAATTTAGGTTTTATCGGCAAAAATTCTATGTTAATCAATCCTGTTGAGGGAAGTTATTTTTTCATTGCAACAGTTTTATTTGATAAAAAACTACCCAGATTTTATTTTTTTCAGCAAACAAAATCTGCCCCTGTCCAGAGTTTTTCTAATGTTGCACAAGATATACAAGAAGGCTGCAAGAATTGTAACCTTTGCATCCAATCTTGCCCCACTAAGGCTTTAAAACCTAATGCTATGTTAGATGCACGACTTTGTCTTTCTTACCTTACTATCGAGTCTAAAGAAATGGACGCACTGGTGGGACATAAACGTACCAAATGGATATTTGGTTGTGATATCTGTCAAATGGTATGCCCCTATAACAGGATAACAGACAAATATACAGAATCTCCTCTACCCGTCCTAGATATTGTACAACATATAGCAGAAAAAGGTATGGCTAATATTGACAATAATTCTCTAAATGGTACAGCTCTTAAGAGAGCAGGCCATCAAAAATTATCTGCTAGTATACGCTTTTCTGAAGGTAAGATTACCTAATAGACAGTGTATTAAATGTAACACTAGGGCTGGTTACTCTATTATCATTTTGCACTTGAATTTTGATGGTATATGTTCCCACTTGAAATTTATTTAGTTCCTGCTGTATGTCGGTATTCCTCTGGATAGGAATAATATATTTTTTTAAAACATGATGAGTTGTATTATCTAGTAGCGTAATAATAAAGCGACCTTTTATATAGTCATTATATGAAAATAGCACCCTGCAGCTTCTAGGGGATTGTTTATATACTCTTATATTTTCAATGGGCAAAACAGACTGATGATACTTGAATTGGATAGATAAATGTGTAGAAGGCTTGCTTGTTAGATTATTTCTAGTTTTTGCCAGAACGAAATAGGTATAAGTTTCCCCAGGGATGGCTGTATGATCTACGTAATGTCTTTCCGTACCAGATAAAGAAATCAGTTTATAGTATGATGAGTGACTTGCTCTTTTTTGCGTAACTGTTTTACTTTTTATATTATTTCTATATATTTCAAAAGTATGTGCATGATAGTTCATCATTATTTTCCACTCCATGTATACACCATTGGGTTCTTGGCTAAGATAAAATTGTATAGGTCGAGGTGGATTATCCCCATTAATAGGTTGCGTACATTTAGATGGACTAGGTTGTGAAACTTGCCCACTAGGCTGTAAAGCTTGTATGCGATAGCAGTATATATAATGATGATTCAGCTTGGTATCCATGTAACGACGACTTTTATTCATCTCTGCTATTTTCTCAAAATTTTTTTGATGTCCTATACTTCTAAATATTTCATATCTCACCTTATGGTTAGAAGTTGTTGCAGAAGCAGTAATTTGTATGGCATTTGGGAAAGCTTGAATTTTAATGATATGTATTCTTGGTGGTTTAATAGATTTAGGTATGTGAAATTTTTTTGATAATTGTGTAGGCAACTCTTTGCTAGGTTTTACAACAGCACGAATCTGATACCAGTACGTTTGATTACTTTTCAGTATACTGGGATCTTTGTATGACATTAGTAAGGGATTGATCGGTATTGTATTAATTTTACGATATTTACCTTGTAGATTGCTAGCGCGATAGATATTCAGATATTGAATATGTGGCTGATGCTTTTTTATTTGCCAATGTACAATAGCTTGTTGGCTGTTTTGGGCTTGTTCTATTTTTGTAATTATTGGTGATATTACTTCTCTTACAGGTAACACTTGAAACTCCATTATCTCAGAGAAAGCGGATTCTTGGTGATGCCAAAATACAGAAGTAATTTTTACAAAGTAGGTTTGGTGTGTAGACAGATCCATTAATTTATAATGCAGATAGCCCTTTCCAGTGGTTTTATGTGGAATCCGTTTTTTATTAAGTGATTGTGTTTGGAAAGCCGTGACTAGTTGTTTATTATGTTTCTTAAATATTTTATTATCATCTGAAAGATAAACGTTGTATCCAATTACTCCTGTATTATGATGGATTTTCCATTGAATCTCAGTGTGATGTGCATAGTTATGGTGTTTAATATGTGTGGGTTGGGGTATACGGATATATGTTTGCAGATGGATAATATTTGTTTTTGCTTGCTCCACCAGTTTATTGTTCCAGTAACTACGAATTATGTAACGCCTACTATTATTTTTGTGTTCTGGCTTTGTGATGTGTATAGTAGTGTGGGTGGCTAGAATCTGGCTAAGCCGTTTATCATAAATAGATAATACGGAAAAAATAGCATCAGGAGAATGAATCGATTTTTGACAAAACTCTAGATCTGAGATTATTTTATTATTATGACTTTGTCCTGATGCCTCTTTCTTGTACGCCTGGTAGTCTTTTCCTAATATCATTTGAATCGTGGCAACATCTGAAATAGAATATAGTGTTTTAATTAACGTGATCTTTTTATTTTCTAATACGTATATTTTATATTGATTAGCCAACTTTTTAGGAAACCACTTTAAATAAATCTTACTAGAGGTCTTGTCTGGATAAGCTATGCCACGTATCTGCATAGCTTGTAGAGAATACGTACTAAAAGAAATAATTAAACTAATAAAAATATACCATTGCACTGTTATCATATATTCATGGTAAACCCTACCAAATTAGGTTATAATTCGACCGTATTATTAGATTAGTAAGCTTAGTAAATTTAGGATAGGAAGTAGCAGGAGATACTCCAGGCGTTTGTAAAACTGCCGTATATCTATGTAAAGTATATTTTTTGTTTGACGTCCTGTAAATATACTTAGAATCTCGTATCCTATGAAGATACATGAGTATCAAGCTAAGGGTATACTGAAACGATACAATATACCTGTCCCCTTAGGTTATGATCTTGATGATTTGAGTGAAGTAGAAAATATTTATGCAAAAATCAACCAAAAAACAGTAGTTATTAAAGCACAAATTCATGCTGGTGGTAGGGGTAAGGGAGGAGGGGTTAAGATAGCTCATTCAGCACAAGAAGTTAAAGAATGTGCCAGTGATATTATGGGGATGCAGTTGGTAACACACCAAACGGATGCACAGGGTCAAAAAGTTAGACGTTTACTCATCGAAGAAGGTAGCGACATACAAAAGGAATATTACATAGGAATTACCTTAGATCGATCCAAGTCAATGCCTGTTATGATAGTGTCCACTGAAGGTGGAATGTCTATCGAAGAGGTGGCGGCTAAAGATCCCAGTAAAATTATTAAAGTTCATATTGATCCTAATTTTGGCTTACAAGCATGGCAGGCTTCTTTCTTGGCTTATGCTCTATGTCTCGAAGCTGATTTAATTAAACCCGCAAAAAAAATTTTTATGGCTCTTTGGAAAGTGTATGATCAAGAAGATTGTTCACTAATAGAGATTAATCCATTGGTTACAACCAAAGATAGAAAAATTATAGCATTAGACGGTAAAATCAATTTTGATGACAATGCTCTGTATCGTCATTCAGAAATAGCTACTTTGCGTGATATTTATGAAGAAGATGAATTAGAGGTAGAGGCACATAAATATAATCTGAACTATATTCGCTTACATGGTAATGTTGGTTGTATGGTGAATGGTGCTGGTCTTGCGATGGCCACAATGGATATTATTCAGTATGCAGGTGCTTTTCCAGCAAATTTCTTGGATGTTGGTGGTTCTGCTAATGTAGAAACAGTTACCAATGGTTTTAAAATTATTTTGTCAGATAAAAATGTTAAAGCAATCTTTGTTAATATTTTTGGTGGGATTGTTAGGTGTGATCGCATTGCAAATGGTATTATTGAGGCGGCCCGTAATGTTAAAATTGAGGTGCCTCTTGTGGTACGGCTTGCAGGAACAAATGCTGAGATGGCTACTAAGATATTACAAAAAAGTGGATTGGATATTAATGTTGCGTCTTCTATACAAGAGGGTTCAGAGAAAATTGTGAGTTTATTGTAAACATGGCTATTTTATTAAAAGAAGACACAAAAATTATAGTACAAGGCATTACAGGCCGTGAAGGTGCATTTCACACCGATACGATGTTGGAATATGGTACAAAGATTGTTGGGGGTGTTACGCCAGGAAAAGGTGGACAAAAAACTGATTCAGGTGTATCTATTTTTAATAGTATGTATGAAGCGGTGGATTGTACCCAAGCCAGTGCCAGCATTATTTTTGTGCCACCATCTTTTGCAGCTGATGCTATTAGTGAAGCAATTATTGCTGGTATCAAATTAGTTGTTTGTATTACTGAAGGTATACCTGTAAAGGACATGCAGAAGATAGTACCACTCTTGAATAGTTCAGATACTACCTTGATTGGTCCTAATTGCCCAGGTATCATTACGCCTGGTGTTGGTAAGATGGGTATTATGCCTGGTTTTATTCATCAAGCAGGTGATATTGGGGTTGTCTCTCGTTCCGGTACTTTGACGTATGAAGCTGTTTTTCAATTGTCGCAACATGGTTTGGGGCAAAGTACAGCAGTTGGTATTGGTGGAGATCCGATTATTGGCTTATCGCATACGGATGCTGTATGTTTGTTTAATGAAGACGAAGCTACTAAGGGTATTATTATGATTGGTGAAATTGGTGGTGATGCAGAAGAAAAGGCTTCTGCTTACATCAAAAAAAATGTTAAGAAGCCTGTCGTGGGCTTTATCGCTGGTCAAACAGCTCCTCCTGGAAAACGTATGGGGCATGCAGGTGCAATTGTTTCTCAGGGTAGTGGTACAGCTACAGCAAAAATGGATGCCATGCGGGAAGCGGGTGTGCATGTATGTGCTTCAGTAGCGGAGATTGGTGCTAATATGAAGGAAGCCTTGTCTGCTTAATTTTGGATTATGAAAAAAAAATTTATTGCTAATCTCTCTGAATTAAAAGAGCGAACTCCAACACATGCCTTGGTCCACAATGTAGACCTAGTTATCATGAAAGATAAAAATCATATATCCGTTTTATATGGTCGTTGTCTCCACAGAGGGGCTTTGTTGGCAGATGGCTTCATGAAAGGTAAAGATTTAATCTGTCCACTGCATGGATGGGATTATCGTTTTGAAACAGGGATTAGTGCTTATAATCCTAAAGAGAGTTTAAAAAAATTCTCTTATACTATTGATAGCAATGAAATTTTTGTAGATGAAGATGAAATAGCTGAATGGGAAAAATACAATCCACAGCCTTATGATAGGGAATCTTATTTAGGCAATTATCAAGACATCCATGGAGATGATGCTGAACCTTATAGACATGAAATCCAATCTTTGAGTGATGCCCGCTTGGAAACGGGTGGCCATGGCCCTATGGTGGCTATGGGAGTGGAGTTAACTACATTACCCAGATGGGATGATATACAGGTACAAACAGCACAACTACACAAAATGCCTTTGTTAGATGGCAGTGAAGTTTCTACTCGTTTAATTATTGGTCCAAAGGCACAAAAACCTCTTATTCTATCAATGCCTATTTTTGTTTCAGATATGAGCTTTGGCTCTCTTTCAGAAGAAGCTAAAATTAGTTTGGCAAGAGGTGCAGAATTAGCTGGTACAGGGATTTGTTCTGGTGAGGGAGGGATGTTGCCAGAAGAACAGATAGAAAATACACATTATTTTTATGAGATGGGTTCAGGTCAGTTTGGTTTTTCTATGGAGAAGCTTAATAAAGTACAAGCTTTTCATTTTAAAGCCGGACAGGCAGCTAAAACAGGCACAGGGGGCCATTTACCTGCCGCAAAGAACAAGGGTAAAATATCACAGGTTAGAGGTGTTGAAGAAGGGACTATGGTTGTTTCACCCTCACGATTTAAAGACCTGAGTACGCCTAAAGACTTTAGGGATCTAGCTAACGAGATACGTCGTTTTACAGGTGGTATACCAGTTGGATTTAAAATTTCTGCTAATCACATTGAAGAGAGTATTGATTTTTCTATAAAATCTAGTGCTGATTACATTATTCTGGATGGAAGAGGGGGAGCTACTGGTGCTGCACCTGCATTATTTCGTAACCATATATCTATACCAACGATACCTGCTTTGGCACGTGCACGTAAATACCTTGATAAAATTAAGAATAGGCATACTACATTGATTGTAACAGGTGGCCTAAGAACCCCAGCAGACTTTTTTAAGGCTCTTTGTTTAGGGGCTGATGGTATCGCAATTGCTAATTCAGCTTTGCAGGCTATTGGTTGCCAGGCTATGCGTGCTTGCCATACAGATAATTGCCCTGTAGGGATTGCCACCCAAAAACCTGAGCTAAGGAAAAGGCTAGATATTGAACGCTCAGCTCGCAATCTTGCCAATTTCCTAAACAACTCTGTTCATCTCATGGAGACTCTTTCGCGTGCTTGTGGCCATAACTCTTTTGCTAAACTCAGTCCAAACGATCTGACTACAATGAAATACGAATTAAGCAAACTTACTGGTATCAAGTATGCTGGCGTATCTTAATATTATTTTTTTGTTTTTAGAAGTAGCTTATTTATTACTTATTACTTACTTTTTTATGTAAATATCTTTTCCCGTTTTTTTCATTCTCTTGAATAGTTGCAAGTATTTTGTATCAAATTTAGTACCTATGTCATAGAGAGCCTCGTCAACGTTTGCATTATCTAGATTTGCACCACTTAGTTTACACCATCTAAGATCCGCTTTCTGTAAATTAGTATTTGCTAGATTAGCATTGTTCAGAAAAGAACCACGTAAACGGACACCACATAAATTTGCACCCTCTAAGCTAGTGTTCTGTAGAGATGAGTTACTTAAATCTGCACCTGAAAAGTCCACTCCATGAAAATTTTGGTTCTCAAGAAGTGTATACCGAAGGTTTGCTTCCCGTAAATGTCCTTGTTGCTTAAGTTGCTCTGTTACATCTGATAACATAATTTGCTCTTCTTGACGTATACCAGTATCATTTATATGATCTAATACTGCTTTTTGCATGGCTTCTGATGCTGTTTCAGGGTAGGTTTTTCGCATAGGAGGGAATTGAAATAAAGATTCAATATCCGCTGAGGTAATATTTACAGCTTGCCCAAGAGTTTTGCCTTTTACCCATTCAGTTGCCATCTCTAAAGCTGTTACACCAAACCCACATCCCGTTGTGGTATATGTACAGTCCGTAATGACTGCATTATTCTCTTTAGAATCATCTTCTACTTTAATGTATATTCTATATCCATCACCACAACCAGCATTTCTGTAGAGTGACATAACCGAGGGGAACATCATTTCCCGATAATTAAGTTTACTATCATTAATCTTCTTAAATTTATCAAAATTCACGGTGTCTTATATCAATTAAATGTTCTATAAGTCGAGTATTTTACTGTTTACATTGAAAATAGTTTATGTAAGTTTAAAAGAATTGACATTTAACATACCAACAGAGTTGGATATGTGTTATGCTATACAAGTTGTCTAAATGGACAATCAGCACTATCTCTATCTCTTTTATTTTGTTTGTGTTGTCTAGTATTACCATCTTTCAAAACAAATTTTTTGTAAAAAATTTACTTACCCAACTTAAATATGGCAGTCTCTTTGAGGATCCGTTTGGCTGGGACAAACACAAATATGGTTTTCAAGAGGATAAAGACAAAGCATTATTTTACTATAAAAAAGGTTATTTAGCATTAGTAGAGAAATCCCTGGATGTGTATGATGTATCCATGTCTTCGCCTTATACCAGTAAAAAATTAAATCCCCATATTCGATGGGAAACTTATTCAAAATCTGCAGTATTAGAGTATATCCTATTATTTTTTCGAGATTTAACTTTTGCTTGTGATCTAGAAAAATTTCAGTCTTTTTATAAAAAATGGTCTCTACAAGAAGATCTATCTTCTATATCTATGGAAAGCCATTTTGCCCATTATCAGCTGACTAAAGAAAAAATTCATGAGTTAAAAGAATGGCTCTTTTCTCTGGATAAAAAGTATTTTTATCTTGCGATGCAAAAAAAACCAGATTTATGGGCTGTTTTATCATTACGTGAAGATATTATGTATGCGATATGTCAACCTAAACAAGGTGCTCATTTATGGTATACTGCCGTTGAGTATGTTAGATATAGAACAGAGAAAAATATTTATAATAATTTATCTAAGGGGGTGTCGAAAGATCAAGAGCAAGTAATTTTACCAAAATATTTTGCTCTACAAGTACAAGATTCCCTAGAAAAAGATATATTGTACCATAAATTTTTGAAAGTTTTCTACAACAAGAGCTTGCAAACAACCACGAATGTAGATTGGCATATAAAAAGTGCACAGGATATTTTAAATGTTATGGCAGATGAAGATGTATTTAATAGTTATTTAGAATCCATATTGATACGCTGTAAAACTAGTAGTATTTATTTTTGTAAAGTCTTATATAAACGCTTATTCGAATGGGATAAAAAGAATGTAGAAAATAATTTTCATTACGTATACACACTAGCAGAGTTAGCGTACCAATCTAAGCAATATACTATTGCCCAGAAATTTTTTAGACAGCTTGCCACATCTCCTCTTTCAGAGAGAGATAATAGCCGATATATGATAGTAAAAAAACGATTATATATCTTATCTTTATTTCTAGAATAGTGATTACTAATGATTTATCTTGATTATAATTCTACTCATCCACCTGATCAGGACGTATTACAAGATTGTTTGCAGGCATATGGCCAGAACTTTGCAAACTCTTCAGGACTTTCTTATATCTCGCAACAAGTGTATGCACAAATTGAACAGTCCAGGGAAGATATTGCTTCTATTTTTCAGGTTAGCTCGAAACAAATTATTTTTACGAGTTCAGCCAGTGAGGCAAATTATATTGCCTTATTCACAGCCTATCGTTTTCTAGTAAATAAGTATGACAATGTGCATATTGCCGTATCAGCACTCGAGCATCCATCCATCACTGATTTAATCGCATATCTTCCTAGTGTTATTATACATGAATTGCCTTTAGATAAGGGTCGTATAGATACGAATGTCTTAGAAGATTTGTGTAAAAAACAACAAATACATTTACTCCTGGCAATGTTGGTTCATAATGAAACAGGGATTATCCAACCATGGGAAGAAATAAAATATATTTTATCCAAATATGATCAAGTTATAGCAATTTGTGATGCCGTGCAGGCTTTATCTAAAATTAAGCATGAAATAGATTTACCCGATATAAAGTCAGATATTATTTCCATCGCTAACTCTTTACCTATTTTTTTTACGTTTTCAGGACATAAAATTGGTGCTGGTTTTGGTACAGGCTTGATTGTGTTACCGAATAGTTGTAATGACCATATATTACCTCTAGTATCTAATCAATTCCATGAGTTTGGCTTTAGACCAGGGAGCCATAATTTTTCTTCTATCATGGCCTTTAGCAAAGTACTCAATAAAATATTTTATCGTAAACAAGATTACACTAACTTAGAACAAATAACATATACCTTTGAACGTAATCTTATTAATATCCTCAATACGATTTCTAAAACTATAATTATAGGGCATAACTCTCATCGGTTAGCAGGAACAACCTTGGTTATGTCATCTAATATAGACATTGATTGTCTGAGAATAGGGCTAGATCAAAATGATATTATTGTTTCTACTGGTACGTCATGCAAATCTAGTGTGGGGAAAGCTTCGCTTGGTTTACTCTCCATGGGATTTTCTAATCAGGAAGCTGAAAGTGTTATACGGTTTTCTTATAATCATTTATTTAGTACAGAACAACAAGATATAGTATGTGGAGTTATTCGTGATATGGCTAGTTTACAAGCTTTAAAATATAGTTGACAATGTACTTCTATGGCATGAACAGTAATGGGATATATGAGAGTTCGACTACGTCTACAAAGATTTGGCAGAAAAAGTGTGCCTTATTACAGGGTTGTGGTAGCGTCCGCTTCAGCGAAGAGGGATGGTAAGTTTTTAGAGATTGTTGGTCTTTATCAACCTCTTGTCACAAAAGGTAAGCAGTTTGATTTGTATGAGGACAGGGTACGTTATTGGCTGTCTCAAGGGGCACAGCCAAGTGCGTTGGTCAGAGACCTTATCTTGAAAACAGAAGCTCTGCGTGAACCTTATTTACTGAGGTATGTGTCTAAGAAAAAGAAACCTTCAAAAAAATCTAATAATTTTCAAAAGCCAAGTGTATGAGACGACATAGTTCTCATACTAAACAGCCTACTGAGTTAGTGGATCCGATTGGCTTGTTGCGTTTTGTAGTTACTGGTTTACTTCCGCCCAATACTGATTTTGATATACGTTATGTTATAGGTCCTTATTCACTAGTACTTGAGTTAAAACTTGATTCAGATTGCATGGGCAGGGTTATTGGTAAACATGGCCGTATTGTAAAAAATATTCGTCATCTTTTACAGGCACTTCCTAATAAGAAAGTGCTTCTTGGTGGCCAGGTCGAACAATTTAGACAAATTACTTTAGAAGTAATTGATTAACTCCCTTTATTATGCTCTGGATGGTCTAGTTTGGGCGATTCTATAGTATGTTTAGCAAGGATCCAACGTCCGAAAGGTCTTGATGGTACGCTTAAGTTAACCGTTTTTGGGGAGCTATTACGTAATGAAGGTAAAAATTTATCAGTTATATCTATTTACGAAGCTAAGGGTATTGAGTACGGCTTATTAGTTCAATCTGTCTTTATTGCGATCCATTCTGTTCATAACCTTGTTTTTCACAACCAGTATGGTATTTTGTCTCTGTATGGAGTTAATGATGTACAGCAAGCTGAAGCTTTGCAGGGTTTATACATTGGTTTGCCACTGGAGGTGGCCCAGAAGCGAAGAGGTATAAAAGATGATATTTATCTCTTTGAATTATTAAATTTGATGGTAGTAGATGAAAAAGATCATACATCAATTGGTACCGTAATCAGATTAAAAGAATTAGGTTTGAATCAATTAGTGGTAATACAGTTATATACTAGTGGTGATATTATAGAAGTACCTATAAATTCTCCCTATCTTGTTAATATTAATACAGTCTCTAAAACAATTGTGGTGCGTGGTATCCAAGATTTTTTTGATTTATAGTTATGATAAAGCCTAAGATACATATTATTTCTTTATTTCCTGAATTTTTTCGCTCACCTTTACAAGCTAGCTTACTAGGTAAGGCATGTAAAGATTCTGCTTTAGTAGATATTGAGTTGCATCAATTAAGAGACTTTGCAGTAGATAGCTATGGTAAGGTAGATGATATGCCTTATGGTGGTGGATCAGGTATGTTGCTTATGCCGGGACCTATTGATGATGCGGTACAGGCTATTAAAGAGCGGGGGAAAACATATGTTGTGTTGTTATCTGCTACGGGAAAACTTTGGAGCCATAAACTGGCATTTGATTTATCCCAAAAATTTTTTTCTTCCAGTCTAACTTTCATTTGTGGTCATTATGAAGGCATAGATTATAGAGTTACTCAACATATTGCAGATACATCTATTTCTATTGGGGATTATGTCGTTTCTTCAGGGGAAGTTGCTACCTTAGTAGTATTAGAAAGTATTGTCCGTTTATTACCTGGTTTTATGAGTAATGTAGAATGTATTAAAGACGATTCATTCGTGATAGAAAATTATCTGGAGTATCCACAGTATACCAGACCAAGAAACTACAAAGGTCATAAAGTACCTCCGGTCTTACTTTCAGGGAATCACCAGAAAATTAAAAAATGGCACCAAGAACAATCTAATCAACGAGATTGTTAGATTTCTACTTTCTTTAACGCAAGTAAATTAAACTTATTGGCTCAATAGTCAGATTCAAATAAGTAATATATAATCCAAATATCATAATTTTTGTATGTAGTGGATCAGTTTGTTGAGCCTGATTAAAGTAACTTATATGTTTTTGTGCTGTATGTAGCAGGAGAATCCAGCCTAGTGGTGTTAGTGAAGTTAGTGTGATTAATTTGATTTCACTAAAAACGGGATATCCTATGAGAATATTATAAGTAAATGTAAGATAATTGGGTGTGTGAAAAATAACATACGATATACCTACAATACAAAAATGTAACATATAGAATAAGAAGTTTTGGTGAATGGTTAAAAAACCAGATAGTTTCAATAAATAGACAGGTACAAATAACACTAGTGCAAGACTAAGGTAGTAAATCGCATTACCATGGATCCATGTCTGCATAAAATCATTGGTAAAATATACAAGAGATAATATACACATTCCACCCACAATAATGGCATTTCTATGTTGCGTGAGATGTATATATATCCTGTTTATCATGGTTTGGCTATCTATATCTAGGTTATTCATATTAGGTGCTACTGCTTTACTAAATGATTGAAAATATTTTTGTTATTACTATTCTTTTTACGGTGTTTTTGCACGGTCTCTCTAAAAATATCTTGAACTTGATTTTTTAATAACTGTTTTACTTCATTTATATTTTCTTTTTTATTTTGAGTGGTGTTATTTTGACCCTCTTGTATTTTTTTTATGTAAGGTTCAATGGGAATAATAGGTTTAAAGGCAACCTTGACACGAGAGTAATGTAGTCTTTGTTCCACATCCACAACATCTTGTGGCAGGTCTAGTACTTTTCTTACTATCTTAGGTACTATAATGGGGGCGTAATTTTCTTTTTCTGGTAGTATTACCACTGGCAATATAGGTATCTTCAATCTGAGTGCATATTCGCAAAAACCTGGATATAATTCACCAACATCTTGATGTTGCAAGTTTTTTGTAATAGTTGTATGTCCTTCTGGAAAAATACCAACAGCATGATTTTGATCAATAATTTTTTTAGCCATACGAAAAGAATTTAGTTGATCTGCAGGTTTATCTGAGATGGGTATGTTACCTGTTTGCTTAAGAAAAGTACCTACGATGGGAATATCAAAAAGGTAATAATCAGCGATCCAACTAATGTATCTATGTGATGCCATGTTAATCACTAGTGGATCCATATCAGATCTATGATTAGCGGCTAACAAGAAGGGTTGACCCGTGCCAGGTATATTTTCTGTGTTAACACTTTCGACAGAAACAACCAGAGAAGAAATAGGTTTAAATAGATTTCTCAGTAAGTGGTAGTTTTGTGTGTAAGCCTGTAAAAACATTTTCCATCTAAAGGATGATATACTTACTTTTTCTTGGATACATATACATTTCTCTTTGAAGCAACAATACGACGCATATCATTAAGATTACGAATTAGAATTTTATCTGTATAGAGTTCAATTTTTTCCATTCTAGACCATGATGTTATAATTGGTTCGATGTTACTTAGGGGTTCGGCACACCAACTAGCTATGTCATCTACTGTTACCGGTAAAACAATTTCTCGATCTAGCAGTTCACTATTTTCTTTCTCGGCCAACATGATACAGACATCCGCCACCTTGGCAGCTATATCATCTAAAAGTAAAATCATTAGCCTACGCTTTGCATCATAAATTCTTTGCCCAAAAATTAAAATAAGTCGGAAAGCAATCTCTGGTTGGCTACTCATTAATGTAGAAAAGTTTGACCGATCAAAATGTAGTGTTTCTACCAATTCAACTGCCATAGCAGTTGCTGATCTTGGTTGTTCTTCTAAAATAGCCATTTCACCAAAAATATCACCTTCTTTCAGAACATCCATAGTTTTTTCTGTGTCTTTAATAATTTTACTAATTCTAACCTTACCTTTCTGTATTAGATAGAAGTCGTTACCAGGTTCAAATTCACAAAAAATAATCTCGTTAGTCTGGAATGTTTGGCCAAATTTTTGGAATAAGTTTTGATCCATCATACTAATATATTTACCTTGTTCTGTGCTTTAATGGTTTCTTGATCCTTAGGGGGTATACCAATAACTTTATTATATATGGCTATTGCCCTAGGTACATCCTTTTGTAGTTCAAATATTTCAGCAATGAAAATTAATGTCTTCTTTAGAAACTGACTGTTAGGATATTGCTTGATAAAATCCTTACCCATCTGTAGCCCCTTATCCATGTCTTTTAACTTGTAATAGCATGCACAAAGCTGAAATCTTGCTTTCTCAACATAGTCTTGTATTTTTAGATCATATGGAGGCGGGGTGTCTATGATCTTTTTCAGTATAATAATTGTGTCTTCTATCTTGTCTTGTGAAAAATTATTCAAAGCATTATAATATAAAGTTTCTATCTCAGCATGAGTTTCATTTGCAGAATCTTCTTCATTTTTTTCTTCTTGATTTTGTGCTGGAGCATCAGTCACGACAAGGTCACTGTCCCCTGGTAACTTTTCTGGATCTGTATAGGAAATATCATTGTCTAAAGCTTGTAACATCAAATTTGCCTGTTCAGTTAGTGGTGTATCCGGGTAGTTCTTGATAAAGCTCTGAAAGACGTATTTAGCTATTGGAAACTGCTCGTGTGTATAATAGTACTTTCCCATACCAAAAAATTGTTGCGAATTATCCTCTAATTCTAATTCACCTAACTTGTGTTGTACTTTTTTATGTACAGTACGTAGTTGTGCAGAAAATTCTTTCAACAATCTTACCATTAAGGTAGTATTTTTCATGCATAATGATTTAAAGGCTTCAGGTGTGAGTACTATAACAGAACTATCCATGATGGTTTGAGCAGTCGCCTCACGCGGGAATGAGCCCAGTGCAGATTTAATACCAAAAAAACCACCGATTTGTATCTTATCCTCTTCCTCTTCTTGTCCAGATTCCAAGGGAGTATATATTAATTTCACTTGACCTTGCTGAAGTACATAAACGCTTTCGCTTTTATCTCCTTCAAAATAAATAATGGAGCCTTGTTTGTACCGGCGAATTGTTGTTGGAGGCATATATTTTTTATTTACTCCATTGTATCTATAGGAAGGAAGGGTAATTCTTTGTGAAAACCTACGCTCTCCCGGATGCGTTGTAGAAGCTCTAATACATTACCATCAATAATTTTATGAGAATTAGCAACTCTCAGATGTTGATAACTCTTGCTGTGAAGCTGGAATAGCTCTTGGAAGGTGTGTTCAGCATATTTAGGTACCCCTTCTAATAATACCAGGGCGATATTATCAAAATCCATATTTGCCAATGAGTCGTATGGATGTTCTGGATCACCTTTGATTAATAGTAGATCTGCTACTTTATTTTCTTCAATTACACCTCGGTCATCTAAACACATGGCTTTTGCTGCTTTAGATGTAAGCATTTCCACTAACATTTTACTAGATAACTGTGTAGAGTATTCATTTTGGTAGTAAGACTTGGCAACAAACATTTCTTCAAAAACATTCATAGAACCACTCATCGTAGAATCTGTACCCAGTACCACATTAACTCCTCTTTCTACCAGTTTTTTTATTGGTGCTGTTTTTTCAAACATATATAGATTAGAAACAGGGCACCATACCACATTGGCCTGGTTTTTAGCAAGCAGATCAATGTCTCCATCAGAAAAAGCTATTCCATGTATCAAAACAGTCTGCTCATGTAATGCACCCTTATGATCCAGAACAGAAACTGATTGTTTTGTCTCTTCATCAAATCCTTCAGAGCAATGTGTGATGAAAGGTATACGTTCTCTTTGTGCTATTTGACTCTCTACTTCAATACCTTCTCCCCATGGTAGGGCAAAGGAACATACGGAATGGGCTAAGCAAAATTTATCTATGATGTGGATTGGATGGTCCTGTTTAAACATATTTTGCACAAAGTGGGGTATGTGATCTTGTACACTGGTTACTCCACTAATTAGATTTTTATAGCCACCTAATAAATATAACTCACTAGAATCAATTTGTTGTCTTTCAGCGTAGACAGCTGAAGATTTAAGATCGTTATCCCACATGAGCCAATTTAAGTAGGGCTTACGTGCCCCTACTCGAGGGAAATAAGTACCTAAGAGATGATCATGGCAATTGATTAGTCCTGGAAAAATAAGTAATCCATTTACATCCAATTCTATCCCATCCATTTTTGGGGGAGTACCTTGGTGTATCGCAGTAATCTTATTATCCAGTATGGTAAGGCTACCATACTGGATAACATTTAGAGGTGTAACAATACAAGCATTTATAATATTCCATCTCATAATATTATGCGTACCTTAGTTTATCCTGCTTTATAATATGCATGCTTGGATTGCAACACAGTCCTTGGATCAAGAGGCTTACCTTTGTATGATATAGAAAAAAATAACTTATCGCCTCTAGCCTTCCCTATAATATCCCCTGTATTTAGATAGTCTCCCTGGTGAATATCTAATTGACCCAGATGAGAATACATGCTTAACCATCCTTTACCATGGTCAAGGATAATATATCTTCCATAAGCCTCTAATCTATTTACTCTAATGACCCTACCTGCTGAACTCGCATAAATTGTACTTTGGGATTTAACCCGCCAAATAATACCATAATTATGAAAGTCACCCCAATTTTTAAAGGATAAGATAGTTTTCTTTTTACCTATTGGAGGAAAAAACAAGGGATTTTTTTTAGGTCTGCATGTGGGACATCGTTTTTTTGTTCGTGTCTTTATTAACTTAATTTTTAATTTTTGTCCATGGTAAATATGATTAGCTGAATTTAGACGATTAACAGTAGTTAACCAAGCTAGAGCCACTCCAGTACGCTTAGCTATTTGTGTTAAGGTATCGCCTTGTTTAACCTTATAATACCTCCAGAACGTTTTACCATGAATATTATAATTACACAATATTATTGAAAGAGAAAATATGATGATATTCTTTCTGTTCATATGATATTAGCTTAATTCTCGGGTATGTAAATTAGTAACTATAGTTACGCTATCTTCTAATTTAAAGTATGACAAAAGATTTAATGAATAATCATTATTCTTCACTCTGTTTCAGTAACTTAAGCTTAAAGGGAAAGTAAACAATGGCTATACTCATTTATCGTTTGCAGAATGAAAAGTTATCCATCTTAAACAAATGGAGAGTCAATACTGGTTCTAAATAGAATAGACTTGGATAGCAGTTTTTTCTTGTAAGGGTAGTCTACACATGTTATTAATCATAGTATAAGATCTAAATATATTTTTTTGTTTTAATGTCAGATAATCTGTTTTTCTGTCAAAATATCTTCTTAGTTGTTTGATGGTATTCTCTACCTATCCCTTTTACCACGGTGAATCTGGGTTACATGCATAAACTACTGTATTTAGCATTTTCTGTAAATTTCTAAATGATGTATTTTTAGTTCCCCTGCCACAGATGATAGCCTATATATTATCTACCTGAGAAAACAACTGTTTCCATGCTTCTTTGACAAATACTTCTGTATATATATCCGTTATTCGTAATAAATTTTTATTAGTCATTTTTTCAAAGTCTTATGACTTAAAAAGCATGGCTTGTAAATGCCTTAAAACGTCCAATTCCAGACTTGACTTTTCATTGATGGTACTATGGGATACTCTATTTTTTAACTTTACAAAATAGCCTTAAAGAAGCACCCGACAGACTCAAGTAGGAGAAATGGTTATTTTATTTTAAGTAAAAAATTATAACATGAGTCATTTATTTTCAAAGTTTACCAATCAATATTCATTGAGCAAGACCTTACGGTTTGCCCTGAAGCCAGTGGGCAAAACAAAAGAGCTATTTGATAATATTCAAAATAATGAGAATCCTCTACAGCAAGTTATTGAAGAAGATAAAAAGAGGGCAGAACAATATAAAAAAGCAAAAAAAATTATTGATGAATATCATAAAGACTTTATTTCTAAGACTCTTGAGAACTTTAGTTTCCAAGAAGAGGATTTATTAAAGTTTGATGAAGCTTACAATGTGATCAAGAAACACATTAATAAGCACAGCAAGACTAAGTCAAAAAAAAAGAAAGAATTATCAAAAGAGCAGTATGACGAATATTCTGATAATTGGTCTAAAGAGAAAGATGAATTTGAAACAATCTTACAAAAAATACAAGAGCGTTTACGCAAACAAGTCGCTAATAAATTCAGAGATGAACATTTGTTTAAAAAAGAATTTATTCAAAAGATTTTACCAAAATGGTTAGAAGAGAATACATTGAAATTAGATGAGATTGAAGAGCCTCAAAAGATTATAAAAGAATTTAATAGCTGGAGCACTTACTTTCGTGGTTTTAATGAAAATCGTAAAAATATTTATACTGATAAAGCTCAGAGTACCTCAATTGGTTATCGTCTTATCCATGAAAATTTTCCAAGATTTTTAAATAATATTGAGTGTTATAAAAAAGCAAGAGATTTAGGCATAAATTTTTCTGAAGTAGAGGACAACTTCAGTGTAAAGCTTGATGACGTATTTTCCCTTCATTATTTTAATCAATGTTTAAATCAAAAAGGTATTGAGCACTATAACTTGATTCGAGGGGGGCAAAGTTATAGTGACAATCGAAAAAAACAAGGTGTTAACGAAATCATTAATCTTGCTTCTCAGCAGCTAGAGAAGTTAATAAAAGAAGCTTCTGATGAAGAGAAATCAGCACTTAAAAAGAAGAAAAAAAATATTGGTTCTTGTCTATTAGAAAAACTTAATAAGCAGATTCTTAGTGATCAAAATATAATTTCTTTTCGTTTAGAGGATATCAAAGATGATGCTTCCTTATGCGAGAAAATTAATGCTACATTTTCCTTTAAAGATGAAGAATTAATTGGTCAATATGAACAAGCAGATTTTGATACAAAAAAGATAGAGATTATAGATTTTAAAATTATAGAAAAAATAAAAAAATCCTTTGAAAATCTTGAATTAGTAAATCCTGAAGAAATATATATTCAAAATAGTAACTTAGCAGATATATCTAACAATATATTTAGTAATCACGAGTTACTTACTCGTTGTTTAGAAAACTACAATGAATCTGAAAAAAATCCTCTAAACGCCAAGGGTAAAAAAGAAACAAAAAAAAGGAAAATGGAAAAAGAAAAATGGTTGAAAAAATCATATTTTTCCTTTCATGAAATTCACGAAGCCTTGAATCTTTATTTTACACAATATGGTGAAAAAGAATTAGCAATGGAACAGCAAGAAAAAGACAAGGAAAATTCAAATATTTTAGAGTACAAAGAAAAAGCAATGAACAAACCTCTTCAGGTATATTTTCGATCTTTTCAAATCAAAAAAGAGAATGAAACAATTGATTTACTAAAAGTAATAAAAAAAACATATGATGATGCCAAGTTAATTTTTGAAGAATCTCAAAAGGTAAAAAAAGAAAAACTTAAAGCAGAAAAAGACAAGGTGGAAAAAATAAAAAATTATTTAGATTCTCTGATGGACCTATATCATTTTTTAAAACCTCTATATGTTACATTAACAAAACAAGAAGAAAAGCAAATTGAAATTTACATAAAAGACTCTAGTTTTTACGTCGAATTTGATCCAATCTTTGAAGTTCTACATCCAATTATTCCTCTTTACAATCAAACCAGAAATTATCTAACAAAAAAAAACCACAGTACAGAGAAATATAAATTAAACTTTAAAAATTCCACTTTGGCTGATGGTTGGGCAGAAGATAAAGAAAAAGATAATACATGTGTACTTTTATTAAAAGATGGTTTATATTATTTAGCAATAATGGATAAAAAACATAATAATTTATTTTTGGAAGAAAATACGACTCCAGAAGGATTAAACAAACAGTTAAAATTGCAAGAGGAAGAAGAAAGCAAAAATCTTGATGCTCTCACAAAGAGAAAAAAAGGTACAAAAAGTTATATAAATTTACAAAATAAAATTCAAGATATTAAAGATGAGAAAATCAGACTTCGCCATATACTCTCATTAATTTTACAAAAAGAATCATCTTACCAAAAAATGATTTATAAATATTTTAAAGATGGAACGACCATGATTCCTAAGTGTAGCACCCAACTAAATGAAGTAAAAGAGCATTTTATAAATGACTCTAAAGAAGATGATTACATCTTAAAGGGGAAAAGTTTTCAAACAGACTTAATCATTACTAAAGAGATTTTTAAATTAAATAATTATGTTTTTGATGAAAAAGAATTAAAGTTTGTGCTAAAAAAGGATAAAGATGATAAACGTCCCAAAAAATTTCAAAAAGACTATGTAAAATTATCAGAGGATCAAAAAGGTTATCAAGAAGCGATTGAACAATGGATAAAATTTTGTGAACGCTTTTTAAAATCTTATCAAAGTACCGTAGGTTTTAACTATGGAGAACTATTTAAAAAATCATATAATTCTTTAGATATTTTTTATAACAATCTTAATCATTGTATTTATAAGATTAACTTTCAAGATATATCTTCAGAATATATCAAATTATGTATGGAAGAAGGGAAGCTATACCTTTTTCAAATTTATAGCAAAGATTTTTCACCTAAATCAAAGGGTAAGCCTAATTTACAGACTCTTTATTGGAAAGCTTTATTTGATGAAAAAAAAATGAATGGCGATAAGAAAGAGTTGGGTGTCTATAAACTCAATGGTCAGGCTGAGCTATTTTATCGAAAAAAATCCATTGAATATAGTGAGGAAATATGGAGAGAGGGTCATCATTTTAATGAGCTTAAGAAAAAACAACATTACCCTATAATTAAAGATAGGCGTTATGCTAAAGATACTTTTTTATTTCATGCTTCAATTACTTGTAATTTTAAGGCTAGCAATATAAATAAATTCAATGATAAATTCAATGATAAAGTTAATGGATTTTTAAAAAATAATTCTGATATTCATATCATTGGTATTGATAGAGGGGAGCGTCATCTAGCTTATTATACTTTAATTAATCAGCAGGGAGAAATTTTAGAGCAAGAAAGTTTAAATACTATTGTGTCTCAATATAAAAAAGATGGAAAAAATATTGAAAAGGAGAAAAATTATCATAGTCTTTTAGATAAAAGAGAAAAAGA
The DNA here is from genome assembly GCA_965262015.1 of Leptospiria bacterium. Taxonomy (GTDB): domain Bacteria; phylum Spirochaetota; class Leptospiria; order Turneriellales; family CBDBES01. Next base: position 315,278 of record OZ253494.1, read on the forward strand.
AAGAAATGAGGCCAGAAAATCATGGAGAACAATCGAGAAAATTAAAGATTTAAAAGCAGGCTATTTATCTCAAGTCGTGCATAAAATTGTTACACTGATGATCAAGTATAATGCTATTATTGTATTTGAAGATTTGAACTTTGGTTTTAAACAAGGACGTTTTAAAGTAGAAAAACAAGTTTATCAAAAGCTAGAAAAAATGTTAATTGATAAGCTAAATTATCTAGTTCTTAACAAAGAAGAAGGTTCTCATGAAGTGGGTGGTACGTTCAATGCTTTACAATTGACAGCCCCTTTTGAAAGCTTTAAAAAGATAGATAAGCAAACAGGTTTTATTTTTTATGTACCCGCATATCATACTTCAAAAATTTGTCCTGCTACGGGTTTTGTTAACTTATTATATCCACGCTATGAGACACTGGAAAAGGTAAAAAAGTTTTTTAGAGAATTTGATAAAATATGTTTCAACAAAAAAGAAGATTACTTTGAATTCCATTTTAATTATAAAAAATTTCCTAATAAAGTGGAAGGTAGTCAACAGGATTGGGTAGTATGTAGCCATGGTGGGCGATTAGAAAATGTTAAAGAAAATAATAAATGGAAAACTAGACAAGAAGAAATTATATTAACCAAAGAATTTAAAGGCTTGTTTCATGATAAAATAGCCTTTGAAGATGGTCAATGTCTAAAGTCAACAATCGATCAACAAGAAGATCGTAAATTTTTTAAGGATCTGATTCGTTTGCTTAAACTAACCCTACAAATGAGAAATAGTCGTATCAATGATGATGAAGACTGGCTTATCTCACCAGTAAAGGATAAACATGGAAATTTTTTTAATTCACGTAATCAGAATGAAAAGATGCCTAAAAATACTGATGCCAATGGAGCTTATCATATTGCACTAAAGGGCTTACTCATGCTTAAGCAACTTAATGAAGGAGAAGATCATCAAAATTTTAAACCTGACCTAAGCAATAAAGAGTGGTATCAATTTGTTCATAAAAAGAATAAGACTTAAAAACTTAAGGCTGTAAGTATTAAAAAAATTACTTTTAAAATATGTGTCACAATCAGATCTGATTATAAAAAATATGTAATAATAATATAAAAAATCCGATACTAGGGTGTGGAAAGCTACCTTCCTATTACTTATTTAAACGATTTTATTTTTTGTCCCCGTTCTATTTATTTTCACCACCGTTTTTCTGGATATAATCAAGCCTTATACCACAAGAAAGAGCAAGTAGTTGGTAAAATTAAACATGAAACTATTGAAAAGCAAAAATATTCAACTTCAAAAAAAATATGGCAGAATATGGACGTCTATTCTGAAAAATATCGTTTATGTGGTAAAATTGATATTTATAACCAGGAAAAGTATGAGTTAAGCGAGAGGAAGTGGTATATTAAATCTATTTATGATGGATATCGTTATCAAGTATATGCCCACTATTTTTGTCTAGAAGAAATGGGATACCAAGTAAAATCTATTATTTTGCATTCACTGAAGGATAACAAACGATATCCTATTAAAATTCCTATGAAAGTACAAACCAAAGAATTTGAGGATTTATTAGAACAATTTTATGCATATCGGATAGAAGAACCTTTTGAACAGAATCCTAATAAATGTGAAAAGTGTGTTTATAGTACACTGTGTGACATATGTTAAGTTTGCCTGATTTCAAAGAAAAACAAATAGTTTTTGTTAATCAAAGTTTAAATAAGAGAATTCATTTTACCAATGATAATCTTATTCTGAAAGATATTGAAACTAATCAAATTATTAATCGTGTCTCTTGTTATAAAATATTTGCTTTGTTTCTGGTAGGTGATATTAGTCTTACTTCTGTTTTTCTTCGTAAATCCCAACGTTATGGATTTTGTATTATTTTTCTTACCCGTAATTTTGCATTTTATGGTTTACTTGGTTCACAGACAGAGGGTAATTTTTTACTACGAAGTAAACAATACCAATTTCCTAAAGAGTTTGAATTAGCAAAGCATATTGTCCGTAATAAAATAAATAATCAATTTTGTCTCTTATGTAAGATACGGAATAAAAGCTCTGAGCAGATATCAGCTATGGAAATTGTGGCCAGATATAGGGATGAAGTATCACAGACTGAAGAACCTAAAGTATTATTAGGTACTGAAGGTTATGCTGCAAAAGTTTTTTTTAAGGCCTACTTTATCAAAGCTAATTTCAAGAGTAGAAAACCAAGAGCTAAGGTGGATGAATTGAATGTATTATTTGATATAGGATATACTTATTTATTCAATTTTGTTGAATGCCATCTACGGTTATATGGTTTTGATATTTATAAAGGATTTTATCATACTTGTTTTTATGAACGCAAATCCTTAGTTTGTGATCTAGTGGAACCTTTTCGGTGTATTATTGATCATGCTATTTATCGAGCGTATCAACTAAAACAAATTAACCTGGATGATTTTGGCCATAAAAATAATCAATACTATTTACAACCTAAAAAAATAAATAAATATACCGATATTTTTTTTAAAGCTATCACCGTAGTACAAGATGATATATTCCTGTATATGCAAGCTTATTATCGTTCCTTCATGAAACAAGTAGATATAAGTAAATACCCTGTTTTTGATATCTAATGCTTATTGTTACCTATGACATATCTGAAACTAAAGTAAGGACTAAGTTTTCAAAGTATTTACAAAAGTTTGGCAGAAGAATACAGTTATCTGTGTTTGAAGTAAAGCATAGCAAGAGATTTTTGGATAATATCCTATTAGAAATTGAAAATAGATATAAACCACTTTTTAGAAAGTCAGATAGTATTTTAATTTTTCACATAGGAACTTCCACTAAAATACATCGTTTTGGTTATGCCGCTAATGAAGAAGAACAAATAATCTATTTATAATTTTTTTTGATTGTCTTTACAAACCTATGTCTTAATAAGCTATCTAGATATGTTTTTTGCACAATCATGGTTAAGAGTGTATTTTTCTGTCTATATTGGGGCAGAAAAGCCACTGATTAGTCTAAATTCATTTCTTTTCAAGCCTTTGGGGCATTTAAGCAAGAAGTCACTAATAATAAGTGCATTAAAAAGTCAAGAGAGCTTAAGGCTCCTTAATAATTTCTACTATTGTAGATCAAATATCGAAAATGAAGAATACATGCTTAAGGCTCCTTAATAATTTCTACTATTGTAGATTGATTTGCCATTGTTATTTGTAATGGTGCTTAAGGCTCCTTAATAATTTCTACTATTGTAGATTATTTTCACTTACGAAATTATGCATATTTGCTTAAGGCTCCTTAATAATTTCTACTATTGTAGATCGTACAGGCCCGCCCGTAGCCCTCCCCGCTTAAGGCTCCTTAATAATTTCTACTATTGTAGATATTATACTGACCCCTAAACACATTGAAGCTTAAGGCTCCTTAATAATTTCTACTATTGTAGATCCATATGAAACATGTAGGAAAACAATTGCTTAAGGCTCCTTAATAATTTCTACTATTGTAGATGATACTGCCTACTAGCTCTGCTCCTTTGCTTAAGGCTCCTTAATAATTTCTACTATTGTAGATCAAGTATCGAAAACGAAGAACACATTGCTTAAGGCTCCTTAATAATTTCTACTATTGTAGATTAGCTTCCGATTGTCAACACGATCGTGCTTAAGGCTCCTTAATAATTTCTACTATTGTAGATATGCTATTTCACAATGGTGTTTTATTGTGCTTAAGGCTCCTTAATAATTTCTACTATTGTAGATCATACCAAGTGTTGCCATCTCTTCCGGGCTTAAGGCTCCTTAATAATTTCTACTATTGTAGATTAAGCTTGTTGGTTCAAGCAATAATTGCTTAAGGCTCCTTAATAATTTCTACTATTGTAGATTAAGCTTGTTGGTTCAAGCAATAATTGCTTAAGGCTCCTTAATAATTTCTACTATTGTAGATCTTGGTGGGTGTAAAGATTGTGTGGTCGCTTAAGGCTCCTTAATAATTTCTACTATTGTAGATATGAGATTCTCACAATCTCTAAATATGCTTAAGGCTCCTTAATAATTTCTACTATTGTAGATTGAGTATGGTGTCCATTGCGTTGTTATGCTTAAGGCTCCTTAATAATTTCTACTATTGTAGATATAAAGATACCCAATCTTAGTTTTGTTTGCTTAAGGCTCCTTAATAATTTCTACTATTGTAGATAGCTCGGTCTGTATTTCGTACGTGCTGTGCTTAAGGCTCCTTAATAATTTCTACTATTGTAGATGAGTCACAACTTAATATTTTCCTAGAGGCTTAAGGCTCCTTAATAATTTCTACTATTGTAGATAGAAGCAATTTTGGCCGTCGCTGAAAAGCTTAAGGCTCCTTAATAATTTCTACTATTGTAGATTTGGCTATAGCAACAATCATATTCCAGGCTTAAGGCTCCTTAATAATTTCTACTATTGTAGATATTTGACTCAAATCGAGTCAAAGCATCAATGCTTAAGGCTCCTTAATAATTTCTACTATTGTAGATACCAGGATAGAGAGCTTAACAAAGCAGCTTAAGGCTCCTTAATAATTTCTACTATTGTAGATATGAATATTGTTACTTATTGCTTCCATGCTTAAGGCTCCTTAATAATTTCTACTATTGTAGATATTGGGTCTATTTCTTCTGTTCCTCTGCTTAAGGCTCCTTAATAATTTCTACTATTGTAGATAAATAGCTCTTTGTCGACGTCGTATTCGCTTAAGGCTCCTTAATAATTTCTACTATTGTAGATCATACGTTTGCGATTGTTTTTATTCCTGCTTAAGGCTCCTTAATAATTTCTACTATTGTAGATAAATCTCAGAAAGACACGTACGAAATGTGCTTAAGGCTCCTTAATAATTTCTACTATTGTAGATGAAAAAGGGATCTGCCAACTTTGCTTAGCTTAAGGCTCCTTAATAATTTCTACTATTGTAGATTAAACTACTATGGTTTAGACATCTACTTGCTTAAGGCTCCTTAATAATTTCTACTATTGTAGATTTGTCTAATTTGTTTATTCCTTTCATTGCTTAAGGCTCCTTAATAATTTCTACTATTGTAGATAGAAGTCGCTTGATTGTGGACTTTGTGCTTAAGGCTCCTTAATAATTTCTACTATTGTAGATCTGCATGAGTATTTTATGTGCTTCTTTGCTTAAGGCTCCTTAATAATTTCTACTATTGTAGATTTCCATGCCTTGTATCATTGATGTTATTCGCTTAAGGCTCCTTAATAATTTCTACTATTGTAGATATCGTACATGTCCCTGATGTGTCAGGGCTTAAGGCTCCTTAATAATTTCTACTATTGTAGATCTGTGAACATTCCTGATGCTATTTGCGCTTAAGGCTCCTTAATAATTTCTACTATTGTAGATATATTGCGGTAGTGCGTACCATTCTCTGCTTAAGGCTCCTTAATAATTTCTACTATTGTAGATTGTGTATATTCTGCTTTGTTCGTCGTCTTGCTTAAGGCTCCTTAATAATTTCTACTATTGTAGATTATGTATGGACTTGTATTTTTTATTTGCTTAAGGCTCCTTAATAATTTCTACTATTGTAGATAACAGGAGATAACAAAACAAGAGTAAGGCTTAAGGCTCCTTAATAATTTCTACTATTGTAGATAACAGGAGATAACAAAACAAGAGTAAGGCTTAAGGCTCCTTAATAATTTCTACTATTGTAGATTCCAATATGCCATTCGTTCTTGAGTTTTGCTTAAGGCTCCTTAATAATTTCTACTATTGTAGATCCGACCCGATCGGTACGGGTGCTAATGCTGCTTAAGGCTCCTTAATAATTTCTACTATTGTAGATAGACAGGTAAAAATCAAAACGACGTTTTCGGCTTAAGGCTCCTTAATAATTTCTACTATTGTAGATTTAAGTGCGTGTTAGTGTAATTTATTGCTTAAGGCTCCTTAATAATTTCTACTATTGTAGATGCATACCATAATTAGAATTACCAGTGCTTAAGGCTCCTTAATAATTTCTACTATTGTAGATATGTTGTTGTGATGTGTTGGTAGTTCGGCTTAAGGCTCCTTAATAATTTCTACTATTGTAGATCTGCTGTGCTTATTATTCCGCTTATGCTGCTTAAGGCTCCTTAATAATTTCTACTATTGTAGATTAGTTCTTCTTGTGCTTTCTCATTCTCAGCTTAAGGCTCCTTAATAATTTCTACTATTGTAGATTAGATTCATTTACTAATGTAATTCGTGCTTAAGGCTCCTTAATAATTTCTACTATTGTAGATATCGCTTTCGACAGTTCTCAGAGTTTATGCTTAAGGCTCCTTAATAATTTCTACTATTGTAGATCAGATATCAATATCAGTACCGAATACTGCTTAAGGCTCCTTAATAATTTCTACTATTGTAGATATTGGCATTGCTCACTAATGCTTCATCGGCTTAAGGCTCCTTAATAATTTCTACTATTGTAGATAAGTGTATTGTATGTAGTCCGTTTTGTGCTTAAGGCTCCTTAATAATTTCTACTATTGTAGATATTAAGCTTAGATTTGAAAAGCTAGCTTGCTTAAGGCTCCTTAATAATTTCTACTATTGTAGATTTAGCCATTTCGTCCTTTATTTTATCGGCTTAAGGCTCCTTAATAATTTCTACTATTGTAGATCCAATTTGTTGCTGATATAGTTAACATTGCTTAAGGCTCCTTAATAATTTCTACTATTGTAGATTATGTACATGCATCCTGTTTCTTTGTAGCTTAAGGCTCCTTAATAATTTCTACTATTGTAGATCCAATTTGTTGCTGATATAGTTAACATTGCTTAAGGCTCCTTAATAATTTCTACTATTGTAGATTTGGACTGTTTGTTATTGTGTTGAAGTGCTTAAGGCTCCTTAATAATTTCTACTATTGTAGATTTGGACTGTTTGTTATTGTGTTGAAGTGCTTAAGGCTCCTTAATAATTTCTACTATTGTAGATTTGGACTGTTTGTTATTGTGTTGAAGTGCTTAAGGCTCCTTAATAATTTCTACTATTGTAGATATGTCTTCTGCATACTTGCCATTTATTGCTTAAGGCTCCTTAATAATTTCTACTATTGTAGATCCAATTTGTTGCTGATATAGTTAACATTGCTTAAGGCTCCTTAATAATTTCTACTATTGTAGATCCATCCGACAAGGAATATAAACGGGCAAGCTTAAGGCTCCTTAATAATTTCTACTATTGTAGATTTGTTCTTCCTGATGCATTTATTATTGCTTAAGGCTCTTTAATAATTTCTACTATTGTAGATCAATATATTGGTTCTTGAGTTTTTGCTTGCTTAAGGCTCCTTAATAATTTCTACTATTGTAGATTAGACTCTCCTTTATCTGGCTATACGCGCTTAAGGCTCCTTAATAATTTCTACTATTGTAGATTATAATTCCCGACTCCACCATCCCCACGCTTAAGGCTCCTTAATAATTTCTACTATTGTAGATAGGAGGAGACTAGCCGTACTTTGGATGCTTAAGGCTCCTTAATAATTTCTACTATTGTAGATTAAAAGCTGAATGTATTGCAATGAATGCTTAAGGCTCCTTAATAATTTCTACTATTGTAGATTCTATTTTTCCTTCGTCCGTTTCTTTTGCTTAAGGCTCCTTAATAATTTCTACTATTGTAGATCTTGTTTCTTTGCTTCTATTTCTTCTTGCTTAAGGCTCCTTAATAATTTCTACTATTGTAGATTTAGTCCTTTTTCGCTTAGTTCTATGTGCTTAAGGCTCCTTAATAATTTCTACTATTGTAGATAAGGCTACCAATGAGTAGCCTTTTTTGGCTTAAGGCTCCTTAATAATTTCTACTATTGTAGATAGATTCGGCTCTATTGTTACATTAGAGGCTTAAGGCTCCTTAATAATTTCTACTATTGTAGATTGAGTGTGGTTGCCATTCCGTGCATATGCTTAAGGCTCCTTAATAATTTCTACTATTGTAGATAGTGATTGTCTTATTGTATACTTCGTTTACTTAAGGCTCCTTAATAATTTCTACTATTGTAGATTATTTGTTATTAAGTGTGTGTTTGTATGCTTAAGGCTCCTTAATAATTTCTACTATTGTAGATTATTTGTTATTAAGTGTGTGTTTGTATGCTTAAGGCTCCTTAATAATTTCTACTATTGTAGATTGAGTTTGCCAGTTGAAAATGAAGACGCTTAAGGCTCCTTAATAATTTCTACTATTGTAGATCCGTTAATACTTATAGAGCTGTAGTGCTTAAGGCTCCTTAATAATTTCTACTATTGTAGATAACGAGCAAGGCTACAATGCAGCAACAGGCTTAAGGCTCCTTAATAATTTCTACTATTGTAGATTCAAATGATCTGCTAACCCACGTTGACGCTTAAGGCTCCTTAATAATTTCTACTATTGTAGATTCTCGTTGTTCGATTTGTTGTTGTTGGCTTAAGGCTCCTTAATAATTTCTACTATTGTAGATCGGTTAATGCGTCAATGGTGCCAGTGCTTAAGGCTCCTTAATAATTTCTACTATTGTAGATTCATGTATTACCTTATAAGAAAATTCAAGCTTAAGGCTCCTTAATAATTTCTACTATTGTAGATTATATATTTTGTGATGTAGTGAGCAAGCTTAAGGCTCCTTAATAATTTCTACTATTGTAGATTAATTCTAATTTTGCTGTGTCAAATAGGCTTAAGGCTCCTTAATAATTTCTACTATTGTAGATTCTATTGGGCTTTCTCCTGTGTTTCTTTGCTTAAGGCTCCTTAATAATTTCTACTATTGTAGATCAGTACAGTAAAACAAGCATTGCCAAAAGCTTAAGGCTCCTTAATAATTTCTACTATTGTAGATAAAAAAGCATTGTCGATAAAAAGAAAATGCTTAAGGCTCCTTAATAATTTCTACTATTGTAGATAAAACTAGCCACATCATTACTGCCAGGCTTAAGGCTCCTTAATAATTTCTACTATTGTAGATCAGTCTGTACATATTCTTATACTTAATAGCTTAAGGCTCCTTAATAATTTCTACTATTGTAGATAATTGTATTCTTCCTTCTGCTTTTCCTACCGGCTTAAGGCTCCTTAATAATTTCTACTATTGTAGATAGCAGATACGAACTTATCTGTACTTAGCTTAAGGCTCCTTAATAATTTCTACTATTGTAGATTAGTTAATGCGTCAATAGTGCCAGTTAGCTTAAGGCTCCTTAATAATTTCTACTATTGTAGATTTGTCTGGGTCGAATGCTTCTTTTTTTGCTTAAGGCTCCTTAATAATTTCTACTATTGTAGATTGAAAAGACTATACCGCCGAATGCAAAGCTTAAGGCTCCTTAATAATTTCTACTATTGTAGATATGGGAATTCATTTTGTCTTTTTTTAGCTTAAGGCTCCTTAATAATTTCTACTATTGTAGATAGATGCGCTGCCACCTGCTTGCGTTACAGCTTAAGGCTCCTTAATAATTTCTACTATTGTAGATAAAATAAATATCTTACCAAAATAAATATCTTACCAAAATAAATGGGCTTAAGGCTCCTTAATAATTTCTACTATTGTAGATTTGTCTACTATGCTCTTTTCAATGTTAAATGCTTAAGGCTCCTTAATAATTTCTACTATTGTAGATTGATGCGCTGCCACCTGCTTGCGTTACGCTTAAGGCTCCTTAATAATTTCTACTATTGTAGATTGATGTGGGTGCATCCAGTGAGTCGAGGCTTAAGGCTCCTTAATAATTTCTACTATTGTAGATTATTGCTTCGGGTGGTACCATAGATAAGGGCTTAAGGCTCCTTAATAATTTCTACTATTGTAGATTCGACTGGCCATCTCCATCCCATTTTCGTGCTTAAGGCTCCTTAATAATTTCTACTATTGTAGATAGTACTCTTTTGTAATTCTTTTTGTGTGCTTAAGGCTCCTTAATAATTTCTACTATTGTAGATTGTTAAGCTTGGTAACAAGTTGATATGCTTAAGGCTCCTTAATAATTTCTACTATTGTAGATGGAATCTTCTTATTTGGAGGCTACGTTGCTTAAGGCTCCTTAATAATTTCTACTATTGTAGATTTTTTCAGGCAATTTTAAGAAAATTTGCTTAAGGCTCCTTAATAATTTCTACTATTGTAGATCATAATGCATCTATCTTGTCTTTATCGTGCTTAAGGCTCCTTAATAATTTCTACTATTGTAGATTCGACTGGCCATCTCCATCCCATTTTCGTGCTTAAGGCTCCTTAATAATTTCTACTATTGTAGATGGAATCTTCTTATTTGGAGGCTACGTTGCTTAAGGCTCCTTAATAATTTCTACTATTGTAGATCGACTGTCTCGGCTGCGTTTCCTGCTTGCTTAAGGCTCCTTAATAATTTCTACTATTGTAGATTGTTAAGCTTGGTAACAAGTTGATATGCTTAAGGCTCCTTAATAATTTCTACTATTGTAGATGGAATCTTCTTATTTGGAGGCTACGTTGCTTAAGGCTCCTTAATAATTTCTACTATTGTAGATTTTTTCAGGCAATTTTAAGAAAATTTGCTTAAGGCTCCTTAATAATTTCTACTATTGTAGATTCAAGAATCGTTTCGTCTCCGATCTCGCTTAAGGCTCCTTAATAATTTCTACTATTGTAGATTGAATGCGGCTGCCATGTTGTGCATATGCTTAAGGATCCTTAATAATTTCTACTATTGTAGATGGACAGTCTGTCGGAAAAGCCGAAGGAGGCTTAAGGCTCCTTAATAATTTCTACTATTGTAGATGTTAATTTAATCTTGTCTATATCATCAAGCTTAAGGCTCCTTAATAATTTCTACTATTGTAGATTTGCTTGCGTTGTTATCATTATTATTGCGCTTAAGGCTCCTTAATAATTTCTACTATTGTAGATTTACTAGTCAACAGGGGTTAGCAGATCATGCTTAAGGCTCCTTAATAATTTCTACTATTGTAGATGGACAGTCTGTCGGAAAAGCCGAAGGAGGCTTAAGGCTCCTTAATAATTTCTACTATTGTAGATGTTAATTTAATCTTGTCTATATCATCAAGCTTAAGGCTCCTTAATAATTTCTACTATTGTAGATTTTTCTTATCGCCAGTATCGGCAAAATGCTTAAGGCTCCTTAATAATTTCTACTATTGTAGATGCACCTTCGCCAACTGCCTTTTGTGTTGCTTAAGGCTCCTTAATAATTTCTACTATTGTAGATTTGGACTGTTTGTTATTGTGTTGAAGTGCTTAAGGCTCCTTAATAATTTCTACTATTGTAGATTTGGACTGTTTGTTATTGTGTTGAAGTGCTTAAGGCTCCTTAATAATTTCTACTATTGTAGATTAGTCTTCTTTCTCTTCTGCAATATCTTGCTTAAGGCTCCTTAATAATTTCTACTATTGTAGATCCAATTTGTTGCTGATATAGTTAACATTGCTTAAGGCTCCTTAATAATTTCTACTATTGTAGATGTCATGTTTTAACTCCTTTGATTTTTGGCTTAAGGCTCCTTAATAATTTCTACTATTGTAGATGTCATGTTTTAACTCCTTTGATTTTTGGCTTAAGGCTCCTTAATAATTTCTACTATTGTAGATGGACAGTCTGTCGGAAAAGCCGAAGGAGGCTTAAGGCTCCTTAATAATTTCTACTATTGTAGATCAGGTAATATTGTGAATCCGTTATTTGTGCTTAAGGCTCCTTAATAATTTCTACTATTGTAGAAACTTCAGATGGTGATCTTAGTTGTCTAATTCTTCAATACGAACCATCCCATGAGCTTCAGGATCAAAACCTTCTGGGAATGTTGTAGTATGTCGGTTATATTTTGCCCCTTGTAGGTTTGCTCTTTGTAGTTTTGCCCCTTGTAGGTCTGCCCCTCGTAGGTCTGCCACTTGTAGTTTTGCCACTTGTAGATCTGCTTCTTGTAGGTTTACTCTTTTTAGGTCTGCACATTGTAGTTTTGCCCTTTGTAGTTGTGCCTTGTATAGGTTTGCTCCTTGTAGGTTTGCTCCTTTTAGGTCTGCACATTGTAGGTCTGCCACTTGTAGGTCTGCTCCTTCTAGTTGTGCTCCTTGTAGGTCTGCCTCTTGTAGGTCTGCCTCTTTTAGGATTGCCATTTGTAGGATTGCTCCTTGTAGGTTTACCCATTGTAGGTTTGCACATTGTAGGTTTGCACATTGTAGGTATGCCCATTGTAGATTCGCCTCTCGTAGGATTGCTCCTTGTAGTTTTGCCCAGTATAGGTTTGCCACTTGTAGGTTTGCCTCTCGTAGGTCTGCTCCTTGTAGCTTTGTCCATTGTAGATTTGCCTTTCGCAGGATTGCTCTTTGTAGTTTTGCTCCTTTTAGGATTGCCTCTTGTAGGTCTGCCTCTTCTAGGTATGCCCCTCGTGTTGCCATATCAATTTGATTCTTAAAGGCCTCGTTCTTTGTTTCATTTTTAAGGAATATTCCTAATTTAAGACCATTTGCAACTTTTTTAATATTCTTATCTTCAGATAACATCATTAAAATATTGTTTAGCGTACTTGCCTCTATCTGTTCATTAGATTTTTCTATCTGCTCATTAGACTTTTCTATCTGTTTATTGCCTATATTTATTTGTTCTCGTCTATCATGGTTTCTATAGTACCATAATAAAAACATGGCAAATGAGCTTGACAATAGTATAAATAGGCTGTCTCGGGTGCGTTTTTCAATATTTAGGCTTTCTACTAATTTATGTATGCAATTATTATTACATAAACAATAGAATAATAAAGCACCAAAAACAACTGAAGCAAATAAACAACACACTCGGTGTCTTAATATAAGAGTTTTTATTTTAGATATAGAATCTTTTACTTTCGATACATATGTTTTAAAATTTAGTTGTAGTCTCATGTGTTTATGCATAGAAGCAGGTAATTAGATGACAATTATATTTATTATATTTTGTCAGATGCACTTGCATCTACACCTTCTGCTTTAACAAGCCTCAAGGCTCCTTAATAATTTCTACTATTGTAGATAGTGATTGTCTTATTGTATACTTCGTTTGCTTAAGGCTCCTTAATAATTTCTACTATTGTAGAAACTCTGGATGGTGATCTTAGTTGTCTGATTCTTCAATACGAACCATCCCATGAGCTTCAGGATGAAAACCTTCTGGGAATGTTGTAGTATGTCGGTTATATTTTGCCCCTTCTAGGTATGCCCCTCGTAGCTCTGCTCCTGTTAGGTATGCCTTTTGTAGGTTTGCCCCTTGTAGGTATGCCCCTCGTAGGTATGCCCCTCGTAGGTTTGCCCCTTGTAGGTTTGCTCCTGTTAGGTCTGCCTTTTGTAGGTCTGCCCCTTGTAGGTATGCCCCTTGTAGGCATGCCTCTGTTAGGTCTGCCCCTCGTAGGTCTGCCTCTTGTAGGTCTGCTCTTTGTAGGTCTGCTCCTGTTAGGTATGCCTTTTGTAGCTCTGCTCCTGTTAGGTCTGCCCCTTGTAGGTCTGCCCTTTGTAGATTTGCCTCTTGTAGCTTTGTCTCTTGTAGGTCTGCCTCTTGTAGGTATGCCCCTCGTGTTGCCATATCAATTTGATTCTTAAAGGCTTCGTTCTTTGTTTCATTTTTAAGGAATATTCCTAATTGAAGACCATTTGCAACTTTTTTAATATTCTTATCTTCAGATAACATCATTAAAATATTGTTTAGCGTACTTGCCTCTATCTGTTCATTAGATTTTTCTATCTGTTCATTAGATTTTTCTATCTGTTTATTACCTATATTTATTTGTTCTCGCCTATCGTGATTTCTATAGTACCATAGTAAAAACATGGCAAATGAGCTTGACAATAGTATCAATAGGCTGTCTCGGGTGCGTTTTTCAATATTTAGATTTTCTACTAATTTATGTATGCAATTATTATTACATACATAATAGAATAATAAAGCACCAAAAACAACTGAAGCAAATAAGCAACACACTCGGTGTCTTAATATAAGAGTTTTTATTTTAGATATAGAATCTTTTACTTTCGATACATATGTTTTAAAATTTAGTTGTAGTCTCATGTGTTTATGCATAGAAGCAGGTAATTAGATGACAATTATATTTATTATATTTTGTCAGATGCACTTGCGTCTACACCTTCTGCTTTAACAAGGCTTAAGGCTCCTTAATAATTTCTACTATTGTAGATATGTCTTCTGCATACTTGCCATTTATTGCTTAAGGCTCCTTAATAATTTCTACTATTGTAGATAGATTCGGTTCTATTGTTACATTAGAGGCTTAAGGCTCCTTAATAATTTCTACTATTGTAGATCATGCGTGGTAGTCCTGCGAGGTCCATGCTTAAGGCTCCTTAATAATTTCTACTATTGTAGATCTGGAACGTACGGGATCCCTTTTAGAGGCTTAAGGCTCCTTAATAATTTCTACTATTGTAGATTTAATGGATATCTTATTGTAATATATGTGCTTAAGGCTCCTTAATAATTTCTACTATTGTAGATATTTGCTGCCATTTGGGAGTTTCTTTCTGCTTAAGGCTCCTTAATAATTTCTACTATTGTAGATAGATTCGGTTCTATTGTTACATTAGAGGCTTAAGGCTCCTTAATAATTTCTACTATTGTAGATAAGGCTACCAATGAGTAGCCTTTTTTGGCTTAAGGCTCCTTAATAATTTCTACTATTGTAGATAGATTCGGCTCTATTGTTACATTAGAGACTTAAGGCTCCTTAATAATTTCTACTATTGTAGATCTATGAATGGCATTATGTGTAGTTTGCTTAAGGCTCCTTAATAATTTCTACTATTGTAAATATGAGTGCGTCCCAATGTTCTCCCTCTACTTAAGGCTCCTTAATAATTTCTACTATTGTAGAAACTCTGGATGGTGATCTTAGTTGTCTGATTCTTCAATACGAACCATCCCATGAGCTTCAGGATGAAAACCTTCTGGGAATGTTGTATCACTGTTATATTTTGCCCCTCGTAGATCTGCCTCTATTAGGTCTGCCCCTTGTAGGTATGCCCTTTGTAGGTCTGCCCCTCGTAGGTCTGCCCCTGTTAGGTATGCCTCTTGCAGGTATGTCTCTCGTAGGTATGCTCCGTGTAGGTATGCCCCTCCTAGGTTTGCCTTTCGTAGGTCTACCCTTTGTAGCTTTGCCTCTGTTAGGTCTGCCTTTTGCAGGTTTGCTCCTTGTAGCTTTGCCTCTGTTAGGTTTACCTCTGTTAGGTTTGCCTCTGTTAGGTCTGCCTTTTGCAGGTTTGCTCCTTGTAGCTTTGCCTCTGTTAGGTTTACCTCTGTTAGGTTTGCTCCTTGTAGCTTTGCCTCTGTTAGGTCTGCCTCTCGTAGGATTGCCCCTTGTAGGTCTGCCCCTTGTAGGTATGCTCCTTGTAGGTTTGCCCCTTGTAGGTTTGCTCCTGTTAGGTCTGCCTTTTGTAGGTCTGCCCCTTGTAGGTATGCCCCTTGTAGGCATGCCTCTGTTAGGTCTGCCCCTCGTAGGTCTGCCTCTTGTAGGTCTGCTCTTTGTAGGTCTGCTCCTGTTAGGTATGCCTTTTGTAGCTCTGCTCCTGTTAGGTCTGCCCCTTGTAGGTCTGCCCCTTGTAGATTTGCCTCTGTTAGGATTGCCTCTTGTAGGTCTGCCTCTTCTAGGTATGCCCCTCGTGTTGCCATATCAATTTGATTCTTAAAGGCCTCGTTCTTTGTTTCATTTTTAAGGAATATTCCTAATTTAAGACCATTTGCAACTTTTTTAATATTCTTATCTTCAGATAACATCATTAAAATATTGTTTAGCGTACTTGCCTCTATCTGTTCATTAGATTTTTCTATCTGCTCATTAGACTTTTCTATCTGTTTATTGCCTATATTTATTTGTTCTCGTCTATCATGGTTTCTATAGTACCATAATAAAAACATGGCAAATGAGCTTGACAATAGTATAAATAGGCTGTCTCGGGTGCGTTTTTCAATATTTAGGCTTTCTACTAATTTATGTATGCAATTATTATTACATAAACAATAGAATAATAAAGCACCAAAAACAACTGAAGCAAATAAACAACACACTCGGTGTCTTAATATAAGAGTTTTTATTTTAGATATAGAATCTTTTACTTTCGATACATATGTTTTAAAATTTAGTTGTAGTCTCATGTGTTTATGCATAGAAGCAGGTAATTAGATGACAATTATATTTATTATATTTTGTCAGATGCACTTGCATCTACACCTTCTGCTTTAACAAGCCTCAAGGCTCCTTAATAATTTCTACTATTGTAGATAGTGATTGTCTTATTGTATACTTCGTTTGCTTAAGGCTCCTTAATAATTTCTACTATTGTAGAAACTCTGGATGGTGATCTTAGTTGTCTGATTCTTCAATACGAACCATCCCATGAGCTTCAGGATGAAAACCTTCTGGGAATGTTGTAGTATGTCGGTTATATTTTGCCCCTTCTAGGTATGCCCCTCGTAGCTCTGCTCCTGTTAGGTATGCCTTTTGTAGGTTTGCCCCTTGTAGGTATGCCCCTCGTAGGTATGCCCCTTGTAGGTTTGCCCCTTGTAGGTTTGCTCCTGTTAGGTCTGCCTTTTGTAGGTCTGCCCCTTGTAGGTATGCCCCTTGTAGGCATGCCTCTGTTAGGTCTGCCCCTCGTAGGTCTGCCTCTTGTAGGTCTGCTCTTTGTAGGTCTGCTCCTGTTAGGTATGCCTTTTGTAGCTCTGCTCCTGTTAGGTCTGCCCCTTGTAGGTCTGCCCTTTGTAGATTTGCCTCTTGTAGCTTTGTCTCTTGTAGGTCTGCCTCTTGTAGGTATGCCCCTCGTGTTGCCATATCAATTTGATTCTTAAAGGCTTCGTTCTTTGTTTCATTTTTAAGGAATATTCCTAATTGAAGACCATTTGCAACTTTTTTAATATTCTTATCTTCAGATAACATCATTAAAATATTGTTTAGCGTACTTGCCTCTATCTGTTCATTAGATTTTTCTATCTGCTCATTAGACTTTTCTATCTGTTTATTGCCTATATTTATTTGTTCTCGTCTATCATGGTTTCTATAGTACCATAATAAAAACATGGCAAATGAGCTTGACAATAGTATAAATAGGCTGTCTCGGGTGCGTTTTTCAATATTTAGGCTTTCTACTAATTTATGTATGCAATTATTATTACATAAACAATAGAATAATAAAGCACCAAAAACAACTGAAGCAAATAAGCAACACACTCGGTGTCTTAATATAAGAGTTTTTATTTTAGATATAGAATCTTTTACTTTCGATACATATGTTTTAAAATTTAGTTGTAGTCTCATGTGTTTATACGTAGAAGCCGGTAATTAGATGACAATTATATTTATTATATTTTGTCAGATGCACTTGCGTCTACACCTTCTGCTTTAACAAGGCTTAAGGCTCCTTAATAATTTCTACTATTGTAGAAACTTCAGATGGTGATCTTAGTTGTCTAATTATTCAATACGAACCATCCCATGAGCTTCAGGATGAAAACCTTCTGGGAATGTTGTATCACTGTTATATTTTGCCCCTTCTAGGTATGCCCCTTGTAGGTATGCCTTTTGTAGGTCTGCCTCTTGTAGGTATGCCTTTTGTAGGTGTGCCTCTTGTAGATCTGCCCCTCGTAGATCTGCCCCTGTTAGGTGTGCCCCTTGTAGATATGCCCCTCGTAGGTATGCCCTTTGTAGGTGTGCCCCTTGTAGGTATGCTGCGTGTAGGTATGCCCCCCGTAGGTCTGCCTCTGTTAGGTCTGCCTTTTGCAGGTTTGCTCCTTGTAGCTTTGCCTCTGTTAGGTTTACCTCTGTTAGGTTTGCCTTTCGTAGGTCTGCCTCTGTTAGGTCTGCCCCTTGTAGGTTTGCCTTTCGTAGGTCTGCCCCCGTCAGGTATGCTCCTTGTAGATTTGCTCCCTGTAGATTTGCATTTCGTAGATTTGCATTTCGTAGATTTGCATTTCGTAGATTTGCATTTTGTAGATTTGCATTTTGTAGATTTGCTCCTTGTAGATTTGCTCCCTGTAGATTTGCTCCTTGTAGCTGTGCTGTTCGTAGATTTGCATTTTGTAGATTTGCTCCCTGTAGATTTGCTCCTTGTAGCTGTGCTGTTCGTAGATTTGCATTTTGTAGCTTTGCCTCTGTTAGGTTTACCTCTGTTAGGTCTGCCTCTGTTAGGTCTGCTCCTGTTAGGTTTGCCTTTCGTAGGTCTGCCCCTCCTAGGTCTGCCTCTGTTAGGTCTGCCCCCGTCAGGTATGCTCCTTGTAGATTTGCTCCCTGTAGATTTGCATTTTGTAGATTTGCCCCTTGTGTTGCCATATCAATTTGATTCTTAAAGGCCTCGTTCTTTGTTTGACTCTTAAAAAGTATTCCTAATTGAAGACCATTTGCAACTTTTTTAATATTCTTATCTTCAGATAACATCATTAAAATATTGTTTAGCGTACTTGCCTCTATCTGTTCATTAGATTTTTCTATCTGCTCTAACCTATCGTGATTTCTATAGTACCATAATAAAAACATGGCAAATGAGCTTCCAACTAATATAAATAGGCTGTCTCGGGTGCGTCTTTCAATATTTAGGCTTTCTACTAATTTATGTATGCAATTACTATTACATAAACAATAGAATAATAAAGCACCAAAAACAACTGAAGCAAATAAGCAACACACTCGGTGTCTTAATATAAGAGTTTTTATTTTAGATATAGAATCTTTTACTTTCGATACATATGTTTTAAAATTTAGTTGTAGTCTCATGTGTTTATGCATAGAAGCAGGTAATTAGATGACAATTATATTTATTATATTTTGTTAGATGCACTTGCGTCTACACCTTCTGCTTTAACAAGGCTCTTAATAATTTCTACTATTGTAGATTTGACCGCTTTGTTGTTCAAATTGTTTGCTTAAGGCTCCTTGATAATTTCTACTATTGTAGATGTAAGTTAGATATATAGTAATATGAAAAGACTTGACACAACCAATCTTAAGCATGTGAGGTGAAGAGGGTGTTGGATAGTCGTGCAACTTTGTGGTAAAACATAAAGAGTGAGGAAAGTTAGACACTATGAGAAAAAAGACCAGAGAAATCTGGATTAGGCAAGGCAACACTTAATGGAAAGTGCCACAGAAAAGATACCGCTTTTAAAAAGTAAGGGTGAAAAGGTGGGGTAAGAGCTCACCGCATTGATTGAGAAATTAATGGCAGGGTAAACCCTCTTTAGTGCAAGCTCAAGTAAATTTCGCATTTCTCAATGAGGCCTATGGCCGGCGAAATGGGTGGAGTGCAAAAACAAATATGGTATAACATATTTGCAAGATAAATGGCTATCTACCCTATTTTTATGGGTAACAGAATCTGGCTTATAGACACCCGTTGCCATTTATCTCATGTAAAAAATTATGATTAACAACTAAATTATTTACATGAGTAAGTTAGCCTATGGGCTCTATTGAAAAAATACTAAAACTCTCATCTTATGCAATACACCATCTAAATATAGATAGCCCTTGCTATAAGCATTTGCAGGGTCAATCCTGTAGATGGCAGTGTAAGTATTCATAAGCTTATTTTTTAATATTAACTCTCACACTTCAAAATAGAAGGTACCCTCTTTTTACAAAGGTTTTACAGGATTCCAAAAAAAGAATTGACATTTTGTTCATTTAGAAGTCAACTCCATCTTAACAAGACTTTATGTTTCGTACATCTATGTCATAAAGAGAGGTATTGAAATGCTAAACAAGCAACAAGCAACAAGCAACAAGCAACAAGCAACAAGCAACAAGCAACAATTCTATAGGTCTTTTCCTAAATTTTTAAAAGAGGTTATTGGCCAAGGTCAGCAACCTCAGAAAGTACGCAAAGCATACTTCCTAGTCAGTGTATTTGCTCTATTGATGGGTGTAAGCATTCAATGTGGAGGAGGGCCTTCTTCCGACGCTACCACGCCTCCTGATGGTGGTTCTGGACAGTTTAATCCAATTTGTACAAATGGCACTCCTTCACCAGAAAAGGTTTCTACGGCCAATACACAAAAGTGTATCTCTTGCGATCCTGGTTTCGATCTAAATGGTGAAATTTGTGGAGGGTTTGATACTATTTGTCCTAATGGTATCCCCGCCCCACCAGAAAAGGTTTCTAAGGCCAATACACAAAAATGTATTTCTTGTAATAGCTATCATGCCCTAAAAAGTGATAAAAGCTGTGCCGTGGTTACGGTTGAGACCTTGGCGGGTACTGGTAGTCAAGGTTTTATGGATGGCGTAGGTACTACAGCACAATTTAATTCGCCTGGTGGAGTAGCGGTTGATGCTGGAGTCGTATATGTGGCAGATACGACTAACAATCGTATCCGTACGATAACGTTATTTGATCGCATGGTTGAGACCTTGGCAGACGATGGTACTACAACACAATTTAGAGCGCCTGCTGGAATAACGGTTGATGCTGGGGTCGTATATATGACAGCTTCCTCTGGTACTGTAGCCCATAAAATAACGTTACCTACACCTACTAACAATATGGCTAGTGTTAGTTCGGTGACGGCGAGTGCTACTTGTAAACTGGTTGGTGGTGATGTAGTGGTTTATGCTGGGAATGTATATATATCAGATTATAATAAACATCGTATCTGTAAGATACCATCGTCTGGTAATATGGTTGAGACGTTTGCGGGTAGTACTATTATTATTACTAAGAGTAATGGTGATATGATAGATAAGGGTGATTCTGGGCATGTGGATGACATAGGTACTACAGCAAAATTTCGGTTCCCTGTAGGAATAGCGGTTGATAGTGCTGGGGTTTTATACGTAGCGGATTCTGAGAATCATCGTATCCGTACGATAACCATATCTACCCAAAAAGTTACAACATTAGCAGGTAGTTCTTCTGGATATAAAGAAGGCAAGAGTACAGATGCACGATTTAATAATCCTTTTGGAGTGGCAGTTTATGATGGAATTGTATATGTAGCAGATCGTGACAACCATCGTATCCGTAGAATAAGATTGTCTAACGGCATGGTTGACACTTTGGCAGGTAGCGGTCGTCGAGATTTTATGGATGGTGCAGGTAATGTGGCATGGTTTGATAGTCCTGTAGGAGTAGCAGTTGACGATATGGGCAACGTATATGTGGCAGATCGTGGTAACCATCGTATCCGTAAGATAACCATACCGAAATAATCCTAATCTCGTATTTTATCTATATGTTTTTTTCTGTTATGGGGTTGGTGGTTTGCAAGCGTTTATCAGCTTAGTGGCCTAGCTAAATCTTATTTCTTGTGATTATGCTTTAATTATCTATAACGGTAGGTCTCAATCTTCTTGAGCCATCATAGATTGTTGGCAGGCCACGTCACCTGCATCCAATTAACACTGTCTAGCTCTAATGTTGACTTTCCATGCCCCCCTCTATGATATTCCATTATGAATGGGTGAGGTATGCCATTTTTGATAGGGAAATATTAAAAATTAGAAAACCATATGTAATGATGCACCTAATTCAATGCCAAATAATTTTGTCTGAAATTGGTTGGTAGAATGGTTTCTGAACAGATCAAAACCCATCTTTAAATGGATAAGTCCACGAAGATAGCGGTGTAGATTTATGTCCAAGATTTGAGTTAAGATATAGGAGTCTTTAGGTTGTATGTCATTTGTTATATATACTTGGGTGGTTGATCTAACTATGTTGATTTGGCCTTCTATTTTATATATTGGATCTCTTTTGATTTCAAGATGGGCTATATTTGTCATCCATAATCGTATTTGATGGAATCTTGTTGAATAGGCCATGGTAAATAAGACATCTATACGGGTGGATGTTGGATTAAATACTGGATGAATAATATGTTCGTATAAAATGCGATCTAATTCTAACTCATTCAGTTGAATAAATTTTTTATTCTGGTAATGTGCAATATGAAGCTCTATGCCAAGACGCATAGAATAGGCAGCTTGTTTTAAGTTTAACCGATCAAATAAAATGAAGGACTGGTAAGTATATTCATGAGAATTTGTATTTTGTGTAATAAAACGAGTGTTATCATATCTAAAGCTGATTTCTAGAATAGTTTCTTTATGAAATAAAATATTTTTTATGGTTTGTATGGTATCTCCAATACTTTTTCCATTTATATTTAGATCATAAGGATGTAATTTTGTATTATTGTTATTTTTGATAGGGTTTGTTAGAGAAAAGGCCTGTGTTAAATTATATTTTTGCTGTAACATAAAAGAGATATTTGCTTGCTGCGTAGGTAACGTCCCTATATTCCCGTTACGTGCCACTTCTTGCGATAGGTCGGATGCGAATGTAGTGTCTAACCATGATAAGAGTAGAAAGGAACTTGATATACTAATCTTTTCTTGTAACTGGATGCTTTGATTATATTGGTTATTAATATGAATTTGTTCTGGAGTTAAATTAGTAACCATAAAGTCGCTATTTTGTACATACTCTCTAGCATTGGAAAAATTATTATTAGAACGGTCTCGTGATAAAAATCCATGCCAAATTGGATAATAAAATATATTGTATACATAATTACCTATTGTACGAAATTTATGCTTCAATCCAAATTCTTCTTTAAATAATTGTGTCTGAGCTGTAAAAGGTAGAAAAGATTCAGATAACTGGATTTCTCTATAAAAAGAAAAAAGTATCTTTTCAATAAAAGTTAAATAATATAAGATCTGTGAAGGATAGATTAACATGGTAAAACTAGTTTGTGCTTTTGTGTTGGGGTTCTTTGTTCTCTGGAATACGTGAGAGTGTGCAATAAGAGGATCTATGTTATCACGAAATAAGTTTTCATGATATTGAAATACAAAATCTAATTTAGGTTGCACAACACCTAATATATTGTAAGCTACTTTTAAATTATAATTGCTTTCCCGCTCAGAATATCTTAATTCTTGAGGCTTAGAAAAAAAAGGTAAATAAAAGCTTCCTGCAATGGTTTGTTGATTATAACTATCAGAAAAGTTTTTATTTACGATCAACTTTTGTCTATAATGATAGAAGGGTTGAATTGATAAATTAAATACCTTATAATATAGACTAGTTTGTATATCATCTTCTTGAAGTAAAGTGGTGTTATTTGTATTATCGTGTTGTGTTATTATACCTTGTTGTGTAAATTTACTTTGCCACAAAAATTGGTAATGTATATCTTGGTGCAATATATTTTTCCATTCATCTTTAATTTCTAAGCTAGGCAAATGAAAAACTTCAGACATGATTTTAGTAGAATTAGTGCTATCCCGAAAAAACAATATGTTCTCTTGCTTGTTATTGTATTGTGTGTCTTGTGTATAATAGAAATATATCTCAGGTAAATATGTTGGATAAAATTTAAACGAACTCATCACTTTATGTGACGTGTTTAAGCTGGTGACCTCGTTCTCATAATTATTGGATGGTATTTCATCTTGTTTTTTATACATATCATAATGTATTGTCCACCATGGTAATATATCCACATGGGTTTGCCATGTTTCTTCTCTATGGTTTGAAGGGGGGATATCTGTAAATTCAGAATCAGATCCATAATCATAAAAATTTTGGTTTTGATATTTAATTTTATGTTCTACCGAGATGTGATTTCCTACTGGAATATTTGGACTAAAATACATCAATGCTTCGTCCAGTTGGATTTTATTAGATAGATGATATGCATACTTCGTTTGTAATATAGTGTCAGAAGCAAAGATCTCATTTACCCATAAAGAGCCGTCACCCTTGTTAGTTAGTATCGTTTGGTTTATGTGTCGAATACCCAGAGACAAATGTGATATGGCTTGTAGATTAGGGCAGCCCTGAGTTGGGACGGATAGTTTACATTCGTAATGCCTTGGAGACATAGGTAAATTAAATGATATTAATTGCCAGCCATGGCCCTGCATAGTTGTGGTATATTCTATATAATCTATCTCACTAGAACCCAGACGAATAAATAATATGTCCTGTTCGCTAGCAATATTTTGATAATTAACCCATAAATTAATTTTTTTATAGTAACTTACATCAAACTTTTTTAGAAATATGCGAGATACAAAAAATTCTTCACAAAGGTTCTGGCATATTGGATGATTAAAATTATATTGTAATTGTAATGTGGTTTCTTGTAAACGAGGTATTTCACTTCGATATTTTTTACCATTTAAATATTCATAATCATGACGATTTTTTTCTAGAAAGGATTGATGAAAATATTCGGACTGGGAAGTAAAATTATCTATTGCGGTAATTTTCCATACTCTAGGATCATCTATTGTTTGTATTGTATTCGATTTTTTCATTTTTTTATTATTCCACAAAGAAGAAGCAAATTTTATATGATCTATCAATAATCTACCCTTGATAGAATAGTTATTAGATGTAGCTGGACTTACAGAAATACGCACGCTATTTACTTCTTTTAAAATATATTGTTGGTTAAGAGACAATTGTGATGGATGTAAATAGATACGTACTAATTGCCAATCCCCAGGAGTAATTGTAGCATCCAACTGAATCTTATTTTCATTGTGAATACTATAATATACATTTTTGTGGCCAAAACTAATACTTGATTCTGTTGTAGAAAGGACGCCATCCGAGTTTAAATCTTCTGTATTTACAATCCCATTTCCTAATCTAATAGAACTTTGATTTTGATCTAAGGATGGCCTAGCACCCACGATGGTATGCAAATGTGAACAAATGGAAGGAGCTTTAAAAAAATACCCAATATCTTCATTATAGGAGCCTTGAACCCAATCGATCACTTTATTTTTTTCACCTTGCGAAAATGGTATTCCATTATCAGGGATGTTATCACCATTAATATCATTGTTTAATCCATCTAAACCAATATCTTCTGATTCTAATTTACCATTACTATTAGAATCTTCATTAATTTGACCTACATCAATTTGTATTTGCACACCTTCGCTAAGATAATCTTCATTAATAAATTTGGCTACAAATTCTATATAGTCTATTTGAGAGAGATCTACAGTATCTACTGGATTATCTGATAATTTATTTGTAGCAATGCTTACAAATGGTATACCCCCTTGTTTACCTCCCATTTTAAAATTAAAATCTAACACTAATGCTTGTTGTTGCTCAATTTCTTCTAACTGGCTACTTTGTAAGTGACCTTCATTTACGTTATATGGACCAGAAAAATGAGAGTATAATGGCGTGGATAAAGGTTGTGTACTGAATGATGATAATTGTTTAGGTGAATTATTATTACGATAGTCTTTATAATATAATGGGGCACGATCACATTGTTCCCAACCGGTAGAGGGGCTAGAAATAAACCAGTCTTTTGATGCTATGGATAATACAATAGACTCTTCAGTAGATTCCATATCATCAATAATAGCTCTATCAAATATATTAGGATTGGTAACGGTATGTCGATAATTCCCATCAAACTGGTATTGTATAGGGAAGAGATTAATATTTACATCTGGAATGGCATTGATCCAACGATTTAATTTTTTACTAGCTAATCTAAGTTGTATATTATTATCTGTTACTAAATTTCCATAGGCTTTAGAGTGTATGATAGGGGGTTTGGATGTTTTAAATTGGCTATCATATGTTAGTTGGCTGTCTAGTTTAAAATCACGTTTTATAGTATATGATGCACGTCCCCCTATGGTATACCTGGTCTGGCTTTCACCTGGAAGAGCATATTCATAAGAAATTTCTACTCGTGATGTTGGTTTGATGCTAGGATTATTTTTATCTTTAAATTGCAAAATACCTTGTTCATAATCTAATGAATATAAAGAAGTATCAATGATGATGCTGTCTACTTTAACTTCAACAGAGTCTTCTATAATTTGTGTATGTTTTAATTGGTATGCTTCTGTATCATAATCTAATGTTATATCTAATGTTAAATTTGAGAAGGATGCCACATTACTAAGTGCGTGTTCACTATAAATTCTCTGAAGGGCATCAGTGTCTAGGAGATAGTTTGTATTAGTATTTTGGTCTAATCTATTTAAGGGAATCCCCTTCATAGGTTCTCTCAATAAAAATTGTAATATACCATTTTTATCTTCCAAAAAAAATTGTAATTCTGGTATGTCTCGTACAGAGTTAATATTCTTATTTTGATACAGAAGATTAAATTGGAATGTTGTGGGATTAATATTTTTTGTATAAAGATTATATATACTACGTACCTCATAGATATCATAATGTGTTTTATTATCTGGAATTAACATAATATCTCTAGTGCCATTATAATCCAGGTCCTCTTGAATGGATTTACCACAATAGATAAATGTTTCCAATTTGCCATCAGATGTGATGGTAGCAGATGGATCAGATGTTATGATAGTATTGTGATTGCGTGTATAACGTATATATACACAGACATTTTGTTGTAGAGCAGGTAAAAATTCTAGTCTACCTGTTACGAAGTGTATTTGATAATCTTGTCCAGAACGTAATTTATGAAAAAAGCCCATTATTTTTCCATTTAGTACTTTAGGTATGGCGTTTCGTATTTGATCATTCGTGCTACTACGATCGTCTAACCAAACCTCAAATGTAGTTTTATCTATATTAACAGGTGTATACCGGAAGATGCTTTCTTTGTTTATTAATGTAGATGTTAATGTAAGTAGGCTATTTTTATGCCCTCTCTGGTAAGATTGGGTTGATATGATAGGAGGTTGATATAAAGCATCGTAGTAAATAAAAGGTTCAATCTGAAAAAATTTTTTACGAATAAACTGGTATGCTGGTATACGTTGTTTGCGTTGAGAACTAGTCCCATAGAATTTTTCTTCTTCTTGTGTATTGTTATCTTTAAATACAGCAAATAAATCTAAATCAAACGGCCCTTTTTTGAACCTAGCTTGCATGCCTATAACATCAGAATTTGTTGGATCCTTTTCGTCTGGTAGAGTTAGATTTTCTCGTTTACTAAAATCTACGTTACTTACTATAATCTCTTGAAGAATAGATTTATTGTTTATGGTAAAATAGTGAATTGTAACTTTATTACTGGTAATATTTTTGTTATCCTCAAAATCAATATCTACTAGAATATGATCACCCAATTGCCCTTTTGCATGCATCTTCATAGTTGGATCAAATAACATACCTTGATGAAAATTTTTAGAGTAGATTGCAAGAAGTTCATTGTCTCGGTCAGTATCGCCCAGATAGGTTACGTATCCATAGCCAATATTCAATAGAGATTGGCTAAAAAATTTTAGTTTAATAGTACCTATTTGTTCTTCTAACCCAAATGTAGAAACTTTACCAGTATCCTGAAATTTTTTCGTGATGGTATCACTAGTTTTCTGGTTATTAAAAAAAAGATATTCAATAAATATTTTTTTCCACTTAGCTAACGTAACTTTGCTTTTCTTAAGATCTATATCTATATGATTATTGTTGTTGTTTGGATGCTGATTAGCTACTTTTTTATTTACTTGGCTTGTGTAAGAACGGGGCTCTTCTGCAAAGATGGCATTATATTGGGTAAATTGCTGTATATACAGAAGAATAAGAACAAGACTAAGATTTGTTAGAATGAGATACGGTAAGATACGATTACAACGTATCCAACATAACATTTTTTACACAGTTATTTTTTCATGTTAAACTTAGCAATGAAGTACCCTAGCATATTAACTGGGATTAGCTTCTTTCAAATAAGTATTAATCTCATCAAATAGGTCTTTCGACATATTTACAAGAACAACTGGTTTCGCAAGGCTAGCTTTTCCTAAACCATAAATTTTAGATAAATATTGCTGTGCATCCTGTAAAAGAGAAAACGTCTGAGCGAGATCGTCAGATAGCTTTTCTTTCAATTTATATGTTAAATAGGCATTGAGATATAAAATGCCATCATAACCCCAATTATGATCCGTGTCTGGACCAATTAAATAATTCATAGCTTCTGCTGGTTCTTTCCCTGTTTGCATTAATAACAATGATTTTTTGTATAAATGTAGAGCTTCCATATAATAAAAATCTCTCACAACATCATAAGGCCTGTAATCTACCTTATGAAATAAGTCATCTAATAACCAAGCAGCTCGTAAACTAGATAATCCCTTTTTAAAAGTTGGTGCCACTGGTTTATGTCTAAAATGATAGCAATCAATCGCTAATATATAAGATGCTAGACCAGAAATAAGATCGCGATCTTTAGTAAAATTAATATGCCCAAAAAGAACCTGAAGTATCTGTTTACGTTTTTCAGTATGTTGTTTTAAATGTGTTTTTGCATCTCTATCAACATTCAGAAAATCTTTTGGATAGGAAGCGTACAAACAATCTGGACATACCATGATCGAATATATCAGTGGTATGATAACACCATATTTCTTACTAGGTGTATAATGCCTACGTAGCTCTTTTGTGAGGTCGGCTGCAATAAGACGACCTCCACCTGAAAACAATTCTTCTCGATAATGTTTGGTAGAACATATGGGACATAAAGAAATATCTTTTGCCCTGTATGAAGTTTTTTTTATAGTTTTATCTTGGGTGTCCATACAATATCATCATAGCTAAATTAGTTTTTTTGAAGATAAGCAACTAACAACAAAATAGATTTTTTTTTAAAGGTATAGCTCATACTATCTATAGACCTCTCCACTTTATAGCAGGAAATATTTTACAGATAAAATTAAGATTCATTTTTTTATTATTTACAAAAAATATCATGTGTATTAGAAACAATATTGTTTATTTTCATAGCGACTTATCGTACATTCTAAATAATTTTAACAACTTATGATAAATAGCATTCCAGTAATTACTGATTAGTATTATGCTTGCTTAAGTTTATCATATTCATGAGATAACAATTGTTGTATTTTATTAACTTTTTCAGTAAATGTTTTTTTATCATCATTTACATCTGGATAATAAGGCGAATGAGGCATGATGGGATCTAATACTTTAATGTAAATTTTTCCTGGATTTATGCACCATTTCTTGTTGCTATTGTAAATTTTATTTGAGCCATATATGAGTAAGGGTAATATGGGACATTGGATTTGTTTCAGAACGGTAAAGGAGCCTGACTTAAAGAGCCCTAATCGTTGACCATCGTGCATGCGGGTTCCTTCAGGATATATAATAAGATTCATTCCTCCATTCAATATATCTCTTATTTGAAGAACAGCCTGTGCAGAGTTCATCACTGAACCTCGTTTCACAAAAGGATATCCCACTATTTTTAAACAAGAACCTATAAATGGGTATTTTATAACGCTAGATTTAGCAAGCGTGACATGGTCGAAGTCATAATAGCCCAAACTTAACGGAGCATCAAGTATAGAAAGATGATTACTAATCACTAGACATGGGCTTTCTTGTGCAAGTTTGAAATTATGTTTATCAATTACTTTTACGCTTGAGAAAGTAAGACGTATAGTTATGTTACCCCACCATCTCATAATACGACGTACGATTGGTCGTGCTCTTCTAAAGCCAATGGTATAGGCAATCACATGGGCCACACTAGCCCACCACACAGTATTGATTGAAGCTATAATCAAAAACAGTACAAATAATATATATCCAAATACAGTCTTCATATAAAATTCTTTGTTTTAAGGTCCAAGATGTGTAAGTCTTATGCTACTGGCAAGATAATAAATTAATCTTTTACAGGCAATGCCTCGGTGACTAATCCGATTTTTTTCTTCTTGTGCGAGTTCTGCAACAGTTACGCCAGAGTCTCCATGGGAAAAAATAGGATCATAACCAAAACCATTATTACCAGCTATTTTAAGAGCAATATGTCCTTGTAAACAACCAATAAAAAAAGTACAATTTTGCAAGCTATCCATATAACATAAGACAGAAACAAAAAAAGCAACTCGATGCTTTATGTCCTGGAAAATAGATAGTTGAGACATTATCTTTTGTATACGCTCTTGGTCATTAGACCCATAACGTTTGGAATGTATACCGGGTTTATTGCCTATTGCAGGAATTACTAGGCCTGAATCTTCGGATAGCACAGGCTGGTTTACTAATCGGGCTAACGCTACAGCTTTTATTCGTGCATTCTGGATAAAAGAATTACCTGTTTCTTCAGCTCTATATTTTTTTTGTGTAGAACTACTCATTTGTTTCAAAGAGCATAAATTTATGTCCTTAACTTCAGAGAAGGCAAGCAATATTTCGTCTATTTTATTTTGGTTACTGGTAGCAAGAACAACATCTAACACAAAATCTAACCCGCTAAAAACTCACTTCAACAACATCTTTAGTCACTTTATCATGATATTGCTTGAAATTTTTAGCAAACATGCTCTTCAGCTTTGTTGCTGTTTCAGTATATTGCTCTTTGTCTACCCAAGAATTAGAGGGCGATAACAGTGTACTATCTACATTGGGGCATGTAGTAGGAATTTGTAGGCCAAAATAGGGTTCTGTTTCCCATGAGACTTGATTGAGATGGCCATCTAAAATAGCATTAACAATGTTTCGTGTAACTTGTATGGACATTCTTTTACCAACACCGTATTGTCCCCCTGACCAACCAGTATTTACTAAAAAAACTTGCACTTGACCTTTTTGTATTTTTGTACTTAATAAATTCGCATACACTTCAGGTCTTAGTAACATAAAAGGTGCACCAAAACAAGTGCTGAAAGTAGCAGTTGGTTCTTTAATTCCCTCCTCAGTTCCGCCTACCTTAGCAGTATAGCCCGACAAGAAATGATAAGTAGCTTGTGCACTGTTAAGTTTAGAAACAGGCGGCAGTACACCGAAGGCATCAGCTGTAAGCATTAAGATACACGAGGGTTGCTTGTTTACATAAGCATTAGGATAGATATTTTCTAATCGATTTAACGAATATGAGCCTCTCGTGTTTTCTGTTAAGCTGCAATCATCTAAATTTACTTTTCTAGTATTTGCATAAAAGACTGTGTTTTCCAGTATAGCACCAAATTGATGAGTGGCAGTATATATCCCTGGCTCAGATTCACGGGATAAATTAATCATTTTGGCGTAGCAACCAGCCTCTACGTTAAAAACACCTTGATCCGACCATCCATGCTCATCATCACCAATCAAGGCACGATTTTCTGAAGAAGATAAGGTTGTCTTACCCGTGCCAGAAAGACCAAAAAAGATACCCACATGGTCGTTTTTACCTACATTAACAGCACAGTGCATACTCATGATACCTTTACGAGGTAAAATATAGTTCATGAGAGAGAACACAGATTTTTTAATTTCACCAGCATAATGCGTACCTGCAATCAAAACACGCTTTTTTATAAGATCTAGTATGATAAATGAACCTGAATGAAGATTATATTGTGTAGAATCAACAGTCAGATCAGGTGCATGAAAGATGGTAAACTCTACAGGGAAAGAAGTTAATTCTGTAGCTTTGGGTGAATACAATAGATTTATACAAAAGGCAGCATGCCATGCCGTATGTGTAATTAATCGAACATTAACTCTCGAAGATGGCTCAGAGCCCGCATATACATCATTTACAAAAATATCTTGTTTCGAAAGATAAAGCTCCACTTCTCTAAAGAGCCTATCACCTAATTCTGGCTCCATTTTTTTATTACCATCATGAAACCATATCTCATTTTCTATCTCTGGATAAACAACACTATACTTGTCTTGTGCCAATCTACCAGTATACTTTCCTGTTTGTACACAGAAAGCACCATCCTGTGAGAAATGGCCTTCACCTCTGCTGGTGGCTATTTCAAGTAATTCTACCTGAGGTAAGTTCCAAAACTTATTTGTTTTGCTTTCATCTAATAAGCTAGACAAAGGATATGTTATATTAGGTCGAATATTCATGCGCATGATAAGTACCTCTCCAACTGAAACGCTAGCATAATTTTTTATGCATAATTGCGTAATTCCAAGTGGGGTTACTGTGTACAAGATTTTATTCTTAACAAAGGAAAAATATTAGTGTATGGAAAGTTAATCTTGATATTGGATAGCTTAAAGCATTCATAAGTTGTTTTTCTTAAGTAATAAGACTTAGGAATAATAGCTTATGAAAATATACTATGAAAAACAGATACTTATTAATCAATATTTATCAGAGCATATGAGTTATAGAGAAATAGCTCAAAAAATAAATATATCAAAATCTGCTGTTTTTTATGAAATAAAAATAAAAAAAGGCTTTCGTATATGCATGTGATCCAGATTCACCGTGGTATTGGTATTAAAGGGGCAAGTTGAAAACTTTATCAAATAACTAAGAATATATTTTAACAGAAAAACCCATTATTTGACATTAAAAAAATATATTATGATCAATAATATGTATAGGTTATCCTTATAAGAAAAACTGCTAACCAGGTCTATTTCGTCCAACTCCAAAATTGATTCTCCAGTCCAGCTCCAATGCTGACTCTCGAAGTACCATAAAATATTTGACCAAGTAGACTTTAAATAAACAGTGTGGTGGTGGTGTTAGCATGTGTTCAGTGTCCCATATTCTTGCTTACTTTTTTCTTATTACATTCTAGATATTTTTCATTTGTTTGGTGAGTTTTAAATCTATAAGTTTATGACAAGGCAAGTTTTATTACCCTACATGCTATTTGGTCTGGTGTTCTGTGCGATGCATTTCTATGTGTTTATGCGATTGGTATCTTTTTGGGGCTATGCATTTCCATGGTATGGAACCTTAATGGTGTTATTTTATGTAGCATCATTTTTTTTAATGCATTCATTAAATGAAAATTTGCATACTGACTGGACTATACGTATAATGCCTGTGTTCCATTATGGTTTAGGTTGGATCCTCCTATCGTTACCTTTCTTATTGTCTTGCGATGTAGTGTTATTGAGTACGAAAGGTTTAGGTTATCTGGGTATAATTTCTACATCTTGGCAAAACCAAGTAGAATATGCACTTCCTAGAATCGTGTTTCTGGGTATTAATATATGTTTTATAGTTGGTTTGGTACGTTTTCACGCTCCCATCGTAGTCAATCATTTTACGATAGAGAGTGATCGAGTAACACGTCCTTACCAATTTGTACATATTAGTGATTTACAGTTTGGTAGTATGCGAAATGCTCACGTCCGTAAGCTCAAGAAAACCCTGGTTCGTGTTATCAAAGAAGAAAAAATCAATTTTATATTAAATACAGGTGATTATGTTGATAGTGCAAATTATACGGCTGATGACTTAGAGCCTTTATCGTTAAAAGAATTTCCTTCTATCAAGAAATTTTTCTCTTTGGGTAATCATGAATTTTATCATGGTTTAGATAAAATTCTTAATGTAACTAAAGAGCAAGGCTATCATTTATTACGAGAAGAAGCTATTTCTGTCGATGAGATTAATATTATTGGTATAGATGATTCCACTGATAAAAACCAGGTGAAAAATATTCTGCACCAATTTCCACATGTTGTGAAGAACGATAAATTTAATATTCTCATGTATCACCGCCCCGTTGGCGTAGATGATGCAAATAAGCACGGTATACAACTTATGTTATCTGGCCATACACACGGGGGGCAATTTTTCCCTTATTCTCTATTTATGAATTTTCTTTACCAATATCCTCAGGGAATATTTAAAAAGCATCATTTTTCTCTATATACTACGGATGGAGTTGGGCTGTGGGGGCCTAGATTACGCTTGAGAAGTCAGAATGAAATCGCTGTCTTTTTAATCAAACCCAAATAATAAGCGTGAACAACGCTTATTATGGCATGTATCACGTCTGATGTGCATAATTACCTTGAAAAGTCAGTACTGCTTCTAGACAGAATAAACTTAGTCAGCCGTTCTTCCCTTGTAAGGACAGCTTATTATACAAATATATTTATTTATGGCAACAAGCACAGCCCGCAAATCATTTTCCAAGGTTAGAGATTTGACATCATTAGTTTTTAAAAACTAGTCAACATAAACACAGCAACGATCAAGAAAGCCATATCAAATCAAAAATGCACTTTATTTTCCAACTTTTTTAAAAAAAGTGTTGATTTTGTAAGTATATAAAATACATTTCTCTCATGCAGACACCACACCACACCACACCACACCACACCACACCACACCACACCACACCACACCACACCACACCACACCACACCACACCACACCACACCACACCACACCACACCTAGATACTTTTACCATTTACTTTATGGCTTACTAATAGCTATTTGTTTTTTTACGTATTGCAACAGTCCAGTGGATAGTAGTAACCCAGTGGATAGTAGTAACCCCACAGACGATAACACCCCCACAGACGATAGGCCAGTAGTCACACTAAGTTTAGACTGTTCGCCTGCACAGATAACAGCATCAACGTGCAATAAGACGACGGCTGGTGTGATAGAAATAAAGAATACGATGAGAAGTGATTATTTACCTGTGTATGTAGTATCAAGAGATACTGCAGAAGACACTGCTTTGAGAGTTACTTTAAGTTGGGCATCAGCCTCCTCTGAGGGGAGTCGCGGTTCTGACATGATATATGACGAATACCCGAAGCTTTCTCCCGTCTTTGCTAAATTTAAGTCGCTCAAGGGCGGCAGAGGTCCTTACTTGTTCAATAAAGTAAATACACTCGTAACAACTCCCGTAACTTCCGTAAAAGACGTAGGAACCACGGGATCCCCTTTAGGGAATTGTGATAAGATTAAATTTTTCCATAATAAAGTCGGAGGTATCGGAGGGCAGTTCTTTGAAGCTACTTTTTTTTCCTTTAAATTCCTAAATGGTGTAAATGGTTTTGATGTAATGACAGAAAAGAATGGTAAAATAAAGGTTGAGATTCCAGCAGGTTCCAATAAAGTTTCATTCCGTTTAGATCCACATAGATGTCCAGACAGTACTACAGGCACAAACACGAAAAAGGAGCTTACCGAGGATAAAAAGAAAAACAAGCATAACACTGTTAGTTATACAATAAATGTTGGTATTAAAAGTGACAGTACTAGTGCTTATACTTCTGATGAGACATCTAAAGATCTAAAAGTTAAATTCCTAATGGAAGACTCAATGGGTGGCGTAGTAGGTAACATGGTAGAATCTACTCTGAATGGGGATACGTTTAAGACGGCAATTGAGGATAGATTTTTAAGTAGACATGGATCTGGAACAGGTAATATTAACACGGATACCGGTAGACAAAAGAGACTGCAGTGGACGGCTGCTAATTTTTTGGTTGCGAACCCACCAGTTGCGAACCCACCAATGAGCTACACTGGTGCCACACCACCAGTGTTGCCCCTCACTGCTCAGGAGCTAATGACCTTAAAGGGCATCCTTACTACTCCGGAGCGGGTCGCCCTAAAGACAGCAGAGGACAATAGCCTGGCTAATAAAGATGCTAAACTTTGGGGGGAGAATTTAAACGATGAGGAGGATATAGAGACAAAAGTAGTCAATGCTGTGGTGGGGGAATTGATTACGGAGATAACAAAAGACCATACGATAGTGAATAGAAACAGCGACAGTCGCCTATATCATAAACTAGTTGATGAAGTTTCTGGTAGGTATGGTAGTGATGATTAGTAAAAGAGAAAGAATATAGATTTACATTACATTAAAATTTTTTGTATTTCATAAGAAAATTTAAATTTTCACCGATTTAGATATAATTATTTTGTGTAAATCTTAACAGCTTATTATACAAATATATTTATTTATGGCAACAAGCACAGCCCGCAAATCATTTTCCAAGGTTAGAGATTTGACATCATTAGTTTTTAAAAACTAGTCAACATAAACACAGCAACGATCAAGAAAGTCATATCAAAAGACAAGGTATAAAGAGCAATAATGCAGTATTGATTATTATTTTTTGTTATTTTTGTTATTTTGGTTACTATGCTTGGATAGGTAAAAATAGCGTTAAAACGCATGTAAGACAAAAGCACATAAATTATCAAGTAAGATAGACTTCAACCATAAACAGATACCAGATAAAATTGATAAGAATATACAATATTCTCTCGAAGCGTACACCGTAAATATTTAAAGCGTAATATCAGAGATGATTTCTAAGGTAAGCATATAATACAAGTAATCAAGTCATATAGTATATATGTAATGGGGTGTTGTGTCTTTATTCATAAAGTACAAATCCTAAATCTCATTGACTATTTGATGTAATAAGTCACACCGCCCAGTGTCTTTGTGTGGTTAAGCAAATGTATACCAACTTTTTTCGCTGTTTACTTGTTTTCTGTTTTGTATATATTTCGGTTTTATCTGCACAGGTACAAGACATAAAAACCATTAAAAAAGAGATTGGTGTAAAAGAAAGAATAGGGCATGTCGTTACATTAAAAGATATAAAGTTTACTGACCAAAACAAGCAGATAACCACTTTAAACACTTTAATTCTTAAAAATCATCCTATTTTGATTGTTCCCGTATACTATTCCTGTCCTCATTTATGCACTTTGACATTAAATGGCTTACTTGATGCCTTAAACGAAAATACATCTTACAAGGTGGGCCAAGAATTTACCATTATTGCTGTTAGCATGAATCCAGAGGAAACAGCTGTTTTAGCCCAGAAAAAACAAATGCATTATCTAGAAAAACTAGAATACAATGATAAAGATAAAAAATTAGCCAAACAATATTGGTATTTTTTGACAGGCAATAAAAAGGCTATCGATGTATTATTTCAAGAAATAGGTTTTTCGTATAAAAAAATGGAAAAAGAGTATGCCCATACATCCGTAACAGTCGTTCTCAATCATAAATTTAAGATTATGCGATATCTTTATGGCATTAAACATGAACCTATTAATTTTAAGATGTCTTTGTTAGAGGCTAAGAAAAATATTATTTCTAAAGCAAGTCAGCAAATTCTATTTTTTTGCTTTCAATATGATCCTAAAAAAAATTCTTATGTGCTAGTTGGATGGAAAGTCATGCTCATGGGTTGCCTGTTTTTCGCTCTACTTGTGGGAATGTTACTATCTGCTTTATGGATACTAGAGAAGCGTAAGTTATCCGATAAATCAACCTAATGTTAATTTTCTACTTGACCACTCCAATCTGCGTTATGATACGTAGATTGTTTATTGAGATGCGATGCTATCATCCTTCCTCGATTGTAAACAGCTCTTGGATATTATTACAGTTGTGTTTTAGTGGTGCATGAAATGTGTAGTTTTTTCTTACCTATTTTAGCTAGTCTATTGCCAGAGCAAGCTTCTTCAATAGCTAAAGAAGTCGATTTTGTTTTCTGGCTAGTTACTGTTATTTGTGGGATTAGCTTTGTTCTGGTCGAAGGTGCCCTCATTTATTTAGTTGTTAAATATCGTAGAACAAAGTACGAAGAAGACAAATTAACACCATTTATTACAAAACATACACAGTTAGAGATCATATGGACAGTGATTCCTACAATCATTGTTATGGTCGTTTTTGCTTATGGTACAATTACATACGCTAAAATGCGTACTATCCCAGAAAATGCCCAAATCATATCTGTAGTAGGCAAGCAATGGAGTTGGGAATTTACCTATGCAAATGGTGTAAAAATTAATACCCAATCTGTCTGTTCTGAACCTAAGTATAAAAGTGCATATGATTGTAATCGATACCATCATAAATGGACAGCTGGTGATGAATTAGTGGTACCTCTAGGTAAGGTTCGTTTTAATATGACTTCAAGTGATGTTATCCATAGTATGTATATACCTGCATTTCGTGTTAAACAAGACGTAGTGCCCGGCATAACATCTGTTCTATGGTTTGAAGCTATTAAGTTGGGTACATATGATTTATTTTGTACAGAGTATTGTGGTCTAGATCATTCTGGTATGTTGGCTAAAGTAAAAGTAGTTTCCCAGTTTGAATTTATATCTTGGTTAAAGACAACCCAAAATTTACAAGACAAGAGTCGTACTAGGGTTTCGTCTGTGCAAGAAAAAATAGTACTGGGTCAACAGCTCTTTAAAGTTAAGAAAGGTTGTGTTGCATGTCACCGTCTAGACGGCAATCGTCTAGTTGGTCCTCCACTAAATGGGCTATTGAATAAAAAAGAAGTTCTACAGAATGGCAATACGGTGGTTATAGATGAAAATTATTTACGAGAATCTCTTCTTAGTCCAGGGGCTAAAGTAGTAAAGGGTTACCCACCTATGAATGCTCAAGACCTAGAACCGCAAGAGATAGATGCTTTGGTACAGTTTCTAAAGAGTTGTAAAAAAGTAAATTGTGCACCATAATATTAGTAAATATGATTAGAGGTATACTATGGATAATTTAGCTGAATTGAATAAAGAATATGGTGAGCATTATTTGTCTAGAAAAGGCTTGTTTGAGTGGTTTCGCTCTACAGATCACAAGCGAATAGGCATTTTATATTTAATTAGTGGTCTAATTTCTTTCTTCGTAGGGGGAATATTTGCCCTTTTACTTAGAACAGAGTTGCTTCAGCCAGGGCAAACTATTATGGATGCACAAATGTACAATATTGTGTTTACTCTTCACGGTACTATCATGATTTTCTTGTTTATTGTACCTGGTATTATTGCTTCATTTGGCAACTTTTTATTGCCCATTATGATTGGTGCCCCAGATGTAGCATTTCCTAGACTTAATCGCTTTAGTTTTCAGCTATGGTTATTAGGTGCTTTCATTATTCTATTTGGATTATTATCTGGCATACCCGCCGATACGGGTTGGACTTTTTACACTCCCTATAGTGCTAAAAGTAATAGTAAAGTTATAGTTATGGTGTTAGGAGCTTTCGTCTTAGGCTTTTCCTCTATTCTTACAGGTTTAAACTTTATTGTTACTACGCATAAACTGAGGGCTCCTGGAATGACTTGGTTTCGAATGCCTCTGTTTATTTGGTCGATTTATTCGGCGTCTATCATACAGATTATTGCCACCCCTGTGATTGGTATTACACTTCTTCTACTTGTTGCAGAGCGTGTTTTTGGTGTAGGTTTCTTTGATCCAACAAAGGGGGGGGATCCTGTTTTATTTCAACACTTCTTTTGGTTTTATTCCCATCCAGTCGTTTACATTATGATCTTACCTGCCATGGGGGTTGTGTCTGAAATTTTACCTTGTTTTAGTAGAAAACCTATTTTTGGATATAAAGCAATCGCTTATTCTTCCCTTGCCATTGCTGCTGTGAGTTTTTTAGTGTGGGGACATCACCTATTTGTTGCGAATCAGTCTTATGTAGTCACTGTGATATTTTCTTTTCTTACTTTCATGGTTGCCATTCCAACGGCTATTAAAGTATTTACTTGGATGGCTACCCTTTACGGTGGTCAAATAAACTTAAAATCTCCTATGTTATATGCACTAGCTTTTTTATTTTTGTTTGCAATTGGTGGTCTTACTGGTATTTTTCTAGGAGCACTTGCTCTAAATGTGCCATTACATGATACCTATTTTGTAGTCGCTCATTTCCATTATACACTTCAGGGAGGTACAGTATTGGCCTTGTTCGCTGCTCTGCATTACTGGTTTCCCAAGATGTCTGGTAAGATTTTTAACGAAAAGTTAGCAGTTTTTGCTTTTATCTTTACCTTTATAGGTTTTAATTTAACTTTTATTCCACAATTTGTGATGGGATTACAGGGTGCTCCAAGAAGGTACTTTGATTATTTGCCTGTATGGCAGTCTTTGCATATGTTGTCTTCAATAGGCTCTTACCTTCTTGGTACAGGTTATTTTATTACCTTGATGAATTTTCTATTTTCTTCTTTCAAAGGAAAACCTGTCAATAATAATCCATGGGGTGCTCGTACACTAGAATGGCAAATTGCTTCGCCACCTCCCCACTATAATTTTAATTCTATACCCACTATTACAAAGTGGCCGTATGACTATGGCCAAAACACTCCTAT
Organism: Leptospiria bacterium; assembly: GCA_965262015.1. GTDB lineage: Bacteria > Spirochaetota > Leptospiria > Turneriellales > CBDBES01. The sequence continues at coordinate 355,151 of OZ253494.1, forward strand.
GGATGGTTTGTAAAAAATGAGTGCACATTTGTTTTCAGATGACCTAAAATATGACATGTCTAAATTAGGGATGTGGCTTTTTCTAGCTACTGAAGTTCTCTTATTTACAGGGTTATTTACAACCTACGCTATTTTTCGTTTTCGTTATAGTTCAGAGTTCTCAAATGCCGCATCCGAACTTAGTGTGATGATGGGAACTATTAATACTATTGTCTTATTATTAAGTAGCTTAACTGTTGCCCTCTCCATCGAAATGATGAAAACTGGCAATGTAAGGGTGTCTATTGCCCTGATTGTTGCTACGCTTCTATGTGCAGTCGTTTTTCTAGTAATTAAATATTTTGAATATAGTGCCAAGATACATCATGGCTTGTTTCCTTCGTCACTAGCAAGTAATCCTCTTCATTGGAAAAATGGTGAAGTTTTGTTTTTTGTGCAGTATTTTATTATGACAGGGATACATGGATTACATATTTTAATTGGAATGGGGGTGTGGATTTACGTTATAGTCAAGATGGTTAAAGGTACTGTACATCCAGGATATTTTCCTCATCTCGAGGTATCAGGTTTATATTGGCATTTAGTTGATCTGATTTGGATTTTTTTGTTTCCTATGCTATATCTTATTGCCTGAGTGTATTACTATGAATAATGAAAGCCAAAGTCATAATTCATCTCATATCCCTCTTTTGTTGAGTGTTTTTGTTAGTTTGATTATACTAACCCTGTTAACGGTTATCTCTTCTCAAGTTAATTTTGGTTCTCCTATAATAGATAACATGGTTGCTATGGGTATTGCCAGTATAAAAGGTTGGTTAGTTTTATACTATTTTATGCATTTAAAATGGGAAGATACATTAGTGAAGGTTTTTGCCGCCATAAGTTTACCTTTTGCCTTTCTCATGATTGGAATGGATCTGATGGATTTAATATTTCGCTTATTTGAAAAACAATTTTAACTGATGATTTAATTATTCCATATAATTGAGTCATGTATTCTTTGTACTTGTTATGAACCAAAATACTCGTTCTTATCTTATGGCGTGGTTATCAGCTTGTGCTATTTTTGTATTGATTATTCTTGTTTTGGGTGGCATTGTGCGTTTAACACGCTCTGGTTTATCCATAGTTGAATGGAAGCCCGTGACTGGTTGGTTACCACCCCTCACCTCTCAAGAATGGTCTATGGCTTTTGAAAAATATAAAAACTATCCTGAATATAAACATCGTAGTACAATGGATGAGGTAACTTTAGAGCAATATAAAGTGATTTATAAATGGGAATTTATACATCGTTTTTTAGGTAAGTTACTTGGTCTAGTATTTATTATACCTTTCCTTGGATTTGTTTTGGTGCAAAAACAAGCTCGAATGTGGTTAATGAAACTCATACCTTTATTATTTTTAGGTATGTTACAAGGATTTTTAGGTTGGTATATGGTAAAAAGTGGGTTGGTAAACCAACCAGCAGTAAGTCATTATCGCCTTGCCATGCATCTATCCCTGGCTTATATTATTTTTAGTTATTTGATTTGGACGATTCTTAGCCTTAAGTATACCAAAAGCATACAGCCCCCTCCTAAACTATTAAAATTTTCTCAAGGTTTTCTTATGTTAGTGATTTTACAGATTTTTTGGGGTGTCTTGTTGGCGGGCCTAAAAGGCGGTTATATTTACAATACGTTTCCATTGATGGGGAATCAGATTATTCCCAATGGCTTATTCTCTTTAGCCAATACATCACTAAATTTTGTGGAAAATCCAGTAACCGTACAATTTATTCATAGAGTTTTAGGTATATTAATTTTTCTTAAAATTATTTTTAGCTTTTTTTATTTAAAAAAATATCAACTCAATCTAAGACAGTCAGTTTCCATTTATTCTTTTTTAATGTTGGGCATACTCCAAGTATGTTTAGGGATTATTACACTTGTGTACGGTGTCCCCATCATTATTGCTGTCTTACACCAGGTTATTGCTCTATGTTTTTTTTCCTGCTTAGTGGCTTTTTTACATTCTTTACTATGGGAAAAAGAAGTTTAACATATGACTATTAAAAATGCCATTTTATCAGTTTATGATAAAAGTAATATCCTCACTCTGGCTCATGCTTTAGTAGCAAAAAATATTCAAATTTATTCCACAGGTGGGACATATAAAATGTTAACCAACTCTAATATACCTGTTACAGCGATTGATAGCTACACTAACTTTCCAGAGGTATTATCGGGTAGAGTCAAAACACTACATCCAAATGTTCATGCTGGTATACTAGCACGTAGGCATAATCAAAATGACATGAAACAAGTAGATACTCATCACATTGTCTTGTTTGATTTAGTATGTATTAATTTGTATCCCTTTGAAGATTTTATACAAAATAACCAAAACTCTCCTACATTTTTATCTGAATCACTAGAAATGATTGATATTGGTGGCCCTACCATGATAAGAGCTGCCGCTAAGAATTATCCTGATGTATGTGTTTTAACAAATGCATTACAATATAATGAATTTATTCAACGTCTTAATGATAATACGATTAAAAATGAGTATCGTTATGCTCTAGCAAAACAAGCTTTTTCTACCACCGCACATTATGATAGTATCATTGAACAATTTTTTCAAGATCCGTCTAGTAAATCTCCACTTGATGCAGACGATACTATACAGCTTCGGTACGGAGAGAATCCACACCAAAAAGCTAGTATACAGTTTTATGGAGATGATAGTAAACAAATATGGAGACAACTGCATGGTAAAGAGTTATCTTATAATAACCTACTAGATCTAGATTCAGCCTTACATCTCTCTGCTGAGTTTAGCGAAACGGTTTGTGCTATTTTAAAACATACCAATCCTTGTGGTGTTGCTCTTCATTCTGATATTGCCATAGCTGTCGAGAGAGCCATCGCCTGTGATCCAATTAGCTATTTTGGTGGAGTAGTTATTTGTAATCAACCTGTAAATAAAACAGTGGCAGAGCTTTTGCATCAAGCATTTATTGAACTTATTATTGCTCCGTCTTATTCAGAAGAAGCTTATTCTATTTTATCATCTAAAGCAAATATACGTTTGCTTGAATACATACCCGAAAATATTAATTTCCACATCATGCACCAGAAAAGTACTTTATTTGGTACTTTGCGACAAGATTGTGATCAGTTGTTATTTAATGAAATAGAAGCTAAAATAGTTACCAAACAACAACCCACTACCAGTATATTGGATGAACTTAAGTTTGCTTTTCAAATTGTGAAGCATGTTAAATCAAATGCAATTATCTTGGTCAAGGGATTGCAAGTTATAGGCATAGGTGCGGGTCAAATGAATCGTATTGCTTCGGTTGAGTTAGCTTTACACAATGCAAAAAAAAATGGCCATTCTTCTGAAGGTAGCGTTATGGCTTCAGATGCTTTTTTCCCTTTTGATGATTGTGTGCACATAGCAGGAGAGTATGGAATAAAGTCTATTATCCAACCTGGAGGGTCATTAAAAGATAATATGAGCATTAAAGCTGCAGATCATCATGGGATAAGTATGATTTTTACTAATATGCGTCATTTCAGGCATTAGGGATATGGAAGTCCAGGTATTACAGAAACAGTTTTTACAGGTACGTTCTATAACAAAAGATATTTGCTCTTTATTGTTTGAAGAAGATATGGTTGTACAAGTTAATGCAGACGTAAGTCCTGCCAAGTGGCATCTTGGACATACTACTTGGTTCTTTGAAACATTTGTCCTTAAGGTGTATGTTCAGACTTATAAGGTTTTTAAAGACCAGTTTGATTTTATTTTTAATTCCTACTATAAGCTAATTGGTGAACACATTGTACAAGGAAAACGTCATTGTCTGTCTAGACCTCTATTAAAAGAAATCTTAGAATATCGTGATGTTATAGACAATGCAATTCTCTATCTTATCCAACATAGTACAAACCAAGAAATCTTTTCTTATATTGAGTTGGGTATACACCATGAACAACAACATCAAGAGTTACTGTATACTGATATTAAACTTAATTTTTTTTCTAATCCCATGAAAATTGCGTATCGCAATCCACGTAATATAGACAAACCATCTAATATGGATATCTCTCCAGAATCTGATGTGGAATATATAGACTTTAAAGGTGGGATTACTAGAATAGGGCATGATAATAGTACTTTTTGTTTTGACAACGAGTGTAAACAACATGAGTATCACATTCATGATTTTTCCCTGCGAGCAACGTGTATAAAAAATCAAGAGTATTTAGATTTTATGAAAGATGGTGGTTATGAGAATTCTGAATATTGGTTTTCAGATGCGTGGGATCTAATCCAACAAGGTAAACTTCATGACCCTTGTCCTCTTTACTGGCATAAAATGGATAATCAATGGTATGAATTTACCCTAGAAGGTTTTATTGCATTGAATTTGCAACAACCAGTATGTCATGTAAGTTTTTATGAGGCCAGTGCATTTGCAATGTGGTATGGTGCTAGGTTGCCTACCGAATTTGAATGGGAATATGCAGCTCAATCTTCATATGCTACTGTAACTCCAGAATCCAATGTACTTTGTTCTGATATTTTACATCCTGTTGTTGAAGCAACCAATAAGACATTATTTCATTTAATGGGTAACTCATGGGAATGGACCAGTAGTGCTTATTTACCTTATCCAGGTTTTAAATATAGATTACAGTCTGCCGTCAGTGAATATAATGGCAAGTTCATGGATAATCGGAGAGTTTTAAGGGGCGGTTCCTGTGTTACACCATCATCACATATACGATCCACTTATAGAAATTTTCTTCACTCACATCAACAGTGGCAGTTTACTGGTATACGTATTGCCAAGGATCTTGTTTAATATGACACTAAATAGTGAGAATCTAACCAAGGCTCAGAAACTTATACAAAGCCCTGATCCTTCTTTTTCCATTTATTATCCCATGAAAAATCAGTTATATCCTCATGATCGTATAGAATCATCCTCACAATTGGCTGAAATTGATGATCACGAATCATTTGCTTTGGATGTTTTTTCAGGATTATCAAGTCAACCTAAGTATATCCCCTCCCAATATCTTTATGATCAGAAGGGTAGCCAGTTGTTTACTGAAATCATGAATGCAGAAGATTACTATGTAACACAGTGTGAATATGATATTCTTCAGTCCTCTGCATCAGATATAGCCACAATAGTACAAAACAATTATAAGAAGGGCAAGCTTCTGCATCTTATTGAATTAGGAGCAGGTGATGGTTATAAAACTTCTCTCCTTTTACAAGCTTTGCAAACTCAAGAAATTAAATTTACATATATACCAATTGATATTTCAGCCACAGCTATGGTAATGTTATTAGATCGTCTAAAAAATAATTTTAAACGATTAAATGTATTTGGCTTAATCGCTGACTATTTTGATGGAATGAATTGGCTTAATAATAATACGGATGGATGTAATTTTGTTTTATTTTTGGGTGCTAATATTGGTAATTTTATTCCATCTTTAGCTAATCAATTTTTGCAGAAGATATGGTATACTCTAAATTCAAATGATTTTCTTTTACTAGGATGTGATTTAAAAAAAAATATTCCCATCATGGAACGGGCCTACAATGATAAGCAAGGTTATACTAAGGAATTTAATCTTAATCTGTTGAAACGTATGAATATAGAATTAGGAGCCAATTTTTCTGTTAATGCTTTTCAGCATTGTGGTGTTTATAATCCTTTGTTAGGTGCTATGCAGAGTTTCTTAATTAGTCAAGATAATCAACAAATCTCAATTCGCAAATTTAATAAAACATTTTCTTTTACTAAATATGAACCTATCTTAATTGAGAATTCATTTAAATATGGAATGGATGATATAGCTATGTTAGCTAAAAATACGAATTTTAAGATTGCACATAATTTCCATGATTCAAAATATTATTTTGTGGATTCTTTATGGCAGGCATATAAAGAACTATAATGTAGCTCTAAAATTCTCCACCATAACCAGCAAATCCTCCATGTGTTCTAAATCAGTTATCTTGAGTGCATACTTATTATCTTGTATTTTAGCTTCATAAGTTTTCATACAGTCACTCATGGCTGTGATACCCATGTTTAATGAAGAACCTTTTATCATGTGAATATGTATGTGCATGTTTACATGATTAGCATACTTTAATTGGTTATACATATGACCAATTAAAATTCTAGTATTGCTAATGTAAATATCTAGTAATTTTTTAATAAATGATAAGTCACTAGGCCCTAATTGGATAAACTCTTGCCATTTATCTTGCTGGATAATACAGCCTTGTAATTGCATGGATGCCTCTCTTGTTTTAAGATGTGGTAAGGAAGCTTATTAATAGGTAATTTACACTTATGTGACGTATGAGAGATTAAAAGTATAACAGTATTATGTTATATAAGTTTCATTAAGCAGTTTTTTATAGGACATTGCCAATAAGCAGTTTTACAATGAGAATAGGTAATCTTATCTAGAGGTAAGGATACTTTGTAAAGACCATCACAAGGCAACACATCCCAATTGTCTTTTTGCTTTGTCTTTATCTTTATTTGAAAAAGCTTCTCCTGTTTAGATGTATTATTCTCTATCTTTGTCATCAGACTTCTCATGCCTTGATTGTCGGGATTATGTTTATTAAAATAAAATAGAATTATACCTAAAAAAATAATTGTAGTATAGATCTAAGCATTCAGAGAAACCATCTAGAAAGTTAATTATAGTTTTGGACAATTTAAGTATTAGAAAGTCAAGTCTGGAGTTGGAGAGTTTAGGGTGTCCATAAGCCTTTTTTCTTAAAAAGATTAAAAATAAGGAGAACGACCAATTAAAATATACAACAAAAAACAGAAGTATTTATCAAAGCATATGAGTTATGGAGAGATAGCTCAAAAAATAAATATATCAAAGTCTGCTGTCTTTTATGAGATAAAAACAAAATCAATCAATGACATATATAAGGCTAAAGATATACAATACCTTACGGAAAAAAAAAGATATTATACAAATCATCAAAGAGCAAAGTACCATAATATAAGATTCATGAGCCAGATAGAAAAATATTTTAAAATAGAATGGTCATAAAAAGCAATTAGTCTATACCTAAAAAACAAAAATATACAAATATCACAATAAATACTCTATAAAATACTATTCTATTTTAAGGGTAATACTTTATGGCGTTTTAGAATATGGTATAAATATCTAGTGGTTATTAAAAATAAAAAAAGTATATAAGAAGCCATATTAATCCATACAAAGCTTTAAAAAGCTATTTTAGGTCTATTCATAGTATGAAAAAAGCATTTGGAGTATAGGAAATAAATATAATGTATATTAAGAATGGCTATATTGTGGTTGTGGTAGAATAAGTATTTCACAAGATAATGGTTATACCTATATCCGCTTTATAAGCAGAAACATTATGGGGTTCATGGAAATATCTATTTTCTCAAATGGAAAAAATACAAGTGATAATTTATGATAAGAGGAACAGAAAATATAAAATTTTAAAAAATCTAAAGAATATTAGAGGCTTCTGTATATGCATGCAATCCAGATTCACCATGGCAAAAGGGACAAGTTGAGAATTCTATAAAACAACTAAGAAGATATTTTGACAAGAAGGTAAGTTATCAGACACTAAAATAAAAAAATATATTTATATCTTATGCTATGATCAATAGCATGTGTAGGATATTTCTATAAGAGAAAACTGCTATCCAAGTCTATTCTATTTAGGACTAGTACTAAATCTCCAATGGTTTCTATAAAAAAATTATTTTTTCCAATTGACCTAAGAGGTATGGATGAAACCTTGAACTCCCCCTATGTCGAAAGAAGATGCTATACAAATTTCAGGTATAATTAAAAAATCCTTACCCAATGCAATGTTTGAGGTGGAGCTAGATAATGGTCATAAAATCTTGGGCCATATTTCAGGAAGAATGCGTAAGTATTATATTCGTATTAATCCAGGTGATAGAGTTACTGTCGAATTATCGCCTTATGATCTCTCTAAGGGACGGATAACGTACCGAGTGAAATAGAAGGATTTTCCCCCGTCTACTTTCAGATTTAGTTGTTCTTATGTGCAATTTTTTCTGCTTCTTCCATCGTTTCTGTTATATGAATTGATGCTAATTGTGGGTCTTCAGATAGTGTTTGGAATCTTTTACCTGCTACGAAAATAGGTTCTTTATCCGTGATTAAGTCTTTTAGGGCAATAACTATGAGAGTTTGTGTGCTATCAAGAGTAGGTTGGTTTCTTAAATCAAAGACATAATAATCATGAAGGGTGATTTTACGAAAATGATCAGTATAAATTTTATGAAAGCTATTTACATGGTTTGTATTTAAAATACCTGGTATACTAAATATTGTCAACCAACCACTTCTTCTAATAAGTAATTCACCAGTTTTTCCATTTGTTTTGAGTGTACGCATTGCATCTATATGTCTAGAGACTTTATGTAATCTGTTTCGTAAAATAGTAGGATTAAATGGCTTTAACAGATAATCAATTGCACCACAACGCAAAATAGTGAATATTACATCTTTATCTCGTATACTGCCTATAGTAATAATTGGAATGTCCTTCAGAAGAGGTTTTGCTTTAATTTGTTTTAGTAGGTGTAAACCTTGACTATAATCTGGAAACTCTATATCTTGTAGGATCATATCAGGAAAAATAGTCTTGATTTTATTTATGCTATCAGTTGAGCTAGAGGCAAGGTGTATGGTATAACCCAACTGGTGAATATTAGATTTATATTCTTCAAGCTTATCATTGGTAGCTATGATTAGGATAGAGTACATAGATATTATATAAGCTAATTATTCAAATAAAGGTCTGTGTGAAGCCAATTCTTTAACAGCTAAATCAATAATTTTATTTTTGTAGAGCATCTCATATACTATTCTAATAATAGGAGTCTGAATATTTTTTTCTTGAGCTAATTGATAGATACATTCTGTCGTATAAATACCTTCAGCAGTACCTTGAATTTCACCCAATATTGTTTTAAGCGATTTACCTTTTCCTAATTCTAATCCAACACGCTTATTGCGAGATAGGCTACCAGTACATGTAAGTACTAGATCACCCATACCAGCAAGGCCCATAAAAGTTAATGGTTTAGCACCTAGATGTTGACCTAACCGTGCAATTTCTGCTAGTCCACGAGTCATCAGAGCAGCACGAGTATTTGATCCAAAATAATAATCACTTATACCTACTGCAATAGCTATAATATTTTTGAGAGCACCTGCGATTTGTACACCTATTATATCATTTACACCATAAATCCGTAAAATATCTGTTGAGAGTATAGGTTGCATCTTTTCTAATTGAAGCATGCTTACGTTAGCCAGTGCTACTGCCGCAGGTTGATCTTTAACTAATTCTTTGGCAAAGCTAGGTCCTGATAAAATAAACAAGTTTATTTTTATTTTTTCAGAGAATATTTCAATGAATATGTCGCTAAGTAATTTTCCTGTTATTTGCTCAATACCTTTGGAGCAAATAATAATAGGGACATTCAGAGGCATATCATCAACTATGCTCATAAGAGTATCACGGATTTTTTGTGCTGATATAGCAAACATCAGTATATCAGATGTTTTTAAGACTTCTTTAATATCTTGCGTACAACGTACGTTCTTTATAAATTTAGTCCCTGGTAAATATGCATTATTATGGTGCTCTTTATTAATGGTATCAACAGATTTTCCCGAATGACTCCATAGTAAGATACTTTCATGCTTACTAGAGAATACATATGCAAGTGAGCTACCAAATATACCTGAACCAATAATTCCAATTCTCATAATTATACGAACAACCCATCCTATCTTAATTTTTCTTTGCAAGTCAAGTATTTTAATTTCAATAATGTGTAGAACCCACAGAGATATGTTACAGTTATCACTTAGGCCACTTTCGTAGATTCGTAAAATTTTTCATATGGTGTCAAAAAGTTTAAAGATAAGTGTGGTCTTTTTGTATTGTACCATGTGAGATATTCATCCATTTTAACTTGTATTTTTTCTGTAGATAAATTTGACAAAGAATTTAGAAGGCCAAGTTTAATGCTGGGTAGTCTAAGTCTAATATAATTTTATTCTTATTGAGTATAATTTAGATGTTTTAAAGAAAATGGCTATGAAAACACTCATTTTCTATAGTAAGTGCTACTTGGGTTATTATTTGTGATGGAGAAGTAGAGAATTCTATTAAAATATTAAGAAGATATTTTAATAGAATATACTATCCAACTCCAGAATTGACTTTCCACGCCTAATTATAAGACACCTTTAAATATTACTTGTCTTGGTGTGGATTATTAATAAGTATGCGTTAATCTAATGATATGTTCCATTTAATTCATCAAATGTTTTCATTTGACATGGGTATCGATTTGGGTACTGCTAATACTCTTGTATATGTCAAAGGCAAGGGTATTTTATTGTCTGAGCCGTCTGTTGTTGCCATTGAAACAACCACGAATAGGGTGCTTGCTGTTGGTCATGAGGCCAAGAGAATGATGGGACGTACTCCCGGTGCAATTACAGCGATTCGACCAATGCGTGATGGAGTTATTGCTGATTTTGATACAGTTGAGCGCATGATACGCTACTTTATCAATAAAGCACATAACCGTAATTCTTTGCGTAGGCCTCGTGTGGTTATTGGTGTGCCTTCAGGTATTACTGAGGTAGAAAGGCGTGCTGTGAGAGAATCAGCAGAGCAGGCAGGAGCAAGAGAGATTATTCTTATTCAAGAAGCTTTAGCTGCTGCGTTGGGTGCCAACATACCTATACATGAACCAGCTGGGAATATGGTTGTGGATATTGGTGGTGGTACTACAGAAATAGCGGTTTTGTCATTAGGTAATATGGTTGTGGATGATTCCATTCGTGTCGGGGGTGATGAATTTGATCAGGCCCTTATAAAATATATGCGTAGTAATTATAATTTGATTATTGGTGAGAGAACAGCTGAAGAAATTAAGATTGGAATTGGGCACGCTGTTCCTGACCGAAAAAATGAGACGTATGATATGAGGGGTCGTGATTCCATTACTGGTTTGCCTCGTACCCTAGTGTTGAATGCTGTTGAAGCACGTAAGGCACTCGAGGAACCTCTAAATGCCATTTTGGAAGCTATTAAATCTGCTTTAGAAAAGACACCACCAGAATTGTCTGCTGATATTGTGGAAAGAGGTATTGTATTAACGGGAGGTGGTAGTCTGCTGAGAGGCTTGGATCGATTCATAGCAAAGGAAACAGGTGTTCCTGTTATTTGTGCTGAGAATCCTCTTAATTGTGTTGTGATTGGTACGGGTATTTATTTAGCTGGTTTAGATCATAAAACCCATTATTTGTAGTAAGCCATTATTTCTTATTATAGTAAACGTGATGTATTTATACCAAAAAAATAAGTCTCATTTTTTGGATTTCTCGTTTATTTAAAAGTACTTCCACGGTTGTTATATGTTATTTTTTTTCTTATCTCGCTATAAGAATATATTATCTATTATTTTCACAGTCACCCTATCCCTATCAAGTTTAATATGTGGCAAGAATGATCGTCAAATTAATTTTAAGAGCTTCCAAGAATTTTTAGATTTAGTAACAGTAGGTTTACATCATTTAGAAGAAGGTATAAGTGCCTTGTTTAATAGTTATGTGAATTATGAAAATGTTAAAAAAGAAAAACAAAATTTAGCAAAAAGACTAATACAATATCAAACTTCACAGCTATCCATGGAATACTTAGAAAAAGAGAATCAAAGGTTGAGAGATTTATTATTTTTAAAAAAATATCAGAAATTTAATACTATTGAAGCTACTGTTCTGAGTAAAGAGGTGGATAATTGGTTTGGAACCTTTGTTCTAGATAAAGGTTCACAAGATAGAATTGTTCTACATATGCCTGTTGTGGCTTATACATTTAATCATGGTAGTAATTGTGCTGTAGTCGGTAAAATTATTCAAATTAATCAACATACTTCACGCTTATTATTGATTACTAGTCGCTATTCTCAACTAGGAGTAATTCTGCAAAAAAATGGTACTTGGGCTTTAGTGAAGGGCAAGGACTTTTACCAAAAACAACTATCATTAAACTATATGAGCATTACCGCTAATATTCAACCAGGAGATATTTTAGTTACATCAGGTAACAATGGTATTTTCCCCCGTGGTATTATAGTTGGTCGTATCAATAACAACATTAAACAGACTCGAGGATTTTTTGATGCTACCGTACAACCATCCATAAATTTTTCTGTCCTAGAACATGTGTCTATTATTATTAAAAAACCCAATCACATTATTCCAAAATGGAAAAAAACACAATTAAAATAGGCTAATAGTGTTATTATGAAACTAGAATTTTTACTACTTATACTAACTATCTTTATTTCTTATTTTTTACAAACAAACCTTGATTTTTTAGTTTTAGGACATATTAAACCTGATTTTCTTTTTATACTGACTATATTTTTTGCTATAAAAAAAGGACCTTTCTATGGTACATGGATTGGTTTTATGGGAGGTATGCTCCAGGATATTAATTTAAGTGGTTTATTACTTTCCAGTACGATGGAGCAGAGTTTTTATATAGGGACATACGCATTACCTAAAACTTTAATTGGTTTTATGGTAGGCTATCTTCCAAACTTAGTTACTGTGGATCATGGTTTCATGTATTTTTTTACTCTTTTTTTTACTTCATTACTAAAAGGTATTCTAGTATTTTGGTTGATTATTATTTTTTATAGCACAACAGGTGAGTCTTATGCATTTACCACTACCATATTGACAGAGTCATTGTACACAGCCTGTATTAGTCTAGTATGGTGGAGGAGCCTAGAAACTTTATTCTTTGAGAAAAATACGAAAAAAAAATTAGGTCTATAGGGAGCTATTAATTTTTCTGTATGTCGCATATACGCTTAAGTATTGTCCTAGTCTCTATAGTCCTGTTATTTTTTCTTTTTGTAGTAAGGTTAGTAGACCTTCAACTCTTGCAGGGTGAAAAATATTACCAATTGTCCCAAAGGGTGATTCGTACAATTGTTAATCTAGAGGCACCTCGGGGTGAAGTGTTTGATCGTCATTATACAACTAGTAAATCTGAAAGCCTTTTAATCAAAAATATTATTAAATTACAACTAAGTATTATTGTTTCTCCTTCCACTTTATCTCAAATTATGGAACAAACTAGTAACTTAGAGCACCTATTAAAAAGTGAACCAGGTAGTTTACTGTCTAAAATTAAAAGAATTAAAAATCAAACTCACAAAGAGTATAAAGTCGTTTTAATTGAAGACTTACAGCCTAAAGAGCATACTATTATAGCAGATTATTATTTAAATTTTCCTAATTTTGTGGTGGAGCATAGCATACAGCGACATTATACCTATGGTTCTCAAGCATCTCACATAACAGGCTATATTGGTCCGCCAACAAAGTCAGATATTAAAGCAGGTCGATCCGCTAGCTACCAGAGTATTGGTAAAAGTGGTATAGAAAAATATTATGATGCACTTTTACGTGGTGAAGATGGTGAGATCATACAAATTAAAACAGCTTCAGGTAATGTTCAAGAACAACAAGTTTTTAAGGATTTTTATCCTGGTAATAATCTTGTTTTAACTATTGATGCTAAAATGCAGACAGTTGCTTCGAGAGCCATGCAAGATTATGTAGGTGCCTTAGTGGTTCTGCATGCCTCCACCGGCGAAATATTAGCTATGGTAAGTAAACCTGATTATGATCCTAATATCCTCATCTCACCAGGCAGTAAAATTAGACAACAACATCTTCACAAAATGAAATCCCAAAAATCTGAATTAAATAGAGCAATTAGCACCAAGATGCCTCCTGCATCTACATTTAAACCACTGGTTGCATTGGTTGCATTAGAAGAGAATCGCATCCAACCATCAAAAAAATATTTTTGTCCTGGAAAATTTACCTTAAAGAGTAGTTATCCAGGGCTACCAGACACTACATTTTTTTGCTGGGCTAGACATGGTTCCAATCATCTTGTATCTGCCTTAGCATATAGTTGTAATTCATACTTTTATCAGCTAGGTTATTGGTTGGGTGCAGAACCTATCATTAAATATGCTAAGTATTTCAAATTACATGAGACACTAGGTATTGATTTACCTTATGAAATTCCAGGTTTTGTGCCTTCATCTCTTTGGAAGGAAAAACATTTTAAGCAACGTTGGTTTGATGGGGATACTATTAATTTGAGTATTGGACAAGGTTTTATACAGACTACACTTATAGGTATGGTAAGTCTCTATGCCTCCATCATGAATGGTGGCATCATGTATAAGCCACATTTGTTAAAAGAAGTACGCTATCCTGATCGTGACTATGTTAAAACAAGTATTAAGCCAGAGGTGATCAATGAATTACCTCTTACTAAAGAAAGTATACAGATTATACGAGAAGGATTATCTGGTGTGGTTTCTTATGGGTCAGCAAGTAAAGTTTTTCGAAAGCAAGATGGTACAACAATACCCATTCTAGGTAAGACAGGTACTGTACAGATACATTCCAAAAAGAGGCATGATGTCAATCAGCATGGATGGTTTATTGGCTATGGTCCCAAGGATAATATACAGAATGCTATTGTAGTGGGTGTTTTTATTGAGGCAGGAATTAGTGGTAGTTATACTGCTGCTCCAGTCAGTAGAAAAATTTTTGATTACTGGTTTAAAAAGAAAATATGAGAACCTATAAGTTAGATTGGAGCATAGTTATTGTTGTTTTATGTCTGAGCATTCTTAGTATTGTTACCTTGTTTGGAGGGGGAGGGGAAAGCTTTCTCGTTAAAAGAATTAGTATAATTTTAGTAGGATTCATACTAATGTTACTTTTACGTTTTATCAATTATCAATTCTACTATAACTACGCTAGTATCTTTTATATATTTAGTATTATTCTCTTATTATTTACTTTATTCCCGTTTATTGGGTCAAAAATTAAAGGTGCTAGATCCTGGATACGATTTGGTATAATTGGTTTTCAACCAACAGAATTAGCCAAGTTATCTTTAATTTTTATGATAAGTAAATATTTGGCTTCACCTCAGGTTAAACAATTAAATACACTAAAAGATTTAAGTATTCCTTTCATTTTAACAGGTATTCCCTTAATTTTGATCGCTCTACAACCAGATCTAGGTTATGCAATACTTATGATACCTATTGTGTTTTTTATGCTTTTTGTGGCTGGTGCCAATGTATCTCTACTACTTAGTCTATTTTTTCTGGGATTCATCATAATATTTTTACCACTGTATCTTGAATATCACCGATATATTCTGGTAGATAATATATATCATTATTTAGAGAATCATCACTTTCAGTTGGCTAATGCAGTCCGTGTTCTTAAGTTTGATATTTGGCAATATGTAGATAGGCCTGAACTTGCCAGTATCTACAAAGTACCAGAAAATATCAAATGGGCCGTTGATACTATAACAGAAAAGAATAATCTAGATATTATAAATCAGACATTAGAGATCTTACAGAAAGAAAATCCCAATTTGCTTAGGGATTTTTTAAATAATTCTTTGTTATTTTTTATCAGTATTGTAATATTATTTATCTGTTACTTAACACATTTACTGAGTAAACTTTTGTGGGGTATTACGTATATGGCTGGTGCTGGTAATATTTGCATGGTCTTGGCAATTTCTTTGTCTATGTCCATGTTATTCCACAAAATTACACATTTTAAATCACATCAAATTATTCGTATTGTTGCCTTTGCTAATCCTGATAAATTTCCCAAAGGAGCAGGTTACCAACTACGACATTCTTTAATTACTCTTGGTTCAGGGAAACTATTTGGAAAGGGCATAGCACAAGGTGATATGACCCGAGGAAAGGTACCTTTTTTACCTGAATGGCATAATGATTTCATCTTTCCTGTTATTGGAGAGCAGTTTGGTTTGGTTGGAACAATATTCACTCTTTTTTTATTATTCTTATTAATTATCCGTGGTACCTTAATTGCGTCGCAGTCTAAAGATAAGTTTGGTAGCTTACTTGGTATGGGAATAACCATTATGTTTTTAACTCATTTTGGTGTGAGTATTGGAATTACATTGGGGCTGTTACCTGTAACAGGTATTCCACTCTCCTTCATTAGCACTGGGGGATCAAATACCCTAACTAGTTTTATAAGTATTGGGATTCTGCTAAATATTCACGCACGAAAGTTTATCAATACATAGTTTCAACTACAATAGGGGGAGAATAAAAAGGGCCTCTATAAATAAACCATATGGCTAACCTCGTAGAGACCCGCCTACTTTTCTTAAGGACAAATTGCAACCTTTGTCCCGAGAAGAGAAGATATCTACGTGAATTTTCGTCTTCTATATGTGGCAACTTTAATCAAGTAATCTCTATTTTTCAGATAGAAATTTGTCTCCAACGGCCCATTTATCTCGAGATATTTCATTGATAACAATATAGGTCGTCTCTGGATTTTTACCAGCTACTTTATGCAGTAGATCCGAAATACCTTTGACAATATCTTGTTTTTGTTGTTTGCTTAGCTCACCAGCTACTTTTACTTCTACGTAAGGCATATGTAAAAAACTCCTTAAATTAACCTACCATCATGAATCAGTATACTATTTAATAATAGGACACCCATAGTACATAACATGCATACAATGGAAAACATAAATGCATAAGAATTATAATTTCTTTTTTGGCAAGATTGAAAAGATACATACGCATATATAATATGTACGATCATGATAAAAAGGAAACTCATCATAGACAACATTACTGTAAAATAGAATAAAATTACTATGGGCAATAACAGCAGAATATATAAATAAATAAAATACTGTGTAATTTTCTCACCATATATATTGGGTAAAACAGGTATACTGCCTTTAGCATACTCTTCTTGAAGTTTTAAAGATAAAATCCAGAAATGAGCAGGTTGCCATAGCATCATATACAAAAATACTATGTAGCCTGGTAATCTAATTGTATCATGACTAGCTAAATAGCCTATTAAAATGGGTAATGCACCTGGTAATCCTCCTAAAATTACACCAAAAGGACTCCGTTTTTTTAATATCAGGGTATACCATGCTACATAAGAAAAATAGGTACAAATGCTCAGAAACATAACTGAGATACTAAAAAATAAATAAGTGCAAAACAAGGCAAAGCATAATAAACATAGTGCAAATATCCAAAGTAGAGGCTTCCCAAGAAGTTCAATGGCGTGTTGTCTATGTTGTGTACGTTCCATATGTGTATCCATTTCATAGTCTAGTATATTATTAACAATGGAGGCACTTATACCCATGAAAGTTAAAATTTGTGCAATGACTAATACATGGTATTTGTCTGTTATAAATTCAGGAGGTAAATAGAAGCCAACAATGGATGTAAAAACAACGGACACAACAATTCTTAGCTTAGAAAGTAATATAAGAGCTTGTAATATTTGCATATATATTAAGTTTCAACCTAGGTACGTATGAACTATTTATTATAAGTATCACTAAAAGAATTTTATAAAAATATTTATATATTTTCCTAACAATTAAGAAAGCTTATAGTAAGAGTTATTTTAAAGGTAACTTATCTTCTTAAGTATAGGTACCAATTTACAGTGCAAAAATGTGCCAATCCTTAGATTAACTATCTTACTCTCTTTATTCTTTCTGTATGTACTGGCTTTATTTTGTGCATTGACCACGTTCCTTGAGAGATGCTTTAATTATCTACAATGGTAGATTTATGCCTACTTGAGAATCATAGATAACTTTTTGTTCCACCAATAATAAATAAGCTTATTTATTAAAGCTTTTATCACACTTATCGTAGAAAATACCTAATCAAGTCTATCCTGTTTAGTTCTAGGCTTGACTCTACATTCTATAAGTTATATGTAAATTTAATCGTTTCACTTTTAAGGTGTATCTTTGGATGATGGCTTCACAGGACCTTGCAGTTTTTTCTAAAAGTATGTTATAATCTGAGTATAGTATAAATATATGTCTTTAAAGAAACCTTTTCAACTGTTTAATTCATTTACTCATTCCAAAGAAGTCTTTATTCCCAGTAAAGATACAGTTAATATATATTCATGTGGTCCAACTGTTTATAATGAGCCTCATATTGGTAATATGAGGTCTTATCTCTTTGCTGATTTGCTAGTACGTTCACTTAGATTGGAAGGCTTTAAAACGCGGCATGTTGTAAATCTAACAGATATAGATGATAAAATTGTAAAAGGTCTAAAAGAGAAAAATACTGATAGTACGGTTGATGATATTGTATTTTATACAGAACCCTTTATACAGAATTTTTTTGAGGCTATTCAAACTCTACGAATTACACCGGCGGATCATTATCCTAAAGCAACAGAACACATGCATACTATTACTAATATGATTCATACACTTAAAGAAAAAGGTTATGCGTACGAAAAAGATCAATCTATTTATTATGCCATTAATAAATTTAAAAACTATGGCAAACTTGCTAAAATTGATTTTGCTAATATGAAAACAGGTACCAGATATAATACTGATGAGTACCCGAAGGATGATATCCGAGACTTTGCTTTATGGAAATATAATGATGGTAATGTAGATCAAATCTACTGGGAAACAGAACATGGTCCAGGTAGACCAGGCTGGCATATAGAATGCTCTGCTATGATACACAGCCTCTTTTCGGAACCAGTTGACATACATACAGGGGGAGTTGATCTCATGTTTCCACATCATGAAAATGAAATTGCACAAAGTGAAGCTGCCTTTGACAGGTCATTTGTAAAATTATGGATGCATTGTGAACATCTGATTATAGATAATAAAAAAATGTCAAAATCACTAGGTAATTTTTATACTCTATCTAATTTACTACAAAAAGACTATTCTGCCTTATTATTACGTTATTTTTTGCTTACTACCCATTACAGACAAAAACTATATCTAAGTTTTGATATACTTGAACAGGCTAATCATACACTTCATAAAATACAAAATACTTATGAACGTTTTGAAAAGACAGCGATTCAAGAACAGAATGATCCTAATATAAATGTCCATGGTGTAACCTCACAGTCTAATCAGCTTCAAATACAATTCTTAGATAGTTTAAAAAATGATTTAAATATCTCTGAGGCAATGGCAAACTTTCATGCTTTTTTAAAATATGTAAATCATCTTTTAGATCAAGCACAGGACGTACTGCCTTTACCTGTTTATAAAATTTTGGATTCTAGTTTTGACTACTTTAATTCTATTTTAGATATCCTATTAAGAAATCAAGTGGATCATATTCCTCAAGAAGTGCAAATACTTATTCAAAAAAGGAATCAACATCGTGAAAATAAAGAATATGCAAAAGCAGATCATATACGCAATATTGTTTACCAATCAGGATATATGATACTAGATACACATAAGGATAGTCAGATAAAAAAAGTTATACACTGTCCTGATGGTAAAAATAACGAATAGCTTGTGTTAGTGTATTTGCCTAAATTATAATATCTAATTTTCATGAAAAATTTATCGTCCAATCAAATCCAACTTATCTTTGGCATACATTCTGTAGAAGAAGCTCTCAAACACACAGGTCTATATAATGATGATATATTATATATTAATAAATATACGTCAAATACACGTATACGTGATTTGGGACGACGTGCTGGTCGTGCAAAAACGCAGATTAACAGAGTAGATTCACGAGTAATAGATGAAGTAGTGGGTCGGAAGGTAAATCACCAAGGTATTTTATTAAAACGTCAAAAAAGTTATTCTATTGTTACGTTAACTAAAGATACCATCATTAATTCAAAAGAACCAGGGGTCTATGTCTTAATTGATAGGTTACATGATCCACAAAATCTGGGTTCTCTAATACGTTCTATGGTAGCTTTTAATGTACAAGGACTAATCTTATCCAATAAGCATGTTCCACCTGTTGGAGAAGTTGTATGGAAGGTATCTTCTGGTGCATTGGCACATTTGCCAATATTATGGATCAGTGGAGTAACTAATTTTTTAAAGACTTTAAAAAAATCTAAAGATGTATATATTATAGGGGCAGATAACTCAGGAGAGATAATTACTCTAGATTGGTTACAAGATATTAAAATACTCTATGCCAATATTATATTAGTTCTAGGTTCAGAAGATAAGGGTATTTCCCAAGCTATTGTACCATATTTAGATCATAGAGTAAGAATAGAACAAAGTATGAAAATAGATAGTTTAAATGTAGGGGTAGCAGGTGGTATTTTACTATATCTATTATATCGGTAGTTAAAACTTCAGGCAGGAATTTTAACTACCGACAAGGACTCGCGAAGGAATAATACTGTTTCGCAAATGATTACTCTAACAGTGCTATTAGTAGGCCATAGAGAAGCTGTATGATGAAATTCAGTCTGTAATTCGCTATCTGGATTGGCACATCCACCATCATAATCATCCACGGATTCATATATTCCATTCCATAAGGTATAAGACTTTTTTAGGAGGTGGTTACCCTCATATAATAACATTCTCTTTTGTTTATTAAGCAAGATATTCATTTGTTGTCTAATCTGTTCGTCTATTGTCTGAGTATAATTCATTCTTGTTTCTATATTAAAACTAAAATTACGTTTCAATATAGATAGAATAGTAACATGACTTGATCTTTCTTTAGCGAAGCGGTACTGTAACTTAATATTAAGATCACTTAAAGCAGGAAAAAAAACTTGATCTAAAGTCGTGAAAATATTTGCCAGTACGATTAAATCTTTATCATGGATATTGGGATATTGGCACTCTTGAGAAAAAACTTTTTGAAACTTATATTGGTGATAAATATCTTCTGATACACTAGTATGCGTCATGGTTAAGGTATCTATATCTTGCCCACCTGTGATTACGTCTATACTAGACATAATTTTTCCTAACTCTATCATAGCTCTCTTTTTTTGTTCTATATTAGTAGATGTACGTGCAATACCCTCATATTGTTTTTTAATTTTTAGCAGGTGTGCTAACTCTTGAGATTCTTCAGGTGTTAAAGGCATATGTTACCGCTATTATTTTACGTCATTAAGTGACCAATCATATTTAATATACTCTATTTGGTATTTACTCAGATCTATATCAAGTTTAGTATACTGTTTATAAAATAGTCTAGGATCACCTAGATCATGTGCATACCATTTAAATAGACTAATAACATATATCTTTTTGGCAACATGATCAACACGCATATACTCTTTTAGATGAAGATATTTCTGAGTTTGTACAATTAAAGCACGTTTTAAAGAAGTACCCTCGTAGGCGCTATTACGTAATTCTGGACACGATCTAGAAGCACAATTCATAGCAAAATGGATAAGGGGTTGGTTAAACTTAGCTAGAATAATTTTTTTTTCTAAAGTATTCAGGCTAATTTTTTGTCCCAATAGAGAAAATTTAGAATCAAAAAATGACCAATTATATTTCTGTACCAATTGTTTACCTAATTTCATGACAGACTTTATAGGATAGTACTTATAGGTCACTTTAACAATGAGTGCATTATATAAATTAATTAGATATGCCAATTGTTCTTCTCTATTTCTCAGCACCTTATAGTTAATAGATAATAGATAGTCTACATAAGATTTTACCAGATGATAATCTTTCTTACCACGTTGATAGTCTACTGACCGGCCTACTACATATTTTTTCAACCAGGTATTCCATAGAGTATTATCTACTGTTTTAATTATTTTATATTTTATTTTTGAATCAGCTAATATACAAGTAGGAAAAATACAAGATAATATGGATAGTAATGCCATACTAAAGGCAAACCACTGTAGTCGTAGTGTAAAATATTTACACATTAATATAGAAGAGTTAACTTAAAATAGGGTTCTAACAATGATACATACAACCTATCCGTTGAATTCCTAGGAGAGAAAGTAGCAAAGTCGTAACGTAAACCCATAGAAAACAAGACAATAGAAGAGACTATATTACGTATTTGACCAAAAGGATCAAATGTCAATTCAAATAGAGTACGAATATGCCATATCCATCCAACATTGGGGTGAAAGAATGGCAAGGGAATATCTATTTTAGTTAAGAGGGATATGTATGTACTAGGAAACCAGTATATCTGCAAGACAGGTGCAATATAAAGCATATATGGGTTATAACTTAGTCTTGGCACCAGGTATCCCAAATGTCCTAACTTTCCGCCTACTAAAAAAAGTAGATTTAAGTCATCTATAGATTGTGAAATGTATGAAAGACTAGTATCAAAAAAAATGAAGGGATGTATGCTATCTTTATTTAAGAAATTAGACGTACCTGCATAATATTGTGCTAAATGTGCCATATCATCAATCAAGGTGGCTTCTGTAACTACACTATAAAAAGGTGCAGCTCCCCAAAAATACAGACCTGAAGCAAATACACTATGTATAGAATTTACAGAGGGTGTAGGCCTACTAAAGGCAATATCTCCCCGTAAGTTCAGTTGTACACCAAACACTCCTTCTTCAGTAATTACTGCACTGTGCAATTGAGAGTATGAAGCAAGACTAAATAAGGTAGTTAAAGAAAGTAATAAAAGTTTTTGTCTATATGACATTCTACGCACGTATTTACTGGTATAGCTGGCCAGGCTCACCAGTCTCATCAACAGTACGTTCTTCTGTTTTTACATAAGACACTTCTTCTTGTTCATCAACAATAGATTGAGATACATTATGAGTGGAAGCCGTAGTATCAGTAGTGGGTATAGCTACATGTTGGCTGTCCTGACTTTGTGCCAGCGAATGTTTAAGTCTTTTTATCTCATTTGCAAATTGTTCATTCTGATCTTTCATTGTGTCATAATCTGTTTTTAATTGCGTATTTTTTTCTTGTTCATTAACATTAGATTGAGATACATTATGAGTGGAAGCCGTAGTATCAGTAGTGGGTATAGCTACATGTTGGCTGTCCTGACTTTGTGTTAGCGAATGTTTAAGATTTTTTATCTCGTTTGCAAATTGTTCATTCTGATCTTTCATTGTATCATAATCCGCTTCTATGCGCTTATTCTCTTGTTGTAGTAGATGTACGGATGACACTTCTTGCTCCAGAGATCTTATTTTATCTCGGAATTTAAAAATCTGTTTAACCAGTTTAGGATAAAAAATAGCTAAATTAATACCAATAGCATGTTTTTTAACTGCTTTATGATCATCTAATACTTCGAATAAATTTTCTTCAGGCAACTGAGATGGTACTTTAAATTTTTTCCACATAAATTAATTATATCCTTACCCTATACACCGTATAGCTTTTTCTTGTATAGTTACCGTAATAATATTATGGTAACCACTGCAATTTAATAATTTCTTAGGTAAATCTAGTTTACCTTGTAGTAGTATGCGTATCTTTCCCATATCATTAGGAATAGTGCCTTCGAAATCCATATATCGCCTACGATGTGGTTTATTCAGAAACATATCAAATATATTTTTCCCTTTAATCTGCCTGGTAAAAGCTTTATAGCTAACAAGTAATTCATCCTTACTTATATCCATAAATAGATCTAAATGGTTATGGATGTGTTTGCCTTTCCAATAATGGTAACTTAAGGTAAAACTAACAGATTGGAACACATTCAAGTCTAGTATTAAGACTTCATTTTTATTTGCAAGTTCTTTTCAAATTTTTGCAAACCTAAATTAACTAATTGGGTTACCAATTGGGCTTCATTATAACCTTCATAAAGCCATAATTTGGGAAACATACTAATCTCTGTAAAGCCAGGCATAGTATTAATTTCATTCAAATATAACTTACCAGTCTTATGCGAAAGAAAAAAATCAACTCTAGCTAATCCATTACCCTGAACAGAACTAAAGGCCTGTTTAGCAAATAATTGTATTTGCTTTTGCAGAGTATTGTTTATATCAGCTGGAATATGTAATTGAGAAGTACCAGAGTGGTTGTACTTGGTATCAAAGGAGTAGTAATTGGCTTCATAAGTAACTTCACCCATTGTAGTTATATTATAATCAGGGTAGTTACCCATAATACCCACTTCAATTTCACGGCAATCAATTGACGCTTCAATAAGTACATGACAATCATAGTTAAAGGCATCTTCCATTGCCGTATATAAATCTTGCATATGGTCAACCCTGGTAATACCAATAGAGCTACCCATATTACACGCTTTAACAAAAACAGGTAGTTTAAATTTAGTTTGAACAGTATCATAAATATTTTGAAAATGATGTGTCATGTCGCTAACGTGGTAATGTAAAAAATGTACATAAGGTATATTTACCATATTCAACATACATTTTGTTAGATATTTATTCATACAGAGCGTGGAAGTGGACAAGCCACAACCAACATAAGGAATACGTAGAGCCTCAAACATCCCTTGTATAGTACCATCCTCACCATATTGACCGTGTATCATAGGAAAAGCAATATCAAATTGTAATAATCTATTGTCATTTATTCTTAAGGAAAGATTTTTACGGGTGTCTAGATAACATAGTTTTTTTTGATGTTGCTCTGGTTTAATACAAACTTGTTCTTGTAAGTGCCAGGTATGATCTTCTTTAATATAAACAGGAACAACCTGATAGCTAGCCTTAACTAGAGCATCAAAAATATAACAAGCTGAGATACAAGAAATGCGGTGTTCATACGAGGCACCACCGTACAGCAAGAGGACTACAGTCATGACTGCAACACAGAAGAAGAGGGACTACTACAAACTAATTAAATTTGTATTTCACTTTCGTCTTTGTATATGGTAAAAAACTGGTCTAAGGTAGCTAATTTCAAGATATAAAATATAGAATCTTGCATGTTCATAAGGGCAAACTTACCACCCTTAGCTATTATTTTTTTCTTGGTTGAAACTAAGACACCAATACCAGACGAATCCATGTAAGAGATACCACCCATGTCAATAATAAGAGATTCAAGATCCTCTGCCAGTACATTCGCAACAGCATCTTTCAGATCACCAACGTTATACAAATCCACGGCACCACTTACTACCAGGATCTTGTGTTTATCTAAATCACGCAGGCTTACTTCCATGCTGATTTATTCGGCATTGTAGGAGGTTAAGTCAAGTATTTTTTTAACCCTTTGAAAAGTCAATTCCAGAATTAGACAGTTTAAGGTGTTCATAAGCCGTTCTTCTTAAAAAAATTAAAATTAAGGAGAACGACCAATGAAAATATACAACGAAAATCGAATACTTATACAGAAGTATTTAGCATATGAGTTATAGAGGAATAGCTCAAAAAATAAATATATCAAGATCTGCTGTTTTTTATGAGATAAAAATAAAATCAATCAATGACATATATAAGGCTAAAGATACACAATACCTTACTGAAAAGAAAAGATATTATGCAAATCATTAAAGAGCAAAGTACCATAACATAGAACTAATGACATAGATAGAAAAATATCTTAAAATGAACTAGTCACCAAAAGCAATTAGTCTATA
Source organism: Leptospiria bacterium (assembly GCA_965262015.1). Classification (GTDB taxonomy): domain Bacteria; phylum Spirochaetota; class Leptospiria; order Turneriellales; family CBDBES01. The sequence continues at coordinate 380,727 of OZ253494.1, forward strand.
CCTAAAAAACAAAAATATCACATGAAACACTCTATAAAATTATATTCTATTTCAAAGGTAATACTTTGTGGCGTTTTGGGATATAGATATAAATATCTAGAGGTTAAAAATAAAAAAGGGCACCTGAGAGGCCATATGAGCCCATACAAAGCTCTAAAAAACTATTTTAGGTCTATTTTATTTATAGCATGGAAAATAGTATGAAAAAAGCATTTGGGGGTATAGGGAATAGACACCATGCACATACAAAATGGATATATTGCTGTGGTTGTAGAAAAAATATCTAGAAAAATTATGACAATGCTTATACCTAATCTAAAAGCAGAAACATTATTAGCTTCATGGAAACAGTTGTTTTCTCAGGTAGATAATATCTGGGCTATCATCTGCAACAAGGGAACTAAAAATTTACAGAGAATGCTAAAAATACCTTTTAGCTTAGGAAGGTGGATAACAAAAAAACTTTCTGTGTGAGCGAGGTAAATAAGAGATTTATTTGCAGATATAAACACGATACAGAGCGTTACATTCGATAATGGTTCTAAGGTTTGCAGAGTTTAAGAATATGGAAGAATATCTTAACTGCAAGGTCTATTTTACGGATATATTTTCTCCTTGGCAGAGAGGTCTTAATGAATATAGCAATAGATTGATTAGACAATATCTAAGAAAGGGAACAGATTCTCGGTATGTCACACAAAAATATCTTGATGAGATTATACATAAAATAAACTCAAGACCATGAAAAAGATTAAGCTACTTAACACCTAACAAGGTATTTTAAAGAGTAAAGCTTCAATTTGCACTTCAAAATAGAACTTATTGACTCTCTAATACCCTGCCATATGCATTAAATAAAAACTATTGACATATTGTATTATTGTCTTTGGTTTGGGTAGAAGGGTTGATTGATGAGTTTTTTGTTTGAGCATAATATTACAGATAGGCAGTCTAAGATTATGCATGCGATTATCCATGAGTACTTATTAACTGGGGAACCTGTTGGCTCCAAAGTGCTTGTCAAGGATTATATTAAAGACGTTTCATCCGCCACAGTTCGTAAAGAAATGTCTGTTTTAGTACAGATGAATGTAATTATTGGTCAGCATATTTCATCTGGTCGTATACCTACGGATGAAGCAATACAATGGTATGTAGATGAGTTAACCAAACTTTACCAAATCAATCAAGAACATAAGGAACAAATAGAAAGTGTGTACAGTAATGTAAGGCTACATTTTGATACATTGCTTGATAAAATGGTTGGAGTGTTAGCTTCTATTTCCAAGAGTTTGGCTATAGTTTTGGCACCACGTTCTTCAGGTATTTCTCTTGAGAGGATTGAGCTTGTGGCTGTGACAGATACGCTTGTTTTAATTATTATGATTAGTGATTCTGGTGTTGTTTTTCAGAAAAAGATACAGTTAAAACAATTTGTTAATCAAGAAGAACTATATAAAATTAGTCGCTATATTAATCGAAATTTGAAAGGTTATGAGCTTACGGATCTACATAATAAAAATTTCTCTTTCTTGATTGAACAATCACCTTTAGAACATAACTCAAATGAAATCTTGTTATCTGTTGTACAAAATCTAGTTTATGATCCTCCTGATCAGGATATACATATGGAAGGTAAAAGCTGTTTTTACAAGACTATGCATTGTATGCAAGAAAGTAAAGAGGCGGAAGAAATTGTACAAGTTCTCGAAGATAAAACATTGCTTAAAAAGATTATTAATCGCTCTATTAAATCCAATGGCGTAAATATTAGGGTGGGCTTACCCATTAGCATTGGCAAGAGAGTCCCTGGTCTCTCTTTGTTAACTAAAAATTACACAGTTGGTGGTAAAGAAGTGGGGGCTATTGGTATCATTGGTTCTATACGTATGCCTTATGAAAAACTCATACCTACGATTGACTACAGCTCCATGCTACTATCTAATATGCTAACACAGCAAAGTGAATTAAATTCTACCAATCATACTAATGATAGCTTAGATAGGTTATTACTCGGTAGAGATTAAGGAGAAATGATGCAAGAAAATGATTTAAAGTTAGAATCTCTTGATACTAATGAACAAGATACTGATGACCTGTGTAGTAAGGTAGTAAATGAAATTTTAGAAGATAAAGATATAGACTCTAATCAAGCAGATACTAATATAGATATTTCTGAAGAGAATATAATTCTTAAGCAACTAGAAGAAAAAGTAGAAGAGTATAAAAATAATCTTTTAAGAGAAAGAGCTGAATTTATTAATTATCGCAAAAGAGTTAGCGAAGAAAAACGCCAATTGGAAGATTCCGCTATTAGTAAATTTTTGATTTCCATGTTACCCATATTAGATGCGTTTGATCACACATTCCAATCTACTGAAGAATTTGAGAATCAAGTAGATCCAAATAAAGCCACTAAATTAGATTCATTTTTACAAGGTGTTAAATTAATTCAAAAACAGCTTGTCCAGGTGTTTACTGATTATGGAGTAGTAGGCTATAGTCCTGAGGGTGATAAATTTGATCCTACCTTGATGGAAGCTTTGCACATACAAGATTCAGACGAAACTGATTATGAGATTGTGCAGTCTGTTTACCAAAAAGGATATCGAATAAAAGAAAAGGTTTTACGCCCTGCAAGAGTAGTAGTGTTACAGCCTACCTCTAGTCATGGAGATAACACGGAAGAAGATAAACAGAATATAGTTGATTCTACCTCTGAATAGTAGCATGAAAATAATTTTGTGTTCTATACCCTGTACTGGTATAAGTCACTCGAGTAACAGTTGGTATGATTAATTTTGTAAGGAGTATGTTATGAGCAAAGAAAAAATAATTGGTATTGATTTAGGTACAACAAATTCATGTGTTGCAATTATCGAAGGTGGAGAGGCAACAGTCTTAGCAAACTCAGAAGGGACGCGTACCACGCCATCAATTGTTGCTTTTACGGGTAAGGACGAGACTTTGGTGGGTCAAGTTGCTAAGAATCAAATGATTACTAATCCAAGTAGAACAATTCGCTCCATTAAAAGATTTATGGGGAGAAAGTATAGTGAAATTCATAATGAGATTAATCTAGTCCCTTACAAAGTGGAGAAGAGCAGTAGTCAAGCCATTACAATTAATGTAGATGGTGAAGAATATAGACCTGAAGAAATATCCGCTCGTATTTTACAAAAAATGAAACAAACAGCAGAGGCTTATATTGGCTCTACAATTGAAAAAGCCGTTATTACTGTACCAGCATACTTTAATGATGAACAGCGACAAGCTACAAAGGATTCAGGTAAAATCGCTGGTCTAGATATCGTGCGTATTATTAATGAACCTACTGCTGCCGCTCTTTCCTATGGAATAGACAAAAAAAATAATGATGAAACTATTGCAGTCTATGATCTGGGAGGAGGTACATTTGATATATCTATTCTAGAGTTAGCAGATAATGTTTTTGAAGTTAAGTCTACTAATGGCGACACACGTCTAGGTGGTGATGACTTTGATCAGGCCATTATTCAATGGATTGTTGCTGAATTTAAAAAAGAATCTGGAATTGATATTAGTCAGGATAAAATGGCACAACAACGTCTTAATGAAGCAGCTGAAAAAGCAAAGGTTGAGTTGTCAGGTAAAGAAACGGCAGATATTAATATACCTTTTATTACTGCAGATCAATCGGGCCCTAGACATCTTGATTTAAGACTAACACGAACTAAATTTAATCAACTCACAGAGGAATTAGTTAGAAGAACAGTCATGCCATGTGAAAATGCACTTAAAGACGCAGGAATTAGTGCTTCTGATATTGATGAGATAATTTTGGTGGGAGGCTCTACTCGTATACCAGCTGTACGTGAAAAAGTGAAAGAATTATTTGGTAAAGAACTTAATCAAAGTGTTAATCCTGATGAGGCAGTTGCCATCGGTGCTGCAATCCAAGGTGGCGTATTAGCTGGTGATGTAAGTGATGTCCTTTTGTTAGATGTCACACCATTGTCTCTAGGTATAGAGACATTGGGTGGTGTAATGACAAAGATCATACAAAGGAATACAACAATACCAACAAAAAAGAAAGAGGTATTTTCTACTGCTGCTGATAATCAAACATCTGTTGAAATACATGTGTTGCAGGGCGAGAGAGAAATGGCTAAAGATAATCGTACCCTAGGTAGGTTCCATTTAGCTGATATTCCTCCATTACCTAGAGGTGTACCTCAAATCGAAGTTAGTTTTGATATTGATGCCAATGGAATTGTGAACGTATCTGCTAAGGATGTTAAAAATGGTCAGGAACAAAAAATTCGTATCGAGGCTACTAGTGGAATTTCTGAAGATGAAATAAAGGATATGGTAGCTAATGCAGAAAAATTTGCTGAGGAAGATAAGCAAAATGCAGAAATTGTGAAAGCACATAATGAATTGGATAACTTAATTTATACTGTAGAAAAAGGAATGAACGAAGCAAAAGATCTGGATAAAAATATTCAAGCAGAAATACAAACTGTTATGGATACAGCAAAGGAGAGTACGTCCTCTAGAGACTTGGTTTCATTACAACAGGCTAAAGAGAATGTTACGAATATTATGAATAAGTATGCGTCACAGTTGTATAATCAAGGTACTGCGGATTCATCCAATCAAGCACCAACAGATGATCATAGTGATACAGGTGATGCTGACAAGCCTCAAGAGAATAAAGACAAGGAAGACAAGAGTAAGGTGATTGATGCAGAATTTGAAGAAATTAATGATGATGCAGAAACTGGGAAAAACTAATAATATAGTTTTTGTTATATGTCACGGGAACAACGAGATTATTATGAGATTCTAGGAATCTCCAAACAAGCTTCTTTAGATGAAATCAAAAAAGCCTACCGAGCGTTAGCTATCAAATATCACCCTGATAAAAATCAGGGTAACAAAAAGGCAGAGATGAAATTTAAAGAATCTACTGAAGCATACGAGGTCTTGAGAGATGATAAGAAAAGAGATATCTATGATCGCTTTGGTCATGATGGACTTTCAGGTTCTGCTTCTCAAGGTGGTGGTTTTGGTCAAGGAGCCTACACAGATTTTACAGATATTTTTTCTGGGACAAGCTTTGAAGATATTTTTGAAAATATCTTTGCGGGAAGTGGTTTTAGCTTTGGACGCAGTAGTTATGGTACGCAATCACGACAAGGTTCAGATCTTAGATATAATTTAGAAATTAATCTTGAAGATGTTTATTATGGTAAAGATATTACTATACAAATACCGAGAGAAGAGCATTGTGATACCTGCAATGCTACAGGTTCTGCAGATGGCAAGGAAACTATTTGTACAACCTGTGGTGGTGCTGGACAAGTAAGACGTACTTCAGGCTTCTTCTCAGTCGCTTCTACTTGCCCTGCTTGTAATGGCCAAGGTAAATCAATTGCTTCTCCATGCCTTAAATGTCGTGGGAAAGGCGTGGTTAGTAAGGTTAAACAGTTACAGATCCGTGTACCCAAAGGAGTGGAATCGGGCACACGCTTAAAAGTTACAGGAGAAGGTGAAGCAGGATTGCATGGTGGATCAAGAGGTGATCTTTATGTTGTACTTAAAGTTAAACAGCATTCCACCTTTGAAAGAGATGAAGCAAATATATTTATAGGAGTAGAGTTACCTATGATTACTGCTGTGCTTGGTGGTGATATTAGTGTGCAAACATTGTCTACCAATCAGGTACGGCTTAAAATTCCACCGGGGACACAACCTAATACGCAGTTTAGAATAAAAAATAAAGGATTGCCATTATTATCTAGTAATACTCGTTACGGGGATATTATTGTGGAAATTAATATTACTATACCTAAGAATATGAGTAGCAAGGCAAAAGGTTTATTTAAAGAATTAAAAACAGAACTAGAGAACGCAAAAGGTGCCTTTAGTCGTTTTACCTAATGCCCGATCAACTAGATATTATTAATCTTCAAGTTCCTGATATTGGTAGAAGTACTGAGATTAAACTGCTTGTATGGAATAAGCAGGAAGGTGAAGTAATAGATGTTGGTGAAGAAATATGCGAATTGATGAGTGACAAAGCTCATTTTTCTCTTGAAGTTCCTGTTGAAAGTACACTATATAAAATTATTATGCCTGAAGATAGTATTGTTAAGGTTGGAGAAGTTATAGGTCAACTAAAGACTATATCTTGAAATAAACGCTCTGCATGTTCTAAACAAGATAAGTTAATATCTTGTTTAGTAAAAAATACATGAGGTCCACGAAAACCATTGAATTCAGAAGCATAGACTGAACTGTAAGCACCCGTGCCCATAAAATATATGTTATGGTGGACATCCATAATAGGTAACTTTACCGTATATAACTTATCAAGGGCATCACAGGTAGGTCCACATAAAACTTGTTTATATAACTTACCCTCGGCATTAGTTATGATGGGGTACTGTATGCCTTCCATAGTCTCCATCATACCAGAGAAAAGGCCTGTGTTAAGAAACACCCATGGTATTTTTTTTCTTATTGTGACTCCAATAATATTGGCCTTCAATACGCCAGCAGAACCGATAATAAATCTACCAGGTTCCGCTATAATATTTTGAATAGAAATATGTTTATCATACTTTTTCCACTTTTGTATATTATCATAGATGACCTTTGCAATCTGCTCTACAGTTGGTACTTTGTTGTTAAGTTGTATGGGGAAGCCACCACCAATATTAAGAGTATCTAGATAAATACCATTCTTATATCCTAATTTTAAACAGCGATAAGTATAATTCATAGCTTTTTGCCAAGTTTGGATGGTTTCACATTGTGAGCCAACATGAAAGGACAATCCAACTAAAGACAACTGATATTTTTTGACATAATCAAAAATAACCTGCCAATATGGTTCTTCACAACCAAATTTATGGTTCAGAGGCCATAGTGCACCATTATTAGGAACGTATATTCTTAAATGCAGTTTGACCTGGGAATGATAATCTTGAAATTTAGATAATTCTTGAATAGAATCTATGGTATAATGTATAATACCTTTAAAGACAGCCTCTTGAATGGCATTTTTACTTTTAACTGGGTTACTAAAAATAATTTTATCAGGTGGTATATTTAATTGTAGTAAAGTTTTTATCTCAGCATATGATGAACTTTCAAAGTTAGCACCTTGTTGAAATAAAGTCTTTAGAATGGTTGGATGTGGATTAGCTTTAACTGCATAAGCAACTAACACACCAGGAAAAGCCTGACTAAAAGATTTGTAATTAATTATTAAACGATTTAAATTAATTGCTAGAAGTGCTGGTGGCTCAATATTATTCATTTTTAGAGATTAACACTGATTTAGTTTTAAATAAATACGTAAATTATTTTATTTAAATATAAAAATTAAGCTTTTCAAAACTTATGATATATTTAATGGGGAAGCCCTATTGGAGATAAGGTTGTGGATGAAATTGTAGATATTAGGCAGGTTCAATTTACTCTAGATGCACAGGTGCAAGGTAAGCAAGCTAAAAAACAATATAGGCTTAAAGAGGCTATTGTTCGTTTTGCAGGTGATTCTGGTGATGGTATACAACTTGTAGGCAATCAGTTTACACACACCACAGCTATTCAAGGTAATGATTTATCTACTTTTTCTGATTTTCCAGCTGAGATTAGAGCACCTGAGGGCACGATTGCTGGGGTTTCTGGATTTCAAATTCATTTTTCTTCAAGAGATATAGCTACCCCAGGGGATCTAGCAGATATTATAGTTGCCATGAATCCTGCTGCCTTGAAAGCCAATATACCATATATCAAAAAAGATGGTGTAATCATCATTAACGAAGATACTTTTACAAAAGCTAACTTATCAAAAGCTGGGATGGATGCAGATCCTCGAGAGAGTTCTGAATTTTCTAGTTATCGTTATATTGCGATCCCTATTAACCAATTAACAATCAAAGCGTTAAAAAATGTAGATGTTAAAGATAAAGACAAAGAAAAGAGTAAGAATATGTTTGCTCTTGGTGTTACATACTGGCTTTTTGGGCGTACGATAGAATCAACTGTCAAATGGATTGGAAAAAAATTTCATAATAAACCTTTGATAGCAAAAGCAAATACGGTAGCATTGAAAAGTGGCTATAATTTTGGCGAGACAACCGAACTATTACCTGTCCATTTTTCTGTACCCAGTGTCAAATTAGAGCCAGGTATATATCGAAATATCACTGGTAATGAAGCTTTATCCTTGGGTTTAATTACAGCTTCAAAACTATCCCATACACCTCTCTTACTAGGGGCTTATCCAATTACACCATCATCTGATATTTTACATTATTTATCTAAATATAAGCATTTTAGAGTACGAACCTTTCAAGCTGAAGATGAAATTGCAGCTTTATCTTCTGTTATTGGTGCTTCTTTTGCAGGTTATATTGGTGTAACTGCAACATCTGGGCCAGGCTTCGCTCTTAAGAGTGAAGCCTTAAATTTAGCGGTTATGATGGAATTACCTGTTGTTGTTATAAACTTGCAGCGTGGTGGTCCATCAACAGGGTTACCAACTAAAACGGAACAGACAGATCTTTTACAAGTGATGTTTGGTAGAAATGGAGAATCTCCATTGTGTGTTATTGCTGCAAAAAGTGCTTCGGATTGCTTTTATAAGGCTGTATGGGCTATAAAAATCGCTACTCACTATATGGTACCCGTTATTTTATTATCAGATTCTTATTTAGCAAATAGTGCTGAGCCCTGGAAATTACCTAAAATTTCTGAGCTTCCACCAATTGATATCAAGTATCATGATAATTCTGAAGAATTTTATCCATATAGTAGAGATGAATCCAATCTAACCAGACCATGGGCTATACCAGGTACTCCTGGTTTAGAACATAGAGTGGGGGGATTAGAAAAAGAAAATATTACGGGTAACGTAAACTATACACCCCAAAATCATGCTGATATGGTAGAACTAAGAGCTAAAAAAGTTAATAAGATACAGGCCATGATCCCTCCCATTAACATAGAAGGTGATAGTAAGCAGACAGAGACTCTTGTTATTAGTTGGGGATCTACCTATGGTGTAGTAAAAGATGCTGTTACACAAATGATACAAGATAGTAATGCCAAGTTAGCACATGTACATCTTGATTTTATATCTCCTTTCCCAAGTGATATCAAAGATATAGCTAACCAGTTCAAAAATATATACGTTGCTGAACTAAACACTGGCCAACTTGCCCTGCTACTAGAGCATGAGCTAGGTAGAACAGTACAGAAAATTAATAAAGTGACAGGTCATCCATTCTTTATTCATGATATTGTTGACAGTCTTAATGCATTATAGAAGTCCATGTACTACAAAACTTTTCAATAGGATATACATATGACAACAGAACAAGCTATGGCTACTTATACTCGTAAGGATTTTATTTCTAATCAGGAAATCCGTTGGTGTCCTGGTTGTGGTGATTATTCTATCCTTGCAGCTGTGCAGAAAGTGCTACCAGAGATCATTACTAAAAAGGAAAATCAAGTTTTTGTTAGTGGTATAGGCTGTTCTTCTCGTTTTCCTTATTACATGAACACATATGGAATGCATAGTATTCATGGCAGGGCACCTGCTTTTGCTACCGGAATTAAAATGATGAATCCAGAGTTAGATGTTTGGGTGATTACAGGAGATGGAGATTCTTTAAGCATAGGGGGAAATCATTTGATACATACTCTCAGACGAAATATTAATATTAATATACTATTATTTAATAACCAGGTGTATGGTTTGACAAAAGGGCAATATTCGCCCACTTCTAAGGAAGGTTCGCAGCTTAAGTCTACTCCTTATGGTAGTCTTGAAACTCCACTGGCACCCCTTAAACTCGCCCTAGGTGCTGGTGCAAACTTTATTTCTCGTTCAGCTGATATTTTAGGTAAACATATGCAAAATGTACTTAAAAGAGCATATTTCCATAAAGGTACGTCGTTGATTGAAATTTTACAGAATTGTCATATTTTTAACGATAAGATATTTTCTGATGTTCTAGATAAAAATGTGAGAAGTGATAAACTTCTAATGCTTGAAGATAATAACAGTATGATTTTTGGCAAAGACCGCAATAAATGTATTGTATTTAATGCCTGTCAGATGAAGTTAGAAGTATGTGATGTCAAAGATGTGAATCAAGCAGATATCTTGGTTCACGATTCTAGTAATCCAAATCCGTATATCCACTTTATGTTGGCTAGTATGTCGCAACCCGAATATCCAGTGGCAATGGGAGTGATTCGTAGCGTAGAGTCTCCGTGCTATGAAGATAGATTACATCAACAAGAGAATAATTTAATTAGTGAGTTAGGAGAAGGGACAATAGAGTCGCTTCTATACAATGAAAATACCTGGACAGTAGAGTAGCTATTTAAAGTGTCTCTTACAGAAAAACAAATAAAAAAAATTATTCAATCAACTTTAAAAACTATTTATTCCTATAATTTAATTGAGGAAAATGATAGGATTATGATCGCTGTTTCTGGAGGTAAGGACTCCATGAGTCTCTTATATATCTTGCGTGAACTTCAGAAAAAAATGCCCATAAAATTTGAAATCTTTGCTTATACATTAGACCAAGCACAGCCTAATTTTGATGCTAGTGAACTAGAAAATTTTTATCAACAAATAGGCATAGAATACTATATTGAGACATATGACACATACTCTGTTGTTATTGATAAAACAGCACCAAATAAAACATATTGTTCTTTATGTTCTAGGTTACGTAGAGGCATTCTATATACTAAAAAAAATGAGTATAAGGCAAACAAATTAGCTTTAGGACATCATGCTGATGACGCCATTGAAACTTTAATTCTTAATCTTTTTTATTCTGGACGTATCGCTGCCATGGCTCCAAAACTTTTAAGTGATGATAAGCAACATATTGTTATTAGGCCTTTGATTGAACTGGATGAAGAGCAATGTGCAACATTATCAACCCATTTTGCTTTCCCTATTATACCCTGTAATTTATGTAATAACCAGGCTAATTTAGAACGCCAAAGAATTAAATCATGGATTCAAGATGAAAAAAATCATAATCCAGTTATCACTGCTTCTCTTAAGTCAGCAATGAAAAAAGTAGAACGCAGACATTTGTGGGAAGCGGATTACCTTACAGAACTACATAATGCGACATAATATATCTTATGGGAAGTTGTACTGATTACTTACTATTCACTTTGATGCATATTTTTCTATAATATCTAGATTACTAGACATCACTTGAATTAGATCATAATCTTTAGGAGTATAAATAGCTACAATACCTAGTTTTTTTAGAAAACTAAAATCAGATTCTGGTATAATACCTCCTAGGATGACAGGAATATTATTAAAAGCATTATAATTTTTTAGCTCTTTTATGATTTGTTCAGTGATCTCTTTGTGAGAGCCAGATAAAATAGATAAGGCTAGGATATTGGCATTTTCTTCTATGGTAGACTGAATAATTTCTTCACATGATAACCTGATACCAGCATAAATTACATTAAAGCCACAATGTTTAGCTGCTACTGCCACCATTTCAGCACCATTAGAATGTCCGTCTAAGCCAGGTTTTGCTATTAAGAATCTAGGTCGGTATCCATAAGTCTCTTTAAAAGCATTTACTCGTTTTTGTAATTCTATAAGCTTTGTTGAATCTTTTAGATGTATTTTTTGGCCTTCTATACCTGTTGGAGGCCTATATTCACCAAATACCTTCTTAAGAGTTTTTGTCCACTCGCCCGTAGTAGCTAAGCTACGAGCACATTCAATTGAATAAGGAACTAAATTATCTTTATTTCTAGCTGCTTTTTCTAAGGCTTGAAGAGACTTCTCTACCCTATTATTATCTCTCACTTTATAGGTCTTTTCTAATAGTAGTAAAGTTTCTTTAATCTCTTTGTTGTTAATTTTAAAGATACCTTGATCATTACCTTCAAGCATAGGTGAAGGTAAACTATCTTGATAAAGATTTCTACCAACAACAACGGATTCTCCCGACATAATTCTAGCCATTCTATCAGATTGACTCTTTACCAAAGCACTTTTCATTGTACCATTAATAATAGATGGGATAACACCACCAGCGTCTATTATACGCTTAATCTCTTGATTGGCATTTTTTTTCAATTCATTGACCTTGGATTCAATAACATATGAACCATCAAAAATATCTGGATAATCTAATATATCTGTTTCATAAGCTAGTATTTGTTGCATCCTTAAGCTCCATTGTTGATCCCATGGGCGGGGTAAAGATAGTGCTTCATTCCATGTAGGTAATTGTAGTGCTCTACATCTAGCGTTACGAGATAAAGTTACTCCCAGTGCCTCTATTAAAATACGCCAAACATTATTTTCAGGTTGCTCTTCAGTAAGACCTAAAGAATTTACCTGCACACCATAGCGAAAACGACGGTATTTTGGATTTTTTACTTTGTAGCGTGTTTTTGTAATTTCATCCCATAAATCAACAAAGGCACGCATTTTACACATTTCTTCTACAAAATGCAAGCCAGAATTGACAAAGAAGGAAATTCTTCCTACACATTGTTCAAATTCTTCCTCTGAAAAACAACCACGCTCTATAATTAAGTCTAAAGTTTGTATGGCTGTTGCAAGAGAAAAGGACAGTTCTTGATTTGGAGTAGCACCAGCTTCTTGAAGATGATACGAACAGATATTAGATGGATTCCAATGAGGCATATTTAATAGACAATATTCATACATGTCCACAATAAGATTAAATGACGTTTGTGGTTCAAAAATATATGTACCACGTGCCAGATATTCCTTACTAATGTCGTTTTGAGTGGTACCACGCAATAAAGCCACTGGAATATTTTTTTTCTCTGCTAAAGCAATGTACAAGGACATAAGCCACATGGCAGTTCCATTAATTGTCATGGAAGTATTCATGTTATCCATAGATATTTTATCGAATAGGATATCCATATCCATCAAACTATTGATTGGTACACCAACCTTACCTACTTCAGGTAAGGCAATAGGATGATCAGAGCTATAACCACATTGGGTTGGTAGATCAAAAGCAATGGACAATCCAGTTTGTCCATTGCTTAAATTAGTTTTAAAAAGTTGGTTAGTTTCTTTAGCGTTTGTATGACCACCATAAGTCCTAAAAATCCAAGGAGGATCAGCAATAATAGTTTTTTCTTTTTTGTCGTAAAGACAGTGTGCTTTTTTAAGAATCAAATGGGGAAAGTTCTCCAGGATTACGTAACATTTTATTAACTGCATCAAGATGTTTTTCTTCACTATAAATCATCTCTCTAGCATATTCTTCTAAGATAACGGATTTATTACAAACTATTTCTAATAGCTCATAATAACTTTGTAAAACACTTTTCTCATGCCCCAAGCTTTCCCTCAGAATATCACCAATATCATGCTTTTCTGTCTCTAACAAAGAACCTATTTTTAGGGAAGGATGCCCACCTAACATAGTCACTAATTCTCCCGCCTTATGTGCATGTAATAGGCTTTCCTCGGCATTACTTTTTAGCCAACTTACAATAGGAATTCTATTATATCCATAAACCATAATAGAATAATGCGTATATCTTACTACTCCTGCCAATTCTAGTTCCATAATAGCATTTAAAACACGAATAACTTTTTCTTTAATGTCTGCAGAAACATTTTTATACATAGTTCTACGACTATTGGGACAATGACATAATATGTAAAGATATATTTTTTATAGACATGTGAAACCCTGTGGAAAGTCAGCACCGGATTTGATTTTCCAATATCTGATTATAGTATGAATAAAAACATTTAAATATGTTTTGCTTAGTTAAGAAAATTAATTTAGTTTATATTTTATAATAATTGCTTAAAGTAGCTTGTATGAGAAATATTTTTGTGTTGTCCTTTATAGTCAAATTTATTATAATATCTTATACAATTGGTTCATCTTGTGTTAACTCATGTAAACTATTTTATGTTTGTTGAGTCTCTTTCAATCTTATCTATTAATTATCATCTCAACTTATTTTTTAAGATAGTTACCTCTTCTATGTTTATAGTGTTCTGAAAGACTTTTGAGTATAGAGATATAACTACTAAAACGCCATTGAGGAATAATATCATCCTGGACAAGTTGTTGTATACTGCAAACAGGTTCTTTATAATGTACACAATTATCAAATTTACATTGATCCGTAATAATTTCAATAAAACCATTTTGTACTGACTGATAATTTCTATGGTATAAACCAAACTCTCTTAGACCAGGAGCATCTATGATCTCTACCCCACAGTCTAAAGAGAATAAAATTGGATTGGTAGTTGTATGTTTACCTTGTAGACTACGAGCACTGACCATCTGTGTAGTTTGTACATCAGAACCAACTAATAGATTTAAAAATGTACTTTTCCCTGCCCCAGATTGGCCTATAATAAGATTTCTACTAGGTTTTGAAAGAATATTTGATGATAATTCCAATGATATATGATCTACAAATTTCTCCTTGTATACATTATAACCTAACTTATTCAGGTAATCAATTTGGTGTAAGAGTTGCTTATGGCTGGGATTATTGGTATCATATAAATCTATTTTATTAACAATCAAGATAATATTAATGGATGATAGTTCTGCCTCAGCAATGACTCGGTTAATGAATCCAATAGAACCAGGTGGTTCTGCTAGGCTTATAATAAAATAGATAGTATCAAGGTTGGCAGCCAGTATTTGTATTGCATGGAAACTAGCTCTTTGATAACTATTAATACGAGGTTGTATATGAACAATATATACTTCTGTATCTTCCGTAATATGATTATTATTGATTTTAGCGAGTACATTATCACCTACAGAAATTATATTACTTTTAAATTTTACCACAGAAGAATTGTTTGTTTTAGGTCGTAAACCACCAGTTAGTCGAGCATGTAATCTAGAATATGGGTTGTCTATGGGATTGATTATATAATAGGCACCATAGATACCAGTAACAAATGCCTGAAAGATCATGTCTTATGATATAGGTAATGTAATTTATAACAATTTAAAGACTGCTTCAAAAAATAATTTTCCAAATAAACACTGGGTTATATGTTGATCACAATTTGCTAACATAGCTCTTTCGGGATGTGGCATGATACCTAAAATTTTACCTGACTGGCTCATTATTCCCGCTATATCATGTACTGAACCATTTGGATTATTCTTATATTGGAATAAGATTTGTCTATTGTCTAGAATAGATTTTAATTGATCGCTTGTACATAGAAAATTACCATGAGAATGAGAAATTGGTAAAAAAAACTCTGCTGGTAAATGTAATAGATTATTATAGGGTGTTGTAAGTTCTACCCAGTGGCAAATATGATTTAAATAAGAATTTTGTATTAAAATACCAGGCAAAAATGCAGCTTCAGTTAATATCTGAAAACCATTACAAATGCCTATAATGATTTTACCATTTTCTTGTACTTTTTTTAGTGATTGTATAGATGGAGCAATTTTTGCTATGGCCCCACTACGGATATAATCTCCATAAGAGAATCCTCCAGGTAAAAAGTAAATATCATAAGAATCAGTAAAGTATTCTGTATGCCAAAGAAAAGTAATATCACAGGGAAAATATTGTTTTAAAGCCTGCTCTAGATCCTTATCACAGTTTGTACCAGGGAAAACCATGATCGCTATCTTAACCATTATTCCACGGCTTTTAGATTAATATCATATAACTCTATAACAGGATTACATAATAAAAGATCTACAATCTCATGTATTTTTTTTAAAGCTTCTTCTCGATTGAAAGCTTCTAAACTAAGTTCAATAGATTTACCAATCCGTATATCCAGTATGTTCTTATAATTATGACTATGGAGTGCCAGTAAGGCTGCCTGACCTTGTGGTTCTAACACAGATTTTTTATATCTAACAGTAACAATCGCCTTATAAGGTAATTTTTTTAGCATAGAATGTTAGACCATACCAAGTTAGTAAATTTTTAAAATCATCTCTTGAAGCTCTTTATACACAGCTTGTGTCTTATATATAATATTAGGTGGCAGTTCTACCTTGCTATCTAACTTGATCGAATTATTTTCCATTTCTAAATAATCTCTTATGATTTGTTTATCTAATGAAGGTAGATTAGTTTGATTTTTAATAGAGGATTGATAATCGTGTATATAGCAAAATCGTGAAGAATCTGGAGTAAAAATTTCATCAATTAATATAATCTGAGATTCATGTATACCATACTCTATTTTAGTATCCAAAAGTACTATACCATGTTCGTATAGTTTGTCATAGCCAAATTGATAAATTTGTAGACTATAATCACGTAATTGTTGTGATAAATTCCTTCCTATGAGATTCTCCATTTTAGAAAAAGAAATAATTTTGTCCTTACCAGTATCATTTTTGGTAGTTGGTGTAAAAATGGGTTGAGTAAATTTATCAGCATATTTTAAATTAGTTTTAGAAGATAGACCAAAAATTTTACCTGTATTTTTATAGTCTTTGTAAGCTGAACCAAGGAGATAACCACGTACAATACACTCAATATCAATACGTTTTGCTTTTTTTACCCATACACTTCTATTGGAATAACTTTGTATATCACAAAATGGTTTAGGAAACTTCTTATGATTAGTTTCAATAATATGATTGGGCAGTATGTTAATCAGAGAAAGCCAATGATTAGAAATCTGGGTAAGAATCTCACCTTTCCCTGGTATAATATTATTTAAAATAACATCAAAAGCAGATACACGATCAGTCGCTAACAAAATCATTGTATCACCTAGATCATATATATCTCTGACCTTGCCTCGGTAGGAAGGTTGTACTACATTATTGCTATTATGCATTGTCTACCTATCTATGATAGTTAAAAAATTATTTTAATAAACAAGAAACTAATTTTTCATTTTCATGCTCATTTGTTTCTAAGGCGATGGCCAAACCATGTTGTTTCTGTATTCTTTGTAATTGTCTAGCAACACCTGGCTCATCATGCAGATACCCAACCCAAGAACCTGCTTTCACCTGACCAACAATACGGATATATACTACCCCAGTGATAGCAATTTGTATTGGTTTATCATGAGGATCAGTGGTATGATCCATATCTTTTTTATATGGACTACTTAATAATAATGATGGTTTCTTGATAAGTATACCAATACAAGAATCATGATTATTAGCTAATTTATGTACATAACCATCTTCATTTAATGTCAGTAAATCCCCTTCTGCAAAAGCAGATGTGCTATATCGTTTCCACAGAATAGCAATGGAACAACCATATGTAATAGTAACATGATGATTAAATAAAGAGCTTCCATCAACCATAAGAGATTTGCCAGAGCCATGTAGACCATCAATCTCATTAGCAAGATGTAGAGCATGTGTCTTCTCTGATAGCAAAACACATGCATGTGCCTCTTTTGAAATAGAAATAAAACTATTTTGCTGGTTAGATGAAGCAAATAAAGCAGGCTCACATTTACTTGTCATAACTACTCCCCCTATGAAGCCAGCACTAATTCCTTGTTCATTACTTACCGAAAAAGGTAACTTAGATACATTAGATATTGTATAGGGTACATTACAAACTAGATCATGACTAGCAGTAATATTTAGATAACCACTGTGATCATTTAAATCATGTTGTTTATTTGCATAAGGGTGTTCATGTTCTAGTGGATATCTAGAATCTTCTAACCGTGGATCATCTGCCTGCACAGCTAACTCAGATTTCTTTTTACCTTGAGGTGCAAAACGTACTATCCCATGCTTTATTTCGGTTGCAGGCTTTAAACGACTATCATTAGATTGTAAAGCCTTCAGAGATATTTCTTCATTATCAATAGCAAACTGTACTCTACCCTTTGTTATTTCGTTTCCTTCATTCAATCGTGGATCATCTGCTTGCAAAGCTTTATTAGGTCCAACTTCATTATGTTGGGCAAGTTGCACAATACCACACCACGCTATATTAGCAGTACGAAGACGTTGATCATTAGATTGTAAAACATGTCCCTGCTTGGCAACACCATCAGAAGCAAGTTGTACAATACCTGGATATTTAGTTGTTGCCAGTTGCAAGCGAGCATCATTACTTTGGATAGCTAACAAGGCTCCATTGTCTCCATCTTTGGCAAAACGCATTATCCCTTCTGCTTTAGTGGTAGCATGTTGTAAGCGAGTATCTGTAGATTCCACTACGGTACCTGGACTAATCGCACAATCCCTAGCTATTTTTACAATACCCATACTTTTATAACTGGCAGGATGCAATCTAGAATCATTACTCTGCAAGGCTATATCGGGTTGACTCATGCCATCCTGAGCTAATTGAACTATTCCTGGATATTCAGTTGTGGCATGTCTCAGTCTAGCATCATTTGCCTGTACAGCTTTTAGGGGAGACACTTCATTAGATGTTGCCAAACGTACAGTCCCTGGAACTACTTCACTGGCATGATTCATTTCTTGAAAGCCGAATTTATTCAATTTATACGTTTGCATGACTTGGTTAGCTGCTACTGTAAAAATCTCAATTTCTAATATTTTACACATATAATTTTTAGAATTCTCTGGCTTAGAAAATAATAATCTACCATAACGAGCCAATATAGGGCTAAAATGCCAAAAATATTTTGAAGATGCCGAAGCCCATAGCTGGCTCTCAGATAAAATTGATTGCCATACTGTTCCATCATTTGACAATTCTAGTTGAAAAGTTTCGGGGAAATAGGTTATTTCTTCATGGATAGAGTGTAAACAAATAGCAACACAATAATACGACATCTGTAGATCAAATGTAAGATATTCAGCTGATAAAGTAGAATTAGGTAAAGAAGCCCAACCGTAGTCTAACCTTTGATCAATGAGATTTTCAGGTACCCACAATCTGTTATAATTACTAGAGCTTTGTAATGTTAATGGACACTCTGTGGTCACAATACCATTGCTAATACAAAACTTTTTGATTATCTCTTTTGACGTGGCAAAAAAAACTATTTGAATTTTACGTGCCTTAGTTAAAGGTAAAAATAAATTGATGGTGCTATCAGATTTAAAGGTTTGAACAATGAATAACTTTTCCCAATAGCCTTCTTTTAACATGAAAAAAAGAGAAAATTCTAGTAAGCAATCAATATTAAAATCAAATGTGATTTTATTAAATGCAGATAACTCTTGCAAGGTAATTTCTATATTACCCATCTGGCGACTAGATAAATCATAACTACATAAAAACTGATTATTCTTTATTTTAGCATCACCTTTACTAGACGTACCTTGAGTTATTACGATAGGATTAGGTTGAGTAATATTAATAAGGTTATACATAAGTAGATAGTTTCATGTTATTTTTGTGTAGTTATATCTAGTGTAAACTTAATAAGTTGTTTAGAGGAACCATCATGAGATTCAGAAATAGAAAACATATCTAGATATTGGAAATAACGAATAAAGTTGCTCATAAAGACTTTTAATATTTGGCTTCTCTTAAGATATATATATATAGCTTGCATTCTTATACCAAGAAAAAAAGGCACTCTTTTGGTTAATATTTTTAACATTTTATTTTTTGAACCAGGCATTTTATCCATATCTTTAATATTTTGTATTCCTGTTTGTATGTGAACCTTGTGATCTGTAAAAGTAAAAAGAGATATATACTCCATCAATTTTTTATCTTTACCGAAAGATTTGTATGTAACACGCCACACTGAATTACCAGTCTGGGTTGATAAAGCGATCTTTTTTTTGTGGGATTGTAAGAAAATAATGTATTTTTTTATGTATTTTTTTATTTGCTCTATTTCTTTTCTGGAAGATACAAAAAATGTAATATTTGTTTTCCATGCATAAGGTTTGAGTAAATTTTGTTCACTAGGTATAGTGTTTATGTAAAAAGAAATATGTTTAATAAAATTAAAAATATTAATAGTATTTTCTTGGTGAGCATATACTTTAAAATTTGGACTTATTCGGGATAAACTCTTAAGAATGAAATCAGAGTGGCATGTTAAATGGCCAAACAAAAAACTACTTTGGGGGTAATGGTGAACAAGAAAACTAGATTCTGGGGAAGTATGTAATATAATTGTATTAGGACACTGTAAGGCATATTTTTTAAAAAAATCAGGAGAGAAATAATTATAGTTTTTGAATATTAAACCACTTTTTAAAACTTGTAGAGAACCCTTAATACCTAATAGCTGGTTCTTAGGTGAAGTGGCTGCTTGTACAATCTTATCCTTTTCTTGTAGCTTTGTATCAAGTATGGATATACGATGACTGGCAGATAGCTCTTCTGGTGCTTCTTTGTGCAATATTCTCATATCTGGTAATAAATACCGAAGATATTGCAAGAAACGACTAGATGATTTGGTAGTGCTTATCTGTATACTCTCTAACCAGTAAGTCATGAGTGTATGCCTTTTCATAACGTGAGAAAATACTTTAGGAGGTACCACATCTTTAATGCTTCCTTGATTAGGTACTTCTTTCTGAAGATTTAGAGGATAATTAGCTATTTGTATGCTATTTACATTATGCTTGATATAGATATGCAATCGATCATAGATAATATAGAACATGTGATTTTTTTTAGTTTCTCGTACAGCTATTCGTTTATTATTAGTAGAATTTAGACTCTTTTGTATAAGTGTTTTGCAAAGAGAATACAGATGGCGGTATAATTTTCTAGGAAGATGGCTTGGTATAATAAATTGAAAGTTGAACCGATTAACACGTAATGTATGTTTACGGATAACTATATATAGAGGTTGATACATACTAACACCATAACCCTTAAGTAGCCTGTTATTAAATAATGGTAGAATTAACTGTTTATTTGCAAATTTAGTTAAATAAGACCAGTGTTTGATGTTTTTTGTATGAAGTAATGATAAGTAAAAATTTTTCAGTAATTTTTTTGCTTTATGCAAAGAAGCTACCTTAATGTATACTAAATCATTTGTAGAATTTGAGTAAAACGAATTAGAACTACGTATAACAGAAACTAGTATAAAGCAGATACAAAAGTAGAAAAAATATCGAGTTAACATTCTATTCACTAGTTTAAACGATAAAATGATTATCTCAAGTCAACTATTATCTATTTGGTCTAAAACCAATTGCAACACTAATCCGTAACTTATCAATAGCTGAAGCACCTTGCGTGTGAAGTTCATAAGCTATATCTACCCCTAATGCAGGAATAGTAACATATTTAAAATAAAACCTAAAGCCAAATCCTGGACCATAATATGGTGTAAGAAGATCTTGATTACGCATAAAGAAACCACCTTCAAACAATCCTATAAGGGTGAAAACACCATATTTAAAATTATAAATAGGTACCTGGTAGATAATAGCAAGATTAGCATAAGTATCCGCAGAAATTAGAATAGGAGGTAATGTTCTAGAACCTTCTAAACCCCCCAAGCGGTGCTCTACGGATTCAGGTAAATTACTATATGCTAGGTAAGAGGCAACAGAAAAAGTATGATCCAAAAATGTTTCTAGAGTATACCGATTTTCAGATAATATTTGGTATATAAAATAATCTGTAGCTTCTTGTCTCAGGTTAAATCCTTGCTTAAATTCAAATGATGACCTAATACCCTTATTGTAATATAATCTACTACGTAAGTTATTATAAACAAGCTTAATACCAATATTTATAAGGAGAGTACTATTAGGTATATTAATAATTCTTTTATTAGGAGAATCTATATTATTTTCAGGATTTATATCAGTTAAAAGAAAATTAAATGTATGGCCTATAGAAAAATTTTGAGTTAGATTGTACCCTAAGGTATATAATAGATCAGCCCGTAATTGTTGAAAGGCTTGTAGTAATTCACTTTGCACATTTTTATTTTCTGTATAAATAGATCCTGCTGAATGACGTATTTCACCAAAAAAATTAGTCGCCCCAAAATAGGGAACTATTAACCCAGTGAGATATTGCCAGCCTCTATTAGATCCAATACCTCCCATAGTGACACCAATATCATAACCAAGAAAATTAGATTCTACTAGGAAAGCACCGCCTAATATAGTGTCTTGTAAATAATAGAAAATGGGGAAAACATACAAACTCCATTTCTCTTTAAGTACAATATGAATAATAACACCCTTGCCTTTATCTCTTTGATAAAGAATAGTAACATTAGATACGAGGTTAGATTTATAGGCATTTTCTAGGAGATCTGTGACATTAAATTGAGATAGTAGATTACCTGGCTGGTTTTTAAGCCATCTTTTGATAACAGTTAGATTAGTTTTTTTATTATTCTTGATTTGTATACTAGAAATTTTTTTATCACCATGTTGCTGTAGAAACTTTTGTTTCTGTTGCTGAGCACTCTTGATTTTTAATGCAATATTATATACTGCTGTATCAGTTTTAGATTTAGAAGTGGGAGCTGAGGAATAAGTACTATCACAAATAATTAATAGAAAAATAATCAAAAATTGATATATCATTATATTCTCTGTTACAATAGAAGTAAATTAAGCATACTTAGTATGTGAAATAAAGCTAATATTTTTCATTTTAAAGTGCAAAATACGTTTAAATAATAAGATCATTATTTACTCATAGAGTAAATAACGTCCAAACAATAAACTACATACATTTACCATTTGTGGAACAAGAGGTCATTCATGATTCTCATTCTGAACAAATATTAGGTAGAGAGTGGGTATCAGTTCTGGACAAAATAGACTTGGGTTAATCGTTCTTCCTTGTTAAGGATAGCCTATACATGTTATTGATCATAGTACAAGATCTAAATATATTTTTTTAACGCCTGATAATTTATTCTTTCTGTCAAAATATTTTTTTAGTTGTTTGATAGCATTCTCAACTTGTCTCTTTTGACATAGTAAACCTGGGTCACATGCATATACGGAGACATGTAGCATTTTCTATAAATTCTATGTTTTATATTCATCTATCGCAAATTATCCCCATATATTTTCCACTTAAAAAAATAAATATTCCCATGAATTTAATAATGTTTCTGCTTGTAGATTAGGTATAGCCATTATCTTCCAAAATACTTGTTTCTTACCACAACCACAATATAGTCATTCTTAATGTACATTGTATCTATTCCCCATACTCCAAAAGTCTTTTTATACTATTTCTCATGTTATGAATAGACCTCTAAAATAAGTATTTTTAGCTCTGTATGGACTAATATAGTCCCTCAGATAAGATGCCTTTTTTTTTTAACCACAGATATTTATACCATATTTCAAAACACCACAAGGTATTATCCTTAAAATAGAATATAATTTTATAGAGTGTTTCGTGTGATATTTGTATATTTTTATTTTTGAAGTGTAGGCTCATTGATTTTGGTGACCATTCTATTTTGGGACATTTTTCTATTACAGCCATGAGTTTTATATTATAATATTTTGCTTATTTTTTTTGCGTAGTATTTTTTACCTTTGTGAAGTATTATGCATATTTAGCCTCTTATATGCGATGATTGATTTTATCTTTATTTTATAAAAAACAGCAGATTTTAGTATATTTGTTTTATGAGCTATTTTTCTATAGCTTATATTATCTGATCAATATTTGTTGTTCTATATTCTCATAAGCTATTTCTCCTATGTCTTATTACTTAAGAAGAATGGTTTATAAATATCTCAAATCGTCCAGAGCTGAAATTAACTTTTCATTTTATATACTGCACAAAAAAATCTTGATGAGATTATACAAAAAATCAATTCACGATCAAGAAAAGCATTAGGCTACTTAACACCCAATGCTGATTTTTATCAGCTTCAAATATGGTATTAAGAATCATCAAGCAAAAAAAGAAAAGATGGTAGAATAATCATGGTTGTTATTAATATAAGAGTTAAACCTACTATTGCTAGTAAGCCCAAACTCTTAATCATTAAATTGTTTGCAAATAGCAGGACGCCAAACCCTGTTAAGGTTGTTGCATATGATAAAAATATTGCCCCACTCACTCCATTTACGGCAGACTTAATCTTTTTACCCTCTTCCATATACCGATAATACAAGTGAATAGAACTGTCAATACCAACACCAATAAATATAGGATATAAAATAATACTCAAGATATTAGGCTGTACATCAAATAAACCTTGTATACCAAGTAGATATAAAATACCAAGTACAATTGGCATAAAGACAATTAGACCTTGTTTAAAGCTTGATAAGTTAAAAGATGAAAAAAAGTAGATTACCATAAATACCAGTGATAGAATCAGCCATCCATCTTTTTGGATAGAGGTTATAATTTCTCCCAGAATAAATGGAGGCGAAGCAACTTCTATTGGATTATTATCTATTCGTAGAGAATAAAGCATTCGAGACAATATCATTACTTCTTCACCATCTTCTAGGTCAATTCCTGAATATAATAATATCTTTTGTTGATTATGAGGTCTACCTCTTGTATTCCCCTGCAAATTATTTACAATGAATTCTGGTAAACTCTTTAATGTGATCTTTTGGTAGATTAATGCATCTTTAAGTGTTTTAAGATTATCTTTTTCTTGCTTATTAAGACCTTCTAGATACTTTTGATTCTTTTGCAAAAGACTACGAATTTTACGAATGATGTTTAATTTGACAGATTGATCTTTGGGTATAAAGGTGTCTAATGTAAGTACTCGATTAATCATTGGATCATCTTTATGTAACTTTTGTTTTAACTTTTTAATGGCAGTAACAATTTTATTTCTATGTTCTTTATTATTTGCAATGATTAATATAGGAACTGTAAATTGTCTATTAAAAACAGCACTAATCTCTTTATCTAATTGAAAAGATAGTAAGTGCGGATTCGTTATTAATTTATTGGCATCCGTATCAAAATAAAGTTTAGGTAAACCTAACGTCGTGATGGTTAATAGTATTCCAGATAACCATAAAATTACCTTAGGTTTTTTCCATAAAAAATTTAGGGGAGAAAAAGTAATAGATGTTCGCTTAAACTGAAAATCAAACTTATCTATTAAAATCAGCATAGTAGGTAACATAAAGATAATATAAGCCATAAAAGTACATAGCATACTAAGAGAAGCAATAAGACCAAATTCAGCGAATGCCCTAAATTCACTATAAAGTAAAACAATAAACACAAATCCACTAGTGCTAGCAGCAAGAAAAGAAGCCGTACCTGTATTACATAGCATATTTGTAAAAGCAGTTTTCACATCTATTTCTTTATGAGAGATTTCTTCTATAAATCGTACTAAAAAATGGATACCGAAATCAACACCCAAACCAAATATAATAGCAATGACAAAAGTACTTACTAGGTTAAGAGAAGAAATAAAAAAGCTACTAAGTCCAAGTGTAAATAGTATACCTACACATAAACTTACCAATAATAAGGAGACAATTAGTAGATTACGAAAATAAACAAGTAAGATTACTAAAATACCTGTAATGACCAGTATCGTTATTTTTTTAAGATCTTGCTGAAGAACATGAATAGTATCAGATTTTTTTTGATATCTACCTGTTATATTAATGGATATATTTTTATCTTTAAGTATATCAGAATCTAAAGTAGCTTGAATATTTTGGTTAGTGTTATGAACTAATTGTTTTGCCCAGTTGATATTCAAAGAAGATTGTATAGGTCTTGCAAAAAAAACAAAAACATGTTGTTTTTGTGCAGATAAATATCTATGAAAATAAGTTGTATTCTGTGCCTGTTTAGATATACTCTTCTGGGGTGTTTGTATTGCATATTTTTTTTGATATTTGTCTAGAATATCCTTGTAATCAAACTCTTGTTTATTAATATCCAGGTCAAAGACTAGATTGGTACGTGCCCTACTTTTTTCAGAGCTAATTTTTTTTTGTAATCGTTGGTATAAGATATTTAGATCTGGTACATCAAGATATAACAAAATATTTTTCTTAAAAAATGGATTTGGTGATTGATAAGCCAACCATTGAATCTCTGGCATGGTTTTCATACGCTCTACCAATAAATCAATACCAAGTTTACCTGTTTCAAAATCTGGACTTTTAACAACTATAATATGATTATCCGAGTGACCGAACAAGTTGTTTGCTTTGTCTAGTGTTTTTAGTAAATGATGATCATCTGGCAATAAAGCATCCAGAGAAGCATCTATGCGAATTTTCTGAATTAAAAAAAACGATATCACTACCAATATGATAGAAGATAATAATACGATTACCCGGTAACGAAAAATAAAAGAAGCAAGTTTATAAAACAATAAGGATAAAAAATGATTGTGTTTCATGATAATACCAGAGAAATCTAGAGTGAAACCCTAATAAGAGTTTTCTTCTTCAGTAGGTGAAACTAAAAGTTCATCTGCTACTTCTTCAATAGTATCTCCAATCTGGACGGCTATATGGGAACCCACCCTGCCCGGCCTACATTTAAACTTAGGCCTACCACCAATTTTTAACGTAAATTCGTCTTTTTTACTATGGTTGGGTAGTTTAATCACATCACCTTGTTTTAAACCAATCATATTGGCATATGATAAGTCCACTGAACCAATTTCTACTTCCACGTCAATTTGGATCTGATCTAATCTACTCTGAATAATTTGTTTATTAATTTCTGAATCATTTCTACGGATGAAAGAAAACCAATATTGAGCTGATAATTTATGTATGATAGGCTCAATAGTTAAATAGGGAATACATAAATTGACCATACCTTCGCTATCACTAATTTTAGTTTCAAAAGTGATAAGCATTACCATCTCATTAGGAGGGACTACCTGTGCAAACTGTGGATTAGTTTCTATAGTGCCTAATCTTGGTCTTAAATCAATTACAGTAGACCATGCTTCTCGCAAATTATTTAAAATATGTACTACGACGCCTTCCATAACAGATAATTCAATATCCGTTAATTCTCTATTAAATTTATAGTGCTTACCGACACCTCCAAAAAGTCTATCAATAATAGCAAAAGTAATGGATGGATCAATCTCTAGTAAACATGAACCCTTAAGAGGATCCATATTAACCAAAGATAGTGCAGTAGGATTAGGTATAGAGCGAATGAACTCTTCATAAGTTAATTGGTCTACACTAGTAACGTGTACTTCAACCATAGCCCTTAATTTTGCAGATAGAGCTGTGGTAGTCAAACGTGCAAAAGTCTCATGCATCATTTGTACAGTACGAATTTGATCCTTTGAACACTTATCGGGACGTTTAAAATCATATATTTTAACACGCTTTTGTTCAGTTTGTTGTGATATGCTTTCTTTGGACTTAACTTCACCAGTAGAAAGAGCACTTAATAACTGATCAATTTCATCTTGCGAAAGTACATCTGTCATATTATTACCTCAAAATAGTGGAATCTAACCCAATCACACTCCATAGACTCTTGAGACGTGTCAAATAGTATGTATACTCAAAATTTTTAGGGTAATGATTTATCTCACGGGTTAGGTGTACTTTTACCTGTACTACAGGACTATTTTCACGTAAAATATTAGAAATAGACAAAATTTTAAAATGAATTAAATGTTTATTAGTCTGGTTTGTAAGAAAATGCTGAAATTTATGTATGACTGCTTCTTTGTTGTTAGATTGTACATAAATTCTGTGAAAGTCCGGATAAGATTTAATAAAATCAGGTAAAGCGATATACTTAAGGTAATGGGGCCAGCTCTTGCGATATTCTGCACTTAACATAAGATACACTATTTCTTCTGGAGTGATGCCAATATCTTGTGTAGTAACACTCAAACCAGATAATTGTTTGCGAGTATTATGTTGTGTCAATATGCTAACAGTATACCGGTTATTAGATGATATAAAAAAATGTGGCATTTGCTGTGGATTGGGATAAAAAAAAGCTGAAATAGTGATACGACGAGTTTGTTCATGGTATTTTGAAACAAACATATAGTTTTTTAAATCAATGGTCTTTTGAAATACTTCCCCTTTTTTGAGTATGATGAATCTGGTATGTGTGGCATTACCCGTATAATCTTTAAAAAATATATCTCTCTGTCCATCCGTATCTGATATTGTAATATCTTTAGTAGGTAAATTAACGCCATTTTCGTCTCTTAAAACAATACGTAAATTTTTATGAAAGTTTTTATGTAAATATAAAGTAATTGGATAATAGCCAGTATTACGTATTACTATATTAACTGGAATAGAATCACCTGAAATATATTGCTTATGTGGTGAAGTAATAGAACATCTTAATGTACCACCAATAAAATTATCTGTTAAATTACCCTTAATATCATGATTTTGACTATTGCCTGTCTGCGTCTGGCTATAGCTATAAATTATATTACATATAATTAAATATAAACCAATACATGTATACATAGAAATCTTATGCATACTAAGGTATCGGAAAGTATTGAATAGAAGATACTAAAAAAGATTTAATTTGTTAGCTGAAGCATCTAATAGTATCTTAAATAAACGATTATAGCCCAAGGCTATTCATAATTGTTTTATAATAGTGAAAATAATTAGATTCTAAAAAAAGTTTGATCTCAGCTTCTGGTAGCTTACCTAATAAATGATCTAAATAGGCCATTGTATGCTTTAATTCTTCAAAAGTAAAATCTACATTCATAATATCCGTTTTATTATCTACTGAGGGGGTGGATTCTGGATTTTCCACAATACTTTCTTGTTCAGATTTATCCACAACATCTACGGAAGAATCAAAATATTGATCGGATATAATATCATTATAATTATTAGATTCTTTAGTAGTAGAATCAGAACTATCCATTGGTAGCAATGTATTATCTACGCTTTGCTGTGGTATCATAGGAGGATCGACTTGCTTAGATACAAAATCATAATATTTTGGTTCTTTACCTATTGAAGATTCTACATCATCTAAAAGATTATTTAATTCACTTGTATCTAGTTGTATGGGTTCTTTACCTATTGAAGATTCTACATCATCTAAAAGATTATTTAATTCACTTGTATCTAGTTGTATGGGTTCTTCATCTTCTGAAGATTCTATGTCATCTAAAAGATTATTTAATTCACTTGTATCTAGTTGTATGGGTTCTTCATCTTCTGAAGATTCTATGTCATCTAAAAGATTATTTAATTCATTCGTATTTAATTGTATGGGTTCTTCATCTTCTGAAGATTCTATGTCATCTAAAAGATTATTTAATTCATTCGTATTTAATTGTATGGGTTCTTCATCTTCTGAAGATTCTATGTCATCTAAAAGATTATTTAATTCATTCGTATTTAATTGTATGGGTTCTTCATCTTCTGAAGATTCTATGTCACCTAAAAGATTATTAGTAGTTTTATATTGATTGTCAGGCTCTATATTATTGACTATATGATCCTCCAGCATATCATCCAGTGAAGAAGTATCTGGAGGTAACTTGTCTATAGAGATATTATCCTCTGACTTAATTGGTGGCTCAGATGTCAAACTTAGTGTGCTATCCCCTGTAATATCATCCGACAAAATTATATCCTCTGGTGTTGAACTTACACCAAGACCAATATCTTCTAGCATATCATCTAATGAAGAAGTATCTGGAGGTAACTTGCCTATAGAGACATTATCCTCTGACTTAATTAGTGGCTCTGGTGTTGAACTTACAGCTGTGCTATTCTCTATAGTATCATCTAATGAAGAAGTATCTGGAGGCAACTTGCCTATAGAGAGATTATCTTCTGACTTAATTAGTGGTTCAGATGTTGGACTTAGATCTGTGCTATCCCCTGTAATATCATCCGACAACATTATACCCTCTGGTGTTGAACTTACAGCTGTGCTATTCTCTATAGTATCATCTAATGAAGAAGTATCTGGAGGTAACTTGCCTCTAGAGGCATTATCTTCTGACTTAATTAGTGGCTCAGATGTTGGACTTAGATCTGTGCTATCCCCTATAATATCATCCGAAAAAATTATATCCTCTGGTGTTGAACTTACACCAATACCAACATCTTCTAGCATATCATCTAATGAAGAAGTATCTGGAGGTAACTTGCCTCTAGAGAGATTATCTTCTGACTTAATTAGTGGCTCAGATGTCGAACTTAGTGTGCTATCCCCTGTAATATCATCCGACAAAATTATATCTTCTGGTGTTGAACTTACACCAATACCAACATCTTCTAGCATATCATCTAATGAAGAAGTATCTGGAGGTAACTTGCCTCTAGAAACATTATCCTCTGACTTAATTAGTGGCTCAGATGTTGGACTTAGATCTGTACTATCCCCTGTAATATCATCCGACAAAATTATATCTTCTGGTGTTGAACTTACACCAATACCAACATCTTCTAGCATATCATCTAATGAAGAAGTATCTGGAGGTAACTTATCTATAGAGAGATTATCCTCTGACTTAATTAGTGGCTCAGATGTTGGACTTAGATTTGTACTATCCCCTGTAATATCATCCGACAAAATTATATCTTCTGGTGTTGAACTTACAGTTGTGCTATTCTCTATAGTATCATCCAATGAAGAATAAGTATCTAGAGGTAACTTGCCTATAGATACATTATCCTCTGACTTAATTAGTGGCTCAGATGTTGGACTTAGATCTGTACTATCCCCTGTAATATCATCCGACAAAATTATATCTTCTGGTGTTGAACTTACACCAATACCAACATCTTCTAGCATATCATCTAATGAAGAAGTATCTGGAGGTAACTTATCTATAGAGAGATTATCTTCTGACTTAATTGGTGGCTCAGATGTCGAACTTAGTGTGCTATCCTCTGTAATATCATCTAATGAAGAAGTATCTGGAGGTAACTTGCCTCTAGAGGCATTATCTTCTGACTTAATTGGTGGCTCTGGTGTTGAATTTACAGCTGTGCTATCCTCTGTAATATCATCCAATGAAGAAGAAGTATCTGGAGGTAACTTGCCTATAGAGAGATTATCCTCTGAATAAATTAGTGGCTCTGATGTTGAATTTACAGCTGTGCTATCCTCTGTAATATCATCTAATGAAGAAGTATCTGGAGGTAACTTGCCTCTAGAGGCATTATCTTCTGACTTAATTAGTGGTTCTGATGTTGAACTTACAGTTGTGCTATCCTCTGTAATATCGTCCAGTGAAGTTGGAGGTAACTTGCCTCTAGAGAGATTATCTTCTAACTTAATTAGTGGCTCAGATGTTGAACTTACAGTTGTGCTATCCTCTGTAATATCATCCAATGAAGAAGAAGTATCTGGAGGTAACTTGCCTCTAGAGGCATTATCTTCTGACTTAATTAGTGGTTCTGATGTTGAACTTACAGTTGTGCTATCCTCTGTAATATCATCCAATGAAGAAGAAGTATCTGGAGGTAACTTGCCTCTAGAGAGATTATCCTCTGAATAAATTAGTGGCTCTGATGTTGAATTTACAGCTGTGCTATCCCCTATAGTATCGTCCAGTGAAGTTGGAGGTAACTTGTCTCTAGAGAGATTATCTTCTAACTTAATTAGTGGTTCAGATGTTAAACTTAGATCTGTGCTATCCTCTGTAGTATCGTCCAGTGAAGTTGGAGGTAACTTGCCTCTAGAGAGATTATCCTCTGAATAAATTAGTGGCTCAGATGTTGAACTTAGATCTGTGCTATCCCCTATAGTATTGTCCAGTGAAGTTGGAGGTAACTTGCCTCTAGAGGCATTATCTTCTGACTTAATTAGTGGTTCAGATGTTAAACTTAGATCTGTGCTATCCCCTATAGTATCATCCAATGAAGAAGAAGTATCTGGGGGGAGAAGAGTCTCATCTGTCAATGTACTAGTCTTTTGTAGAGATGTAGAAATTTTATTTGGCATGGGACTACTATCATTAGAGAAAGATGGACTTATTATATCTCCCAATTCACTATCCAGAATATTTTCTAAATCATGAGAAAGGGGGTCTACATTTGGTAATGTATTGTTTATTTCTGTATCATCTGCCTTAGAAGCACTTAGTTCCTCAGACAAATCATGAGAAAGGGGGTCTACATTTGGTAATGTATTGTTTATTTCTGTATCATCTGCCTTAGAAGCACTTAGTTCCTCAGACAAATCATGAGGAAGAGGGCCTACATTTGGTAATGTATTGTTTATTTCTGTATCATCTGCCTTAGAAGCACTTGGTTCCTCAGATAAATCATGAGAAAGGGGGTCTACATTTGGTAATGTATTGTTTATTTCTGTATCATCTGCCTTAGAAGCACTTAGTTCCTCAGATAAATCATGAGAAAGAGGGTCTATATCTGGTAATGCATTGTTTATTTCTGTATTACCTGCCTTAGAAGCACTTAGTTCCTCAGACAAATCATGAGAAAGGGGGTCTACATTTGGTAATGTATTGTTTATTTCTGTATCATCTGCCTTAGAAGCACTTAGTTCCTCAGACAAATCATGAGGAAGAGGGCCTACATTTGGTAATGTATTGTTTATTTCTGTATCATCTGCCTTAGAAGCACTTGGTTCTTCAGACAAATCATGAGAAAGGGGGTCTACATTTGGTAATGTATTGTTTATTTCTGTATCATCTGCCTTAGAAGCACTTAGTTCCTCAGATAAATCATGAGGAAGAGGGCCTACATTTGGTAATGTATTGTTTATTTCTGTATCATCTGCCTTAGAAGCACTTGGTTCATCAGACAAATCATTATTTGGAGTATATAAAAGATCTTGGATATACTTTTCAGCATGATAATCAGTAACAAAAAGATTATCATCTTCTGGATCAACGATTTCAAGAGAATACATACCAAGATCATCATGCTCTTCTTCTGATGACATAATCTCAAACATATTATGCACTAACATATGAACCTGCTACACCTTGGTAGAGTGTCGGAAGACATTAGTATAGTTCTTAAATATGATATGTGATATCTAAGGTGTTTACAATAAATATCTACTTATAAAGTATTAATATTTTTTTCAATAATTGGTGTTTTTGGAATAATGTGAGTAATATACTATATTCTTGGATAAAATGAGGATATCTTTGTAGGAATTCTTTCGCTTCTACCTTGTTATAATAATACATTTGTTGTTTTTTATTATTACGTTGCACTATATTTCCTAGGATGTAGTAGGCATTGTTTTTAATATCAACGGATACACTCTTTTTCTTGATAATATTTCTGAGTAAAGAAATGGCTAAAGACACGTTACCAATTTTTAAGTTATACAACACTTTGAAGAGAGAACCTAACTCTTGAGAATGAAAATTACGAGTAAAAGACCAGTCAGGCTTTTTTAATTGAAAGATATCCAATAAAAATCTTGTATCTTGCTTTAACAGTATTCTACGCTCTTTTGTATTGGTAAGCCGATTAATTTCATCTCTATATAATTCTCCCCCAAAAATATATAGATATACTAGAATATTAATGGCATCACCTAAAAAGAGATCGGGTAAACCCAATATGAGAGATCTCCTAATATAAAAAGTACTCTTAATCCAATCAGATTGGTTAACCAAAGAGTGATACTTTGTCTTATAAGAATATGACAATAAAAAGACATCTGTTAATATAACAGGCTTCTTATCAATGTGAGTGCAAAATTTTAGGTATTGCACTTTACCATAATAGAATAATAGAATTGGATCATCTGGATAAAGCTTTAGTAGAGGTATTAATGTAGCCTCCACATGATTCAACATGCGGATATCTTTTTTGTCTTCTAATTGGAGTATACTTTTATTAAGGGATGTATAATTTTTGTTCCTTCCTATAGAGAAGAAAAAAACATTTATATAATGTTGGTTGTACCAGAGAAAAGTAATCAGACTAGTAAGAGTCAAAAATAATACCACTATAAGTACTTTGTTAGTTAGATGATGAGTAGTTAGTCTCATGAATGGTTTTGTATCGGCGTAACAAAAGTCATTGTTGAAGGACAGAAATTATCTTATCCATCTCTGCAGACAAAATAATGAGAATTGGCTGTTGATCTTCAAAAACAATAACTAGTCCCTGTGCATAAAAGGTAAGATACTTAATTTTATCTACTTTAAAGTATTCTATTCCTCGTTCACTTTCAAAAGTAAAGTATTTTGTATCGTAAGCTAATATACCAAGTCCGTATCTTTTAATGGTAACAAAATCTTTCATTAAAAACTTAAAATATTCTTGTGTATAATCATGTGTTACGTTATAGTCCATGTACATGTATGCTTCTTCATGAAATAGTATTGAATTATAGTGTTTAGTTGACTTAATTTGCACTTGCTTTGACTGTGTCTCTTTATAACGTAACTTTCCCATGTATTTCTTCCACCTATTCTTCAGAGAACTACTTTCTTCTGTTTCTTTTTCGGTAATAAATATACTAGTGGTTATGAGTACTATGCCAAAAAAACAAATAATTAAGGTCAATGCTTCTAATACCATGAGTTACTTATACCATATATCATTTATTTCAATAAAAAATTGCAATTATATTTTGTCATAATGACGACACCTCACCTACAATGAAAATATACGATAAACACCATAAAAAAAAAATTGGCATACTCCTCCTTTCTGCTCTTGTATTAGGCTCTGCGTATAAGCTATTTAATATTCATAGAGGTAGACAACGTTCTAATTCTCATGAAGTGTTAGACAAACGTATACATGCCATACATAGTTTACAAAACAAAATACAAAATGACCAGGACAACATAGAACACCACTATCAAATAGCCAAACTATATGCATCCTTGGATAAGTACAAATTAGCTCTCCAACATCTACAAAATGCTTATCGTCAAGTAAGTAAAAGTAAGGATAATAATTTAACTTATGACATCTTAATTGCTTTATCTGGCGTATTATCTAAACTAGATAAGATAGAGGAGGCGATAGCTCTATTAGAAAAAGCTAAGCAAATGAAACCAAATGCCATAACGGCATATAACCAAAAAGGCCATCTACATGATCAGCAAGATAAACCTAACAAAGCAGAAAAAGAGTACAAACAAGCGATCCATCTAGATAAAACAGATCCAGACGCCTATAATAACTTAGCTCAGCAAGCCATTAAGCAAAATAAACTCCCAAAAGCTCTCCAGTATCTTCAAATGGCGACTAAACAAGGTGAAAATAATCCTAGATCATTCACATATCTGGGTGATTACTACCAAAAACATAAAAAAATACCCCAGGCAGTAAAAGCTTACCAACAAGCTCTAAAGCTAATACCCAATAATTCTAGTGTATCTGCAGCACAACTTCATTATAAGATAGCCCAGGCATATAAAAATCAGGGTAATATACCAAAATATCTAGAATACCTAAATAAAGAGAGAAAAATCTCAGATATTTATCCTCCATTATCTGAATTACTAGGTGATATAGCTTATAGCCAAAATCGCTTATCTAGTGCCATATCACATTACAAAGATGCTCTTTCACATGGTGGGGAAAATATTAAACTAAGAAAGAAATATGTAAAAGCATTCAATGATCATACAGGTAGATTATCAGGAATTATTAAGAATAATGCCAATGATAATGGGGGAAATAGCTCGGTAAGCAGTGACATTAGTAATAATAATGGGGGAAATGGCTCGGTAAGTAATGATAATGGGGGAAATGGCTCGGTAAGCAGTGACATTAGTAATGATAATGGGGGAAATGGCTCGGTAAGCAGTGACATTAGTAATAATAATGGGGGAAATGGTTCGGTAAGCAGTGACATTAGTAATAATAACAAGGGAAATAACTTAGGAAACAATCGTAATGCTAATAATAACGGGAAAAATAACCCAAATCAATCATCTCAACTTGATAATGCCCGAACACTCATCCAAAAGGGGAAACAGGCTTTTCAAAAAGGTCAGTATCATAGTGCATATAAGTCTTTTTCCCAAGCAAAAAAGATTCATCCTAAACACTTACTGATAGATTACTTAATTGCACGTACACAAGATAAACTGCAACAAGAGAATCTAGCTATCAGAAATTATAAAAAAGCAAATGCTAAAGATAAAGCTAACCTAAAATCAAGATATTACCTAGGTTTATTGTATTATAGGCAAACAAAATATAAAAAGGCACTTAGACTATTTAAAGAAGTTGTTCAACTGGATCACTCATTTGTGAATGGGCATTATTCAACAGGATTATGCTATGATAAATTAGCCCAAAATCAAAAAGCAATTTTAGCATATCAAAGAGCACTCCATATTAACTCTGCATTATATGAAGCACATTTTAACATGGCGATATCTTATAAAAAACAGAAGAAGTACAAAAAAGCAATAAAGACCTTAGACGATGCATCCAAAATACATGTTGCAGATGCTAACTTATTCTATCAGAGAGGAGAGATATTTGATAAACAATATAACTATGTTTTAGCAAAAAATGCATATATAAAATCCATTAAATTGGATCCTAATCATTTTGAAGCTCTATTAAATCTTTCTCTTTTATTGTTCAAATCAAAGCAGTATGGACCTGCACGTAAGTACCTGCTTAAAATTTTAGAAACCAGAAAGAATAACCCTACTATCCTATATCAGCTTGGAAAAATTGCTGAAGAAGAGAGCAATATACAAGAAGCAGAAGTATATTATCAAAAAACGGTCCAGGCAGCCCCTGATTATTATAATGCCTGGCTCAATCTAGGTAATATATTTAAGAGGGATAAACAATATACAAAGGCGATAAAGG
This sequence comes from Leptospiria bacterium, assembly GCA_965262015.1. Classification (GTDB taxonomy): domain Bacteria; phylum Spirochaetota; class Leptospiria; order Turneriellales; family CBDBES01. Next base: position 417,405 of record OZ253494.1, read on the forward strand.
CATATCAACAAGTCTATGCAATTATACCCAAACATTTTTCTGCTTCATTAAACCTAGCCAATCTGTTTTTTAATCAAAAAGACTATGAAAAGGCTAAAAAATACTATAAATGGGCCACCCAAGCTAATCCACAATCTTATGAAGCTAGACTTTCTCTGGCCCAGACACTAGAATATCTGTCTAATTATAAACAGGCTGAAAATGAATATAATATTCTATTACGTCAAAAAAGTAATCATGCTATAACCTTAGAAAGATTAGGTATATTATATTATAGACATTTAAAGAAAAAAGGAAAAGCAAAAATAATCTTACAAAAACTTCTTAATACATATCCAAATCATGCGAAAAAAGTTGAATTGACTCAAATCTTAAAAAGCTTGTAATAATATGTTTTTTCGTCTGATATCTCTTGTTCTTTGCTTAAGTTGTTTATTGTTACCTAATAGCACAATCCCCCAGACACCACAGATAACTTCATCAAAAACAAAAAATGTTGATGATGAGTATGCTAAACGTATTAAGAAAATCAAGTTAGTCTTAGAGTATGGAAACTATAAACAAGTAGAAAGTATATTAAAAAAAATCACTAGACTTACACCAGAAGAACAAAGACAATTTATTGCACCATTAAAAAACTTATTAAAAATAAACAACCATAACATCCAAAAAGATATTATTTACTTAGTGAAAACTATTAAAACAGGCGAATTAGATGAATATATTATACCTTTTTTAGAACACCAGTCTAATATACTTTTTTTTACAGCAATAGACGTGATTGGTTCAAAAAAAATAAGTAAGGCATTACCTTCTCTAAATAAAATATTACGTTCCTTAGACTTTACCTCTGGGCAGATAAGAGGACCAGATATTATCCGGACAATAGGTCTACTGAAGTCTCTTGAATTACAGTCTTTTTTACTAGAAAAATTAAAAGATTCTAAAACACATAAAGATTTACGTTCAGCTATTATAAAATATTTTTCTGATAGCGAAATACAAAATATGGATGTTATTAACTACTTGCTTGATCTGGTACAAAATCCCAATGAGAGTACTATGTTGAGAGAAATATCAGTCTATACTCTAGGGCATATAGGGGGGAAAAAGCAAATCCAAAAAATTTTAGTTCAAGAACTAGAAAAAATTGATAAAATTGAAGAACAAGATACTAAACTCCAATACGCTAGATTTAAGAGGGGAATTATAGGTACTTTAATTCGCTTGCATAACCCAAAAGCCAATAAATTAATAGTAAATATGGCACGGGACAACAATGACAAGGTTCGGTTAAAAGCACTATCTCATATATCTCAAACAAATATAGAACCATTTAGTTCTCTCATAAAATATATGGCAAAATATGATACGAATAACACTATACAAAAAAAAGCCCAAGATATTTTGGATGGTCATGCCAACCAAAAAAAATAATATACAATGGTATCTAACAGGCGGGGCTATTTTTTACCTCGTACTTAACAGTATTACAACTCTTTATTCTACATCATTTACAATCTCATCATTAGAAATACTACAAGAAAAGGATAAGACTTATACCTTACAACTAAGATACCAGGATACGCTAGATGATTTTTTTATTTTTTATGATCATAGAGGACAAAGTATATACGTAAAATATAGGGAAGATAAATGGGATCACCAGACTCCATTTAAAAATATATCGCTTGTTCCTGGAACTATCTACCAAGTTAACATATTATTCATAGGCTTGTCTACTCCTGTGCATGTAAAACAATTAATATCTGTGCGTAATAATAATAATATGCTAAATCAGAGAATCCTCCCTTTGTCAAATAAAGAGGTATCAAGTAAAGTTCTTACGGGTAAACTACGCAAAATTAACAGTTATATTACACAGCAAGTTATTTACTAGAAATATTGAGGCAGAAGAATTTTTTGTTAGAAAAATATCTACATATACGTCTTATGGAATCTTATGGTAAAAATACAAATATACCCTTTTTTATTTAGGCGTATTATTATGGATGTTGGTATGAATAAAGTAAAGTGGGAAAATTTATTCAGTAGTATCATGGGTACAGAAATTACTCTTTGTTATTTTTTTGAAGAAATGGATAATATGACATATCTACCACGAGAAGGGATATATCTTACATTACAGATACCCATATTAAATAGTTGGTTCTCGGTTATGTATCAACATAATCTTATGTATACGCTACAGCAACGTATATTAAAACAACTATTTTCTAGAGTTATGCCCCATAAAAATGTGTTGCTGTAAAACTCCTCTCTTTACCACATCTTGTAAAGTGGTCTTGGTTACCAAGGCTACTTTTTTAGTCGGTCTCTGGATCCCTTTCCCTTTTTATAGCCATTATCGTTTTCCTCACTTTTTTTGTCAGAAAAAGGTGCTTCAAAGTCTTCTAACTATATCATCTGTTCCACTGTTAACTTACTTTTAGATAGCTTCTTTTCTACTTCTTCAGGGACTTTACGAAGTGATAAACCACCCTTGATATTCGTTAATGGCTTATCATATAGTATAGGATTTCTCACTGGAGAGTTTGAAGTGTAAAACTAGTTTAAATAATAAGCATATTATTTACTCTGAAGTAAAGAGAAACGTCTGTCTACATCTTACTTGTTGTGGCAGATAGGTCTTAATGAATATAGTAATAGGTTGATTGAGAGAAATATCTAAACAAGGGAACAGATTTTCAATATGTTACGCAAAATATCTTGATGAGATTATACATAAAATAAACTTAAGATCAAGAAAATATATAAACTGTATATTGTATGACAAGTGATTTATAGTATAGAATAGTGTTTATATTGGAATATAAATTCTTCGAGTTTACGCATATCATCTTCGCAAGAATTGGTCAATTCTGCACAAAGATAGTGATAGGATTCTTGGCTAAAATAACGTTTAATGTGACCATGCAGAACTAGTTCATGTCCAAAACAAGGTAATATGATTTTTAGGGTTTGGTAAGATTGTAGGAAATGAAATAACATATTACCTTGAATTTCTATAACAATACTATTTAATGAAAGATTTGTTACTTTAGCTCGTACTGTATGAGTATTAAAATAATCTTGATTTAGTTTAATTTTTGTTAAGCCTAGAGAAAAATAATAACATAACTCGTGCAAATATAATGCACTAGGGTATGAAATAATATGCTTATTAAAAAAATTCGTATAAAAATACACATAAGCAATGACTTGATTATATAAAAATACAGGACATAATACATAGGAACATAAACCCACAGAAGCATCTTGTTTTTTAATTTTTTCCATCTCTAAGATAGCATTTTTTTCGCCAATATCTTGTACCATTTTTTGGTAATGGGAAGAGTAATTACAAAGACTTCTAGAATTGTAATCATGAATGTAGGAATCCATTTTTTCCGTATTAGGTATAAAAAAAGTAGAATGCGTCTCTACAATGATTCTCTCCTGTAAAGTTAATTCTGACTTATTCTGATCATTAATAGTTTGTATCTGGATTATTCCTTGTTTATAGAAGGATGTAAGTTGATCTAATAAACAATTATAAAGCACAACTAATTGAGGATGATCTTCTTTTATGATATGTATAATATCATGAAACGTAATTACATCCCCGTCATTGTGTAAATCAGATACTGCTACAGTAAATTTACAAAATAGATCATCTAGATGCAATCTAGGATATTTTCTATGATTTAGACTATTAAGTTTTTCGGGCAGATGAATATAAATATTTTTTTTTGTATATTTAGTAATTCGTGTAGAACAACAATAGTAGATGCCCATTACCTCAAAAAATAAGCATATTTTGCGCTCCTGGGTTAGCTGTAATTTGGGTATACTTAATATAAAACTATTTTTCTCTGTTTGTACTACTGTACCGGTATAGACCATATTGGTATAATGAATATATAAAATAGTATTATTTAAACGAAGAAGAGAAAAAAGATTTTGTATTCGTGTTACCCTAGTTTGTACTTGACCATCAAATAAAATAGGTTTTTCTCTCCCTACAGACTGTTCCATTATTATCATAATCGACTAATGACACAAATAAGTATCGATTATTTTAGAAATATGTAATTTACACAGTACTATAGAGTGGAGAGTTTTACTCTTATACTTAAATGAAATATAATTATTATCTTATGTGCTTTAATAGTATCTATAATACATTCTTTGCTATTATGTATTATATGTTTATTTTGGCTTATGTCATTTACCCTAGTACGGGTAATCAAGATACTAATGCTCTATTGGACAAGGGTAAACGAGAATATGCGAAGGTACAGTATAACAAAGCTATAAATACTTTTCAAAACATTATCCAATTAGAGCCTGATCACGCAGAAGCATACTTTTATATGGGTATAATTCTAGAATCTCAACGCTCTTTTTCGAAAAGTATTGAGTACTTTATACAAAGTATTCAATATGATATAAAAAATAAACAATATAAAGAGATTGCTTTGTGGAAAATCATTTTATATTATCATAAGTTTAAGCAACCCATTCCCATAAAAGAGTATGCCCCCATTTTACACAAGCTTATCAGTGAAAATAAGAAGCTTACTAAAATTATGGAAGAAGCAGAGCTTTGGTCTTCACCCAACATAGAACTAGCAAATTCTTTACTACGAGAAACTAATAAATTAGAAGAACAAGTGAAAGCAATGGATATTAATCCCAAACAAGATACTATGAATCGTAATGAGATCCTACAAGCTATTGCCAAAAATTATCATCATATAGCAGGTCAAGATCGTATTTTTCATAAGCTCTACTGGCGAGCCATTGATTATTATAAAATACTCAATATGCAGGATCATATAATTCAATGCTATGAAACATTAATTCACCACAACCAGGATGTAATAAAAGCCCAATACAAGTTAGGGGTATTATATAAACGACATGGTAACTATATGCAAGCAACTAACCTATTAAATACGGTTATTAGATCTAATCCAACTATATTAGATAAGCGAATAGTCTTTTATGCCAATTATAATCTTATACAGGCTCAGATTTCTCTAGGAAAATATAAAATAGTACAAAAAAATATATCTAACACCCTAAATAAAAAAGTATTTAAAAAGATTAAAACAAATAAACATAACTATCTACTTAAAATTCTTTACTGTATTTCTTCATTTAACATGAATTCTATAAAAAAAACTACATCTCGAAACAAAGCATCACAGAAACAATGTGCTTCTTATTTAGCATCTATCAAAAAACAAAAAAACAAAAAATCTATGTTAACTGCTTTATTCTCTTTGGCCCACAGTAAATATCTGTATTCCCAGTCCATGGCTTCAAATAAGTCTAAGCGTACAAAGTTATCCCAACAGGCTTTATCTCTCTATAAACAAAGTTTTTTTAAAACACCATTAAATTCTAGTATAGATAATATTCAAGAAGAAGTACAAAATCAACAACCTGTTATGCCCAGTTGGTTGCAATATGATATACAACAAGCATTAACACTCTTTTACAATAAGCTATTAAATATAGACCCTGCCTATTTAGTAAATTTTACTAAATTATATAGTACAAGTATTGACCAGCACCCTCTATTTGTAGTGAGCATGGCAGAGGGTACTTTCCGTATGAAACGTTATACAGATTCCATAGAATATTTTCTAAAAATACCAAAACGTTCATATCAACAGGAAGTACAACTTCTTCAATGCTATACTTTGTCTGATCAACCAGAGAAGCTCCAAGAAGAATTTATTGACTATATTTCTATGCATGAGAAGGCAACAATGAATCAATTGATCAAAGTAATAGAGACAAATAATATACTTATGGAATTTAGAAAAACATCAGCATACACCAACCTAACTGATAAACTCTAGAAAAATATTAAGAAAACTGACTTCTTAGATTATCAATCAAGGTGAGCATTTTAATGACATCTAAATCTTCGTAATAATCATCATTTACAAGTACAGCAGGTGCTTTATCACAGGCAGAAAGGCATTCTTGGGTTCTAGTATAAGTAAACATACCGTCCTCGCTGGTTTGATTACATTGTATACCTAATTTTTTCACAATGCACTCATCAATTTGGTCTGAACCTGCCATCCAACAAGCAACATTATAACATAACTTTATATGGTATTTCCCTATGGGTTTTTCTTGAAATTTTTCATAAAATGAAACCACTCCTGACACCCAAGCAACAGATACATTTGCTCTTTCAGCAACATATTCCATGGCTTCTTTTGAAATATAACCTTCTTCTTCTTGTATAAAATGTAAAGCCCATATAACCAATGAACTTAATTTAGGAAATTTATTAACTAATTTTTGAAATTTTGCCTCGGTTAGTGGAGAAAAAGAATACGTATGGCTGTGGGTTTGTTTCATACTATCCATCTAATTCACCTGCAATAACATTTAAAGAACTCATAATCGCAATCATATCTGACAATAAACAGCCTTCCACTTGTTCAGGAAAAGATTGGTAATACCAAAAGCAAGGTCTTCTAACATGTACACGCCAAGGGGAACGTTGCCCTCTAGAAATTACAGTAAAACCAAGTTCACCATTAGCAGCCTCTGTGGATAAATAATGTTCTCCTGGAGGTATTTCAATACCATGCATAATTAGTTTAAAATGGTAGATTAGATCTTCCATAGAAGTATATACCTTATGCTTTTCAGGTAAAAAGACATGTGGTAAATCTGCATGATAAGGACCATCTGGTATGTTATCCACAAGTTGTTTTATAATGGTAAGAGATTGTTGCATTTCTTCTATCCTAACTAAAAAACGATCATAAACTGAGCCATCTTGACCCACTGGAATATCAAAATCAACTTGATCATAAAACATATAGGGATTGACTTCTCTTACATCAAATGCACAACCTGTAGCACGTAAATTAGGTCCTGTAAAACCATACTCTAAAGCTCGCTCCTGGCTAATCTTTCCAATTCCTGCCGTTCTATCATAAAAAATACGAGACTTGGTTAACAGATTATGCGTCTCTTGAATGACTTTAGGGAAACTTTTTACAAATGTCTTTACATCTTTAACAAAATCAGGATAAATATCTTTTTCTAGACCACCTATTCTACAAAAGGTATTAGTTAACCTAGCGCCAGTGAGTTTATCTAGTATATCATATACTTGTTCACGCTTATGAAACATATATAGGAAAGAAGCAAAGGCACCCAAATCTACTCCTAGAATACCCATAGAAATAATATGATCAATAATCCGGGACAACTCAGAAATAATCATACGTACCACTGTCACCTTAGCAGGCATCTGTATTCCTAGTAATGACTCTACCGTAAGCACCCAACCAATATTATTTAGAGGAGTAGATATATAATTCATCCTATCCGTACAAACCAGAAATTGGTTATAATCATAGGTTTCACCTAACTTCTCAAAGCAACGATGTACATAACCTATGTGGCATTCGCATTTTTCAATTGTTTCACCCTTAACAATAATATGATTCTCTAGAATACCATGTGTTGCTGGATGGGATGGTCCTAAATTAATAGACATCTTACCATCACCTAAATTTTCCACCCTGGCACCTGGGTATTTTGCTCCTAACCAGTCAGCCGAAACATCATGATTATTCAAGTTAGTGGAGGTTATGTGATTATTATCAGCGGTATCCATAATATTAAACTACTTAAATTACTACAAATGATTAGCTGGATGAAAGATTCTTATTCAGTAAATTCTGTATAAGATAATCTTCACCTATACCTTTTAAAGGAAAATCTTTTCTTAAAGGATGTCCTTTAAAATTACTGGGCATTAAAATACGTGATAAGTTAGGATGGCCTTCAAAATGGAGTCCCATTAAATCATATACTTCTCTTTCTGGCCAGTTTGCACCAACCCATACAGAAGTCATGGAAGGTACTGTCTCATTCTCATCAATAGGTAGAATAACTTTTATTTTTAAGCCTATAGACGTGGCATTCATTGTTCTAAATAAATACTGCATTTGAAATCTTTTATTAATATTATTTTTGATATCTTCAGACAAGGGAGAGTTTAAAAAATCAACTGCTGTCAAATCTAATAGAAAAGAATATCCTAGGGCTTCTTCATTTTTTAATAATGATACCACATCAAATAAATGCTCTTTCTTGGTACAGATAGTAGGTAAATTAGACTGTACTACTTGAATTTGATCTCGGGTGACTGGATTATCTTTCCATTCAGACAAAACACTAGGCTCTCTCTTAGGTAGTACTTCTTCTTCATAATTAGAAGATAAGAGATTTTCTGGCCAGACTACATACTCAACCCATTTAGAAAAAGTAGGATGATTATCTAAATATGTCTTCTGCTCCAACCAGCCTTTCATGTTGGCTATTAGATGCTTTGCTGTATTATTTTGCCACTCCTTTTTCATGTACGCCCATGTTAGCTAATAATGATTATATAGTGTCAATCAGATTATTATAGAAACTTGTGAATTAGGTAATTATGTTTATACGTGCTTGACCTTATGATATATTTATATATGTACATTTATGAAGACAAACATAAATACCAATAAGAATATATGGCAAGCCATCTCAACTATTTTAAGCTAATGGAAAAGTTTTCAATTGATGAGAAGTTTATAGAATATTTTACAGATACGCATTACTCGAATGGTGTCTAATATAACAAGCGTAATAGCGACAAGGTTTACAGAAAAAAAGACAGACAAAAGCATTATGCATGCAATCAATGTAAGTACATATAAACATAATTCCCCCGATTTTCAATATTTTCTCTACGTAATTTTTTTACTCTATACAAAATATCATAGAACCAGACTGTAAAGGAATCTTATGGTACAAAGTAAGGATATTACAATTCCATTAGATTTTGGTACAATTGCTGCCAAGGCATGGGGCGATGAATCAGGGCAACCTGTTTTGGCCTTACATGGGTGGTTAGATAATGCCTCTACGTTTGATCTACTTATACCCATTCTTTTGGAAAAAAATCCTAACTTGTATTTTGTAGCTATGGATTTTCCTGGACATGGCCTATCCGATCACATACCGCCCAATTATAGTATGAATTTTATGGAATATGTGGGTTGTGTCTTGGCCGTTTTAGATAAACTCCAGTGGACTAAAGATATAATTTTATTGGCTCATTCTATGGGTTCTAGTGTAGCCGTATTGGTAGCTGGCATACACTCCACTAGGTTTAGGCAACTTATTTTATTAGAGGGTAATGGACCTTATTCACATCTAGATCAGTATGCATCCCAGTCTTATCGAGACTATTGGACGGGGAGAGTAAAATACGCCCACCAGTCCAATAACAGGATATATAGCCAGAGAGGAATGGAAAAGATCATACGCATGCGCCAAATTTCAGGTAGCCGTTTAAAGATTAACAAACATAGTAGTGTGAATCTATTTGTTAAGTTATGGAAAAAAGTTTTTACGAAATCTCCTAAGCCTCTACCTAAAACAGTTTTATCCTACGAATCAGCTAAGCGATTAATTACTAGGAATATGAGACATGTAAAGGACAACCAATATATATGGCGTACGGATCCTAGATTACGTGTAGCATCTGCTATATTTTTAACAGAAAAGCAAGTAGAATCTTTTATTCAAGACATTCAAGCACCAGTTTGCATACTATTTGCTGAAGATAGCCCCTTTTATATTCTGTTTTCTGATTCATTTAGTGGACGGTCACGTCATTTTAAAAATTTAAAAGTGATTTTCTGTCAACGTGGTGGTCATCATGTTCATATGCATGAACCAAAAATGGTGGCAAAATACATAGAACCGTTATTCTTTCATTCATAATCCTTTGTATGCCTTAAAATTACATTTGTGTATTAAGGTTGTATGCGGAGTTACATTTGCTTCAAGAATTGATTGATTCGTTTTGTCATCATTATTCTTCAATAGTGCAAAATGATGATGATATAAAGCACATTCATTTTTCTTGGTTATCATTATTGATAGTGACTATTCTATCAAATCATAATACAGAGAAACACCATATCATTTTATTCTCTTCTCAGGCACAAGCGGAGCAAATGTACTTAGAAGTTGAATTTTTTTTACAGAATATAGAGGATCTAAAAATATGTAAATACCAGCCCATGCTTTTACCCGTTAGTCGGTTAATAAATAGTGAACGACACCATTCTAATAAACACCACGTCATTCGTACCCTTTATAATATAGTACATACTACCCACACATGTTTATTTACTTCTATTGATGCCATTGTACAAAAATTACCTGGAAAAGATATTTATCTAGAACAAGCTTATACTCTTTTCACTGGCCAAAAACAGACATTAAAGGACATACACAATTATGTAATCCAGCATAATTACCAACGCATGGATATAGTAGAACAAATATATGATTATAGTATTAAAGGGAGCATCATTGATATATTTTGCCCTACATATGAAATGCCTCTACGTATAGATGTGTATGATGGTATAGTAGATTCGATACGTTTTTTTAATATAAAAGAACAAATCTCTCATGAGAAAGTAGACAAGGTAGTTTTATTATCCCAACTATTGTATCCCGAAGATACGGTTCTAGTAGATCTATTTTCTTATTACGGCAAAAAACCTTACATGATTACATGGGATAGGGATGTAGTCCAAAATAGATATAGTGATTTTTTAGATGAGCAACAATTATTATTTTCCCAATTTCAAGATTTAGTCAAGGATCCAAATAAGTTTTTTTTAAGAGAAGAAGAAATATTACCCATCCTGGAACTATCTAGAAACATAACCTATCGCTCTACAAATACAAACTCTATTTCATTCCAGACAAAGCTTGTTAAGAAGTATAAAGGCGTGGTATCCCAATTTTTAGAAGACCTAGACAAAGAATATAAAGATTTCAATGTATTTATATCTACAAATAGTACAGAACAGCACAAGCGTCTTATGACGTTAATAAAAAGTTATTTTGCCAAAAAGCCTACTTCAATTCACATGGTGCAAACACCCATTCATGAAGGTTGCATTTGGGGTAATAACCTTATATTGACTAGCTATGATATTTTAGGTAAAACAAATAAGGAACTTAATTTTACTAAATATAAAACCACTATGATTACGGATCTTCTACATCTAGAAGTAGAAGACTATGTTGTCCATATCGATTACGGTATTGGTCGTTTTCTAGGCTTTAAAAGAATAACAATCCGTAATATAGAAAAAGATTTTATTACAATTGAATATGCAGATAACAAGCTTTTTATACCCATTGAAAAATTATCTCTAATACATCGCTATATTGGTTCAAGTACTCATCCTAGACTAGATTTTTTAGGTAAGCGGTCTACATGGAAACATACCAAAGAGCAAGCACAAAAAGATGTTGAAAAGTTAGCCCAAGAGCTTTTACATCTATACGCTTGCAGAGAAAAATCACAAGGTATTATTTATCCCAAAGATAGTGTTTTTCAAGAAGAGTTTGAAGCCTCTTTTGAATATGAAGAAACCCCAGACCAATTGCAAGCGATTAAAGATGTTAAACATGACATGGAGAGTAGTAAGCCCATGGACAGATTATTATGTGGTGACGTTGGTTTTGGCAAAACAGAAGTAGCTATTCGTAGTGCTTTTAAATCTGCCATGGCAGGTAGACAGGTTGCTCTTTTATGTCCAACAACCATACTATGTTTACAACATTATAAAAATTTTTCTGTTCGATACCACAATTATCCAATATCTATTGCCTCATTATCTAGATTTAGCTCTAATGTGGAAAAGAAAGATATTATAGAAAAATTAAAATTAGGTAAAATTGATATTGTTATTGGTACCCATTCACTATTATCTGAAAAAATTTCTTTTGCTTCTCTTGGTTTATTAATTATTGATGAAGAACAAAAATTCGGGGTGCAACATAAAGAGACCATCAAAAAAATGAAAGAAAATATTGATACCCTAACTATGACCGCCACTCCCATACCACGTACCTTACATTTTTCTCTAAGTAGCTTACGAGACATTAGTTTAATTACTACTCCTCCTTTAAATAGGCTAAAAGTAGAAACTTATGTTTTATCTGATGATGATGCGGTATTGCGAATGGCTGTATTACGTGAGCTTGAACGCAAAGGACAAGTATATATTATATACAATCAAGTAGAAACTATTCAAATACAATACAAGAAAATACAAAATTTATTTCCTAATGAAAAGATTGCTGTTTTACATGGCCAAATGAAAGAGCATGATATTGAAAATATCATGCTTAATATGTACCAAGGTACATATAGCATCTTATTATCAACCAATATTATTGAATCAGGTATTGATATACCTAACGTAAATACACTAATTGTCCTCAACGCACATCGTTTTGGTTTATCCCAATTATATCAATTAAAAGGTAGGGTTGGTAGATCAAATAGACAGGCATGGTCTTATTTTTTTTATTCTCCCAAACAAGTATTAACAGATAGTGCCCAGCGAAGATTAAATACTTTAGAAGAATATGATGATCTAGGTTCTGGCTTTGCAGTGGCCATGAAAGATCTAGAGATTCGAGGGGCGGGCAATCTACTAGGCAAAGAACAAAGTGGTAATATCATGGTAGTGGGCTTGGAGGTTTATATGACGATGTTGCGTGAGAAAATTGCAAAGCTTCGTCACAAAGAAAATACATACAATACACAAGAGACTAATGTAATGATCATGCAAGATTTTTACATTCCTGATACCTATATTAATGATGCCCGACAAAAAATGGAGTTTTATAAAAAAATTCTTTCAGCTCGAGATATAAATACCATAGATACGATTAAGAATCATATGACTGATAGATTTGGTCAACTACCTGATGTTATGATAAATATACTCTCGTACCAAAAAATATTCATTATGGGTAATTTACTTGGGTTAGCAGAAATTAAATGGGATGGAAATGACTTTATGATTATGGCATCCGCAAAATCCCAATATTCCATAGAAGTATTAAATACACTTATCAGAGAAAAAAAGCTATTAGTCAAACCTAAGAACCCTCAGATGGTTTATATTAATATCTATCAAACTACAAAAAGAGATATTTTACAATATGCCTATGAAATGTTAGTGTTATTAGCACTAAATAAACCCATTAGCACAGAAAATGCATTACACGCAGGCATTTAAAAAATTACATAAAAAAGATTACCAACATCTGGTAAAACAAGCTTTTAAAGAAGATCATGTAAATCATGATGTAACTACTTTAACGATGATCTCTAATAAAATGAAGGGCCAGGCACGTATAATTTCTAAGCAATTTTGCGTGATGGCAGGTATAGAAGTTATTGTATATATATTAAAATCTATTGATAAAAATCTAAACATAGAATTTTCTATAGTTGATGGAGATCATGTAAACACAGGAGATACAATACTAGAAATACGTGGTAAACTACAAAGTATTTTAGTTGCAGAAAGGGTCGTATTAAATTTTTTAAGTATTTTATGTGGAATTTCTACACTAACTTATCAAGTCTTGTGTAAAACAAAAAAATGGGGTATTACTCTTTTGGATACACGTAAGACAATACCAGGATGGCGAAATTTATCTAAATATGCAGTATATGTTGGTGGGGGTACCAATCACCGTTGGCACTTAGCTGATATGGGAATGATCAAAGATAATCATTGGTCTGCTGTTAAAGATATTTCCAAAGCTTTGGCTATGTTTACAAAAAAATACCCAAGATTAAAATATCAAATTGAAGTGGATACAATGGAACAGTTAGAACATGCCTTGCAAACATTTCCTTATTGTATTTTACTAGATAACCTATCCATTAGCCAGATCCATAAAGCGGTTAAAATAATTCATAATTTTAATAAGCGATATAATACAGATATTAAAATTGAGGCGTCAGGGAACTACACTCCTTATAACGTATATAAATTAAAGTACACTAAAGTAGACTATGTAAGTATGAGTTATATTACAATGAATTTTAATCCGATTAATTTTAGTATGGAAATACTAAATATGTATTCTACTAATAAATAAAATATATTATTATCTCTAACTCTACATGGTTTTGATGCTTATATATGGAAATTTAATTCCAGAATCAGGCAGTTCAATTTACTATAAACTTTGCCATTTTTCTTAAAAACAAACAAAAGTTAAGGGGGAAAATAAATAAACATCCATTACAAGCAACGGATGTTTATCAGAAAATATGAGTTATATTGGTAAGTCAGCTCTATAGATGGACAGTCTAAGTTTCATTTTGAAGTACAAAAATTAGCCTCACTCTTTTAATACCTCATTAGGTATTAAGTGACTTAATACTTTTCTTGGTCTTGAGTTAATTTTATACACAATCTCATCAAATTCTTTTTGTGTAATAATATAACCTGAGTTTTTTGAACCTGCTATGGTACCTCCTTCAGAATTTCCTGTTCTTTGCTTTATAATAAGTATTTTGTAAGAAATAATTGAGATAGTATTTATTTAAATCATGAGGTAGCAAATTAAATTGTGCTGAAACACCTCACCATATTCATGATGAAGCTCCAAAAGCAAGCTATGATTATTGGGGTATAGTTATCTTGCGGATACGATGGTTCTGACTATCTGCCACATATACATTGCCCGCACTATCAACTGCTACGCCATAAGGAGTATTAAATTGTGCCACATTACCCTTGCCATTTATAGACCCACTAGTACCAGTACCCGCCAACGTGCTAACTACGCCTGTAGATGTTACCTTGCGGATACGATGGTTGTCACTATCTGCCACATATACATTGCCCGCACTATCAACCACTACACCATAAGGATAATTAAACTGTGCTACATTACCTGCACCATCCCTGCACGTGATGGTAGTGCCAGTAGTACCAGGACATGGAGTACCCGTAATGCCCCCACCCGCCAACGTGCTAACCACACCACCAGGTGTTATCTTACGGATACGATGGTTTCTAAGATCAGCCACATATACATTACCATCACTATCAACCGCTACACCACTAGGAGCATTAAATTGTGCTGAACCAGCCATGCCATCCGTATCATCCATAAACCCACTAGTACCAGTACCTGCCAACGTGCTAACCACACCACCAGACGTTATCTTCCGGATACGATGGTTTTCAAGATCTCCCACATATACATTGCCATCACTATCAATCGCTACACTATATGGCTCGTTAAATTGTGCATCTGTACCGGTGCCATCCCTGCATGTGCCGGTAGTACTACCGGCACATGCAGTACCCATAGTAGTAGTGCCCCCACCTGCCAACGCGCTAACCACCTTTGCAGGGGTTATTTTACGGATACGGTGGTTCTGACTATCTGCCACATATACATTGCCCGCACTATCAACCGCTACACCATAAGGATCGTTAAATTTTGCATCTGTACCGGTGCCATCTTTGCAGGTTTCTCCAATTGTTGTGGAGATTATCGGGGTAGTAGTGCCGCATTCAGTAGCAGTAGCAGTCACCCCTCCCGCATCACCACCCGCCAAGGTACTAACCACCTTTGCAGGGGTTATCTTACGGATACGATGGTTACTAGTATCCCCCACATATACATTGCCCACACTATCAACTGCTACACCAATAGGAAAATTAAATTGTGCCATATTACCCATGCCGTCCGTAAACCCATCAGCACCAGTACCCGCCAAGATCTCAACAGAAACTATTTCTGCACAGGTTTCATCATTTTTTAACGCATAATAACTATCACAAGAATCACATTTTTCTATATTAGCAGTAGGAACCTTTACCGTTGAAGTGATACCATTCACACATTCAACAGGATTGAATTGCCCACAAAGATTGCCATTTTTATCAAAACCACTATTACAAGAAACACACTTTTCTGTGTTGGCGGTAAAAACCTTTGCTATTGAGGCAACACCATTCGTACAAATAGGATCGAGCTCTTTTCTGCAAAGTTCACTATCCAAACCAAAACCACTATCACAAGAAACACATTTTTCTGTGTTGGCGGTAAAAAGCTTTGCTGTTGAGGCCGTACCATTCGTACAAATGGGATCAATGGTGGGGATTTTTGTGATTATCTTACGGATACGATTGTTACCAAGATCTGTCACGTATACATTATTTACACCATCAACCGTTACTCCACCAGGCCGATTAAATTGTGCTAAACTACCTGTGCCATCCCTGCACGTGATGGTAGTGCCAGTAGTACCAGGACATGGAGTACCCGTAGTAGTAGTGCCTCCACCCGCCAACGTACTAACCTCACTCGTTGTACCAGACACCGTTATCTTACGGATACGATGATTACTCTGATCTGCCACATATATAACCCCCGCACTATCAACCGCTACACCATTAGGAGCATTAAATTGTGCTATATTACCCATGCCATCCATAAAATCTCCTCCCGCAGTACCATTATCCTTAATACCAGTACCTGCCAACGTACTAACCTCACTCGTTGTACCGGACACCGTTATCTTACGGATACGATGATTACTCTGATCTGCCACATATATAACCCCCGCACTATCGACCGCTACTCCATAAGGATTACTAAATTGTGCTATATTACCCGCACCATCCATAAACCCTCCTCCCACAGTACCATCATCCTTAATACCAGTACCTGCCAATGTACTAACCACACCACCAGACGTTATCTTACGGATACGGTGGTTCTGACTATCTGCCACATATATATTTCCTGACTTATCAACCGCTACACCAGTAGGATACCTAAATCTTGCTGAACCAGTCATGCCATTCGTATCATCCATAAACCCAGCAACACCAGTACCCGCCAATGTGCTAACCACACCCATTGATGTTACCTTACGGATACGATGGTTCTTCCGATCTGCTACATATAAATTATTACTTGTATCAAATACCAAACCAGTAGGTTGATCAAAACTACCTGCACCATGATTACTAAAAGCTATGGCATCCAATGTACCTACGAAGGTTGTAGTTACACCGTCAGATTTTATCTTACGTATTATATGATTACCATCTGAAACATAAATGTCCCCTAAACGATTTGTTACAATACCACGAGGCTGATCAAATTGAGTTAGTGTACCAAGACCATTATTATTACCATCCGTACCATCCCCTGCAATGGTAATAACACAAGGTGGTGGTATATGCTTTAAGCTAAGTTGCAGGGTTTCCATGTTACCATCAAGGTTTTCTATGCTTAATTGGATGGTTTTTATCTCACAGCGTAATTGTTTTTTTACGGTTAGGCTAATATCTATCTGATTTGTTCCTGCTGGCATTTCAATGATATTTTTTACATGATGATTGGGATAGTTTGGTGTATGTAAAACAAATGGCTTTGTTGCGAATGCGTAATCACGAGGTGCAAATGCTGTTCCACTCACAAGAAACCTGACCCTTCTGGAATACTTTAAGATTTCATTAGCCCTAATGCGTATTGTATGGGTACCTGTGTCTATTATAGTTGTTTCTGTGGCAAATCGAAAATAAGGTATAGAGGATTGCACAGGGGATGGGACACTTGCTGGATCCGTACAAGAGAACACAAGTAACCCAGCTATACAGGTAGCTAAGTAATAAGTATATGTATTAATCATACGGACCATTATATGAATGGCTACGTTCGTATGTGTCTTAAATATAAAGTCAATCTTTTTTGTAGAACCCATAAACATGTGTTACATGTTGTCCTCTAAAGCACCTCCATAGCTTCATAAAACTTTTCATGTGGTTTCAAAAATTCCAAAGAGAAGTATGGTTGAATGATCTAGTATCTCTTTGCTGATACTTAAACCAATAAATCAGTGGAACAGTAAATCCCAGGCTATCTGTTCCTCTAAGGCTACATCACTTAGGTTATACCACGCCTGTAAAATGAGTATCTTAAACATCATCAAAGGCAGGTATGTCGGAACACCGTGCTTGGAGGCATAAAGATGGCTGAGAATGGTTTCTATCTGTTTTCAATGGATAATTCATGCACATCATCTAGTTTGGATAATGATTTATGCTCAATTAAAAGAGCATCTGCGGAGCAAGTATTGGGCAGTTTGTTTTCAAGACATTTGACGGCATCCTCAAGGTTTATTTAATGAACACTATTTTACTACTTTAAGTGGGGCCGTTGGGTTGATTTATGCAAAGGTCTTAAACTATATATTATGAATATGCCCTTCTAAGAAGAGAAGTTTACGTTTTCTATCAACACCTCCTCCATATCCGACCATTTTTCTGGTGCTCCCAATAACATGGTGACATGAGATAATAATAGAAATGATGTTTTCCCATTTGGATTAGCAATGGCTCTAACTAATTTTTTATTTTTAAAATTAATTGCTTGCTCTAAGTAACTACAAGTGTCGCCGTATGGTATGTTTAATAAATTCTTCCATACATCTTTTTGGGAATCTGTTCCCAACAAATCAAGATTTACATCGAAAATTTTTCGCTCTTGAGAAAAATATTCATCTAACTGTTTGGTTGCTTTTAATAAGATTGCTGTTTTTGATTTTACAAAATAACCAGAGAGTTTAGTTTTTAAAAATAATAATTCTGTCTCCAGCATTTTTCTGTCTGTAAATTCAAGAAGGATCCTTTTGTTGAATCACAAGCTATCATTTCGCCAAGTGGAGTATTTATACAGCTAAGAAAGATTTTATTACAATGGGCGTCATCTAAATTATCTGCGTTTAAAATATAATTGCTTCTCTTTAAGCGAATATATTTCCCCAATGACATATTTAGATGCTTTTGAAACAAAACTTTTGTTCCGTGTAGTTATTCAAACGAATTAAATGGATGTTCTCTATAAGATTTAGGAGGAAACTGGGAGGTCTCTAACCGTAATACATAATTATAAAAAAAGTCTTTCTTTTGTTGACGTTCCCAAAGTATTTTTGATGATAAGGGCTATGCAAACCATACACTCTCTCTATAGACTAAATTGATACAGCTACTAACATCTTTTAAAAAAAGAGTATTTCCCCTTAAAGAATTTCTACAAGGACAGGCAATGTCACAATAGATATTTGTCGTCTGAACTACTGTGTAATCATTATCTTGATTTATTAATAATGCTTCGTAGCGTTTTTTCTTACCCATATCCATTATGAATTAAAGCAAGTAGTCAGTTTGTTATGGTCATATACATTCTTAGTATTGTTTTTGCTAAGAAAATGGTAGAGATAATACAATCAGACATGGCATTTCCAATGCTATACCTATTCACTCCTAAATTGTGATAATATGTTATGTCCGTACACGGTGAACGGACAAATTTATGTACTAATTCTGGTTATAACCAAAATTTTTCTCTTGTGAAAGAAACACTTTCTTCCAATACTTTTCTCTATTTTGGATTACTCCATCATCTGTTTTCATCGACCGATACTCAAGCAAGGATAGTTTAAAATTGTCTTTCGCATATTCAAGCCCTTCCTTTTCAATAAGCTCTGTAAGATCATCATTCCCTCCATGCCCTGTATTCATATAATCAGCCCATCTTGACCAAATACCACCATCTCCATACGCAGCACCGATGTATTTTTTTCCATTGGTTTTATCCATTATGACGTAGACCCCCTTGACGTTTTCTAATGCCCCTTTCCAATCTGCATTCTCATTTTTGAATATAGGAAGTAGCAGATTGAAGCCATGGTCTATGTCTTCGTAACCAGGGAAAACCTCTCCTGAATATGGTTTCTTTAGAATCTCTGACACTTCCATTTTATCTATGTGATTCTCTAAGAGAAACGCTCTTCCTCTTCTTGGCACGTTTTCTAGTTTTATTTTTAATCTTCCAACATAAGCAGAATATTCTTCTAATTCTTTTATTGTATAGCTATGAGCCATTGGTTCTTTTGTATTTGCCAAGATCTTATAGATGCCCCCAAATAGCCATATATGTTTTTCTGGATAAAAATCCATTAACGTAAACAGGTATTGTTGATTAAATTCATCATTGTTTCTTTGCCATCTATTCCAATCAAGCCATTTGTTCTTATCATTCACATAGACATCAAGTGGCTTGTATTCGTTATTATAACGGGCAGCGTGGAGCTTGTAATCACCGGGGTTATCAATACTAATGATTTTTTTAATGGGTATTGCTTTTTGTTGCTCTTTCATATAAGCCTCCTCTTAACCAGTGCTTACGTTTATGTTTACAAAATTCAACATGAACGGTAATTATGCAGTTCTTTGAATTTTTTCATATCTTATATCCTAGCTAAGTGAGATCGAGGTTTAATTTCACTCCCTTTTTTATAGAGCAAAGTGTTACATATCTCTTTGGTTTGGATATTCTACATTCTTTTTTATATTGTAGGCAAAAGGTACAGTGATTATATCATAATATATGATATAATTATCCAATAAACAATATAGTTATAATTAATTATTAAATATTACTTTACATATTAAAACAAGAAATGACCTCATTGGACATGGCTAAAATTTATTACGATCAAGACACAAATATTTCAACACTGAAAAATGAGGCCATTGCTGTCATAGGTTATGGTTCGCAGGGACATGCACAGGCCCAGAATATGAAAGATTCAGGTCTCAATGTGTTTATTGGTTTGCGGGAGAGTTCACACTCTAATGCACAAGCTAAAAAAGACGGGTTTAATGTATATTCTGTTAGTGAGGCATCAAAACGAGCAAACATCATACAAATACTTATTCCTGATACACTCCAAGCTTCTGTTTATGAAAATGAGATCAAGCCATATTTAGAAGATGGTAATGCAATCGTTTTTTCTCATGGTTTTAATATTCATTTTGATCAAATTAAACCTTCTGATAATATTGATGTTTATATGGTCGCCCCGAAGGGGCCTGGACATTTAGTTCGTAGAGTATTCCAAGAAGGCAAAGGTGTTCCTGCATTAATTGCTATTCACCAGGATGCTACTAAGCAAGCACATCAAAGAGCATTGGCACATGCATCTGCTGTTGGAGCTGGTCGAGCTGGTATTCTGGAAACTAGTTTTAAAGAGGAAACAGAAACAGATCTATTTGGAGAACAGGCTGTTTTATGTGGTGGTATATCACATTTAATCCAAAAAGGTTTTGAAACTCTAGTTGAGGCAGGCTATGATCCTGAAATTGCTTATTTTGAATGCCTTCACGAAACAAAGTTAATTGTCGATCTTATTTATGAAGGTGGTTTGGCTAAAATGCGTGATTCTATCTCGGATACTGCTGAGTATGGTGATTTAACTAGAGGGAATCGTGTTATTGATGATCATGTTAAGTCAAACATGAAACAAATACTATCAGAAATTCAAAAAGATCAGGGAGCCAAGTTTGCTAAGGAATGGATACAAGATACTGCACAAGGATATCCTACCTTTTCTAAGCACCGTACGAATGAAAAGAATCATTCCATTGAAACAGTGGGTGCAAAATTACGTTCCATGATGAAGTGGCTATAATTTACCTTCATAAATTCATTGAACTGTTGAATGCATAAGCAACTTATTCTAGCTAACCCAAGAGGGTTTTGTGCTGGTGTAAATCGTGCTATTGATATTGTTGATCTAGTTTGCCGTATGCATACAGATAAAACTGTATATGTTAAACATGAAATTGTTCATAATCAGTATGTAGTACAGGGCTTTCGTAAAAAAGGTGTTATATTTATAGAAGAATTAGATGAAGTCCCCGACAATGGTCTAGTCATTTTTAGTGCACATGGTGTGAGTCCTGCGGTATGGGAATTAGCAAAAAAAAAGAATCTTGAAGTTATTGATGCTACCTGTCCACTGGTAACCAAGGTACATTTAGAAGCAAAAAAATATTCCAGAAAGGGCTATACCATTCTTTTAATCGGTCATATAAATCATGTAGAGACAATAGGAACCTTAGGTGAAGCACCTGAACATACAATTATCATTGAAAAAGTGGAAGACATTAAAAAATTACAATTTACTGATGATATGCCACTGGTCTACCTAACACAAACAACATTATCTGTATTAGATGCCCATGACATCATCGAGGCAATTAAAGAGAAGTTTCCATGGGTGGAAGCCCCTTCAAAAAGCGATATTTGCTATGCTACTACTAATCGACAAAATGCAGTACAAATAATGGCTAAGCAAGTAGATATGATTTTAGTTATTGGTTCTACTAATTCTTCAAATTCTAGTCGTTTATATGAGCTAGCCCTATCACAAGGCACACAATCCCACCTTATTGAAAATAAATATGGTATTCAGGCTGATTGGTTAGAGAATGTCACCACATTAGGGTTAACTTCAGGTGCCTCTGTACCCGAAGTATTAGTGTTAGATGCAATTAAAATGCTAAAAAATCAGTTTAATTTTAATGACATTATTGAGTTAAAAACTGTTGAGGAAAATATTGAATTTCAACTACCAAAGAGACTACAGAATATATAGTCAAACCCATGTTTGGGAAAGTGTTATGTATGCCTAATAAGGTAAATCTGAGTATCCTTTTTCTAACTTACTTATTTAGTAGTGTTATAACACCTCTCGTCGCTAAATTAGATGAAGACGATGTTATGCGTTTACGAGGTAAGGTTAGACAGGCTTATCATACTAAACACTACAAAGAGGTTGCTTCTTTAAGCAAAAAATTGCTTAAAGAATACCCTAATAATCTTGAATTTGCAATCGTAAATGCAAAGGCTAGAATCCAGCAGATGCGTACTAAAACATGGTTACTCAATGCCAAACAATTGACTAAGCTGAAGAGATATAATCATGCTATACGAGCTATAGATACTGCTGAAAAAATAGATCCTATGGGGGCGTCATATTCTACCCAAAGAAGAAAAATTAAGTTTGCTAAGGTATTTAATTTTAGCTTTCGTCGTTTGGACAGCCAGCAAAAAGATACGATTACTTCTTTGCTGGTATTAGCAAAAAACAATCTTAATACAGGTAATAACCGAGATGCTCTACAGTATTACGCTAAAATACTACATATTGTACCAGAGTATACTGAAGCGGTTGAAGGGCATGCCATTGCTAAATCAAGATTATTGGCTGGAGAAGTTGGGAAAAAAATAAAAATATTATTTAAAACAGGTCAAACGTTAGAGGCACAGAAAAAATATTTTGCCGCTTTTACAAAATATAATGCTATTTTAAAAATTGATTCTTCTCATCTAAGAGCACTAGATAGAAAAATAGAAATGGAAAAGTTAGTAGAACAAGAAAAAGAAATTGCTGAAAAGAAATTAATTGTTGAACAATATAAACAGACAGGCTTTAAATACCAGAAAACCAAGCAATTTGATCAAGCAATTGAACAGTTTCAACTAGGACAACAAATACTTCCTGACTATACAAATTGGAATCAGCATATTAAAGTTACCCAGAGACTAGATAAATTAGAGATTCTAAAAAAACAAGCAATTTCTCGGAAAAAGTTAAATAAAAATTATAATGAAGGTCTTGCTTACACCGCCACAGAAAACTTTAAACTAGCTGTAGCTTCTTTTCAAGAAGTAGTTAGTCTCTCTAAAGAACTAAAGCTACCGATTATGGAAAAATTAGCTACTGATTTACTTATCCGAGCAAGAAAAGCTTTGCAAATTCAAGGTGAAGAGCAAGTAAGTGTATACTCGCCATATTATCCATTGATACAGAGCTTATTTTCTTTGATATTAAGGCATATGCAGTTAGCCCAGTATGAGGCGGGGGGAAAACACTTACAAACAATTATAGAATTATTCCCATATAATAAGTTAGCCAATCAATACATTACCTTATGTGAAATTAAATTAAATAAAGAACTAGAAACAGAGATTGTTAATAACTTTTTAGAATCCACAAAAAAGGCACTTAAAGCAAAGAATTTAGTGCTGGCTCGGCGAAAATATGAAATTCTTAAATTTATTGCTCCTAATAAACCAAAGGTCAAAGAGTTAGAACAATATTTTTTGCAAAAAAACTTATTTACCTCAAAATCATCAAAGAAAGAGATACAAGCTCTGTGGAAAAAAACTCTCGACGCTCAGCAAGCCAATAAACCACCCCAAAAGGTAATACAACTTGCACAGGAATTACTACGTCTGAAGCCCAATCATAATGGTGCCCGAACACTATTGTTACGTTTAGAAAAAAAACCACTTAAAAGCTTTACAAGAAATATAAATCGTATTCCACCAAATGCGACAAAAGCTTATGCAAGTGGAATACTATATTATAACCGAGGAGTACTGCCTCGGGCTATACAGTCATTCAAAACAGCTCTACAACTTTATCCACAATATACCAAAGCCAATGTTGCTTTGAAAAAATGTAAACGTTATCTTAATCAATAGTCCAATAAAAACTATTTGAGGTTGTTCTCTTTCATTAAAAGTTGTTCATGTATACAGTTTTCTATACAGTTCGTCAAAAAGGCACCTTGATATAAAAAAGAATCTCCCAAAGATGCGGAAAAAACACCTCCCCCTTCCTGAGCATGCTCTCCATAAAACAAGAGAGATGCATTACCTTGTGCAGACCCTACACAACCATTCAAACTGGCTACACATCCGTAAAACTTTGTTCTCCTCTGATTAAGTAGTAAAGTACCTGTCAAATAAAACTGGGGAAGACTATTGCCTGGCCTAATCTTACCATCTACAGAAAAAAATAAACTTGCCCCAGGTGTAATTTCAATTTGAGCATAATGATTAGCGAAATCAACTTTCAAAATGACTTTTGTATTGATTAAATAGGGTACTTGTTTTGTTTGTAAAAATGCACTTCCCTCACCTTCATAAACAGAATATGTAATCTCAGAGCCATCAGTTAATAAAACATCTATAGCTGTTTTATTACCAAACGAAAAAGATGACAAAGCATAAGAATTATTATCCATAACTTTGGTATTTGACCAAATCCCATAAGAACTATACCTAAATAAATCATGAGTTGTAGGGTTGAATAACACTAGTAGAACATCATTTTTACTTGTAGAATAATATTTACGGTAAATATACATATTATGATATACCTTATCTAGATATAAATCACCCTCTTTGTAATCCAAGGTATGTGTTGCATTTGTATTTGCAAAAAAATAAAGACGCTTAAATCTATTATCATACTGATATTGAATACCCATTACAAGCAATCTATTTGCTGTATTAGAGATATTCAGAGTTAAATCAGGCATGATATCATAGTTCTTTTCTAATAATAAACCTCTTTTGGTTAAAATATTTGTACCAGCTGATGCTTCTTTGTAAGCTGTTTTTAATGGTGCTATTTCTGGCACACTACCAGCTAGTTTGTGTTGTTCTCCTTCAATAATTAATGAAGGTACCGTAGATGATTGTTTTTTACGCAATTCAGTTAGAACCAATTCTACCATTTCTTTATGTGATAATTCATCAGAATTTTTTTGAGCAATGTTAGTATCCTCACTGATTACAGGTGTTTTTTGTGAGACTGAGGGTATTGGAAGAGGTTTCTCTACTTGTTTATGTAGATCTGTTGGTTGGATATTCTCATAATCAATCATATCCTCTACCTTAGGTAGCTGTATAGTATACTCAACTAGTGTGGGTAATAAAGGTTTATGTTGTACATAAACGTTATTAGTTGGGATTTCATCTTTTACAGAAAGATGAGTATTGCCCTCATCTAATATATGGGTACATGAAGTTAGACTATATACAGCAATAATAGCAAGAAAATAATATTTTAGTCTCATATCGTTCTTGACCTATAATATGTTATTAGTACCATACTATTTGCGTGAAAAATAAATATCATCATAATCTGCCGCAGATAAAGTACCTGTGCTATCTCCATCTGACATAATGGCAAGCAAAGGTATCATTTTGGAACGTATTTTTTTATCTGACGGATAAAAATAATGATAATCCTTTAAAATATTTCTTTTTTCACGAATCCACTGCCCCTTAAGTTCTGGACCCGACTGTAACACAACAATATCACATTTTGCAGGCCAAAAGGCAAAAGGGCTTTTGGTAATTGTATCTTTAGAGAGTGTAGTAGACCAAGTATATTTCATTGTACGAGGTTTAATCTTTGACATAGACAAAACAACATAAACAGAAGCAGAAGCGTCACAAAACTTTCGTACGCTTTCGTCACCTTTAATAGGTAAATGGTTGGCACGCCACTTCCAATTCAAGAAAGGATATTTGACTATATCAATGTTAATCTTTTGGGCCAAAAATTCGGCGTACTTTGCTGTTTTAGCCTGTAAATACTTGTTTTTTTTACCATGATAAGATTCAGACTTTATAGAATAAACTTGCTTAGAATATTTTTTAGTTTGTGAATACCAAGGTACTGAACCCAATTTATATGACTCAAAATTGTCAACTTTAATGATATCTAAATTAGGGTTGGTAAATATACACGTCACCCATAGGAAATAATATAGAAGAGTAATTTGAACATTGTTGTTTACTTGCCTACAAAACATTTTATTCTTGCCTTCGAAATGAAATCTTGACAGTAGAATGGATACTAGTAACCTTTTGAATATAAAATAATTCGACAAGTTTTTTTTTAAAAGATAAAAATAATATGAAAAATGTCCCTATCAACTGGAAAGAGAACATTAATCTTGCATTGCAAAATGTACCCACTTCAGGTATTCGTTCTTTTTTTGATATCATACAGTCTAGACCAGAATGTATTTCATTAGGTGTAGGGGAACCAGATTTTATTTCACCTGCTCCTGTAATAGAAAAAACAATTTCTAAGCTACAACAGGGTTGTACGCATTACACCACAAATCAAGGATTGCTTTCCTTACGAGAAGAAATAGCCCATTATCTAATCCAAGAGTATAACTTACATTACAATCCATCAACAGAGATCTTAATTACTACTGGCGTATCACAAGGTATTGATCTAACACTCCGTTCCATTCTTGGCAGTTCTTCCCACAAAGAAAAAATCTACTTTTTTTCTCCAGCATATGTATCTTACAGTCCTCTCATTACTATTTCTGGTGGTATACCACAACGTATTAGCCTATCGGCACATAATTATTTTCAAATTGAGCCATCAAAACTGGATGAATGCCTTGATCATGACGCAAAAGCATTAATACTTAATTATCCATCAAACCCAACGGGTACTAGTATATCACAAGAACAATTACAAGATATTGCTAAAATAACTATAGAGCATAATTTATTAGTCATCTCTGATGAAATCTATGGAGAAATTAGCTATGAATATAATCATAAACCAATTGCTTGCTTGCCTGGTATGCAAGAACGTACTCTTCTTTTAGGAGGATTCTCTAAGGCTTTTGCAATGACTGGCTTTCGCATTGGATATGTATGTGGACCAGAGATATGGGTACAAGCACTACTAAAAATACACCAATATTCTATGCTATGTGCCCCTACTCTCTCGCAATATGCGGCGGAGCAAGCGTTAAAAGTGGGTGTACCTTACAAGGATAATATGCTGATACAATATAAAGAAAGACGAGATATAATCATACAAGAATTTCAAGACATGGCTATACCCTGTGGAGTGCCTAATGGATCATTTTATGTATTTCCTGATATACGCTGTTGTGGTCTCTCTTCACTAGAGTTTGCTAAAAATCTTTTAACAGAGTATGATGTTGCCGTAGTGCCAGGATCTGTTTTTGGCACAGAAGGAGAAGGCCATATACGTT
The DNA here is from genome assembly GCA_965262015.1 of Leptospiria bacterium. Lineage (GTDB taxonomy): Bacteria > Spirochaetota > Leptospiria > Turneriellales > CBDBES01. The sequence continues at coordinate 445,058 of OZ253494.1, forward strand.
GCTCTTATGCTATATCAAAAGCAGAATTAACAGAAGCCTTAAAACGCATCAAAATATTTGTTCAAAAATATCGTATAAGATAGCAGGATTAGAGCCAAAGATTATCTAATTCAAGATAAATTCTATTCTGCTGTCCAATAAGCCCTTTAAAACGACCAAAAAAAACAACTTTTTTATTGGAATTATCCTTATTCACATGTTTAGGATCAAAATCATGATATGGTTTCCAATTGGATTCTACTGTTTGATTAGGTATATAAGCATCAATAATATAATTTTTACTTTCACTATTCACCAAAGCCTGCAACTGTTTACCTGTGTTCATCTCGCTAAAAGCAAATAGTTTACCACTTAATAATAATTGACTATCTACATAAAGTTCTGGATGCTCTAGGAGTTTGCTTAGATGAATGGGATCATGAAATTTATCATAATTAACAAATGGTATAAATTTTAAGAAAGACTTACATTGCTCTTTAGTTGACCAATCTGCATTAGAATAAATAATACGCTTCAAGAGATACCTAGCTTGATTGATTTTATTTTTCCATAAGAAATGCTTTGCTTGATTAAAATCATGCACAATTTCTTTTTTAGAACTAAAGGTATGCAAGACGCTATTCAAAGAATTCTTAGGGGCTAAACTTATATTGGGATGTAGTACAAAATTTTTCACATGATTAGAAGTTACAGGTAATTCATAATATTGAAATATAATAAAAGTAACTAGTAGAATTACTATTAACACATAAGGTATGATTAAACTTTTTCTGAATAATATCTCACACGATAGTTGTAATCTCCTAGTCATATTCTTCTTTAGTAACTGTATCCTATTGGAGCTAGAAGAATTAGCTTCTTTTTGGGTTATGTTTTGTGCGGAAGGTGTATTATTCTTATGAAATCTTTCTATTTCTTTCTGTAAATCAGGTAAAATAATAAATCTAGAGATTTCATTCTTTTTAGCAGCCACTTTCAGCGTATCTTTACTTTTTACACTATCTAACAGTTTTTTTGCAAACCATTCTTGAGGTGTATCTAAGATTTTTGTCCATACCATAATAGCCTTTTCTTTCTGGTCTTGTTGCATGTAGATATACGCATGAAGCATATGGACATAGCTAGAGTTTGGAGCCAGTTGTTGGGCCTGCTCTAAATAATATTCAAAAGAGACCATTTTATTCAGGAAAGCTAGAGAAACTGCACCTAACAGCCAGGCCCAAAAATTTTTTTTATTTTCCTGTAAGAGTTTATCTAAAATTAATAAAGCTTCCTGAAAAGAAGCTTGCTCAATATACTGCAAGGCTTCAATTAACCTATGAACTATTGAATTCACGTATTGAAAATATGTGGTTTAATATCTATGATTGTACTCTTTCAACGTAAGTAAAATTGCGTAAATCAATCTTTACAACATTCCCTCGTTTAATAAATAAAGGTACTTGTACCGTAGCACCAGTCTCTAGGGTTACTTCTTTGGTAGGATTAGTCGTTGTATTGCCCCTCAGACCTTCTTCTGCGTATTTAACTTCTAATTCCACAAAATTGGGAGGTACAATACTTACAGGTTGCCCTTCATGAATGAATATTTGCAACTCCACATCTTCTTTAAGAAACTTAGAGATGTCGCCAACATCTACTTCTGCAATAATAATTTGTTCATAAGACTCCGTATCCATGAAAATAACATTATCTTTTTCACGATAAGAATAAACAGCTGATATTTTGTCTAACTGCACTTCTTCTACCATAGTACCAGAGCGAAATGTCTTTTCTATGGTAGTTTTCTTGCGTAGGCTCTTAAGCTTCATACGCACTACAGCAGCTCCTTTACCTGGCTTATGGTGTTCAAATGATTGTAGCAAGAATAGTTCATTTTCTAAATTGAACACCATTCCACGTTTTACATGATTAGCGTTGATCATTGGAAAAAACGATTCCTCTCCTTCAGTAATGCCAAGGCATAGACATCAACATCTACACCCCGTTTTCTAAAGGTATCTTGTGTAAGACGTTGAGTGGTTTTAGCGGGACCAAAATCAAGACAAACCTTAACATTTTGTGTTATAAATGGTGCTAGTGCTTTATCCCAGTACAATGTACGTAATAATAACTCTTTATATAAATCCGTGCGTAAATCTAAATCTTTCTGGATATTACGTCCATCAGAAAATGCATAAACAGGTAATTTTAAATCAGATCCTTGATAAATAAAATTAATATGCCGGGTTGAATTATTAAATGGTTCTTGTACTGCATCCAATAGACTAGAGTGAAAGGGGCAAGATGTTTTCACATACACACACTTTAACTCTTTGGATTGTAGTTTAGGTAAAATAATTTCATATAGATACAACAAAGAAGTTCTAGAAGCAGAAACAATGTAATTGGTAGGTGAATTTACTAGACTAATCCGTATTTGTCTATCCTTGGGTAAAATCTGATTTGCTCTCTCAACCAGTTCTTCTGTTTCTTCATAGCTAGCCCCTAATATTGCTGCCATTGGAGTAGGTTCAGCTTCGCCAAAACTATTAGCCTTTTTATACTCCTCTGGAGAAGGATCCACAGAGCTAACAATGAGTTGAGCCTCATAACCCACATAGAATAAATACTTTGTATACGCTTTCACAGCATTGTAATACTCTTCACCCTCAAGACACATCGCTAATAGAGTAGCAGCGACAACTCCCTGACTATGACCTACGGCACCACAAGCGTTTTGGTATAGGTCTTCTCGGCGTAGTAGATTATTAACATGTAAAAATTCAATATGAGCTAATTGTGTAGCTTGGATCATGGGTAACGAGATGGTTGCTTTTGACAATGCTATGGTATCTGGAGCCTTATCTGGTTCCTTTAACCATGTCCTAAGATTAAAATTAGTGTTTAATACCTTAGAGAGATCTACTCTCTCTACTTCTTCCTGAATGGCTTGTACAACAACTTCATAAAACAACTGCATTTTTGTATCAGCCATATAAATACTCAACTCTTTAAGCCATGGTACTCCCTGCCCACCAAATTGTAAAAAATAACTCATAAACTCAACATCCCCCTAAAATATACTACGATCCTTGTAGTTATATTTCACACTGTAAAGTATAAATATAACTATACTCATTTCATATACAGACAGTCAAATTTGGTTATGGACAGAATAGGCTTGGTTAGCCGTTCTTCCTTATAAGGATAGCCTACACATGTTATTGATCGTAGTAATTGATGTCATAAGTTTTATGTTATGGTACTTTGCTCTTTGACAATTTACATAATATTTTTTTATCTTTGTGGGGTATTCGGCATACTCTGCCTTATATATGTCATTGATTGATTTTATTTTTATCTCATAAAAGACAGCAGACTTTAATATATTTATTTTTTAGCTATTTCTCTATAACTCATATTCTCTGATAAATATTTCTGTATATGTATCTGTTGTTTGTAACGAATTTTTATTGGTCGCTCCTCTTATTTTTAATACTTTTAAGAAAAATGGCTTATGAACACCTTAAACTGTCTAACCTTGGAATTGACTTTCCAGTCTGTAACTTACGTAAATTTCCAATTTAGTTTTTACAAACTAAATTTTTTAGTTGTTTGATAGACACAAATATATTATTGGTGATATCTCATGCAAACTAGTATAGCGGTTGGAATTTTACTCACCATCATACCCATCGTTGGAATTGTTTTTGGTTGTAGTTTATTATTTTTCTTCTTTTTTTGGCAACACCGTCGCCAAATGGAGTTAATCAAACGAAACCAATATCTTCCTCCTAGCTATAAGCACATTAAAACATTAAGCTTGCTTATGGGTATTTTAAGTGTGTGTACAGGTATGCCTGTAACAACACTGTTATGGGTTATTGATGGTTTATCGTATGGTTTACTGGGTGGTCTTGTACCTATTTTTTCTGGGCTGGGTTTGATCTTATTTGCGATTATGCATCAATATGATCGTACGTCTTAAGCCATATAGAAAACATGCAACCACAAAAAAAATCTGACTTAGATATTCCGTTGACAGAAAAAACGTTTAATGCACTCTTTTTAGAGTGCGTAAATATGCTGTATCATTTAGGAGGACGTTTATTTAATCATCACAAAGAAGATGTTGAGGAGTTTGTGCAGGATATATATCTATATTCATTTAGTAAAAAAAAAAATTTTTAGGTCAATCCAAATTTTCTACCTGGTTATATTCAGTGGCCCTGTACTACGGTCTGAATAGAATAAAAAAAGTATATAGTGATGTATCTGCTTATCATGATATAAACGATCTAGAACAAATAGATAATTTACAGTCACACGAAGATGAACAATTTCAACAGATACTACGCAAAGAAGAAGAACAAATCATACAGGATGCTTTGAAAAAATTACCTCGTGTATATCGCATACCTATTATTTTGTATTACTATGATAATATGAGTTATAAAACTATTTCTAAGTTGCTAAATGTAAAGGAAGGAACAATTAAATCACATATATTTCGTGCTAAAAAAATCTTAAAGGCACAAATGGAGACATAGGTACATGTGGACGGATATCCACAAAATCAAGAAACAAGATCCTTTGTTAGGTGTGGGTAAAACCTATGTTATCTGTAAAAACCAAATGGACGCCCTGCACTGGCAACTTGCGTTTCAAGATAATATTAATTCTTGTCTAGTAGGTTATTATTTTGTTACTATACCACAATGCTTTCATGATACAATAAAACTTATAAATCCATTTCATCAAAAAACTGCCATAACAAAAATACAATACACATATATTGTTTCTTATTTAACCCATAAAATATGGAAATCTGTTGCATTTACGTTTTATGTTCAAGAGATAATAGAAATATTACTGTGGTACCCTGAACAACATGCAGACATCTACTCTAACATCAAAAAAGAATATAGAGAAAATATAAAATTAGTAATGAGTGAATTACAAGCTATGCTGGAAAAACACTCTCTTTTTCTTGAAACAGAATATCTAACAATGTCGCCTACTACATTTGTGCAAAATAAACAACAACGAGATACTATAATATGGTGCGATCCTGGCTATATCAACCACAAAGATAAAAAAAGAATAGAGGTTCTAGATGCGACACAATTATTTGACTGGCATATCTTTGTAAATCCAAACACACCATCAAGTACTCTGCACACCTGTTCTGCCATAAATAATATAACTCTCTACAAAAAAAAAGCTACCAGACATTCTATTAAAGTAAATGATCCAGATTGGCACAGGTATAATATAGAACTACCTAATCCTCATGCGAATCATACCAGAGAGAATAAAAATTCATTACGAATATGGCTGTGTAATTCTGAATATACACAAGCACATATGGCTGTACAGACTATATATGAACTCACGCAAAAATATGGTATTCAGTTATATGATATGATGATATTATACACTTCACCTATTCAATATTTATATATTACGATGCTACTCAACAGAATACATCTTCCCTTTCAATCACAGACACAGCCAAAGAATATCGTATCATATAGCGTAAGTACTATTTTTAACCATTTATTACATGTGTTAAAAATAGATAAAATAGATAAACATCTATATATTGACAGTGATATATTTTTTTCTTTCTGGTTATGTCCCCAATTGAATATTTCATTTTTTACAAAAAAAACAAGCAAACATAAATACAATCAACCTTCTTCATGGTTAAACTGGTTTAATCGCTATATTCGTATTAAGCAGTTTACTCTGCATGAATTTATCAAGATGGTACAAACATATGCCAAGGCACATCCAAAAGATATACTACATGTATCTTACTTTCTTACAGCTCTTAAAACCCTAGATTCCATTCGACAAAACTTAGAGGACCTAGATGGTCAGAACTTAATCCAATACCTTACTGAGCTATTGTATAATATATTTGATACAAGTAATGTTGTGGTAGAGAACCAGATCAAAGAGATGGAGCATATTCTACAAGATCTTTATACTTGTATATTGCAAACAAATATAGCAATAGAGAAATCCACATTTTATACGTTTTTACAGATAACTTTTCAAGCCATTCAACCAAAACACAATCATAACCATATGTTTTATCATAAACAGGATCAGTCTAATGAATACAATAAATGGAACCTAAATATCCAAAGTATCCATGATGCGATACCGTCTTGCATACAATATGTTATTATATGTGCTCAGATGGATGAACATATCACAGAACCAACCAAGCCTTTTTTCCAGTTGGACTATAACACGGATCGTTGTGCCTTATCTCTAACTCATACGGTAAAAAAACAACAGTTATCAGAGAGCATATTATTTTCGGGTACTCATGTTATTTATTTAGATACTATCAAAACTACATATAGACATGACTCCATCATTCGACATTTAACTGAATATTTATTTCCTAGTTTGCCGTTTCATGAATTTCTAAAATATTTACCTAGTATCTCGTTATCCTTGGGGCAAGAAGTCATTTATTCTAAACTACATACTAATTTGGAATACACTCTAAGAAGACACCATACGGCCAATGTGGATTCTAAAGAAATACTCCTGTCTTATAAACAAGCCCATCATATCATTCAAGCTCGTTTTGTTCAACAAACCATGAACCAGTTTACAGGGCAGACAAATCGCATCAGGACCGAATCTAATCATCATGTTCGTGCTACTAACATTAGCCAAATAGCTGCATGTCCGCAACAATACTGGTTTGATAGAGTGTTAGGCCTAAATGCTTTAGCGCCAGTTGAACACATAGAGGGCATTAATTTTAGTCTACAAGGACAAATCTTTCATCAAGCGTCTAAATATTTTATCATGGACCTACAAGAACGCTATCCCAAGAAAAACTACAAATTTATAGCAAATAATATTCAAGATAACGTATTATTTAATAAAATTAGCCTTGCTGCCTTCACTCAAGCATGGCAAGAGTTCACATCAGCTTCTGAACAGGCCTACTACTCTACACCAGTCGAGACACAGGTTACCCAACAATACATTACGTTTACTAATTTTTTTTATTTTTACTTTTCCACCATACAATATGGGGATTCTCCCATTAATGAATATATTCCCATTGCGACAGAATATGAATTTCAAGATATTATTTTTGCTAATCTTAAAGTAAGTGGCCGTATTGATCGTATTGACTATAATCCCATGACAAAAAACCTCTTAGTAGTGGATTATAAAATGAATGATAAATCTAATCATGTAAAAATCAAAAATCAAACCATGCTGGGGAAAGAGTATATTCAACTTCTTGTATATTTGAAAGTAGTGGCTCAGGATGCTAAGAATCTCTTAAGTCACCTACCTAATGGATCTGTAGAACAAGTGGAAGCTATGTTTTTATCTGTAAAAAAGAGATCAGAAATATTTCCCAAGCAAATTTTATCTTTCCCTTTAATAGATGTACTTAGTGATAGATATATGACAAATATATCTATCACACCCTATACGATACTAGAACCTGAAATAAAATTTGGATTATTATTGAATAGAGTGAAAAAAGTTTTAGATGATGCATTATTTTATGCCATTCCATATGAAAAAGATCAAGAACCTTGCTGTTATTGCAATTTTATGAATATTTGTGACAAGGAACCTACTGTAGTTGCACTGGATAGGTTGCAGAATCACTGGAAAACACATTCTACTACGAAAAAAGAGGTGATATCCAATGAACAATAAAATAACCTCATTAGTTAGACAAATAATATTGTCTAACTAACAAGGAATATCTCATTTATGAGACATAATCAAGTGGCAAAAGTAAACACAAGTAACTGGAAAAAATTGAAAAAACAATCTGTGTCTAAAAAAGACCTTGTCATAGATCAGCGAGTCTTCATGCTCCTGGTATCCTATGTTACAGTCTGATCATAATTCATCTGCCTTATATAATCATTCTCCAACGTCTAATAGCTCTAGAATAGCACCTTTACATGAAAATATACAGCCAGAAGAACAAGAACAATTATGGAATCAGCTACTAAGTGCATTGTCTCGAGACATACCCCAGCAATTTTTTCAGGCATTTTTTAACCAATTACACTGTACGTTATGGACTAATCATTCCTTAACACTTACCACACAAGATGATAAAGTTAAACAGCACATAGAGAATCGCTACTTGGTTCTAATGCAACAGCATCTTTATGAATTAACACATAAAAAAATATCAATTGTTATTGAAAGTCTAAAAGAATGCCAAAATAACAAGCAAACCGGCACATCTATACCAGAAAGAACAAATAAAAATCATATTTTACAAACAGATGCCAAGAAAAAATCAGAAACTACATTTAATAATATTAATCTCAACCCAAAGTATACTTTTGAACGCTTTATTCAAGGTCCTTCTAATCAGCATGCATATTCTGTTGCTTTAGAGATTGCACAAACACTAGGCGAGGCTTATAACCCCTTTTATTTATATGGTAATGTAGGCCTAGGAAAAACACATCTTTTAATGGGCATCGCCAACTATATTAAACAACATCATCCATGGATACAAGTTAAGTATGTGTCGGCTGAAGTATTCCAAAATGATATTGCTTATGCTGTCCAAAATAATCTCTTATATAATTTTAAATCTGTATATCGTAATCTAGATGTATTACTTTTTGATGACATACAATTAGTAAGTAGCCGTGCAGAATTTACACAAGAAGAGATATTTCATCTATTTAATTTTCTATACCAAAATAACAAAAAAATTATAATAGCCAGTGATAGACCAGCACAACAGCTTAATACTCTTAAAGATAGATTGATCAGTCGATTCCAATCAGGCCTCATGTTAGATATAAAAGCACCTTCTTACCAGACTAGGGTGGACATATTAACTTTTAAGGCACAAGAAATAGGATTGGATTTATCTCCAGACGTGGTAGACTATTTAATTATTCATATCACAGACCAAATAAGACATATTGAAGCTGCATTAATTAAACTACAATTTATACAAAAATTTCAAACAACACCAATTGATATACCTTTAGTACAAGAACAATTACAAGATATTTTACTCTACGCTAAACAGAGTAAGCAAGGTATGGACTATATATTAGAGCAGGTTTCTCGTACATTTGGTGTACCCATCGATACTATAAAGGGTAGAAGCCGAACTACTGACGTTACAATAGCAAGAAATACATGTATGTATATAGCCAAAAATTTCTTACCCAATCTTACACTGCAACATATCTCGCAGTATATGGGAAGAAAAGATCACAGCACCGTTATACACGCTGAAAAAAAAATGAAAGACTTATTGATCCGAAACGAAAAAATTAGAAAAAAAGTAGAAAGTATCATACATAGTGTAAAACAAAATAGTCAAAATTCTTAGACAAGCTTCTTCTAGATATCTAAGAGAACGTATGGTCAGTTTCATTCTTATCACGTACATTGTTTGCCATGATAAAGACTACATTATCTTTTACTTCAACCAGACCACTACTTATAATAAAAACCATGGTCTCACTACTAGTCTTGTGCACAACAATCTGTCCTGCTGATAAGGTGGATATTAATGCAATATGATTCTGTAATACCGCAAATGGTGCTTTCTCTCCTGGTAAATTAATGGCCGTGGCCTGGCCATTAAAGATAACACGTTCTGGAGTGATCAAGTTAATTGTCAACACTATACGTCAATACCCATGCCACGTGCTTTGTCTAATACGTCTTCAATCCCACCACACATCATAAAGGTTTGTTCGGGTAAATGATCATACTTACCTGATAAAATGACTTCAAAGGCTTGTATTGTATCTTCTAACTTAACATATTTTCCTGCCATACCAGTAAATTGTTCTGCCACAAAAAATGGCTGGGACAAAAAACGTTCCAGACGACGAGCACGATTCACCACAATCTTATCTTCTTCAGATAACTCCTCCATACCTAGAATGGCAATAATATCTTGTAGTTCTTTGTATCTCTGTAACACTTGCTGAACATTCCTAGCAATTTGATAATGCCTTTCGCCCACTACCTGGACGCTTAGAGCTCTACTTGTTGACGACAATGGGTCTACGGCTGGATAAATACCTTTTTCAGAGATCTTGCGTGATAAAACTGTAGTAGAGTCTAGATGAGTAAAAGCAGTAGCTGGAGCTGGGTCGGTTAAGTCGTCAGCAGGTACATACACAGCTTGAACAGAGGTAATAGAACCATGTTTAGTTGATGTAATACGTTCTTGCAATTGACCCATTTCTGTACTTAAAGTAGGTTGGTAACCTACTGCAGAGGGAATTCTACCCAATAATGCACTTACTTCAGAACCTGCTTGAGAAAAACGAAATATATTATCTACAAATAGAAGAATATCACTCTTAGAGAAATCTCGTAACCACTCTGCCATAGTTAATGCACTTAATGCAACCCTCAATCTAGCACCCGGAGGTTCATTCATTTGGCCATACACCATACAGGTTTTTTCAATTACACCCGAATCTTGCATTTCTAGCCATAGGTCATTACCTTCACGGGTACGTTCACCTACACCAGCAAATACACTGTACCCACCATGCTGTTTAGCAATATTATTAATTAATTCCATAATAATAACGGTCTTACCCACACCAGCACCACCAAATAAACCTGTTTTACCACCTTTAATGTAAGGTTCTAATAGATCAATGACCTTGATACCTGTCTCAAAAATTTCTGTTTTAGGTTCTAGATCTTCATAACTTGGACTAGACTGATGAATTGAACGGTGTTCTTTAGCATCAAATTTACCTTGGTTATCTATGGTTTCGCCCAAAACGTTGAAAATACGCCCTAAGGTATTTAAACCAACTGGAACAGAGATGGGTGCTTGTGTATCAATGACTTCTTGCCCCCGGCTGATCCCATCTGTTGACCCCATAGCAACGGCTCGCACAATACCGCTTCCTAGATGTTGTTGTACCTCACAAACTAATTTCCTATCTTTACAAGTGATCTCTATCGCATCATAAATAGCTGGTAAACTCTGTGAATCAAATTCTACATCAATCACAGAGCTAATTACTTGTACTACCACACCATGTTGTTTTTTGTCTTTTGTCATTTTATACCTCTTTCATATGTAAGCTAAGCCTGCACAGCTCCTGCCCCACCAACAATTTCAGCTATTTCTTGAGTAATTTTTGCTTGTCTAACTCGATTAGATAGCTTATTTAAGTCTTTTAATATATCCGTCGCATTTTCTGTTGCATTCTTCATCGCAATCCTTCTTGCAATCTGTTCTGACGTATATGATTCTATTAGTAACTGATAAAGTAAAATGCGTATTGTTTCTGGTATTATGCTAGCAAGAATTTGCTTGGATGAAGGCTCAAACCGATATATAGACAGGTGCGGATTATCCATGTTCTCAGCATTGTTAGGGCCAGAGAATGGCAAAATTTGTGTGATACAAGGGTGTTGAGACGTAGCACTATTATAGCGAGTAGATATAACTTCAAAGACGTCTATACGCCCCTCTACAAAGCTATTAATAAAACTATTTACAATAGTATATATACTGCTTATCACGGGTAGATCATCTATGCCTGGATACGAGTGAGCGTATGTATTCCCCGAAGAACGGAAAGATGAGGTAATTTTCTTACCAAATAAATGTATTTCTACACCAACATTTTTCTTTTCCCACTCTTTTCTTCTATCATGTACTAATTTGATAACACTAGTATTAAAGCCACCACATAAACTACGATTAGCTGAAACTGCTAAGATACCCACTAGCTTTTTAGTCTCTCGCTCTTGTAATAGTCTATGTCCTGGATTTAACGGTAAAAGAGAAGTAGCTATTTCATAAAATTTTTTGAAATACTCCTTGGTATGCCTTAGCTGGTCGCTAGCTTTCTTTGCTTTTGCAGTAGAAATCATCTCCATTGTTTTTGTAATTTTTTTTGTATTCTGGACAGCCTGTATGCGATTCTTAATTTCTTTAAGTACTGCCATAATGCTATCTCCAGCTGTTCGCTCTATTGATTGTGTTGTTTAAAAGCATCCACGGCTTCTTCTATAGTATTATTTAAGAGATTCTGATCGGGTAGATTTTTTTTCTCTCTAATATGAGTAAGTAATTCACTTTTATTAGCTTCTATAAACAAAAAAATACTTTCTTCACAAGCTTTCGCATCAGGTATAGCGATCTCATCTAAGAAGCCCCTAGTAGCTACATAAATCGAGATAACTTGCTTTTCTACCGTGCAATGTTCATACTGGCTTTGTTTAAGTACTTCAATCAAACGTTTACCCCGATCAATTTGTTTCTGAGTAACAGCATCTAACTCGGTACCTAATTGGGAAAAAGCTTCTAATTCTCTAAATTGTGCTAGATTAAGACGAAGAGAACCAGCGATCTGCTTCATAGCCTTTATCTGTGCGTTACCCCCCACACGCGAAACAGAAATACCAACATCAATGGCAGGACGGATACCTGCAGAAAACAAATCTGGTTGTAAGTAAATCTGACCATCCGTAATAGAAATAACATTGGTAGGTATATAGGCAGCGACCTCTCCTTCCTGTGTTTCAATAATAGGCAAGGCAGTTAGAGAACCTCCGCCATTCTCCTTATTTAATTTAGCAGCCCGTTCTAATAAACGTGAATGTAAATAGAATACATCCCCTGGATATGCTTCTCGTCCAGGAGGTCTTCTTAATAACAAAGACATTTGTCTATAAGCATCTGCCTGTTTGGTAAGATCATCATAAACACATAAGGTTGCCTTACCTTGGTTATACATGAATTCTTCAGCGATCGCAGTACCTGTATAAGGTGCTAAAAATTGTAATGAGGCAGGATGAGAGGCATTAGCAGCTACAATAATCGTATACTCCATGGCACCCTTCTCTTGTAAAACTTCAAAGACACTGGCTACAGTAGAAGCTTTTTGGCCAATAGCCACATATACACATATCACTCCTGTACCCTTTTGGTTCAGAATGGTATCAATTGCAATGGCCGTTTTACCCGTACTGCGATCACCAATAATGAGTTCTCTTTGCCCTCTACCAATGGGAATCATGGAATCAATGGCTTTAATGCCTGTTTGTATAGGTTCATGTACTGGTTCTCTTTCCGCAATACCTGGTGCAATAATTTCTACGGGACGCGTACTATCTGTATTAATTTTTCCCCTGCCATCTAGGGGATGTCCCATAGCATCTACCATACGGCCGATCAAAGCACTACCCGTACCAACTTCTAGTATCTTATTTAGTCGCTTAACTAACATACCTTCTTTAACTTGTAAAAAGTCACCTAGAATAACAATACCCACTGAATGTTTCTCTAAATTTAATGCAAGCCCCTGCGTGCCATTTTCAAACTCCAACATTTCATTTGCTATACAGTTTTGTAAACCATAGACGCGAGCGATACCATCGCCCACCTCAAGTACTGTACCAACTTCATCTACCTGTATATCTTTGCCATAAGCACTTATTTCTTTTTCTAAAATAGATGACATTTCTTCGATATTCAATTTCATAATTTCTCCTTACAAGGCCAATCTTTCCAAACAGGTTAACCAAACATATTAAAATTCTGATGAAGATAGTAGCACAGCATTACGCCAAGATCGTAAATACGAATGTACAGAGCAATCTATGTGATAATCCTGTACTCTAAGCTTCATTCCAGCAATTACTTGACCGTCTATAATAATTTCACAATCTACTTTGGTATGATCATCATACATACCAAGGTGAAACGAATCTTTACACTTATTGAGTAGTTTACGTACTATTTTCGTTAATTCTTCAGATATGAAGTTTATATCTGATGCCATAAAAACATCAACCTTCATATGATTGAGCTTTAAATCCACCATGCGAGCAAAACAATCACGAACATCAAAGAGAAGATTTTCCCGTCCTCGAGCTATTAAAGCAGACAACCAACCTAAAAAACGATCAGAGTACTGTCCTTGAAAAGTCTTAACAAACACTCCCGTCTTCACATGTGTAGGTACACGAGACGAAAGCCAGAAAGCAGTTACATCAACACTATGCTCCACAATATCTGCAAAGGTATTGAGTTCAAGCAATATAGCCTCTAAAGCATCTTTAGACAGTTCTTCGCTATACAAAGCCTCGGCGTAATGAAAAGCAAGTTGATCAGTCATGATAGTATGATCTTAAATACCGTGTTTAATACTTCTAATTTTTAGAGGCATTAAACTGTAGTTTAGAAAACTCATTTTCAACAAAGCTCTTATGTTGCTTCATATCAACCTTCTGGCTAAATAGTTTTTCTACCAGAGATATAGTAGTACTTGTCACCATATTTTTCATATCATGAATAAAAGTTTCCTTAGCAACCGCAATATCATTGTTAACACGCTCGTGCAAACCCTTACATTCCTCTTTAGCACGCTCAAGCATACCTTCTCTTTCTTTGTCCGCATGTATACGTGCTTCTTCTAGAATAGCAACAACTTCATTCTTAGCTTGTTTCAAAGATTCCTGGTACTTGGCTAGAAGATCTTCAGCTTCTTTTCTAAGCTGGGCACTTTGCTTTAAATCGTCAACTATTTTATCATTACGTGCATCTAGTGCACGTAGCAAAGGCTTCCAAGCAAATAACCATAAGACGGCCAGTACGGTCAAAAACGTAATAACAGTCCAAAAGAGAAGACCAGGGTTAACAGATAAGAGGTCAAAAGAGCCACCAGCTAAAATGAGTTTAAAGAACATTATACTATTATTTAATTAAATTATTTTGCATTAAAAACATAATAGCTAAAGCAAACAAGCCAGCACCTTCAATTAAGGCAGATGCGACAATCATTGCCGTCTGTATTTTTCCACTTGCTTCAGGTTGTCTACTAATGCCGTCAAGAGCTTGTCCACCAATGCGACCAATACCATAAGCAATCCCAAGCACAGCGAGGGAAGCACCTAAGGCAATGCCAAATAAGGCAATTCCAACTCCAATTCCTATATCCATAAAATCCTCCTTACGATATACAATACAATAACCACTTCCAAATCAAATCACCAATCTAATGCCTATGGTGTGCTTCAGAGATGAATAGACTAGTTAGAAATGCAAAAATATAAGCTTGTAAAAAAGCAACAAATATTTCTAAAAAGTAAATTGCCGTAGCGGCCAATACGCTAAAAGTAGCCACTGAATAATTTCTAAATTGAAAAATAAATCCCATGATAATTAGAATAATAATATGACCAGCTGTCATGTTTGCCAAAAGACGAATAGACAAGGCAATGGGTTTAATGCATAAACCCGCTAACTCAATAAGCCATAGCAAGGGAGATAATATAACGGGCACACCCGAAGGTACAATATTTTTTACGTAGGCAAGACCTTGATAGATAAAACCAGATACTATAATGATAACAAATACAACCCCTGACAAGCCTAGTGTGACGCTGATATCACCTGTGGCAGTAATCCCAGGCCATAATTTTACCATAAGAGGTATGGATGTGGCCCCATGAACTACATGTTCCTGACCAGAAGACGTAGACATGACAGAAGATATCCAATTTACTACTTCTCCCACTGGAGGAAGTAGACCCAATAGATTACAAAGTAGTATGAAAAAAAACAGGGTTAATAAAAAAGGCTCGTATGATTTACCATGAGAACCTAGTAAACTTGTGCAAACATCATTACGGATAAAATTGATTAAAGTCTCCATAAAGGCCATAAAACGACTGGGCCTCTTAAATGGATCACGAGCTAATTTTCTTGCCATTGGAACAAAAGTGAAAATCAAACATAGGCTAGCAATCCACATCATTACCACCCGTTTAGTAATGGAAAGAT
This sequence comes from Leptospiria bacterium, assembly GCA_965262015.1. Taxonomy (GTDB): domain Bacteria; phylum Spirochaetota; class Leptospiria; order Turneriellales; family CBDBES01. Next base: position 460,866 of record OZ253494.1, read on the forward strand.
CCCAACCATTCCATTCAATATGCCATAAAGGGACATCTGCCAGATGATGTATTAAAACTTCACTGAGACTAAATGTAGAACTACTAAGAAACACTATATCCATAAAATACCTTGTTATTTGTGATATTAGCAAAATACAGATGTAATAAGCAACTTGTTATCATAGAAATTTCTGTAGCTATCAAGCATAACATGACCCATCGAGTACATAACACAGAGCTTTTGATAAAAATACCAAAGAATGAAGCCATCAGATCATGCAAGTTGGTGGATGCACCAGACGAGCCTACATAAAATATAATCATGACAAAAAAGAAAAAGATCAATCGCAAGATAGAAGACACTAACCAACTATGCCAGCAACATAAAGTGTTTTTATTTAGATGCAATCGAATTAGATTAAATATACTGCATAATGGAAGGAAAAACACAAAAAAAGCAAACAGCACCATTGATACGAGAACATAGTAATAGGCAGAAGCAATAAACATCATATACTTATGAAGTGTTGATTATTATACTTTGTCATTTTGACAACTCCTTTTTCAGATTGACAGTGTAGAACCTGTAAGTTCCATTTTGATGCCCTAATTTTAATCTTCCTGATCAGGAGATGCACCAATAGCCAGATACTTTAACACAAATGACTCTTTGTGGGTTGGATATTTTCAGATTGACAGCTTATTTCTTAAAACAAGACTTGCGGATATTGATTTTTACAGTTTTCTGTAGAATTTGAAGGAGTAGTAAAATATATGGAATTTACTTTGGTATTACAACAGTTAAGTATCCTATCACCATATCTTATGTCGCAGGTATCAAGTGGTTTAAATTTATGGCTGGTTTTGGGTGCCCCGATTGCTGGTATTTTATTCACTATACTTTTAATAAGTAGATTGTTTAAGAGAGAAGAAGGTACAGAGAAAATGATACACATTGCCTCTGCTATCCGCAAGGGCTCCAATGCTTTTCTCAAGCGTCAGTACACATTCATCTTGTTTTTTGTTTTAGCAGTAAGCTTTTTACTATATTGGCTTTATGTAATTAAAACCCAGGTGCCTTATGGCCATTTAACTGCTTTTGCATTTATCATAGGTGCTGTGGTATCAGCCTTAAGTGGTATTGTAGGGATGAAGGTTGCTACTTTCTCTAATGCAAGAACTGCGTGGGCGGCAAAAACATCACTAAATGATGGCTTACGTGTTGCGTTTTCAGCAGGGAATATCATGGGTATTTCGGTGGTAAGCTTGGGCCTGTTATCAGTTGGACTAACCATATTTTATGTGATTAACTTAGAAAATATAGACCAAAAATCTACAGCACTAATACTTTTCTCTTTTGGAATGGGTGCTTCTTCAATCGCATTATTTGCTAGAATCGGTGGAGGAATTTATACCAAGGCTGCTGATGTTGGGGCAGATTTAGTGGGTAAAATAGAAGCGGGTATCCCCGAGGATGATCCTAGAAACCCAGCAACTATTGCAGATAATGTGGGCGATAATGTGGGTGATGTTGCTGGTATGGGAGCAGATCTCTTTGAATCGTATGTAGGTAGTATCATTGCAACCATAGTATTGGCTTTTTCAGCCTACCAAGGTACACAGCTTGTATCAGCTGTAATGGCTCCTTTAGCACTTGCCTCAGTGGGAATTATTGCTTCTATGTTAGGTTCCTTGATGGTACGAACTAAGGAAAATGCTACACAAGAATCTCTGCTATGGTCGTTACGTATTGGTATTTACTTTTCCTCATTTGCAGTAGTTGTGATGGCATATTTCGTCATGAATTATATTTTTAGACTAGGCAATGGTGTGTTTATTTCAATTTGTACTGGTCTGGCTGCTGGTATTATTATAGGTTATTTTACAGAATATTATACTTCAGATACTTATAAGCCTACACAAGCGTTAGCTAAGAGTGCTGAAACAGGTCCTGCTACTGTTATGATTGCGGGTCTTGGTCTAGGCATGCAGTCTACGACAATCCCAGTAGTTACAATTGTCTTAGCTACTATAATAGCTTATTTTAGTTCTAATGGAGGGGTTAATCCTGCCCAGGGTCTTTTTGGTATTGGAATGGCTGCGGTGGGTATGTTATCTACCTTGGGTATTACCTTGTCAACAGACGCTTATGGACCTGTCGCTGACAATGCAGGAGGTATCGCAGAAATGTCAGATATACCAGCAGAAGTACGTAAGCGTACAGATGCCTTGGATTCGTTAGGAAATACCACTGCAGCGACTGGGAAAGGATTTGCCATTGGCTCAGCTGCTCTTACAGCTCTTACCCTGATATCAGCCCTCATAGGCTCGTTACATATATTTTCCGATCGCATGGATTTCAACCTCAGTAATCCATTGACCTTATCTGGTTTATTTATTGGTGCTATGATCCCCTTCTCTTTTAGTGCAATGACAATGAATGCTGTTGGTAAGGCGGCAATGGCCATGGTACAAGAAGTAAGAAGACAGTTCAAAGAGATTGAAGGCATTATGGAAGGAACAACTGAACCAGACTATGAGAGGTGTGTAGCTATATCTACAGATGGTTCATTAAAACAAATGATCGCCCCTACTACTTTAGCAATTATGTCTCCTATTTTAACAGGGCTATTTTTGGGGCCAGCAGCATTAATTAGCATGTTAGGAGGAGCATTGGTAAGTGGCTTTTGTATGGCAGTTATGATGGCTAATGCTGGTGGTGCTTGGGATAATGCGAAAAAATACATAGAGAGGGGTAATTTAGGTGGTAAAGGTTCAGAAGCCCATAAGGCTGCCGTCACAGGTGATACAGTGGGAGATCCATTCAAAGATACGTCTGGGCCATCCATTAATATCTTAATTAAATTAATGAGTATGGTTTCTCTAGTATTTGGACCATATTTGGCCACTCTACATTTTTATATATTGAAATCATACTAGCTTAAAAAATTATACACATACTAGGTATTATATTTAGCATATGCTAAATATAATACCTTCTTAATTATGGTATCTAAAAAGCAAATTCGTGTATTCACTCGCTCGGAACATATAAAAAGAACACTTAAAGGTGCTGATTTTAAAGCATATAATCTTTCGTTTTGCTCATCATTAGAACGTATCACACAAAATATAGATAAAATACAAATTGTTTTAATTGAGATTCACCAGGAAGCCTCATTTCATGAGTTTGCAAACAAGCTAAACAAGGCACATTGGCCTCATGGGCTCTATCAAACACCTATTTTACTATTGCTATCATCTCGTCTTAAATATCTGTACGTAAAAATGCAGAGTGTCTATAAGTCTAACATACAAGATATTTTTTTATATGGCGGGTTACAAAAGAAACATAATCCAGCATTTATCTTTTGTCTTACACTTTTTCTTAAAAGAAATATACATTTGTTGCAGAAAAAAATGGAAAATGAATGGTTACAGAAAGAGAATAGAAGCCTGCTGGCTTCTATTCATAAACCGCTAAATAATCCACATAACATTAATATTACTGTTTCTTCCTGTCTCATAGGAAACTCGCAGGCGATGAAGAAAGTACGACGCACTTTAAAACAAGTGAAAAATAAAAATAGTTTCATTTTGCTAATTAGTCAGATTGGATTAGAACAAGAAGAAAAAGATATATTAAAATATCTTAATCATAGCTTGAAAGTAACATCCAAACAAAGTGTTACTATAAATTTTACAAATATACCCGAAAAATTACACCACATTGCTATTTGGGGTAATAAAGATGATACAAATTCTACCGTAGTTTCTGTACAAAATTTTTACCATGGTACATTAGTATTAAAAAACATAGATGCCCTATCCTGGGATAATCAGACAAGTCTTCTTCATGCAATAGAACATAGAGAAAATATATTACGGAAGGGGTCTCAAGATAAATTTTGCCACCTTGTTTTCATTAATAGAGAAACCATAGATGTTCTTGTTGAGAAGGGTCTGTTTCGACAAAATTTATTTTCAAAAATATCACATCATAAAATACATATACCATCTTTAAAAGATAGAGAAAATGATATGATCCAGATTGCAGAAAATTATATACAAAATTATAATCAAGTTTTTCATAAAGATATTTATCTTAGTTTATTTCTTAAAAAAGAGATGTTACTATTTGACTGGCGAAGTAATACTGCACAATTGTATGACTTTTTATACCAATACTGCACGTTCTCAGAAAACACGCCAGATAAATTAGCTACACTAAGATTTGTACAATCACATTGCCATTCTAATATAAATGATTTAAATAATCAACTTCTGAGAAATATACATAAAAAACAAACACCTAATCTATTTAGTCAAGATACCATTGAAGGTAAATGGCATCCTCGCTTATCCAATTTAGAGCAATCTTATATTCAGTTAGTTTTAGAAAGCCATAAAAATAATATCTCTCAAACTGCTAGAATTTTAGGCATCTCCAGAAAAACCTTATATCAAAAGATTCAACTCTATAACATCAAAACAAAAAAAAGTGCATAGTTAGGGATACATTAATAGCATGAAAAAATATCCTTCTGTCATGAGGGGCCACCTAAGATATAAATCTATCCCAGTACTACCTGAAAGGAATACAAAGCCAACGCTAACCCCGCAAAGAGTGAAAGAAGCCTTATTTAATATTCTAGATAATTATCCTTTAGATCGCATGAAAAGCACATTCTGGGATGTTTATGCAGGTAGTGGGCAAATTGGTATTGAAGCATTAAGTCGTGGATTTGGACATGTAGTTTTTTGTGAATTAAATAAGCGTAAGATGCATCATTTACAACAGTGGTTGCGTACCAATGATTGTCTGGGTAATAAATACCTTGGACAAATAACCTTTAAACAAGCTAATGGTATGTATATGATTAAACAGTATGTATTAATGCGTTATACTGATGTAAAAGGTCCTCCACTAGACCATAAGAATATTGTTATTTTTTTAGATCCTCCCTATGAAGCATATCATAGAGATGATAGACTTCATAGACAAATGGAATACCTATTAGAAGCGATTAAACATATTAAACATTATCAACAAATTTTTGTATGTGCACAAGCCAGCAAACGCAGTCGCTTTATTTTAAATAAATTTGACAAGATTTATACTTATGGTAATAATATTTTGGCAACTCAGTATACGAATGTCACTTGTTAATAAACTAATCTATGAATAATAATATTTACCAGAATAGAATACAAAATGTAATTAAACGAATGAGTAAACATTCTCTGATGGTATTATTTGCTCCTACAGAAGTTATGCAGAGTCATGACATAGCTTATCCCTACCGTACATCATCTGATCTACTATATTTAACAGGTACCAATCAAAAAGAAATAGCTATGATTTTACACTCAGATGGAGAATATTATTTATTTGCGGAAGAAGATGATCCACAAATGGCAAGGTGGGAAGGTCCAAGAATCTCATTAACTGATATCGCTCATAAAATTGGTATTCATGATGATCAATATATGCAACCTTATAACAAACTAAACAAACAGCTCTATAAACATTTGCAAAACAAAAAAACACTATACTGTAGTTATGGAAATAGTAATTATACGAATCATCTATCTTTAGTAACTCAGCATATACATGAAGCTAAACAGTCATCTTTGGCACAAGATTTTCACATAAAAAATATCAAAAATACATATGATATTATAAGTAGACTTAGACTTATAAAAGACACATTCGAAATCTCTTCCATGCAAAAAGCAGCTGATATATCTGTTGTGGCACACCAAAATCTTATGTCATATACAAAAAAAGCTATATATAATCAAGATCAACTTTATGAGTATCAGTTAAAATCTTTTTTAGAAAATAATTTTTTTAATATAGGTGCCACTAACTTAGCATATCCCAGCATAGTAGCTACTGGCAATAATGCTACTATATTGCATTATACACAAGGTCACTCTCTAGTTCAATCTAAAGATATGCTTCTTATAGATGCAGGATGTGAATATCAAGGATATGCTTCGGATATCACAAGGACATACCCATCCACTGGTAAGTTTACCTCTGCCCAAAAAGATATTTATGAGTTAGTCTTGGAAGCACAAAATAGGGCTATTGCATTATGTGTTAAACAGTCTAATCTTAAGGATATACATGAAAAAACTATTCATACCTTGGTTGATGGCCTGTGGGAAATGCAGTTATTTAAAAAATGCTGGAAAAATGTTTTTGACCCCAAAAAAGGCATGGTGTCGCCCTCTTCTAAGGATGAAGTAATAGAAAATAAATACTACATGAATTTTTATATGCATAATACATCTCATTACCTTGGTTTGGATGTTCATGATGTAGGTAATTATTATACACATAAAAAACCCCAACCCTTACAAAAAAATATGGTTTTTACAGTAGAGCCTGGACTGTACTTTCCTGAAGATTATGATTTTATACCATCACACTACCAAGGAATAGGCATACGTATTGAAGATGATATCCTTATCACTGATAAAGAGCCCTCTATACTTACAAAAAATCTTGTTAAAAACGTTGAAGACATTGAACAATGGATGTCTTAGAAACCTACTTCAAATCCTAAAGCAAGTAAATGATTGATTAATCGCCCTGTTGATATTAGTTGGAATACATAACCACTATGTAAAGCAATTTCAAAGTTTTTCTTTTCTATTAAAGTAAATCTAAAACCAGTTAATACACGGGTAACATTACCAATACCTGATTGAATATTCACTCCCAATATATTTTTGTCAACATGGATATAAGCTAATCCAAGCTGTATAGATATAAAATACATTAAGCGATTATAATTTTTATAAGACCACAAAGATCTTAAAACTATATTTGTTTGATAAGTACTTAATTGTGATAGACGGTTATGTAAGAATAGATTACTATAATCTACATTTAAACCTGCATAAATTTTATAAAATAATGGGTTTGATAATAATTTTTTGGATAAAAATGAATAGAAAAAAGTTAATCCACCATTTACAATGCGGGTAGAAAGTTTAACAGCAAAAGCATTTGTTATAATATTTGCAACAATATATTTTTTAGGAGATAGATGAGATTGGGGAATCTTGGAATCCTTTGCATGCAAATGTGAAGTTGCTCCGTTTAAACAAGCAAGAATAGTAATAAACAAAACTAACCTAAAAAACATAATACATGGATATTCATTTACTTTAGATAGCAACTCTAAAAAACTAAATATTTAATCTAAAGACATATGTAACAATTTTTTGGCAAAGTAAATTAAGTACATTACTCTATCAAAAAAAAGGAATTTACCCGTGAATCAGACAAGACTTTTGATATTTTAATAAACATTTACTTATTTTCATATGTTTATGTGTAAAAACGGGTTGTTAGATGGATAATAATATTTATCACTTGTGTAGGCTAATTTCACAGAAATACATCCATAGCTAGGATAAAAATGATCTTCATGTCACATTAACACTTTAGCACTACGTATTTTTTCTTTATTCGCATTAATGTAAAATTTTATGTTATGTATTGCATAAGCAATACATAACAGCTATGGTGTATGAGGGTTATTTGAGGGATATAAAAGCAAAGTAATAACTAAATCCCATAAAATCAAGATAAATTATTTAAAAAATCCACTCAAAACAAGCATTGATATTCTCTATCAAGAATCCAACTAATAACATCTATGGCACTCTGCATAGCTGTTATTCTTGCTCTACAATTATTACTTGTTCTGTAATAGGCACAGGCACAAAGAAAACATATAAACAACCAGCTACATCATTCAAATTATGCTAAAGCCAACCTGTTTTATCTTAATTCTTAGCCATATCATCAAGGTTTGGGATGTTCGCAAACCTACCAAACCATTAAAAGAGTAAAACCAATATACAAGATACAACTATTCCGTTTCTATCCTTATCCTACGGATACTGTTGTTGAATGTATCCGCCACATACACAATCCCATTACTATCAACCGCTATTCCTCTAGGAAAGTGAAATCGTGCATCCTCAACTGAAGCATCTATCCAGCCATTATTCATCCTTGTATTGCCATTACCCGCTATGCTACCACCCGCAAACGTGGTAACCTTCTTGGTAGATATAGTTATTTTGCGGATACGATTGTTACGAGTATCCGCCACATATATATTGCCTAAATCATTAGTTACTATTCCATTAGGACGATAAAATTTTTCTATATTACCATCACCCACAAACGTGGTAACCTTCTTGGTAGATATAGTTATTTTGCGGATACGACGGTTGGCTGTATCCGCTACATATACAATCCCATTATTATCAACCGCTACTCCTCTAGGTTGATTAAATTGTGCATCTGTACCAGTGCCGTTTCTGCATCCAGTAGAAATACCAGAGCATACCGTACCTGTAGTAGCACTGCTGCCACCACCCGCCAACGTGGTAACCTCCTTGGTAGATATATTTATTTTGCGGATACGGTGGTTGTTTGTATCTGCCACGTATACAAATCCTGAACCATCAACCGCTATTCCTCTAGGAGAATTGAATTGTGCATCTGTACCAGTGCCATCCTTGCAGATGATGGTAGTGTCTAGAGGATCTGCAGGGATTTGAGTACCGCATTCAGTAATAGTAGGGTTAGTGCTAGTTCCTGTATTACCACCCGCCAACGTGGTAACCTTCTTAGTAGATATATTTATTTTGCGGATACGATCGTTGCCTGTATCCGCCACATATAAAACCCCATCACTACCAACCGCTATTCCTCTAGGAGAATGAAAGTGTGCATCTGTACCAGTGCCATCCTTGCAGTGATTGGTACTGTTTCCTGCTGCGTGAGAAATAAGAGTGGTAGTACCACATTCAGTAATAGCGTTAGTGTTAATTCCCTTATCACCACCCGCCAACGTGCTAACTTCACCCTCACCAGTTTCATTGAACGTTATCTTGCGGATACGATGGTTGAATGTATCCGCCACATATAAAACCCCATCACTATCAACTGCTATTCCACTAGGTCCATTAAATTGTGCATCTATACCAGTGCCGTTTCTGCATGTACTAGCAGTCAAAGTACCAGAACATGCCGTACCTGTAGTAGCACTGCCACCACCCGCTAATGTGCTAACAGGAACTATTATACAAATGTCACCCTCTATCTTAAAACCATTATTGCAAGAGAGACATTTTTGTGTATTGGCTTCAAAAAACTTTTCTGTTGAAGGGGCACCATCTGTACAAATAGGATCAAAAATAGGAAGGGGAGGAGAAGGGGAAGGGGAAGGAGGAAGAGAGGGAATAGCACTACTGGAAGGAGGCTCACTTTTACATTGAATACTCACCATCAAGATAGCAAATATACTGATCAATAAATACCCTTTGAATATATTTAAAAATTTAGAAAAAGACTCATAGAATTTTTGCTTGTTTAGCATTTCAACACCTGTTTTTACAATACGAGACACCACACAGAATATGTATACTACATCTAATAAGATAAATGTCAATTATTTTTTTTTAATGGAATGTGATAGAAAGATGGAGTTGGACAGTTTAAGGTATTCATAAGCTGTTTTTCTTAAACAGAAGTATTTATCAAAACATATGAGTTATCAAGGAATAGCTCAAAAAATAAATATATTAAATTCTGCTGTCTTTATATGAGATAAAAACAAAAAAAAGCATGTTAATGTTAAGGGGCTGATCAGCACAACTATATCTCAAAAACTATTTTAGCTATATTCATGTTCTAAAAAAGGGTATCGAGTGTGATAAATTGATATGTATCTTAAAAAAATAGGTTTATTGTTGTAGCTATAGAAAAATACTATTAAGGCTATGATATTTAGTCTTGGTTGTAATATCTACAGTATTTAAATTTACAAATAAAATCTTTATGCGGGATATTTGGTAATTTATTTACAGCATCTTGGGTAAATACCTTAGAAGGACATCCACTAGAAATAATTGCTACTGATGTACCATTTTTTACTAATTTTAATAGAAAAGATTTTCGGCTCATTTTTTTCATATCTATAATGAACCACGTATTTGATTGGCCACGATGTTGGCGGCTTTTTTTCCACTTCTGACGGCAGATTCCATGCATACGATGTCTAAGCCATTTTTTATCCAGTCACCTGCCATAACAAGATTTTTAAAATAACCTTGAGGTGAAGGTCTAAATTGGTGCACCCCGGGGTCCCCTAAAAATATTCTCTCATGTCTAGCTGTATTACGGTGTATCTCTATACGCTGTATGTCCCACTGCTTAACAGGATATACACCTTTGATTTTTTCTACTTGCTTAATAGTAGAAGCAACAATTTCATCATCACTCAAGTATGAGTATTCTCCTGGCTGTCCTATTATAGACAATACGGATCCAATATTATCATTCTTAGTATATTCATCATGAAAAGGTTTAATATCAGTGATGGTATGTAGTGGATTAGACAAACCAGTACAGGTAGAAATAAATTGTTTAGAGACTTGATGCTTAGACTCGATAATAATACTAACCGTAGAGGCACTTCTAAGATTAGAGATTCCAGAATAAGATGGTAGATCTACAATTTTTTTAGTTCGATTGAGTGTTAGATATTTAAAATTTTCTGCTGGTATACCAGAAATAACATAATCAAATGCTAATTTTCTACTACTGGAAGAAGATTCTAATACATGATCTTTCCACCCTCTCTCTTGCATATGTTTGCTTGCATTAGGTCTAGTTAAAATGATTTTATTAATTTTTCCACTTTCAACACCAAGTTGTGCCACTACACCTGTCCATTTTTGGTATGGTACAATTTTTATTCCTTGCTTTTGGATATAATTGGCTATCTTATCCCAAATCCCTCTAGATAAAGGTTGTTTAAAATTAAACATATCAACTAGGCCATCTTTAAAAAACACCCTTGTTGTTTGCAAAATATGAAATGCCGAAATCTCTTCAGGCCAGTTAAAATATGCTTGCTTAAAAAATCGCATTAGAGTTAGATCATCAACTGCCTTACTTTTAAGCCCCCATTGATAAGCGAATGCTGAAAAACACATGTCATCGTATAATGAGAGATCGGCATCAGATAGGATCAATGCTATAACATTAATCATCATACGGTAGAAACTCATTGTATCAATAAAATTACCTTTTAGGGGTGCCAAAGCAAGCCCCCAAAACATACTCCAGTAACTATCTACAGAGGATCTAGTCAGTGCATACTGTTCAGGATTACTACGATCATTGTGAATAATAACTTGTTGTTCTACTTTTTTTAAAATTTCATCTAAAGAGATACCCACTTCTTGCATCATAGCAAACATTTCTGTATAAAAAGTAAAACAAATATGAAAACCATGTTCCTCAAAGTTACCTGCAGGACTTTCCCATGAAGCGGCTTTACCACCAAAATGATGTCCCATATGAAACATAGTGATATCAGCATCACCATGAAGTAGCTTAGTTAAATGGAAGGCAGAGGATAAAGCAGCAGGACCTGATCCAATGATAGCGATCGTAGGTTTTTGAGATTTCATAAAAAAATACCTAACATAACGTTGATAGAATGGTGATTATTATCAATAAACTGATTATTGGCCAAGGCAATACCAGACAAGTGGTAACCATAGCTTATTCGCAATGTTATAAAACTCCATATATGAAACTGCAAACCTAACTCTGGCTGGAAAAAAGACTGTACTTTTTTAAGTGGATTTTGAATAAAATTAATTTCTATACCAGTACTGCCCCCCACAAATATATCTATTTGCTGATACCTCCATATATAGAGATTAAATCCGCCACCCATGCGCAAAGGTAGAAACCTAGCTATATTATGTTTCTCATCAGAATATTCTTTTGTAGGCACAACAAGAATCCCGTAAATGCTAAAATAATCGTACAGATATAATTGCAATATCCCTGTAAGATTAGTGGTGTTACCTCCCTCCGGAACAATATAAAGATTAATCCCTCCTAGAAGCATTATGGAAAATTTCCTGGGTACATCTACAGACTGATTAGTATCATCTTGAATAGCTAAGTTCTTATAGTGAGATGAGGTATCTAAAACACGATCAATTTTCTTACCCGTATATTCCCTTACTGAATAAATGGTATTAACACAAATAAAAACGAATAAAATAAACCGAAAATACATAATGACGTATTCTATGAATACTACTCTATTATCAAGGATTTAAAATTAAAATTTAAACCCTAAGTATGGTTCTGTGCAGGGTCACCCTATAGCCATACAGTTTAAGTATTCATATGCCATTCTTTTAAGTACCAACATATTAAAAAAAAGAGTTACTAAAAGCAATTAATCTATATCCTAAAAACAAAAAAATATATTTAGATCTTGCTACATAATAAATAATATGTGTAGACTATCATTGCGGGAAAGAACGACAAATAAGGTCTTTGATGTCTATAACCAGATCTAAATTTTTACGCACTGCAATTTGTAAGTTTCATCTTAAGGTATTGTATTATAAAAAGGGCTTATTTGATATATAATAAGAATCGATACATAAATATATGGTAGAAGAAAAAAAGGTTACAGCCTATTTAACACTTGGTATGATACTCGTGGGTACTATACTGGTATTTTTACCCGAAAGTTTTACATACTTGCATACATATTTTAACCAGGCTCGGATAAGTTATATAGTTAAAAAACCACATAAACATCTCTTAAAGCAAATACAAAAACAAACTAATCATTTATATAATAAACAAGAGAATAGGTTACAACATAAAATAGATAAGTGGATAAAAATATTAGACGCTCTTTACCAAAAAAACCAATGAATTACCCATTTATTTTATATATAGGCATATTGATTATGCTCTCTATACAGCATCCTCTTAGTGCTAAACGTAATTTTATGATTGTTGGAGAATTAATCCGGGTTAATCCTATCTCTAATACAGCTGTAGTGTATATCTATGATCACAACTTATTTACAGTACAAAATAAAAATAAAGTAACCTGGTACATTATCAACCAAGATAAAGATATTATAGCACAATGGAAAATAAACATTCTATCAGACAAAAAGAATAAACAGTATGTTGAAGGTAGTTTTTTACAAGATATTGCTTCTATTCATGCTGGGTTAAAATTAGCATTTCTTAAGCAGAGTAATCCAAATCTCATCTTACCAGACAAGGTAAGTAGATTAGAAACAGTTATAGATTTGATTTATAATGATAAAGATAAAACTTATCTGATTTTAATACCTAAGGGTAGATTTATTTATGGGTCTCAAATCATCAATACGAACCATTACACTAGAAGAAGTATTAAAACAAATATGCCTGATATTATAGAAAAGCAATATTTATATCTAGATCATTTTTATATGGATGTACATGAGGTAACTAATCAACAATTTTTTAGTTTTTTAAAAGAAACAGGGGTACAACCCCATCCTTCCTGGAAATCTAATTTTATTCCTAAAGAGCCAGTGGATAAGGTTAGTTATCAACAAGCTAAACAATATTGCTACTGGGCTAGTAAGCGACTACCTACAGAATTAGAATGGGAAAAAGCAGCTCGTGGAAAAAATATTACTCTTTATGTTACCAGAGAAGAAATACCAACTTATTTGCAAAATGAGATAAATACATTTCAAGAAGAAGAACAATGTATCACAAAAGAAAGCAATAGAAAGGCACCTGTAGAGATTAGTCAGTTGAGATATGCCAATGCGTACAAAACACAAACTAATGTAGGCTTATTGGGTATGTGTGGGAACGTGGCGGAGTGGACATCTAGTTGGTTTTTACCATATAGGGGTAACACCATACCTAATCATTTATATGGTAGACGTTATAAAGTAATTAGAGGTGGTTCTTATAAACAAGAATCACTGTGGAGCTTGCCCTATCAAAGACAAATTGGCGGCATACCAGATCTAACAAACGACTACCAAGCAGGTTTTCGTTGTGCAAAAAATTTTTCTCATAAAATACATATGCAAAAATAATAAATTACTCTTGAGTAATTGCATCATCATCTGCACCATAAAAATCATCATTGCTTAAAGGGGGTAACATCATTTTCCTAGTAATATTTGCCCGCTCTTTAGGAGGGAATAAAGTAAGTAGATAAGGAGTAATAGAAGCGGTACCATCAAGGGTTGAAAGTCGATCAATTTCTCTGATTACATCGATAATATCAAAGTGTTTCCAATTACGCATCATCTCTACAACTTTCACAGGAGGCATCGCTTTAACTTTTATGGCTAGATCATTGATTTTTTTTTTGCGGTTGTTCCAGTCTCGAGTCAATATTGCCAATCTCTTTCGTTCTTCTTGTATACCTTTCTTGATGTCATAGATATTTTCTTCTTTTTGTTTTAATTCTAGTTCTCGAAGATTTAATTCAGCTTCTCTTTTAAGTAATTGTTCTTCATCTTCAAGTAGTTTGTCTTTTTGTTTTTGGAACGTTAGCTTTTCAATTTCTGTTGGTTGGTTGCTATCACGTACAATACTTGTCTTCTGTTCTAAATGAAATGGCCACCAAGTTTCAAATCGTAATATATTCACATAATCTAAAAAATATAGACACAAGAAAGACAATAATAATACAATAAAAAAAGCAACTATAAGAAGTTTAGTATCATGCTTATTCATTATGTGCCATTGGTAACTTGATCTAACTGGATGATTAGTGTTTTAGTCTTAGATAATATAGATACAATTTGTTGTAAATTAGACTGTAACACATCCATGTCTTGTTTAAAAAATCTTTGTTTTCTAAAGGTAACTATATTAATTACCTTGGTTATATCAGCGTGCATTATAGAATACTCTTCTGTCGACTATTAAATGCATCCATTTCTTCTTGCTCATATTTTCCCCTCTGCTCTATATAATTTCGTTTTTCTTGTTCTTTATATTTTAGAATGTTCTTTTTTTCACTAGTGGCTTGTAATAAATTTGCTTGTCTTTGAGAAAGTTCATGAGACAAAGATTGATACTTATTCTCTAGAGCTTCTTTTTTAATACGTAGGCTATCTAAATAAGTATTGGCCATGATATAATATTTGGTATCTAATATATTATTTTGTAATTTTTGAGCCTCTGCTAACAAGATTGCTTGATTCTCTAATATATAATTTTTTTCTGCTTGTTTTATCTCTCCTAACTTACTAGTGATTTTACTAAGATGTATCATACATTTTCTTTCTTCTATAGTTTTTAAGCGTAAATATGCTTCTAAGCTAAACTTAAATTTTTTCATAAAAAGTTATATTATATTATTATCAAGATTATCTAATAGCATTTTGTAATTCTTGGTAGGCTTTAAATATCTTAGTGATCCATTGCCACATTTTTTCCTCTGTGTCATAAACTAATTTATCTTGTTTCAAAAACTGATCAATTTGTGGTTTAAGTTGTATAGCAATATCTAGTAGAGGATCTTGCCCACTGGCATAAGCACCCATTTTAATAATATCTTCATTTTCTTCGTAAAGAGCCAAGCATTCTCTAAAAATCATAACCATTTTATACTTGTCTTTTGGCATAACATTAATGGCCAATCTGCTAATAGAATGAACAATATCAATGGAAGGGAAAAATCCTTGTTGGTTAAGCTTACGACTTAAAATAATATGACCATCTAAGATGCCTCTAGTAGCATCTGAAATAGGTTCATTAAAATCATCAGCTTCAACTAATACTGTATAAATACCTGTAATACTGCCACCTTCTTCAGACACTCCTGCTCGTTCTAGTATATTAGGAAGCAAAGAAAATACAGACGTAGGATACCCTTTCGTTGTGACTGGTTCTCCGGCTGACAAGCCTATCTCTCGTTGAGCCATTGCCAGACGAGTTAAAGAATCAATAAGCAATAACACATCTTTACCTAACTTTTGAAAATATTCAGCAATGGTATTAGCAACCAAGGCAGCTTTAATTTTATTCATTGGCGTTTCATTTGCAGTAGAAACTACTAAAATAGTATTTTCTAACGCTTCTTTACTCAAGCCTTTTTTAACAAATTCTGTTACTTCTCTACTACGTTCACCAATCAAGGCAATGATATTAATATCTGACTGGGAATAAGAAGATATCATACTTAATAAAGTACTTTTACCTACACCTGAACCAGAAAAAATACCAATTCGTTGTCCTTTACCAACTGTCAGAAAAGCATCAATGGCACGTACTCCAAGATAGAGAGGAGAATCTATCACTGATTTATTTAGTGGATTACCTGTTCGAGCATGAATAGGCATCTTCATTTCACCATATATTTTATGCTTACCATCAAGGGGAAACAAATTAGAATCTACCACCCTGCCTAAGAGTTCTTGTCCCACATACACGTAGGGTAATTCTCCTGTAAAAATTACAGTAGAGCGCAAAGATATCTGTTTAATGCTACCTAGAGGTGAAAGTAGAACATGATCTTCATTAAAACCAATGACTTCTGCTTCAATTACATTATCTGTACCATTTTTTACAATTTTACAAGACTCACCAATTTGCACTTCTGCGGGTGCCGCCTTAATAATACTACCTGTTACACTCAAGACAGTACTAATTGGATAAATACAGGTATGATGCTCAATAACATTTTTGTACTTAGAAAGGACATCAACGGAAGAAAGACCTTGTTTTTTAATCATCTTAGTTAAAAATTAATTAGGCTGAATATCTCTAATCACTCGTTCTATTTCTGTAAGTTGGGAAGAAATACGAGCATCAATAGAACCAATTTCTGTTTCAATCACAACACCACCACGATCAATACGGCTATCTTCATAGACATTGATTCGCTTCAAGGTTTCCATTAATCCAATAAGCTCACTTTTATGTGCAGTCGTCACTTCTAAATCTGCAAAATTTACACGTATATCAATTCTATCTTTATTTTTTACGCTCAGCATGGCTTCTTTAATATTATTTATAACAATCTCTTTTCTCTCTACAATTTCATCTTTAATAACTTTGCGGGTAATCATCAGAATGATATCTACCATTTGTTTCTCTGATTCATAAATAATTTTTTCTTTAATATCAATAGCGTGCCCTAAAACACTACCCAAACGATCAATAATACGTTTAACTTCTGCTTGACCTTCTTTATAACCGACCTCTCTGCCAGCATCATATCCCTGTTGCCAAGCATCATGCTCAATTTGGCTAACTTGTATTTCAACTTCTTTAAGCATTCTTTCATTATCTAACTTTGCTCTTTCTAATATTTGCTCTGCTTCTAACTTAGCCTGGCTCAATATCTCTTTTGTTTTTTCTTTAGCATTTTGAATTAATCGAAAAGATTCTAACTTACTTTCTTCAACAATCTCTTCACGTCGTTTTTCTGCATCTTTCTTTTTTCTATTTATTTCTTTTTCTGTTTCGTCTTTATATTTTTTGATTTCTGCTTCAACTTGTTCAATACTGGGCCCATCATATTTCTCATTAATCTCACCTTTTAGATCTAAACCAAATTCTTGTAACTCATCAAGTTGTTGATATTTTTTATATTTATCTGGAAGATCCAAGATGATAGGATCAGATTCACGCTTAATATTATGGTGATTATATAATATTTTAGACATATAAAATACTCCGACTAAATCTATTTATAAAAGACAAAATATTATAAGACCAATTCATCTTCACCGGCACGGGCAACAACAATATCACCTTCCTCTTCTAATTTTCGAATAATATTTACAATTTTTTGCTGAGCTTCTTCAACATCTTTCAATCGTACAGGTCCCATAAAGTCCATATCTTCTCTGAGTAAGGTAGCAGCTCTTTTTGACATATTTTTAAAAATCTTTTCTTGTACTTCAGTATCTACTGACTTAAGAGCTTTAGCTAAATCCTGGTTATCTAACTCACGCAATGTTTTCTGAATAGCTTTATCATCCAATAGAACAATATCTTCAAAAACAAACATCTTTTTCTTAATTTCTTCTGCTAGTTCAGGGTCTTCTTCTTCTAGGGCCTCAATAATACTTTTTTCTGTACCTCTATCTACATTGTTTAACACTTCTACAATGGTTTCGATACCACCCGCTAAAGTAAAATCTTCATTAGCCAAGGTGGATAATTTTCTTTCTAATACTCTTTCTACTTCTCTTAATACTTCAGGAGACGTACGGTCCATAGTTGCAATACGTTTAGCCACATCAGCCTGAATTTGATAAGGTAAATTAGATAAGATATTTGCTGCTTTTTGCGGATCTAGATAAGATAAAATTAGAGAGATTGTCTGTGGATGTTCATTTTGTATAAAGTTAAATAAATGAGCAGGGTCTTGTCTACGAACAAAATCAAATGGACGTAACTGAAGAGAACTGGTGAGTCTATTTACAATATCAATGGCTTTTTGTGTACCCAATGCCTGCTCTAAAATAGCTTTTGCCTGGTCAATACCACCACGTGTAATAAATTCTTGAGCCATCATTAGCTCTTGAAACTCTTGTAGGATATATTCTTTATCTTGTGGAGTGATTTTATCTAATCGAGCGATTTCATACGTAAGCGAATCCACTTCTGTTTCTGAAAGTTGTTTCATCACTTCGGCAGCAACTTCTGGACCAATAGTTAATAAGAAGATGGCAGCTTTTTCTTTACCTGTAAACTCTGTTTTACTCACCGTTGATGCCATATAAACAAATTCCTATTCTACTTATTCTTCCGTTGCGATCCAAGTTCTAACAAGGTGAGCTACACTTTCTGGTTTGTCTTTCACCATGTTGATAACATTAGTTAACATTTCCTGTCTTGCTTTTTCTTCTAAAGGTATTTCTAACTCCACTCCCTCTTGTTCAATGGCTCTCAATGCTGCCTCTCTCATAAGTCTTTGCTGAGCAACTAATTCTTCTTCACGGATTTTTTTACGCCTCAATAATTCACGACGTATAAAATGCCCTACAGTAGTAAAAATGCCAATTGTCAATAAAACAAACAATACAATCAAAAGGCCACGTTGTCGCATCTTAGCAGCTCTTAATGTGCTATCTTCTTCTCCAAACTGTTTAGTTCTATCTTTTTGGATGTGCTTAACCGAAATTTGGTCCCCTCGAGACGAATCATAACCTATGGCTTTTTTGAGTAAATCAGTCATGGCACGTAACTCATTATCAGACACAGACACGTAATTTCTTTCATAGGCTAAACCATCCTTGGTTTTTTTACCTCGTTTCCATTGACCATCTAATACAACAGCTAGGTTGATGACTCCGTATTCCCATAATTGCTTTTTAATTTTGTGATGTGATTTATTAAACTCATTATTATGAATAGTTTCTTCTTTATTGTATTTTGCTTTTTGGTAATCACGATCTTTATAGCCAGGTGGAATGTTGGGTTCTGTACCTGTTGGGCCTTCTGGGGTAAATCCATTACCTTCAAATGATTCTTTAGTAGATTTTGAAGAAACTCTGAGAGAATCCTGTACTTTTCTCTCAGAGTACGGTGTATTGGGGTTATCGGGTATCATCACAACGGGGGAAACTTCATTTCTTTCTATTTCTTCTTCGTCCCAACGTAATTTAATATCTAGGCGAATAATATCATAACGATCCCCATACGTTCCCTTCCCATATAAAGAATTAAGAGAACGTTCTATATCTTTCAATACTCGTCTTCTTTCTTTTTCTTGGATTCTAAGTTGAGCACTTACTTCTTGCAAGTTTCTTTTTTGTCTATCTAGTTCATTATCAAAATCATTAATAATGTCACCTTCAGGCCCACTAATCGCTACATTCTCCTTAGCCAAGCCAGGTATAGATCTAGACACTAGTGTCGTAATACCCATAATCTCTTTTCTCTTAAGTTCTGTATATCCAGGTGCATAATTTAATTGGATGGCAGCCGTAACAGGTATTATATTGTCTTGAAAAAGTTTATCATCAGGAAAAGAAACTAACACCCGTGCTTTATGAATAGATTTTAAGGTTTCAAGAGTTTTTGTAATCTCGCCCATTAAAGCTCTTTGTTTTTTAATATCTTTCTCAAATTGAGTTTCTGACCAATCATGAATATCAAATAACTCATATCCAGGCACACCCTTGGGTATAATATTATTTTGGGCCATAAGCATTAAAATAGCATTCCTATCTGTACTCTTTACCGAGATAGAGTCTGTACCGCTTGTAGTAAATGGGTAATCGTTATCTTTTAACTTAGTAGTAATAGCATTAAACTCGGCGGTCTCAATATCTGAAGCCAGTAAAACCATTTTACTATCTATAGACACAAAACTAATTAAAGAAAGAGCACTGATAACCACAATGAAAATCATGGATAGTACTACTTTTTGTGATAGACTAAGCTGTTGGAGTATTTTTAATACATGTTGATAGAGGTCTGCAAATTTTGGCATAGAATTATCTGAGGTTAGTTAGCTCTCTATAGGTTTTTATAGCTAGGTCTGTAACAGCTTTGGTAAATGTGAGTGACATGCGTGCCTTTTCAGATGCAATAATAACATTATGTAAATTGACCGAACTTGGATCCGCCACTAATTGTTGTATAAGATGCTCTGAATTTACTTGCTGATCATTTACATTCATTAGTGCCTTATTTAGAACACCTGCGAAGGTGGTGGGTAGATCTGTCTTAACTAAGTCATTAGAAATACCTGTTTGATGTTTATGATGGCTGGTTTTTAATTGTACTTGGTCTCCATCCACCAATGATGAAGTTAGATTTTGGGTAAATAGTTCTTTTATCATATTATGTCTCTTTATCTCCTATTCTATATATGAATTTCACTTGTCAATTTATTTTTGCCTTTCTTCTTATATAATTATATAGATTTTTGTTATATAAACCATGCTTTTAGGCCCTGAGAAGGCCCATTGTACTTTGAAACATACTTTTTTCCCCATTAATAATCTGTGCATTGGCTTCATAGGCTCTACTAGCCACAATCATATCCACCATTTCAGTGACAGGATTAACATTAGGATACTGTACATACCCTGCTTTATCCCCTATTTTAATGGCATCAGGATGTCCTGGATCGTAAACTATTCTTAATGGTGTTGTATCGTCTCTCTCTATGCGAGAAACACGCACTCCTTTGCCTTCTCCTGTACGTAAACCAAAAGGATACATAGCAGATCTCCATCGTGTACGCATATTAATAGGTTGCATAACCACTCTGCGACGATGATATGGGCCATCTCCTTCTGTGGTACGTGTACTGGTTGCATTAGCGATGTTATTAGAAATGACATCCATTTTTAAACGTTGAGCTGAAAGCCCTGTAGATGCAATATTGATAGAATCAAACATATCTTAAATAATTTTAGGTGGGTTGTAATGCTATTTTCATGTTTCTAAAACTAGAATTCATTAAATTAGCCATAGCCTGATAGCGTAATTGGTTTTTGACAGATAAAGACATTTCATGTTCCACATCAACATTGTTACCATCATTTCTCATAGTTGTTAGATAGTCTAGATTCGTTCTAGAGTTTACTTTCTTATAATTTAATGGTTTGCTAAAAGCCATGTGTTTACTATGAGTTAGCTTAATGGAAATATGATCCCTTTTAAATTTTTTTTCTGTTTCGAAAGCACGACGCAATTGTGCTTCATAAGAGACATCTGAACGTTTAAAGTGTGGAACATCGATATTGGCAATATTGTCAGCTAGAACTCGATGCCTTTTAACAGCAACATTCATACCTTTTTCAAGTAAAAATTGGGACTTACCCCATGTCAACCGTTCAAGGAACATGGTCTCATCTTCGAACAAATAATAATTTACTTTACAATTTTTTTGTTTTTTCTTTTAAAAAGTTAGCAGAAAGTTGTTTTTTCTCTTGTAGAATGCTAACAACTCTTGTGTGTTTTTCTGAAGTATAATTGAAAGGAGGTTCCTGTAAGTTTTCGTAGGAAATAGAATTCCATATACTTATAGAGCGGGCATATAGTAAGTTATTAGAATCTTCTATTAAAGCTTTAACAAATAAAATATGATTATTCTTTATGTAAGACAGATCGGCTCGCACATAGATCTCTACATCAATATCAATAGCCTTCTTGAACTCAAAACGTACTTGATCAAGCACAACCGCATACCCCAGATGAAAACACAAAGCCTCCTGAGCCTCTTGTAACACAGAAGAGATCATTCCTCCATGGGCCTTAGCTGGCATACCTGCAAGACTAGCAGAAAAACTAAAGGGAAAATCTATACAGTGAGAAGTTTCATCAAAAGTAACATCAGCATTAAATCCCGAATCACCACAAACGAAACAGGATGATTCATGAGCAAAAAAACTTGAAGATCTACTCACGAAAAAAAAGCAAAAAAACTACCTGTTACAACAAGCCTTTTATCCACTATGTTAGAGATAAAACAAATATTATTTCTTAAAGTCATATTACTCTGCTGGCCACTTTAATAGCTGGTGATCTAAGGTATATTTACCACCACCCATAATTTTAATACTCGTAAATACGATCATTAACTCAAGAGCATGGCTAATTTCATGGTAAGAGTCTCCCCTGGTGATATGTAACACAACAGCCATCAACATGGTAAATGCCATGGCTCCGGCAGAGAATCTAGTAAGAAGACCCAAAACCAGACATAGACCACCACCAAACTCTGACAAGGCAGCTAAGAAGCCCCAAAAAGCAGGAAAAGCTGTAATACCAAGGTTTCCCATAACAGAACCAATCTTGCTCCAGCCTGCTGGACCAAGTGATAGTTTGGGTAAACCGTGAGAAAACATGAATTGCAAGCCAAGAGCAACTCTTAAAAAAAGTAAACCAGCATGCATATAAGGTGTAAGTAAAAGTTCCCTTAGCATGCCCATAACCCGTGGAGATTGACAAAGGTGTCAATCCGTTTTTATATACTAGATCCTTTTTATGTGAAAAGCGAAGTCCAGTTATGGACAGTCTAAGTATTTATAAGATATTCTTCTTTCTAGAATAAATTCTTATTTACTAGAGTAGACTTTCAAAGCTTGTACTATGATCAATAATATGATGAGAATATCACTCTATAAAGAAATGGCTAACCAAATTTATTCTGTCCAGATATAATGCTGACTCTCTATTTTCTATGTTTCTTTGTCGCCATTAATCTTTTGTGATATATCTTTTTTTCTACGCTTATGGATTATTTTAGGTGAAGACTCCATCTGAGCTAAAAAACCACCAATAACACCACTAATGATTATGCCTATCCACATTTTGATAGATGGATGACTGAGTATTTCATTTATATTCATATTCTCTCCTTACATATATAATGCCTATTTTTTAAAAAAAATTTCAAATATTCCCATTTTTTTATATAAAATTAAATATAAATAACAAAATCACAGTATAGTAATTACATAGTAGCTACTCTTCGTAAATTAGTTGTAGTTTTCTTTGTTACGTTTATGTGTTGTGAGTAATATTTACAAAGTTATTTTCTATCTTAGGTATTTGCTGGATAAGTTTTTCTGTTTCTATGCCTAATGTAATTCCTTTTAATATAAGATCATATATGTATTTACCTTTTTTATCACTATCAAAATTATTAGGGTCATCATATAACTTTTCTTGATAAAGATAGGGATTCTTGCTCATGCCACTTTTAAAGTTTTTTACTTTATACAAGCCAACTAAATGTTCTACTATATTTTTACCTGATACTAAATACTTGTTTAGTTTATCAATTGGGATATTATTGATTATGATGTTATCATTGTAGATAATTTTTTTCTGTTCTTTTTTATATTTTATTTTTGTAAAACCTGGTTTAAATTCTAGGTTATAATGGTTTTGTGATTTATTTTTTACCTCGCTTATAACAACATCTTTTGTGGCTTTTAAAGTTTCATAGTTTAAATGTAGATTAGACAAATCCTTACCTATTTTTATACAAGCTACAAAATCATCATACTTTTTAAGAATAGGTATTCTGGGATCGTCTCTAAATAAATTATTTTTATATGTCTCTTTATATTCTAATGAATTGGTTATGGCATAAATATAATAAAATATATCTTTGTCTTTTACTTTTTTTCCATAGATATTTGTAAAATAGTCTATGGATGTTTGTGTTATGTTACTATGTATGTTATCACGAGTATAAAAATATAATGGATATACATCTGCATTTCCTAAAAATTGCAGGTCTATAGGTTTATCACTTATAATATTACTATAATCACCTTTACCTTTACCAGTCATACATATTGCTAGGTCCTCTTTTTCGGTTCTAAAGATATCTAATATTTTATAAGTACGAGCAAACAAATTCTTTTCTAGATAAACGTATTTCTTAACGAATGGTTTACAATGATATAATATAATTTTGTTTTGGTCAAATGATATTTTTTCTTTTGGTTTAATATTCTCAAAATTCATACAGTAGAGATTATCATCATATGTATTATTTTCATCTACTATGTTATTATGTTCTGTTATTAATAGTTTTATTTTATTTTCTAAAATATCTTTATCAAAATCAGTTACCCAATTATTTCGATTACTTATTAGCCCCTTACTAAATTTATTAAATATCTTATTTTGATTATTTTTATTATTATCTGATAATAGATAGAAGTGTTCATATTCTTTTGTACCTAAATTTATCCAGATATTTTTATCTTTTCCTGGTTGTTTTTTAGGATCTAAAATAGTTAGTTCATTTTTTATATCATCTATGGTATTTATATCATTAAGTATATCTAATTTTTCTTGTTGTTTGGTATAGTCTGCTATTTGGTATAAGTATATTCTTCCTGTATCTTTGGTATATTTTGGATTTCTAACTAATATCGTAATGCCTACACCCGTCATAATACCAAATATATTACCGCCTTGTTTTTTTATATCTTCTTTGCTTAAATCTCTGCTATTGCCTTTTAAGTCAAAATGGTATATTTTATCGTAATCTATTTGTAGTTGTTCTCTAAATGAATAAAATGTAGTTTTATCAATAAATTGGTTATTTGTAATTACACATGCGATACCTTCTTTATCTAATCTTTCTTTAATATAAATAAATGCTCTTACATAATCATCATATAAAGAATTAAACAATTTGCTAACTGGGTTAGGTTCTTTGTAGAGATTTTCTATGTTATTATCTATGTGCATATAACTACCACGTTGTGATCTATTATATGGAGGATTGGTAATAATAAAATTGATTGATTTTTCTTTTTGCTCTTCAATACGTTTAGGGTTTTCTAGCTTTTTAAATAATTCACCCGTAAAAGCAGGCTTGTTTTGGTTTAAGCTATCTTCAATGGTCTTAAATGTGTCCACCAATGATATGTTTGTAAAGTCTTGATACGTTCCTGTTATTTCATGGTAATAATATTGTATGTTAATAGTTGCGATGTAATAAGCTAATAAATTGATTTCATTGCAAAAAATTTCTTTTTGGTATTTGTGGCTTAATTGCTTCTTATTTGTTTTTAAGGTTTCTTTAAAATATTGTAAAACATTGATTATAAAATTACCAGAACCTACAAATGGATCAATAATCCGAATATCTGAGCTATCTATATTTTTTCCAAACTCTTGCTTAAAGATACTATTAGACATACGTATCATGAAGCTAACAATATCTTGTTTCGTATAAACTACACCTTGCTCATCTGCTAACTCTTTATCTATTTTTTGAAAGAAGTCGCCATATAGCTTATTTAAAAATTCTTGTTTATCTTTAAAGTTGCTTATTCCTTTAACACGATTTTCTACGTCTTCGTAAAATTCTTTTAGCTCATATCGTAGTTCTTCTTTGCTTCGTTTAGTGTAGGTTAATACTTTTTCGATGTCTTTAAACAGAGGTATGTTGTTTAATATGGATTTTTCGGGGAATAAAATCAAAAAGATAGGTTCTGTAATGAGGTGTTGACATAACATAATTTTTATGTTATTGTTGTTTAGATTTTGCTTAACTGTTTTTCTTAATACTTCCGTAAACTCTTCATATACCTTGGCAAATTTTTGGTTTGTGGATAATTCTTGATCGATTTGGTCTAAGAGCCTTTTTGTTAAACTTACAATGTGATCGGTCCATGTCTGTAAATAATTACGATCACCTACCTCTTTTAGGATATGTAAATATAAATCTTCATGCTTAAAAAGTTCATTTTGCTCTGGAATAGTGGTATGATCTATTTTTACTGTTTCGTGCTCTGAGGTTTCTGTATTACCATCCTCATCAATTTCATGTTCTTCGACATCTATTTTAAATGGCTTTTTATTAAATTTAATTTTATCTATGTCTAGCCCTAGGTTTTCGTCATGGCTTCTTAACGCTTTTAAAATATTCCACGTTTCTTTGTAAACGCTACCTTCTAAAATTTTATCTTCAGATTTTCCTGATGGTATAATTATGGGTAGGATGATATAACCAAGGCGTTTGTTATCTGATTTTCGGATGGCACGTCCTACCGCCTGTACAATATCAATTTTACTTTTTTTAGCTCTTAAAAATAAAACACCATCTATATTAGGTACGTCTATCCCTTCAGTTAAACATTTTGCATTACTTAAAAATTTATAAGATTTGGATTCATTGTCTTTATTCTCACCCCCCTCCTCTCTCAACCATGCCAATTTTTCTTTTTTAATATAAGCACTATCAGAACCCGAAACATGTCTAGCACTTATATCTTTATTTGTATTGCTTATGGTAGTTTCAACTGTCTCAGTAAATTTTTTTGACTCACTAATACGGTGGGTAAAAACAAGAGTTTTTTTGATATTTTTTCTTTTAATAAATTCGAATAATATTTTATGTAGGCTCTCTTTATTTTTCCTAGCTATGTCAGTATCATCATCAAAAGAAAACTCACTCGTAAAATATAATTTATCTTTGGTTTTCTTATACATGTGTTTTCTAATTTTTAATATAACAACTTTATAATCTGTTAGATAATTATCTTCAATGGCTTTACCAAAAGAATAATTAAAAAATTCCTTACCGTATACTTTTTCGTCATCCATCGTATAAAGGATTTCAACGCCCTCTTCTTTTTGGGCTTGCTTTTGTGCTGTTTCGCCATAGATTTTTGGCGTAGCTGTCATAAATAAAACTTTGTTGTACGGGATGTTATTTGGATCTTGTATCAGCTTAAAATTAGATATTTTGTCTCTTACTTGTACCCCTGCTGTTTTATGTGCCTCATCACAAAACACAATATCAAATTTAGGTAAGTCTTTATATTGCTTAAAAGCCTCTTGGATTTTATTTAAACTTTGGTAAGTGCTAAATACGATTTTTATGTCATCCTTATTACTTTGTAAAAAATCTTTTATCTTGGTTGGATCTGTAGTTGGAGATAAGCCAGTTAACTGTCTTAAAGATTTTGGAGTAAATAGGATATTATCCTCGTTTTTATAACGATATTCGTCATAATCATCATCTTTATTCTTGATACTGTGATCGCTACATACTAAACCTGATTCATAACTATAAGCACTATCACACCTAAACACATCTAAGGTTTGCTGAACTAAAGATAATGATGGTAATAGATATAAAACACGTTTCGCCTGCATTTCTGATACTACATTAATAGCCACAAGGGTTTTGCCAGTACCGCAAGCCATGATTAACTTACCACGGTTGGTTTCTTTAAAACCTGATGTAATACTATTTAGGGCTTCTTTTTGGTATAAACGTAATTCTTTAGTTTTCCTTACTATCTTCTTGATGTCTTTATCCCATCTTATACCACTCTTACTTATATCATCATATGTCCTAATGGATACGTCCTTTTCAAGGTTATCAAGTTGTTTTAATAGGTTATCGCTAATCTTGTTTGTAGTGGCATAAATCTCACCCCTACTAAATATTTTATTTTGGCCATCAACCCTAAATTCTGTATGGATATTAGCTAAAAAGCTGTTAACATTACTTTTGTATAAAGTGGTATCTCTTTTTAAAAATTTGCATTGTATGGCAGTATATTGTATTTCATTATTTACCATTTTTTCACAGACAAGATCAATACCTAGATCACGAGTCTGTCTGTATTCCCATTCCTGCCATATACAAATATTTCTAATATTTGTATCAGCCTCTTGGATATATTTTTTAAATATATT
This sequence comes from Leptospiria bacterium, assembly GCA_965262015.1. Classification (GTDB taxonomy): domain Bacteria; phylum Spirochaetota; class Leptospiria; order Turneriellales; family CBDBES01. The sequence continues at coordinate 488,898 of OZ253494.1, forward strand.
CCTTACTAAAGTTTCAAATTGATCACCTTTTTCTTGGTTATTCTGAACTAACAAATGATTATAAAAATTGTCAAAATTCATTACGTATAAAGTTTATTATGTATGTATTACGTACAATTAAAATTTATGTAATATATCCAACCCATAGACATATGTTACATATGCTATAATAGGATTAATTTTATTGACAGTTTCTTAAATCAAAATAGCTATCCCAGACAATCATATAGCAAAAATAGTTGACTATGTCTATTACACTTAACAATCTGCTTTACTATGATTATGCATGACGAAGAAGAATCTAAGAAAGATACAAATATTAATGATAAAATACAACAAAATTTTTTAGATAGACGTCAAATATTCTTATGGGACGCAGTGACGGATAAATCTTCTGCCATCCTAGTTGAAAAATTATTATTTTTAGAATATCAAAATTCTAAAAAGCCCATTTATTTTTTTATTAATTCTCCTGGTGGGGTAATTAGTTCTGGAATGGCAATTTTTGACACCATACAAATGATCTCATCACCAGTATATACAATTACCATGGGTATGGCAGCCTCAATGGGTGCTATTTTATTCTGTGCGGGAGAAAAAGGTCATCGCTATATTATGGAGCATGCTAAGGTAATGATACATCAGCCTTTAATCTCGGGACAGATTGTTGCACCAGCCATTGATATTAAAATTCGGGCTGAAGAAATTAAAAAAACTCGAGATGAACTGAATCAGATATTGGCAAGTAGAAGCGGAAAGAAATTAAAACAAATTCATCAAGATACAGATAGGGACTATTATATGAATGCTTCGGAAGCTGTACAATATGGCATAGCGGATGCAGTTTTAAAAGATCTACGTATATTTGATACTGAATAATAGCTAAATAATTTTAAGTGTTGCTAAAGATAGTAGGCTTAAAAAACTCCCTATAATCCAAAATCGAATCACTATCTTGCTCTCGTGTACACCTTTAAGTTCAAAATGATGGTGTATAGGTGCCATAAGCAATAACCTTCTTTGTTGACTCTTATAAAACAGTACCTGTACAATTACACTTAATGCCTCTATAACAAAAATACCGCCCAGAAGTAACAACATGATCTCTCGTTTAATACAAATAGAAACCATACCAATCAAGCCACCAATGGCTAAACTGCCTGTGTCGCCCATAAAGATAGTAGCAGGATAACTATTAAACCATAAGAAACCAATAGAAGCACCTAACGTTGCAGAGAGAAGAATACACAATTCGTTTACTTCAGGTATAAATGGTATTAAAAGGTAATTAGCAATTGAAGCGATACCAGATAAATAGGCTATAATACCTAGTGTGCCCAATACAATAGCACATAAACCAATCGCCAGACCATCTAAACCATCCGTGAGATTCACTGCATTCGAGGTACTTAATACAATTAGCCCCCAAAAGAAAATAGCGAACTGTCCCATAAAAAATAAAGGTTCTTTCATAAATGGGATGAATAATTCTGTGGTAATATTACGTTGTTCTTCTGGATAGTAAGGAAAATAATATATTGTAATGGCAAAGATGAAAGCAATACAAATTTGCCAAAATAATTTTACCTTAGCCTTCATCCCTTTTTCTATACGGAGCACTGATTTAAGATAGTCATCCCAGAATCCCACTATACCCAACAATAAAGTTGCTAATAAAATAATATATAAATAATGATTAGAAAAATTACCCCAGATAATAGTGGATGTAGCTGTAGAGGCTATAATTAAGATGCCACCCATGGTAGGAGTGTTTGCTTTGTTAATGTGACTTTTAGGACCATCTGAATAAATATTTTCTTTGAGATTCCATTTTTTCACTAAAGCAATAAAAGGCTTACCCCAAAAATACATAAAGCTTAAGGCTGTAATGGCAGAGAAAACAGTTCTAAAAGAAACGTAGCCCAAAATACGTAAAAAGGAAAGGGACTCAAATAGATCTTTCAGTGGGTATAAAAAGTAATAAAGCATAATCAATCAAGGAGTGTTATATTAGGATGTTATTATGATTACACCTAACAGATTGGATTTACAAACAAATATTAGTTTGTAAATAAAATAATTCCTTTGCTTAATAAATTTTTCATGGTTTTTTTATCAAACACACTATACAAAAGATTAGGGTTACTTTGGAAAACTTGATTAGCCAAGGGGATCAAATGGCTTTGGTATCTTAGATCGGCAATTCTAAATTCAGAACTTCCTGATTGCTTTAGACCCAATAGCTCTCCTGTACCTCTTATCTCAAAATCTTTCTCGGCAAGGTAAAAACCATCATTAGAATTACACATAGCTTCTAACCTTTGTTGGCCTTCTGCGGTAATATTTTTAGAGGCAACCAAAGCACAAAAACTTTTATACTTATCTCTGCCCACTCTACCTCTAAGTTGGTGTAGCTGGGACAAACCAAATTTATCAGATTCACGAATCACAATAACATTGGCATTAGGCACATCAACCCCCACCTCAATAACAGTGGTACATACCAGAATACTAATACGGTTTTCTCTAAAACGTTCCATTGTCATAGCTTTATCGTCGGTAGATAGTTGACCATGCAAAATATCTATATTCTCTCCAGGGAAAATTTCTGTTTTTAAATATTCATAGTCTTGGGTTAATGAAGCCCAAGTTCTAGTATTTGATTCATCAATGATGGGATAGATAATATATGCCTGTCTACCTTGTGATATATACTTCTTGATGCTGGCATAAATCCTAGATAGATCTTCCTCCTGAAAAAGAAAGGTTTCTATCTCTTGCCGATTACCTGGTTTCTCTTTAATAAATAATGTATCCAAATCACCATAGAGTGCCAGTGTCAAGCTACGAGGAATAGGAGTAGCTGTCATAGCTAGAATGTCGGGCATGTTACCTTTAGCACGAAGTATCTCTCGTTGTTTTACACCAAAACGATGCTGTTCATCAATAACAACAAGACCAAGATTAAAAAAGGTCAATTTATCTTGTAAAAGGCTATGTGTACCTATAATCAGTAACGAATCTCCTTTTGCAATACGATCCAACTTAGATTTTTTATTTAATGGAGTATCCGTTCCTAAAAGCAACTCAATAGGTATAAACGGAAAGATAGATAATAATTGGGTGGCAGTTTTATAATGCTGTTTAGCAAGAACCTCAGTAGGAGCCATCAAAGCCACTTGTATTTTTTCTTCTACGTATTCAAGTGCCAGTAATAAGGCTACTAATGTCTTGCCACTACCAACATCTCCTTGTAATAGAATGCCAAATGGATGTGGGCTATATGCTGCTTCACATAATTTTGTTATAGCTTCATGTTGATCATTTGTTAAAGTAAAATCTAATGAATCTCTTAACTGACTAGGCCATTTTTTTTCTCTTCTAATAAGTGGATACGTTTTTCTAAGCTTTCTACGTTCATGTTTTTTATGTTGCATAATACTAGAAAAAACAAAAATCTCATCAAATGCCAATCGTTCTTTGGCCAATTTAACTTCATAATATGTCATGGGAAAATGTATTTTATGAAGGGCATCTTGTATACCTAATAGACGGATAGATTTTAAGGTAGAGGAAGATAAATAATCTTGTATAAACTCTTGATAATTTTTTAAGACCATATGTACGGCTTCACGTAAGGTTCTACTAGTAAGCCCATTTTTACGCATACCATCCGTAGTTTTGTAAATAGGTACTATCTTGCCTGTATGTACCAGATCATCACCAGTAAGTACCTCAAATTCTGGGTGTAGCATGCAAAAATGGCCCGCAAATTTTACTAATTTACCAGAAAAAGCAATTTCAGTACCAATTTTACAAATTTGTGTGTAATAAGAGATACCCTGGAAAAAAATAATATCCAAAGAAAGATGATGCCTGCTACATACTAGTACCAACCGTCTACTTTTACCATATTGGATTTTATTAGAAATAATTTTACCCCAAAAAGTGACTAAATCACCAACTTTATAATCTTTAAAATTAAATATGTGGGAATAATCAATATACCTACGAGGCACATATAATAGTAGATCTTTGATGTTGGTCAGAGAATTTGTACCTAAACTGTGAAGTTGATTAGGTGAAAAGTAATTAAGTTGAGATAAACTAATCAACGGTCTAGGGTAGCTATAATCGTCTTAACAAGTCCAAGCTCCATATTCATATTCTTAGCGATCTCTTCGGATGTCCATCCCATTTTATCTAGTTTTGTAACAACTTCTTTATGATTAGACATGTTCTTAATCTGCTGGACATCTTTGGTTATAGAAACATCTGGAATATAATCATCTAGTACACCAACAAATTCAGCTAATTTTTTTACTTTTTGTTCAGCGTTAGTTTCTATTTTTTGGATATGAGCAATATCAGCGTGCATGGAAGATTTTAAGTCTTCAAACTTATGACGCAGAGTGTCAATCTGCTGTTTGCGTCGATCAACGTCTTCAATGAGATCTTCAATTTCTAGAAACTTTTGCTTCACTAACTCAATTTCAGCTTCATTTTTTTCTATCGAAAGTATCTGATCAGATAATGACTCCATATAAGTCTTCATATTTTGTTGTTTACTTTCCATACGCTTATATTCATAAGCCAAACCATCCATCTTTTCTGTAATGGATGCCATACCCACACTCTTCTCTTCCATCTGCTTGGTTGATATTTCTACTAATTTTTGCTGGTTTACCATTTCTTCGATTAAACCATCAATTTTACCTTTATGCTCTTCAATTAATGTATAATCAGATACAATCTGGTTAATCATATGGTGGATTTGCTGCATTGCTTGATTGTTATCTACTATTTCAGATTGCATGGTTAAAATTGTATTTAATTTGACCTCGACCTGTTTAATTCTCTCTTCTTTTCTCTCCACAGAAGAAATATTTGATTCTACTTGAGACGTAAGTTCGCTCAAAGTATCTATGCGGTTAGCAACATTCTGAACTTCTACATTTTTTTGTTCCACGGTATCTAAAGTCTGTGTTAAATGAGATATAACTAGCTGTGTCTCTTGAATACGTTGTTTCGAAAGTTCTAGGATATGAATTTCTTCCTTAAGCTGTTGCAAAGAATCTCGAAAACTCTGCATTTCGTGATTAGCTTGATGGCCCTCTAAATGAATCGTTTTATATAGGTCTTCTTGGCTAACTTTAAGTTTATTTAATTCATTTGTAGATTTATTTTTCAAGTCACTAAATTGAATAATTATTTCGTCTAAATCACTCTGGAATAATTGTGTCTTACTTCTAACAGCATCTTGTAGATCTGCTTGTGTACTTTTTAGAATAGCTTGTTTTGTCTGAGAAAAAGAATCTAATTCTTTTTCTTTCAAGACCTGTATAGTCTGTTCGAAAGTAGCTCTATGCTGTTTAAAATCTTCAATAAAATTACTATGTTTTGTATCTATATCTCTGCGTAAGTTTGTTATCTTAGCTGTCTGATGTTCAATAACAGATATCATATCTAATTTATTTTCCTCCACTTTATTAAGTGCGTCCATCAGACTCTCTTTCATGCTCTTCTGGCTATCTTCTATAATTTCACCCTTACTCTCTGTGATTAAATGTTTAAAGGAATAAATTTTATCTTCAACATTAGCCATAGTACTATTGACATAATCCTCTAGCTTACGCTTATCATGATCAAAAATATGACGGCCTTGTTGTATTTTATCCTCAATTTCACCCAAAGAAGTAACAGCAATATGTTTTATTTCACTTTCATGTTGTTTCATAAGATGTTCTTCTTCTTCACTACGCTGACTTAATAACTTCATTTGTGTATCCAAGTAATCTTCCATTTCATTATACTTAGACATTAAAGAACGATTATGTGTATGAATTTTTTCATCTGCTTGATTCAGCATGGTAGTAACATGTCTATCAAAGTCTACCTCATGAGTTTGTAATTTAGATTGGCTATCATTTACTTTAGTCTCTAGATCAGAAGTATAACCTTCTACTAAATATTTAATTTTGGTACTTTGTGTCTCTATGCTAGAAACACTTGTAGACATGACTTCCTGCATTTCCATAAGCAACACATTTTTGTGCTTATCCATATTGGTAGTATATTCATATATTTTTTCATCATGAACTTGTAATTTTTTTTGTAGATCATCAAACCAATTAGTTACTACACTGTCTAATTCTTCTGTTCTTGATGATAATACCGTATCGCTATCACGAAAACGTTTCTCAACATCCAACCACAATAAATCTGTATGCTCAGATAAAATAGATTTCTGTGTTTCTAATAGTTGAACATTTTTGTCTAATTCTAAATGCATAGAAGATAAGGCATCTGACATGTATTTCTTAAATTCCTCTTCACGACCTACATAGACCTCTAAAGAAGATTCACTTAAAGCAGATATAGAAGATACAGAAGTGCCTAGATGTTCATCTAAAGATTGGATAATTTGTTTCTTCTGCTCTTCTAAAGCTATCTCATGATTATGTATTTTGCCATCATGAACTTGTAATTTCTTTTGTAGATCATTAAACCAATTAGTTACTACACTGTCCAATTCTTCTGTTCTTGATGATAATGCCGTATCGCTATCATGAAAACGTTTCTCAACATCCAACCACAATGAATTTGTATGCTCAGATAAAATAGATTTCTGTGTTTCTAATAGTTGAACATTTTTATCTAATTCTAAATGCATAGAAGATAAGGCATCTGACATGTATTTCTTAAATTCCTCTTCACGACCTACATAGACCTCTAAAGAAGATTCGCTTAAAGCAGATATAGAAGATACAGAAGTGCCTAGATGTTCATCTAAAGATTGGATAATTTGTTTCTTCTGCTCTTCTAAAGCTATCTCATGATTATGTATTTTTTCATCATGAACTTGTAATTTTTTTTGTAGATCATCAAACCAATTAGTTACTACACTGTCTAATTCTTCTGTTCTTGATGATAATGTCGTATCGCTATCACGAAAACGTTTCTCAACATCCAACCACAATGAATCTGTATGCTCAGATAAAATAGATTTCTGTGTTTCTAATAGTTGAACATTTTTGTCTAATTCTAAATGCATAGAAGATAAGGCATCTGACATGTATTTCTTAAATTCCTCTTCACGACCTACATAGACCTCTAAAGAAGATTCGCTTAAAGCAGATATAGAAGATACAGAAGTGCCTAGATGTTCATCTAAAGATTGGATAATTTGTTTCTTCTGCTCTTCTAAAGCTATCTCATGATTATGTATTTTGCCATCATGAACTTGTAATTTCTTTTGTAGATCATCAAACCAATTAGTTACTACACTGTCCAATTCTTCTGTTCTTGATGATAATGCCGTATCGCTATCATGAAAACGTTTCTCAACATCCAACCACAATGAATTTGTATGCTCAGATAAAATAGATTTCTGTGTTTCTAATAGTTGAACATTTTTATCTAATTCTAAATGCATAGAAGATAAGGCATCTGACATGTATTTCTTAAATTCCTCTTCACGACCTACATAGACCTCTAAAGAAGATTCGCTTAAAGCAGATATAGAAGATACAGAAGTGCCTAGATGTTCATCTAAAGATTGGATAATTTGTTTCTTCTGCTCTTCTAAAGCTATCTCATGATTATGTATTTTTTCATCATGAACTTGTAATTTCTTTTGTAGATCATCAAACCAATTACTTACTACACTATGTAGCTCTTCTGTTCTTGATGATAATGCCGTATCGCTATCATGAAAACGTTTCTCAATATCCGACCACAATGAATCTGTATGCTCAGATAAAATAGATTTCTGTGTTGCTAATAGTTGAACATTTTTGTCTAATTCTAAATGCATAGAAGATAGGGCATCTGACATGTATTTCTTAAATTCCTCTTCACGACCTGAATAGACCTCTAAAGAAGATTCGCTTAGAGCAGATATAGAAGATGCAGAAGTATGTAGATGTTCGTCTAAAGATTGGATAATTTGTTTCTTCTGCTCTTCTAAAGCTATCTCATGATTGTGTATCTTCTCATCGTGAACTTGTAATTTCTTTTGTAGATCATCAAACCAATTAGTTACTACACTGTCTAAATTCTTTGTTCTTGATGATAATGCCGTATCGCTATCATGAAAACGTTTCTCAATATCCAACCACAATGAATCTGTATGCTCAGATAAAATAGATTTCTGTGTTGCTAATAGTTGAACATTTTTGTCTAATTCTAAATGCATAGAAGATAGGGCATCTGACATATATTTCTTAAATTCCTCTTCACGACCTGAATAGACCTCTAAAGAAGATTCGCTTAGAGCAGATATAGAAGATATAGAAGTATGTAGATGTTCATCTAAAGATTGGATAATTTGTTTCTTCTGCTCTTCTAAAGCTATCTCATGATTATGTATTTTGCCATCATGAACTTGTAATTTCTTTTGTAGATCATCAAACCAATTAGTTACTATACTATGTAGCTCTTCTGTTCTTGATGATAATGCCGTATCGCTATCACGAAAACGTTTCTCAACATCCGACCACAATGAATCTGTATGCTTAGATAAAATAGATTTCTGTGTTGCTAGTAGTTGAACATTTTTGTCTAATTCTAAATGCATAGAAGATAGGGCATCTGACATATATTTCTTAAATTCCTCTTCACGACCTACATAGACCTCTAAAGAAGATTCGCTTAGAGCAGATATAGAAGATATAGAAGTATGTAGATGTTCATCTAAAGATTGGATAATTTGTTTCTTCTGCTCTTCTAAAGCTATCTCATGATTATGTATTTTGCCATCATGAACTTGTAATTTCTTTTGTAGATCATCAAACCAATTGGTTACTACACTGTCTAAATTCTCTGTTCTTAACGATAATGCCGTATCGCTATCATGAAAACGTTTCTCAACATCCAACCACAATGAATCTGTATGCTCAGATAAAATAGATTTCTGTGTTGCTAATAGTTGAACATTTTTGTCTAATTCTAAATGCATAGAAGATAGGGCATCTGACATGTATTTCTTAAATTCCTCTTCACGACCTGAATAGACCTCTAAAGAAGATTCGCTTAGAGCAGATAAAGAAGATGCAGAAGTATGTAGATGTTCGTCTAAAGATTGGATAATTTGTTTCTTCTGCTCTTCTAAAGCTATCTCATGATTATGTATTTTGCCATCATGAACTTGTAATTTCTTTTGTAGATCATCAAACCAATTAGTTACTACACTGTATAAATTCTCTGTTCTTGACGATAATGCCGTATCGTTATCATGAAAACGTTTCTCAACATCCGACCACAATGAATCGACATAACCTACAAGGTCTTTCTTCTGAGATTGCAGTATAGACACCTGTTCATTTGTATGAGATTGCAGTAGAAGCAAAGCTCCATCTAATTTTTCCTCAAATTGTTGTTCTTGTTGACTATACTGTCCCATAGATGTTGTGTATATTGACTCGAGCATAGATTTTACCTCTTGCATTTTCTCTGCCAATAACTGGAGAATAGTATCCTTCTGGTTACCCAAAAGTAAATTGTATTCCTGTAAATGACCTTCTTGTGTTTGGCACTTTGTATCCAATTCATTTAACCAATGAGATGCCAACTCAGCTAATTGATTTGAACTGGACGATAAAATTTTCTCGCTATCAGAAAATTGGTTTTGTAAATCTAATTGTAAAGAATCTGTATGCTCCTGCAAAAGCTGTTTTTGAGAATCAATAAATTGAGTACGATTATCTATTTCTTGGTGTAAACGAGATAATAATTGTTTGAAAACTTCTTGTAACTTTTGTTCTATACCTGCACCCTCTTTTGTATAATTTTCCATCAAAGAGCTCAAAACAACTTGATATTCTTGGAGCTTATGTTCCATACTATCTAGAATAAGACGTTTCTGATCATCTATCGAATTTTGATAACTTTGTAGAAAATCTACTTTCTCATTGAGCTTACCCATAGAAATATCAGCCAAATGAGTTATTTCTTGTTCATGCTTTTGGAATAAAGTTAGCTCTTTTTGGATATTATTATCAAATAACTGCAAATACTTCGTAACATATTGCTCTGTTTGGTTATGACGTTCATCCAAGTCGGATACATGGCTTTTAAACTGTTCCTTTGTGTTATCAATCACTACCTGAATATGTCTATAAAGTTCTTCCTCTTGCTCTTTAAAGACTCTATATTTATTTTGTGCTTTATCTTCAAGTACTTGCACACCATGATCTACATAACCTTGGAAAGTCTCTTTCTGATCTTCAACTTTTGCTTGTTGCATATCAAATATTTCATGTAATCGAATCAACAAAGTATCCAAATGTTGGTCTAATGATAGTCTATTTTTTTGCACTACATCATTATGTACTTGGATCTTATCTTCAATTGACTGTGAATATTCACCAAACAACAACTGAAGGCGACTAGCATGTTCATCCATACTAATTTCATTTTGTTGTAATTTACCATCCAACTGATCACATAAACCAGAAACATGATCTTTTAAAGTGATTTTATGTTCGTCTAGGACAACTACACCTTGATTAACATTAGATATAATATCTTGATTGTATTCCTTCAAACTATCCAAACTATCTTTTTCTTGTTCTCGTACCTTGACCAGTGCAGTAGAAACCTGAAGACCTATATCTTTCACATAACCACTTAGCGTATGACAACCTTCCTGGACTACGTTATCCAGCTGCATTTGGTAAACTTCATGCTTCTCGGCACCTTGCTCTATTTGTTCCAAAACATCAGTAATTCTATCCTGCTTAGACATAAGATCTTTTTCTGTCTTTGCCAGGATAGTTTTTAGCTTCATTTGATCTTCTTCAAGAATTTTAACTCTAAATTTTTCTAGTTCTAGGTTAGCTTGATTCAACATAGAACGAGTATCTTCAGATAACTGTTCTAACCCCTGCCTATCTCTTTTAATTGCTTCACTATACGCATTATTAGATTGGGAAACTATTTGATAAAATTGATCCGTATGAGACGTACAGACTTGTTGCATTTGATCAAATAATTCAACTCCCTGCTCTTGTACTTTTTCGTTTGTACTATCAAGAATCTGCTGCATAAGCTTGCTATTTTCTTCCTGTTGTATAAACAGTGTTTCTGTTTCCTTACATTTTTTTCCATATATTTCTAGAAATTGATTGATACTATTATCACATAAACTAGTAATATGTTGCTCTATATCACTAGTTTTTACAGAAAATAAACTTTCAAAATTACTAATTTGATCTCGTACATTATGGGCTTCGTCTCTAACTACTTTTAGTAGATTATCTTTTTTCTCTAGGGCTTCCAGATCTAGCTCTTCTATCTCAGCATGTATGTTATGGCTCATTTGAGAAAAACGGTCTAAAAATAATTTTTCTTGTGCTTCCATGGTACTACCAATATTTCCTGACACCGTATCTAGTTTAGATTGCAAAGCATCTATACTTTGTTGTAAATCAATCACCTGCTGATCTTTAAAAGCAATATAATCTTCAAATTCATGTTTAACTTGATATAGCATACTAGGCAACTTAATTTCTAGGTTATCACTAAGTTGGTTAGATTTGCCATCTAGGCCATTTAAGGTAGAAGAGGCAACTTGTATTCGATGCTCTAAATCAGAAGTAAGCTGATGTAGATTGTTTTGGGTATGACTTTCTAATGTGCTAAACCTAGCTTGAAGCTCTTGCTCTAGGATACTCTGTTTTTCAGATAGACCTTGCTGTAAGTTAGAATAAGATTGATTAGCCTGTGATAAAAAATCCTGGATTTTACGGCCAGATGAATCAATCAACATATCAGATTTATGATTAATGTCTTTTTGAAAATTTACCTGAATTTCATTACCTTGCTTCTCTAATGCTTCAAATTTTTTTTCTATGCCTTGGAGTTTAGTATGACTACGATCAATTTTATCCAGTGAATCGTGAATAAAAGTCATTTGACCTTGAACAGAGAATACTGTACTCTCTAAATTAGTTAATTCTATTTCAATACTTTGTAAACCTTCCTTTGCATTAACAACATTTTTAAAGGATTGTTTCGCACTATCCAACTGCTCATTAAGGGACACTAGATATTTATCTGTATTCAATCTAATCAAATTAAATTCTGACACTAGATCTGCCAATTCTTCTTTCTTAGCAAGAAAAAGATTATTGATGTCTTTTTGGGAACGTTCAATTAAGTGTATCATTCGACTACGGCTACTATTTCTACGATCAAAGTAACGCACAAGAAGCATAACTGCAAGAGAAGAAGCAAACGGTAAGAAAAAAGTAAGCATTATGTCACTTAATTGCAAACTTAGTAGATTTTCAACCATTTTTTAGACAAGAATATTAGTATCCAGAACGCTATCTGTGCTCTAACACGTGCACAGATACATTAGGATAAACTTTATAGATTATAAGTAATCAAATAGAAGTCTCTTTACGGCCTGCTATCTGTGGCAAACCAACAAGGGAAAAACTTACAAATAAACAGATTAATATAAATCCAGATGAAAAATAAGCTACACTAGCATGGGAAAAATAATCATAAAGTAAAGTAGCTATAAAAGGGACAAAAGCTCTTGCTAGAGAAGCCCCAGACTGTAACAACCCCATGTTTTTGCCTCTTTCATTGTCCTCAGATATGAGTGAAGTAGTAGAAGTTAGAGTTGGACTTAGAATACCCATTCCTAAAGTAAAAAGAAAAATAGTTAGATAGTAACTAAGTAATGTAGACGCATGAGGATACAAAAGAAAAGCAAGTCCAATACAAACTAATGAAACCTGTATTAATAGCTTTGATGAATATTTTTTATATAGCACTCGATAAATACCACCTTGAATCAATACTAGTACCAAACCCATGTAAGTAAAGAAAAAACCGGTCTGGCGAATATCCATCTGAAACCTATATTTTAGGTCCCATGCTAAGGTAGATTCTAAAGAAACAAAAACAATGTAAAAAATTGTATAGATTAAAAACAATCTATACAATACAGGCGATACCTGCAGACGGAAGATGCCGTGAAGATTAAAAACAATCTTACTATTTCTGTTTGCCTCGGGTAGCGACTCTCTCAAATAAAAGACTGCAAGAACCAGGGCAGTAAGAGAAAGAACCATACATAACAAACCAATAGAAGCAAATGGATTAAAATTAATCCATTTAAATAAAAAGGTTGGAGGAGGAAAAGAACTTAGCACTGCTCCCATAAATGGACCTAAAACAAAACCAAGACCAAAAAGTGCACCCAACATTCCCATAGCTTTGCCTCGATCTTCTTTAGAAGTTATATCTGCTACATAACTTTGGGCAACACTAATTGTACTGCCACTAACTCCACTAATCAACCGAGAGAACAGAAATAGACCATAAGAATGACTAATACACCATATTCCATAGCTTAGTAGATTACCCACCAAAGATAGGATTAAAATTTTCTTTCTGCCATATCTATCCGATAAACCACCTAATATAGGTGCGAAGAAAAATTGTCCCAATGAATAACAAGACATTAATACTCCACTCAAGACTGCAGTACCTATACCGTCTAAATAAGACTCTTTAGACAGAAAAATCGTGATGTCACGAATAACAGGTATGATTACTCCAAAGCCTAACATATCTAAAAAGGCTACCAAGTAAATGCTATATACAGCACGAGAATTATGTTTTTTAATACTTTCCATTGTAAAACACTAAAACGAGACAGGCCTACCTAGAAAAGAATTATTTTTTGATTAATAAAATTCTAAAATACAATATACAATTTCATGTTACTTATAGTGTTGTTTTAATTTGCGAGTATCATAATGCACTACCATGACGATATTTTAATATATGATAACCAAGGTATATGGGCTTATCTGCACTATATCACACAGGAGCTTGATATAAAAAAATGGGGTGTATTTTTCCATATTAAAGATAAAGGGTTTTTCTATAAATCAGATGGCCACATAGAGGTACTAGCAGATAAAACACTACCTAATGATAAACTTGTTTATATACCTATTGAGACAGGTCATAATACATCAGAAACATATCCCTTAGAAGATAACCACACGAATACTCAACAATACAGACAGGCAATGTGGTGTTTCTGTATAGATGCGAATCACAGTATACCAGTTAAATCACTTCATGCACTAAAAAGTAAACTACAACTTTTTAGTGCATATGATGCCACGTATAAATACAGATATCCAACATGGCTACCTTTTTTATTTACAAGTCATTCTGTTTATGATGAACTTAATCATAGTATACGCAACCGAGATAAACGTATATTTCTTAATGGCCAGCCGCATACAGGAAAATATACATTCTTGCAGTGCTATGTAACTTACAATTTTAGCATGTTACCACAACCCAAACAACACATAGATAATATCTACCAAACCACTCTAACCAAGCATAATATTCACTTAATCTATATTACTGAAATAGCCATGCTAGACCTATACAAGCAAGAGTGGCTTTATCAACAAAGTCAACTAGATACAAACATAGTAATTATTAGTTCCATTTATGACATACATATGTTATTTGGACAAAATATTATTACAAGGGAAATCCTACATTTACTAGAAAAATATAAAAAAGTTTTACCTTCTACAAAAAATCGCACGAATGAAATAGAATATCTTGAAAGATTCATTATGAAAACAAAATTTATTCAACCTATTGTACTACAAAAAAATATACATAAAGATAATATATTAGTAAATAATTTCATAAGTCTATACCAAAAAGTTTACACAGAGCATCATGGAAAAATGTTAGTTGATATTGCATACCAGAATACATACAAGCTAAAAGATATACTTAATACAGTTGAGAAGGAAGCTGTCCAGTATGCACAATCAAAAATAGGCAATTCTCAATATAAAATTGCTAGTTTTTTGGGCATGTCTAGAGGAGCACTACAACACAAACTTAGGAAATGGCAACCTTTCTCTAATAAATAGAGCTTATGTATTACAAAATTGAAAAAAAAACACCAGGTAACTATTTTATAAAAATCATGCCTACACAAGGTGCTTATATACTTTTTCATAATAATACATATATTCGCCCACATAAACAAGATGCACATATTAAATATAAAAATTATTTTGCACTACAACGTATTATATTTATAGGAAAAATGTTCCAGTTATACCAGACTACTCACTCCAAAATCCATTTTATAGATAGAGAAGAGAATAATCTTTATATCTCATTTGGTATACGTAATACGTCGGATATCCGACGTATTACGTTATTTACTCATATACAAAGTGATGTTATACCTGTTCATATGGCACTTTTTGAAAATATTCATATAGGCATGTTAATGAATTCCTTGAAGGAAGGAATGCAATATTTTATTGTAGAACCTGATTTTTCCAGAGAAAAATCCATCAAGTTAAAAAATATTTTTCCTTATGCCCGCATTATTCATTTTGAAGATAGGCTATTTGAGATAATAAATGTAAAAAATCCAACACATGATGATCCTACTGATATAATGTCACAACACAATTTAACAGAAGTCAACAAACAACTTCAATGGGAAAATTATCGTCGAAACTTACTTTATATGGAAATCTTAAATAAAGAAGATGTTACATCACTCTCCATTAATCCTGTATTCAGTACATTAACTTACTTGCGTAAAAAAAAATGGAATCAGATTGGGGACATAGGCATCTTGTTGAAGATAACAAAGGAAGAGTTTATAGTCATTTCCACCATACTAAATAACTACCTAAATGATACAAACCGAATACATCGGTCAGAAGTACAAATTGTATTATCTCTGTATAAAATGTATAATCTATTTTGTTTAGATACCAGTGCCATTAAAAAGCAATTGAGTAGTATGATAAGTGATCAACAATTACTTTTTGAACAAAAACATTTAATTAATAAAATTGCACATAAGCAAAAAAGCTACCTAGAATATACAGAGGAAGATATTATATTACGTGATGTCTACAATGTTCTTATAACAAGTACAACAAATTAATATATGTCAGATAATCATTTTTTAGAACAATTACGTTGGGTAGCTCTAGATTTAGAAACCACAGGTCTTAATCCATGGGATAATGAAATTCTTGAAATTGGTGCAGTGCAGTTTAATCTATCTGAAATACAAAAAAAATTCCAAGTTCTTGTTAAAGTACATAAACCAATCGATATCCGATCAAGAAATATACATCAAATATCTGATCAAGAGATTAAGCAACATGGTATTAACATCCGAGATGCATTAGAAAAGTGCTTAGATTTTATTCAAGATGCACCTTTAATATTTCATAATGCTTCATTTGACCTATCTTTTTTATCTATCTCATTAAAAGAACATTCTATGAAAATACCATCCAACTATTATTATGATAATTTATATCTTTCCCGAAAATACTTTCCTGAACGAGAATCCCACTCTCTAGCTAACATAAGAAAAGCACTCAATATTAATACGGGACAAGCACATAGAGCTCTGGCTGATGCTGAAGCCACAGCAAAAATATTTACATATGGATTAAATAAATATAAAACCCAAATTTTATCTAAAGGTAAATATAATAAATTTATGAGATATCATCGTACTTTTAATGAGTTTAAAGTTACCTTACCTAAGAATTTAAAATATATTACCCACTATTTTAATAAATATATACAAACAGGAATTATGCTTAAAACTCAATATAAACAAGATAGCAAACAAACCAATATGATACATGATCTTATACAGATTCAAGAAGTGATGATATTTAATCAGAGGATAATATTAAAAGCTTTCTCACTCACACATAATAAACAAAAACTCATACCACTAGAACATATGCAAATTCATGATCCTATCCAGGGAACTATCAACTACACAAATATTATAAAATCAGATTAAAAATAATCTATACAGAATCCATTTTTCAACCATATAGTATCCTTTTTTTATATACTCACATTTCATATAAAATAATCTATAATGTTGCTGTCTACTTTCTACAGATAGGAAAATTTAGGATTGAAATTAATCTATATAAATATCTCCCTCCTATAGACAATATCCTTTCTACACTAATATTGGAGTAGATTAATAACAATCTATAGAATTTAATATATTACCCACTATTTTAATAAATATATACAAACAAACTAATATAATACATGATCTTATACAGATACAAAAAGTGATGATATTTAATCAGAGGATAATATTAAAAGCTTTCTCACTCACACATAATAAACAAAAACTCATACTTACAATATACGCAAATTCATGATCTTATCCAGGAAACTATCAACTATACAAATATTGTAAAATTAGATTAATAATAATCTATAAAGATTTGTTCCTTAGCCAGATGGTATCCTTTTTATGTACTTACATTCCATATAAAATAATCTGCAATGTTGCTGTGTACTTTCTATAGACAGGAAAATTTAGGATTAAAATCAATCTGAAAACCTCTCCTGCAGATAATGTCCTTTTACATCTGTATTGGAATAGATTAATAACAATCTATTCCAATAATACAAATACAAGGTTAAAAAATATATTTGGAAGCATGGAATTAAGATTGTTTTAAATCCTTCTTCTATCTGTTTTGCTTGTTGTAAACTACCATGAAAATTATGCTGTGTTTTAGAAATTATAAGATATAAGTTTAAAGAATTAGTAAATGGCTTGCCAGTCATAAATTAAAATCTAAGTATAGTGTTCTATTTTGACTATGGTTACATTTTTACGTGTTTCTGTCCATTCTCCACCCCTTAGAATTGGTAATGTGGCTTATAATGTAGATCACATTATCCAGCATATCTCCACAGCTCATCAAAAAAAAAGTATGATCGCTGTTTTCCCAGAATTATGTCTTAGTGGTTATACATGTGGCGACCTCTTCTACCAGACAGCACTTATAGAAGAATGCTATAAAGGCTTATCCCGTATTCTAGAAGTATCCAAGAAAAAACAAATAACATGTATAGTAGGCATGCCTTTAGCTCATGAAAATAGATTATATAATGTGGCATGTATCATCAACCAAGGAAATTTGGTAGGCATTGTGCCTAAAACCTATTTGCCTTGTACGGATGAATATTATGAAATGCGATGGTTTTGTTCTGGACGTATGACTCAAAAACAATCTATAGAATTTAATGGACAGTCTGTACCGTTTGGTACTAATCTTCTATTTTCTTCCTTGCATACATCTAATTGTACATTAGGTGTAGAAATCTGTGGAGATCTATGGGCTCCTATACCTCCTAGCAGTGAAATGAGCATAGCAGGAGCCAATATTATATGTAACCTATCTGCTTCAAATGAGTTAATCTATAAAGCACAGTACCGAAAAAACATGCTTCAACAACAATCACAAAAATGTGCTGTGGCTTATTTATACTCATCTGCTGGACCTAATGAATCCACTACAGATATGGTTTTTTCAGGACATTGTTTGATTGCAGAAAATGGCCATATTTTGCAAGAGAATCAACGTTTTTGCTTTGAAGGAACCTACATTATAACAGATTTAGATATAGAATTACTAAATAATACACGTATCAAAAACCACCACCTAGGAAATACACAGTCCCATAAGCAATACACTAGGCTTAATATAAATATCTCACTAGGGGATGAAAAACAATTTCAAAAAAAATTATATCGTACAGTTAATAAAAATCCTTTTTTCATGGTGACGCAAAATAATGTGAATAACCTTTATATAGATATTATGCACATACAAACGACTGCTCTAATAAAACGCATGCATATAATACAATCCCAAAAAAATGTTATTGGAATTTCTGGTGGTTTAGATTCTACTCTGGCTTTATTGGTGATAGTAAAGAGCTACCAAAAACTTGGTTGGTCTTTAGATAACATTATTGCAATTTCCATGCCTGGGTTGGGCACCACCCAACAAACACAGTCTAATGCCAAACAACTGGCCACATTATTGAAGACAAGTTTTCGGGAAATCCCTATCATAGATGCCATCCACCAGCATTTTCAAGATATACAGCATGATATCCATCAGTATGATACTATATTTGAAAATGCACAGGCACGTGAAAGAACACAAATACTAATGGATGTGGCTAACCAAGTAGGTGGTATGGTGATTGGTACCTCAGATCTATCTGAAATAGCCCTAGGCTGGTCTACATATAATGGTGATTCTATGGCCATGTACCATATCAATGCTGGTCTTCCTAAAACAATGGTGCAGAAAGTAGTTGAATGGTATGCCAATGAACAATATTCAGGTAGAATACAAAAAATATTACATATGATCTTAGATACACCCTTTAGTCCTGAATTGCTACCCAGTACGAATGGGGTAATACAGCAAAAAACAGAGGATATTATAGGAAAATATGAACTTAATGACTTTTTTCTATATTATGTGGTAGAACATGGTTTTACACCAGAAAAAATTATATTTCTAGCAGAAAAAGCATTTGATAACCATTATACTAGGAAAGAGCTTTGTGCATGGTTAAAATTATTTTATAAACGTTTTATGACTAACCAATTCAAACGCTCTGCCATGCCAGATAGCCCTAAAATTACGGTGGTAGGTTTGTCTCCTAGAACAGACTGGCGTATGCCAAGTGATGCTGACCCTACTACATGGCTAGAACGTCTAGATATAAAAGAGAAAAAATAAGTTATCATTCCTAACCTAAAATTTTTTTAATAGTATTTGTAATGTAGTGGAGTTCTTCATCTTTTAATTTTAAATGAAGAGGTAAACTCACTGTTTGAGAACTTACTTGATAGCTATGAGGATAATCTGAAGGCTTCCAGGAAAATCTTTTTTGATAATAAGGATGTTCTGGGATACTGGTATAATGCACGCTTAAACCAATATTCGCTTGATACATTTTTTCTATAAATTTCTGACGTGACATACCTACCTTACTTTCATCTAGTAAAATCGTATAAAGATGATAAGCATGTTTCTCATTGGATAATACAGGTGCAGGTAATATAATAGGTAAACCCTGCAAATGTTGGTTATAATATTCCCATATTTGACGCCTACTTTCCCAATTTTGTCGTATCCGGGATAGTTGATAAATCCCAAGGGATGCCTGTATATCTGTCATATTGTACTTAAAGCCTAATTCTTTGACAAGATAAGGAGAAAAAGTAGATTGTTGAAAACGATCCCATGCGTTGCTACTAAGACCATGTAAGCTCAACTGCCTAACACGCTCATGTAGATTAGAATTATTTACGAGGAGCATCCCTCCTTCACCCGTGGTCATATTCTTTGTGGCATAAAAGCTAAAACACCCAAAATGACCAAATGTACCTGCCGAACGGTCATCTACTTGCGTTTCAATGGCATGGGCACAGTCTTCCACTACAATTAATTGATATCGTTCACTAAGAGACATAATATCATACATATTACAAAGCCGTCCACCAAAATGCACAGGTATAATTGCCTTTGTTCTAGGTGTAATTTTTTTTTCGATTTCTTGAACACTAATATTCATGGTGTCCATGTCAATATCTGCAAGAACTGGGATACAACCTGCGTAGAGAATGGCATTGACTGTGGCACAAAAAGTCATGGGGGTAGTAATGACCTCATCATTGGGTTGTAAATTAGCAGTTATAAGAGATAAGTGCAGAGCTGCTGTACAAGAACTTACAGCAAAAGCATGGGATGTATTTTTATATTGGGCAAATTTTTGCTGAAACTGCACCACTTTAGGGCCCGTACTGAGCCAGCCACTTTTTAAAGTAGAAATGACTTCTTGTATTTCTTCTTCTTTAATTTGACTGGACGAAAAAGGTACAAAATGATCTATTAATTGTAAATCATCACAATCCAAGGCTACCTACTGTTAATAAATACTAGTTTATTCATAATTCATAAAAGTTCTATAACCGCCTGGTGAATATGACCATTACTGGCTATAATATTAGGACAATATACATCAAAAGGCTGGCCATTAAATAGAGTAACCTGGCCACCTGCTTCTATGGCCACTAGAATGGCAGCTGCCGTATCCCATGGCTTTAAGCCTTCTTCATAATAAGCATCCAACCTACCACATGCAACAAAACAAATATCCAGGGCAGCAGACCCTGTCCTTCGAATATCATGCACCACATGCAACACTTGACAGAGTCTACTTAATAAAGATTCCATAATGGAACGACGATTATAAGGGAATCCTGTACCCAATAAGGCAAGAGAAATAGACGACGTATTCGACACATGAATTAACTTTTCGTTTAGCCATGCACCCTGACCTTGGATCGCACAAAACATTTCATCATATATGGGATTATATACAACACCAAGAATAGGTTGATTATTAGAATCCACTAAAGCAAGAGATATGCAGAAAAGCGGAAAGGTATGAGCGAAGCTAGTAGTGCCATCCAGAGGATCAAGTAACCAAGAATAGCCTGAAGAACCTTCCTTGTTATAGCCTTCTTCAGCAATAATACTAAAATCTGGATAAGCACTTTCTAATTCTTTACATAACCAGATTTCTATTTCTTTATCTGCAATGGTAACGATATCTATGGGTGATTTATATTGTATTTGTTTATCTTGTCCATAATACTTTAATAGTATCTTACTTGCCTGGTACACCATTGGCTTAAGATCCAACATGATTCTATCTAGATTGGGCTTCACAAACTATGCACCACTGTGTTACTACTATGCAAGATAATGATCTCTATAATCTGGAACTGTAATATCCTGAAAACGTACCATTTCTTTTAAACGAGAATAAATACGATTCTCGAAAACACTACCCCAATTTTTGGGTTCCATATTAGAAGTGATGATAGTTGCTTTCTCTAACTCATATCTAGCGTCTAATAAATCGTATAAAATACCAATTTCCCAACGACTGTCTTTTTGTATACCTAGATCATCCAAGACCATCAAATCAATATTTACAAATGTTTGAAACAGATCATCACCTTTCCCATAATAAGAGGATTCTTGGTTATAAGACGAACGAATACGATTAAAAAAATCCCGGGTAATTTTTACATATTGGGAAGCAATCTGATGTTGTAATATACATTCATTTAACATTAAACAGCCTAGAAAAGTTTTCCCTGCTCCTGAGGGGCCATAAAAATACCAACCTCTGACAAAATCATTATTACAATTTTTTGCTTCCGCTACAAAATGATGTGCATTATCTAAGGCAATAGATAATGTACTACTAGACTGAGAATCTTCGTGTCGTGTTATAAACTCAGAGAATCTACGGTAACGATATTTTACAGGTATATTTGATCTTTTAAAGAGCAAAATAATACGACTTAATTTTTGCCTAACATGATAACAGGTGCATTGCTTTAGAATATGCTCCTTAGGGTCTAAGTAAACATATGGAGGCTTTTTATCACAAAGACATGCCTGATCTATACAAGAACAGATTTCTAAGTAACTGATATGTTGCTTACGGGCTGATAAAGAGAATACAATACCTTCATCTTTACAAGTAGAACATGCAAATAGATTATTTTTAGGCTGTTTTAGAAAAGATTGTTGAGAGGCAATCGTATCATGCAAAAGAGGAGTTAGGAAAGGATCAGTAGACATAAGTGACCGATGGTTACTCTATACTGACAACAGAAACATTTCTACCCAATTCACCGTATCTATGGCTGAAAAATAAGCTAGATGAATAGGTATCTGGGCAATACCAATGTACGTTGTCTGTTAGGAGACCACTTTGTGTTATGAGAGATTTTAATATACTCGTCAAGCTTAATTTTCTTTTGTCTTTTCGGGTGGGAACAGAGTGTTCCAAACAAAATCTAGAAAAAACATCCTCACCCACTTCATAGTATTTAAAGCCAATATGGGGACCAACTATAAAATGTAATCTATCTAATCTTAACTTAGGTTCATAAAGATATAATGCATCTAATGCTTGGGATATAATTGAACCTGCCAGCCCCCTCCATCCAGCATGAATTACCCCAAGCAGAGGTATATGTGTACTAAAAAAAAGGATTGGTAGACAGTCGGCTGTACGTACAGCGAGGGGTACATTCTTACACTGGGTAAAGGCAATATCAGATTTACCCCAAAAAATAGATTTAGGTGGTAGATTATCCTCTGTAACTAAAATGGCCTGGGTTTTATGCTCTTGCTCCATAAAAGCAAAATGTTGGTTATGGTAATAGTGTGTAAGTTGTTGATGAGAATTGACTATTTCTTGACTAGGATGAATACAATCAGAAGTATGATTTTGGGTTAATTTACCCCAAAAGTGTATGTTATAGCTAAAGCGTGAAAATGTATATGTATACTTTTTATGAATAGATAAATGTGAACTCATCAAATTAGCTGTGTAATACCAAACAAAATTTTTTTCCACTTACAATAGATATGAAATTAAGTATTAATGTCAACAAAATTGCCACTATAAGGAATGCTAGAGGCAATAATATGCCTGATTTACTTACAGTTACAGAAAATATTATCCAGTATGGAGCCATGGGTATTACAATACACCCCAGACCTGATCGTCGCCATATTTATTATGAAGATGTCGTTGCCATAGATAAATTAATACGTGAAAAATACCCATACATTGAGTTAAATATAGAAGGCTTTCCCAATACCCATTTTTTAGACCTAATTTGTATGATTAAGCCGACACAATGCACCCTAGTTCCTGATCCTCCATATGTAATTACATCCAATGCTGGTTGGAAATTTCAAGAAAATAAGACTTTTTTGAAAGATATTATTAAAAAACTAAAAAAAATTCCAGTAAGGAAATCCTTATTTTTAGATCCACATATATTTGATGAACAAGAATACCAAGCCCTAATAGAGATACAGCCAGACCGAGTAGAACTATACACAGAAAGTTATGCTACAGCGTATTCCACTAGCGACAAGGATCAAGTAATATCTATATATCAGTATGTTGCGAATCAAATTCATCAAGCGAATATACAGATTAATGCAGGACATGATCTAAATCAAGAAAACCTTGCCTATCTATACAAAAAGATACCTTTAATACAAGAAGTCTCGATAGGACATGCCTTTATATGTGAATCTCTCTACCATGGTATGCAATCCACAATGAACAACTACATAAAAATTATAGAAGATTGTAAATAAAGTTGACAGTAGACAAAGAATACTATGTTTTAAGGCCAACAGAGTTGGCGTCGTGGCCAAGTTGGTTAAGGCAAGGCTCTGCAAAAGCTTGATCGCCGGTTCGATTCCGGCCGACGCCTATTAACGCCCGAGTGATGGAATTGGTAGACATACAGGACTTAAAATCCTGGGAACTTTGTTCGTGCCGGTTCGATTCCGGCCTCGGGTAACTATATACTCTTTTTTTACCGATACAAATATGTGGATAACACTAGAAAGGTGTATACTCCTATTATATCTGTACAGGCAGCCACCAAGATAGAAGAACCTAATGCGGGATCTTGTTTACATAATTTTAGCATAAAAGGAATAAAAACACCCAGTAAAGTAGCCAAAACCATGGTAAAAATAAGTGATATACTAAGTACCACCGCCAGCCACAGGTTCTGATACATACCTTCTATAACTACTAATATAATAACCGCAATACAGGATGCACCTAATATAACAGAGGTTACCTCTCGCACTATAACAGTCTTAATTTGTTTGAATCGCAATTCACCCATAGAAAGACTTCGAATAATCATTGCCACCATTTGATTACCTGTTGCACCACCTAAGGCGGCGACCATAGGTATAAAAGCAACCAATACTACAAAATTACTTAGGGTAGTTTCAAACAAACTAATTAAAATGGCCGCAATACTAGTTGTCACTAGATTAACAAACATCCATGGTAATCTATTTTTAAATGAACTAAAAACGCTGTTAATCCCTTTCTCAGTCGATAAGCCCATGATCTTATGTACATCCTCATTAGCTTCAGACTCTAAAACATCTACAATATCATCTATGGTAATTCTACCAAGTAAAATATCATGCTTATCCACCACAGGAACGGAAACAAAATCGTAGTCTTTAAAAATCTTAGCTACATCTTCTTGATCTAGATAGGGTTTAATCTTAACTGGTATAGCAAGCATAATATCCTGAAGCTTCTGAGATGGTTTTTCTAAGAACAGTCGAGAAAGAGGTAAATAACCCATGAGCCTATTATTCTTATCAACAATATAAATAAAATCCATCTCACCTAATTGCTTGGCATGGTAAAGCTTACGACACTTTTGTATACTTCTACTAATCGTAGTGCTATAAGGTAGTGCCAAAAAGTCTGGGTTCATCAAAGAACCTGCTGTTTCTTCAGGATAATTTAACAGGTCTTGAATGTCTGTAAAATACTTTCCACCAAATTTTTTGATAATAAAATTAGCTTCTCTTTCAGGTAACCTTCTTAAAATTTCTGCGACGTCATCAATCTCTAAACATTGCAATCGTTCCACTACCCAGTCTATACTTTTTGTACGAAATATATTTTCTCTGTGCCCTTGGTTAATTTCAGAGATTAGATCAGCACTATGCTTTACAGGTAAAATAGATAAAATAACTTCTTGTTCATGCGTAGAAAAAAAATCCCATAGATTGGCAATATCTTTAGGATGTGTATTAGTTAACAGACTATTGACCCATACGGAATGCCGTCTAAGGATCAGTTGTTTAAAGATGCGAACTACTCTATCTTGATTTTCTTGTGATAGATACAATAACGTACTATTTGAAGATTCCATTATAAGTGCCCTATTACCCCTATCGTGTATACGAACCATCTACTTAAAGTCTCATAGCGTAGATATATTTTCTTTTCTATATATATGTGTTGGTGGATTTGACAGAACATATAAGCACACCCAAAATCATAATTTTTTTTACAATATTCAAAAATAATACCCATACTAAGAAAAAATATCTATTTCTTAGTATATTATGATTGTTAAGCTTTTGCCCAATCATTTTACCCGCTACCTAATATTATGAGGTCTAACTACTATATAATGCTTAAACAAATAATACAAATAAATTTTTATATAGGCGGTAAGGTCAAAGTGGTATGTGGCCTACTCTTTTTTCTATATACAACACATAATGTGCTGGCTAGTGACTTTAAACCAAATAAAGACATTACCATTACAAATAGTTGCCTATCTAGTACAGATTATAATAGGCCTCATATTTATAAGTCACTTACCTTAAATGGTAACATTACAGTTTGTAATGCGACACACAGTAAGGCATTACATATTGTTGTAAAAAATAAGCTTCTTATTACCAGTGGTAGTACCATTAACTTATCACGAAATATTACCCCTTCTCAAATTCCCACCAAATACCAAGCTTATGTAAATCATCATATATCGTCCAGAGGTTTAGGAGGACGAGGTGGTAATGGAGGTAATAAAGGAGCATCTCTCCTAAATCAATTTCATAGATTCATGGCAAAGCGAGGGGAACATGGGGGTAATGGTGGGGATGGCGGTAGAGTAATGGAATATGGAAATTTAGGTGAAACAGTGTCACACCGAAGGGGAGGTAGAGGAGGAGATGCTAGATCAAAGAATATACATTATTATTATAGCTTTGAGTTGGATAAAACTGAAGGTGTGCCAGGTGGATATGGTGGTAGGGGTGGCACTCCTGGTAAACCTGGTGGGTATTTAATTATTGAAGCACAAACTTTTGAAAACCAAGGTACAATCTTATCCAGTGGTGAAAATGGTGAAGGAAGCTATGGCATCTCTTCACCTCTAAATGGCACAGGAAATTCCGTCCCCATAGATCTATCCTTGCTATTTGTGGGTTATGGCTATGTACACATCATATGTGTTGCCTTTGATGGTCAAAGAGCTAGTTATCAAAAACTCGCATTAGGAGGTCATGCTAGCATTACTGATTCTGATTATGCAAATGAACCTGTACGTATAAAAACTGGTAGAGAGGCTACTGGTCTTGGAGGCGGTGGTAGTGGCGGTGCAAGCATTAGGTTTTTTCATGGACCAACATTTTCTACAATTCGTGCGTCTGTTTGTCTCTCTTCAGGGGGTGGCGGTATCGGCCCTGGTGGAGGCGGGGGTGGAGGAGGTGGTGGTGGCATAGTAATTATAAAAGCTCGTGAAGCTTATACCTTAGGGGCCATTACTGTTAAAGGGGGGAATGGAGGTAATGGTGGATACAGTGGCCGTGCGGGGGGTCAAGGAGGTAATTCTTATCACTTGAATGGATATAATGGAAATAATGGGCATTCAGGAGGACCTGGTGGATATATCAGTATATATCATCCCGCATACCCCCAGAATGCTAAGATCAAATTACAAGGGGGAGCTGGAGGAGGAGCTGGAGGTACAGGAGGAGGAGGAGGTAAAGGTGCTGATGGACTGGTCATACTTATACATAACAGTTCTCATCCCCTACAGACTAACCAAATACAAGGGCCATTCCATCCTGTACGAGATACAGAGCCACCTGTGATTGGTGAACTTCGTTTAAATGATACCGTTTC
Source organism: Leptospiria bacterium (assembly GCA_965262015.1). GTDB lineage: Bacteria > Spirochaetota > Leptospiria > Turneriellales > CBDBES01. Next base: position 516,372 of record OZ253494.1, read on the forward strand.
TCAGGATATAAATACACAACATCATTGGTTAAATGAAAGCCTGATTAGAAAAATTAATAATAATATAACAAATGTAGAGGATACTTATTTATTTCATATTGACTCCATTGAAATAGGTAATACAAATCTTCGAGATCAGATTTTAAGATCTGGTATACAACAGGCAAGCTATCAATGGAACACTAATTGCCCTCTATTGGTAAATTATATAGAACAACCCAGTATAATATCCCAATATATTTATGTAAGACAATCTGCAGCTAATCATTTAGGATTTAAATTTATAGAATTCTATCCAGGAAATAATCATATATATAAGCAAGTTCATTCTAATGCTCATACATCTAGTTCATCCACACAATTTTCCTTTGTACTACATCCAAATACCATTAGTGTGCCAGGGTTAGCTTCCTTACAGGGACAAGGTACAATACCTCTATTTAGATTTTGTGATGGTATACAAACTATCCAGATACAAGCGACTACGAAAATGGGTGCTTCACGAGTAAAAAACTTCCCCCTATTGGTTGATAGGTATGCACCATGTGATGATCCAATCAATCATGTATGTAATATACGTTTACTACAAGAATGTAATAATACTGACTGCCCCACTCCCTTATTACCTGGGACCCTATTTACTAATCAACCTAATCTTGACATACAATTGGATATTACAGAAAATAGAGGTTCTGGTGTATCTGGCCAGACCAATAATCTAAAGTTATTTTTATTTAAACAAATAGATAACCAGCATTCGCCATTTCATTTAGCTGGCCAAGAAGAGATCATCACCCATATAACAACAAGTAACACAAATGTAATAGAGCAAGACTGTGATGGTATTATCAATAACCATTTATGGGGCCAGCATGTTAGGCCTTTTTATGAAGGCCAGTATAGCCGAGATAGTATTTCATATTCTTTACCCTTAGGAGAAAATAGTAATGGAACATACTGGTTATTTGCCTGTATACAAGATAAGGCAAAAAATTGGTCAAAAATTATAAATGAACTAACCTACCCTCAATACAGCAACAAGGAAGAGCTATCTCTCTTTAACTATGAAGGGATACATAATTCATATAACTACTTAGATAATCAAGTAACCCATCTTAATAAAATCCAATCGGTTTTTATACCATCTTTACATACTAGATTGGTAATAGATCTCCCAGAACCCGACCAAGAAACATGTATCGCAGATCCCTGTACCTCTAATATCCTAGATCCTATACCTGCTTTTATGGAACCTAACGAAACATCTGGTATTCAAATCGCATATGGGCCCCCCGGGTATATCTCAGAAAATAGCGTACAGGTGGGAATTAAACTTCCATTTGATCATTCAGGTATAATGGGTTTATATTATTTTATTGGTAATGAATTACCACCTAAATATTCTTTTAAGCGAGTATCTAACTTTGTTATGAGAGATCATGAATCATATAAACAATGTGAAGATATGATCCAGCAACATAACCAAATAGATACTAGTCATCAACGTCCTTACAACGTAGATAATTCACTGACAAATTGGCTTGATTTTTGCTTTCCTATACAAACAAAAGATAATAGTACTCTCTACATATGGCTACTGGATAATGCGGGGAATGTAGATTATAGTCATGGTTTTATACAAAGAAATATTTTTCTAGATACGATACCACCTACACCTCCTATAGAATTACATTCAAAAAAGAATCCTTCACGTGATGGCCACATTACTATTAATTTTATCCCGTCCCAAGACAACCATCAAGTGGCATCGCACCGTATTTGCTACTGGAAAAAACAGGCTAATTTTACACGTAATCATTTATCTGGAAAAAATTTAGCGGGATGTCCCGACAAAACAGTTGGCCTTTATAGTACCGTATTTTCTTCCCCTATGCTGGAATATTCAGGTGAAGAAGAAATAGAATATTCGTTGATAAACAATCAACCATTAGAATTTGGCAAGTGGTACTTCTCTTCTTATGGCATAGATCAATCTGGTCTTAAATCTAACTTTTCTAATTTCTATGAAATTATTGTATCTGATGGAGAGAGTAAGCTAACCTACATACATAAAAAAGGTGAATATAAACAGGGAGTATACCCCGAACATGGCAGTAGTGGTTATTACACCTTTAAAGTAAAATACACAGATATAGATAACAGACCTCCCATACGATCATCTTTATATTTAGACCAAAATTTCAATGGAATCTATGAAGATAATGAAAAATATGATCTATATCGTACAGAAGGGGAAGATCAAAATAATGGTATGTATTGGGATGGTGAAATATATTATCAGCAGATCTATATTACCTATCAACCTTACCAAAACAACCAATATCGTTTTCGCTTCTTTTTTAAGAACAAAGATGGCGTAGCACTGGGAAATGGTAATGCTGGTGATCCAACATTAGATCACTTCTTAACTCTAGACCCTTATGGCCTAGACAGTTTTACAGATCAGATGCAAATAAGAAATAATGTTTTTAGACAAGGAATATCTCATATCCTACCAACAATATTACTTAAACCACCCCTCAATAAAGAATATATTTCTGTAGTAATATATAACCAGCGAGGTAGGCTTATCCAATTCTTGTTAAAAGATGTATTATATTCTACCCAACATCGTTATATTAAATGGGACACAAAAAATAATAAAAATAAGAAGGTACCATCTGGTGTATACAACATCCTCTATTATCATGGTAAGAAGAAAGTAGATAGTAAGAGAATAATCATTGTGAGGTAATTATATGCAGCTTAGGAACATTTTAACTGTTCTTATCATATGTACGATCTATCTTCATGAGAAAAAACTTTATGCCTCCTGCCCACGTCTTACGTGTGCGGAAGATAGTCACTGTATAGTAGATAGGTGTGCATGCTTACCTCCTAACACACAACATCCCATGAATGATCATTATGCTTTTCGAAGTTTAACCATTACAAGTTCTGGAATACTAGAACTTTGCAGCCAGGGTTTTTTACATATAACAGTCGCTAAAAATATAAAGATAAATGGCACTATTCGCTTAAATGGAGTATTAAAAAATATTTCCATTCCAGGATGGTTAAATGGAATCCTTGGAACATCATATGAATTATATAATAGATCAGGCACGTTTGGTAAATCAGGTAGCAACGGAGGCAATATCAACTTACAACAAAGATTAGGTTCTGTATTATATACAAGATTAAATAACTTATCGTCTCCTGAATCACTTAACAGTACATTAGGAGAAACTGCCGAATTTGGTGGAGATGGTGGAGATGGAGGTAATATATTTCACAGAGGCATGAATGGTACAAATGGAGGTAAAGGAGGAGATGGAGGTAAAGCTCTCAGAAAAGATTTTCATACGTATATAGTAAGCTACTTAGGTGGTAATGGAGGTATTGGAGGGACAGCTGGAACTGGAGGCAAGGCTGGTAGTTTTTTATTCCTAGAAGCTAGAACTCTAAATAACCAAGGAAATATCAATTTACAAGGCCAAAATGGAAATTCAGGTAATGTGGGTTTATGGGGTTCTAGCGGTAATTCACACAATATATTTGTGTATGGAATGGGTATTAGGGCATCTTATGCTCGTAAAGCAGGTGCAGCTATTCTAGATTGTATCCTTTCTATAGAGACAGCATGGCATTTTAGTTTTTATTCTGGTTGGTCTATTAACTACCTAGAATCATCAGGTCGAGGAGCTGGTGGTTCTGTTTGTGGATACCATAGATACCAAGGACAAAATGCCATTGTAACTGGCAGTGGTGCTGGTGGAAAAGGTGCTGGTGGTGGAGGCGGAGGTGGTGGAGGCGGTGGTTTTGCTCTATTAAAAATTGGGAACATTATTCGTCTGGGTAATATCCAGGTGAATGGAGGGCTAGGCGGCAGTGGAGGTGCAGGTCATGATCCTAATAGGGCCCATCATAGCTGGGATGGCGCTGGAGGAATTATTACTTATGAGCAAACAATGCTTGGTGTGGGCGGCGGCGGTGGCGGTGGCGGTGGTGCTGGAGGAAATGGCGGTGCAGGAAATAATGGCAAAGTTATTATATTTACCAAAGAATATGATTCAATAGATTGTAGCAGAACAGACATAAACTGCAAGAATTTGCAGGCAGGATTTACGTTTTCTGATATCCAAATTACACATTTAAATTCTAAGCAATATGTAAATCACTGGATAAATGTACATGGTATAAAGAATATATATGACAACCATGTTAATTGGATCACATTACAAAATGTACGGCCTAAACAAACAAATTTTACCGGTGGTTCTGTGGGTGCTACTAGTATTCAATATACCATAAAATCAAATTGTCAAAACGCAAATAACCAGACCATGGTGCAATATCCTTTTCATACAACAGAAGGTGTTATGGACGGTAGTCTTAGACTATACCAAACTAATAGATTATATTCTCTATATCATATCCCCACATTAAGTAATAACCAATTTTTTGCACCTTATGAAGTATGTGATGGACTTAACTATTTAAATATACAAGTACAAGATTTTTTTGGAAAATTTTATACCCTAAAACAATATCCTATTTTTTTGGATCAGTATGCTCCCTGTGATAATATTATGGATCACTGTGAACTGAATCTGTATAATGATGACCCAAACAACTCTAATGATATACAAAATCATATAACAGGTACAAACCAAAACCACATTACTCTGTCATTCCTGTTAGCTGAAAACCAAGGTTCTGGTATAAATACGAGTGGCGAAGAAAGTAATATTCGGCTTTATGCTGTAAAACAGATCCAACAAAATAATACTTCTATTTTACAGACACTATCTGGTGTTCCTATTTCTTTAGGAACACCAGATCATTATAATATATCCTGTGATCATTCTGCATGGGATCTACCTACTATAGCACAACTCAACTACCAACAAATAATCAATCAAAAATTTACTTATACATTTGATCTGAGTCAGGCGGATAGTGGCACTTACTGGATCTTCGCTTGTCTAAAAGACAGGGCAGGCAATTGGTCTTTCTTACATGAGATACCAGTTGGACAAAGTAATTGGGCAGGTAAAATTAATAAACAATATCTAGGAATTTTTAAAGCACAAGAAACTAATGGAGGTATGCTGTATGGTCATAGTAATGATGCAGAACATGTTCTAGCATATGTGCCAGCTTTACATACTAGATTTATTTTAGATAAACCAGAACCAGATGCAATTGAATGTTCTACAGATCCTTGTATGGTAAAACCTTTAAATCCATCTGTTGGGTTTACAACTGCCACAGAACTAGATGCATCAAACGTACGAATTGCATATAATCCGGTTAGTTGGACCAATAGCAATAGAATACAAATTGGTATTAAAAAGCCATATGATCTATCAGGTATTCATAAAATATATTATTATATTGGTAAGAAAGTAACTAGTAATCTAGTGTCTGTAAATGTATGGGGAAAAGATCATTCTTCACATCTATGTAAGCTCATTGTACAGGCCAATAATGCTTATCAACCAAGTATGCAACACTTATTTGATGAAAACAATCAACAAAGAACAAATAACTGGATTGATTTTTGCTTTGAAATTGATTCACCGTATAACGAAGGTAATCATATTTTTTTATGGCTTGAAGATATTACGGGTAATCGACACAACCAAGAAAGTTTTATTTCACGACCATTATTTATTGATATTAGACCTCCTGAGAAAATAAATAAATTTTACTCTCTACAAAATCCTACCGCATCATTTAACCCTACCTTACAATGGGAAATACCTTACGATAAAAATGGGATTAAACAATATTTAATATGTTACTACCATGTAACCCCAAATAACCAAGATATCTCTATTCATGCAGTTCCCAATACACGATGTCCATCATCTTCGCTATTAGGAGACGGTATTATACATTCATCCAATGTGTCTACGCAACAACATAGTGATCAATTAGAAACATATAGTATCACAAAAGAAAACTCGTTAGAAACAGGTTACTGGAATTTTACCATTACCGCAATAGATATTGCAGGCAATTACTCGCTTCGATCAAGCATATACCAGCTTTTGGTTTATAATCATACAGCTTTTTTAGATTTTACCCATGAAGATGAAGTCTACAAAAAATCAACTGTACGTAGAATTGATAAATATAAATATCTGTATACCTTTAAAATACAATATATTGATTATAAAAATTATCCCCCTCAAAAACATCAAATATGGTTAGATATGAATGGAGATCACCAATATGAATCAAAAGAAAAATTTGATATGGTGTTGAAAAATCATAAACAACCAAATGACCAACAATTACAATATAGTTGGTTTTATGAATTTAAAATTGCATTACCTTATCTCTCATCTACACAAGGTATACTATATTATCACTTTAAATTTAAAAACAATACAACTACCATACAAAGCAAACCAAAACATATAGATTTACTAGAAGAACAAATGCTATGGATAGACCCCTATGATCTCAATAGTTTTACTGGTATTTTACAGGTGCGTAATAATGTTGTACGACCTTCTAGTATCTATTTACCAACTATATTAATCAAGCCCTCACAAAAACCTAAGAAAGACATAATCAAGTTAGCTGTTTATTCCGAAACAGGTCACATCATAAAAACACTAATAGATAATATAACCTATGATAAACTAGAACGTACATATTTAAAATGGGATGTAAAAGATCAGCAAGGCAGGAATGTTCCTTCTGGCGTGTATTATATAGTATATTATAATGGTACCAAAAAATCTTATAAGAGAGTGGTGGTAATTAATTGAGGTCTCCTAAAATATATTATCATAAAAAACTCATCTCTTATTTATTTTTTATAGCTCTCATGATCATTACAAATTGCCAACACCCTATAACAAAACAGATAAGCAAACCCAATCCTTCTAACATAAATAACTGTTTTGCTTCAAATGAAAAATCTCATGTCTTTATGGCGATTTACTGGACACATACACTACCCAGTCTTAATTGCTCAAGTGCATGGATAGACAAACAAGCACCCATTACATTCGCCATACCCGCATCCAGTATGGCAAAACAAATACCATATGTAATCACATTGCTTACTAATGATCAAAAGGCATCTATTTTTTATCATTGGCATTCTACAATTACAGATTCATATTCTAATTTATCTTTGGAAGATTTTAAACAATACGAAGAACCAATAACCATATTAGAAGGTTATTATCTAGAATATTACTCACAGGATTCAAATAAAAATACAGAAACTGTTAAAAATGGAAGCTATACAAGTGATACCAACCTACCTGTTTTATCCCTAGTAGATATAAGCCATGCCTTTGTTAAAAAAAATACTATCATTAGCATCATATTTTATACTACATCCCACTACTATCAATTAAAATCTGAACAAGATTCACAAAAAGATGCAGGTAATATTTTACGTCAAGGTCTTGCAACAACAAAAGAGCAAAAAATAGACATAAATTCTAATAACTTAGAGCCAGGTTTAAACCAGCTATTCCTCTATGCTTATGATGAAAACAATGCTCATCCCGCTTATTTGTCACTATACATTTATCGAGATGACAAAGCACCTAGGATTCGATTTACCCCTGGCCGTAGCATCACTAATAAAAACATTATACTTACGATACAGAATACCGAGCCAGCTCATATATACTATACCATTAATAAGCAGATTTTGTCTGCAACGATACCTAACTCTTTAGAGGTACCTAGTATAAATGACATACTCTACAAAGAAAATATTATACTGCAGGCAAACACTGTCCAAGAAGTACAATATATTATACAAGCCATTGCAATCGACAGTGCACAAAATACTAGTGAAGTCATACAAAAAATATACACCATAGATCAAGAACCTCCTATTCTGACCATATACAATATACCACCAGGAGATAATGGGGCATACCGTAGTCCTTCTGGGACATACTATTTATCAAAGGACAAAAAAGCAAAATCATTACAGTGGGAAATTCAATGGTCTACAAATGAAAAAGTACAATATAGTATTGAGATAAATTCTGAGGCATTTGGCAAAGGTCATATTTTACTTAGTGGACAATCCCGGGCTAATGAACGTCAAACTCAGACGATACCTTCAGAGTCTTTTTTAGATGGTAGTCAGATCGTAACTCTTTATACAAAAGATCTAGCAGATAATATTAAACAGCAAGATTTTAAATTAATTACTGATAATATGTCTCATACCCCATTAAGCATAGAACCATTACTAGGTGAACGTACATCTCAAGTGGATGTACATTTTACTTGGCAAGACGTTAACTCATTTGAAGAGAAGACTCTAGGATCGGGTATAGAACACTATATACTAGAAATAGCTACGAATCGAAAATTTAACAATCCTATTGAGTTCACCACCTATCTTCCACAACATAATCATACCTTTACAAATAACCTATTATATTTCTGGCGAATAAGAAGTATAGATAATGTAGGTAATCTATCACAATGGTCGCCCGCTAGACAACTCTATATTCGACAACCTTATAATGATGTAAACCAAAAAGGTAAAACAGATTGGTTAATTGGTGCCCCACTAGATAATAATCAAGGTAAGGCATATTTATTTATGGGTGAATCAGGGTGGCGAAACACGGCAGATGTTATTTTTCACAGTACTGTCACAGAAACACAATTTGGATATTCTGTGGCTATCATAAACGATATCAATGGAGGACAACATGCAGATATAGTAATTGGTGCCCCTTATGCTGATTCTACAATTGGTGTAGATACGGGAGAGGTATACCTTTATTTAGGAGAAGATATCATGACCCAATGTACTTCATCATGGCCCAATACCTGTAATCTCTATACAACAAATGCAAGTGTAATTATCAAGGGTAAACAAGGTGGGGAAAGGTTAGGTAGTAATATTTCTCAAGCAGGCGATTTTAACCAGGATAATTTATATGATTTTATGATTGGTGCCCCTGGTGCTCATGTTTTTCCTTACATTAATGCTGGTAAGGTATATTTATATCTTGGTAATTCTAATATGAGCCAAGCTACTTACTACACATTGACAGGTCAAAATTCAGGAAGTATTTTTTCTAGCTGTTTGTCACATGTAGGAGATGTGAATGGTGATGGTTTTTCGGATGTATTAGTTGGTGCATCTCAAGGTAAACATCCAACTCATCTGAAAAACACGGGTACGGCATATCTCTTTTTAGGTAAGCCATACCATACTAGTATACCAGATGTTACACTGTTCGCATCTGAAACTAATGGTAGTAAATATGGCCAAGTATGTCAACGTGCCTTTGACATAGATAAAGATGGTTTTGAAGATATGTTAATTAGTGCTCCTTCACAGTCTTCTATACATCGCCTACAAGGAGCAACCTATATATATTTTGGAAAACACAATATCACTCCAGTACCAGATCAAACTCTATTAGCTGGACAAGCTGGTGGAAAAATGGGCAGTCTATTATTAACTTATGATGCACCAGGTAGCCAGAATATCTTGAGCATTGCACCTGGTATATACACATTATATTCTTATCTATCTATCGATCTATGCAATCCTAGTAATACCCAAGGTTGTGCCTCACCATCCATGCCTAGTAACAGCCAGCTATTTACCTTTAAACCAACTACAATATCTCTGTATGATAAGAGACGGTCAATATTTATGATATCTGATTATTCATCTGATGTAGTGTATATTTATGAAAACAATCTACGTACTCCTATTTTTACTGTATCAGGTATAAATAATAGTCAACTAGGGTTTTCCCTAAGCTCTATCCAATAGCTCTATGTTTATCTTACCCGGAATATAGATTCCATAAATCTCATAGAATCTCCACCTTTTCTGCATCCATCAACCATCCATCAATTGTATTAAAATATAAAAATAGATAAAATGAGATTTTTTGCTTTATATGCTTTATATTGGTGTATCAGTATTTTTACACATCTGCACGCTTATTCCATAGATATGCAAATATATTTACAAGATCATAAAAAACAAACTTTATCTCATCTAACTAGTGCAAATACGCAATTTTATGTAAATATCCATCTTACACACTGCCCCGAAGAAAAATATACAAATGGTCAGTACCAGATAACTCTAATTATTTATGATACCATGAGAAAAAAAGTATATAAAGATATCACAGGAACGCATTCTCTACCTAATCATATCCAAAATATACAATACCAATTTGTTATCCCATACAAGAGTAATTTTCAAAAAGAGCAAACATATCAGATTAAGGTCATCTACAAAGAAATTTATCCAGAACAAACCATCACATCAGTTGTAGAAAAAAGTTTAGCTAACCGTCTTAGAAATGATGCTCACCAAAATCCTCTAGCACAAATTAGATTAATTGCACCCTATAAAGACATGTCAATTAATACAAGATATCCTAAATTTCGTTGGAACATTATACCTAATACAATCTCTGCACACTATACAATATGGGTGAGTGAAAATAAAAATCCTATAGAAAATTTTATCTGGAAAAAAACACAACTGTCTCAAACATACATCACCTATCCTACAGATGCCAGTTCTCTCAAAACAAACACAACCTACTACTGGCAGATACAAGCATTAGATCAAAATGGGCAACCCATTCATTCAAAAAACGGACTCTCATCTATCTACAACTTTACTATACGTGGTCGGACCAAGATTCGTATTATTACACCTAACACTACCTCCATTTTGTTAGACAAACTACATTTTATTTGGGAAACCAATCCAGATACCGCATACTATCTTCTACAAATATTTACCCAAGCCAACCAGACGAACAAAGTCAATAATGAAAATTTAATATGGGCAGAGCATGTAAATAATAACCAATTAAAAGCACCAGAACAACTACAAAAAATCATCCATCAACTAATGAAGAAAGAGGTGGAAAATTTTACCTGGCAAGTACAAGCTTATGATAAAAATGATCATTTACAGACATCATCTAAAAAAATAAATTTTTCCATTTTACCCAATAGTGATACAAGTGAGAAAGATGATCATAAAGACAAGACTGTATCCATAGAATCCACAGAAAATAATCCTACGGATCAACAATCTTCTCACCTTAAAATAACTATAACCAATAACTTATCACAACCTCTAGGAAAAGCATCCATTATCTTATTACCCGCACATTTAAAAAATGTGCGTATTATGCAAAATCTAAAAAATACTAAGCAACTACCACTTACTATTTCATCACAATGGAAAATATTTATGGCAGATGAATATGGCCATGCAAATATAAAATGTAATTATGGAAACTATTTTATCATGGTCTATAAAGAAGATCATAACCTCTACCAGAAAAAAATTTCTATCAAAAAAAATTCTCACCAGACCTTGTCGATTCAACTGTCTTCACTTTATGGCATATTTAAGGGACATGTAAAAGATCTAGAAACTACTGAACCCATTAGCCACGCCAAAATAGAGCTAACTAGCAGATACCATAAAAGCTATGCCATAACAGATAATAATGGTTATTTCCATATAAAGAAAGTTACCAATAGTAATTATTATCTAGAAGTTCACAAAGATGATACCCACATGCCTCTTATCCAAAAGAATATTAAAATTACTGGTATACAGTTAAAACAGGAATATCAGTTAAAAAGGATTGTATCAGGTACCTTAGAAGGAACAATTCTACATAAGTACAAACTCCATCCTATCCCCAATGCACGGGTATGGATACAACCTCTTCGTGTATCTGCCAATACAAAAATAGGTATCATAAGAAATGAATTACTTTCTAATGAAAGTGGGCAATTTTATATACCAAACTTAAGGCCTGGGACTTATCGTATATTTTGTACAGAAGATTCTTTTTCCCAGACATACCAAGATATTACCATCGCACCAGGAAATATAGAAAATATAAAAATTTATCTAGATAACAAAAAATATACCATCAGAGGGCAGGTAATCGACTCGAATAAATATCCTTTATACCAGGCTAAAATTTTTGTTCAAAACCTACCTTCTATCAACACAGCCATCAGTGACCAAAATGGTAACTTTGTAAGTCATCTGCCCATAGGCCATCATACGCTTAATATTATTTTTCCTGGGAAAGAAATACACAAAATAAAGATTACCGTTATTAAACAGGACATTGCACTAGACCCCATTATATTATATAACGCATATACGAATATAGATTTTAAAGTGTACCTTGCTATACCTCAAAAATCTAATCAACTCTATACAGATAAACTTGGAATTACCATACTACAAAAAAAACAGCATATAAAAGAGATTAATAATCAGAATAATATTATATTACCTGGTAACCAATCCTATACTTTTCGTTTTGTATTTCCTAAGTATATTGCTGAAAAATATCTTATAGAACAACAGAACTACTTTATCAAACAAAGGCAACAATCCATACGATTGATATTGCATGAGAAAATTAATATTCAATGGAAAATTACCGATCAATTTAATCAAGGTATTCCATGGGCCAAGATCACAGATAGGAATCGTAATATCTCTTTAAAGTCTGATCAAAATGGGGCTTTCATTTACCAAACCCCAATCGCCCCCACAGATAGTTTATACCAGTTTATGATACAACATCCAAAATACCAGTCTAAAATAGTCACCATAAATCCTAAAGATATCAGAATCAAAAAAATCATACATATTACCCTCTTCTCCATACAAGAGCAGTACGCACACATCCTAGAAAAAGATATTAAGAAGAATATACAACAATTATCACAGAAAGCGGATGCAATCCATGAAAAACAAAAAAACTGGATCAATGAGTTTGCTATTTTCATTAAAAAACAAACACAGGTGTTTCATACTTCACAAACCATCAAACCATGCTGGCCCAATACATTAGAAAAGATATCTATAAATTGGAATGATGAAAATAACCCACAAAAATGGTCTATGCAATTTCAGGTTGCTGAAAATTGGAAAAAATGTTTAGAGCACCTCTATACAGATCTTATAAAACCATTAAAAGAAATGCAAAACAACATCGTACAACAGCAACTGAAATTTATAGGTGAATGGAACCAATATAACATACACTGGCATAATACTAGTCGTGATGTGGGTACTATTGATGGCATTAATTCATTAACGGATGTATCAGAGCTTACTATACAAACGAAAACAGAGATCATAAAATTACAAGAGACTGTAAAGGATAAGGTATTTGCCTATAAACAATACATCACTCCCAAGAGTATACAAGATACAATCCAAAGTTTTTTAGGAATATCATCGAATCATTATCTAAGCAAACAACAAGAAACTCTAGATAGTTTAGTTCAAGAGATTGAGAAATACCAAAAAATATTAGAGAGAAACAGCAGAATACTAAACCGTACTTTAATAGGGAATCAGATTTTCTCCACTTTCTCGAATAACACTCCCATACAAAACTTACAAAAAGTTTTATTACGTTTTCGTAGTTTTGAAAATACATTGAATCAGAAGATACAACCATTACAAGATACATGGCAGTCTCAGTTAGAAGAGAAAAAACAAATTATTATAAAAGCACAACAGATATACAAACAAATACTTACCTGGGAAAAAGAATCAAATAAAATCAACATACAGATTGATCGTTTTAAGGAAAAAATAAAAACACTAGAAAAATATTTTGAGATGCAAAGCCTATTAGGATTTGATTCTCATATTATCCTAAAAAAAACAACAGAACCATGGGCCTTTAACATAGAAGGATATCTTGACATCTCTAAACAACTAGATATTCTAGGGTTGGAACACCAGAATAAAGCCATTCTACCATTACCAAAACTCCAAATAAATCTCACTGAGATTTTGCCAAAAGTATTCAAAGAATATTTTCTTAAGACTAAAGAAGGATTAGAAACACAAGAAAAAAAAGTTCAAAAAGATTACTCTAATACTCATGATACAATGAAAAATATATCCTCTATGGTGTCTAAAAAATGGCGAATGATTTTTGCAAGTGATTACCTTGCCCAGATACAAAGCTTACAAACACAAATCAATCAGAAAGAAAATGCTTTTGCAGCAGAGATCTTTGAAATTCAAGAACATAACATATCCTTAGAAGATAAAAAACTCTTAGATCAAGGAATAAGCAACTTACTAAAAAAATATGGTAAGGAAAAATATTTTCCTTACCATAACATCCAAGCTAACGAGTTATTTTCCCATCTTATAAATTCATCCGACACAGAGTTACAAAGATATATCAAAAAAATAATAACCCACCATACTACACAATGGCAAAATAATAAAAAAGATATATTAAAATTACCTCTTTCTACTATTCACTCCTATAAAGATTTACTTAACCCTCTTGATGCGAAACGACTACCCAATCTTTTGTTAGATATTAAACCTAACCACAATCTTATCCAAGCATTACATAATTTTCATTTTTCTGATCTTATAGAGAATACCAAGAACCATATCATCCGGCTATTAAGTAAGCAAGTTATATTTGATACTCCCATACATAGCACATTTGCTGGTTTAGAAATTTATTTAAAACATATGACATTATCTTATATGCCATCCCATAACCTATTTAGCCTAAAAGCTAAAGTACAATTAATATGGCATAATAATATAGAGCAGTTATATGGTATAGAGAATATCACCGCAGATAGTGACATACACATATATAGCAACGGACGGATTGACACTGCTACTCTAAATTTTAGCCAGCATAATAAGAAAGCAGAACTTTTATCACTGCCAATTACTATCGCATCTTTATCTATCAATTTAGTAAAAAAAACCATAGAATTACATGGAACATTACACCTGCCTTTTATTCAACAAAATATTGCCTTTCAAAAAGCGATATTTAGTTACCAAAATTCATGGCAACTCATCTCACTAGACATTACGATGGATCCCCCATGTAAGATAGGCTATGTAGGATGGGAAATATGGCTCACACATGTACTGTATGCACAAAACAAACTTATCTTTCAAGGCAAGCTAAAACTAGGTACACCATTTAATAGAGAACTAAACGTTCATTCTATAATATTTGATCGGGAAGGTAAAATTAGACAAGCTGACCTACAAGGGTTTTCTCTACCACTTTTTGGGGGACAGCTATCCGCTAAAAATGTAAATTTTGAGCATCAAAAACAATCAGCAAGTTTATTACTACGTGATGTAAACATAACATTGCCATCTATCAAATTAAATGATCTAAATATTAAAGAGATCAAAATCACTCGTAACCAAGAAGGTAAATTATCTCTAAATATACCCCATATATCTATCCCTATACATAAAAAATTTAATTTTCGAGGGATACCTATTAAAATTCAACATCTTTCACTTCATTTTGAAAATGATATGCACTATCTACAAATAGATGCTATGTTTAATTTTAAATTTCCTTTGCTCTCATTGCAGATTGGTCACTTTACAATTAATACTCAAGGCCAGTTACGAGTGAGCCAGTTTGGTATTGACATTAAATTAGGTATAGTTACTCTAAAAGGAAATATCACCTATAATCATAACTCTTTTGAAGGACAAGGTAAGGTTAGCATAATTAACCTACTACATATAAATGCGGAATTGAAATTTGGAGGTAGCGGTTGGAAAGTTATATTTGAATTAGGTAGTGCCCCCATTAACATACCAGGCACACCACTATTTCTACTCCGTGTCAAGGGTGGATTAGAAAAAGAGGGACATGCATTTAAAGTTACAATGGGGTGTACAATTAGCATAATAAAATTACTTGAAGGTAGTGCTTCCATTACTTTGAATACTAGTAATGGTGATATGTACCTGGAAGGTGATGCTAAAATATTACAGCCATTGCCTATGCGCATGGGACAATATGAAGGTGTATTATCTATTGCCAATGGTATGTTTGAAGGTGAAGCTAATATACATTATAGAGTAGCTGGTGTAGCGAGTACAGGTACATTCAATTATTATTTTAATAAGGCAAGTTGGGGAGTGGGTGCTATGGCACATGTTAACGTATTCAACCTATTCCATGCTAATGGAGGTGTCGCCATGGGCTATAACTACCCCACTAAATATCGCTATAAAGGTAATTTTATTAAAAATCCAAAGATTGTACAGGGTCTTCTTTTTTACGTATCAGCCGAAACATCAAACATAAACATAGGCTTATTAACCATTAGTTTTTCAGGTGATGTTTTTATTTACTTAAGCAATCAATTTTCTGCAGGCTTATATGCTCATGCTAAGACCAGTATTAACTTGATTATTATACGAGCTTATCTAGATCTATATGTTGACTTGGGTGGTCAGGTTGGCCGACAAGATACTTACTTTGAGGGAATTGTTTCTGCCGAAGGATGTGTAAAAATAATTCGGCTTAAGAAATGTGTGAAAAAAACTATCCACTATCACATTGGTAATCGCCCAAGACAAACAAATGAAACAGTAAATACCACTGAAATAGAACAACCGAAATTTCTTTCTGTAAAAGGTAAAATAAGAGATAATAAATATCGTATTCTAAAGAGAGTAAGTGTAAGTCTTTATGATTCTTCTAAACATTTAATTCAACAAACAACAAGTAACCATAGAGGAAACTTTACCTTTCATAATATTCAGTCAAAAGAGGAAAAATATATTTTAGAATTAAACCATCCTTTGTACAAATCAGTCAAACATACTTTTCCTCTTTCGTATGCAGATTATCATCCTGATTTAGAAATGCAAAAGATACCATTACCCAATAAGCAAATTAAGATTTATGTTATAGATCAGAATAAACAAACAGCTATTCCATATGTCAAATGCCGTGTAGTGGACATGCAAGATCAACAGCCACACCATAAAATGGCTCACAGCAATGCAGGTGTAATCACTATCCAGAACGTATACCCTAATCATACGTATAGTATTACACTTGAAAAAAATCCATATGAAAAATTACATTTTCAACATACCGTACAAGAAGTGGATTCACTTAACATACAAACAGTGTATTTAACAATAAATAAAAAGATACCTTTCCGCCTGGGACTACAAATCCAGTTTAAAGATACTTCAAGCAAATATAATATTACTCATCAGGAGAATAAGCAATTCTTAGAATATATAAAAAAGACAATGAAAGTTAGTCTTTTATCTGAAAATTATCAACAATATGAATCCAGTAAAGTTTTTCCTTATAGTCAGTTACCCAACAGACCAATAACAATTCCCTTTATGTACATCCAGTCAAAAAATATAGATCAAGAAGGTGCCTATACAATCGTCCTAAAACAAAAAAATATTTTTAAGAATGATATTTATCTCCCCATTCTAGTAAACAATAAACACATTACTTTTAGAGATAATATTATAGATCATTGTCCAAAAAAGATCTATACTATTTGCTATATTTTACCCACACCAAAAAAATACTTAACAGACATGAAAATATTGGATGCACAAACCAAAAAACCAATCGCCGATCTAAATATCCAATTTAGTAAGCACATTTCACTAAAAACTAATCAGGCAGGTTTTACTCGAAAATATGGCCTCTATAACATACCCGTAAAAGGTCAAGCACTACGCCAAAACAACCCTACATTATACAAAGACCACTTGTTTGAATATATTCCCTCTAGGGAATCTTATAAAGAATATAGTATACGACAAAAAATAAATACTCAAAAAATTACCAAGAATAAACAAAATACCAATCCTACAAAGGAACAACAAAATACCAATCCTGCAAAGGAACAACAAAATACCAATCCTGCAAAGGAACAACAAAATACCAATCCTGCAAAGGAACAACAAAATACCAATCCTGCAAAGGAACAACAAAATACCAATCCTACAAAGGAACAACAAAATACCAATCCTACAAAGGAACAACAAAATACCAATCCTACAAAGGAACAACAAAATACCAATCCTACAAAGGAACAACAAAATACCAATCCTGCAAAGGAACAACAAAATACCAATCCTGCAAAGGAACAACAAAATACCAATCCTACAAAAGAACAACAAAATACCAATCCTGCAAAGGAACAACAAAATACCAATCCTGCAAAGGAACAACAGAAAAAAATAGAAAAAGAGAATGTCCCTCAATTTAAACCCAAAGAAATACATCTTAGTGGTCTTATTACATTTGTAAATCAGTGGAATCAAAAAATTTATTCAAATAAATTTATAGATTCTCTAAACGTTAATATCATATTACCAGATACAAAAATACAAGATATCTCTTTAACTTATCAAATGCAAAATACTAGCCAGCTACATTGGCAGGTAAAGAAAAAATTTTATACCCTAAAAGAATACCAAATTTTTCGAAAATATATCACACAACATAAGGCACAAATATCTATTTTATATAAAAATAAACTATGGACTCAAACTATTTTACAACCACAGTCTACATCTTCAGTAAATATAAAATAATAGAGACCATATCATTTTATTCATATAATTTATGTCTTACCAAGCTAGAGTAAAATACCGAAATACAAACGAGGCAATTATAGTGTACACTAATCATCACTGTATAAAATGGATTTATATATTTCTTTTTCTTTATCTGGGAAAATTTAATGCACAGGCTATTACAGGTTCATCTAAAGATGAACGATGGACATTATCTCAAGATACATGGGATATACATCTCTTACGAACCAACCCTACATATTTAGTTGAAGGAAAGGGAGGACTATGTATTTTACTGGGAGATAGGTATCACACAATTATAAATAGATGGGGACAGCCATCTTATAGAGATTATGGGAAACCAGAAAAAATATTTTACCATAAAAAAACATGGCAGGGATATTTTATCATCAATGGAGGTAAGGTTAAAAAAATTGTCTACTATGTACCAGAAAAACTAACAAACAATTTATTTTGGAACACCGCCATAGGTATAGATGGACTAAAGCTTAATGGAAATCTATCTAATGTGAAAAATGAGATTATCCAAATATACCAAACATTTGATGAACAAGAACAAAAAAAAATATTAAGTCCATTTAACCTACTGGCAGATCCATTATCATTCATAGATTTAACATCTGAACTCAATATATATAGTCGTGGAATTCGCTTTATTTTTAGCAAAAAACGTATCCAAGAAATTCACATCTTCCGACCATATTATCTCACACTACCTAATCCATAAAGTAATTTATATCATGATTTATTTTGTAAAATGAGAAAACTCATACTGATACATTTTCTCTACATTAATTTTCTTCTTGCGGATTAAATATTCTACTGAAACATTTTCTATAGAGAACACTCGATCATGTACCTTACCAATACAAGATACACTAGAAGATAAATCTAATCCTTGTTTAGCAATAAATAAAATCGCTAGATCCTCACCTCCATAAAGGCCATAACGTATTTTTTGCTTTATATCTAATAAGGATACTTCTTTAAAATAAGGTAGATCGTCTAAAAAAACGTGAAACGAACATAGGTTTTGTTGTGATAATATTAAAAGACTTTTATATAAGCTATCCGACAAATCTATACTCGCTTTTGCTGCATAGGCGGTCAGTACTTTAGGTGCATTCACATAAGCACATGGTCTAGTATATTTTTTTTTAGCCTGTCCATTAATAGGTCTATTTGATAAAAGATGCTCTAAAGCGTAAGCACTACCTCCCACATCACCTAATAAATATAGACAATCACCTTTGTCAATTTTTGGATTTTTTCTAGGAATAAAATCACTAACTGAACCCAGTACAGTAAGGGAAAAGGCATTTGTATTGGATATCGTTGTATCACCACCTAATAAAGTAATATTATAATCACTAAGTTGGCTACCCAACATCTTAGCAAATTCTATAATAGAATGCTCATTGCTGGAAAAGTTTTTATCTAGATATAAATTCAAAGTAGCATACCTAGGTATACCTCCTTTGGCAAAAATATCTGAGATATTTACTTGTATTAGTTTAAACGCCACGTCACTAGCGCTACACCATAACCATGAGAAATGTACATCCTCAACAATCTGATCCGTGCTAATTAAATATAAACCTGAACTAGACAAATCAAGCAAGGCTGTATCATCATGCATATAGGATGTATATTGCTGGCGATTATTTATATGTTGGTTAGCATATAAAATGATGGTGGCAATAATTGCTTCTTCGGTCATATTAGAAGGAGCTATTATCTATTTTGTGAATTTTTTGCATGTTTATTCATAAAATGCAATAAACGATATAAAGACATGGAAAATCCAAATACAATGCCAATAAGAAAAAATAGAGGTTGGCTAGAAAAAAACTTATCTATTTGATAACCAAAATATACACTAAAGAAATTCATTAAAGCAAACTCAAGCCCAATTTGCATACCTACTAAGATATTCATATTAAGAGCTTAAATTTATATGTAAAATAATAGAACACACAAATAAACAATATGTTACTTGATACATATATGAATAATAGACTATTTTTTCTTGTCCCAATCGACAAGGCTCTCTAGACGAAAATCACGAATGATTGACTGACTCGCTTCTATCGTATTAGATAAAAGAGTTGTTATTGGAATAATGTTGTCGTCAGTAGAAGCTACTTTTGGATCACTATGCTGTACAATAATATTTTTGTTTAGAGATGGATCTTTTTTACATTCTTCCAGTGAACTAGCACAGAAAAAACTTAATTGGTTTAGTATGTTAGCCATGGTTTGCATAAGAGACTGTTCCATATTTTTTTTCTTTTGTATACCATATTGTGTTGTCTCTTGCACATATTTTAGTAAAAAAGGGGATAGTGGTTTATTAGTATGATAATAAAACCTACTTAATTCAAAAATAAGATTCTTAATCTCGGGGTGATATCCCCTAAAGTTTTCTAAGGTTAGACAAAATTCTTCATAGAAACTAGATACTGCACCCACCAAATGACGTAAATCAAAGCTAGCTGGTAAATAAAAATTAGCATCTGGGTATTTTTCTATCTTACTACGATGCTTCGCTAGAATAGCGTCTATATTACCTTGGAATGCTTCTTCACTCTTTTTCTTATTTTGGTGTTTGTTTAATAGACCTTTAGTATGCTCTAGAAATTCCATCTCTTCCTTAATAAAATTTTTCACATCACCCTTAGCAGATAAATGGTGTAAAATTCTTTTATCTAGGGCAACTAAATCAAAAAACTTACTACCATACTCATCAATTACATTATGGTATTCTTTTCTAAGTTGATCATAATAGCTCTCCATATAAAAAGTTGTATCTCCTTAAGGGTATGACTGAGGTATGGGATTAGGTACAGGTGCTTGTGCAACTGGCAAATTTGTATTTTTCTGTGTACTAGACAAAATAAAATCTGGATCTCTCAGTAAATAAATATGCATAGTAATAAAAATCCATACTGATAAAAGCACAATTAATAGGGCAATACTATAAGCTAATAAATGGTTTAACCAGACTGCATGTTGTCCTTGAATATAATAGTTGGCTATTTTACCCGCATCTGAATCAGCTATATTTATAAAATCAGTTAGATCAAATAAAGAATATAAAGTTGTGATACTACCTATAACATATAATAAATAACGATTTATTGTTTTATAGCTCATAGCTGTTACAATAAAAAGTAGTGCCCACGCAAAAGACAAGAAAAATAACATTGTATCCATAGATCTACTAAAATTTAGAACAAATAAAGTAATTATAATGCCTATAAATATAGAAAAATACGTATGCGTGTGGAGTCTAGAGGAAAAATACAGCATGCAACTACCCCATACAATATTTCCCAGATAGCCTGCTGAAGCAATAAGCAAAAATATACCGCCTTGGCTAATAGTATAGCCCGATTCATTCCATGAAATAACTATAGAGCTTACCCTGCCACCCGTAAGATAAGTAACGATTGCATGAGATATTTCGTGTAATAATACAGAAAACAATTTAAATGGTAACAAATAAGACAGGTCCCAAAAAATAATTAGAAGGCTATACAAAATTAGAATAGCGATTAATTTAACATAAAGCGACACAGAATATTTTCGGATCGATACATGGCTATACTAAACCATACTAGATAAGAAGATAAGTCAATTATCTAAGAAAAATTGTCTGGTTGATCAGCCTGTAAGCGTTTAGAAACATGCAGTAAAAACTTTTTTTCGCTATCAGAAAGACTGTGTAAACCTTCTCGATGAATTTTTTCTAATAAAATATCTGTTTCTTCCTCAATAGAACGATTACTTGTTCCATACTTCAAGTTGGAAGTAATTCGTACCTTTTTAACTCTATTTTTAATGGTACCCATTGTATCTAAACCAATACGAGATGCATTGTAATAAGTCTGGGTATTTTCCATAAGTAAATACAGATAACCGGTTACAATACCACCGAAATGACCAACATGGCTAATATTACTACTATTTTGTAGAAGAAAAATGAAAGACACTCCTCCTATCAGTAGCATGAGATATTTCATTTTAACAGGAATAACAAACCACAAAAGAACTTCACGGTTAGGCCATAGAACCGCATATGCCAACATTAAACCAAAAATAGAACCTGAGGCACCCACAGTAGGTATGTCCAAACGATGCCCCAGTATTATAGGTACAAGAAAAATAAATAAACCTGCACCAACACCACAAACTAAATAATACCGGAGAAATCTTTTAGAACCCCACTTCTTCTCGATCTCTTGGCCAAACATCCACAATGCAAACATGTTAAAGAATAAATGAATTAAACCACCGTGAAAAAATTGGTAAGTAAATAAGAGCCACAAACTACCACTAAGTACTTTTTCTGGTACCAAGCCTAACACGGATATCATGTTTGGTACAAATAGCTGTAATAAAGATATAGCCACATGAACAACAATAAGCTTCTTAACGCATGGGGGGCAATCAAAACTACCTAATTTATACATCAATGTAACGTCCCAGTATTCTTTTCAAAACACTATATATAATCAAGATTATATATAGGAAACCTGAGAAGGGAAGTTTAAAATTAAGAACATTTTGTTGTCAATGAGAAAAAAGAGTACACTTGTATGTCCATACTAATTTAATACCCCTACTTACGATTGATATTCAAGATATGTTAGACCTACATATGCACAATGAGGAAACGTACCTACTCTTAGAACTCAGTGGTATTTTAGATTCTTCTTCTACGCGTGACCTAGACACGTGGTTCCAAAGGCAATACCATAATCCACCCTTCACATATTTAATGGATCTATCTAAAGTTACTTATATTTCATCTATAGGAATATCAATTCTGTTGAATATAAATAAACAACTAAAACTTAAAAGAGGTAAGCTCATTTTGTTTGGCTTAAATAAGGAAGTAAAACTGCTACTCTATCTACTCCATCTAAATCAGCAAATTAACATCACTGAAACCATAGAAGACAGCCAAAAATTTATAGAGTTTCCGTAACAACGACAATCAGCGACCAGAATTATAGTCTTTTTCACTAATAACATTAATATTTTTCTTAAGAGACCACTGACGAAAAGGCTCCAAAGCTTTTACCGTACTATCCGAAACAAAGTAAAGCTTATTCATATAATATACCAAAATACCATGATAATCACTATGCTTTCCATGAAAATCAATTTTGCCTACTTCTTTTACAGCCATCCAATTATCACATGTTTTTAAAACAGGTATTTGATACAGATACAACTCTCGAATCAAATTTTGCTCTAAAGAACGTCCTACTACTGTATCCCAACTTAAAGCCATACTTTATATCACCATATTAAGGAAATTCGGCAGATACCGTACCACACTCAAACCAGTCAAGAGAAAATAATCAAACTCCTATGAAACCCATTAGAGAGTCAGTATCAGCTCTGGACAGAATAGACTTGTAGCCATTCCCCTTCGCAAGGACAGCCTACACATATTATTGATCATAGTACAAGATCTTAATATATTTTTTCATTTTAATGTCTGATAATCTATCTTTTTGTCAAAATATTTTTAGTTATTTGATAGTATTCTAAACCTATCGCTTTTGCCATAGTAAACATGGATTGCATACATATACAGGAGCCTTTATTCTTCTTTGTATTAGTTTCACTATTTGGTTTTTTACAAAATAACGTAATAGGTTAGCTTTTCTTAAAAAATATACTTTTTAATACATTTGTTGTGTGCAACCACAAACCCACCACGCCATAAGGGAGACTAAATTGTGCCCATTCTTACATGAGCTATCGGTACCATAACATGACATACCTCCCCTCATATTACCTCCCGCCAACGTGGTAACCTCATCGCTATACGTTATTCTACGGATAAGAGTACTACTATTCCATGACATATATACAAACCACTTATTACCAAGGCTAATCACACAAAACCAATCTCAAAACGTTAATATCTTCAATCAAGAAAAAGAAACCAAGCACCCTCGCTCCATGTGTAAGGAAAAGACGATGGCTTGAGATAATCAAGCCAAAAATCCCACTGCGGCGGATACGATGATTATTTCTATCTGCCACATAGACATTGCCCACACTACCAACCACTACACCACTAGGAGACTTAAATTGTGTCTTTGTACCTGTGTCATCCTTGCATAGATTAATAAGAGAAGAACATGATAGCATACTTCCCAATACCATCACTCGCCAACGTGGTAACCATAACCACTGCACAGGTTTCATCATTTTTTAATGTATAATACTTATTACAAGAAACACACTTTTCTGTATTGGTGGTAGAAACCCTAATAATTGAGGCAATGCCATTAGGATAAATAGAATCAAATTGTCCAAAACCACCATTTAAGAGGGGTTCCAGCGACAGTAGAGGGAATACTTCCACATTGAATACTCACCACCAATACACTGATCAATCAGTATTCTTTGAATACCTTTGTGAGGCAGAGCAAACAAATATACGAAATCACAATTATTGTGGAATAGTTATCTTGCGGATACGATAGTTCAGAGTATCTGCCACATATACATTGCCCGCACTATCAACCGCTACTCCAGTAGGCCCATTAAATTGTGCTACATTACCTGCACCATCCATAAACCCTCCTCCCGCAGTACCATCAGCCTTAATACCAGTACCTGCTAACGTGCTGACCACACCACCAGGCGTTATCCTACGAATACGATAATTACCCTCATCTACCACATATATATTGCCCACACTATCAACCACTATACCATGAGGAGAATTAAATTGTGCTGAAGCACCTGTACCATCCATAAACCCTCCTCCCGCAGTACCATCAGCCTTAATGCCAGTACCTGCGAACGTGCTAACCACACCTGTAGATGTTACCTTACGGATACGATGGTTCTCACTATCTGCCACATATACATTGCCCGCACTATCAACCGCTACTCCATAAGGAAAATTAAATTTTGCCACATTACCCATGCCATTCGCAAAACCATTAATACCAGTACCCGCCAACGTGCTAACCTCAACCACACCCATAGAATTCGTGGTTATCTTACGGGTAAGATGGCCAAGATAATCTACCACATATACATGGTCCGCATCATCAACTACCACACCATAAGGAAAATTAAATTTTGCTGAACTACCTATCCCATCTGCAGTTCCAATAGTACTACCTGCGAATGTACTAACCACCTTTGCAGGGGTTATTTTACGGATAAGATGGTTACTATTATCTGCCACATATACATTGCCCGCACTATCAACCGCTACTCCAGTAGGATAATTAAATTGTGCTGAACTACCTATCCCATCTGCAGTTCCAATAGTACTACCTGCGAATGTACTAACCACCTTTGCAGGGGTTATTTTACGGATAAGATGGTTACTACTATCTGCCACATATACATTACCCGCACTATCAACCGCTACATCACTAGGAGACTTAAATTGTGCCAAAGTACCCACACCATCCATAGACCCAATAGTACCAGTACCTGCTAACGTATTAACAGAAACTACGGCACAGGTTGCATCATTTTTTAACGCATAATAACTATTACAAGAAATACACTTTTCTGTATTGGCGGTAAAGACCATCACCATTGAGGCAACACCATTCGTACAAATAGGATCGAGCTCTTCTCTACAAAGCTCACCATCCAAACCAAAACCACTATCACAAGAAACACATTTTTCTGTATTAGCAGTAAAAACCTTTGCTGTTGAGACAACACCATTCGTACAAATAGGATCGAGCTCTTCTCTACAAAGCTCGCCATCCAAACCAAAACCACTATCACAAGAAACACATTTTTCTGTATTAGCAGTAAAAACCTTTGCTGTTGAGACAACACCATTCATACAAATAGGATCAAGTTCTTCTCTACAAAGCTCGCCATCCAAACCAAAACCACTATCACAAGAAACACATTTTTCTGTATTAGCAGTAAAAACCTTTGCTGTTGAGACAACACCATTCATACAAATAGGATTAATGGTGGGAATTTCTGTGATTATCTTACGGATACGATAGTTACCATAATCTGCCACATATACAAACCCCACACTATCAACTGCTACACCATGAGGAAAATTAAATTGTACCGAATTACCTGTACCATCCCTGCACGTGACACTAGTACCAGGACATAAAGTACCTGTAGTACCACCACCCGCCAACGTGCTAACCACGCCTGTAGATGTTACCTTACGGATACGATGGTTCTGACTATCTGCCACATATACATTGCCTGAACTATCAACCGCTATACCTGTAGGTTGATCAAATCGTGCTATATCGCCCACACCATCTATAAAACCATTACTACCAGTACCCGCCAACGTACTAACCTCAACCACACCCATAGAATTTGCGGTTATCTTACGGATACGATGGTTATTCTTATCTGTCACATATACATTGTCCGCACTATCAACCGCTACACCATAAGGAAAATTAAATTTTGCCACATTACCCATGCCATCCATAAACCCAGCAGTACCAGTACCTGCGAAGGTGCTAACCACGCCCATTGGTGTTACCTTACGGATACGGTGATTCTCACTATCTGCCACATATACAAACCCTGTACTATCAACCGCTGCACCAGTAGGATTATTAAATCGTGCTGAACTACCTATGCCATCCCTGCACGTGACGGTAGTGCCAGTAGTGCCAGGACATGGAGTACCCGTAGTGCCACCACCTGTCAACGTACTAACTATACCCAATGACGTTATCTTACGGATAAGATGGTTATCCCAATCGGCCACATACACAAACCCTGCACTATCAACCGCTGCACCAGTAGGATAATTAAATCGTGCTGAACTACCGATGGTTGTAGTTACACCATCAGATTTTATCTTACGTATTATATGATTACCATCTGAGACATAAATTTCCCCTAAATGATTTATCACAATACCACGAGGACTATTAAATTGAGTTAGTGTACCAAGACCGTTATTACTACCGGGCGTACCATCCCCTGCAATGGTAATAACACAGGGTGGTGGTATATGCTTTAAGCTAAGT
Organism: Leptospiria bacterium; assembly: GCA_965262015.1. GTDB lineage: Bacteria > Spirochaetota > Leptospiria > Turneriellales > CBDBES01. The sequence continues at coordinate 543,840 of OZ253494.1, forward strand.
TGCAGGGTTTCCATGTTACCATCAAGATTTTCTATGCTTAATTGGATGGTTTTTATTTCACAGCGTAATTGTTTTTTTACGGTTAGGCTGATATCTATCTGATTTGTTCCTGCTGGCATTTCAATGATATTTTTTACATGATGATTGGGATAGTTTGGTGTATGTAAAACAAATGGTTTTGTTGCGAATGCGTAATCACGAGGTGCAAATGCTGTTCCACTCACAACAAACCTGACCCTTCTGGGATACTTTAAGATTTCATTAGCCCTAATGCGTATTTTATGGGTACCTGTGTCTATTATAGTTGTTTCTGTGGCAAATCGAAAATAAGGTATAGAGGATTGCACAGGGGATGGGATACTTGGTGGACCCGTACAAGAGAATAAAAGCAACCCAGCTATACAGGTAGCTAAGTAATAAGTATATGCATTAATCATACGGACCATTACACGAAGATTATATAACATGTATTTTTATAAGTCAATCTTTTTTGTAGAACTTGGAATTCATAGACATATGTTACAGTTATCACCTAGACCACTTTCGTTGATTCGTAAAATTTTTCATATGATGTCAAAAAATTTCAAAGAGAAGTATGGTTTTTTGTATTATACCACGTGAGATATTCATCCATGACTTATACCTCTTCTGTAGATAAATTTGACTAAGAATCCATATCTGCTTCTCTTCACACTTGCCATTTAATTGAAGTGTGTAAGGTTTAATCAAATGATGACAGATATTATGCTCTTATAATATCTGTTTAAAATCACATAGCCTAGCCTCCTTCTTTCGAGTACTATTGAAAGAAATATATTAGTAAATTCTAACCATTATCAGTTTGTACTACTTCAGGTTTACCGTAAGCCTCAATAAATTTAAAGCAATCTTGGCATTCTCTCCATCTTTCCTATCACAAACATAAGCCAATACTAAACGGCTACAATCATCTATGCATGTGTAAATTTCATTATCTTTGCAATATCATAAATTTTTCTTGATCTTCTTCAAGAATTCCTATTTTTTTGATCTGTCATGTATAGAATGCTTAGAGACAATGTCTATTAGTGTGTTTATGTAACTTTTTTTGCTTTTAGTAAGTATTTTGTAAGAAATAATAAGAATAGTATCTGTTTAAATAATAATTTCATTTAAACCATGAGGTAAATTAAATTGTGTGTGAAACAACCCCACCATGTGTACAACGGAGCTTAAAAAGCAAGCTATGATTATTGGGGTATAGTTATCTTGCGGATACGATGGTTGTCACTATCTGCCACATATACATTGCCCGCACTATCAACTGCTATTCCATAAGGACTATTAAATTTTGCTACATTACCCATGCCATTTATAAACCCACTAGTACCAGTACCCGCCAACGTGCTAACCACACCATCAGGTGTTATCTTACGGATACGATGGTTACTAGAATCTGCCACATATACAACCCCCGCACTATCAACCGCTACTCCATAAGGATAATTAAACTGTGCTACATTACCCATACCATCCATAAAACCAACAACACCAGTACCCGCCAACGTGCTAACCACACCATCAGGTGTTATCTTACGGATACGATGGTTTCCAAGATCAGCCACATATACATTACCATCACTATCAACCGCTACACCATAAGGACTATTAAATTGTGCTACATTACCCATACCATCCATAAACCCTCCTCCCGCAGTACCATCATCCTTAATACCAGTACCTGCCAACGTACTAACCTCACTCGTTGTACCAGACACCGTTATCTTACGGATACGATGGTTACTATAATCTGCCACATATACATTGTCATCACTATCAATCGCTACACCATAAGGACTATTAAATTGTGCTATATTACCCGCACCATCCACATCCCCCAGAGTGCCAGTACCTGCCAACGTGCTAACCACACCACCAGACGTTATCTTACGGATACGATGATTACTCTGATCTGCTACATATATAACCCCCGCACTATCGACCGCTACACTAGTAGGACTATTAAATTTTGCTATATTACCCGCACCATCCACATCCCCCAGAGTGCCAGTACCTGCCAACGTGCTAACCACACCACCAGACGTTATCTTACGGATACGGTGGTTCTGACTATCTGCCACATATACATTGCCCACACTATCAACTGCTACACCAGTAGGATAACGAAATTGTGCTGAACCAGTCATGCCATCCATAAACCCATAAGCACCAGTACCCGCCAAGATCTCAACAGAAACTATTTCTGCACAGGTTTCATCATTTTTTAACGCATAATAACTATTACAAGAAATACACTTTTCTGTGTTGGCGGTAAAAACCTTGGCTGTTGAGGGAAGGGGGTCCGGTCCATTCGTACAGATAGGATCAAACTCTTTTCTACAAAGCTCACCATCCAAACCAAAACCACTATCACAAGAAACACATTTTTCTGTGTTGTCACTAGAAACCTTGATGGTTGAGGCCGTACCATGCGTACAAATGGGATCAATGGTGGGGATTTTTGTGATTATCTTACGGATACGATTGTTACCAAGATCTGTCACGTATACATTATTTACACCATCAACCGCTACTCCACCAGGCCGATTAAATTGTGCTAAACTACCTGTGCCATCCCTGCACGTGATGGTAGTGCCAGTAGTACCAGGACATGGAGTACCCGTAGTAGTGCCTCCACCCGCCAACGTACTAACCTCACTCGTTGTACCAGACACCGTTATCTTACGGATACGATGGTTACTAATATCTGCCACATATATAACCCCCACACTATCAACTGCTATTCCAGTAGGACTTCTAAATTGTGCTACATTACCCATGCCATCCACATCCCCCAGAGTGCCAGTACCTGCCAACGTACTAACCATAATTAGCTCATTACCCATAGGATCCACGGTTATCTTGATCTTACGGATACGATGATTACCCTGATCTGCCACATATATAACCCCCACACTATCAACCGCTATTCCATAAGGATTACTAAATTGTGCTGAACTACCTGTGCCATCCCTGCACGTGATGGTAGTACTACCGGCACTACCGGGACATGGAGTACCCGTAGTGCCCCCACCCGCCAACGTGCTAACCACACCACCAGGTGTTATCTTACGGATACGGTGGTTCTGACTATCTGCCACATATACAACCCCCGCACTACCAACCGCTACTCCATAAGGATTATTAAATTTTGCTGAACCAGTCATGCCATTCGTATCATCCATAAACCCAGCAACACCAGTACCCGCCAATGTGCTAACCACACCCATTGATGTTACCTTACGGATACGATGGTTATCCCGATCTGCTACATATAAATTATTACTTGTATCAAATACCAAACCAGTAGGTTTATTAAAACTACCTGCACCATGATTACTATAAGCTGAGGTACCCGGTGTACCTGCAATGGTTGCAGTTACACCGTCAGATTTTATCTTACGTATTATATGATTACCATCTGGAACATAAATGTCCCCTAAACGATTTGTTACAATACCACGAGGCTGATGAAATTGAGTTAGTGTACCAAGACCATTATTATTACCATTCGTACCATCCCCTGCAATGGTAATAACACAAGGTGGTGGTATATGCTTTAAGCTAAGTTGCAGGGTTTCCATGTTACCATCAAGATTTTCTATGCTTAATTGGATGGTTTTTATTTCACAGCGTAATTGTTTTTTTACGGTTAGGCTGATATCTATTTGATTTGTTCCTGCTGGCATTTCAATGATATTTTTTACATGATGATTGGGATAGTTTGGTGTATGTAAAACAAATGGATTTGTTGCGAATGCGTAATCACGAGGTGCGAATGCTGTTCCACTCACAAGAAACCTGACCCTTCTGGAATACTTTAAGATTTCATTGGCCCTAATGCGTATTGTATGGGTACCTGTGTCTATTATAGTTGTTTCTGTGGCAAATCGAAAATAAGGTATAGAGGATTGCACAGGGGATGAGACACTTGCTGGATCCGTACAAGAGAACACAAGTAACCCAGCTATACAGGTAGCTAAGTAATAAGTATATGTATTAATCATACGGACCATTATATGAATGGCTACGTTTGTATGTATCTTAAATATAAAGTCAATCTTTTTTGTAGAACCCATAAACATGTGTTACATGTTGTCCTCTAAAGCACCTCCATAGCTTCGTAAAACTTTTCATGTGGTTTCAAAAATTCCAAAGAGAAGTATGGTCTGTGAAAACACCTTGCCATGTGTACAACGGATCTTAAAAAGCAAACTGTGATTATTGGGGTATAGTTATCTTACGGATACGATGACCAGACTGATCTGCCACATATATATTACCTGCATTATCAACTGCTACTCCAGCAGGTTGATTAAATCGTGCTGAATCACCCCTGCATATGACGCTAGTACCAGGACATGGGGAAGTACCCACAATGCCAGTACCTGCCAACGTACTAACCACACCCATTGATGTTATCTTACGGATACGATAGTTACTATAATCTGCCACATATATATTACCTGCATTATCAACTGCTACTCCAGTAGGTTGATTAAATCGTGCTATATTACCCGCACCATCCATAAACCCTATAGCCCCAGTACCCGCCAATGTGCTAACCACGCCCATTGGTGTTACCTTACGGATACGATGGTTCTCGCTATCTGTCACATATACATTGCCATCACTATCAACCGCTACACTAGTAGGACTATTAAATTTTGCTATATTACCCGCACCATCCACATCCCCCATAGTGCCAGTACCTGCCAACGTACTAACCACACCCATTGATGTTATTTTACGGATACGATGGTTACTATAATCTGCCACATATACATTGTCATCACTATCAATCGCTACACCATAAGGATTATTAAATTTTGCTATATTACCCGCACCATCCACATCCCCCATAGTGCCAGTACCTGCCAACGTACTAACCTCACTCGTTGTACCAGACACCGTTATTTTACGGATACGATGGTTACTATAATCTGCCACATATACATTGCCCGCACTATCAACCGCTACACCAGATGGCTCGTTAAATTGTGCTGAACTAGCCATGCCATTCGTATCATCCATAAACCCATAAGCACCAGTACCCGCCAACGTACTAACCTCACTCGTTGTACCAGACACCGTTATCTTACGGATACGATGGTTCTGAGTATCTACCACATATACATTGCCCACACTATCAACTGCTACACCAGTAGGATAATGAAATTGTGCCAAAGTACCCACACCATCCATAGACCCAATAGTACCAGTACCCGCCAAGATCTCAACAGAAACTATTTCTGCACAGGTTTCATCATTTTTTAACGCATAATCACTATTACAAGAAATACACTTTTCTGTGTTGGCGGTAAAAACCTTTGCTATTGAGGCAACACCATTCGTACAAATAGGATCAAACTCTTTTCTACAAAGTTCACCATCCAAACTAAAACCACTATTACAAGAAATGCATTTTTCTGTGTTGGCGGTAAAAAGCTTTGCTGTTGAGACAACACCATTCGTACAAATAGGATCAATGGTAGGAATTTTTGTAGTTATCTTACGGATACGATGGTTACCATGATCTGTCACATATACAACCCCCGCACTATCAACCGCTACACTAACAGGCTGATTAAATTGTGCTATATTACCCATGCCGTCCATAAACCCATCAGCACCAGTACCCGCCAACGTGCTAACCACACCACCAGGCGTTATCTTACGGATACGGTGGTTACTAGAATCTGTCACATATATAACCCCCGCACTATCAACTGCTACACCAATAGGCCGATTAAATTGTGCTATATTACCTGCACCATCCATATCCCCTATAGCTCCAGTACCCGCTAACGTACCAACCACACTCGTCGTACCAGACACCGTTATCTTACGAATACGATGGTTATCCCGATCTGCCACATATATAACCCCCGCACTATCAACCGCTATACCATAAGGACTATTAAATCGTGCATCTGTACCGGTGCCATCTTTGCAGGTTTCTCCACTTGTTGCGGGGGTTATCAGGGTAGTAGTGCCGCATTCAGTAGCAGTCACCCCTCCCGCATCACCACCCGCCAAGGTACTAACCACACCACCCGGCGTTATCTTACGGATACGGTGGTTCTGACTATCTGCCACATATACAACCCCCGCACTACCAACCGCTACACCAGTAGGATTATTAAATCGTGCATCTGTACCGGTGCCATCTTTGCAGGTTTCTCCACTTGTTGTTGCGGGGGTTATCAGGGTAGTAGTGCCGCATTCAGTAGCAGTCACCCTTCCCGCATCACCACCCGCCAAGGTACTAACCACACCACCAGGTGTTATCTTACGGATACGATGGTTATCCCGATCTGCCACATACAAATTATTGCTTGTATCAAATACTAAACCAGTAGGGTAATGAAAACTACCTGCACCATGATTACTATAAGCTGAGGTACCCGGTGTACCTGCGATGGTTGTAGTTACACCATCAGATTTTATCTTACGTATTATATGACTACCATCTGAAACATAAATTTCTCCTAAACGATTTGTTACAATACCACGAGGCTGATGAAATTGAGTTAGTGTACCAAGACCATTATTACTACCGGACGTACCATCCCCTGCAATGGTAATAACACAGGGTGGTGGTATATGCTTTAAGCTAAGTTGCAGGGTTTCCATGTTACCATCAAGGTTTTCTATGCTTAATTGGATGGTTTTTATCTCACAGCGTAATTGTTTTTTTACGGTTAGGCTAATATCTATCTGATTTGTTCCTGCTGGCATTTCAATGATATTTTTTACATGATGATTGGGATAGTTTGGTGTATGTAGAACAAATGGCTTTGTTGCGAATGCGTAATCACGAGGTGCAAATGCTGTTCCACTCACAACAAACCTGACCCTTCTGGAATACTTTAAGATTTCATTAGCCCTAATGCGTATTTTATGGGCACCTGTGTCTATTATAGTCTCTTCTGTGGCAAATCGAAAGTGGGCTATACTAGATTGCAAAGGAGACTTATTAAGAAGATTTGGTGGACCCGTACAAGAGAACACAAGCAACCCAGTTAGACAGGTAGTTAAATAATAAGCATATGCATTAATCATACGGATTGCTACATGTTAAGAGTACAATATGTATTTTTATAAGTCAATCTTTTTTGTAGAACTGTGAACTCATAGACATATGTCACAGTTATCACCTAGACCACTTTCGTTGATTCGTGAAATTTTTCATGTGGTGTCAAAAATTTTCAAAGAGAAGTATGGTTTTTTGTATTATACCACGTGAGATATTCATCCATGACTTATACCTCTTCTGTAGATAAATTTGACTAAGAATCCATATCTGCTTCTCTTCACAAATTTAAATGAAATCTTTCTATCTTGCCATTTTGATCTTCTTCAAGGATTCCTATTTTTTTGGTCTGTCATGTAATGAGTGTTTGGATAAGAAATAATAAGAATAGTATCCGTTTAAATAATAATTTCATTTAAACCATGAGGCAAATTAAATTGTCTGTGAAATACCCCGCCATGTGTACAATGGATCTTAAAAAGCAAACTGTGATTATTGGGGTATAGTTATCTTACGGATACGATGGTTATCCTGATCTGCCACATACATAACTCCCGCATTATCAACCGCTACACCTATAGGATTATCAAATTGTGCTATATTGCCTGCACCATTACTAAAACCTCCTCCTTCTGTCATCACTCCTTGAAACGTTGTTATACCAGTACCCGCCAACGTGCTAACCGTAATTACTTCATTATTCATAGCATCCATGGTTATCTTAATTTTACGGATACGATAGTTCCGCCTATCTGCCACATATACATTATCCGCACTATCAACCGCTACACCATGAGGACTACTAAATCGTGCCAAACTACCTGTACCATTCATAAACCCTCCTCCCGCAGTACCATCAGCCTTAATACCAGTACCCGCCAACGTGCTAACCATAATTACTTCATTATTCATAGCATCCATGGTTATCTTAATTTTACGGATACGATGATTCTGACTATCTGTCACATATACATTGCCCACACTATCAACCGCTACACCATAAGGCTTATTAAATTGTGCCGAACTACCTGTGCCATCCATAAACCCTCCTCCCGCAGTACCATCAGCCTTAATACCAGTACCTGCTAACGTGCTAACCTCAACCACACCCATAGAATTCGTGGTTATCTTACGGATACGATGGTTATTATAATCTGCCACATATACAACCCCCGCACTACCAACCGCTATACCACTAGGACTATTAAATTTTGCCACATTACCCACATCATCCATAAACCCACTAGTACCAGTACCTGCTAACGTGCTAACCTCAACCACACCCATAGAATTCGTGGTTATCCTACGGATACGATGGTTATTATAATCTGCCACATATACATTGCCCACACTATCAACCGCTACACCAGATGGCTTGTTAAATTGTGCTGAACCAGCCATGCCATTCGTATCATCCATAAACCCACTAGTAGCAGTACCTGCGAACGTGCTAACCATACCTGTAGATGTTACCTTACGGATACGATGGTTACTATAATCTGCCACATATACATTGCCTGAACCATCAACCGCTACACCTATAGGCTCATTAAATTTTGCTACAGTACCTGCACCATCCATAAAACCAATACTAAAAGTACCTGCCAACGTGCTAACCATAATTTCTGCACAGGTTTCATCGTTTTTTAATGTATAATAACTATCACAAGAAACACACTTTTCTATATTAGCAGTAAAAAATTTTGCTGTTGAGATAACACCATTCGTACAAATAGAATCAAACTGTTGTCTACAACGCTCGCCATCCAAACCAAAACCACTATCACAAGAAACACATTTTTCTGTGTTGGCGGTAAAAAGCTTGATGTTTGAGGGGGTTCCATTCGTACAAATAGGATCGAGCTCTTCTCTACAAAGCTCGCCATCCAAACCAAAACCACTATCACAAGAAACACATTTTTCTGTGTTGGCGGTAAAAAGCTTGATGTTTGAGGGGGTTCCATTCGTACAAATAGGATCAAACTGTTCTCCGCAAATATCACCATTTAGATTAAAACCACTATTACAAGAAGTGCATTTTTCTGTGTTGGCGGTAAAAAGCTTGATGTTTGAGGGGGTTCCATTCGTACAAATAGGATTAATGGTGGGAATTTCTGTAGTTATCTTACGGATACGATTGTTACCATAATCTGCCACATATATAACCCCCGCACTATCAACCGCTATACCATGAGGATAATTAAATCGTGCTGAACTACCTGTGCCATCCCTGCACGTGACGGTAATGCCAGTAGTGCCAGGACATAGAGTACCCCTTGTACCACCACCTGCCAACGTGCTAACCACACCACCAGGTGTTATCTGCCGGATACGATGATTAATAGTATCTGCCACATATACAAACCCTGAACCATCAACCGCTACTCCAGTAGGACTATTAAATTTTGCTATATCGCCCGCACCATCTATAAAACCATTACTACCAGTACCCGCCAATGTGCTAACCATACCACCAGGTATTATCTTACGGATACGATGGTTATTCTTATCTGTCACATATACATTGTCTGAACCATCAACCGCTACACCATAAGGAAAATTAAATTTTGCTATATCGCCTGCACCATTCATAAAACCACTACTACCAGTACCCGCCAATGTGCTAACCATACCACCAGGTGTTATCTTACGGATACGATGATTCTCACTATCTGCCACATATACAAACCCTGCACTATCAACCGCTACTCCAGTAGGATAATTAAATCGTGCTGAACTACCTATGCCATCCCTGCACGTGACGGTAGTGCCAGTAGTGCCAGGACATGGAGTACCCGTAGTGCCACCACCTGTCAACGTACTAACTATACCCATAGACGTTATCTTACGGATAAGATGGTTATCCCAATCGGCCACATACAAATTATTACTTGTATCAAATACTAAACCAGTAGGTTCACTAAAACTACCTGTACCATGATTACTAAAAGCTATGGCATCCAATGTACCTACGAAGGTTGTAGTTACACCATCAGATTTTATTTTACGTATTATATGATTACCATCTGAAACATAAATTTCTCCTAAACGATTTGTTACAATACCACGAGGCTGATGAAATTGAGTTAGTGTACCAAGACCATTATTACTACCGGACGTACCATCCCCTGCAATGGTAATAACACAGGGTGGTGGTATATGCTTTAAGCTAAGTTGCAGGGTTTCCATGTTACCATCAAGATTTTCTATGCTTAATTGGATGGTTTTTATTTCACAGCGTAATTGTTTTTTTACGGTTAGGCTGATATCTATTTGATTTGTTCCTGCTGACATTTCGATGATATTTTTTACATGATGATTGGGATAGTTTGGTGTATGTAAAACAAATGGCTTTGTTACGAATGCGTAATCACGAGGTGCAAATGCTGTTCCACTCACAACAAACCTGACCCTTTTGGAATACTTTAAGATTTCATTAGCCCTAATGCGTATTTTATGGGTACCTGTGCCTATTGTAGTTTCTTCTGTGGCAAATCGAAAATAAGGTATAGAGGATTGCACAGGGGATGGGATACTTGGTGGGCCCGTACAAGAGAATACAAGTAACCCAGCTATACAGGTAGCTAAGTAATAAGTATATGAACTAATCACACGGAGCATCATGCAAATCTTATATAACATATATTTTATATAAGTCAATCTTTTTTTGTAAAACTGTGGAATTCATAGATTCGTAAAATTTCTCATGTGATGTCAAAAAATTTCAAAGAGAAGTATGGTTTTTTGTATTATACTACGTGAGATATTCGTCCATGACTTATACCTCTTCTGTAGATAAATTTGACTAAGAATCCATATCTGCTTCTCTTCACAAATTTAAATGAAATCTTGCTATTTAATTGAAGTGTGTGAGGTTTAATCAAATGATGATTGATATTATGCTCGTATAATATCTGTTTTAAATCACATATTGGGCTAAAATAATTTATGATATTTAAGCCAACTGTATCAAATTACACTCTATCCAATGAATTAGGCTTAGAATAATGTTTTGTGTAAATTTCATTATCTTTGCAATATCATAAATTATTCTTGATCTTCTTCAAGGATTCCTATTTTTTTTGATCTGTCATGTATAGAATGCTTAGAGATAATGTCTATTAGTGTGTTTATGTAATTTTTTTTGCTTTTAGTAAGTATTTTGTAAGAAATAATTGAGATAGTATCCGTTTAAATAATAATTTCATTTAAACCATGAGGTCAATTAAATTGTTTGTGAAACACCCCGCCATGTGTACAACAGATCTTAAAAAGCAAACTGTGATTATTGGGGTATAGTTATCTTACGGATACGATGACCAAACTGTTCTGCCACATATACATTCCCATCACTATCAACCACTACACCACTAGGAGAATCAAATTGTGCCACATTACCCACGCCATCCATAAACCCTCCTCCCGCAGTACCATCAGCCTTAATACCAGTACCTGCCAACGTACTAACCACACCACCAGGCGTTATCTTACGAATACAATCGTTATACCTATCTGCCACATATACATTCCCATCACTATCAACCGCTACACCACTAGGAGAATCAAATTGTGCTACATTACCCACACCATCTATAAACCCTCCTCCCGCAGTACCATCAGCCTTAATACCAGTACCTGCCAACGTACTAACCACACCCGTAGATGTTATCTTACGGATACGATGGTTCTCACTATCTGCCACATATACATTCCCATCACTATCAACCACTACACCAAAAGGCTTATCAAATTTTGCCACATTACCCATGCCATCCATAAACCCAGCAGTACCAGTACCTGCCAACGTGCTAACCACACCCGTAGATGTTACCTTACGGATACGATGGTTCTCACTATCTGCCACATATACATTCCCATCACTATCAACCACTACACCAAAAGGCTTATCAAATCGTGCCACATTACCCACACCATCCATAAACCCAGCAGTACCAGTAGCAGTACCTGCCAACGTACTAACCACACCCGTAGATGTTACCTTACGGATACGATGGTTCTCACTATCTGCCACATATACATTCCCATCACTATCAACCACTACACCAAAAGGCTTATCAAATTTTGCCACATTATCCACGCCATCCATAAACCCAGCAGTACCAGTACCTGCCAACGTGCTAACTTCAACCACACCTATAGAATTTGTGGTTATCTTACGGATACGATGGTTACTAGTATCTCCCACATATACATTGCCTGAACCATCAACCGCTATTCCTCTAGGAAAATTAAATTGTGCTACATTACCCACACCATCCATAAACCCAGCAGTGCCAGTAGCAGTACCTGCCAACGTGCTAACCATAATTGCTGCACAGGTTTCATCATTTTTTAACGCATAATAACTATCACAAGAATCACATTTTTCTATATTGGCAGTAGGAACCTTTACCGTTGAGGTGATACCATTCACACATTCAACAGGATCGAATTGCCCACAAAGATTACCATTTAGATCAAAACCACTATTACAAGAAATACACTTTTCTGTGCTGGCGGTAAAAACCTTTGCTGTTGATGGGGTACCATTCGTACAAATAAGATCAAACTCTTTTCTACAAAGTTCACCATCCAAACTAAAACCATTATCACAAGAAGCACATTTTTCTGTGCTGGTGGTAAAAAGCTTGATGCTTGAGGGGGTTCCATTCGTACAAATAGGATCAATGGTGGGGGATTTTGTGGTTATCTTGCGGATACGATGGTTACTAGTGTCTCCCACATATACATTGCCCACACTATCAACCGCTACTCCACGAGGTTGATTAAATCGTGCTACATTACCTGCACCATCCATAAAATCACTATGACCAGTACCTGCCAATGTGCTAACCTCGACCACACCCATAGAATTCGTGATTATCTTACGGATACGGTGATTCTCACTATCTGCCACATATACAACCCCCGTACTATCAACCGCTACTCCACGAGGAGAATTAAATTGTGCTGAACTACCTGTGCCATCCCTGCACGTGACGGTGGTGCCAGTAGTGCCAGGACATGGAGTACCCGTAGTGCCACCACCCGCCAATGTGCTAACCACACCACCAGGTGTTATCTTACGGATACGATGGTTACTAGTGTCTCCCACATATACAACCCCCGCACTATCAACCACTACTCCAACAGGATTACTAAATTGTGCTGAACTACCTGTGCCATCCCTGCACGTGACGGTGGTGCCAGTAGTGCCAGGACATGGAGTACCCGTAGTGCCACCACCCGCCAATGTGCTAACCACACCACCAGGTGTGATCTTACGGATACGATGGTTACTATAATCTGCCACATATACAACCCCCGCACTATCAACCGCTACTCCAGCAGGATTACTAAATTGTGCTGAACTACCTGTGCCATCCCTGCACGTGACGGTGGTGCCAGTAGTGCCAGGACATGGAGTACCCGTAGTGCCACCACCCACCAATGTGCTAACCACACCACCAGGTGTGATCTTACGGATACGATGGTTACCAGTATCTGCCACATACAAATTATTGCTTGTATCAAATACCAAACTAGCAGGTTGATTAAAACTACCTGCACCATGATTACTATAACCTAGAGTACCAGGTGTACCTACGATGGTTGTAGTTACACCGTCAGATTTTATCTTACGTATTATATGATTATTATCTGAAACATAAATTTCCCCTAAATGATTTATTACAATACCATGAGGCTGATCAAATTGAGTTAGTGTACCAAGACCATTATTACTACCATCTGTACCATCCCCTGCAATGATAATAACGCAAGGTGGCGGTATATGCTTTAAGCTAAGTTGCAGGGTTTCCATGTTATCATCAAGATTTTCTATGCTTAATTGGATGGTTTTTATCTCACAGCGTAATTGTTTTTTTACGGTTAGGCTGATATCTATCTGATTTGTTCCTGCTGGCATTTCGATGATATTTTTTACATGATGATTGGGATAGTTTGGTGTATGTAAAACAAATGGCTTTGTTGCGAATGTGTAATCACGAGGTGCAAATGCTGTTCCACTTACAATGAACCTGACTCTTGCGGGATACTTTAAGATTTCATTAGCTCTAATGTGTATTCTATGGGTACCTGTGTCTATTGTAGTTTCTTCTGTGACAAATCGAAAGTGGGGTATACTAGATTGCAAAGGAGACTTATTAAGAAGATTTGGTGGACCCGTACAAGAGAACACAAGCAACCCAGCTATACAGGTAGTTAAATAATAAGCATATGCATTAATCATACGGACTGTTACACGTTGAGAATACAATATGTATTTTTATAAGTCAATCTTTTTTATGGGATCTTGTGCTACTGGAATGGAAAGTTAAGTCCAGAGTTGGACAATTTAAGGTATTCATAAGATGTTTTGCTTTAAAATATCAAAAGTAAGGAGAACAACCAATAGAAATATACAACGAAAAACGGATACTTATACAGAAGTATTTATCAAAGCATATGAGTTATAGAAGGATAGCTTAAAAAATAAATATATCAAAATCTGCTGTCTTTTACAAGATAAAATAAAATCAATCAATGACATATATAAGGCTAAAGATGTATGATATCGTAAATTCTTCTTGATCTTTTTAAACAATTATATGTAACCTTCTTTCGTATAACTTTCCCTTCCTTAAACGGCCAACTGTAAAGAATAGCTATCTTGCTAAAAAACTGTCAACACAATCAATCATGTTGTAGCATATGTAATATGCGTCTATGGGTTGGATATTTCTTCTCAGTTAAGAACTTGTCCCTTACCTCAGGATAGTAGACATAGCTTGCCTGTATATTCTTAATTGGTATTTCTACTTATTTTCATAAACATATATAAATATATCACAAGGCCAAGCACGTATAAGCATAACTACCCTATTTATTACTATATAATAAAAGAGGTGCTTTATGAAAATGAATAGTTAATGTATTACTAACGGCAAACGGCAATGTCTGATGAAGCCCATCAATAGATACAGTCCCATTAGACATGAAGGAGGTAATGGAAAATAGATCATCAGAAGTAATCTGTTCCTCTACAAGGTTATGTTGATGAGATTGATAAAGCTCTCTAACTCGAAAAGCGAACTGCCTGTCCCCCTGAGAATTATGCTTACTGAATATTTTTCCTGTTGCAGACGCAAAAGCTGCAGAACTACCTTGTGCAGTTGCTATCCAGATACCTGAAGAACATTGTTGTTCCTGTTTATGGTTTAATGTGATAATATAACGTGAACTTTCTGAAGGCTGATGTGTAGAAACCAAAATATCATTTAGAATAGGTACACCTACACTCTTACCTTCTAAATATATCTGTAATCTATCCATTGCACTAGGTACACAAGTACCATGAACAACCTCTTCAAGAAATTGATTTAATGGTGTAATAGATTGTTGCAAATGGAATCTACAATAGTAGCCAACACTGGTCTTTGGTGAAGAATTAATACCAAGCAATGGTGTATTATATAAAAAATGTGACGTCCTTAAAAACGTACCATCACCACCAACACTAATACATAAATCATAATCTTTATCAATTTTAACGTCTAAATTAGACACCACATAAGTATCATAATCCATGTGTTGCTTATCTAATTCTTGCAAAAGAATATCAATAGTTGCTTGATGAGCATTATCTGCTATATTAAGATGTTTTTTAAGTAGAGGTATGTTCTTTACTCTTAACCAATCATGATTCTGGATAAAATGTTTTTTTCGACTCTCACCTAGAACCACAGCAAGACGTAATCCCATATTACACCAAAGTTATTAAAATAAATGATTCAGCATTTTCTCTGTTGCAGAGATTGCTGCCAAAACTTGATCAGGACTAACACCACTAGTTGAGATAAACTGTCCATCGTATTGCCATGATATCTTGCATTCCACTAAAGCGGATGTCTGTCCCCCAGGTGGTATACGCACTTCATAATTTTCTAATGATGGTAAACAGATGTTATAAATCTTACTCCATTCTAGCAGTGCATTCATAAAAGCATCATACCCACCATCTCCTGCACCATTTACTTTATTTGTTTCACCCTTATAAGAAATTGCCATACTGCAATGAGGGAGTACACCTTTCCCAGATGTAACTACTACATTGTCTATAATAACATTTTTCTTGGGAGGTAGATTTAAAACATCTGTAATAATAAAAGGCAAATCTTCTATGGTCACTGTTTTTTTCTGATCACCTAATTCGATAATTTTACTTAATACTATTTTGCGATTATGGACACTTAACTCAATTCCCAATTTTTCTAAATTGTGTTCCAGAGAGGCTTTACCTGATAATTTTCCTAGTGCATAGGAATGTTCCCGGCCAAATCTTTTAGGGTCTAAGGCACTCTGGTATAGTTTACCTTTTTTATCTCCATCTGCATGAATACCAGCGGTCTGTGTAAAAACATCTTCACCCACAATGGGTTCATTAGCAGATAGACGTTTACCTGAAAAACTTTCCACTACTCGTGAAAGAGAGAATAAACTTTTCTCGTTAATATTTATATTCATGTTTAAATGATCATGCAAACCAGCTACTACCTGTGCCAAAGAAGCATTACCTGTACGTTCGCCTAGACAGTTTACGGTAACGTGCACGCCATTAACCCCGGCACGAACGGCCTCTAAAACATTAATCGTACCCAGACCATAATCATTATGTGGATGAAAATCAAAATGTATACTAGGAAACTTTGCTTTAATATCTGTAACAGCATGATACACTTGAATAGGATATAAAATTCCTAATGTGTCTGGTAACATAATCCTTTTAATAGGTATACCAGATAAAAAGTGGATAAAATCATAGATATATTGTTGATCATGTTGCCATCCATTAGACCAATCTTCTAGATATACATTTACAGAGATTTTATTTTTGTAAGCATATTCAACTATATTTTGCACATCTTTGAAGTGATCTTTTGCCTGCTTTTTTAGTTGATTATGTAGATGTTTTAAACTCCCCTTAGCTAGAAGATTTAGTACCTTACCTTTGGCTTCAATAATCCAGTCTACTGATTTACCTTGATCTAAAAATCCTAAAACTTCGATTTTCTCGATATAATTATTGCCCATGTTAGAAGCCCATCGGCAAATTTCTTTGACAGTTTCCATTTCACCCTCAGAAGTTCTAGCGGAGGCAACCTCAATACGATTAACCTGCACCCGTTCTAAAAGCAATCTAGCTATATGTAGTTTTTCTTTGGTACTGAACGCAACATTATGCGTCTGTTCACCATCACGTAAGGTAGTGTCCATGATTTCTAATGAGGAAGAGATATCTATCATACATTAAATTCTTGGTGTACAAATAAACAATACGTGGGTTATATTTATTCTGCTACCACATTAAGTTCTTTCTTAAGAATTTCTTTTGCAATCACTCGCAAAGCCAACACATCTTCTGCACCTTCAAAAATACTAAATACACGTGCGTCCAGATAATATCTAGAAATGGCATATTCTTCTGCATAACCCATACCACCATGAATTTGCATAGCCTCACGAGTAACCCATTCAGATAATTTACATGCATAGAGTTTAATGAGAGATGCCTCTACCATACCTACATTTTTATCAAGCAACTGGGCTGATTTATAAGTGGCTTGCCGTACTGCCTGTGTAATGGCAGCCATTTTTACAAGTTTATATGCAGTTAAACCATAGCGAATAAGAGGCAGGGAGAACACCTTCCTTTCCTTTGCGTATATATATGCTTTTTCTAAAGAAGCCTGCATGACACCGGCTACTCGAGCAGCAGTTTGGAATCTACCACCAGCGAATCCAGCCATTTGTAAATAAAATCCCTGCCCCAATCCGGCATCCATACCAATTAAATTCATACCTGGAACAAAAAAATTATCAAATACCACTTCAAAGGAATGCATGCCTCTATAACCGATTGTAGAAATAGCCCTGCCCGTTATTGAACCCGAACCTTCTGATTGCGAATACTCAAAGGCGTGTCCAGCATAAGGGGGTTTTTCAGCAAGAAAAAGAGATAGCCCTTTATGTTGTTTACTCAAATCAGTATCTGTTCTGGCTAATACCAACAAAATATCTGCCCTACCAGCAAATGTACACCAAGTTTTTACACCATTTAATAACCATCCTGCACCACTCCGGTTGGCAGACAAGGTAATGTTAGCCACATCAGAACCAAAATCAGGTTCTGTAACAGCAACAGAACACAACATCTCACCACTAGCAAGCTTAGGTAACCATAATTCTTTTTGTTCTTTAGTTCCACCTTTTAGAATTGCTTTGCTAACAATCTCTGGTCTAGTGATAAGAGAACCAGCAACTCCTAAAGAAATACGAGATAATTCTTCCGTGACTACTGCAATAGATACATGATCTGGTGTATCAACGGATTGAAATCCACCATAAATATCTGGTATAGATAAACCAAAACAACCCATACTGGTTAATTGTTGTATGATCTCTTCAGGGATATCTAGATCTTCCCTATGAATTTTTTCAGCGATAGGGGCAACTTTTTCTTCAGCAAATGCACGGAAAGAATCTTGCATCATTTGTTGTTCTTCAGTAAGACCATAGTCTCCGAAATGGTTACATTCTTGAATTTTTTGAAGAATCTCTATGGCATTGTTCTCATTACCATGAGCTTGGATAAACTTGTTCATATCTTCATAGGACAAGAGAGCAAAATATTCATTCGTAGACAGGGAAACAAAGTTTTGATGAATGGAAAAACGACTTACAATATCTTCTAGACAGTGGCCTACAAACACATAAGCTAGTTTACGTTCTAAAGAATCTTGATCTTTAGAAAATGCTTCTATGTAATCTAGTAGAGCCTCCATTGTAAACATTTCTGAATCAGCCCAAGCCAAATCATAACATAATTTTTGATGTTCATCCATTAGGGACACAGAAATTTTACCATCAACTAATGATTGCTTTAATAATTTACGCTTAAATAATGATAACAAGCTGTTAACTGTCCCTAAAAATTTTCTTGTATGACTAATAGACATATTCCTTACACCTCCATTACATCTAACCTTTCTATTTTTTTATGTTTGTACTGATAAAATGCTAGAATAGCCTCGATAAGCAACCACGAACCAAAAAATAATAACAAACATGTCATTATAATTAATGTCCAACTTGCGTCTTGACGCACAAATTTAAATAGTTGATAGGACATACCATATAGTACGGCTCCCAGTAAAAAAAGCATAGGTATAAAACTAACTAGCATATTTCTACCACGGGAATAAAGATAAATAGAAATCAATAGGAGAGAGAATGTTGCTAGAAGTTGGTTAGTTGTCCCAAATAATGTCCATAACAGAGAGGCCACAGATTGCCCCTGCACACTGAAGAAAGTAAAAAAAGCAATGGAACCAATAGCAACCAGTGCAGCAATGTGTTTATTAGATACAAATTTTCGTATTGGTTGGTAAGTGATGTAAGAAGATAGTTCTTCAATATTATAACGTAACAATCTAGTAGCAGAATCTAGGCTCGTGAGTGCAAAGCTAACCACTAAAAAAACAATAAAATTAGTAGAAATTTTAGAGTCTATGCCTAAAGAATGTAAAAAGTTTACACCACCATTAACGAAAAGAGAAACTTTAGTACTTAATCCTAGACCATTAAAATCACTATACACATTACTCCATGCATCTGTATTTGCGAAGGCTGTTGTTGTAGCCAGAATAGCCACAAGACCTAGTAAGGATTCCGCAATCATGCCACCATAGCCAATTAAACGAGCATCTTTTTCACAATTAATTTGCTTAGCTGTTGTCCCTGAAGACACTAAACCATGAAACCCTGAAATAGCACCACAGGCAATTAAGACAAAAATGAAAGGGAAAAGAGGGGGAGCATTTTTAGGGTATAGTTGCACCATTGGTGCATTAAAACTTAGATCACTCGCAAAAAAACCAATGTATAGCAGGAATAAACCTGCAATCAAAAAAATAGCATTTAAAAAGTCACGACTCTGGAGTAAAAGCCATACTGGCAAAACACTACTTAGAAAACTGTAACCCAGAAGAATAAGTTTCCAGTTCAACCCTGCACTCTCTGTATGAAACGTTAAATCAGCCAACACGCCTGAACGACTAAGATAAATAGAAGCTAAAATACCAATACAGGCTGGAATACCCAAAAAATACATAGGCCATTTTTTAATATGAGTTGTATAACCAACTAATAAAGCAAATAATACGATTATGGCAGATGGAAATACTACTTGTGGAAAGTTATCAGGCGATAATAATTTTGCTAATACTAGTACGAACACACCCATCGCTAAAGAAACCAAGAAATAAGTTATCAAGAGAGCTAAAATTTTTGCTCTCTTCCCAATTAAATACTCAGTAATGCCACCAACAGAAAGCCCTTTGCTACGCATGGAAAGCACTAATATACCAAAATCATGTGTTGCACCAATAAATAGACTGCCCAAAACTACCCAGATCATTGCGGGTAACCAACCCCATATTACAGCGATAATAGGACCTAATATAGGACCTAGACCAGAGATACTTGCATAATGATGCCCCAATAAAAGAAAACGCTTTGCAGGTACATAGTCCACACCATCATAATAACGATGGGCGGGTGTAACTACGTCATCTCGTAGAGTAAAAATTTTTTTTGATAAAAAACCAGCATAAAAACGATACCCGATGTAATAAATAGAAAAAATACAGAGAACGACGTACAGGGGAGACATTCGAACGAAGTAACGTTAAACTACTATTTTTTAGCCTTGGGAGCCAAATTCTTTTTTTCTTTGTTGTTTGGGGATGTTTTTTCTAATCCTATTGAAGCGATGTCTATGTCTTTATTATGTTTAATTTTATAGGACTCAACAATTCCGTTAAAAATGGCTTCTTGCTTAGTACCTACTCGCTCAATAAGAAGTTGTTGCTTAGCAACTTCTTTACCCTTTATGAGAGATAATGTACTATACTGCGGATTAGTACGCCTTAGAATATTTAGACGGACTAAAATATCCTGCTCTGGTATTTCAATTGAATTGATATCTACTTTATCTTGCATATAAAGGTTATATGTAAAAAACTGGGAAATAAATGTGATTCGTTTCTGTACATCTTCTTTCTCTAGGAAGCCTGAGTTATTTGCCTCTAAATTAACCAAAATTAACTTCTTGTACAGAGGAGCTTGTCGACCATCTCCATGAAAAAAGAATTGCCTAGTGAGTTGTTTATAAAGATCTTTTTCTCGCCCATTGGGTAAACTATCTATATCTTTAATTCTTTTACGTAATTGGTCAGGACTAGCTTGAAGTTGTAACGACCACCAAAATAGATAACCTTCATATGCGTCTTCTAATTCTTGCTTGGTAATTTTCTTACCCTCGATATCAAATACCCATTCATTATCTTGAAACCAATTACATGCAACCAGCATAACAAAGAAAAACAATAGAATACCATGTCTCATACTAAACAACCCCATAATCTGTAAATAACAAGTGACAGTGTGAAAAGACTTTACTATGTCAACTAACTTTAGACTGTAAATGAGAATGATATTTTATTTTTAGGAGAAGTACACGGATCCACATTATGTTTTTGTAATGTTAGAGAAAAATCATTGCCAATCTACACAATACATCGATGTTGCAGTAAAAAGTTGATTCATAGGTGATATTATTTGTTGGATTTAGCTGATTTTGTTGTTCCGTCAATATATTTAGTATCTGCTTATAAAAATTATGGAGAATAACATGAAAGAACAAACGTCCATGTATGTTCTGCCTCTAAAGGAGATTGCCAAAAAAGAACTCGATTTTCTCTTTGGTAGTCATTTGGGCTGGATTATCTTATTTCTAGCGACTATACTCAACAGCCTTTTTAGTTGGTTCGCTATACAAAAACTAACTGCCTCTGCTGATATTCTGCAATTTATCTTTTATTTTTTCTCAGGTACATCCATGATATGTGGTGTTCTACTTGGGATGCGAATATTTGCTGATGAAAAATCATTAGGTACCCTAGATCTACTTATTACATCCCCCATTACGAATTACCAACTTGTTTTAGGTAAATTTATAGCTACTAGCTTCTTTGTTATTATTATATTACTGGCCAGCTTGCCCATACCAATTATAATTTATATAGAAGGTAACATTAACATGGGCCACATATTTGCTGGATATGTGGGTAATTTTTTACTAACTATTTCTGTCATTGCCATTACGCTATTCTATTCTACACTGACCAAGACACAACTATTCGCCGCTGCGATGGCTAGTACAAATATTGTTATGCTATTACTACTTGGATTTTTTTCCCCTTATGTGTCACAACCCTTAAAGAGCATAGTAAGAGAATTATCGCTCTATGTACACTACCGTGATTTTGAGGCTGGTGTATTAGTATTTCATCATGCTCTATTCTTCATAAGCGTTATCATTTTATATCTATATCTATCCGTTTTATCACTTAAAACACAAGGACTAAAAGAATGACCATATTACATTGGCTATCCCGTAACATACTTATTACCTTTCTGACTCCATTCATTGTATTATTGATAGGTAGTAGTCTGATATCCACTGTCTTTGCCTCTGTTGTACTTTATGTTATAGTGGCTATTTTACTACTCGCACCTGTGGTTTGTTTTTTTATTATACCAAAAGTACGGCAATTCTACCCAGAAGCTCTACAAGGTTCTATTGTTTCCATCTTTATTTTGGGCATTGTTTCCATGCTCCTCTATGTACTGCAAACAGAATGGCTCCTAGAGGCATGGATACTACAAGCAGAAAAACAATCTACTAAAGAATTGCTGAGTAGTATAAATATTATGGTGAAGATTCTATATATAGTATTAATAGGAACAACTTTTGCCTTGGTCATAATAGTTCGTGCGAGTTTGTCTACGTTAAAATCTGACCTGAAAAAAATATCTTATTTAAAATATAATGTAATCAACCTAATCTTAATATTTAGCGTACTTGTATTTGCTAATTATATTGCCATGATCAAGCCTATATCAGTTGATCTAACACATATAGGAAGGTATAGCCTTTCGGCACCTAGTAAAAACATTATTCGCAAGATTGAACGTCCTGTAAGAATTACAGCTTTTTATCCCTACTTTCACAAAGCATACCGTATTTTACAGCTTATGCTTGTGGATCTACAGGCCACTAATTCTAATATATCATTTCAAATTATTGATGCAATGCGTGAGAAAAATATTGCTAGCTACAAAAAGATATCTAGAAATGGTTATATCGTTTTTGAATCTATTGATCCTGAACAATTAGATCTTCAATTACGAGAAAAACGCAAGGTAATCATGTTTAAAGGTAGGAATGATATAAATTCATTAGAGCGTGAGTTGGTATCTGGTGTATTGCAGGTGTCACGGGAAGCAAAAAATATTTATTATACCACAGGCCATAGGGAGCTATCGGAACAAACCTCTAGAAAAAATAGTGGATTCAGTAACTTTTTTCGGGAGCTAAAAAAACAAAACTACACTTTTAAACCTTTGGGGATACAACAAAAATTTCCACCTATTATTCCTAAAGATGCTGATGCCCTTATGATACTTAGTCCCAAAAAAGACTTTATACACATTGAGAAACAGGCCATAAAGAGATATTTATTTTATGACAATGGGAAAGTCTTACTAACTCTAGATAGGGAAGCAAATGTAAATTTTGATTTCTTACTAAAACCTTTTCAGGTACGTTATAATAGAGGACAAGTTTATTCTAATGATTCGTTGCGACATAAAAAGAATATGTTGCTCATTACACAAAATAAAAATCACCCTGCCCTAGATTCTTTGAAGGCTCTTGATTCCAAAGAACGTTTTGCAATTTTCCCTTCTACTGGCTCATTTGAAAAAATAGAGCGTGATGTAACAACCAAGGTACCCCCCTATCAGCTATCATTTATTCTAAAATCTAGTCATAGAAGCTGGATAGATAAGATACCAAACGAGAGGCATGACACTGACAAAGAAAAATTAAAATTGTTTCATGTTGCCTTGGCTGTACAATCACACAAACCGTCTAAAACACCTAAGCTATCAAAGAGACTAACTCCACATTCAACCATGTTTAAATTTTTAGCTTTTTCTGACATTGATTTCCTACAAAACCAATATACTATGTGGCCTGGTAGTAATCTAGAAATAGGAATTAATACAACAAAATGGTTGGTTGAGGATAAGGTTATCATGGGACTTTTACCTAAGAAATGGGGTAAGGATAGACTTTTATTATCGCCTATGCAAGAGAGAGTTATATTTACCATACTTACCTTTTTTTGGCCATTAATGATATTAGGTACAGGTGTATTATATATTCGTAGACGAAGAGCCACATAAATATAGATATTCTACTACTCATAATCATCCATTAGAATGTGTGACCTTCGTAGGCTACCTGCTGTACTTACAATAGCTGGTTCAGATAGTTCTGGAGGCTCTGGGATCCAAGCGGATCTGAAAGTATTTAAACATATTGGAGTATATGGCATTAGTGCAATTACCGTAATCACAGCACAAAATATATCTTCAATCAAAGCGAAACAAAATGTTCAAGCATCTATTCTGTATCAACAAATACATTGTCTAATACAAGATTTTGATATTAAGGCCATCAAAATAGGTATGCTTGGTAGCCCTAAACATGCTTCTATAATCCACCAGTTACTATCTAATTACCAGATTATTATTGATCCTGTTATGTATTCTAGTGGGAATAATGTATTAACTACACCAAACACGATGCGTGCTATAAAGAAATGGTTAATACCCCATGCTCTAATCATTACACCAAATATTCAAGAGGCAGAAATCTTATCTGGTATGCACATTAACAACCTACACGATATGGGGAAAGCGAGTATGAACTTATATGAGATGGGACCCCATAATGTTCTCATTAAAGGAGGGCATTTCAAACAAAAACATAGCACAGATGTATGGTATGATGGTATTAACATAAGACATCTCCAGGCAAGACGTATCAATAATACCAGGACATATATACGTGGAACAGGGTGTCGATTATCAGCAGCTATTGTTGCATATATAGCTTTAGATTACAGTGTTAAAGATGCCATACAAAAAGCCAAAAAATACATAACACATTTTATTGGTCAAGATATACAAGATGCTCTCTTGATAGAAGAAAATAGAAGAAGTTAAGTTTCTGCCTAGGTTTTAGTTATGTTAACCCTACCTTCCAATAAAACCCCTTCTTCCACAAATAGGCTTGGTGTAAAAATATCACCATATACCTCAGCAGTTTTAAAGAGATGCACATAGGATTTACCTATCAAATTACCCACTACTTTACCAGACACTAGAATTTCTCTAGCTTGTAAGGTTGTTTCTAACAAGCCTTTTTCACCAATAATAATTTTATTATTTGAATCAATCTTACCCATAAAATGGCCATCAATTCTGATAGAACCATGCAAATAAAACTCGCCAGTGAAGGAATCACCTTCACCAATAAAACTACTAATCAAGTGTTCTGGTTCAGAAGGCATCATTGGATACTTAAATGAGCCGGCTAGTCCATGGTATAGTACATATACACACTAGGATCTTGAGACTCTGTGCCAAGATAGATTTGATAATGCAAAATCGCATCAGAAGACGAGTTAGATAAACCCAAAAAACCAATCGTTTCCCCTTTACTAACCTTATCTTGAAGTTGCACATTTATATTTGCTAAACCATTGTATACCGTTTCGTAGCCATAACTATGCTTAATTCTCACTTGAATACTATTTTCTATCCTTTTAATATCTACAACTTTCCCAGCGGCAGTAGTAACCACCTTAGCCCCAGGGGTAGCCACAATATCCACACCATTATTGAATGTAACATTCATACTATCTGACATACGAATATAGCCATAAGGATTAATCACATAGCCCAACACAGGGTAAAGGGTAGGTGTTAAACGAATAGAATACAGCCTTTTTTTTATGTAGTGTTTTAAACTACGTAATGGCTTTCTATCATTTTTCATATTTTCTAAGACATGGTTTAAAATAAATAATTCAGTTGGCAATACATTACTCTCTATCTGGGAAACGGAATTATTATCAGTTGTGTCTGATACAGCCTTGGATGCCACGCCCAACTGCTTCTCTTGGTCTCTTTGTAATGAAATAATAGATTCTGGTTCTGAATCATATAAAGGTATACTAGCACCCCCCTGGCCTAGGAAAGTAGAAGATTTACTTTTAAAATTTTTCTCATATTCCCCAAATCCTTGTGACAAATTATATAACTCTGATAAGGACTTTTTTATAAGACTATATTTATGGCTAATCAAGTGTATCTCTTTTCGTATGCGTTGTAATTGTACTTTGGCTTCTCCCTGAGATACTTTCATATAATCTAATTCCTGCACAGTACTTGTGTAGCCAATAATAAGCCATGAGCTTATAAAAAGAACACCCACAACAGTCATAGCCAAAATACTTAACGCTAAATTAGAAACATGGTAACTTTTCATTGTTTTATTAGTATGCGGGACAAACATCAAGGTTAGTCTTTCTTGTTTTTTACGTACAATGAATGCTTTAAACTGATTATAAATTTTAAGAATTGAGATCTTACGAAAAATCATAAAAATACGCCTACGACTCCCCTCACTTGGAGAGTCAACACCACCAAGATCAAAAATATGTTGAGAACTTTTTTTACTCATTAGATTACAAATCGAACCCCCAGTCGGATTTATTTCGACACAACGTCAAGTACTTATTAAAAATGACTTGTAAAACTCAATGGAAAGTTGTAAATTCCATGTTGAAGTGCAAAAATTAGTTTAAATAATAAACTATACACATTTATTATTTGAGGAACGAGAAGTCATTTATAATTCTAAGGTCTTTAGATTAAATGTCCTCCCTTATTACCTTCAAAACTAGAGAGACATCTGTCCACCACGTGACTTATAGTTATCTAAAAAACAGATGACAGATGGTTGAGATAATATACCATAGCCACTCACTATGGAAGCCTAAATGAACTCCATCCAATAAAATGCTATTTAACCAGTTTCTTTAAGGATAGTTTTTGAGTTCACATTAATTTACTCTGATGTCTGATTTATATTATAACCCTGAAATTGATAACGCAGTGGACATTGCCAAGGTAGAAGCGAGTCGTTCGTATGCCTTAAATATACCTTTCTATGAAGCAGGTATGCAAGATTTGATATCTCTAAATATCAAAGGTAGCTCAAATCTCTGCCTATCGTGTATTTTGCCGTTAAACCCATATTTAGTTGGTTATTTTAGAAAACATAAAAAATATGGTAAGCTGGTACAAAATAATTTTATTAACTTACCATCAGGGGCTGGCATGAAATGGTATCTTCAGCAATATGGTATCTTAATCGACCATGTTATTGTACCAAAAGATTATTTACTTAATCTTTTGTATTCGGCTTCGCAAAATTTTAAAAGTGTTTTTTTAATTGGCGGGCAATCAGAAGAGATTATACAGTTATATAATAATTTAAAACGTGCCCTCCCTACTCTGAATTTAGTAGGTAAACATCCCATCTTTAATTTAAAACAGCAAGCAGAAGATTTAAAAACAGCTTTATTGAAGGTGAGGCCTGATATTGTTATTTTTCTGGCAAAGTATAAGCATAGTTTAAATTGGTTATTAGATTACCAGAGTGAATTTGAGCGATCTCATTCTTCTTTCTTTCTTTTGGACAAGAATGTAAAACAACTTATCTCTGAACAATCAGAAAAAAAAAGTTTTATGACAAAAAAAAGTCTGGGGTGGCTAGGGGATATTCTGAAAAATCCCTTACGTTGGTTCCAATTATTTGTGGTCTTACGATGGTGGTTTGCTGTTATTAGGGACACTAAGTTGAAAAAAAAATCTGTAAAACCTGTATAATATATGCACATTCTACAACCATAGGTATAAATCCAAATAATTATTTTAGAAAGAATACAATACCAGTCCAGATAAGATTAAAATAGCTCCTATTTTCTGCACGGTGGTTATCTGCTCATGCAAGATAAAAAATGATAGTATGTGCATGGTAACAAGAACAAG
Source organism: Leptospiria bacterium (assembly GCA_965262015.1). Taxonomy (GTDB): domain Bacteria; phylum Spirochaetota; class Leptospiria; order Turneriellales; family CBDBES01. The sequence goes on from OZ253494.1 coordinate 572,008, forward strand.
TGCACTATACAAAGCTACCGTGTCCATGGAGAATACTAGTAGAGCATGATAATTTACATATGGCAATGAAACTAATAGTATACATGCTAGGATAAAAAATATCTTTTTTTTTCGAATAAAAAATAATTTGTAAAATAGCTGTCCTAGTGTTGCGTTGATAATACCAATGGCAATAAACAAAAAAGAAGGCATAAATTTTTATTTAGTACGCTTATGAACCAGCATACTTCCTACTACGATAAATGCAATAGAAATTACTTTTTGGATTGATAAAATAGTTTCTTGCATCAAAACAGATATAATGTATATAATGGGATAGTATAAAGATAATAAACTATAACTAACATTTAAGGGATATCTCTTATGTACAATGCCCCATAAAACAAGCTTAATCATATTATTTGATAATACCATGGCAAAAATGCATAAAGTAATCCATGAAGAGCTATCTGTGCTTCCACCCACATAATCTAAAGATAATAGATTTGCCGTGGACAGGATAATGATACTCATCACTAGAATAAAATGCATTAAACTCGATACCAACTTTTTAGAATGGAGATCCCAAATCGTAACCCATATAAAAAATTTGGACCTTTTTTACTGTTGCCATACTGTCGAGGATATACAACAACTGGAACTTCTTTAATCTGGAGATTCTTATGTACTGCCTGTATAAGGACTTCTGCTGTATGGTGTCTTTTTTCTACACAGTGTAATGTATTAATGGCTTTATAACTAAAAGATCTGTATCCATTGGAGCAGTCGGATATACGAGTTTTTAGTAAAAAAAATAATAGAAAATTAAATAAGACAATACCTAGTCTTCTGGTTGTATTTTCGTATGTTCCTGCTCGGAGAAATCGATTACCAATAACAAGATCAACTCTAGTAAATAATATAGGCCATACCATAGAAGGTAGATCTGTAAAACAATGTTGTCCATCCGCATCCATAGTTACTACACACCGCATACCTAATTTTTGGGCCAATGTAAATCCTACGTATAAGGCATAGCCCCCTCCCTGATTCTGTTGTATTCTTAACAAGCAAACATTATATTCCATTGCGATTTGCTTCGTATAATCAGACGAACCATCATCCACAACTAGAATATGACATTTACGTCCTAAAACCTGTTTAGGTGCCTTATGCAATAAAATCTTTAGGTTGGCTCTCTCGTTATAGGCGGGTATAATCACAAGAATATCTTTTTGGGGATTAATATAGGGAGCATATTGGTGATAAGCTTTCTGTATCATACCATACATATAAACATTGTCCATAAAACTTATTTTTTTTTGTAATATAGATGAGATATAAAATATTGGTTATCCTGAAAATTACCCCGTCTTGCCATACAAATCTTACCATATGCGTCTATGTATTTACCTTCAGCTATATTATACTTCTCTCCATAAATATGTATGCTAACAGTTTGGCTACCATCAGTGGGCGTACTAACTCTATGCCAATCAGAGTGAGGAGGACAGAAATTTAATCCGCTATAAGTATTCAACCACCCAGAATGATTGAGATGTATTTTAGAATGATCCATTATAAAATTTTCTATAAATAATGTACCTGATATCAACCAGAAAATACCCCAGGTTTCGTGGCAATGGACAGCACCTTGGTAACCTTGTGAAAAGATATGTAATTCAATATGATAGGAGCACTGGGCATTTTGGTATAATAAATAACGACCATAAGGCAGAGAGTTTGCATTTATGTGATAAGTAGTAAAGCAAGAAGATAACATGTTGGTTAAGTAAGACACTTTCTCTATATCCATGGGATCACATACATTTATGTCACACTGTTTTATAATGGGCTTCCACATGATCAATACGGTACCTTGGGCTTTATGATAAAAAATCCATCTATATCATCTACATGGATACCTTCATTAGCACCATAGGCACTGACCAAGGTAAAGTTATGAGCAAGAGTAGGCATGTTCTTTCTAAAATATACATACTCTTGTTTAGTAAGTAACATATAGTCCACTGCATATTTTTTGAAAAGCAAACGTATATCTTCTTGTGTTGTCTCTTTATGTATCCAACTATAATGGGTATTTTCAGTAAAACGTGCTAATTTTTGTGGCGAATACATTGCAATATGTATGTCATTTTTGTAGTCGCCCTTCTGTTTAATCCACTGTATAAGATTTTGCTTATTACTTGCATAGGAATATGGATAAAGTACAGTATGTTGAACTTTTTTACCAATTGACCAGAAACCCAAAGAGATGGGTATAATAATTAGTAGGCGAAGCACAATCTTATTTTTCATTTGATCAAATAGGTAAGCAAAGGCTATGTATATAGCGAATACACATACAATGGCATGACGAGTATTAAAATTCCAGGTACTCCATACTTTTTTATGGATTAAGTGAATCGAAGCAAATTCTAATAAGGCAAAAATTACACAGAAAAGAATAAATATTTTTTTCTCATCTTGCAATAAGGTTTTTAAGTGAGACATACATCTCTTAAAGTTGTGGGGCCGCATAATAAATAATAATAATCCAATAATGCTATACTGAAAGCCATGAAAAGCATAAACATAGGAATATTGCTTATCCCAGGAAAAGGCTAGAAAAAACCCGTATAACTTATAATACAACCATTCGAAGATGTTGCTGTAAGAAACAAATGAAATAATAGGAGATAAAAAAGGATCTACCTGGAATCGATCAAAAAATAGTAATGTAGCCAGATTTATCTGTCCTAGATAGATATCTAAATAAACTAACTGGGGGATATACAGTAACAGGAGGCCCGTCAAAAGTAAACCAATATGCATACAATATCTATATATTTTTCTCTCATAATTTTGTCTAAACATCAAAACAATGTAAAGGAGAATAAGTGACACAGGTAATACCACAAATTGGCTACGAATCTGCATAAGAACAGAACACCACATACCTATTTCTAGAGATTTCAAGATAGTAACTTTCTTGAAGATTACCATACACCTACCAGCAAAGAAAGCAAATATTAAAAAAGATAGAGCCTCAGTGTAAGGCTTAGATGTAACCTCAAAAAAAATAGGATGTAAACCAATCATCAAGAGAAATAAATCAGCAACATAGATACGATAACCTTGCATACTTACGAAAATTTTATGATACGTTTGATGTGCTACGTACCTCATTTGTACTAAAAACAGACAATATAAAAAAGCAGGTAATATATGGGCTAATTTATGCAATGGAATTACATAAGACAGATAACCTAATAATCTAGGCCAAATAGGATAAATAGGAGTGGAATGAGGGAAATGATGCATACCCTGATGATAGAGAGAGATATTCGTGGTAAACCCCAGACCATGGCTAATATTTCTAGCAACGTCATAATAATAAGATCCATCTATACCCATATCATTGATATAAAATGTGTGGACTATTTTTAGGATGACCAAAATAAATACAAAAAACACAACTAAAAACTACGGAAATTCAAAAATACTATTTTTTTGGATTTAATTTCAATAGTCCTGGGATATTTTGTAGTATTCATTAAATGCACAGAAGAGGAAGGCGTGATGTTGAGGGTATAAACACCTGGTTCCAAAAATAATCTTTTTATTTCAAAATAAGAAGGCAATAAACGCCAACACCTCAAGTCAGGTCTAATGGTCACACTAGATGCACTCCCCATTATTGTACTCATAACTAAACCTATTATAGTCCCTAAACCAGGATTAGTTTCGTTTAGCACCCCCATGACAGAATAGGATAATGCTAAATTTGCTACTAATTTGGTTGCTAACGAGGCTACTATCTTATTTACTAGTGTATGGTAATTATCATTGAAATGATGTATAGCTGTCTCTGAATAATCTAGTAAGGTCAGCATCGATTTTACTTGATGGTCACCATTCAAAAAAATATTAACATTCCATTGTGTTTGATTATTTCTAAATTGGTAAATGGGAATAGGATTTTCGGCAAATCCCAGAGTGGATATCACAGTTGCTGCTGTTATATCTAGACCACGACCCATCAAAGTACTATAAACAGCAACATGCAGAGCAGTGGACATAGATGGATCATCCAGAAGAGGTCCTCTAGAATTTTTTATGGCAGTCGTGCCTGCTTCATGCACAATTACTAATTCACCCATATGTGGATGATATTTCCGAGGTTTCATTTGAAGATCATAGGCTAACCAACTTGAAGAAATATTCCTAGCGTATTTTTTTATGTCTCTCGCATCATTTTCTTTAATGGCCATAACATAACGCTCATCTTGTATAAACCAGGATTTAGGAGAAAAGTTCATTATATTTTTATATTGTACTCTAGCATCATTAAATAGGCCTAGATTTTCTGAAATTAATATATCTAGATACCGTGCCAGTAAGTTTTGTTTATAGCCAGGACTCAAATATTTCATCTCTTTTAAATTATAATTGAGCTTTCTGAGGATAATCTTTGCCTCTCTAAATTCATGCAAAAGAACATGATTAAGGGCTATATAAAATTGGATGAGTACTAACTCAAAGTTTTCACAATGAAAATCCTTATGGTAATCATTTATTATAAAGGCTAAAATCTCCTGTGAAATACTAGTGGTATTAGCTTGAGATTTTTTATAAGCTTGAGTTAAAAATTTATTACTTTTTTTGTAATTACCAGCTGTATGATAAATTATGCCTGCTTCTAATAAATATAATAAATAGTCCTTACTATAAGAAGCACTGGATAGACGCTTCAGCTCAGCAAAAGCAACATCATATTCTTGTTGAAAAAAAGATCTTTCTAATGATTGTATCTGTCTTACATAGTTTCTGCCACAACCAAATATCAGTAAGAAAAAAAGGTACCAAGGTAAATAATACTTAATGAGAATGTAACAAGAAGTTACCACGATACAGTTGGGCTAACCAGAGTCTTCTTTCTATAAGATACACTATCAGACCAAACCACCAGTGAAGTTTTAACCTCTATTAATTCAATATTAATAACTTGTTCTACAATGGGTTTATTTCCATGTTTAAAACTTTGTTCATTGATAACACACTCTATAAAAAAATTGGGTGAACGCAATTGTCCCATGGCAAGCGTATTTTTAGTTAAACCTGAACGACTAAATTTAAACTCAGATAAAATTTCTTCTCGTTTCTCTACTTTAACAGTGTAAATACTGGACTTATTTAACTCTCTAGTAAGGCCTTTATCAAAAATATTTGTAGGAATTATTTCAGAAGTTTCGTTCTTTGTTGATAAGAATGCAATAAATACACCATTCTTTGAAGGATTATCACTAAAGTAACCACTAATCCCAGCAGAAAATTTTACTGTCGAACTATGTAATTCTTGGATAGTAATCTCTCCTGCATTCCCCACTATATCTAGACTAGGATCTATTTTTTGGGGCAAACTCATACAAGAGAAAAAACAAGTAAATAGACCAAAAAATAGTAAATATATTATCCCATACATATACTAAACTGTAAGATACTTAGTTAGGATGGGAAATACTTTTTTACTCCATAAATAAAAAATAAAAGGTTGTCTTGTTGTACTATTCAATTAGGAGTTGAGTTACATATGAAAAACTTTAAAAGAAATAAAATTGCTTTGGTTGGTGCAGGGCAAATTGGTAGCAATCTAGCTTTTATGGTGGCCGAGAAAAATCTAGGTGACGTTATATTATTTGACATTATAGATTCAATGCCACAAGGTAAGGCATTGGATATCTATCAGTCCACACCTGTACGTCAAATTGACTCTACAATACAAGGTACCAATCAATACAAAGATTTGGCGGATGTGGATGCTGTTATTATTACAGCGGGCATACCACGCAAGCCTGGTATGAGCAGGGACGATCTGCTAGATACAAACGCAAAGATTATGAAATCTGTTGCTGAAAATATAAAAAAATATGCACCAGATGCGTTTGTAATTATCATCTCTAACCCGCTTGACGCTATGGTTTATCTGTTTCACAAGATATCAGGCTTCAAAAAAAATAAAGTTATGGGCATGGCAGGTGTCTTAGATGCCTCTAGATTTAGAACTTTTTTATCTATGGAAACAAATATTAGTGTGAGTGATATTTCTGCGTTTGTTTTAGGTGGTCATGGTGACAGTATGGTACCTCTGCCACGGTACTCTTACATTGGTGGCATACCAATTACTGAATATCCTGGTCTTAGCAAAGAAACAATTGATACTATTGTAGAAAGAACACGTAAAGGTGGGGGCGAGATTGTAGCCTTATTAAAAACAGGTTCAGCTTTTTATGCTCCTGCTGTAAGTGCTGTTGCGATGTTAGAAAGTATATTGTTGGATAAGAAAAAAATATTCCCAGCGGCCGTGTATTGTGAAAAAGAATATGGCTATACCGATCTATTTATTGGTTTACCTGTAGTATTGGGTGCAAAAGGTGTGGAAAAAATTATAGAGATCTCTTTGGAAAAAAATGAAAAAGAGGCCTTAGATAAAAGTGCCGAAGAGGTTAAAAAGCTTAAAGAGGATCTAGTACGTTTAGGCCATCTATAAACAAAAGTGTGCACAGTGCAAAGAAAGCATCATTTTTTTAGGCGACACTACTTAGTGTCCACTCTAGCCTCTTCTCATTCTTCTTTTTACCAGTCTGTGGTCCTAGTTATTGAACATAATTCAGATGGAGCCTTTGGCTTAATCATCAATAAAGCACATTATATGCCAGTCCAAACAATATTTAAAGAAATGCAAGATCCATTACAGCAAGATCAGCCAAAATCACAAGAAGAACAAGATAAAGTCTTTGTTCATTATGGGGGCCCATTGGAGACAGAGCGTCTTTCTATTTTATACCAAGAAAGTATAGCACAGACAATAGGTGTTACTGATGAAATGGCTGAGCAAGAAACAAAGGTAATGCCCAATCTATATTTTTCCAGTCATATGGGCATATTAACTCATCTAGTAGATAATGATATCTCTTTTTGTCTATATCATGGTTATGTTGCATGGAACCCTAATCAACTAGATAAAGAGTTTTTTCAAAAGAGTTGGGTTGATGTCCCAGAAGCGAATGATCTTATTTTTGAAAGTTATTATAAAAAATCTACAGAAATATGGCAAGAAACACTATTAAGTAAAGGAGGCGTATGTGCCTATTTTGTCCAGCATGTGCATGATAGGTTGCTTAACTAAATATGACGAATTTATCTCCCGAAGAATTAAAAAGATACTCGAGACACCTGATTTTACCGGAGGTGGGCCTTAAAGGACAAGAAAAATTAAAACAAGGTTCTATTCTGCTCATAGGTGCTGGTGGTTTGGGGTGCCCGTTGGCTATATATCTAGCTGCCGCTGGTGTTGGAAAGATAGGTATAGTAGATTTTGATACAATTAACTTCTCTAATTTACAAAGACAAATACTGTATACAACTAGTGACGTAGGTAAATTTAAAGTAGAAGTAGCAAAAGAAAGAATTATAGCCATGAATCCTAATATCCAAGTAACAACATATACCACGCCATTCAAGTCTGATAATGCCATACAAATTTCCAAAGACTATGATATTTTAATAGATGGTACGGATAATTTTCCTACTCGCTATCTAGTGAATGATCTAGCTGTGTTAACAAAAAAAACTAATATTTTTGGTTCTATTTTTCGTTTTGATGGACAAGTTACTGTATTTGATGCACAGCACGGTCCCTGTTACAGGTGTTTATATCCTGAGCCACCACCACCTGGCATGGTACCTTCATGTGCAGAAGGTGGAGTTTTAGGTATCTTACCTGGTGTTGTTGGCGTCATGCAAGCTACAGAAGCAATTAAATTAATAATTGGTGTGGGGAATCTATTGATAGGCAAACTATTAATTTTTGATTCTTTGCAAATGGGCTTCAGAGAATTGAAAACAAGAAAAGACCCTAATTGTCCTATATGTTCCCCTAACCCTAGTATTGACCATCTAATTGACTATGAAGAATTTTGTGGTGTGCAGGTTGTTCCTGAAGATGATACAAAGATAACTGAGGATGAGATCATTGCTGGACAATTAAATAGATTATTAGAAACAGATAAAAATAAAATATTTTTATTAGACGTGCGTAATCCTCAAGAATGGGATATATGCCATATCCATGGTAGCCATTTGATACCTTTGTCTGAATTAGATGCTCGAATTAATGAGATACCCTTGGACAAACACATTGTTACGATATGTCATTCTGGTATGCGTTCCAGAAAAGCAGCTAACCTATTAAAAGACCAACAGTTTAAGCAAGTTAATAGCTTACAGGGTGGTGTTGAAGAATGGGCCGTAAAAATTGATCCTAATATGGCTCGCTACTAGTTGCCTCAATAATAAATGTATTAAAATAAATTTATAAGAATATGAAAACCAAGGTTGTTGTAGGCCTTTCGGGCGGAGTGGATTCGGCCGTATCTGCCTTATTACTAAAAGAGCAAGGTTATCAGGTAACTGGTATCAATATGCGCTTCTGGAATTACCCTGAAATATCTGGCGGAGATCAAGCAAATGATACCAAACAGCGAAAAACCTCTTGTTGTGCACCAGCTGATATCTCTGATGCAAATCAGACAGCCCAAAAACTTGGTATTCCATTTTATACAATAGATATGAAAAAAAAATTTCGAAGCCAGGTTATTGATTATTTTATAAACTCATATAGTAATGCAGAGACACCCAACCCCTGTGCCAACTGTAATACATATATTAAGTTTGGTGACTTTTATGAAAAAGCTATCGCCATGGGATTTGAAAAAATAGCCACTGGTCATTACACTGCGGTTAAACAACTACCTAATAAACGTTATGCTATTCATCCAGCAAAAGATATTAAGAAAGATCAGTCATATTATTTGTATGGTTTATCTCAAACTACACTAAAAAAACTGATATTCCCTTTGTCAAATTTAACTAAACCTGAAGTAAGATACCTAGCTACCAAAAATAGTATACGAGTAGCCAATAAAGAGGATTCTCAAGAAATTTGTTTTATAGAAAATAATGATTATAGAACGTTCTTAGCTAAAATGAATGTTACTTTTACTAGTGGCTTTATTCGTGATGTAGAAGGACGGATTTTAGGGAAACACCAAGGCAGAGAAAAATTTACTGTTGGACAAAGAAAGGGCTTACAAATTGCAACAGGTAAACCTATGTATGTATTATCTATTCAAAAAGATGGTGATATTATTGTTGGTTCACGAGAAGACATGCTCCAAGATACTCTATATTGCAAAGAGATCCATTTTCAAGGTATGTCTCTTGAAGAGATACGTCAGACACCAGACATCCAGGTAATGGTCCAGGTACGTTATAATACACATTTGGTACTCGCCTCTATACAGTTGATAGATAACAATCTGTCACAAAATGGAGATATTACCGACACTACTATGAAAATTACTTTGAAAGAAGCAACATGGGGTATTGTCCCAGGACAGGTAGCAGTTCTTTATCATCACATAGATGGTTATATTATAGCTGGTGGTAAGATCTGTTCATCTTAAAAAAGCAGGATAACTGAATGAGTCTTTTGTAGAGATCTTTTGACAGTAAAATTATTTTCTAATTTTATTGCTCTTTGCACAGCCTTATGTGCCTCTCTAATTCTAAAACGCCTTACTGCCTGGCTAGCTAATAAACGGACTTTGTAATCATCTGAACCTAAAAGAGGTATAAGTTTTTGTATTAATTTCTGATCAAAACGATTAAATGCAAGTAAAGAACTTACTAAAGATATCTGTACCTTTGCTATTTTTTCATTTAGTAAAGAACTTTCTAAAACTTTAACAGAAACAGGATCTCTCTGTATACCTAAGGCTAAAGCTGCATTATACCGAATAATTGATGACTTATCTTGTAGATACTGGTGTAAATAAGGAGCTATACTTTTACTTTTAATAAAACCTAGTGCACGCAACATTGTACCTTGAGCTTTTAAATATTTAGTTAGCTCCTTGTTGATTTTTTCTTTGTAACGAATCATAAAATTTTTTGCATAGATCGAATCAGAATCCGCAAATTCTTTCCTTAAATAGCTTAGTAATTGGCTCTCAGATGCATTAACCATCTTCTGGTGTTCTTGGATAATAATACCTGTGTTTTGCACTAGTTTTTGAATGTCTTCAATCGCTTCAGAATAGCCTAATAAACCCAGGCTCAAAGCAGAATCCTCACGAACAGATAGTCGATAATCATCCAAATTATCTATTAAAATACGGACACAAGAAGACATTCTTTTGATACCACAAGTAGCGATCGCATGCAACCGAGCTTCATTCATACCAATTCGTGCATCACGTAGTACATTATTATTATATGTCTGCAAAACATCAGCAGATAAGGATACATGAATTAGACAATATAGGATAAAAAACATTATAAACCGCATAAACATCATACCTTATTTTTCGGCTACATGATTAAGTAAATCAAATTTTAGATTTACTTTTTTAGATTACTTTGTAAATTTTACATGCAGATCCTTGATACTTCCTAATCTTACGCATTTATCTTTTTAATAACATAAGAAAAAAGTTATTTTCATATCAACTTAACAATATTTGTACTACTCTCATGGATATTACATTTGATGATAGTTTTAGAGAAAAAATAAATCATACTTTGCAATCAGCTCTTGCAAATAATAACACTCTGTTATCTAGACAAGTAGGAGACAGACAACCTGTTCACACAGTTTACGGGGGAGCACATCTATTCAAAAGTAATATCTCTACTAAGTTTGGTGAAATAGCTTTACGTAATTTGGATACATATGCACAAAACTTTGTTAGTTTTGCTAGAATCTTGGGATTGAAAGGAGCAGATACACTACCCAAAACAGAGCAAGAAATACAGGTGCTTGCAGATCAGATCATAAATAATGAAGAATTAATAAAACAAACACAATGGCCTGCCTGGTTAGCTTATACGGTCTACAACCGTGTTATACATAAGCTACGAACTGAAGCCATTGAAGATTTCAGAATCGATTTTGAAGATGGGTATGGGAATCGATCAGACGAAGAAGAAGATCAGCATGCCATACAGGCAAGTGAGCGGCTGGCAGAAGGTATGCAGAATAATGTCTTACCTCCATTTGTTGGAATTCGTATTAAACCACTCAGTGAAGAACTTAAAAAAAGGAGTATACGTACCTTAGATATTTTCATGACTAATCTTGCAAAACTAACGCAAGCTAAACTACCAAATAATTTTGTAGTAACATTACCTAAAGTAACTGTACCAGAACAAGTTGCCTGTTTAGCACAATTATTTGAATGTCTAGAAGATAAGTTGAATTTTGCAACCAATAGTCTCAAAATGGAAATCATGATAGAAACCATAGAATCCATCGTTGATAGGAAGGGTCAATTTTCTATTCCTATGTTTGTTCAAGCGGGTAAAGGTAAGATTTGTGGTGCTCATTTTGGTACCTATGATTATACTGCATCTTGTAATATCACAGCAGCCCACCAAAAGATTAATCACCCTGTTTGTGATTTTGCAAGAAATGTTATGCAGGTTACTCTAGCTGGTACGGGTATTATGATATCGGATGGTGCTACAACAATGATGCCCATTGGACCTCATAGGCCTACCAAAGATGGTCCTGGTTTGACGGATCAACAAAAAGAAGAAAATATGCAGGCTGTTCACAAAGCGTGGAAAGTTGCTTATGATAATATCTGTAATTCTCTTTTGTTTGGTTTTTATCAAGGTTGGGATTTAAATCCTGCTCAATTACCAATACGTTATGCTGCCATGTATAATTTCTTCTTAGAAGGTTTTGAAGATGCTTCTGTTCGATTAAAGCATTTTATTAAACAAGCTGCACAAGCTACCTTGGTGGGACATACATTTGACGACGCAGCAACAGGGCAAGGTCTATTAAATTATTTTCTGCAAGCTATAAGTTGTAAAGCATTAACGATTAAAGAAGTCCAGGACACGGGCCTTACTCTTGAAGAAATTAAAGATAAATCTTTTGTTAAAATTGCCACTGCACGAAGAAAATAATTAGGGAAGGATTATTTACCGTACCCTTCCCTTTTGAGGAAAGGGACAACACAGTCACATAAAAGACTGGGTGTAATTAAATAAGATAAGTAAGTAATTGGGCAGTATGCAATATAATTAGTATAACATACCGTCTCTTTATTATTAAAATAATAAAGAGACAATAGTAGGCATTGTATTATTATTAAGGACGCTCAAATAATAAAGTAGCTGCAACACCACCATGGGCACAGGCAGTAGTGAGTACTTTTTTTGCCTTTGGGTCTTGCTTAAAGTCCATAATAGAGTTAATGGCCAATCGTATACCTGTTGCTCCAAAAGGATGTCCAATAGAAATTGAACCACCGTGTGGGTTAATCTTTTTATCTGCAAATCTTGATTGCCAATCAAAGTTTAACTGTTTTTTCATCTCTTCCAGCGTAGCAACAGCTGTAGAGGCAAAGGCCTCATGTATTTCTATGTAGTCAATGTCATTCGGACTCAAACCATGTTCTTCCAGAAGTGCTATAGACGCTGTGGCTTGTCCCAAGCCCATTAGATTTGGATCAACACCCTTCATTTTCCAACCTGTGAGCAGTGCTTCTACTTCTAGACCTAATTCCTTGGCTTTGGACAAAGTAGTTACAATTAACCCTGCAGCACCATCTGATCTTGGAGTCGCAGAGAAGATGCTTACTGTCGCAGTATGTGATCTCTCTATGTATTTGCTATATTTTTTAATGAAATCATCAAACTTATAGTAAGGATTGTCAAATATCAACATTGCCTTGGCCATTCTTCCAGGATTTTCAGCCAAACCCCTTCTAAGCGTAACGGCTTCGTCTATAGTAATCTCTTCCCCTGCTTCGTTTTTAACAGGTACCATGTATGGAGCATATTTTCCTGCTTCAAAAGCATCTAAAGCTCTTTTAAAGCTTTCGTGGGCAAGATTATCTGTAACTTCGCGCTCTATTGCATAATTTTGGGCAAGAATCTCACCCACAACCGGCATAGCGTAACTGGTTACACCATCATTTAATCCATCTTCTAAGACATCTCGTAATTCTACTCCTTCTGGTAAATCAGTCAAACATCCTTTTAATTTATTAATTGTTCCTGTTTTTTTATTTAATCTGGCCCCTTTTACGATAAATGGCACACTACTTAGTGTTTCTTGCCCTACAGCAAGATATATACTACCCTCTCCTGTAAGAATTCTTCTACTTGCATCAGCGATCACTTCTAAGCCTGTGGCACAATTATTAGCGATTGTAATAGCTGTTGTTTCATCTCGTAAACCTGCTATATTCGCAATCATGCGACCTGGGTTAGGCTCCATTGTGAAATTTTCACCGTCAACAACCCCATCTAACACTTCAGGGTTAACATTATAAGTTTTTAATATGTGATTAGCAACATTCGCACCCAAGCGATAACCAGGTTGTTTTGCCAATAATTTTCCAATTTGCCCAAACGGCAACCTTGCAGGAGCACATATAGCGATAGGATCTTTGAGTTTCATAAATTTTTTACCTCATTGTTATAAAATACAGCCATTACAAAAGATAACGACACTACCCCCCATAGAATATATATTTACGTTATTGTCAAGAAAAAATGTATGTATTCATGAAACCATTTTGGAGAGTCAGTATCAGATTTGGACGTTTTTAGGCACTTACAAGCCATTCTTTTTAAGTCATAAGACTTTGGAAGCATAACTAATAAAAACGAATACTTATACAGAAATATTTATCAAAGCATATGAGTTATAGAAGAATAACTTAAAAAATAAATATATCAAAATCTGTTGTTTTTTATAAGATAAAAATAAAATCAGTCAATGACATATATCACAATATCTCACAAAGATAAAAAGATACTACGCAAAAAAATAAGCAAAGTATCATAACATAAAACTAATGAACTAGATAGAAAAATGTCTTAAAATGAAATGCTTACTAAAAGCAATTAGTCTATACCTAAAAAATAAAAATATATAAATATTACATGAAATATTCTATAAAATACTATTTTAGCTCTATCCATAGCATGCAAAAAAGCATTTGGAATATGAGAAATAGACACCATATACATACAAAATGGGTATATCACTGTGGCTGTAGAAAAAGTATCTAGAAAAATTATGGCAGTGCTGATACCCAATCTAAAAGCAGAAACACTATTAGAAGCATGGAAACAGTTGTTTTCTCAGGTAAATAATATCTAGGCTATCATCTGTGACAGGGGATCTAAAAATACATTATTTAGAAATTTACAGAGAATGCTAAATACAGTAGTCTATGCACATGGCAAAAGAGGCAGTAAGAAGATATTTTTACAGAAAAATAGATTATTTGACATTAAAACAAAAAAATATATTTAGAGTTTATACTATGATCAATAACATGTGTAGGCTATCCTTACAGGGATGGTACAGATTGTGTTACGTCACCTGAACCATCCATATTATCTTGAGTTATAGTACCCACAACCAACCACACCCACAGACATTATCTTATGGATACGATTGTTGTTCGTATCCGCCACATATGCAAACCCTAAACTATCAACCACTACTCCATAGGCTGATAATATCTTGCAAAAACGTCTATGCTATCTCAAGATTTAGTCATACCACCATCAACTAACTATTTGCAAATATTCTAAGCTCGCACCCCTACGTGAGGGAAAACAAACATATATACAAAATACAAGATCACAATTATTGTGGCGTTATTTTACGGATACGATGGTTATCCTTGTCTGCCACATATACATTGCCTGAACCATCAACTACTACTCCATAAGGTTTATCAAATTTTGCCGTCCTACCCGCACCATCCTCAAAACCACTATTACCAGTACCCGCTAATGTACTAATCGCACCACCAGGCGTTACTTTCCGGATACGATGGTTAGCCGTGTCTGCTATATATACATTGTCTAAACCATCAACCGCTACTCCACTAGGAGAACGCAAGGTTCCTCCTGTTGCCAACGTGCTAGCCACACCCGCAGACGTTATCTTCCGGATACGATGGTTATCCCTGTCTGCCACATATACATTGCCTGAACTATCAACCGCTACTCCACGAGGTAAATTAAAATTACTTGCAAACGTACTAACCACACCACCAGACGTTATCTTCCGGATAAGATCGATTTGCGTGTCTGCCACATATACATTGCCTGAAACATCAATCGCTACTCCACTAGGCTTTGTAAATTGTGCCACATTACCCGCACCATCCATGTTCCCTGCAGTTCCAGTACCCGCAAACGTGCTAACCACACCACCAGACGTTATCTTCTGTATACGATTGTTCTCCGTATCTGCCACATATACATTGCCTGAACCATCAATCGCTACTCCACGAGGTTTATTAAAATTACTTGCAAACGTACTAACCGCACCACCAGACGTTATCTTCCGGATACGATTGTTATCCTTGTCTGCCACGTATATATTGCCTGAACCATCAACCGCTACTTTTTCAGGGGAATTAAATTCCGCTACATTACCCGCACCATCCTTAAAACCTGCAGTTACAGTACCTGCCAACGTGCTAACCACAGCTGGTGCACAGGTTTCATCACTTTTTAAGGTATAATAGCTATCACAAGAAACACACTTTTCCGTATTGGCAAAGAGAACCTTTACCGTTGAGGGAGCACCATTCGTACAGATAGGATTAATCTGTTGTCTACAAATCCCACCGTCCAAAACAAAACCACTATTACAAGAAACACACTTTTCCGTATTAGCAAAGAAAACCTTTACCGTTGCCATTGAAAGAGTACCATTCGTACAGATGGGATCAAGGGTAGGAGGTTCTATAATTAGCCGACGGATACGATGGTTCTTCTCATCTGCCACGTATATATTACCCACACCATCAACTGCTACACTAATGGGAGAATTAAATTGTGCTACACCACCCGCACCATCTATAAAACCTTGACTACCAGTACCTGCCAACGTGCTAACCACACCACCAGGCGTTATCTTGCGGATACGATTGTTTTCACCATCCGCCACGTATACAAACCCCGCACTATTAACCGCTACTCCTAGAGGAGAATTAAATTGTGCTAGAGTACCCACACCATCCATAAAACCACTAATACCAGTACCCGCGAATGTGGTAACCGTACTCATACCATTAGGATCAGGCGTTATTTTACGGATACGATGGTTATCCTTGTCTGCCACATATACATTGCCTGAACCATCAACCGCTACTCCATAAGGCCCATTAAATTGTGTTATATTACCCGCACCATTCATACCCCCCTGAGTTCCAGTACCCGCTAATATACTCACCACACCACCAGGCGTTATCTTGCGGATACGATGGTTATCCTGGTCTGCCACGTATACAAACCCTGAACTATCAACCGCTACTCCACCAGGCGAAGAAAATTGTGCTAGAGTACCCGCACCATCCATAAAACCTGCAGTTCCAGTACCCGCTAATGTACTGACCACACCACCAGACGTTATCTTACGGATACGATGGTTAAACGTATCTGCCACGTATACAAACCCTGAACCATCGACCGCTACTCCACTAGGGTAAGAAAATTGTGCTAGAGTACCCGCACCATCACTAAAACCATTACTACCAGTACCCGCCAACGTGCCAACCACACCACCAGACGTTATCTTCCGGATACGACGGTTTACCGCATCCGCTACATATACATTGCCTGAACCATCAATCACTACTCCACTAGGAAACCTAAAGTGTGCTACACTACCCACACCATTCATACCCCCCTGAGTTCCAGTACCCGCCAACGTCTCAACAATAATTGGTGTACAGGTTTCATCACGTTTTAAGGCGTAATAGTTATTACAAGAAACACACTTTTCCGTACTGGAAGTAACAACCTTTACCATTGAGGCGGCAACACCATTCGTACAAATAGGATCAAACCCTCCGCAAATATCACCATTTAGATCAAAACCATTATCACAAGAAACACACTTTTCCGTATTGGCAGTAAGGACCTTCACCATTGAGGCAACACCATTCGTACAAATAGGATCAAACTGTTCTCTACAAAGCTCACTATCCAAAACAAAACCACTATCACAAGAAACACACTTTTCCGTATTAGCAGTAAAAACCGTCACCATTGAGGCAACACCATTCGTACAGATAGGATCAAACCCTCCGCAAATATCACCATTTAGATCAAAACCATTATCACAAGAAACACACTTTTCCGTATTGGCAGTAAAAACCTTTACCATTGAGGCAACACCATTCGTACAAATAGGATCAAGCCGTTCTCTACAAATCTCACCGTCCAAACCAAAACCACTATCACAAGAAACACACTTTTCCGTATTAGCAAAGAAAACCTTTGCTCTGAAGGCAACACCATTCGTACAAATAAGATCAATGATAGGAGATTCTATAATTAGCCGACGGATACGGTGGTTATTCTGATCTGCCACATATACATTGCCTGAACCATCAACCGCTACTCCACTAGGATTATTAAATTGTGCTACATTACCTGCACCATCCATACTTCTCCGAGTCCCATCACCCGCAAATGTGCTAACCACACCACTAGACGTTATCTTCCGGATACGATGGTTATCCCTGTCTGCCACATATACATTGCCTGAAACATCAACCGCTACTCCACTAAGAGTATTAAATCTTGCTACATTACCCGCACCATTCCTAAATCCACTAATACCAGTACCCGCCAACGTGCTAACCACACCACTAGGCGTTATCTTGCGGATACGATGGTTACCCCTGTCTGCCACATATACATTGCCTGAACCATCAATCGCTACTCCAAAAGGATTATTAAATCTTGCTACATTACCCGCACCATCCACAAAACCACTAACACCAGTACCTGCCAACGTGCTAATCACACCACCAGGCGTTATCTTGCGGATACGGTGGTTACCCCTGTCTGCCACATATACATTGCCTGAACCATCAACCGCTACTCCACTACTACCAGTACTCGCAAATGTGCTAACCACACCATCAGGCGTTATCTTCCGGATACGACGGTTGCCATTATCTGCCACGTATACAAACCCTGAACCATCAACTGCCACTCCACCAGGACCATCAAATTGTGCCACATTACCCGTACCATCCACAAAACCTGCAGTACCAGTACCCGCCAACGTGCTAACCACACCCGTAGGCGTTATTTTACGGATACTATGGTTGACAGTATCTGCCACGTATACAAACCCTGAACCATCAATCGCTACTCCACTAAGATAACTAAATTGTGCTATACCAACCGTACCATCCACAAAACCACTACGACCAGAACCCGCCAACGTCTCAACAGTAACTTGTGTGCAGGTTTCATCACTCTTTAAGGCATAACCATTATTACAAGAAACACACTTTTCTATGTTGGCGGTAGAGACCTTCACCATTGAGGCAACACCATCCGTACAAATAGGATCAAACCCTCCGCAAATATCACCATTTAGATCAACACCATTATCACAAGAAACACACTTTTCCGTATTAGCAGTAAAAATCTTCACCATTGAGGCAACACCATTCGTACAAATAGGATCAAACGCTTCGCTACAAACATCACCATTTAGATCAAAACCATTATTACAAGAAACACACTTTTCCGTATTAGCACTAACAACCTTCACCATTGAGACAACACCATTCGTACAAATAGGATCAAACCCTCCGCAAATATCACCATTTAGATTAACACCATTATCACAAGAAACACACTTTTCTGTGTTGGCGGTAAAGAGCTTTACCGTTGAGGCAATACCATTCGTACAAATAGGATCAAACTGTTCTCTACAAAGCTCACCATCCAAACCAAAACCATTATCACAAGAAAAACACTTTTCTATGCCGGTGGTAGAGACCTTTACCGTTGAGGCAATACCATTCGTACAAATAATATCAAAGGTCTGCGTCGCACCATCATCTTCACCATTTACCTTGAACATACCAATTCCACGGTCAGAACCAGCAGTAAAAACATAGTACCTACCATCAATATGCACAGAAGCAACAGCTCGAACATTACGAAGGTGTAAACCTGGCATAGCATACATTACGTTAACATAGTCTAAACCACTCGCTGAAGCACGATAAATACCCATAGAATATGTGTTGTTAGGCAACAATAGATAGCTGGTATCTGCATAATAAATATGCAATAGGTTAAATATACCAGATACAAACTCCTGTCTACCATTGTCAAAATCCCATAAGATACTAACTATGTGTCTTAGGCTACCGTCCGTCCTGGATACCTCAAACAAGCTTACACTACCAATACGATCACCCGCAACCAACAAAAAAACAGGAGCATTTTCATTTGCACTAAATATCTCTAAGGCACTTATAGCATAAAAACCATACCGATTGGGCCTTCCATACCCAAAGTCATCTGTTTCTACCGACCCCTCGGATACTACATCATCATGTCGAATACTGCTGATATGGGTCATGGCACCACTACTATCCATTCTGTAAGAGGTTAATAGGCTGTTATCTTGCCTGTCCATGCTACCTACAAAAATAACTGGATCACTTGTACTTGTAGTCTGTATAGAACGAATGTCAGCTATAAGTGGCAACAGCTCGTTGCTATTAAGGGGAACTGTGCTCTCTAAGGTAACTGCATCGTTCTCGAATTTATAGATACTTAATCCCTTACCTTCCAAGACACTATGTTCTAGTACACCACTGCCCACGATTAAAAAAGTATTCGTGTTGTGAGTTACCACATGCAGATATGAGGTATATTTAAGGTTAATATCTATTGTGTCTGTTCTGGAGACAATTATGGTGAGCTTTCCATCTATACCCACCTTAAAAATATTAAAACCACTCTCTTTAAAAGAACTAGTAGCGACATAATGTTGCCCCTCTACCTGAAAGGTAATTAGCTCGTTAACTTCTTTCAAATGATAAGCCGGGCTATCTACATCCATTACGGTTTGGATATGTTCTAATTGTGCATCTGAAATATTAAACACTAGAATGGCATTGTCGCTACGGGCACCCGCATACAGATATCTTTCATTACCTGCCATAGTGACAGTTGCTAAAGCAGAAATCTCAAGGAGTCTATACTCGGATGTTCCTTCAAATCCTTCTGCAAATTCTAGGAAATTGGGGTTGCCAATGGAGGGTGATTCAGGTCTCCTCTCTTGCTCTATATATTCCCTTACATTACCACAACCAGGGACAAATAAAAATATTGTGAGAAAAACAAGAAGTATATGTTTTAAAGTACGGATCATACAATCACTTTCTCTATGGTAAACTTATCGTCATAAAAGATTTAAATTTAAGTTTGGTCTGTCATATTTTTATACTCTTTCTTTTACTAAAGAGATAAGATTATAGATAAATTGTCTAATGTTTTTTTACATATAAAGTACTTTTAAATTACTATAAAAATTAGTTATGGAAAGCTAAATGTAGTTTTACAATAATTTAAGGTATTGATAGCTGTTTTTCTTAAAAGATTAAAAGTTAAGAAGAACAACCAATGAAAATTCATTACAAAAACAGATACTTATACAGAAGTATCTATTAAAACATATGAGTTATAGAGAAATAGCTCAAAAAATAAATATATCAAAATCTGCTGTCTTTTATGAGATAAAAATAAAATCAATCAAGGAGCAAAGTATCATAACATAGAACTAATGAACCAGATAGAAAAATATCTTAAAATGAAATGGTCACCAAAAGTAATTAGTCTATACCTCAAGAATAAAAATATCACATAAAACGCTCTATAAAATACTATTCTATTTTAAGGGTAATGCTTTGTGGCATTTTGGAATATGGAAAATAGACACCATATACATGCAAAATGGGTATATCACTGTGGCTGTAGAAAAAGTATCTAGAAAAATTATGATAATGCTTATACCCAATCCAAAAGTAGAAACACTATCAGAAGTATGGAAACAGTTGTTTTCTCAGATAGATAATATCCAAGTTATCATCTGTGACAGAGGAACTAAAAATATGTCATTTAGAAATTTATAGAGAATGTTAAATACAGTTTAAGAAAAATTATTGACGTGACTGAATGGTTAAATGGCTACTCCAGATCCGTTTCCCTAACTCAAGGGTAAAACTAACGAAATAGTACTTTTTAAGGAGATTTGTATGGCAAACACGAAACCAAAAACTGAAACTAAAAATTTTCAAGCAGAGACACAACGGCTTTTAGAGCTGATGATTCACTCTGTGTATAGTAGTAAGGAGATCTTTCTACGAGAACTTATTTCTAATGCATCGGATGCTATTGATAAACTAAAGTTTGAAGGATTAACCAATAAAGCTCTTATTCCTGCAAATGCTCAATTTGAAATTCGTATTGAAATAGACAAGGAAGAACGTACTCTTGCTATAATGGATAATGGCATTGGTATGAATCGAGAAGAACTAATCAATAACATAGGTACCATCGCAAAGTCTGGCACCTATGAGATGCTACAAAAAATGCAACAGGATAAAGCCACTAACCAAACAGATCTGATTGGTCAATTTGGTGTTGGATTCTATTCTGTATTTATTGTAGCAGATAAGGTAAGTCTAATTACCAAAAAAGCAGGTACATCAGAAGCTATCCAATGGGAATCGTCTTCTGGTGATGGTACATATACAATAACAGAGGGTTCTAAGGAAGAACATGGCACAAGTATTATATTACATCTTAAAGAAGCAGACCCTGAAAATGGTTTGGATGATTTTACAGAATTTTATACACTTCAAAACATAGTTAAAAAGTATTCTGATTTTATCAACTACCCTATTATGATGAAAGAAGAGCGGGAAGAGGTAGAAAAAGATAAGGACGGTAAACCTGTTGAAGGAGGTAAAAAAGAAAAAATCATTGAAGACAAAACTATAAACTCCATGCAACCTATATGGCTAAGGCCAAAGAATAAGGTAACGGAGGAAGAATACAACAAGTTTTACATGCATATCGCCCATGATTGGACAGACCCTTTAAAGGCCATACCATTTCATGCTGAAGGCCGTGTAGAATATGTTGCTTTGCTATTTATACCTAGCCGGGCACCGTTTGATTTATTTTATCAAACCTACAAAACAGGCTTAAAATTATATGTAAAGAAAGTACTAATTCAAGAAGACTTTGAAGATATGTTGCCTACCTATTTACGATTTGTCAAGGGTATCATAGATTCTCCTACGCTACCTCTCAACCTTTCAAGAGAATTGTTGCAAAAAGATGTACACATTAATTTTATTAAGAAAGGCTTAACAAATAAGATTCTATCTATCTTATCCGAAATGTTTAAGAAAGATAAAGAAAAATATCTTACATTTTGGAAAGAATTTGGACAGGCCATGAAAGAAGGTATTAGCTCAGATTTCGAAAATAAAGATAAAATCATGAATTTATTATTGTTTCCTTCTTCCTTTTCAGAAACTGAACTAGTCGGTTTCAAAGAGTATGTAGAGAGAATGCCAAGCAACCAAAAAAGTATTTATTATATTACAGGTGAATCTCGAGAAGTAGCAGAAAACTCACCTATGGTTGAAACTTTTAAAGAAAAAGGCTTTGAAGTATTTTATTTTGTAGATGCGATTGATAGCTTCATTATACAATCTTTATCTGAATTTGGGAATAAAAAATTTGTTTCTGTTGAAACAGGCAAAGATGAATTATCTGATGATCAAGACAAAGAAAAAAAAGAAAAAGAACTAAAAAAACAACAAGATTCTATGTCGAATTTTTTAGAGACGTTACAAAAGCATCTAGATGCCTATGTAAAAAAAGTAATTTTAACGGATACTCTTGTTTCTGCTCCTGTATGTATTGTCAATGATATTGAGGCTGGAGGGGCAGGGATGAATCCCCATTTAGAAAAAATGCTACGACGCAGTGGACAGGAAATGCCTGCTACTAAACGGATTTTACAGCTAAACACAAAGCATCCTACTATAAAAAAACTACACGAGAGATACCAGACCAATGCAGATGATCCAATCGTTGCGGAATACGCAGACTTACTTTATTCTTACTCAATGATTGTGGAAGGTGGGGAGCTAAAAAGTACGGCTTCTTTTGGTAAAAATATGGCAAGTGTCATGGAAAAAGCATTGTAGTGCGTAGTCGCTTAATCATATTTACAACCATTGGAGCCTTTCTCCTTACCACATTTATTTTAGGTGGCGGGGTTTCCTTTTTAGCTGATAGACTGTGGTTTATTTCACTCAACCATACTGAAGTTTTTTATCGCATCTGGTGGGCAAAACTCACAATATTTGGTGTTGTGTTTACAATAGTATGTGTCTTCATGTGGATTAACTTTCAAATTGCTCTACATCTTACAAAAAATCGGCATATTATTAATGTCAACACACAAAAGGCATATAAAGACACAATCATTAAGCAAATACTTGGAATAATCGTACTATCTTCTGCTTGGTGTATAGGAATAATGTTAGTACCCATGTGGGATACAATATTACAATACTATCATCAGGCCCCTGTAGGAAAATTAGATCCAATTTTTGGGAAAGATATTTCATTTTATCTATTTAGCTTACCCATATATTACTCACTAAATCTATTCTGCTTTGGTCTGATTGGATTAACGAGTATCTATATTTTCACTCTTTATTTTCTAAAAGGTTTATGGCAACTTTTTAACAACCAAAATAATCCTGATTTTCATAAAGTTGCATTACATATTACATGTTTAGCCATGATGACAGGGTTTAATTACGCTTGGTATCTATGGATACAACGTTATTTTGTTTTATATAATAGCTCGAATGTGATATATGGTGCAAGTTACACAGACCATCATGTTCGTGTGCCAATCTATGTACTTATGAGTATTATTACAGTACTATGCTCCATTGGTATGGTAGTTCTTGTCAAAAGGAAAAAAAACTATCTAAAACTATTAATGCAAATGGGTACTGGATATATTGTGACTAGTGTCATCCTACTCAGCTTGTATCCCACAATTTTCCATAAGTTTCTGGTGGAACCTAATGAATTAGAAAAAGAAATACCATATATCAAAAATAATATCGAATTTACCAAATTAGCTTACGCACTGGATCATGTGGATAAAAGTACTTATGCAATTAATAATCAACCGATATCAGTTAAATCATTACATGACAGTAAACTGATTAAAAATATTCGTCTATGGGATTGGCGTCCTCTTCTAAAAACATATAAACAGCTACAAGAAATTAGACTGTATTATAAATTTCATGATGTAGACGTTGATAGATACACTATCAATGACGAGCAACGACAGGTAATGGTGGCTGCTAGGGAGTTGGCCTACGATCAAGTGCCTCAACCAGCAAGAACATGGGTTAATCATAGATTAAAGTATACCCATGGATATGGGGTCGTAATGAGCCCAGTCAATCGCTTCAGGCAAAATGGGATGCCTGAATTTTTCATAAAAGATGTTCCTCCATTATCTGTACCTGAAGTACCAAATGTAGAACAACCAGAAATATACTATGGAGAAGAAACTAATCACTATATACTAACAGGCACAAACACTAAAGAATTTGATTACCCTCTTGGTAAAAATAATCAACTAACTCTTTATAAAGGTAAAGGTGGTATCCCTATTCCATCTTTCCTACATAGATTATTATATGCTCTGCACTGGCAGAGCATCAAAATATTGATTTCAAATTATTTAACAGAAAAAACACGAATACACTACGTAAGAAATATCAAGCAGCGTGTTCATAAAATAGCACCTTTCCTAAGCTATGATAGTGATCCCTACATTATAATTGCTAATAAACGTCTCTATTGGATTATAGATGCCTATACACAGAGCCATTATTTTCCGTATGCCAAACCCACCTATAAAGACGTTCAATTAAATTATATACGAAACTCTGTTAAGGTGGTAGTGAATGCTTATAATGGTGACGTGGCCTTTGTAGTTATGGATGAACAAGATCCCATTTTACAAACATATCGATCGATGTTTCCCAAGATGTTTCATGCAAAAAAAGATATTTCTAGAGAAATTACGGAACATTTTCGTTATCCAACACAACTATTTTGGTTACAAGCAAATATATACACTACATATCATATGGAAGATGTGAATATATTTTACAATCGAGAGGATATGTGGAAACTACCTACTGAGTTGTATGAAGGCAACGAACAGATGATGGAACCATACTATATTACCATGCAACTACCTGGCCAGCCAAAACCAGAATTTTTACTCATCCTGCCTTTTACACCCGTAAATAAAAATAATATGGTTTCTTGGATGGCTGTTAATTCAAATTCTGACAATTATGGCAGGCTTATCTTATATGAATTTCCTAAAAAACAATTAGTATATGGTCCTATGCAAATTGAAGCCCGTATAGATCAAGACCCTGAAATATCTGAGCTACTTACTTTGTGGAGCCAAAAAGGATCAAATGTCATACGAGGTAATTTAATGGTACTTCCTGTAGATAATAGCATTCTATACGTTGAACCTCTCTATATCAGAGCAGAAAAAAGCCAGATGCCTGAGCTCAAGCGTGTTATTGTATCTAACGCAGATAAACTAGCAATGGGCCCAACGTTGGAACTAGCTCTAGACAAGATTATGAGTTCGAAAAGTATACCCACATCATCATCGTTAACCCATCTATCCCCAAAGAATTCTCTGGTCGCAGCACAGGCTTTATCATACTATCAAAGATCTATAGAATCACTCAAACAGTCTAAATGGTCAGCATATGGTAAACAACAAAAAGAATTAGGTAAGCTCTTGCGACAATTGAAAGACCAGCTTCAATAAAGTCTAATATACGATGCACCCTATTTATAAAACAGCAACTAATCGAAAACTAGTTTGCCCCATTATACTATGTATGATTATTCTTAGCATAGCAAGCACGCTATACATCATAGACAATATTTTTGTTTTACTAGAACAAGCTACGGTACAAAGTTTTAAACCAGTCAAAAATAAACATGCACAAAAGAAAGTCATACGGGATATATCATATGCTTCTGACCAGCATACATTAGATATTTATTCCTTTAAAAAATGTGGAGTACCTAGAAAAGTATTAATAGTATTTCCTGGAGGGATGTGGCAGGGATACCATAAAAAAAATTATTACCACATTACTAGAATAGGTCAAGAACATAACTATGTAACTGTTATTGTCCAGGTACCTACTTTTTATGGTTATGTCAGTAGACATATAGTCTCTACCTCTGACTTAGAAAATCGTAATTTTGTATCCCAGAGTAAAAGTACTACACAAGCAATAAAATGGGTATATAATCATATTAGCCACTACTGTGGCGATCCTAAGAACATTACTCTTTTGAGTATACTAGATGCCGTTTATACTATTGGCTACGCAAACCAACAGGATCCTGACATCTATTCTAATGTAAAAAAAATGATATGGTTAGATCCCATACTTGACTTATCCATCGTATCAAATAAATTTTATGAACAACAGCTTAAGCCTATATTCTGGAAAAATGAATCTATTGCAAAAAATTATCAGGTACAACCTAATAAGATACCAACCTTAATTATGTATGCAGAAAGAGGTTATCCTTTTACCAAGAAAGCTATTCAACAAATAAAGCAAAAACAAAAACATATCATTATACATGAAATGCTAGGAATAACAACAAAAGAACTGCTATTCCGTTTAGGTAGAAAAACATTAGTATCTACCCAAACACTAAGTTATTTTCTTACACAATCTTTTTAAATGCAATCTAAAACATTGTTCATTGTAGATGGGCATAGTCTAATCTTTCGTGCATACTATGCGATGCATGCTAATCCTTTAGTAAACTCATATGGGGATCCAATTGGGTGTATTTTTGCTTTCTATAAAATGATAGCAAAGCTACTCAAGATACATCAACCAGATTATTTTATTATTATTTTTGATCCTAAGGGGAAAGTCTTTAGAGATGAAATTTATCCTGACTATAAAATGAATCGTAAACCTGTTCCACCTGACTTACCCCAGCAGATACAAGAGATTATCCACATAATAGCTCATTTAAATATACCTTACTTTATACCCGATAATGCAGAAGCTGATGATGGTATAGCTTCAATAGTAGAACAATATAAAAACCATAAAGACCTTGTACTATATATCCTTAGTGGTGATAAAGACTTATACAATATCTTATTTCCTTCGGTAACCATGTTGAGACCTGTTAAAGGAGTGAGTGAATTTAAACGTATCAATGCGAAATCTATAAAAGAAGAGATCGGTATACTGCCTGAAGAGATACCTGCCTATATGGCTCTTACGGGTGATAGTGCTGATTATATTCCTGGTGTCAAAGGTATTGGAACCAAAGGTGCTTCAAAACTTATTCAACAGTTTAAAACATTGGACAATATTTACAAGAACATTAGTAGTATTTCGTCTGAAAGTATACGTAATAAATTACTAGCTTCAAAAGAAAATGCTTTTTTATCGCAAACGTTAGTAACCCTGAAAAAAGATATTCCCATACCCTTTTCTCTCGAAGATTTAGAGTGGACCAAAGCTATTAATACAGTAGATGATATACAGATCTTTCTAGAGAAAGAACTACCTTCTGTTTATGATGATTGGTTGGGCCTCTTACAACACTTACCCTCTAAATCCATTATTTCAAACACTAATGATATTGCACAAAATATACAATTAATTACTACACCAGAACAATTATCTAGTCTAGTCAAACACTTACAACAGTTTAAAGAAATAGCAATTGACACAGAAACAGATAATCTCTCTGTTATGCAGGCTAATTTAGTTGGTGTCTCTTTATCATGGTATGACGCTCAAAAATATTATAGTGCCTTCATACCATGTCCATGTAACCCCCAAAGTAAAAAACATCCAGATTATGATTGTCTTATGCCAGTTAATGCAATCTTATCAGCTCTTAAAACAATTTTAGAAGATCCCCAAACTATTAAAATTGGTCATAATATTAAATATGATATCTTAGTTTTACGCCAACATAATATTCAAGTACAAGGTACACACAATACAATACATGACACCATGATTTTATCTTATGTACTAGGTACTCATAAACAACATGGATTAGATTACTTAACTTATGAATATCTACAACATAACATGTTATCTTATGACACACTAGTTAAAAGAGGTAAAGATAAACTTCCCTTACTTAGCTTGCCTCTAGATAAATTATCGTACTATGCATGTGAGGATGCTGAAGCAACTCTAAGAATTTTTCATATTCTATTGGAACAAATGAATATGAATCAGACATCTTCCAAATTATACTATGATATTGATTTACCCCTAATCCCTGTCTTAATCGATATGGAGTTTGATGGTATCATAGCAGATACACAATATCTACAAACACTCCAAGATAACTATGAAAATGACATTTTTCAACTTGAGCAAGAGATTTATACATTAGCCAATAAAACATTTAACATACGTAGTACAAAAGAGTTAGGTAGTGTTTTATTTAAAGACTTACAAATTAAATCTAGTAAAAAGACTGTTACTGGTAAGTTTTCTACTAACCAAAAAGTTTTAAATAGCCTTAAGAATCAACATCCTATCATAAACAAACTATTAGAATTTCGTTTACTTAATAAACTTTTATCAGGCTATATCATACCACTTATTCAATATATTAATCCACAAACAAAACGCATTCATACTTCATTCTCACAGACAGTAACGGGGACAGCAAGGTTAGCTTCCACACATCCTAATTTGCAAAATATACCTATTCGGGGTAAAGAAGGTAGTAAACTACGACAGGTATTTATTGCTGATAATGATTACGAACTATTGGCATTAGATTATAGCCAAATTGAGCTTCGTATTCTAGCCCATATGAGTAAAGATACTAATTTACTTCAAGCATATACGAATAACGAAGATATACATGATCGTTCTGCATATCTACTTTTCCGTAACCAATTTAATTTTGCAACAGGTATGTGGTTAGAGAACACCACAGATATCCAACCAACTAGTCAATTTAATGCTGAAGAATTAGCCATTATGAAGTCCACACTTGAATTTAGTTGTTTTAGAGATAAAGCCAAAATACTCAACTTTTCCATTGTCTATGGAATTACACCTTGGGGGTTGTCACAATACCTTAATATTACACCAGAAGAAGCAAAGACAATGATTAATAATTATTTTCATACATACCAAGGCGTAAAAAGATATATGGATAGCGTAATAGAGCAATCAAGGAATACCCAGTATGTTGATAATTTATTTGGCCGTCGCCGCAAAATTGACGGGCTATTCGCTAATAATGCATCTATACGCAGTTCGTCTGAGCGTCTAGCCATGAATACCCCTATACAGTCAACGGCGGCCGATCTAGTCAAAAGATGTATGATTGTGATCCATAAAGAGATGAGCCAGAAATCCTATAAAAGTAAGCTACTGCTACAAATCCATGATGAATTACTCTTTGAAGTCTACCATACTGAAAAGGAAGAGATTTTTAGTATGGTTAAAGATAAAATGGAAAATACGATAAAATTAGATGTACCACTGTTAGTTAATGGTGAAT
Organism: Leptospiria bacterium; assembly: GCA_965262015.1. GTDB lineage: Bacteria > Spirochaetota > Leptospiria > Turneriellales > CBDBES01. Next base: position 601,609 of record OZ253494.1, read on the forward strand.
TTAGTAAGACATGGAAGGGCACAAAATAAATATTATTCGTTCTATTGATCAAATTAAAAATCATAGAAAAGATTTAGAAAAACATCAATCCAACATACGGATTGCCTTAGTGCCCACCATGGGCTATTTACATGAGGGACATATCTCACTTATACAAAAGGCAAAAGAAGTGGGTACATACGTCATTGTATCCATTTTTGTTAACCCTCTACAATTTAATGACCTGGAAGATCTAAACAAATACCCTAAAAATATAGAAAGAGATATTAAAATACTTAAACAAGAAAAAGTAGATCTTGTGTTTATACCGGAAGCATCTGAAGTCATACCTAAAAAAAATTACATCCAGATTACTGCCCCATTATTGATAAATCAACTTTGTGGTAATACACGACTTAATCATTTTGATGGTATGCTGTATATTGTGCATAATTTATTTATGTGGATCAAACCCCATATAGCATGCTTTGGACTTAAAGATTATCAACAATATAAATTAGTTGCCTTAATGAATCAAGAACTTCAAATGAACGTAAAAATAATTCCTGTTGAGACAGTAAGAGAAAAGACTGGTCTAGCACTGAGCAGTCGTAATGCTCGCCTTAGTTCACAAGGTAAAATAAATGCCAATATATTATGGGATACTCTAAAAATGGCTAAAGATGAATTAAGCCAGAAAAATACATTAGATTCAATTCGATATAAGATCATTAGCCATTTAAAGCCATACGAAGTAGATTATGCAAATATCTTTAATAGTGAAACCCTACAACCCATTAGTGAATATAGACAAGGACAAACTTATTTAGTTGCATTAGCGGTTTGGATTGAACAGGTACGTCTCATTGATAATATTTTAATCACTCTATGATGTAACTAAAATTTAGCCAAAATATTCAACCGTATTATTTTCTGTTTCATGCAAACGTACTCGATATAGAAAAACATTCTTGGGCAATCTATGAGACAGCTGATCCCATATGAAGATAGTAATATTTTCTGCAGACTGTACATGATTAATAAAAAATGAGATATCACCACAATCCAAGTTTTTATGATCTAGTGGTTCTTTAATGCGTTTTTTCATAATAGATTTTAAATCTTTTAGATTCATTAAAAAACCTGTTTGAGGATCAACTAAGCCACATATCGTTACCTCAACTATATAGTTATGACCATGCAAATTCGCACAGGGGCCGTAAAACACTTCATTATCTTGTTCTGGATGATGCAAACGATGTGCACTAGAAAAAGTCATGCGTCTAGTCACATACACATAACCTTCATCTTTTTTCATATAAAATTAGAATAATCTTAAATTTAAATGTTTACTTCAAAATGCCTCAAAGCATCGTTTAAACTAGTTTTTTTATTAGTAGATTCTTTCCTCTTACCAATAATGAGAGCACAATTAACCTGATAAGTGCCACTAGGGAATTCTTTTGAAATAGAACCTGGTATCACCACTGAATTGCACGGGACATGGCCTTTGATAATTTTCTCTGTCTCACCTGTAACATCCACAATTTTAGTGGATGCGGTTAAAATAACACCACTACCCAACACTGCACCCTTTTCTACCATGACGCCTTCTACCACGATCACCCTACTTCCCAGAAAAGCATCGTCTTCAATAATAACAGGAGAAGCTTGAGGAGGCTCTAATACACCACCAATGCCTACCCCACCTGACAAATGCACATTGCGACCTATCTGTGCACAACTACCTATAGTGGCCCATGTATCTACCATGGTACCAGTAGCAACATACGAACCAATATTTACATAAGATGGCATTAATATGACACCCTCTTCAATATAAGAACCATATCTAGCTACTGCAGGTGGAACAACTCTTACATTCTGGGCTTTATAATTAGATTTTAGTGCTATCTTGTCCCAGTACTCCATCGGCCCAGCAGATAAAGATTCCATGTTAGCAATACGAAAATACAACAGGATAACTTTCTTCACCCATTCATTGACTATCCACATACCACCTTCAACAGAAGGAGGCATCGCCACACGGATCTGTCCCCGATCAAGTAACTCAATAGCTCGATGGATAAGATTTTGTATCTTACTATCTTCTAGAACATGAGGGTCATGTGGCAATGCGTCATAGACACCTAATAATTTTGCAATATCATCAGAACCTATCATAACCTATCTATTATATAACACTCATATTATGAACGTTGTCCAAGTATCGCAGAACCAGACTTTTCTGTTAATTTTTCTTTGTTAAAAATAAGATTTTCACGATCGTCGGCAGGCATGGGAATGTCTCCATCTAAATAAATAGCTCCCTTGGGACAGGCGTCCTCACATAAACCACAAAAAATACAACGTAACATGTCAATATTAAAGATCTTAGCGTACTTATCCTCTGGATGTAAATGTTGTCTATCAGGAGTAACATGGGCGGCCTCTATATAAATGGCATCGGCAGGACATATCCATTGGCAACAATAACATGCTGTACATCTCTCCCTATTTTTTTCATCTCTTTTAAGAGAATGTATCCCACGAAAACGACTACTTAGTGGCTTACGTTGTTCTGGATAAGATACTGTAACCTGCGTACGAAGAAATTGTGATTTCAAAAAATGTTTTAGTGTGGTGAATAATCCCAAAGAGATAGACATGATATAGTATTTTTCATACCACTTCCATTTATATTTACTATGTACCTGAATAACACCCATATATTAATTCCCGTTACTATTTTGGTCAGAATCTTTATTGGAGGAAGACATAGTAGGTATTGAACACAGATTTAAAATATATTGTACATTATGCACAATATTATGTAAGCCTTGTGGCGGATGTATGGAGGCGTGAGCCGTCTTCACCCTACCTTCTCGATCTGTAAAGCTTGTATTTTTTTCTACAAAAGCTTGAATCGGTATACTTAAAAAGGCACGTTCTGTTGCTTCATTAAAATGTGTACTGAATACAACAACTTTATTCCACCACTGGTTGTCTTCTATCATAGAGAATAGCATATTCTGGTACAATAGCTCTGGCTCGGTGGATAAATATGAGTAAGGTGATGAGAATTCATTAAATATAAATAAGAGATCCGCATTCTTGCAGGTAGATATCATTTCCTTTGTATCCTGAAACGCAAGAGAAAGTTTATCTCGTAAAAAAGAACTATTAGGTCTAGTATCTACTGACATCAAAAAGTCTTTTTTCTGTTCCCACTGGTCCTCCCACATATAATCTTGGGTACGATATTCCCATGCTATTTTCTTTAGTTGGAACATAGATTCCCGCTCCAAATCAGACCGTAGACGAAGTAAAGCCTCAATTTCCTCATTTGATTCTGTTGTACCACCCAACCAAACCAACTCTGTACATTTTTTTAAATAATCATATAACTCTTGCATAACTCGATAAGAGACACTATTCGCCCCGTTGGACATATAAGAAAAGAGACGATCCTTAGAAAATTCTGTCGCAGAGAATCGACCATGGTCGCATAAAAAATATCCATTCTTTTCCGCATCTTCTGGTGGCATATAACGATATATCTCATTATTCTTTTCATTAACTGTAACAGGACATAAGGTGGCACAACCATGACATATCGATTGATTTTGTTTATACCACCATACTCGCGAAGAAAATAAAGTATTCTCATTCAATAAAGCACCAACTGGGCAAATGTCTGCTAGTGCCCCTTGATAGTTATGATCTAGTAACGTTTCTGAGCTATCCTTGTTGGGCTTACTATACTGGATAATAGTATTACTACCACGCTCAGAAAATTCTAGATCATGTTTACCTAGGATCTCATCGTCAAAACGAACACAACGATAGCATAGGATACAACGATCATGATTGATGTATAAATTAGAACCTAATTTTTCTTGAGGAATTTCACGTTTTTTTTCTTGGTAGCGAGTGGTTGGTTTACCAGCTGTATAAGAATAATCTTGTAAAGAACATTCTCCAGACTTATCACAAACGGGACAATCAAGTGGATGATTAATAAGTAAAAACTCCATTACTCCTTCACGTGCTTTCAATACTTTCTCTGAGCTGACATGGATGCTCATCCCTTCCTGTATAATAGTATTACAGGCAGGCTGTAGTTTAGGGTTGCCTTCTACCTCTATAAGACACATCCGACACATCCCAACAATAGAAAGTTTAGGATGATAACAAAAATGGGGGACATGAATATTTATATCTTCTAAGGCACTAATAAGATTTTTATCAGGATCTATCTGATACTTCTCACCTTCAATTTGTATATCAACCATACTAGCTACTATGGTTGATTATTGAGATGATTTAACAAGATCAAAAAAACGTTTCTCGTAATTATGAAATAAATCATACTCTTGTAATTTTTTTCCTAGGCGATCAATACTGCTTTTATCTTGATTACATTCTAATTCAATAAACATAATATCTATTTCTTGTTTTTTGCGTTCTAATTCAGTTAAAAAATAACCCCGTTCTTCAAAATCTATTATGTTGGTATCAAACGACTGAAAAACAACATCGCAGGTAAATTTTGTAAGAGCTAATGACCATACATCATCTGGAGTAATTAAGATACTTGTACTTGTTCTTTGGGTATTTAAGTTATTTTTAATTTTATCTACTAGTAGCTGGATAGATAAAAAAGATTCTTTTTCAGAATGTAAACAGTTTTTAAACTGATATCCTAAAACACGTATTTTTTGTATGGCATAGTCTGAAATATAATGAGCAAATTCAATATCATCATCCGAAAAACCTTTAAAGACGTTTTGTACATGGTTAGGTAAAATGATGGTGGGCTTGGCACATTCAATCACCCCATGACGCAACTTACAGCTGTTTTTTCCTATCTTAGAAATCGTGTAATAGTCAAACTTGGTATCCCAGAAAGTAGCTATTTTACCGCTAGGAGCCAGGGCAACATATGTCATTTCCATCGCTCTATGAAATTTTGCTTCGTTAGACTCCATACTCAATCCTCTAGCAAAGAACCATCTCTAGTTAATCAATGTGTGGTTTACTGTCAACTTTTCTTTTCTATTTCATTGTACTTACTCGAATTTGCCCACATGAAAACACATTCTATATCCTCTCTCAGTAATAATACTAGAACATCGGCGATCATGGAATTCTATAGGTAGATATGAATGTAATTGCCAGGTATAAGCAATAAAAATAACCTTATTTAATGGGCAAAAACGCAGAAGACGATCATAGTAACCACCTCCCCTACCTAGCCTATAACCATTTTGGTTCACTAATAGACCTGGTGTGATAATGATATCCATTTTATGAATACTGGTTGTGGGGCAAGGGAGAATAGGCCAACTATTTTTTTTAGAGTATGGAATAGGGATGAGATGGTTACCTTTAATCTGGGGATAAAACAAATGACGTATACCAATACCATACAGTATCTCTGGGATGGGTATTTCTGTTTTTGAGGGGTGATAAGCAAGTACATGAGCTTTGGAAAAATCTACTTGTCTATGCTTTAAAAAAAGACAAAGATATTTTCTCAGTTGTTTATGGGATTCGATACGTCCTTTGGGAGGACAGTAAATCTGATAGCGTCGTTTATATTCCTGGCGAAGCTTTTCTTTAGAAGGATTTATTATATTCATTACTACTTATTATCAATGGTCCACTCTTTGTCGAGATTCTCCCATTGGTTTATCTCAGCTAATTTATTTTGCATATCATGCATTAGTTCTTCAAGACTGTCTGACTGTTCTATCTCTCCCGTTTTAATGGCGTCTTGTAGTTGGGATCTCTCTCCTTTGAGACAAGCTATTTTATGTGTGCAAATTAACTGTTTCAGGATTCTATCTATATGATTATCTGTATTGTCTAGTTGTTTATCTTCAGATTCAAATATAATTTGTGCGAGTAAGTCTCGGAGTTTACTAGGTAGTAAGGACATTGCTTCGTGTAAATTATCCCATTCCCATATTTGACCTAGATTATAGCGATCCCGAAAAAAAGAAAATAACCAATAGATTGCTGATTCTACTTCCCAGGCTATTTGGTCTAATAAGGTACATTTTTCCCAGTATTGAGGAAATTTTAATAAAATAAGTAAAATATCTCTCTCTAAACGAATGCTTGATTCGAGAGATATATTATCATTATCAGATGTGGCCGTTCTAGGAGAAAGAGTACGATAGGGTTTTTTACCTGAGCTGAAAGTATTAAAATCATGAATAAAATCTTTTGCATTTATTCCTAGTCGCATGGATGCCTTTTGAATATAATCTTTTTTCTCCCATTTATATGAGACATTTTCGTTTACATGGGTAAAAAATTCCTGTATGCCTAAGTTTTTCTGCTCCCTATCAGTTAGATCAAATTTATAATAAAAAAAGTACCATAAAATAAAATCAAGCATATCCAAGGCGGAATCTAATACAGTCAATAGGGCGATCTGATTCATTTTGAGTGCAAAATCAAATGGATCTGTCGCCTGGATATGCTTTTGTGAAACAACAATTGTAGTAGATAATTGTGTTTGTGTAGCTATCATGCTAGATTGATAGGACGCCTTGGTACCAGCTTCATCTAGATCCAAAAAAATAATACAATTGTTAGTATAGCGTTTTAAAAGTTTTGCTTGTTCTAGAGTGAAGATACTTCCCATGACGGCAATGGCATTTGTAATGTTTCTTTGGTAAAGACCAATTACATCTAGATAGCCTTCCACTAAAATAGCTTGCTCAGCTTTACGTATTGCGTTGACATTCTTATTTAAGCCATATAAGTTATTTTTCTTTTGAAAAATAACTGAATCAGTAGAATTAATGTATTTTGCACCATGTTCATTGAGATGAATCGCCCTACCTCCGAAACCAATGTTTTGATTCTGCACGTCATAAATGGGTATTATAATACGGTCATAGAAATTTACATAATAATTACCTTTCTGGCTTAAATGTATTAACCCTAGGTCAGATAAGGCCTTGATGATCTTTTTTCGTTCTTCTGTGGCAACTATATGATTAATATATTCCTTCTCTAAAAAATCCCATTGCTTGGGTGCGTAACCTATTTCAAATTCTAAGATAGATTTTTCAGAAATCTGTCTAGAACGAAGATACTGTATTGCTGGTTCATTAGTAGACAATGCTTTTTGATATAAATCCTTAACTGTACGATTCACCTGGTATAAAAAATCATGTTTTTTGGGGGATTGATAATGGATATGCTTACCATAAAGAGATATGCTGATATTAAAGCGTTCTGCTAAAAGTTTGGATGCTTCTAAGAATTCTACATGTTCATATTTTTGTACAAAATGTATTACATTACCACCAACCCCACATCCAAAACATTTAAAGATACCCTTACTGGGAGAAACAGATAAAGACGGTGTACTTTCGGAATGAAAAGGACAAAGACCAATATAACCTGTTCCTCGTCTTTTTAGTTTAACATATTGCCCAATCAGGGTTTCAATGGGTATCTGGTTGGTAAGTTGGTCAACTAAGCTCATATTCAACTATTAAGGATGCTAATAATCGATTCTGCAACCTAATTCCATTTCATATAGATTTTTTTTACTTAGATGTCGTACCAGATTTAGATAACCTTGTCCAGCAAATAATACACCTATTTTGGTATAAATCTTTAAACTATTCCATAAAATATATTCTAATCGTAAATTTAACTCATCCCCTAAAACATGTGAACGGTGACTAAGATATTGTGTTTCTACAAAAGATTGATAATGGGTATAAGTTACTTTATAAAATAGATTATTCCAGGCAGTGCCGTCAAATTTAAAGAAAAAAACATACATCCCAGAAAATAAACCTCGTTGTCTTAAAGAAATACCACCTGTATCATCCACAAAAATATAGGACTGTCCACTTGAATGACCAATTGTATGAAACCATCCTTGACTATTTTTCTTATTGAGATTACCTGATGCAGAATAATAGCCTAGGGAGAGATCATAATCAAAAATAGTATACATAATACTAAATACACCCAGGCCTGCTATACCATGAAGTTTTGAACTATGATTATAATTGTGATTGAAAATGGCATGTAAATTAAAATATAAATTTTTATAGAACCACACTAAACGCATACCAAGCCAACCAGAGTTTAATAGGGTTAGATCGATTTTTTTATTAAACTGGTAAGCATAATAAAGGTTATATCGTATATTAGAATTCAAGAGAAATGTGTTGCCAATTCCTAGTACGTCTTCTTCTGTTATATTGACATCTCCAAAACCATCTTCATTGACATCTGTTTGAGAATTTGCCAGAGCTTTAATCCAAAAAACATAATAATTTAAATATTGTGGTTGAACAGTATGTTCGTACAAAACACCTGCACCATCTCTGGCTAGAATATAGCCTTCAGGTAAACTAAAGGGCTGTAAACCCAATGTAATATTGATATTATTTGTGGGCTTGATCTTGGCAAAAAGATCACGAGTAACAAAATTGATACCTGGGCTACCTAACGATCCGCCTAAAAGATTTATATCTCCTTCACTACGGGCACCAAAAATGGTAAAAATATCTAGTATAAATGTAATTTTTACCTGGGGTATGATGGACAATGTCAAACGATTTTTGGACAATAGATCTTGATAGATAGTTTGGTAACTATCATTTGTTAGAGGTTCATGGTATAATGCAGATATTTGGCTGTAAATATGCCAGAATCGAGCTCGTAAAAAGCCAGTGTAATCAAGTTTCTTATGCAGTTGAATCGCTATAAGTTGCTGATTAAAGGATAATAAGACATAGAATATTAAGGTAATATAATAAGTACGGCGTAATATCATTTCATAAACTAAAATGAAGAAGTAGGGAAGAGATTCTTTTTAGAAACCAAGGCATCATCTATCCAAAAGTCAATTTGATTTTTTAGAATAATAGCTCCAAAGGGAAGGCCAATACACAGTTTATGTACGTCATCGTGATTTATAATTAAGCGAAAAGATTTGCGCCATGAAACATCTTGGCGTATTGTATGTTCTAGAAAAAGCAGATCGTGTAAGATACCAACAGCATCCCCCGTTTTAAGCCTGTATAGACCTTCTTGGTTAGTAACATATATTTGACTTTTTAGAGGATATCTATTCATATAAATACTATCTTTTTTTACCAGAATTTTATAATGCAAGAGATTTTTTAGTGAATTAGAGAATAGGATTTCTTTTAAGTCTTCAAATCGATCATTATACTGTATCTTAGAGAGTACTTTATTAGAAACTAAAAGTGCTGTTTTTGTTTCTATATAAGGTTTAGAAAACCAAATGTGTTTGGCACGTTCTATATTACATGACAAACCCGCAACTATCATATCTAATTGTTTCTTTTTTAAAGCATCTATCAATTTAGTTAAAGGATAAGGTACTAGTTGTACTTTTACTTCCAGAAAATTAGAGATTTGCTTCACCATTTTCATTTCAACACCATCTTGATTTGCATTTAGTGGAGGATAATCAAAAGAAACACCCACTCGTATAATTTTTTTTTCTTGGATAGTATCATACACAGATAAGGGGTTAGCAAATAATGTACTGGGTAAATAACATACAACCAGAAAAATTAAAATACCTAAAACATGAAACTCATATAGATTACGCACTATAAACATTATAATATTCTTTGTAAAATACGCATTTTAGCTGAACGAGAACGAAAATTGCTATTGATTTCTTCTTCGGATGGTATAATAGGTTTTTTGCAAACTAACTTAAAACAAAACTGTGATTCTGCTGGCGGTGTATTTGCCATTAAATAAAAGGCATGCTTAACCATCCTATCTTCGAGAGAATGAAAGCTAATAATCATTAATTTTCCCATTGGTTTAAGTAAAAAAGGTATAAATGTTAAAGTTTTTTGTAGATTAGATAGCTCCTGATTAACAAATATACGAAAAGCTTGTAAAGCTCTTACATAAGGATGTTGAGCCGTACTATGTCTAGATCTATATCTGGAACGTGACCTATGGCGAAAGTAGCTTTTTTGGCAGATATGTATTAACTGGGACATATATTGTATTTTCTCTTTTTCTCTATATCGTATAATATTCCTAGCAATAGATTTAGAGAATCTTGGTTCACCATACTTCCATAAAATATTTTGTATTTCTTCTTCACGAGCTTGAGATAACCAATCACACAATTTAATACCTCGTGTCTGGTCAAAACGCATATCTAGTAGGTGATCAAATTTATATGACATACCACGCTCAAAATAATCTAGGTGCATGCTAGATAAGCCTAAATCAAGCAAAATAACATCAAACTGCTGATTAATAGGAATAGGCCTATCCGCATAATTACCATAGAGTACTTTCACTCGATCGAACAAGGTACTATTATCTAAGTTTTCTTGTGCAAAACCAAGCATCTCTTGGTCTACGTCACTACCATAAGCAAATCCATTAGGATTATGCCTGAGCCAAGCCTTTAAATGCCCACCTAGACCAAGCGTACCATCCCATAAAATACTCTCAGTTTGTGGAAGCGTTTGTGAATACACCAAAAACTCAGACAGTAAAACGGGTACATGATGAACATGTTTACTGGAATTATGTAGAAGAGGCAAGTTTTGTCTGATCCATTAGAGAAGAATCAGTGGAGCCTTTCTGTATTTTCTTAGGATCAGAATGCCAGTCAGCATCTACCCAATGATTCTCTAATGACTGCTCTTCATCTAAATAATGATTTTTTAATTGCTTGATTCGGTTTGCACTCATACTGGTAAATTTAAATTGTAACTTTCCTTTTGTATAGGATACACCAACTTCTTTAGGTGCTTTCATATCACCACTCAATATTTTTAAAGACAGCTCATCTTCAATTTCTCTTTGTATAAGGCGCTTAAGTGGACGAGCACCATATTTTTCATCATAGCCATGACTAGAAAAATAGGTTTTAGCACTCTTTTTAAAAACAATGTGAAACCCTTGTTGAATAATATGATAATTCATTTCTTTCACAAATATATCTACTATGGAAGACATATCCATCTGAGAAAGAGCATTAAAGATAACTGTTTCATCTAATCTATTTAGAAACTCAGGTTTAAAATAAGATTTTACTTCCTCCATGACACGATCTTTTTTACTCTGTTCTACATCAGATTTAGCTTCTGCAAAACCAAGGCTCTCACCTTTTAATAGGGTACGTGCACCAATATTAGAAGTCATGATGATAATGCACTCTTGGAAACTTATTTTTCTACCTGTTGTATCTGTTAATTCAGCTTCATCCAGTACCTGTAGTAAAACATTACATACATCCGGATGAGCTTTTTCAATCTCATCAAATAATAACACAGAATATGGTTTTTTACGTATTATTTCAGTTAACTGTCCACCTTCATCATAACCAACATAACCAGGAGGTGAACCAACAAACTTGGATATTGAATGTGACTCCATGTATTCACTCATATCAAATCTAATTAAGCTATTTTCTGAACCAAATATAAATCCAGCTAATACCTTAGCTAACTCTGTTTTGCCCACACCACTAGGACCCAAAAACATAAACGAACCAATTGGACGCCGAGAAGTTCTAAAGCCAGATTTAGATCGCCTTACGGATCGTGACACTTGCTGTATTGCATACTTTTGACCAATCACACGCTTAGATAGATGTTCTTCCATATCTATTAAACGCTTGGACTCCGAAAACTCGAGTTGTTGAAGAGGGATACGAGTCCAATGAGATACAATAGACAAAACATCTTTCTCACCTACCTTAATGATTTTTTCCCTTTCTTTCTTACGCCAAGTATCTAGCTTGGCGTTATACTCTTCTCGGAGTAAAGTGGACTCGTCCCTGAGATCAGCTGCTTTTTCATATTCCTGTAGTTTAACCATCTCATTTTTAGCCCTAAGCACACCTTCTATCTTCTCTTCTGCTTGTTTAAAAGATGTGGGAATGGTAGAACTTGCCAGACGACACTTCGCACCTGCTTCGTCTAAAATATCAATTGCTTTATCAGGTAAATGTCTATCTGTTATAAAACGATTAGAAAGACGAATAGCAATCTGTATGCTTTCTTTTGTATATGACACTCCATGATATAATTCGTAACTTTTACGAAGACCCAAGAGGATTTTCATGGTTTCATCTAATGACGGTTCATCCACCATAATTTTTTGAAACCTTCTTTCCAAGGCAGTATCTCTTTCAATATATCTTTTATATTCTTTAGAGGTTGTAGCACCTATACATTGTATCTCGCCCCGTGCTAGAGCAGGCTTTAATATGTTCGCAGCATCGACCGCACCTTCAGCAGAACCTGCACCAATAATAATATGTATTTCATCAATGAAGAGCACAACATTCTTTTGTGAGCGTACTTCATTCATAATTTTTTTTAAGCGATCTTCAAACTCTCCACGATATTTGGTACCCGCAATTAAAGCAGCAATATCTAGAGCATACACCACAGTATTAAAAAATCGTTCAGGAATCTCTTTATTAAGTACTCGCTGGGCAAAACCTTCCACAATAGCGGTTTTACCTACACCAGCTTCACCAACTAAAACAGGGTTATTTTTTGTTTTGCGGGCTAGTATCTGGACCAAACGTTCTATTTCTTCAGTGCGACCAATAACAGGATCTACATTTTTTTTCTGCACAACCTCAGTTAGATTGCGTGAATATTCCTTTAAAGTAGAAAAATTATTATTACGTGAGGTCTCTTTTCTTTTGCCTTGATCAGACACTATATTTAGATTACCTTGTATAAGACCTAATGTTTGACGTAATTCATTCTGGATTACTTGATATGTGATACTGAACTTTGCTAAAGCACTAGCTGGCAAAGAAGTACTATCACGTAAAATAGCCAATAAAATGTGTTCTGAGCCAATATAGCTATGACGTAATTTTCGTGCTTCTTCTCGAGAAAACTTTAAAACTCTTTGTACACGATCATTACTATTTGCATCAATTAAAGCTGTCATGGAATCTTGAGAGCAACGCTTTTCAATTTCAGTACGTAATTCATTCGAACTCACACCTAAATTTCTCAGCATTTTGATGGCAACTGAATCCTCTGCCTTGAGTAAACCTAACAAAATATGTTCAGGAGCAAAATAATCATGACCCAATCTTTTAGCCTCTTTTGGGGCATAATCACTAATGACCTTTCTCGCACGATTCGTAAAATCAAACATAAATCTCCAATACTAAATGAACCAGGGTCAACCTGGCAAAATGTATAGCAAAGTGTCAAGATATTTTGTTTAGTTAAGTGTAGAACCCTATGGAAAATAAAAAATCAGGTTTAGCTATGGACGTTTTAAGGTGTTTATCAACCATTCTTCTTAAGTAGTAAGACCGTAGGAAGAATAGCTGGCTAAGTCTATTCTTTCTATATATGATGCTGACTTTTTAGTAAAATTAATATTTTTTCTAAAAAGATTTGATAAGCCGAAGAATAAAAACTAACATCTTTAGGTATTATATTTATGGATGAATTAATCAGAATTCAATTTATTTTATGTTTTTTTACATAAATAAATTGAATACAATATTGATTATACTCTTTATCTTTTATTAATTCTTACTACCATATTTACCAGTAATTTTATCAGCCTTTTTCAATGCATCATTATAATCTGAATTTGAAGTGTCAAATGCATCAACATATAAGAGAGGGCTGCCGCTCTTAACTCCATTGCTTGTACGAAAAGAAGTAAACACTGTCTCAAGCTCATTTTTATAATCTGTAGAAAAAAGAGGAAGAGTAGTAGCTGCAACATTTATATCATGATTATATTCAATGGATAGCTTTGTCGATGTATTATCAAAAGACAAACTTTCATCATCAGTACCTATGATACCAATCGATACCTCACTTGTCCCTTTATTATCTCCTCTTACTCGTGCAAATACTCTAGATGTATCAGTAGCTGTCTTAGCTGTATTGTCTGGACATCTATGTGGATCCAACCGAAATGTAGTGTTTTGACTATCTGCTGGAATAATAACAGTTATTTTGCCAGTCGTCATCCCTGCACTTTTTATGGCATCATCATTTGCATCTATGAACTTAAAGGAAAAAAAAGTAGCTGATACAGGCTTATTACTCTCATCTCTATACTGATTGCAACTACCTCGATACTTTTCATCTATCGAGTAGGGTATAGAAAGAGCACTAGTACTAGCACGATAATTCTAGTCTGTAACATAAGGAATAATTCTTGGTATTTCTTCATACGTTGTCTGCTTATCATCACTACCATAACTTCCTGCTACAGTCCAGGTCAAAGTAACTGTCAAAGGAATGTTTTTAAGCTCCTTTCTGCCTACTGTATAAATGGGTAAATTAGCGGTTTGTATTGTATTGGTTATTTTCTTTGCATCACCACAATTAGTAAGTTCTTTCCTGGAACCAATACAATCTAAACTTAGTGATACATCCGCTTCATCCATATCACATGGATCAAGCACCTCGCTACCATCCTTGCAATATCTAAAAAAACAAACAATTATTAGCAAGCCATAAAGTAAATGGTAAAAATATCTAGGTGTGGTGTGGGAGAAATATATTTCTATGTACTTACAAAATCAATACTTTTTTTAAAAAATGGAAAGTTAGTACTGGTTCTGGACAGAATAGACTTGGTTAGCAGTATTTTCTTGTTAAGAATAGCCTATAGATACTATTGATCATAGTACATGATCTAAATATATTTTTATTTTTGAGATATAGACTAATTGCTTTTGGTGACCACCATCAACTAACCATTTGCAAATATGCTAACCCCTACCCCGTAGCAGGGCAAAATATATACAAGATCACAATTATTGTGGTATGATTATCTTTCGGATACGATGGTTATCTGTATCTGTCACATATACATTGCCTGAACTATCAACCGCTACCCTATAAGGTTTATTAAATTGTGCTACGTTACCCGCACCATCCATAAATCCACTAGTACCAGTAGTACCCGCCAATGTTGTAACCACACCCGCAGACGTTATCTTGCGAATACGATGGTTACTCGCATCTGCCACATATACATTGCCTGAACTATCAACCTCTACCCCTCTAGGGTTATCAAAACCACTTGCCAACGTGCTAACCACACCCGTAGACGTTATCTTGCGGATACGATGGTTATAAGTATCTGCCACATATACATTACCACTACCATCAACCGCTACTCCTCCAGGCGATCTAAATAGTGCTGCATTACCCGCACCATCCATGTTCCCTGCAGTACCAGTACCCGCCAACGTGCTAACCACACCCGTAGACGTTATCTTGCGGATACGATGGTTACTCTGATCTGCCACATATACAAACCCTGAATTATCAACCGCTACTCCATAAGGAAAATTAAATTGTGCTACATTACCTGCACCATCCATAAATCCTGCAGTACCAGTACCCGCCAACGTTGTAACCACACCCGCAGACGTTATCTTGCGGATACGCTGGTTATAAGTATCTGCCACATATACATTGCCTGAACTATCAATCGCTCCTCCTCTAGGATAATTAAATTGTGCTACATTACCCGCACCGTCCATAGACCCATCAGTACCAGTACCTGCCAACGTTGTAACCACACCCATAGACGTTATCTTGCGGATACGCTGGTTGTCCGTATCTACTACATATACAAACCCTGAACCATCAACTTCTACTCCTATAGGATAATAAAATTGTGCTACATTACCTGCACCATTCATAAAACCTGCAGTACCAGTACCCGCAAACGTCTCAACAATAACTGGAGCACAGGTTTCATTACTTTTAAAGGTATAATAGTCATCACAAGAAACACATTTTTCTGTATTGGCAGTAGGAACCTTTACCGTTGAAGGAGTACCATTCGTACAGATGGGATCCAACCCTCCGCAAATCTCACCATTTAGATCAAAACCACTATTGCAAGAAACACACTTTTCTGTATTAGCAAAGAAAACCTTTGCCGTCGAAGGGGTTCCATTCGTACAGATAGGATCAAGGGTAGGAGATTCTATGATTAGCCGACGGATACGATGATTCTCGCTATCTACCACATATACATTACCCACACCATCAACCGCTACTCCTCTAGGCTTATTAAATTGTGCTACATTACCCTCACCATCCATAAAATCTCCTCCCGCAGTACCATCAGCCTTAATACCAGTGCCTGCTAATGTGCTAACCACACCACCAGGCGTTATCTTCCGGATACGATGGTTATTTTGATCCCCCACATATATATTGCCTATACTATCAAGCGCTACTCCACTAGGATAATGAAATTGTGCCACATTACCCGTACCATCCATAAACCCCTGAATCCCAGTACCCGCTAATGTGCTAACCACACCACCAGGCGTTATCTTCCGGATACGATGGTTTACCGTATCCGCTACATATACAAACCCTGATCCATCAACCACTACTCCTCTAGGATTCTCAAATTGTGCTACATTCCCCGCACCATCCATAAAACCTGCAGTACCAGTACCCGCTAACGTGCTAACCACACCCGCAGATGTTATTTTACGGATACGATGGTTATTTGCATCCGCTACATATACAAACCCTGATCCATCAACCGCTACTCCATAAGGAGTATTAAATTGTGCTACATTACCCGCACCATCCATAAATCCTCCTCCCGCAGTACCATCAGCCTTAATACCAGTACCCGCAAATGTGCTAACCACACCACCAGGCGTTATCTTCCGGATACGATGGTTACCCCACTCCCCCACATATAGATTACCTGAAGCATCAAGCGCTACTCCTCTAGGAATATTAAATTGTGCTACATTAGCCGCACCATCCATAAAATCTCCTCCCGCAATACCATCATCCTTAATACCAGTACCCGCCAACGTTGTAACCACACCCGCAGACGTTATCTTTCGGATACGATGGTTATTACGATCCCCCACATATACATTGCCTGAACTATCAACCGCTATTCCAACAGGTAAACTAAATTGTGCTACATTACCTGCACCATCCATAAATCCTGCAGTTCCAGTACCCGCCAACGTCTCAACCATAATTGGTGTACAGGTCTCATCACGTTTTAAGGTATAAAAGCTATTACAAGAAGCACACTTTCCTGTATTAGCGGTAAAAAGCTTTACCATCGAAGCAACACCATTCGTACAAATAGGATCAAACTGTTCTCTGCAAAGCTCACCATCCAAACCAAAACCATTATCACAAGAAACACACTTTTCCGTGTCAGTAGTAAAAACCTTCACCATTGAGGGGGTTCCATTTGTACAGATAGGATCAAAGATGGGAATAAGGGTCGCACCATCATCTTCACCATTCATCTTGAACATACCAATTCCACGGTCAGAACCAGCAGTAAAAACATAGTACCTACCATCAATATGCACAGAAGCAATAGCTCGAACATTACGAAGGTGTAAACCTGGCATAGCATACATTACGTTAACGTAGTCTAAACCACTCGCTGAAGCACGATAAATACCCATAGAATATGTGTTGTTAGGAAACAATAGATAGCTGGTATCTGCATAATAAATATGCAATAGGTTAAATATACCAGATACAAACTCCTGTCTACCATTGTCGAAATCCCATAAAATACTAACTATGTGTCTTAGGCTACCGTCCGTCCTGGATACCTCAAACAAGCTTACACTACCAATACGATCACCCGCAACCAACAAAAAAACAGGAGCATTTTCATTTGCACTAAATATCTCTAAGGCACTTATAGCATAAAAACCATACCGATTGGGCCTTCCATACCCAAAATCATCTGTTTCTACCGACCCCTCGGATACTACATCATCATGTCGAATACTGCTGATATGGGTCATGGCACCACTACTATCCATTCTGTAAGAGGTTAATAGGCTGTTATCTTGCCTGTCCATGCTACCCACAAAAATAACTGGACCACTTGGAGTTTGTATTGAACGAATGTCAGCTATAAGTGGCAACAGCTTGTTGCTATTAAGGGGAACTGTACTCTCTAAGGTAGCTTCATCGTTCTCGAATTTATAAATACTTAATCCCTTGCCTTCCAAGACACTATGTTCTAGTACACCACTGCCCACGATCAAAAAAGTATCCGTGCCGTGAGTTACCACATGCAGATATGAGGTATATTTAAGGTTAATATCTTCTGTGTCTGCTCTGGAATCAATTATGGTGAGCTTGCCGTCTATACCGACCTCAAAAATATTAAAACCACTCTCTTTAAAAGAGCTAGTAGCGACATAATGTTGTTCATTTACCTGAAAGGTAATTAGCTCATTAACTTCTTCTAAATGGTAAGCCGGGCTATCAACATCCATTATGGTTTGGATATGTTCTAATTGTGCATCTGAAATATTAAACACTAGAATGGCATTGTCGCTACGGGCACCCGCATACAGATATCTTTCATTACCTGCCATAGTGACAGTTGCTAAAGCAGAAATCTCAAGGAGTCTATACTCGGATGTTCCTTCAAATCCTTCTATAAATTCTAGGAAATTGGGGTTGCCAATGGAGGGTGATTCAGGTCTCCTCTCTTGCTCTATATATTCCCTTACATTACCACAACTAGGGAAAAATAAAAATATTGTGAGAAAAACAAGAAGTATATGTTTTAAAGTACGGATCATACAATCACTTTCTCCATGGTAAACTTATCGTCATAAAAGATTTAAATTTAAATTTAAGTTTGGTCTGTCTGTCATATTTTTATACTCTTTCTTTACACCGAAGAGATAAGATTATAGATAAATTGTCTAATGTTTTTTTACATATAAAGTACTTTTAAATTACTATAAAAATTAGTTTGCATGATTCTGTAGAGTCATTACCAGTTCTGGACAGAATAGACTTGGTTAGTAGTTTTCCCTTGTAAGGATAGCCTACACATGTTATTGATCATAGTAATTAAATAATGAAGTACGGGGCATTAAATAAGCAAACCCGCTCTGGTGCCTTTCTAGAGCATTTGAGGCGAATTATTTTTTTTTGTCGTAATACAGCTTTTTTGCCAAATCTCTTACGTGATCAGGTAACTTCTCTAAGGGCCATGCACCAGCTGCGATCTCGTAATAATACCAACGCCAGGAGTCTGTTTCATCAGGATAAGCGTCCAGGTCATACTTGATAAATTTCCCTGCATTTTTAACTAAAAAGATGTCTGCGTCTTTGTCTTGTTTTTCATCCATTCCAGTTAAGGTATTCGAAAACCAGAGTAGGTCTTCCTCTCCCACGTCCATACACTGCTGCAAGTCTGTTTGTATATGTTCTAGAATAGTCATTTTAACTCCATTCCATACTAAATAATGAAGTACGGGGCATTAAATAAGCAAACCCGCTCTGGTGCCTTTCTAAAGCGTTTGAGGCGAATTATTCTTTTTTATCATAATACAGCTTTTTTGCCAAATCTCTTACGTGATCAGGTAATTTCTCTAAGGGCCATGCCCCCTGTGCAATCCAATTATAATACCAACGCCAGGAGTCTGTTTCATCTGCAGACTCCTGTAGATCATATTTAATAAATTCCCCTGCATTTTTAACTAAAAAGATGTCTGCCTCTTTGTCCTGTTTCTCATCCATTCCAGCTAAGGTATTCGAAAACCAGAGTAGGTCTTCCTCTCCCACGTCCATACACTGCTGCAAATCTGTTTGTATATGTTCTAAAATAGTCATTTTAACTCCATTCACTCCATTCACTCCATTCTATACTAAATAATGAAGTACGGGGCATTAAATAAGCAAACACGCTCTGGTGCCTTTCTAAAGCGTTTGAGGCGAATTATTCTTTTTTATCATAATACAGCTTTTTTGCCAAATCTCTTACGTGATCAGGTAATTTCTCTAAGGGCCATGCCCCCTGTGCAATCCAATGATAGTACCAACGCCAGGAGTCTGTTTCATCTGCATAATCCTGTAAACTATATTTGATAAACTCCCCTGCATTTTTAACTAAAAATATATCTGCCTCTTTGTCTTGTCTCTCATCCATTCCAGTTAAGGTATTCGAAAACCAGTATAGGTCGTCCGAACCCACGTCCATACACTGCTGCAAATCTGTTTGTATATGTTCTAGAATAGTCATTTTAACTCCATTCACTCCATTCTATACTAAATAATGAAGTACGGGGCATTAAATAAGTAAACCCGCTCTGGTGCCTTTCTAAAGCGTTTGAGGCGAATTATTTTTTTTGTCATAATACAGCTTTTTTGCCAAATCTCTTACGTGATCAGGTAACTTCTCTAAGGGCCATGCACCAGCTGCGATCTCGTAATAATACCAACGCCATGAGTCTGTTTCATCAGGATAAGCGTCCAGGTCATACTTGATAAATTCCCCTGCATTTTTAACTAAAAATATATCTGCCTCTTTGTCTTGTTTCTCATCCATTCCAGCTAAGGTATTCGAAAACCAGAGTAGGTCTTCCTCTCCCACGTCCATACACTGCTGCAAGTCTGTTTGTATATCTTCTAGAATAGTCATTTTAACTCCATGCGGTATTTATACTTTTTATTGATATCGCCTTGAAAAGGGAAGCAAGTAACAATCCTATGCTCATCCATGTCAACAACACTCACCACATTTATCTTGCTATTATAAAAAGCAACCCGATTTCTATTTTTATTTGCATGTGGAAATACTCTATCAAAGTCATTTAACACCTTATGACTAATATTAATATAGTCCTGTTTTGTCTTTACAACCACATTTTTTCCGTATTCCCTAAATTTATTTTTATGTTTTTCAACGTGGTAATCAAGATCATATCTCATCTTTGGTTGCTTATGCAGTGTGTCTATCCATTTACTACCACGTGCAGAATTGACTTTAGATGCCACCTCATCATTCGTAAGCCCCCTATAATAACTACGTGTCTGTGCTAAATGATCTCTCATTAATTTTTGTCGTGAGTATTTAGGATGACCTTTGGGTAATTTTTCCATTACTTTGTTACCAGGCCATGTAGGTCGAGAAAGAGTTTTACCCGTTCGGTTTATTATTGTCTCGGGTAAACCTACAACAATCGTGGTTCTACAATTACCATGATAGGGTGGTAGCTTTACCTTGATGCCTGCAAGTATCTTGTTTGTGGACACTCCACCTTGTACCTCAATGGGCTTGGGCCATGGGTACTTTTTAACTACATGTCGAGAGTCCGTTGCCATTACTTCACGCACAAACGTAGTTGCCGTTTGTGTACGTATCCTACGTCCATTCATGGTCCTGCATATTGGGCTGGTCTTTCTATCAATCAGTGCTACAATCTCTATCTCTTGTACACCAATCTCTTCATAAGTTAGAGTACGTGCGAAATTACGAGACTTGTTCGCTGCATTAGATACAATCAATTTATAATGACGAACAGCGTCACTGGATAACATAGTACCCATTGGTGCTTTAGCTAATAATGCCAATACTTCTTTTTGAGTTTTACCAATACCACGAATAGAATCCGTAACAGCTTTTTTGAGTGGTTTTTCAAATCCTTTAAATACTTTTCCAAAGTCATAATCTTGTTGATTGACAAACCAATTTATAGCATCTTTGTCGGTGGCTACAGTGGCTACAATACTACCCTTATCTGTATCTATCGTTGCACCCGCTTTCCATATCCTTTTTGTATATTCTCTAATAATAGGAAGTAAGCTTTGAGGTATATTTGTTTTAAGGCTTTTGGATACAAAGGATAATATCTCTGCCTCAGACCTATTGTCTTGATGCATCTTCTTAATTACATTAGAGATTTTAATAACCTCTTTTCTATGTTTATTTAAAAATTCTCTCTGAGCTATAAGCTCTAAATGCTTTTGTTCTCTAGCTTCCTTTTTTTTATTCTCTTTAAATTCTACACTACCCGTCTTATCTAAAATGAAGGCTTTTTTTTTAAGCAGGTTTTCTGAGACAAGTTTGTTCTCTTTAGAGCTTACAATCCCAGTGGCCTTGTCATAGCCTAATTCCCGTGCCGCTACATCTGCGTCAATAATACCTGCTTGGTACTTTGTTAAAACAGTTCTGACTTTTACCTCTTCTGCTTCTAACTCCTCTTTAGGGTTCATGCCCCTGTCCTTATTGAACGTAACTTTTACACTGCTAACTGGATAACCAGCCATGACCAAATGCAGATAATAACCACGCTCTAAGAAGCGTTTTACAATTCGTCTAATGTTGCCTAGTGAAGCGAGAAAAGATGCATAAACTACACCTGCATACGTTTCAGTCGTAGAGTACGTGCGGCCTAATAAAGCAGGATCAATATCTAGTCCACTTGCAATTTGTTGCTCTACCTCTTGCAAGATATCTTTGGCTCCTCGTGCACTGTCAGAGCCGAATGATTTGTAATCATAACTAACATCATCATAACTCACGGCTATACCAGATTTAAAATTTTGTGAAAAGTTTTTAGCAAATTTTTTTAATTTCTCTTCTAAACTATTTCTGTGTTCTGTTTCTGTTTTGCCTGCATCCTGAATGGGAATTTTTTTAGTAGCAGATAAAAAACCAAGAAGACCAAACTTCTTGATAATATTTTTTACATTATCCATGGAATCTATTTGTATCAATATAGAATTGAGAGCAGATAGATATGGAGGTATGCCGTAAGGAGAGTCCTCATCAGATTGCAGTGGCATGTAGTGGATGTATTGGCGTATACCACTGAAACATCTATAAAGGTTTATCTATGTAATTTTATGATAAATTCAAGAAGTGAAGGCATAATAGGACCTCTAATATGTCCCAAGAAAGATTACATACTATCGCAATACAGTGTAAAATACTACTACAAGCATTTGCTAAAACTGGTATAACAGCCCTTATAGATGAGGCTACTATACATCAGTACATTAGAGATAAAATAGCACCACAAGAAATACTTGAAAAGTACATAACAAAAGAATTACTCGAATGGCAAAAAAGATTTCTTGATAAATTTTATGATGAATTATTTAGATTAAATCTTTTGCCCAAAATCCTAATCAAAGTGACAAATGATATTGTATATGCTAGGTTAGCACCAGGTATTTTAAACGAGTAAAATAAAGCGAACCCCAAAGATAAAGAAACAGGATGTAGAAAATATAAAATTACCTTTAAATTACTTAAAGACAATTGACGGGTTGCTCTTAGTACAAAAGATGTTCACATGTTTGAAACAGTAGCTCCACTTTCCTTATTTTTTATCATCGTTGCGTTTGTTGCGTTTGTCTTATTTATAGTACCCATTAACCTATGGCTTGTTGCCTTGTTTAGTCGTGTCTATGTAAGCCTTTTTTCTCTTATCGGAATGCGTATGCGAAATATACCTCCCAAAGAAATCATAGAACCACTCATCGCTGCAAATAAAGCTGGTCTAGGTTACGTAAAACGTGAAGAATTAGAAAGTCATTATATGGCAGGTGGTAATGTAACGCGTGTAATCAATGCTTTAATTGCTGCCGATAAAGCCACATTATCTTTGGATTTTAAAAAAGCTTCTGCCATTGACTTAGCTGGTAGGGACGTATTAGAAGCTGTCCAAATGTCCGTACTGCCCAAGGTGATTAGTACTCCAATTGTCTCAGCAGTAGCCAAAGACGGTATACAACTTAAAGCTGTTAGTAGGGTTACAGTACGTGCTAATTTAGACCGCCTTATTGGTGGAGCTACGGAAGAAACCATTATTGCACGGGTGGGCGAAGGTATTGTCAGCACCATCGGTTCTGCTGAATACTATAAATCTGTTTTAGAAAATCCTGATTCAATTTCCAAATCTGTTTTAAGTAAAGGCCTAGACTCTGGCACAGCATTTGAAATCCTTTCCATTGATATAGCAGATGTAGATGTTGGCGAAAATGTTGGTGCGAAATTACAAGCAGATCAAGCAGAGACAGATAAAAGGGTTGCCCAAGCCAAGGCAGAAGAACGTAGAGCTATGGCTGTGGCAAAAGAACAGGAGAATAGAGCCTCTGTGACAGAAATGGAAGCAAAAGTTAAGGAGGCAGAAGCACGTATCCCCGAGGCAATTGCACTTGCTTTTGAAAAAGGTCAATTAGGTGTATTAGATTACTATAAATTAAATAATATCCAAGCTGATACAAAAATGCGTACTTCAATATCTGATGTGGAAAATAATTAAGAAATACAATAAATAAGGTTATAATCATGAATTTTAAGCACATTAAGGTGCCCACAACAGGTGAAAAAATTACCTTTCAAGATGGTAAGATCAATATTCCCGATCAACCTATCATTACTTACATTGAGGGTGACGGCATTGGCCCTGATATATGGAAAGTTGCCCAGAAAACATTAGATAGTGCTGTCAACAAAGCTTATAAGGGCAAAAAATCTATTAGTTGGATGGAAGTCTTTGCGGGCGAAAAAAGTACCCAGATTTATGGAAAAGATGAATGGTTGCCTCAGGATACCATTGATGCCATTAGAGAATTTAAAGTTGGTATCAAAGGCCCTATGACCACACCAGTAGGTGGTGGTATACGTTCAATTAATGTGGCTATACGCCAAAAACTAGATTTATATGTTTGTCTAAGACCCATAAAGTACTTCAAAGAAGTACCTTCCCCACTTAAAAACCCTAGTCTAGTAGATATGGTAATTTTTCGGGAAAATACTGAAGATATTTATGCAGGTATAGAATTTCAAGCAAAGTCTCCAGAAGCCAAAGAAATCGAAAATCTTCTTAGAAAATTAAATGTAATTGATAAAGTACGTTTCCCTGAAAGTAGCTCATACGGAATCAAACCTATTTCACAAGAAGGTACAGCTCGTTTGGTAAAATCTGCCATTGAATATGCTATCACAGAAAAACGAAGATCTGTTACACTAGTTCATAAGGGTAATATTATGAAGTTTACTGAAGGCTATTTTAAAGATTGGGGCTACCTTGTCGCCAAAAAAGAGTTTGGTGACAAGGTAGTTTCATGGGAAGAATGCAAGGGCCAACCAACAGATGGGAGAATTTTGATTCAGGATGTTATTGCGGATGCTTTCTTACAACAAATCCTACTCCGCCCCGAGAATTATGATGTTATTGCTACGATGAACTTGAATGGCGACTACATTTCTGATGCACTTGCCGCACAGGTTGGAGGTATTGGGATTGCACCTGGTGCTAATATCAATTATATAAATGGTGTGGCAATGTTTGAAGCTACCCACGGCACAGCTCCAAAATATGCTGGTATGGATAAAGTAAACCCGTCATCACTGATTTTATCTGGCGAGATGATGCTCCGTTATATGGGATGGCAAGAAGCTGCTGATCTATTAGTCAATGCAGTGGAAATTGCTATAAAAAGTAAAAAAGTTACATATGATTTTGCACGCTTAATGGACAAATCTATAGAAATAAAGTGTTCTGAATTTGGCGAACAAATCATAAGCTATATGTAGCCTATGATGATTATACAACCTAAATCATTGTGTAATTTATCCAGTATACGGTACAACAAACTAATTGAACACTCTAGCGGACTTAACCTAGAAAAAATTATACAAGATACTATTGTACCTGTATACAAGAAACACCAGAAATCTGCTCTTAAAACATTAAAGTTTTATACAAAACAATGGGATGGTTTTATACCAGAGAATTTTATTCTAGATAAACAAAACTTGAAAATAGCATATGATAAGTTACAAAAAGACCAGCCTAAGGTTTTACAAGCTTTTAAACAAGCTTATAAAAATCTTTATACCTTCCATAAAAAGAATAAACCACAAAATTTTCGTATGTGTCTTCAACATAATATATTGGGGGTTAAACTTACCCCCTTTAACTCCATAGCACTTTATGTGCCTGGGGGTAAGGCCTTATATCCTTCTACTGTACTTATGGGGGTTATACCTGCCTCTATAGCAAAGGTGCGGGATATTATAGTGATTAGTCCACCCCAGAAAGATACACAAAAAGTACCCCTTGTTGTATGTGCCATGGCTTATCTTGCTGGAGCAGATAGAATTTTACAGGCTGGAGGAGCACAGGCTATAATATCAGCAGCTTTAGGCATACCAGAAATTAATATGCCACCTGTTGATTTTATTTATGGCCCAGGTAACGTTTACGTCTCAGCAGCAAAATCTTTCATTGCTGCAAATAATATTTGTGGTATTGATTCATTTGCAGGTCCCTCTGAGATTGTTATAATTGCTGATCACACGGCACAGCCTAATTTGTTAGCACATGATTTATTAGCACAAGCGGAACATGATGAAAATGCTGTTGCCATACTCTTATGTACAGATACAGAAATAGCCCAGCAAACAGCGGTAGCACTTGATCTTATCATATCTAATAAAGATTCTAAACGTGCTAATATCACTAAAAAAGCCATTCAAAATAATGGTCATATCTTGATTGTAGATAACATAGGTGAAGCAATCCAATTTTCTAACCAATTTGCCCCTGAACATCTTGAAATACATGTTGAAAAACCTAGGCGTGTATTGAAGGATATCCAGTCAGCAGGCAGTGTATTCTTAGGACCTTTTTCTCCCGTAGCTGTGGGTGATTATTATTCAGGTACAAATCATATACTCCCAACGAATAGAGCAGCAAGATTCTCTTCTGGGATTAATGTGTCTACATTCTTAAAAAGGATTACCTATCAAGAGTGTTCTGCAAAAGGACTAAAAAAATCAAAAAAGCCTATCAGTATTATGAGTGAAACTGAAGGTTTATTTGACGAACACGGTTATTCTGTATTAGCTAGATTCGAATCATAGTTAGATTTATCTTTTTCCAATAACCCATATATTTGTTGCTCTTTTTGAAATAATATATCTTCTCGAAACTGTATAAAAGGTATTCTACGCATCCGAATATTTTTGGCAATACTACGACTCAATACAGATATCAATGCATTTAAATTTTTTACAGCACGTGCTTTAACTCCATGACTACTAGCATAAATCGAAAAATATACACAGAATTGGCTACAATCTTTAGATAATGTACATCTTGTAAACGTAACAAAGCCACGCACAAGATCACTCATCTCTCTCTGATAAATGTCTGCAGTAAGCACTAATAACCTTTTTTCTAGGCGTTTATGTCGAATACTATGCATAACAATAAAAAATATCTAACTGAACTAGTGGATCTTTTTCTGAACTTGCTGAATTATATAACCCTGTATGACATCATTTTCCTTAATATCGTTAAAGTTTTCCACTGCAATACCACATTCAAAACCTTCTTTCACTTGGGAAACGTTCTCTTTAAAACGCCTAAGTGTTTTGAGACTACCTTCATAAACAACAACACCATCACGCACAATACGTAATAAAGAATCTCTCTGTATATTACCTGAAGTAATCATACAACCTGCAATTGTACCAACAGAAGAAACTTTAAAGATTTGCCGTACTTCTGCCTCACCCGTAAACTCTTCCACATCTTCAGGTGCGATCATACCCTGCATGGCATCCTTGATCTTATCCACAATTTCATAGATAATTTTGAAATAATAGATAACTACTTTCTCTTTAGAGGCAATGCTTTTAACACGTGCATTAGCACGCACTGAAAATCCAATAATAATTGCATGTGCGGCAGAAGCCAACATAATATCAGATTCTGTGATTTCTCCAGAACCCATTAAGATAATTTTGATACTGATGTCATCAGTAGATAATTTTTCTAAGGAATCACGAATAGCTTCTGCTGAACCCAATACATCGGCCTTAACAATTAGTTTTAATTCTTGAAGTTGATCTTGTGCAATAGCATCACTCAAATTTTCTAATTTAACTCTTTTAATTCTTTGATGTTGTTGCTGACGATCTAACTCTTCACGCTTATCTACAATACTTTTAACTTTTTTATCAGAATCAACAACATAAAAAGGGTCTCCTGCTTGAGGAATACCAACGGAACCCAAAATTTCTACAGGAGTTGATGGACCTGCTTCTATTAAGGGCTTCCCCCAACTATCGTACATAGCACGTACTTTCCCACCTTTTAAACCTACCACAAATGGATCGCCTTTCTTTAATGTTCCATTAGAAACCAAAACTGTAATTACAGCACCACGTCCTTGATCTAATTTTGCCTCCACTACAACTCCTACAGCATTCTTTGTAGGATTAGCACGTAAATTTATCATGTCAGCCTGTAATAGAATTACTTCTTGTAGTTTATCCAAATGTAGGTTTTGTAGAGCAGAGATTTTAACAGATGGAACATCTCCACCCCACTCTTCTGTTAATAAATTATGCTGAGATAGACTCTGAAAAATTTTATCGACATTGGCATCTGGTAGATCAATTTTATTAATGGCAACAATAATAGGCACGGTAGCATCTTGGGCATGCTTTAAGGCTTCGACCGTCTGAGGCATAACCCCATCATCAACAGCTACCACCAAAACAACAATATCTGTTAATAAAGTACCTCGTGCCCTCATCGCTGTAAATGCTTCATGCCCTGGGGTATCTAAAAAAGTTATACTACCGTTTTCAGTACTCACTTGGTAAGCACCAATATGCTGTGTAATACCTCCTGCTTCCTGAGAAACAATATCAGTACTACGCATCGCATCTAATAGTTTTGTTTTACCGTGATCAACATGCCCCATGATCGTTACAATGGGTGATCTTGTGCATAAATCTGCCTCATTGTCCTTTTCTTCTTGAATAAGTGTTTCTTCGTAAAGGGAAACAACACGAATAGAACATCCAAATTCTTCAGCCACTAGAATAGCAGTCTCAGCATCTACTGACTGCGTGATGGTCACCATTACACCAAGTTGCATAAACTTAGCGATTAAGTCTGAAGTTTTTACGTTAAGTTTTTTAGCTAATTCACCTACTTGTACATATTCTGTAATTTTAATCTCTTTAGGAATGGTAGATTTATGATGAATAACTCCAGAGGTATCTTGAGAACTTCTTCCTACTTGTTGTTTCAGAAAAAATTTCTTATGCCCATCTTCTTGTAAAATATCTTCTCGTAATCTAGAAGATTTCTGCTTAACGTTCTTGTCTTTTTTATGTGCAACTAAAGACCCTTGTTTCACACCACCTGGTTTATTTGCTAGAATATTATGATTACGTGGTTGACTTGTGTTCTGGTGAAATTTTTTTATGTTTGGCTGAGTCTTCTGCTCTACTAAAGGTCTGGGCTTCGCAGCATTAACAACGTTATTAGGTTCTACTTTCTGACGCTGTACAGCAGCAATTTTAGCTGAAATAGAGGATTTATTGCTGGAACGCTTAATAACTAGTTTTTTTGCCATTCAACACTCACACAACAAAGCCTATTCATGCCTTGCATTTAAATCTTTATTATCTTCCTCTTCTTCAAATTCAATACTTTCGCTAATAATTTCTAGGATCTTTTCAGCAGTTGCCTTCCCAATACCTTCCATATCAATCAAACTATCTTCCTGCAAGGCCAAAAGATCTTCAACATATTTGATATCATTTTCATTTAATATTTTTAGGATACGCTTACTAATTCCTGGTACTTCTGATAAAAGAATTTTTTGCTCCTCTTGTTCTCTATCATCATCAAGTGCTATATTAGATTGGGCAGTATCAGCAGAATCATGTGTACTAAACAACTCATCAAAACTACGTTTTGCCTGTGGTGTCACCATCTCCTGGGAAAAATCTGATTCACTCTTAATATCAATCTTACAGTTTGTTATGTATGAAGCCAACTTTACATTAGATCCTTCCCGCCCAATTGCAAGAGACAAGTCTTTATCAGGCACTACAATTATAGCCTCCCGAGCAATTGCATCTACTTTCACCAAAGTAGGCTTCGCAGGAGACATGGCATTTGTTACAAATGTCTTTAAGGATGAAGAATATTCAACAATATCGATCCGCTCGTTGCCTAATTCACGTATAATCGCACGTATCCGCACTCCTTTCATACCCACACAGGCACCCACTGGATCTATATCTTGCATGTTAGTATCAACAACAACTTTGCTACGTATTCCTGGCACTCGACCAATGGATTTTATCTGTACGATATTCTCGTAAATCTCTGGTACTTCCATTTCAAACAGTCTATGAATAAAGTTCTTATCCGCACGACTCACAATGATTTTAATTGTTTTTCCTCTGTCTTCTTCAATGGAATACAGTAGAACCTTAATTCGATCATCTAATCGATATTTTTCCGTGGGAACCTGATGCTTAAGTGGCATGATACCTTCAACAGTACCATTGCTTAGATTACCAGCCAGATTAACAAAACAGATATTGCCTTTCTTACGTATAATATAGCCATTAATTAACTCACCAACTTTATGCTCATAATCCTGCCTGATTTTTTTTTGCTCAAATTCTCTAAGCTTCTGGGCTGCTACTTTGACACCAATTTGGGTAGCAATACGGCTGTATGCTTCAATATCTTCAATAACATCAATTTTATCACCCAAAACCACATCCTTACTGATTACTTGGGCATCTTCTATATTAATTTGCATGCCATCTAACAAAACTCTCTCCACAACTATCTTATATGATTTCAAAACAATCTGTGACTTGGTCATATCAATGATTACTTCTGCATTTTCACTTGTCTGATATTTTTTTCTATAGGCAGCCAAAAGAGCAGAACGAATTACATCTTCTACTTCTTCATAACTCAGTCCCGCATCAACTTGAAGCGACTGCACAGCATCAACTAAAATACGTACGGCACTCTTTGTTTTTCTCGCAATAGGCATTATCAATCGATCTCCAGTCCCGAGAGTTTGGTGATTCATAACTCTGTATGTAAAGTACTAATTTTTTACTTAACCTGGTTCGTATTGAAAAGTCAAGTCTGGAGTTGGACAGTTTAAGGTATTCATAAGCCGTTTTTCTTAAATAGTATGGAAAATAGACACCATGTACATATAAAATGGATATATTGCTGTGGCTGTAGAACGGTATCTTGGAAGATTATGGCAATGCTTATACCCAATCTAAAATCAGAAACATTATTAGAAGCATGGAAACAGTTGTTTCTCCAGGTAGATAATATCCAGGCTATCATTTACAATAGAGAAACTAAAAATACATTATTTAGAAGTTTATAGAGAATGCTAAATACAGTAGTCTATGCATGCAACCCAGGTTTGACCGTGGCAAAAGGGACAGGTTGAGAATGCTATTAAATAACATAGAAAGATATTTTGACAGAAAAATAGATTATCTAACATTAAAATGAAAAAATATATTTAGATCTTGTACTATGATCAGTAACATGTGTAGGCTATTCCTTACGGAATAGAATGGTAAGTAAAGTCTTTGATATCCAGAACCAGTTCTGGATTTGTCATATATGAAAAATAGCACAAGCAATTAATATATATAGGTTTACCATAGTATATTCCATATGAAACACTTAATAAAAGAAGAACTAACCAAGTCTATTCTGCCTATATATGATGCTGACTTTCCAGAAAAATTAATATTTTCTCTAAAAAGTTTTGATAAGTGAAAAAATAAAATAATAGCTAAATTCTAGTTATTGGAGATACTTTTCTGCTAATTTTATAAGCTCTTTTCGATTAATTTTCATATTCCTACTATTACTTACATTAGCAGGAAAAACAAAATAATGGATGGGATGTTTTATTGATGGTAAGTTATTCATCAAATGTGAATGTATGCTAGGTAATATAGTATTGAGCTGATCTCCATCTATTTGTAAAAATGCCACGGGTAAATACATACTTTCCTTATCAATTACAGGCACTACTGTTGCTACTAAAATACTATCCATATCTTGTAAAATAGCCTCAATCTCTTCAGGTTGAATATTCTCCCCTTTAGATATAAAC
This sequence comes from Leptospiria bacterium, assembly GCA_965262015.1. Classification (GTDB taxonomy): domain Bacteria; phylum Spirochaetota; class Leptospiria; order Turneriellales; family CBDBES01. Next base: position 633,366 of record OZ253494.1, read on the forward strand.
ATATTATCTTTCCTCCCAGTAATTACCAGAGTTTTTTGATGATCAAAGTAACCTAGATCACCCGAACAAAACCAGCCTTGGGTATTCGTAATAGGAAAAAAATGACTATTTTGCAGATACCCCATACATAATACAGGTCCTTTTACATAAATCTCCTGATCAGAATTAGTACATACCATGCGAAACGGTAGTACCTTAACACCAGATGTATACATTTTAGTTTGTTGGGGAGAGGTGTTAGCTACCTGAGATGACATTTCAGAGCTACCGTATGTATGGTATAAAACAATATTATACTGCTTAGCCTGCTCTATAATTGCACTAGGTACACTACTACCGCCTATAAAAATCTTAGTTCTAGTGGTACCTATGTATACCTTACAACTAGTAGATAAACGCATAAACTGGGTAACTACCATAGAGATATAGGTAATCATCGGATGGCCAATCATATTTTCTATGTTACGAGTGAGTACAACTTGACCTCCTACTAAAAGCATACGGTATAGAATAGACAAGCCTGCAATATGAAATAATGGTAGAGATAATAACCAAGCATCACGGCATGTTAGCTGAATATTTTTGTGTAAACCTAAAGCTGAATAATAATGATTTTTATAGCTATGTATCACACCTTTTGGTGGCCCAGTACTAGCCGAAGTAAATATAACATTGGCTTGTTCTCCCATACTAGGAAATGAATATTGATGATGATCTATTTTGTTTATAGATAAATTATTATTTGTTAGTTGGTTTAGTAATAGATCTAACCTAATGACGATGCAATTAGGGAAAGGATGTTCTTCTGTTAGTAAGGTGTTGTATTGATCTGTGATAAAAAATGTAATACAATTATTACATAATAAATTTTCTATTAATTTTGGTGGAAACTTGTAATTGAAATGTACTGCCGTGGCACGCCGTAAATTTAGTGCCATAATAATATACAAATATTCTATACTATTTTGCAGAGCAAGACCCACATAATCACCAGGCTTGATTTGATATTTCATTCGTAACAGTTTTTCTAATTGGATAGTATGAGAGAAATAATCTTGATAAGAAACTTTATGGGCTCGATCTAAATCATAAATAGCAGTTGAATGCGAAAATTTTTTAAAAGCACGATAAAGCAAAAAAGAACGTAAACTCATGTTTTATATATATATCCTATCTAATTGACTAGTTCGAATGTTATTAACCATATGGTTATAAGCTACAAAAATATAGCCAGTTTTAATAGTAAAAGGTATCTCTAAAATAGAGTTTTGGTACCATCTAATAACATCAAAACCAGCATTTACATGACTTTGTCCCAATAACAATAAAATGGTGTAAATAGAAATTTCTGTTTCAAAATTAGAAGAAGGAACGATGGCGATCTTTCTGTTTCTATATTGCAGGTAATATAATAAAGACTGATATAAACCAACTATAGAAGGTTTTAATACAATAGCCTTAGCGTGTTCTATTAAATGTGACAGTTCTTTTATTGTGGGTTGGCACATACTTTCGTCTAAAGCAAAGGGAAGATGAGTCTGTTCATATAATAATAGCAGTTGAGAAGTATTTTGTAATGGCTCTTCAATATATTCGATATTGCACTCTTTTATGTATTTCCACATATATAACATCTCATCGTAGGATAATTGTCGGTTAGCATCTAATCGAATCTTTTTATAAGGCCCAATCAAACGACGTAGATATTTGATCTTTGCTATGTTTATATCAAGATTACAATCCACTTTAATCTTAAAACAAGTATAGCCTAATTGTAGTAGATGAATTATCTCGTCTCTCATATCATCCATTATATAATTATGCTTATAATCAGGAGTTTGGGCAAGTCTGTGGTTTAGTAGAGCATTTAAAGGGATATGTTGCTTGATCTGAAAGGGCACACATTGACCCATATCTTGATCATGGAAATATTTTTGTATAATAATACATTCACAGCAAAATAAAACACTTGTACATATGAAATTATTACAAGCTGTTTCATGCATATTCTTTAGAGTATTGAATAAAGTTTCTACACCTGGGATATATTGCCTTAATAAATATCTAATTTGTATAGCTAAGAGATCCTGTGAAATCACACCAAGGTCTATACTACACTCCCCCCATAAATATAAATCGTGGTAAGGCTGAGCGACTATTAAAACTGTTTTAGTATGAAAAGAGTGTTTTTGTACACCTTTAATCTTAAACGTATATCGATAAAATAAGGGTGATACAAGCAAAGTTAATACTAACGGGCAACTTCATTGATAAGCTTACCTAACATAGAATCATGGGTTTGTATACTCTTCTGATTCATTTCATAAGTACGTTGCACTTCTATCATATCAACCATTTCTCGCACTACATTTACATTAGAAGCTTCTAATGCACCCTGTTGAACTTCCACTAGTGGACTAGACAACACCATATCCCCGGATTCTAGAGTGGTACGATATAAAGAAGCACCTTCTTTATCTAGATGACGTATAAAATCTACTGTTCGAAACTGTATTCTATCTAATAATGCTGGCTCTTCCCATGTATTTTTATCTTTACCGTAGATACGTGTTGGATCATCTTCAATATCTTGATTTACCCAAACCTCACCATTAGGTTTTACTAAAAAATTATTGCTTTTTACCTTCAAGGGGAAACCACTTTCGCCTAAAAGGGGGAAACCTTGCGATGTTACCAAGTGTCCTTCTTCGTTCACTGTGAAAGCACCATTTCTGCTTAAACGGTTACCATGGTTTGTAGCAATGACAAAAAAAGCGTTACCATTTATGGCAAGATCAGTTTCTTTATTTGTATGTTTTACAGGGCCCTGGGAAAAATTAGTATGTAATTCATTCACCTCTACGCCGGTACCTAACTTACCTACTAAAGGGCTAGTATCAAAACTACCCATCGGAGACCAACCTATTCCATCATCATTAGTACGATGTATTAATAATTCAGGGAAAGTCTTATAAATAACACTGTCTCGTTTAAAAGCAGTCTTGTCTACGTTAGCAAGGTTATTAGCCACAACATCCATTTTTACTTGTGTAGCTCTCATACCACTAGCCCCTATGTATAAACCACGTATCATATAATAGGCACATCGGATTAATTAAACATAATAATACTAAAAAATATTATCATATATAGAAAAACACTATGAACAACTAACAATTTATCCAGTGTTAATGATGGCTATAAAATCGTACATCAATCCATTTATATAAATTTCTAAAAAAAGTGAAACCAATGGGCCCCATAATACCACCGATCATGGCTGCTACAATAGCTCCCCTATAAATATCATGACTAATAATATGCAAATCATAACCCAATTGGGCCGTTACTATTAAAATGGTTAATGGAGCAGACATCAAAAATAGACTACCTAGACTGGTGGTAAACTTTTTATACCAGGTATCCGTTTTCATGAGATAAGCGAAAATCAGCAGCATAGGTAAACGAGACAAAAGGATTAATCCATATAATTGAATACCTATAGTAAGAATTTTTTCGAAATGACGAGTATGTACTGCAAAGCTCCACCCTAAATGAATAAAAAAGAAAGGAATAAAAAAACCATAACCAATGGAATTTAGCTTTGCTTCAAAAAAGCTTTTACTACGAAAGATAAATGACAACATCATCCCTCCTAAAAAAGCACCCAAAATAATTTCTACCTGAAAAAAATGAGATAAAGTTGCCATAGTAAGTAGTACTAAAAAAGCCAAGCGTACACTGAGCGAGATAGTATCCGAACCTATTTTCTTGTTTAATAAATGAGTTAATAATGGGAACTGCCACAACAAGAGCATAAATATCTGAATTCCTAAATAACTAACAACCAGTACAATAATAATACCAGATAAATCTTTAAGAAATACAAGCTGGAATTGATTATTATTTTTATGTGCAATTTCATAGATAATCAATGATAGAATACTCACTAGCTCACCTAAAGAGGCTGTCCATATTAGATGTTGCCCATATGCAGTTTTTTCAGAATCTGCGGATTTTAGACTTAGGAATACTAGCCCTACTGACATACATGACAATAAGATACAAATAAAAAAATGGGAAGTATGAAAAAAATACATCCCGACAAAAATACTTTGTAATGTAATAAGAATAATTTGAAAAATAGGTAGAATAATTTTTTTAGGTTGAAAATGCTCAAAGTTAATTTCCATGCCAGCCAGAAACATTAAAAAAATAAAACCCAGTTGACTTAAGTGTTCTATGAAAGTGATGTCCACTTGCTTCCCAGACATGAAAAGAGCAAGAATAATACCCGCTAGGATTTCACCTACAATTAAGGGAAATCGAATTCTAAAACATATGATGGGTGTAACTAGTGAAATAATGCTAAAAAGGAATAGATAGAAAAAATTCATGTTGTCTTTAATTCGCTAGAAGTAATAAGCTGCCCTGAAATTTTTTAATCAGTAATTTAGCACTGTTGGGTATCATCCAGTATACTGTATTTTCTTTCCCCACTGATAGGGCAAGAACATGGTTACTAGGTACTATGTATAGTGTCTCATGGACGGGATGGCCTTCTATTATAGTTGCTTGCATATTCACATGATAGAGGGCACACATATCTTTAACAGCACTCATAACAGATTGTGCAGTCTCAATATAATTATCACTGTATGCTTTCATGGGAGGTATCACTTGTAAAACAGACAGTGGTAGACCAGTTTGCAGTACTATATCAATCACTAACTCCGTTACAGAAAGCACTTCTGGTGAGTCTGACACAAATAAGGTAATACCTTGTATGGGGCTAGAAGTTTTAATATACCAAATTGGCATGATGTACTTTTTGGATACTTTTAGCAGTAAGGGAATTATCCAATACCGATAAAGAAAAATATGCCAATAACGCAGAGGATGTTGACAGATTAAGAGACCAATGCGAGTATCATTTATTATTTTGGATATCTGCTCAACGAAATTGTAGGTACTCACTTTTTTTGACTGTATATTAACGATGTCATGGCCTATACTTTTCCACAGACGACGTACCATGTTACCTGTATTGACATGATTAAACATGACTAACATCTTAACTGATATCATATGCTTGAGTAGCCACCTATATTCTCTATAAGCACCTATGCGATAGTCTCTGTTAAAGCATAGTGAGATGAGCATTTCACCATAACGAGTGGGGAAAAGACGAGAACCATGTTTTAAATATTGTGAGGTAGCCTTTAATATTTCAGGCTCACCAATTAATAACAATTTATCACCTGCCTTAGGACGGGTGTTACCGCTTGGTATAATAAGCTCATCTTCTTTCATGACATGGATTTGGCTTATCTCTGACTCAATATAACTTTTTTTAAGCTTGGTCTTAGGACGATAAATAGCACCTATTAACCATTTTTTAAGAGGAGGAAGTGATTTTAAAGATTGACCTACCAAAGGTGAGCTTGCTGTTAATTGTATTTGTTTTATTTCTCCTATCCCCTTACCTACGTAAAAAGCACTGTTCTCTCCTAAACGGATTTTGTTGAGTATATAATGTGCCACAATATCTGTTGCATTGGTAACAATAATATTTTGTTGCAACAAACTGGTGTCTTGTGATTCCATAAAACACACAATAATATTGTTGATCTTAAGCACATCACACAATATAGTTGCAACTTCAATCGCCAAAGCATCATCTTCTAGGGTAATTAAAATTTGATAGATATCAGAAGATAATACAGTTCTTAGAAAATAAGCACTGGTAGCGTCCCCACTATGGACAGTGACGCTCTGCTCAGCATATTCTTTTAAGATAGACTGGACGAGATTTACATCTTGATCAATAAGAATCAAGTCATTAGGACCAACAAGATGTTTTAATAAAATAGTACCTATTTTACCGCAACCGATAATACAAATTGCTGGCTTTGATACACTCATAGTGTGTCTAACCCCTACATCTTATGAACATCCGGTTGTGGCACCACAAGTATCACACTTAAGACAAGAGCCATTACGCGTTAATGTAGCATTAGAACATTCTGAACACATCTCTGTTTCATAACCACATATGACATTGACTGGTACTAAAGCATGAGCATCTTTTTTGTTACCCCTATCTTCTTCCGTTTTATTTTTACTATGCACTGTTGGTTGGTTGTGAATAGAAAAAGTAGAATCACCAGGATCGTGTATGAAATCATTTCGGCCCAGATAATGGATAGCCAGATCTTTAAAAACATAATCTAGAATAGAAGTTGACATACGTATCCGGTCATGCCCCTGGACTACTCCATTTGGTTCAAATCTTGTATAGGTAAAAGCTTCAACAAATTCATCCAGAGGTACTCCATATTGTAAACCAAGAGAAATAGCAATGGAAAAGCTATTCATCAAGCTACGAAATGCTGCACCTTCCTTATACATATCTAGAAAAATTTCCCCTAATTTATGATCATGATATTCTCCTGTACGAAGATAGACCTTGTGGCCACCAACAATGGCTTTCTGTGTGTAACCTGATCTCTTTGATGGTAAACGTTTACGTTGATACTGTGCCACAGTACGCTTTACCATACTATTTGATAACTGTTGTGTTTGTTCTGGAACGGATTGAGCAAAAAAGTTAGATAAGTTTTTCTCTTCTGTATCTTGAAATAAATCTAAATTCATAGAATATAAAGGTTGAGACAATTTTGAACCATCTCGATAAATGGCATTAGCTTTTAACATTAACTTCCATGACATTAAGTAAATATCATGAATGTTCTCTGTTGTTGCATCATAATTTACATTAATAGTTTTAGAAATTGCACCTGAAATAAAAGGCTGAACAGCTGCCATCATATCAATGTGTGCACGGTATGGCAATGAACGCTTACCTTTCGTACCACAACAATTAGCACAGTCAAAAATGGGTAAATGCTCATCCTGTATATGTGGTGCACCTTCAATAGTCATGTTCCCACATATATACTCATTAGCTTCACGTAATTCTTGAGCTGTAAACCCTAGGTAACTTAAAAGATTAAAGGAGGAAGATTGAAAGATATCTGTTGAGATATACAACTCCTTAGATAAAATATCATATCCAATGGAAAATGCATTAAAAACATATTCTAAACTCAAAGCTGTTGGTAACATATTTTCAATCATATCCAGTGTATGTTTACTAAAACCTAGTTCAGCTAATTTTGTTGGATTGATGTGAGGAGCACCTTGCATACTACCTGTTCCTGTCATATAGTATTGAATATCTTGGATCTGCTTAGCAGTATATTCTAGCTTCTCTAAAGTCACTAGAATAGACTTATTAATAATTTTAAAATAACCACCACCCGCTAACTTCTTAAACTTTACCAATGCAAAATCAGGCTCTATACCTGTGGTATCGCAATCCATTAATAAACCAATGGTACCCGTAGGTGCAATGACAGAGACCTGGGCATTTCTATAACCATACTCTTCACCATGACTCAATGCCTCATCCCATACCTTTTTAGCAACAGATAACATATCTTTTGGTGCATAATAGGGATTAATTCCACGGGGCGTAATTGTAAGACCTTCATACTCCTCAGTAGATGCATTAAATACAGCTCGCCGATGATTACTAATTACTCTAAGCATATGTTGTTTATTCTTTTCAAAATGAGAAAAAGCACTAAGTCTCTTTGCCATTTCAGCTGAAGTTTTATATGCAGTACCTGTTAATAATGCTGCTAAGCAACCCGCCATAGCATTAGCCTCTTTAGAATGATAAGGAATACCATGCAACATAAGAAGACTGCCAAGGTTAGCGTAACCCAGACCAAGTGTCCTAAAACGATAAGATAATTCAGCAATTTTCTGTGAAGGGAATTGGGCCATTAAAACAGAAATATCTAGAGTAATGGTCCACAAGGAAATAGCATGCTGGTACGCATCTATATTAAAATAGCGTTTATGTGTGTCATAAAACTTAATAAGATTGAGAGAAGCAAGATTACAAGCAGTATCATCTAAAAACATGTACTCACTACATGGATTAGATGCTTTAATAGGACCATCTTCTGGACAGGTATGCCATTCATTGATAGTAGTGTCAAATTGTACACCAGGATCAGCACAATACCAAGCAGCCATACAAACTTGACTAAATAGTTCCCTGGCAGGGATAGTTTTCACTACTTTTTGGCCCACTCTGGAAAGTAAATTCCAAGGACGATTCTCTTCCACACTCTTTAAAAATTGGTTGGTTAAACGAACAGAATTATTAGAGTTTTGGCCACTTACCGTTTGGTAGGCACTACTGTTCCAATCAACATCAAATTCTTCAAACTCTATTTGTGTATAACCCTGCTTAGCCAGATCAATTACTTTATTTACATATGTCTTAGGTATACTTAGCATCTGTGATTTTTCTATTAGATCTCGTAACTCATTATTCTGCGCGACATCCAATAAACGAACATCCTGATCGCAACCCTGTATACAATCCATAAGAGAATGAATAAACTGCTTAATAATTTTACTACCGGTCACCAGACTAGTGACTTTTTCTTCTTCTCTAGCTTTCCAATTAATAAACAACTCTACATCAGGGTGATCAATGTCTAGACATACCATCTTAGCAGCACGACGAGTAGTTCCACCTGATTTAATCGCACCAGCCGCACTATCACCAATCTTTAAAAAACTCATCAGCCCAGAACTTTTACCACCACCCGAAAGAGCTTCATCCTCACCACGAATGGCAGAAAAGTTACTGCCTGTACCAGAACCGTACTTAAATAAACGTGCTTCCTTAACCCATAAGTCCATAATACCATTTTTACTCACTAAATCATCATCAACGGACTGTATGAAACAAGCATGCGGTTGAGGATGCTCATAAGCTGATTTAGACTTTACAATTTTACCTGTTTCTGCCTCTGCATAATAATGCCCTTGAGAAGGCCCCTCAATACCGTAGGCCCAATAGAGCCCTGTGTTAAACCATTGGGGTGAATTAGGAGCTACCATTTGGTGTAATAACATATAGCGAATTTCATCATAATACGCCTTAGCATCCTCTTCTGAATAAAAATAACTGTACTTATATCCCCAATAAGTCCATGTACCCGCTAATCTTTCAATAACTTGCTTAATACTGGTTTCCCTGGTATATCTTTCCCCAACAGGTAATTTATCCAGAGACTTCTCACATGGAACATGACGTTGTAACCATACTGGTATAGCTTCCTCTTCTACTTTACGAGTATGTCTAGGGATGGAAGCTTTTCTAAAATATTTCTGAGCTAGTATATCCGTAGCGATCTGCGACCAGAAAGAGGGCACTTCTACATCTCTGGCTTCAAATACTGGTGAACCGTCAGGGTTTATTATTTTTGCAACACGCTTCTCAAATAATATATCTCCATAAATACTATTACGTGTGTTAGTGAATACTCGTTTGATACGCATGGACAAAGAACCTTAAATTATACCTGTCTGTTTAGATAAGACAAAGTAGTGCAAAGGATTATATCTCTTGTTTTGTTTTTGTGATAAGTTGTCATGTATTTTTTAAACATAGTTATAGGAAGAGTGTAAATTCTTTGTAAGTTCCCCCTTCGTATTGTGAATCCACATGAAAATTTAATTGTGGCATACATTACTTTCCATAGCAAGTAAACTTATCGACATAATATATCTACGTTTTACTTAGCATCTATGACTACCTTGACACCAGAAGGAATACAAGCTTACGAGAATAAAATTTTGCATGAGTGGGCAAATAATAAGACATACCAATCATGTAGTATATATGATAAGGGTCTAAAAAAATATTATGTATTAGTGATGTTTCCCTACCCTTCTGGGAAAATTCATATGGGTCATGTCCGTAACTATGCCATTGGAGATGTTATCTCTCGATACAAACGCTTAAACCATTTTGCAGTAGTGCATCCTATTGGTTGGGATTCTTTTGGATTACCTGCTGAAAATGCAGCACATAAACACAATATTCAACCTGCTATATGGACTAAACAGAACATAGACCATATGCGTACCCAATTGAAGCGACTAGGTATATCTTATAACTGGGATCGAGAGTTATCCACTTGTGAGCCAGAATATTACCGTTATAACCAGTTATTCTTCCTAAAAATGTATGAAAAAGGCTGGGCTTATAAAAAAGAGGCACCTGTAAACTGGTGTCAAGAATGCAACACTGTACTGGCTAATGAGCAGGTGGTACATGAATGCTGTTGGCGACATGAAACTAAAAAAGTTGAAAAGAAGCTTCTTTCACAATGGTTTTTTAAAACTACTGAATTTGTAGAGGAGTTGAATCAGCATACAGAAGATATGAAAAAAAATTGGCCTAATAAGGTATTATCTATGCAACAGCATTGGGTTGGTAAATCGGAGGGTGCAGAAATACAATTTAATATTCCTGGTGAAGGGAAGCTTAGCATTTTCACAACACGTGTAGATACAATTTTTGGAGTAACATTTCTTGCAATTGCACCTGAACACTATTTAACAGAAAGAATAGGTAATATACCAGGATATCAAGATATACAAAACATGAAAACCCAAGTTGGTCAGATGAGTAACCAAGACAGGGAAAATCCTACAGAAAAGGCAGGCGTATTTACTGGACTTTACGCCATACACCCTTTTACTCAAGAAAAAATACCCATTTATGTAGCTAATTTTGTTTTACCAGGATATGGTTCAGGTGCCGTAATGGGGGTTCCTGGACATGATCTACGTGATTATGCTTTTGCTAAAAAGTACGATTTGGATATTAAAACTGTGGTTGCTCCTACCGATGACTCCAATCATCTACAACTGGAAGATACAAGCTACATTAAAGAGGGAATTTTATGCAATTCTGGAGAGTATGATGATCTAACATCAGAAGAAGCTAGAAAAAAACTTATAGAATTTATAGAAAAAAATCAGATAGGTTCTGCCAAAGTAACATACAAGTTAAGGGATTGGTTAGTTTCTAGGCAAAGGTATTGGGGTACGCCAATACCTATTATTTATTGCAAGGAATGTGGTATCGTACCCTTACCTGAAGAGCAGTTACCTGTTATATTGCCTACTAACGTTGATTTCTCTAAAAATTCTAACCCTTTAAAAGATAAGAGTGCATTTTTTCTTCATGTAAAGTGTCCCAGATGCCAAAAAGATGCTACTAGAGAGGTAGATACAATGGATACCTTTGTAGATTCCAGCTGGTATTTTTTACGTTATCTAACAATAGATAAATCAAATGAGCCTATTGATTTAAAAGCAGAACAATACTATATGCCTGTAGATCAATATATTGGTGGTGTAGAACATGCAACCATGCATCTGTTATATGCACGATATTTTACAAAAGTATTACATGCTCTGGGATATGTGAAGCATCAAGAACCTTTCAAGTGTCTTTTGACACAAGGAATGGTTTTAAAAGATGGTGCTAAAATGAGTAAAAGTTTAGGTAATGTAGTTGATCCTGATATTCTTATCCAATCATATGGAGCAGATGCCGTACGATTATTTACTCTGTTTTCTGCTCCACCTGAAAAAGATCTAGACTGGTCTCAATCTGGGGTAGAAGGCTGTTTTCGTTTTATAAAACGGATATATCACTTTGTTCAGGCTAAACAGAAAATATACCATCTTAGCTTCCAGGATACGATTAGTAAAGACCCTATTCAGTCTAAGCCTATTGCCCTAATATGTTCTAATACATTTGAAACTATTTTACACGTAACAAAAGATATAGAAACACATTCATACAATGTAGCTATTGCACATATTATGAAATTATTTAATTCTTTTAATCAGGAGATGTCCCAGTTGGACAATATTCGACTAGATAAGAGCTATCTTGATGTTTTATCTTTTTGCGTTACTACTTTCTGTATTTTGTTAAATCCATTTGCACCTTTTATCAGCCTAGAATTACTAAACCAGTTAGGTATGCAAGAAGAACGAAAACTTCAATGGCCCAAGGTCATGCCAGAATTTATTCTTAATGATACCATAACTATTGCCATACAAATTAATGGTAAACTCAGAGAGACCATTAACATTAATTGTAATGCCACCAAAGATGAAATTATTAAAAATGCGAAAAGTCAAGAAAAGGTTCTTAATTATTTAAATAATGTCCATATCAAAAAAGTAATTTATGTTGATAGTAGACTTGTAAATTTTGTAGTATAAATTTTTCTCATCCAGTCGATACCTAACTGCAATGAAATGGTTTGAAAAAAAAGCTATTAACCACAAACAAGGTATACCCTGGATAAAAAAAATAGCTATTCCAGAACAAATCACATTTTCGACACAACCTCTACAATCTGATGAAATTCACAAGAGCAATTCTGAAAAGGATACAAATCAAGACATCAAACAGATGATATATGATACACAAAATACTATTTTACAGGTACCTGATCATTGGCCTGACTGGGTAGATAATGATACTGACAAGCTGACGGACGATAGCACACATAATGTGGCTTCAGATATAAAGAATATAAATCTTCTCCATAAAAGTTATTTTTTCCACAAGACAGACAAGAAACAAGCACGCATCTATGATATAATGGAAGAAGATGATACGGATGTTTTAGATGACAACCTCGTATATGGACTAGATACACCCGATACGCAAAAAACACCGATCACAGAGCCAGTCACAAATAATCTTGTAGATAGAGTTCCAATCATTTCACAGAAAAAGCAATATGTTGAAGAGGAAGATACTAATCTACACCAGTTTCATGATATGGATAGCAAACATACCCCATTTTCTAATGTCAATCCAACAAATAAACAAGATACACAACATCCAATCATAGAAAAAAGTATGGAGGACGATACATCTACCAACTTTGAAAGTGCATTAGAAGACGTACCGGTAGAATGTTATGATAATGTAGAACCAGTAGAAATGCATATTTCAAAAGATTCTCAGGCCTCTATAACACCAAATATCTGGTCATCCAAAGCGTATCTTATTAGCAAACATATACTTCAAGTAAATAGAGGCATTGTAGAATGGCTTAGTCCAGAAGAAATCCAGCAGATTACCCACAAATTAGAACGAACTTTGAAGGAATTTGATGTAGATGCTAAAGTGGTTGGTAATCAAAAGGGACCTATCATTACTAGGTTTGAGTTGCAAATGTCGCCTGGCACTAAAGTAAATAAAATTTTGAATTTGAATGATGAATTAGCCATGGCTTTAAAGGCAATGTCTATTAGAATAGAGGCACCCATACCTGGCAGATCTACCATTGGTATTGAGATTCCTAATTCCAAACGAAATACTGTATTTCTGGGAGACATTGTAAATAAAATTGATTATAGTAAATGTGACAATAAAATACCTCTTCCTATTGGCAAAGATATTGCAGGAAATATTATATTAGCAGATTTAACTAAGTTACCCCATCTCTTAGTCGCTGGAGCAACAGGTTCTGGTAAATCTGTTTTGATCAATTCTTTCATTGTACATTTAACCCTTATGAAGAGTCCCATGGAAATTAGATTTCTCCTCATTGATCCTAAATTAGTAGAATTATCACAATACAATAGCATACCACATTTATTACATCCCGTGATCACAGATTCTCATAAATCGATTAGTGCACTTAATTGGGCAGTTGAAGAAATGGAACGTAGGTATGAAGATCTATCAGATGCCCGTGTAAGAGATATCATTGCCTATAATGAAAAGATGAAACAAACGAATAATATGAAATATGCTATGCCTTACATTATCATATTAATAGACGAGTTAGGAGATTTAATGATGGTAGCAGGTAAAGAAATAGAAACTTCTATCATCCGTTTATCACAGAAAGCTAGAGCGGTTGGAATACATCTTATTCTAGCTACACAGAGACCCTCTGTTGATGTGATTACTGCACTTATTAAAGCTAATTGTCCTGCTAGAATCGCCTTACAAGTTGCCCAAAAGACAGATTCTAGAACTATATTAGATGCTAATGGAGCTGAACAGTTATTAGGTGAAGGGGATGCTTTATTTAAACATCCTACTAAAAATAATTTAATTCGTATACAAACTCCATTTGTCCAAGACCATGAAGTAGCCATGATGGTAGAACAAGCCAGCACCTATATTAAGCCTCAGTATATCAAGTTAGAGAATGCAGATAATACATCTTATAAATTAAACCCTGAAGACGAAGAATTATTAGATAAAGCATGGAATATTATTTTAGAAAGTGACCGTGCATCTGCTAGCTATTTACAACGTAGATTGAAAATAGGATACAATAAAGCAGCTAGACTCATTGAGGCATTAGAAGCGAAACAATACATTGGTCCACAGATTGGCTCAAAACCTAGAGATATATTAAAAAAAAACTGACGTAATGTATTAACAGATATCTTAAATTTATTTAGAACTATATACTATTTTATACGTTAACTTAATAGACAGATGCCTGAACCAAGCCTTCGATATGAATTACAATTAAAAAATTCCATTACACCTTTTGCTAATCGAATTTTTTTTCAACATGATAATGGCGTACTATTTGCCTTGCATCCAATAACATGTGCAAGTGAGCGTACTTGCTATATCAACGGATTCCCCAACATTAAAGAATGGACAAGTATTATGGCAATGTTTCCATTTAATACAATTATAAATTTTATGGAATACTATAATCAATGTCTATTATTATTTACTGAGAAAGAGGTAGATCGCTTATTATCAGCCTACCAACCTACAAGAAATATATTTAAATTTAAGAAAGAAATGAAAATACTTAAACAAATTCCTATGGAGTATCATGATTTTATTATTTTTAAAGGGATACCTGTTTTATTAGTACTTTCTTTAAGTAAGCGGTTACAACCAGAGCTATTAGCAGATTTAAAAGATAAATTATTTGCTTCCTATATAAAAAAAAAGACAGCTAAATATATTATAGAATATCTATCTGAAATGCATGCAACCCATCAAATACAATTATTGCATGGAATGATTGCTATACACAAATCGGTAGACAAAGATGGCTTATCCTACCTAAATGTACGGTATCTCCAACTGGCTGATCAATTAAGACACCCACAGTTACATGCAAGAAAAAAACAAGTTCAGCAGATCATTAAAACAATGCAATGGAATCCCAAGATTAATTTTGACTTTGATCCACATTTTGAATCTATTGGGTTTACTTTGTACGCCAAAATTGCTTCTAAACAAGATATCAAATGCTTATGCCATGATTTAGAAAATTCAGATTATCACGAATACTTGAATAAACTACTAGAATATTTACAGTAATACTTTAATCCCAAATGATAATTAAAGTGTATAACCTACCCACTGCTAATCCATTTCAGAATTTAGCTACTGAAGAATACGTACTGTTACAACATACGAAATCTCAGGAAGATATTATTTTACTTTTTTATGAAAATATAGATTCCATTATACTGGGAAAACTTTCTACCATAAAAGATGAAGTATTCGCATACAAAACTCATATACCTATTATTCGCCGTTTAAGTGGAGGCCGTACCGTAATGCATTTTATTGGTAATATTAATTACTCGGTGATTTTATCATTGGAATATTTCCCAGACTTCTTTAACATTAAAGCTTCCTACCAAACGATATTAAATGAAATATGTACAAATTTACCACACCATATTTTTTCTCAAATCATGGGAATATCTGATATATCTAGCCAACAAGCAGGTATGTATAAAAAAATTTCAGGTAACAGCCAAGTTAGAAAACAACAATACTTATTACATCACGGGACAATGATCTATCATGCTGGATCTATCAAAAAAATTATGTACTATCTTAATTTTCCATCTGAACAACCTGCTTATCGTATGCATAGGAACCATAAAGATTTTTTAGTACTAACTAATCCATCAAGTAAGATGGAGGTTATACGGTACATCATGCAAGCAATGCAAAATGTATTTCAAACAAGTATTCATATAAAAAATATAGATATATTTAATCAACCAGAAGCAAGAATCTGTATTAATCGTATTATACGACGCATGATACAAGAATCCCAAACTGTATAGTGTATATGAGTAAAAGAAAATAATAGGGAAAGCACATTAAATCAGACAGAAGCAAACAAGATTACTAGAAAAAGGCCTATAAATCCTACTATTTGTGTAACATTACACGTAGTGTGTAAATTCTAAAGGCTAGATTAGTGAAAGTCGCACATATATGGTGAAGATTTTGTTCTATAATGTTCAATTAGACTTCTATAATTGAGTATATTTATTTCAACTAATTTTCACACTTCAAAATGGAACTTACGAAGTTCTAATTGAATTTGAGAATAATTTTCAATTTAAACTTGACAAGTGCTATACAAGTATCGATGGACGTGGGCATGGTTATGGCTTTAAGTGAATTAAAAGTCGGTGAAAAAGGTAGTATATTATGTTGCGAACTAAAGCGAGCTAGTCAAGAGCGTTTTATAGAGATGGGTTTTATACCTGGCGAAGAAGTGGAGTTAATCCAATGTGCACCTTTTGGCGGACCAATCGCACTAAAAATCATGAATTACCAGATCATTATTCGTAAAAATGATGCACGACAGATCACCATCAAAAAACATCCATAAATTAACATAAACCATGAAGCCATGCAAGAGGATTGCTTTAATAGGTAACCCTAATACTGGTAAGTCGACCCTATTTAATATATTAACAGGCAGTAAGCAAAAAATTGCTAATTATCCAGGAGCAACTGTAGAATATAAAAAGAGTGTCCTTCTAGACAGCCACTCTAAAAAGATAGAATTAATTGATTTGCCTGGATGTTATAGTCTAAATTCAACAGGCAATGATGAAAATATTACTTCTAATCTACTTAGAGGTACACTCCATACTATTGATAAACCTGATGAAATTCTTTATGTATTAGATGCGACTAATCTTAAAAGAAATTTATATCTTTTTCTACAACTTAACGCACTAAAAATACCTATTTCACTTGTGTTAACCATGACTGATTTGTTAGATAAGAATTCTATTCAATTGGATATAGAACATCTTAAAGAAGTTTTACAAGTACCTCTCTTTGTTGTGAACATACATGATAAAGAGAGTTATGCCCTACTCTACCAACATCTTTGTCATTATGATAACCATAAAATACCACACTACACTAAACTAGAAAGAGAAATCTATATGGCTCAAGAAAAAGGTGATTCGCAAGCACTTGCTTCTATACCTCAGATTCGCTATAAATGGATTCATCACATACTTAGTCACTTGGAAAAACGCCATGTCTTGAAGAAGAAGACAATTACTTATTGTATAGATCGTCTAACCATGCATGGAGTGAGTGGTACGGTTATATTAGTTGGTATACTTTTTCTTATTTTTCACATGATTTACACTTTATCTCAGCCTATTACACAATATATGGAATATATATTGTATACACTTCAACTAGAAATCCATGTACCCTTCGTATCACCAGCCACAAATACCATGTTTACTTCTTTTTATCACAATGCTCTACTTGGTGGAGTTGGTTCTGTGATAATTTTTTTGCCTCAGATTATACTATTATCCATTATGCTGACTATATTAGAAGACAGTGGTTATTTGGCTAGAGCCTCATTTCTAGTAGATAAATTGTTTGCCTGGTCTGGCTTAAGTGGTAAATCCTTAATACCACTCCTTTCCTGCTATGCCTGTGCTGTACCTGGTATTCTCTCGACACGTATTATTTCAGACTATAAAACTAGATTAGTTACAATACTCATCGCACCTTTGATCTCTTGTTCCGCTAGGCTCCCAGTCTATGTATTATTTATAGGAACATTTATTCAACCCCAATATGGTGTAAATATAGCTATATGTACCTTATTTTTTATGCATTCTATAGGTTTTTTCTTAGCCCTACCTCTCAGCTGGTTATTTAAGAAAAATCTCACTTCCCATGAAGATACCTTATTTTATATGGAGATACCCCCTTACCGTAAGCCTAGATTCAGGAATATTGGTTATATGGCTTATAAAAATGCCGCAAGTTTCCTCCTCAAAGCAGGTAATGTTATACTGATTTGTTCTATTTGCATCTGGCTATTGAGCTATTTCCCCCGCACAATAGATACTAACCAGGATACGGCAATCCAGATAGAGCAGTCACTTGAGCATAGTTACATAGGCCAGCTAGGTAAATGGATACAACCCATTCTTGCACCATTAGGTTATGATTGGAAACTTACTGTAGGTATACTCTTGTCGTTTCCAGCTAGAGAATTAATTATATCGACCTTAGGAGTTTTATATCGTGTAGATGATAATAAGCCACTAGATTCCTCTTTGGGAAGTAAAATAAGAAATGCAAAAACAACCACAGGACAACCTGCTTATACATTGTTAACGGCATTCAGTTTGATGGTATTTTTTGCTCTATGTGCCCAGTGCTTTAGTACACTGGTTGTTATTCATAAAGAGCTTAATAGCTACGTATGGCCTATCTTTACTTTTGTATACATGACTCTCCTAGCATATCTAAGTGCATTTGCTATTTACCAAATTGGTAGTTTTTTTATCTAATCATATAAATGGCTTGGGCATTATTTGGTTAAACCGATTAAGACCGGTATGTGGCAACATATTCCATCAGATACAGACAATATTAGACAAAATTATAAGTTTAAGGAGCAAGATGGTACTTCCATATTGGTTAGTTATGAACCTGGTAAAGGGATGGCTGTTATTCATCTCCATACACCAGACCATGCAATTTATAAAAGTATTATTTGCCGTGGTACCATTATCAGTGAAACAAATGTTCATGAAAATAAAAGCCAAGATCTAGAACCTATTTTAAAAAAGTATGCAAAAATATTAAGTGCCTTGCCTAATAATGATATTCTAAACACCATAAATGGAAATTACGGTATTTTATCTAGTTTAACAGGTAGTTATCTCTCGCCAAGTGACTTCCAAGAAAGTCTATTATTACATTTACAACAAAATATTTATAAAATTATTACTTTCCCTACTCGCTCACTAAAATACCTAACAAGCTTAGTACAAGTATTTTTTACACAAAAAATTCAGAGATATGATATAACTGATTTAATTACAAATATTTGTATATTTTTTGGTTTTTATAGAATAAACTTTGACTTTATGCAAGCAGGAGTTCTGAGTATTGTCTCTACTCTGTTAACTGCATATTATGATATTTTTTATCGTAGAAAAATTCCTTATATACCTAAACTTATGCTTTTATGTACCTTAAATATTGTATCTATTCATTTAGCTCTTGTATTTCAATAAGAATCACACATTTCTTTGTTACTACCTATAAATTGCGTATTTTTTGCAACTAAACCCCATATGATAACCTCTTACGGTGTGAGAGGTTATTATTATGTTACGAAAGAATGTTATGGTGAATTCAATTATCTTTTTATTTTTGCATTTGATTTTTCTGTACCCTTTATTGATGGGACAGATTAGATCAGGACATATTATAGCTTTATTTTCTACCCAGGTTTTTTTGATGTTGGGTGTTGTAATTGGTTATCATCGATATTTTAGTCACAAGGCTTTTCAGACTGGTCGTGTTTTCCAATTCGTTCTAGCTTGGTGGTCGCAGTCTTCCCTACAAAAGGGTGTGCTATGGTGGGCAAGCCATCATAGAGACCATCATAGGTATAGCGATCAGCCAAATGACGTGCATTCAGCTCTACAAGATGGCTTTTGGTACTCTCATATGGGTTGGATAATGTCTGCACAAAACAACCACACGGATTACTCAAAAATTAAAGATTTTGCTAAATTTCCCGAACTCGTGTGGTTAAATAAATATCATACTGTTCCTCCTATTCTTATGTTTATTACCTATTTTGTAGTAGGTGGCCTACCTGCGTTAATGTTTAGTTGCTTTGGAGCTATTACGCTTAACTGGCATATTACGTATACTATCAACTCTCTGGCTCACCTATATGGCAACAAACGATACGATACAGGAGACGCATCTAGAAATAATTGGTTTTTAGCTATTATAACACATGGTGAGGGCTGGCATAATAACCATCACCACTATATGCACTCTGCTAGGCAAGGATTTTTCTGGTATGAATATGATGTAGGATATTATATTATTAGATTACTTAAATTCTGTGGATTAATAAAAAAAGTACGAGAAGTACCTGAAGCTGTCAGGAATCAGATTATGTCTGTTAAATAGAATTAATTGAAGAGAGATCTAGTGCAAAGCCACTTGCCGGGCATTCTTTGGCTGAATAATACCCCATGAGTTCGTCATAGGCTCCACCTCGAAGAGGTGGAGTTGGCATATTTGCTACATAGCCTTCAAATATTAAGCCTGAATAATATAAATTGGATCTAAGTAGCAGAGGATCAATATCAATATTCATTTTTGTTTGTTTTAATTGTTGCATAAAACGGTGTAAATTACTAACCGTCTCTTCTATCTGGTCAATTAATTCTCTCTGACTTACTTCAACACGCTTACGTACAAACTGCATCTGCTCTGCAAAAAACTTTTCATGGAAAAATAAAATGGACCTTGCCAACACCATAGAAGCCTCTATATCCCAGGAATAATGTTTAATCACCTCGTAAAGCTTAGGAACATCTTTTTGTAGCATAATTTCTCGTAGTAAATTACTAAAAGAAGGATTATTTGATATTTGTTTACTAGAATAAATAAATTCATTTGTTTGGGTACTAGCTTCGCCCTTAGAGTTTTGAAAATATGACAAAAGCAAATGATAAATTTTACAGTCACCTAAAATGATTTTAGTAGGATGTCCACATTCATTCATAAGTATCTTATTGCCCAGTTGGATAAGCTCCTCTATCGCACTATAATCACTTAATCCAATGATCTCTGCACCTAACTGGTATACTTCTCTCGCCAGAGGATAACGTTTTTTAGAATCTTTAAAAACAGGAACACAATAGGCGTATTTATAAATAGCATCAGGGGATTGTTCAACAAAATCTAGTTGATTACAATGACCCTTAATAACCTGGACAGTTACATCTTTGCGTAACGACAACTCTTCAGAAAAATGATCTCTAAACGCAAAAGTAGATTGATTACCAGTGATGTTAAAAGTTTCTTTAAAATCCAAACTAGATGGAATAATAAACTGATAATTATGTTTATTAAGAAGTTTTTTAGCACGATTAACTTGCTTATCAAAATATTTCACCTCTTTGGGACTTAAAAAACTAAAACCATGAGGTAAGCGACTTAATCTAAACTGATCTATTTCCACAATATTGCCTTGCCTTATAAAGACGAGTAAGACTTGTATTATACCCTAAAAGATAAAAATACTGAGGCAATTCTAGGCCATATGTTTTACCTGTTAGAGCTGATCGAAGGGTCATAAAAAAATCACGCTTTTTGACTTCTAATATATTAGATACCTCAGTAATTGTATTCTTAATCATATTTACTTCAAAATCTATTATTTTTTCTAATGCATGCGTAAACTTTTGTAGTATTTCTTGAGTCAATGGTCCTTGTAGAACATCTTTAGCTTCTTTTGTGTAGGTACATTCTAAAGACAAGAAATCATGAATATATATATTAATTTGGTAATAATAGTCTAAATAGACACGTAGATGAAGTAGAATAGACTGCAATCTAGAACCACTTATGGGAACACCTTTATGATTATTATATTCTATTACGTCACCATTGATAATGTCTTCTTTTGTGAGACCAATTTGTTTTACTATATCATCAATGAAAGGATAAAGATGATGTAGATACTCTGCTGTATCTTGTTCTCGAATCGTCATATTAGAAAGCCAGTTCAGTTTAGAGGTTTTGAGAAGATAAGCTTCCGTTTCTTCTTTCGTTTCTAAATTAGGCATGGTATTATCTATTGTACCCATAAGTTTTGTATCAAACACATCAAACATAGAAGGGCTTTTTGAACAGTTTTTAAGGTTAAATATTTTAGGTAATGTACTAAAAGTGAGATATTCTTTACCATCTTTAGGTGACCAACCCAAAAGAGATAGATAATTCACAAAGGCATCATAAGGATATCCAAGATCTTTAAATAACATGATGTTTGTGGCACCATGTCTCTTGGAAAGTTTCTTTTTATCCGATCCCACAATTTCACTTACATGAGCAAAAGTTGGAAGTGTCCAATTAAAAGCCTTGTAAATTAAAATTTGTCTGGGTGTATTAGAAAGATGTCCCACTCCACGTATGATATGTGAAATTTTCATCAATTGATCATCAACTACCACAGCAAAGTTGTACGAAGGAAAACCATCTGATTTAATAATAATAAAATCTCCAATTAAATTGATTTGAAATTGCACCTCTTTCTGGACTACGTCATTTACAACCATATCTTCTGCTTGACATAAAAAACGCATAACAAACGATTTATTGGCATCCATAGCCATATCTATTTCGTTGGGTGTGAGATTTCTACACTTACCATCGTATATAGGTGGTAAGCCCATAGCTTCCATTTTCTTTTTTTTATTTTCTAACTCTATCTGAGAACAAAAACAACGATATGCTCTACCCTCCTCTAGTAAAATATTCGCATGGCTTTGGTACAAATCTAACCTCTCCGACTGACGATAAGGACCATATTCTCCACCAACACCTTCACCTTCATCATATTCTAGATTTAACCACGCTAGGGATTTGATCATTTGTTGGCAACTTACTTCACTAGAGCGCTCCTGATCTGTATCTTCTATTCGTAAAATAAATTTTCCATGGTTAGCTTTTGCGTAGAGATAATTAAATAATGCTGTCCTTGCACCACCAACATGCAAATAGCCTGTAGGAGAAGGGGCAAAACGAGTCCGCACAGATGGTATAGCCACGAGGCACTCTCCTATATAATTAAGTAGTGTCAAATGCTTTAATTATAGATAGACATAATGATGATATTTTATCTATTTGATGTATGGTAACCAATATGTTGGAACTTGATACTCAAAGTAGAATTCGCTTAGTAAAAGAACACCTTAAGCACTACAAGTTAGACAGTGAAATTACAGAAATAGAAAATAAAATTTCACAGATTCTAAATTTAAAGAAAGAAAAAAATGCTGTTATATTAGGGCATAATTACATGATACCTGAGGTATATTATGGTATTTCTGATCATGTTGGAGATTCATTAAAATTAGCACAACTTGCTAAGGACATGGATTCAGATATCATTCTCTTTAATGGTGTACATTTTATGGCTGAAACGGCTAAGATCTTAAATCCCAGTAAAAAAGTTTTGATTGCTGACAGTCAGGCAGGTTGCTCATTAGAAGCTAGTATTACAGTAAAGGACATACATACCCTAAGGGAGAGATATGGTAATATCCCTATTATTAGCTATATTAATTGCAGTGCGGCCGTAAAAGCTGAATCTGATATTATATGTACTAGTGCCAATGCACATGTTATTGTAGAATCTGTTGAAAGTAATACAGTGATTATGCTACCAGATGCATACTTAGCAAATAATGTAGCACAAAATACAAAAAAAAAGATTATTGCATGGAAAGGCAAATGTATGGTCCATCAATTATTTACTAAATATGATATTGAGCAAGCTAAAAACATATATGATCGGTTGCATGTAGTGGCACACCCTGAATGTAATGTAGATGTTACCCAAGAAGCTGATTTTATAGGTTCTACATCGCAAATAGAGGCCTACATAGAAAAACAGAAACCAAGCAAGGTCCTTTTATTAACAGAATGTTCTATGGGATCTAATTTAAAAGTTAAATTTGAAAGAGAGGTAGACTTTGTTTCTACTTGCCAGACATGCCCACATATGGGTAAAATTACTTTAGATAAGATCTTATATTCCTTACAGCATGAAACATATGAAATCCATATTCCAGAGGATATTCGTGTGAAAGCTTTGAAGGCTTTAGAAAATATGTTCGCCCTGAGTAAATAAGCGTAGTTTAATTTATTTTATCGATCTGTTCTTGATAAGTAGCAGACAAATAAATTAGTAAAATATCGATAGCCACTGGATCAATGCCACTTATCCGGGCAGCTTGTCCTATGTTTGTTGGTTGGATATGTGCTAATTTTTGCCTTGCTTCTGTTTTTAATCCTTCTATATTGTAATAGTCTATGTCCAAAGGTATTGCTACATCTAAAGACTCTTTCTGTCGTTTAATCTTTTTATTTTCAGATGTGATATAAGCATCATACTTAATTTCCATAGCAATTTTAGATTGGAGTTTATTATCTATAATACAATTTTCTGGGAGTTCATCTTGGATTTTTTGAAATAATAAAGAAATACATTCTGCGTTGATTTGTGGTCGTTGGAGTAACTTACTAAATTTAGTTCCTTTCTGTATAGTAAGTCCTAAAGGTAACAAACGAGAAACTACTTCTGAATCAGCTGTTTTATTCGCTAATATTTTTTTTACTTGTTTCACTACAAAGTACTTTTCGCACATAGCTGGATATAAATTATTATCTAAACCATGTTGATGAGCATGGTGCATTAAACG
The DNA here is from genome assembly GCA_965262015.1 of Leptospiria bacterium. Taxonomy (GTDB): domain Bacteria; phylum Spirochaetota; class Leptospiria; order Turneriellales; family CBDBES01. The sequence goes on from OZ253494.1 coordinate 657,876, forward strand.
TTCATCTGCATTATCTTGTCGCAGTAGAAGCCTGTATTCTGCTCTTGAGGTAAACATACGATAAGGCTCATCAACACCCTTTGTTACGAGATCATCAATCATAACGCCAATATATGCTTCTTCACGAGATAAGATAAAAGGATTGATTTCTTTCAATTTGTGAATAACATTGTAACCTGCTATAAGGCCTTGTGCACCTGCCTCTTCGTATCCTGTTGTGCCATTAATTTGACCAGCTAAAAATAAGCCCTTTACTTTTTTTGTTTCTAACCATGGCCATAATTCGGTAGGATCAATATAATCATATTCTACTGCATAACCTGGACGCATAATATATGCATTTTCGAATCCACGTACACTTCTTAAAAATTCCCATTGAACATCTTCAGGTAGACTAGTTGAAATTCCATTGATATAGGTTTCATTCGTTGTCAGTCCTTCAGGTTCAATAAATAATTGGTGTCGGTCTTTGTTAGCAAACCTAACAATTTTATCTTCAATAGATGGACAATATCTTGGCCCTGTAGACTGTATGGTTTTATCCCCACCATAAATAGGTGAACGTTCTAAATTATCAGAGATAATATTATGTGTTGTCTGGTTTGTATAAGCCATATAACAACTAATTTGTTTAAGAGGAAAACGTTGATTATGATACTCAAAATCATAACTAAAGACACCTCCTGTAACCTGTGGGTATTGTTCTTCTAACTTACTAAATTCGATACTATCTTTGTGAATACGTGGAGGAGTACCTGTTTTTAATCTACCAAGTTTAAAACCTAGATCGAGTAATGAAGTAGATAAATCTTGAGAAGTTTGTTCTGACAAACGACCTCCTTGATGATTATGTGTTCCGATGTGTATCAAGCCTTTTAAAAAAGTACCTGTAGTAATAATCACATAATCTGCTTGATATTCTATATCTCTTTCTGTTAATATCCCTGTAATACAATCACCCTCTATTATAACTTGGCGTACACTATCTTGTGCGATAGAGAGATTATTCGTCTGTTCCAAATGATATTTGGTAAGGTTCTGATAGATAGACTTATCGGCTTGTGCTCTGGGCCCCCAAACAGCTGCACCTTTTGACTGATTTAACATTCTAAAATGAATACAACTTAAATCAATAGTACGTCCCATCAATCCACCTAACGCATCTATTTCCCGTACAATGTGGCCTTTACCTACGCCACCAATGGAAGGGTTACAACTCATTTTTCCAATAGTATCTAAATTCATAGTAAGCAGAAGCGTTTTATAACCGGCACTAGCAATGATATGAGAAGCTTCTGCACCAGCATGTCCACCCCCTACCACGATGCAATTATACTTTTCATTAAATACACAGCGTTCTTTTTTTTTATGATAAACTAGCATATGAAGGTAATCCTTTTATTATCTTGAGAAAGTCAATTGTTCACTAACCACTCTTTTATTTTCAAAAGCTTCTTGATTAGAGGGGTCAATGTTTAGTGCCTGATTAAAGTCCTCTAATGCCTTTCCATATTGTGAATATCTAAAAAATAGAATACCACGTAGAGTATAGACTCTGGATGATAGCATAGGGTCTATATTCTCACCAAGAATAATTCCATTCAATTCTTCCATTGCCTTTTCTTTGCTGGTTGCCGTATTTTCTAGTATCAAAGCCCTGGCTAATAAAAAACGGGCTTCATACCGATCGGGATGTAAAGAAATAGATTTTTGTAGATGAGGATAGGTTAATTTAGCTGGTTTACCTGATAATAAAATAGTATCTGCTGTGTTTATCCATAATTGATAAAGCAAGTCAGTACCCAGGCCTTTGGTATGTAAAGCTTTCTCAAAAGAATACAATGCATTCTGATAATCTTGTTTTTGTTTTTTTAATAAGCCTAATTGATAATATGCCATAGCTAATTTAATGGATTCCACACTACTATGTTTTACTATTTTTTCTAGTAAAGCTTCTGCTTCATGAAACATATCCAAATCTGTATAAGTTTGTGATAATGCTTCAAGTAGATCAAAGTTATCAGGAGAATTGGACAAACTAGATTTATAAATAGCAATAGCTTTATGCATTTCACCATTTAAACGATGTGCCTTACCTATTGCTAATAAAGTGTCTATATTACTAGGATCTATGTTTAAAGCTCTGTCTAGATATGTGATAGCTTTCCTAAAATCTTGTATTTCTATATATACGATACCAAGCGTATAAAGAGTATGTGATTTTTCTAGTGATTTGGTGGATAAAGATAATAATTGCTGTAAGTTTTTAATTGCCATGTTCCACTTACCTTGAATAATATACACCTCAGATAGTAGAGATAATAAGTCTGTTGAACCTGGCATATCAACCAATCCCTTTTTTAATGCTAACTCTGCTTTATGATAGTATTTCATATCTTTGTATAAATTAGCAATATATAGGTAAGATGTGGGCGAATTACGACCTAACTGAATAGAGCGATTTAAATGTTCTACAGCTAAAATAAACTGACCAAGGTTATATTCCACTAACGCTAGATTATAGTAATATTTTGGTTGATTCTTTGCCGTATCAGCTGCCTTAGAAAAATAATATTTAGCTTGTTTTAAATCTTGGTTATCTTGTGTTGCATATATGATACCCAATTCATTAGCAGAACGATACATGATAGTACCATCATGAGACATCTCCATTGCTTTTTTAAAACTAGCAATAGCTTCATCTCGTTTAGACTGACTTTTATATACTCTACCTAGGTTATAGGCTGCCAGGGCACTATCTTTAACCTTCAATACTGCTTTCAAGGTTTTTTCTGCTTTTTGTGGTAAATTGGCATCATATTCCCATTTACCTTGTAGAATCTTAGGATCAATAAAGTCTGGACGCAATTTTTGTGCTTGTTGTAAAACTTCTATTGCCTCATCATGTTTACCAATATGTCTTAAAGCAATGGATTTATTATAATATGCATAAAAACTTTTTTGATCAAATTTGATAGATCTATTGAAGAAACTAACAGCCATATCAAACTTACCTTCTTCATCAAATAATATGCCTAGATAGAGTGCGGCCAAGCTTTTAATTTCATTTGCTTTATTCATCTCTAATATATCATAAAAATTAGCCTTGGCAACTTGTAAGTAGCCATCTTTATATAGCTGAATAGACTTTTTAAGTTCTTGATCTTCGGGTAAGTTTTCTGTAGGGTGTATAATGCTCTTATATGTGGAACCGTGTTCTTCAACAAACTTATGCAAGCGTGACAGAGAGAAGATATTTTTCTTCTTATTTAATAGATAGTAGACCCCTAAAATAACAGAACCCGCAATCACTAATACGGTCAATGAGACTATCCACCATGATAGACCATGTTGGGAAGATTCCTTGAAAATATGAGAATCATCATCTGTAATACTGGTAATTCGATAATTCGTGTGTTTTTTACTTAACATACTATCTATTATCTACTTTAATTAAGACGTACATGTTTTTTAGGCAATGTTTTATAATATGAATCTAAAATACCATTAATAAATTTACTGGCATCATCTTCTGCATACTCTTTAGCAAGACGTACTGCTTCATCAATCACTACAACCCCTGGAATAGTATCCCCTTGTTCTTGTAATTGAAAAATAGACAACATTAAAATAGATTTAGTTACTAAACTAATACGACTGATATCCCAATTATGAGAATAATCTTTAATTAACATACCTAAAAAATCTTTATTCTTTAGTACCCATGTTAATATAATATCAACCTTATTTTTTTCGTCCTTAGGAATTTTATAATCAATCCAGTTAAACTGAAGAAGTTCATTAATCTCTTTTTCTTGAAAAAAAGTTTGATAAATTGCTTGCATGGCCAGAACTCTTACTCGATGTGGTTTCATAAACTATACTAGACAATACTGATAATAGCTATAATATCGTCCAGAATAAGAGATTAATCCTAATATAATTTAGATATTATTTTTATGGTATACATTTAAAAGATTAAGTATAGACGTAGCGACTTCTGAACCTTTATTTCCGTATTTACCCCCGCTACGTTGTTTAGCTTGTTTCAAGTTATCAGTAGTTAAAATGCCAAAAGAAATAGGCAAATTATATGTCATCATAACATTCATTAATCCCTGTACACAACCTGAAGATACATAATCGAAATGGGGGGTGTCCCCTCTTATAACAGCACCAAGAGCGATTAAAGCATCTACTTGTTTTTTCTTTTGTAGAATAATACGTTTAGCTGTGATAGGTATCTCAAAGACACCTGGAACCCAATAAATATCAATAGGACATGTTAGACCATGATACTCTAATTGTTCTAAACAACCCTGTAATAAAGCATAAGTAATATCATAGTTAAACTTGGAGACCACTACACTTATGTGAAAGTTGGTATAGCTAATAACATTTATCTCTGGGTAACTATGATTAGCAGTATTATACACTGAGTTCTTTATGAATCATACTAGCAATTTCTCTCTTAAACTGGTAGGCTGGCCGTTGAAACCTAATCCCAACACCCTCTAATTTATGTAAAGACGACATATGGTTAAACCATAAAATCTTACCAAGCAATTTAAACTCAGAGTCATTCACTTTGCATTCTAATTCTATCTGATCGCCAACATGCATATGAGACAGATCCATAGCAAGATAACAACCATAGATAGAAACATCACATAAGACAGCATCAATCTTATAACCACCTAAATAAATAAAAACAGACAGATTGGTAGGTATACGAATGGCATGCCTATTCTTAATAATACGCTGGATGATATGCTTTTTTTCTCTGTTAAGAGATGAAAACTGTATACCATATCCATCACCTGTGTTAGTAACTATGATACCTTGCTGATGTAAAGAGAATGTCTGCGTGATGAAGCTCATGACCACTTCTTGCCCAATAACAAAGTTTTGCATAGATTCTTCTACAAAACAACCTCCCAAAGAAATACTTTTCAATATGGCAGAGTACTGGTTCAAAAAAACATGATGAAAAATATCTTGTCGCTTACACATTCGAAATGCATGCCGGCGAGGCCGTAGATAAGGTAGGTAAAAACTTGAGCGTGACAACAAGAATGAGACAGTTACCATAAGTATGAATACAATAGAACCATAGATATGTGCACCTGGATAATATATCATAGCCCAAATACTACCTGCCATAATAGCTAAAATTTGTATTACATTCAGTATGTATGTTATTCGAGAGATCACAATAAACCAAAGTGGACCCAACATAAGGTACAACATAGCAACAGGATATAAAACATGGGGCCATGTGAAATTCATTAAAGTACTTAATCCCCAAACATGGACGGCTAAGTAGGCAACTACATAATAGGAGAACATTATAGCATAATGAAAAAATGGCCTATGTAAGAAAAAAATTATTTGCCTTTGCACGATATGTGTATACATTTTAAAACATGAGATGCTATTTCAACCTTTTTATTATACTACATCAAGATTATAGAGTAAAATATAATTCTCATGAGATATATTTTATAGATACTCAGGTAATGTTTTCCAAAAAGAATTTATCTAGAATAGGAGAAAAAAATTACATACAAAAAATAGTGGATAACTTGAATAAATACCTCATAAAGTTTCTAAGACATCTTATGTTCTATGAAGTACTTACCATAAAATTGCACTTGTTTTGGAGCTAATGATAGGTTAATATGATTTTTCATACAGGTTTATATATTCACTTTCCTTACTGTGACATAAAATGTCATTATTGTGACTTTTTTTCTTTAGAACACGATACCATGCCAAAAAATTTTTATAATAATTATCTTGTGCATCTCAAAAATGATCTCTTGGCTAAGAAACTTTTTATACAACCTAATTATCTTATTACTACTATATTCCTAGGAGGAGGTACCCCTTCAAAGGTTCCTGCTGATATTTTACAAGAATTATTATCTTTTTGCCAACATAACTTAAATGTATGTAACCAGATCGAAATTACAATTGAGGTGAATCCAGAGTCTACTACCTTGTCTAAATTGCAAGCATATAGGGACATGGGTATTAATCGAATACATGTGGGTATACAAACAAGGGTGCCAGAGTTACTGGCATATATAGGAAGGCCATATCACATGGATAGTTATATCAATATTATGCCTAATATACGTAAAGCGGGGTTTCAGAATTTTGGTGTAGATTTTATTTATGGCATACCAGGGCAAAAAATATCTCATTTAAGGGAAGATATACAGTGGGCCATTGATAATCAGGTTACACATGTATCTGCCTATTGCCTATCTGTGGAAAGGAATACACAACTTACAAAAAGAATCCATAACAAAGAAATTAATAATATTTCAGAAAGACGACAAGCATTTCATTTTGATTTTGTTATTTCTATATTAAAACAACATGGTTTTAATCATTATGAAATTTCAAATTTTTGTAAAAATAATTTTTTATCAAGACATAACATGCTGTATTGGAAGTATAGGCCGTATGTTGGAATTGGTGTTTCATCCCATTCATTTCTGGGACAATATAGATTAATATCTAAACGAGATCTAAATAATTATATGAATGGTGACTACTTTTTTGTGGAAGAGACAAAAGTTATACCTAATATATTGATTGGCATTTTACGTTTATTATCATTTCAATCGTTTCGCTCATTACGTAAATTTATGTCTGCAACATTAATAGAGCAGTTGAAAATGCACCTAAAGCCTTATGCCAACAAGCAATGGATCAATATAAATGAAAAAGGTTTTCAAATAACAGAAATAGGTATTTCCTTCCAAAATACAATGTTAGAAGAAATTACAGAAGCTTTTAGTAAAACTAGTGTAGTATAATTATGTCATTTATAGATGATATACAAATATGTTATGCAAAAATTCAACAGCACCAGAATTATAGTGGTCCAATTTATACATTTGATCTAGATAAAACCTATCTAGATACAAAATTTGAACGCTTGGATCAACTCATTCAAATACCTTTTGAAAAAGCAGAAAATAAACAAACTATACCTGGCGTTTCTGAATTAATCAAAGAATTATGTAAAAAAGAAGTCCCTCTCTTTTTTATATCGGGTTCTCCTAAGTTATTAAGAGAAGCCATTCATAAGAAACTTACATTAGATGGTATAGACTTTTATGGTATCTTATTAAAGGATTTTAGTACTTCTATACGCAAGTTACAATTTAAAAATATATTAAACAAGATAGGCTATAAGCTAGCTGCTTTATTATATGCAAGAAGTATTTTTCCTACTAACACTTTTGAGGTCTTATTTGGTGATGATTCAGAATATGATGCCATTGTCTATTCGTTTTACTCTGACATCCTTGCTTTAAGATTGCATGATTTTGAAGTCTTAACTATATTACATCGTTGGGGAGTAAATAAAGATGAATTCAAATTTATCCAATCTCTATTGTTAAAATTATATCCCATGTTACATAAGAAAAAGTTACAGGTGAAAAAGATTTTTATTCATATGGCTTCTAATGCTCATCCTCCAGACGATCTGCATGAAAATATCAACCTAGTACATACCTATAATTATTTTCAAACTGCTTTTTTATTATATAACGATGGATATATGACCCGACATGGATTTTTGCGTATCTTATCTTCATTAATACGTCTGCACCAGTTTCAGATAAATGATTTAATTTTTTCAGTTGATGATTTAATGAAAAGAGGTCTTATTGAATCTCGTGAAAGCAAGAAGATACTAAGTATTATTACAAAAAATAATCCTCTAATGCTACCATCAAATACCCTTAATTTTATTAAAAATGAGACTAATAATATTATACAACAAATTATGTCTAGAGGTAAACTAAAAAAATCTAAAACAATGAGCTATATTAACTATGTAAATGCACGTAGAAAAAAAGACAAAAGAGCACTAGTAGATTTTTATCTACAATATGAACCCCAAAGAAAAATTAAGTAGCACAAAGATCTAAAATTAGTAACGATAATGTTCAGGTTTAAAGGGACCGCATTGCGGGATACCAATATAATCAGACTGTTCTTGTGTAAGATTAGTTAATTTTGCTCCTAGTTTATCTAGGTGCAGGCGAGCAACTTCTTCATCCAAATGCTTAGGTAAACAATACACCCCAACATCTAACTGATTTTGGTGTAAGTAAAGTTGTGCAAGCACCTGATTCGTAAATGAACTACTCATCACAAAAGAAGAGTGGCCTGTTGCACATCCCAAATTTACCAATCTGCCCTCAGCTAATAAAATAATACAGTGGCCGTCAGGAAAAATATATTTATCCACTTGAGGTTTAATATTAAGTCTATGTACTTTCTTATCAGCCTGTAAGGTTTCTACTTGAATTTCATTATCAAAATGACCTATATTACATACAATGGCATGATCTTTCATGGATTTCATATGCTCATAAGTAATAATATCTTTATTACCTGTAGCTGTAACAAAGATATCTACTGAAGATACTGCTTCTTCTATCGTATTTACATGGTACCCTTCCATACAAGCTTGTAGGGCACAAATAGGATCAATCTCTGTTATAATAACTCTTGCACCCAAAGAACGCATTGCACTAGCACAACCTTTACCCACATCACCATAACCACATACCAAAACTTCTTTGCCTGCTATCATTGTATCTGTGGCACGTTTAATGCCATCCGCTAAGGACTCTCTACAACCATAAAGATTATCAAATTTAGACTTTGTAACGGAATCATTTACATTAATCGCTGGAAATAATAATTTTTTGTTTTCTAACATTTGATATAATCGATGAACTCCTGTTGTTGTTTCTTCAGAAACACCACGCATATTTTTGGTAATACGGTGCCATTTGTTAGCATCATGTTTATGGATATCTTTCAATAAATGATTTACGATATCCATTTCATTAGAATCTGCCTTGTCTAGGATACTTGGATTGTTTTCTGCTTCAAAGCCATGATGAATAAGCAAGGTAGCGTCACCACCATCATCTACAATCAAATGAGGACCTGAACCATCCGGCCAAGTAAGAGCCTGATTCGTTGCCCACCAATATTCTTCTAAGGTTTCACCTTCCCATGCAAACACCGGTATCCCCGCTTTAGCCATGGCAGAAGCAGCATGATCTTGGGTAGAAAAAATATTACAAGAAGCCCAACGCACATCAGCCCCTAAACATACCAAGGTCTCCATTAAGACAGCTGTCTGAATAGTCATATGGAGAGAACCCATAATCTTGACATCAGACAGTGGTTTTTGGTTAGTATATTTCACGCGAATAGCCATTAATCCAGGCATTTCTGTTTCAGCGATATCGATTTCTTTCCTGCCAAATTCAGCTAGATTAATATCAGCTACCTTGTAGGTTAATTTTTCAGCTGTGTGGATCATTATTTAAATCTCCTCTCTTATAATTGCCGACTTTTCAGAAAAAGACATCTTTCGATTTCAAATATCTTGGCAGAAATTTTCTCTTTACCCATCCTCTTCTTATCATTCTCTTTGATGAATAGATCACCCGCATATTTATCCAAAGCCTCACGAGGAGACATATTAATTAGACCAATCACTTGAAACTGCTTAATACCTGCTTTATAAATGGGGTCTATCTTTTCTTCTCCAATAACACGATGTATCACAAAAATGGTGTCTCCACTTTTAGCCGGTTGAGTATGGTACCCTTCCGTATAACCAAGATCCCAAATGGCATTTTCGGATATGTCTCGGCCAGCTAGACCAAGTAACCAGGCAAAAATTAAGCCTCCATATATTATGGGCTGGCCACTCATGGCCCCAGAAAGACTTTTCGTAAAAATTTTATCAAAATGTAGGGGATGGGTATTCCCCAGCTTATACGTCCAAGCGAAATGTTCATCTGAAATTGTACGCCCATTATGGGTAGCGACGACGTCACCAATGCTATAATTCTCGTAATAGGTATTATGGCCTGTACAGTAGCTACATTGTTTAGAGGTGTTAATATCATATTCCGGGATAAGGATAGATTTTGATTGGTTAGCGAACTTAGAAAAATCAAATTGACTGTCTTGGTAAAAACGTTCCTTTTCACCTTGAGGCCTTGGTAAAACCATAATTTTCCTAGAATATTCAATGACAACCTGATCTTTCTGGTTAAGAGCAATTGTATGCAAGGTAATAATACCTGGTTTACCTTCACCACGTATTTTTTTGTCTTTGATCTGGGTAACTGCCCTCAACGTATCGCCTGCATATACGGGACGAATAAATTGCATGTCATAGTAACCTAGATTAGCATAGGCTTTTTCTGAATTATTCTGCACCCCTAATGAGAGGGCAATATTCATTACTAACAAAGGGCTAGCTGGGACGGAGAGGTGACCATGTGCCTTGGCATATTCTAGATTCATGTAAAGCGGATTAGCTTCAAAAAAAGTCATTGCAAAGTCATACATTAGACCAGGTGTGAAGGTGATGCCTCGAGGGTGTTCAAACACCATTTTTTCTTTAAAATCTTCTAGAAATCGCCCGTAAGCGGGATGAATGATGCGGGATTGGTTAGAACTGAAAGATATATTTTGTGATAGTTCTTTGATACCACTATCCGATTTGAACACCATAGTAGTTTTCTAAAAAATCTACAAACTACTGCATGACAAGGATTAAATTGTAAAACACATGTTATTTTGTGAATATTAACCTTTGTCGTGGATGCTAAAATACATTAGTTATGGGCTATATTAGATTCGCTAATATAATATAATATACTATAAATGGTATCCAGTTGGGGTACTGGTATGTTATGCTTATGGGCTATGGCACGTGGTTGGCCTATAATAGCTTCTATTTCTAGAATAGATTTTTTTTCAAAGTCAAGTAACATAGACGTTTTATAAGGTTTCATGGACTGGGTTCTTTGTATCATATCTTCTATATTATTTTGCTTTAGATCTACGTTGTCTACTTTTGCCACAGTAAATATTTCGTACATAATTTGTTTTACTAGCTCATTTATGGGATGGGATAATAGCATATCATGTGTATTAGCACCATGTAGAATAACAGATAAGGCATTAAAAGGTATATTCCACAAGAGTTTTTCCCAGCGTAGTTGTTTGAGATGATTATGTAAGCTAGATTCAATACCTGCTTGCTGGAATATATTATAAATCATATTTGCATGGAAAGAATATTTAGAGCATAAAGGAGCTAATTTTAACAGCCCATAGTCTATATGATTTATGGTATGACCACTGCGATGGATACAGGTAAAGGCTGTTACACCTACAATGGGATGGTTAGGAAATAACTTTTCTAGGTTTTCTTCATTACATAAACCATTTTGTATACAAATAATTGTACTAGTCTTTTTTAGGACAGGATTTATTAAATCAAAATAGTTAATGCTGGGTAGGGCCTTGGTGGTAAGTAATACAAAATCAGCACTTTGCATGTCTTTCGTATCTTGGTAACATGTTATGGGTGCTGAAAAGCTACCCCATATACTATTGACGTAAATATCACATACTATGCTTTTATTTGGTTTTGTACTTTCTTGAGCAAATTTTTTGCTATAAAACTCTACGGAAAGACCATGTTGGTAAAGTTTGGCACCATAAAAAGCTCCAATGGCACCGGCACCAATGACAGCGACAGTGGACTGATTTTTCATGACTATTTATTTAATTTGGTTCTTTTTAGTACTTTGGTCTAGTAAGACTACGTTGGGAACATGTGAAGAAACTTCTTCTTTGCTATAAAGTGCAAAAGACATAATAATAATGAGATCTCCTGGTAGACCAAGTCTTGCGGCCGCACCATTCAAAACTACCTGACCAGAATTTTCTTCCCCTTCTATGACATACGTTTCAAAGCGTATTCCATTCTGGATATTTACCACCTGTACTTTTTCATTAACATATAAATTGGCAGAACACATTAAATTAGTATCTAAGGTTAAACTGCCTTCATAGTTTAGGCAGGCATCTGTAATAATGGCTCTGTGGATTTTAGATTTTAACAAATTTACTAACATAAAGATGGTCTGAATACCTACTCTTATGTTTATGTTCTGCCTTGGCGTTGTCAAATGAAAAATTCAAATGGATTTGTAGAACCCATAATCAATACCCACAAACTACGATAGCTCAATCAATACTAACAAGCCAGTGGGCGTATCACCATCAACACAAAAAGGGGACCCACTTTTCATTGGATGCTCACCATCAATATAGCAAATACACTGATCAATAAATGCCCTTGAATATCTTTAAAAAGTTAGGGAAAGACCTATAGAATTGTTGCTTGTTTATCGTCTTTAACACCCCTTTTGATGATATGAATGTATAAGACATAAGGTTTTTATACATACGGACTGCGTCATTTAAAAATAAATAAAATGTCAATTATTATTTTGTAATATGGTGTGAAAAATAGCTCAAAATAACTGATATAGCTTGCCTGCATATTCTTTTATACCGGTATTTATGCTTGTCTTCATAAACATATATAAATATATCAACAAGATAAAGCACGCATAAACGTAATTGTCCCTAAACTACTAAATTTAGGTTGGCATAAATTTATATACTTGTCAAATGCAACCAGTCTAAAGACTGTTGCGTATTAGAATTACTCGTAGAGGGGCCTGTCAAGGACCCAATATGATAGATTAGTAATAACTATACGAGGAGATACACATGAGTTCTGGACCATTCCAATTACCAAAGCTTCCTTACAGTGACACTGCACTTGTGCCACATATATCTGCTAATACTATGGCATTTCACTATGGCAAACACCATCAAGCATATGTTGACAAATTAAATGGGTTTATCACAGGTACAGATCTGGCTGATCTCCAATTGGAAGAATTAATCAAAAAGGTAGGTAGTGATCCGTCCAAAGTGGGCATATTTAATAATGCTGCACAAGTTTTTAACCATACATTTTACTGGAACAGTATGAAACCTCAGGGAGGTGGTGTACCATCTGGTAAATTAGCAGATCAAATAAATACAACCTTTAATGGCTTTGAATCTTTCAAGAAACAATTCGCTGAACAAGCAGTTGCTCAATTTGGTAGTGGTTGGGTATGGCTAGGTGTTAAGAATAATGAACTACAAATTATTAAAACAGCCAATGCACATACGCCTATTACAGATGGAATTACCCCATTGATCACAATTGATGTATGGGAGCACGCATACTACCTAGATTACCAGAATAAGAGACCATCCTATGTTGATGTTTTTTTATCTCATTTGGTTAACTGGGATTTTGCGGAAGTAAATTTTTCTGAATCTATTTAAGCCATGAGTAGATGCTGTAGTTATCCATGAAACAAATATCCAGCAGATTGTTGTTTACTGTCTTTGTTGTTGGTTTTTTAACTTACCTCTCTGCTGATGTGCAACGATCGCAAAAAAAAATTGACCGTATCGCTGAGCTCACTCAAAACTCTACTAGCGAAAATATAGTCCCTTCAAAAAGCACAGCCCAGAATATAGATTCCCTCAATAACACGAATAGTAGACTAAATGCTGGTGTTCAATTTAGAGAATCCACTACTCTAAATTTTACAGGTAACCCAGCTGTTGCTTTATGGAATCACACATTACCATCCAAAAATTTACAGTTTTACTTGATTGAAGATTTTGAAGAGCAGCTAACATGGCAAGTGCAAAACCAAAGAGCTATACCTAGTACAACCAAATTTACCCCAAATACTCCATTGACGCAAAATGATAACAATCGTACGCATTTTTTTAATGATATAAATCGGCTTTCACTATCTAATAAGTGGCATATTGAGAATCCTCGATCACAAAATATTTATGCCTATGAAGTGCACTGTTTTTTTAATAAACCAGGTGTAGATTTTGTTATTTTACGACCAAACAAGAAACACCTACGTGAGCTTACTGTTTTAGGTTTCGCTAAAATTTTCTCTTTATGGGTATATAGTACCAGACAAAATCATAAATTATCCTCCATATTTAGAAATTCACTGGGAAAACTTCAAACTGTTTCTTTAACCACACTAGATTTTAATGGTTGGAGACGTGTTGAAATAGTCGTGCCTAAGAATACCAACACAAGGAATGCAAAACAAGGTAACCATTACTCGCTTACCTTTGTGGGATTAAAAGTACAAAGTCACAAAAGTGCTAAACCTGGTTTATTTGTTATGGCCTTAGATAATATTATACTCCTCTTGGATCATCGATATAATACGTACCCTGGTTCTAAACTTAAAGGTTTCTATTAGATCGTTACAACATCATGGTGACTATATACGTATTTTACATGTCTACACGAAATAATACAATGGATTTAATGTAAGGTAACACATGCAATATTGTAGAGCTTTATTGCCTTCTCTGCTAATTCTTAATCTTATCACTGTCTCTTGCCAAACTACCCAGGAAGAAGTGCGTATACAGGATGATGCAGACTTCTTCCAAGAAGAAAAGAAACAAGACCAAGCCACTCCCACTCCAGGCATTGAAACAGGATATGCCGCTTGGTATGGTAATGAGATGCATGGTCAAATGACTGTTAGTGGAAAAAGATTTAATATGCATAAAAAAATGGGAGTTCATAAAAGTTTTCCGCTTGGTTCTCTTGTAAAAGTCAAAAATTTGGATAATAATAACGAGACAGAAGTAACCATTGTTGACCGTGGACCTTACGTTGATGGTAGGATAATTGATGTGAGCTATGCCGTGGCTAAAATACTAGGATTCTCTGATCAGGGGATTGCTAAAGTAGAAATATCTTTACTAAAAGAAGGTAGTCTCAACCGCCAGCCTGGAGGAAAACAAGATGGTATAGGAAAATATACTTTCCCATATGGTGCACGACCCAATGGATATACTGTCCAGATAGGTGCATTTAAAATAAGAAAGAATGCAGAGCGTTATAAAAAGGTTATGGCAAAAAAATATTCTCGTACTACTTTTCTAGCCATATATAAAGATTGGCATATTGTATGGCTTGGTGATTTCCAGACAAAACAGGATGTCCAAAAATTTGTTAGAAAAATTAAAGCGACTAACCAACAAGCGGCGTATATTGTTAGCCCATGATAAATTTGCTTATCTCAGATAAAATGATTGAAAAACTAGAATGTGCAGATAATATTCTACATTTCATGGTTATATAATACGGTTACCTGAACAAGTACTGTACGTGAAGTCTTTCAATCATACAAACAAAAATTTATACCAAGAATCAGGCGTAAATATAGAGCAAGCCCACAAATCTTTTAGCAAAGTAACTCCGCTCATCCAAAAAAATCATCAACATAGCACCCAAGGGCAAATCAAACATTCTATGAATAATTTTGCAGGTATCTTTTCCCCAAACCATCAGCTTAAAAATAATGACTTAGTGGCTACGACAGATGGCGTGGGCACTAAAATTGATTTATGTTATCGCTTAAACTATTTAAAGCCATTGGGTCAAGATCTAGTGGCGATGTGTGTAAATGATTTATATTGTATGGGGGCTATACCCATGTTTTTTCTGGATTATATTGCATGTGAAACTCTAGAAGATACATGGTATATACCTGTACTAGAAAGTATTACTAAAGCATGCTCAGATGTAGAAATCGCACTATTAGGAGGTGAAACCGCTGAACACCCTGGCACAATGAAAAAAAACACATTTGATTTAGCAGGTTTTTGTGTAGGTTCACGTACTAACAACATGCAGTTTCCTAAAATAGATGATATCCATGAAAAAGACATACTAGTCGCCCTACCATCTTCTGGCTTACATAGTAACGGATTTTCACTAGTACGCCATGTTATTAGTCAACAAAACAAAACTTTTTGGGAAACTATTGCAAACAACTCTTCTTTTGTTGAACAGCAATTACTAACTCCCACAAAAATATACAAACATATTCCTAATCTTATAGAACAAATACAGATCAAAGCTATTGCACACATTACTGGAGGTGGTCTATATGAAAATATAGCACGTATACTGCCAAAACAAGGATACATAGCTATTATTGAAGATGAACATAATAACCAGCTCCCTACTATTTTCTCATGGTTAGCACAATACATTGACCATATAAGTATGTACCAGACATTTAACATGGGTTATGGTATGGTACTTATTATAGAACCATCTCAATGGAACGCATTAAACACATTAGAACCAGATAGCCGTATCATTGGTTGTATCGAAAGAGAAGAGCAATTAAACCTTAAGAAACAAAAAGTCTACATACGAGGTGTAGATAACTTTTAGAGACATTATATAACCAGGTATCTTCCATTTTGAAGTGCAAAAATTAATTTAAAGAATAAGCTCATTATTTACTCTGTAAGCGATCTAATACCTATAGAATAAATAAATAGAGGTATACATATTTATCATTTAAGGGGAAAGAAGTCATTTACAATTCTAAGGTTTCTAGATTAAACATCCCTCATATTACCCTTAAACTATACAAACATTCATCCACCATCTACAGCAAAATAAAACATAAAATGAATGTAGCAATAGATTACTTGAGAGAAATATCTAAACAAGGAAACAGATTGTGATATGTTGGAAAATTAAGTCTGGTTATGGATTGGAGAGTTAGTACCGGTTCTAGACAAGATAGGCTTAGTTAACAGTTTCCCCTTGTAAGGATAGCCTCACATGTTATTGATCATAATCCAGTACAAGACCTAAATATATTTTTTGTTTTAATATCTATAAAGTATTTAAAGAGTAAAGCTAATTTTCACACTTCAATTTAGAAGGTACCATACACCATTCTATGCCCGTTTGATTGTTTGAATAGATGATGTATCAGACATTAAATCGAAAGTAAATTATATCAGCATCTTGCACGATGTAATCCTTACCTTCCAATTTCATCTTACCTGCTTCTTGTGCTTGTTTTAAGCCACCACATGACAAAAAGTCGTCCATGGATGTTACTTCAGCCCGTATAAAGCCACGTTGTATATCTGAATGTATTAAAGCCGCTGACACATATGCAGTACTACCTGCATGTATTTTCCATGCCTTTACTTCTTGGGGGCCAGCCGTAAAAAATGTAATATAACCTAGTAATTGATTCACAGAACGAATAACACGGTGTAGACCAGGTTCTTGAATATTAAACTCACTTAAAAATTCTTTTGTTTCTTCGTCATTTAAACCAACCAACTCAGATTCCAGTTTTGCAGATACAGGTAATATATTTGCACCGTGTGCCAAGGCATATGTTTTTAATTGATTAAAGTGAGTACATTGTTCTATATCACGAATACCATCCTCAGATACGTTGGCTAGATATAATACTGGCTTGGAAGTCAAAAGAGGTAACAATCGTAACATCTGTCTCTCAGTCAAAGTAAGCTCTTGCTCTCTAATACTAATCTCTTTGGATAACTGTTCTGCCACTTTTTCTAATATATTTTTTTCTGCTAACAATGTCATAGCCTCACGATCATTAGATTTCGCAGAAACTCCTTTAATGGCCTTGTGAATTTTATCTAAACGCTTAGAGATTATATCCGTATCTGCTAATAATAATTCTAATTCAACTATCTCTACATCTCTTATGGGATTCACAGAACCTGTAACATGTGTAATGTTTGCATCCTCAAAACAGCATACAACATGTAAAATAGCATGCGTAGAAGCTATATGCGAGAGAAATTGGTTGCCCAATCCTTCGCCCTTTGATGCACCCTCCACCAAACCTGCAATATCTACAAATTGTATAGTTGCAGGTACCTTTTTTTTTGTTTGTACCATCTCTGCTAGCTGGTCCAAACGCAGATCTGGTATATCTACCACACCCGTATTTGGATCAATTGTACAAAATGGAAAATTAGCCGATTCAGCAGAATATGACTTGGTTAAGGCATTGAACAAGGTTGACTTACCTACATTAGGCAAACCAACAATACCACAAGTAAGACTCATAAATGCCAGATCCAGTATGGCACCCATACTCACTGACAAGCATAATAATTATATTTGACTCTTCTACTTTGCTTACAAAGTGGTACAGGTAGATCGAGGGAATTACAGTTATGCAGTGGGAAGAGTTGAATAGAAATTACAATGATGTTATCTACCATAAATCCAAGGGTATTGCAAAAATTACCATTAACCGTCCCCATAAACATAATGCATTTCGACCTGAAACAGTCTTTGAAATGAGTGATGCCTTACATGATGCACAAGAAGATATCTCTATTGGTGTGATTATTCTTACTGGTGCAGGTGATAAAGCTTTTTGTTCTGGTGGAGATCAGATGATACGTGGTGATCATGGATATAAAGATAATCAAGGCAAGATGCGATTAAACGTATTGGATTTCCAGAGACAAATCAGAACCTGTCCTAAGCCTATAATCGCCATGGTGAATGGCTATGCTATTGGAGGGGGGCATGTTCTTCATGTCGTATGTGATTTGAGTATCGCTTCGGAAAATGCTATTTTTGGACAGACAGGCCCTAAAGTAGGTTCTTTTGATGGTGGACTTGGTGCTAGTTATTTAGCTAGAATAGTGGGACAAAAAAAAGCCAGAGAAATATGGTTTTTATGTAGACAATATTCTGCACAAGAAGCTTTGTCCATGGGTCTAGTAAATCATGTAGTCCCTCCAGACCAATTAGAAATAGAAACAATAAAATGGTGTAAAGAGATTCTAGTTCTTTCACCTATGGCTCTTCGTTGTCTAAAATCTGCATTTAATGCTGATTGTGATGGCCAGATGGGTTTACAAGAATTAGCTGGTAATGCTACCATGTTATACTATATGAGCGAAGAAGCACAAGAAGGAAGAAACGCATTCCAAAATAAAAGAGAACCTGATTTTTCTAGATTTCCTAAGCTACCCTAACAAAAAAAAGCCTCTCCATCACCTACGGATTGTATTAGTATGATTATGTTATCTCTGATGCCTCTTATGCTACAAAGTGATGAACCTCTTTGTAGAAAAATATTATCAAGCGAATTATAGACAACCTACATACAAGAATGTCACTTAAGCAAGGATACGATCGCTACCACACTATTTTTTTATTGTCTTAACTTCAAAACCAGCATTCTCTAGAAGCTTAACTCCTTTACGATCTGATAAGTTAACTGCACCATTTTTTAATACATAGTTCTTAAGTTTTTCCCAATCTTTAGGCCTTAAGGAAACATGTGGATGTTTCTGTTCTAATAACATAGGCTTTTCGTTTGCATCTTCACCAAACTCTATAACATACCAATCTTCACCTTGATTCATTGAAAAAGCATTTAATAAGATACCTTGATCAACATAACCTGTATTAACTAAAAATAATAACTCATCTTCTACCTCCGAATCACTTTCTGGTTTTGCAGGATTGGTCTGATGTTTATTTGATAGATCGTACGATTCATTCTCTGTGGTTATTGGGTGATACTGACTTCTAGAATACCGGTAAGCTGTACGAATGCTAAAGATACAAATTATACTTACGGCAATGAATAAAACAAATAACATATCATAAGCCTCCTTAACATCATCGAATCGAAATAGCGACTGATTACTATTTTATTATTATAGAGCAGAAAGCATGCTACTTAAACGAGAGATGGGCAAACTCTTTGAATAATCGCAGATAACGCTTGAATCCAAATAGCATTATCATTTAAACATGGCACTACAAATAACTTTTTACCCCCATGCTCTACAAAAAGCTCTTGATTCCTGATTCCCATCTCTTCTATTGTTTCCAAACAGTCTACCACAAACGAAGGACAAATCACTACAATATTCTGTATTTGATTATGGGCAAAATCTGTAAGTACTTTATCGGTATAAGGCTTTAACCATTTTTGTGTATTAATTCGAGACTGGTATGCAATACTGTATACATCTAAATTAAGCTCACAGTACTCGGCAATTTTCTTTGTAATGTAAACTGATTGTGCTCTATAACAATGTTCTATTTTTTCTGTAGAGGCAGAACAACAATCATCATCCAAAGCACAGTGGCTATTATGGTCAACCATGTAAATATGTTCTTCTGGTATACTATGATAACTAAAAAGAATGTGATTATATTCAGGTATACTCTCTAAAAATTGTTTCAGTAAACTACCAAGAGTAGCTATATACTCTGGCTGAGAATAAAAAGGAGGAACAAAAGTAACATGGTATTTTTTTTTCAAAGATTTTTCCATGTGAATAAATAGCTTGTGGCATTCATCTACATAACTTTCGTAACTAGATAAGGCATATTGTGGATACAAAGGACAAATTACTAAATTTACTATCTCAGTTTTAGCAATATGATGCAGTGCATTTTCTATAGAAATCTTGCCGTACCGCATAGCTACATAAACTGGACATCCTAGTGTATTCTCTAATAATTTTGCTTGTTGACGGGTATAATAAACCAAAGGTGCATCATCTTTGAACCATATTTTTTTATATGCATTTGTGACAGTCCGACTCCGGAGTGGGATAATAACATACCGTACTAAAATATACCTTAAAGGCCAAAAGACTGTGATAACATGCTTATCCATCAAAAAATTATATAGATAGCGTTTTACAGCACGAAGGGACGGCTCTTCTGGAGAACCAATATTACCCAGAATAATAGCAGTTTTTTGGTTACTCGCTTTTGTTTGTGTCATGTTTCACCCGACATTTTATAGTGGTATGCTAACAAAAAAGCAAGGTATTTTTTTACACATATTTACTTTTCTGTGTACTATTGTGATCACCCATAATGTTTTTACTAATCAACCAGTCTATTTACCTCTAAAAAGTGTTATTAAAAAACACAATAAACATATAATAAACTATAGGTGGGATCCTCTAGATCTGATAGTTAAATTATCTACAAAAAATGCCTATATCCGATTCCAAATTGATTCTCAGATATACGTATATAACGGCTTGGTTTACAATCTACCATATCCTATCAAATACTACCGTACACAGGTATTATTACCTAAAGCATTTGCACAGACTCTAATCAGCAAACTCTTAAAACCAAAACAGGCACACCATAAACCAAATAAAATATATAAAACGTATAGAAAGAGAAAGAGAAAGAATCTAGATTTTATTGTAATAGATGCTGGACATGGTGGCAAGGATCCAGGTACATCTACCCGTAACAATATATTAGAAAAAAAAGTTGCTTTAGATATTGCTTTAGCTGTTGCTTCACATCTCAGATCTAAGCTAAGTAAAACACGAATTATTTTAACACGTCATAAGGACCAATTTATCTCTTTAAACAAGAGAAGCCAAATTGCGAATCACTATCTTGGGAAATATAGAAAAAATGGTATTTTTTTAAGTATACACTGTAATCAACATAGTTCCTCTAAAATTCATGGATTTGAAATTTATTTCTTAGGCTCACGACCGAGTACATCTGAGGCAAGACTTGTGATGGTTAGAGAGAATCAAACAGAAAAAGGTTACAAATATGCTAGGAAGCATGAAGCATATATTATTAACTCAAATATTGCCCGACGTAGCCAGATGTTGGCTCGTATTTTTTATGGTACTTTTTCTGAAATGTTAGCTCACATAGTATCAAGTCGCTCAATACACAGAGCAGACTTTGCAGTTATGCGAGATGTGGCGGCACCTGCCCTCTTACTTGAAACAGGTTATCTTAGTAATCCTAAAGAAGCACGTACTTTACAAAGCAAAGTATTTCGTAAAAAAATTAGTCTTGCAGTGGAGTTGGCAGTCAAAAGATATATGCAAGCCCTAGATAAGGTATAGTCTTATGCACCAGAATATTCGTATATTTTTGAACAAAATACAGGAAAATGATCAAGCCTTTTGGAAACGGTGTATGTTAATTTTGGGAGCAGGCAATATACTATTATTTTTTAGCTTAACAGCTATCAATCCAATAGCTCTACTAAATCCTATCCCCTTGGTACAATATTTATTCTCTCAGTCTAAACAAAAACTTATACTTTTTTACCCAATGACACTAGACGACAAAAAAGATCCAAACCACACATCTACACCATTTAGCAAAATACAGCAACATGTATACCAGATAGATAAAGAAGATCCTATTTCTATTGAACAGAATGCTCAATATATTATTCATGCTTTAATGTTTAGTAAATATCATGTTGGCCTTAAAATGTTAACACAACAACCACATATGATCAGAAAAATATGGTTTCATAATAAGCAACTTATAATTGACATACGTAAGAATCCATGGGATGATATATCTACGGAGAATCAAACGATTATCCAAAAATGTGTTGAGCAATCTATCTTAGCTAATCTCCATCAGATAGAAAATATCTATTGGGCATTTTATGCTAATCCAGAACACTAAGTGTAACATTCATACACGTTCCTCTAACCAAGTCTTTAGAAAGTATAAACACCACAAAAGGAGAAAAGCAGTGTAGAAAATAAAAAGAGGATAATTGCCCCAAAAAGCATAAAGGGTTTGTCTCCGGTCTGGTGGAGGTACTCGAACTTTATAAATAGGCATTGCCTCAGTAAATATTGGCGTTTCTTGATTACTACGCCCTGTAACATCAAAATAAGTGCTAATACCCGAATTCATTGCACGTAATAATGGAATTCTAAACTCAATAGCACGTAACCTAGCCAATTCCAAGTGTTCTCTACTTTCAATAGACTGGCCAAACCATGCGTCATTAGCTAGATTAATGATTATCTGAGCTTTTCTATCTGTATTTCTATAAAAATCTAGCACAAATTGAGGAAGAATAACTTCATAACATACCAAAGGCATAGCCTGTCCTACATCTGATTGAAGTAACTTATATTGTTTTCCTGCATTAAAGCTAGAAATATGAATGAGATCAGGATAATAATGTTGCAATGTACTTAGGATAGGCACATATTCTGCAAAAGGTAGTAATTTGATTTTTTGGTATTCCTCTTTAATACGACGACCAGGAACATCAAAGAGAATCACATTACTATAAGCTTCTTCATTAAGAGAGCCTATATTTTTATAAAGCAAATCATTAAACATAATTTCTAAATTAGGTTTATCCTTCATAGAACTCTCTGGAATATTATTTAAACTTTGAAATAGAGATCTCTGCCTCTGCATATGAGAGTTATGATGGTATGAGGCTATTCTCTCTAATGCTTGGTCAAAAGGCTTAAATATTCTATAAGATACATGTGGTATACTACCCTCTGGCCATAGAATTAGATCAAGAGATTGGTCTTGGGGATTCGCATACGCTCTGCGCAACATAGCCTCACTAAACTTTATACTTTTTTGTAAAGCATACATGGCCTCTTCATAGTAATCTTGAATTTTTTCGGATGATTTATCAGCTGGCACCAGTGGCGTATTACTTTGCATCACACTAATTGTCTTAATAGGATATGTACTAGCTTGCTTATCCCAATACCAGATAGCCCCTATACCATACATGTGGACCATAATGATTAGTCCTATCCCCAAAAATGATAAACGTCTCTCTCTGATCATCACATACACAAAATAAGTAATCAAAAATATAATCAAAGAAGCACCATAGGTACCCAGAATATCAGCTATCTGGACTATATACAGATTGGTACTAATAAGATTACTAGCGTGATAAGGAAACAACTGCCAGGAGAAGTATTCAGTGAGTCCCCACAAAGCTGTTAAATGTAACGGTTTACTAAAAAAGATAGAATTACTTTTGTCTAAAGTAGCAATATGTTGTGCACGCCAACGAAGATACCAACTAGCGGTTATAAAAAAACACATCCATTTTATACTAGAAGCAATAGCATACAAAATAAATACAAAACATGATAGTATAACAGGTATCTGACTAAACTGTACCATGGTATAAATTAACCAGTGACAACTAATGGCATTAATTAAAGTACCACAAAACAGACCCCATAATGCACTTTGATGTAAGGGTATATCACTTATAGCCCATCGATCCAATAGGTAAAACTGAATAGACAAACCCGCTATGAACAGTGGCCATATCCCCAGCGGTACAAATGACATGAAAATACTAACAGCTGATAATAAAATCAGAAAAAAGCTATGTTTCGTTTTCATTTTATGTTTAAAATAGATGCCTAATAACAAGAAAAAAATAGGGAAAAGATTGTATCATGTAATATTACGAGTTTTACGATTTTCAGGCAGTTGCTTAATATAGTCACTAATCACTGGAGGCACATGCACACTAACATCACCATCTAACAGAGCAACTTCACGAATGATTGTTGAAGAAATAAACGAATACTGTTTATCTGATGTCAAAAAAACAGTTTCCACTCCTGACAGTAATTCCTTATTCATCATGGCAATAGCATATTCATAGTCAAAATCAGTGACTGTTCGCAACCCACGTAGGATAACATTAATATTATTTTGCTTACAAAAATCTACTAATAGACCATTAAAGGTTTTTACTTGAATATTATTATAGGGTTCAACTACTTTTTGGATGAGAGTCAATCTCTCATCTATATTTAAAAATGGTTTTTTAGAGGTATGGTGTAAAATAGCAATAATCACATGAGAAAAAAGTTTAGTCGAGCGTTTTAAAATGTCAAGATGACCATTAGTAAATGGATCAAAACTACCTGGATAAACTGCATACATAAAAGTTCTGCTTTAGATAACTTGACATCATAAAGTGTAAAGTAAGTTTATCCCTGATTTTCAGGGAATGATGGATAAAAATATAAATTATTTAGATAACAACCGCATCCAGTTTCCATAGAAGCATGTTGTTTAATTCCAGTACATTAAACCTAGATATACACTTTGTAGGAAGAATATCTTATGATAATGCTCTTGCTCTGATGGAATCAAAACTAGTAGAAGCAAGCAAAAAAAAAAATCTTTTTGTTGGGGGTTAGAACATCATTTAGTGTATACTAGAGGAGTAAACACCCATGAAGATCATATACTTAATAAGAAGCTCAAGCCCATAGTTGCTCGTAGAGGAGGTTCTGTTACCCTACACAATCCTGGTCAGTTAGTTGTCTATTTTGTGGTACCACTAGAACTACTACCTGAAGGATTAGATACATTCATTGCTAGACTAGAAACAAGTATCATACAAACTTTACAAGATTATCAGATACTAGGATTCATACATCCACAAAATTCGGGAGTATGGACTCATAAAGGAAAAATAGCTTTTGTTGGCATAGGTGTAAAAAAAAATGTTGTCTATCATGGTATTGCCATTAATCTTCATAATAATCTGCATGATTATAAGAATATACAAAGCTGTGGTTTAGTAGATCCAATTACAAACTTACAAGAACATAAGTATGACATACCTACTACTACAAGTTGGATTTTACAATCTGATAAGAATATACTGCAAGATTTTTTTATACATTTTACTAGATATTTAAAAAAACTATATCTTAAACCCATTATCACCCTATATATGATACAGACAATAATACTTGTCTGCCAAAAAAAAACTAGTAATATACGATTGGGAATTATATATTTTAATGCACAATCTTTTAAACAAGCTGAGAAAATATGGAATATGCGATGGTGTACATTATCACCATCCAAAAATGAATCATCTTTATTGCATGGTTTAGCAAAACTTTCTTTGGCCTCTCATATATGGATTACCAGCCAAGATAAATCACGTACCTTACTCTACTTAGAACAAGCTCATCAATACCTTTCTCATTATAAAAATATAAAATACTATTTTAAAATACCCAAAAACAATATGATTATTCTAGATTATATCCAAACCAATGTAACATACTTGAAGATCTGTGCAGAAGAGATAAATACAAAGAATCCGTATAGCAATGAAAATATACTCTTGCCGTATAAACTTTATCTGCAACAAGATAATTACCAGCCTAAGATGGATCGTGTTTAACACATAAGAGATTTATGGACATGTATTATATTGTACTAGGTGGGGGTCAGTTACAACTACCCTTGGTACATGAACTTAGAAAACGTAGTTATAGAGTAAGCGTAGTAGATCAAAATCCTGATGCAGTGGCTCGACAATATAGCCATGATTTTATACCATTATCCACATCCGATAAGCAAAGTATTTTAGCGATACTTGAAGATAAACCATATAAAACACAAATCCAACACATATTAACATGTGGAACAGATATGATGCAAACCGTTGCATGGTTATCTGGACAACTAGGGTTACCATCCATTTCACAACAGCAAAGTATAGTTACTTCTAATAAATCTCAGATGCGAGATTTATTACAAAAAAATAATTTTATACAACCTTCTTATTGTGTCTCATCAGATAAGAATACACTTCATGAATGGCTAAACCAACAAGACGAAACCCAATCCCATGTTATCAAACCTGTTGATAACATGGGGGCACGAGGTGTGATTTTTCTACGAGATAAAACAGATCTCTCTTTTGCCTTTGAATTATCTCAGATAGAATCTAAGAGCCAAACTGTTATCATAGAACAATACATTCATGGACGAGAAATATCAGTAGATGCATTAGTCTATGATGGCCAATGTTATATCACAGGCATAGCGGATAGGATTATCCGTCGTAAAGATGGTATGTACTTTATTGAGCTGGGACATAATATGCCCAGTAAATTTGATAAGGATGTAATCACACAAATCCACAAATGTATGCAAAATTTTTCTGACTGCTTAGGCATGATAGAAGATAAACCCTATCATGGGGCCTTAAAAGCAGATCTTAAATATACACGCAATAAAAAAATTCTTATTAATGAAATCGCATCTAGACTCTCTGGTGGATTCATGAGTACGCATACCTTTTTCCTATCTACTCAGGTTGACCTCATAGCTTTATATGTAGATTTAATCACTCGTCATCCAGATTTTATAAACAAAATCCAAAATATACGACATAATCAAATAGCTATTGAGAGATCTATTATCACTGCAGGTGGTAGATTAGATGAAATTACCATGCCAGAGGACCTATCCCATGCAAATGCCTCTATTGAACATACTGCGATTAACTATAAAGTATCTGATTTAATTCTACCCATCAAAAATAATGTGGGTAAGCTAGCACATATTATTATCCAAGGTAAAAACTTACAAACCGCTGAAAAACTTTTCCAGTCTTTTTGCAAACAATTAATTATAAAGGTAAGTTATCCTGTTTTTGACGACAAAACGCTACGCAAACAAAGTAAAGCAAAGTTTAACCCCCAGTTTTGTTGGGTCTGTAAAATATGTGATGGTATAAACTGTGCTTCTAGGGTACCTGGGATGGGTGCCTTAGGTAGAATGGAATCTTTTCAAAATAACCTAATAGCTCTAAAAAATATTCATTTAGTTCCCAAGTATATTGATATGAAACAAACTAACTGTGATATCGCCAAAAGGATTAGTGTAAAAACATCTATTTTAGGTATACCTACTAATGCCCCTATTATGACAGCACCCATTACAGGTAGTATAACAAATATGGGTGGTAGTATAACAGAGTGGGAATATGCTTTTGAAACAGGTACTGCAAGTAAAAAGCTAGGACTAATACCCATGTTTGGTGATGGTGCAACAGAAGATAAATTTTTAATTGGTTTAAAGGCCATTCGAAAATTAGGTTCTGGATTTCCTGTATTTAAACCTAGGAGCGATTTAAAACTGTTGGAAGATAGAATCCAAATCGCCTATGCACATGGTGTGTCAGCCTGGGGAATGGATATTGATGCTTTATCTTTCCAAACAATGATACAAAAAAAACAATTCAGTACTAGAAAGTCTGTTGAGTTATTACAACGCCTATCCATGGTTGCCCCCATTCCCTTTTTTATAAAAGGAGTTATGTCTGTTGAAGATGCTAAGCTTTCTTGTCAGGCTGGTGCCAGTGCTATTATTATTAGTAATCATGGTGGTAGGGTACTAGATTCTATGCCTGGTACAGCAATGGTATTACCTATGATTACACAATACGTACGAAAACATTTTCCTGATGTGGAGATTCTAGCTGATGGCGGGATACGCTCAGGAATAGATGTATTTAAGATGCTAAGTTTAGGGGCAGATGCCGTTTTAATTGGCCGGCCTGTAGCAATCGCCACCATAGCTTTCCAACGCTTTGGTACTTATCATGTTTTACGTCAATATATACAAGAGCTAGAACATACCATGTCCATTTATGGCTTCACATGCTTGAAAGATATTAAAAAACAAAAAAACTACCTATGACAGTTGATACAAATTTTTCTCTGATAAAATAGAGGCAAGTGTTTTAATATCAACATAGGGCTCTAAGTTAGCTCTTGGTTTAAGTAAAAAATCACTTACCTTTTCTAAGGGATTGGTAGATCTACCAACACCAATCCTAATGCGATGAAAATCCTTAGAATGTATCATGTCAATAATACTACGCAAACCATTATGTCCAGCATGGCCATTACTAAATTTATACCGAATATTATTTGCAGGTATTTCAATTTCATCATGAAAGACAACCACATCACTAATATTAACATTAAAATAACGCAGAGCAGAACTAACTGCTCTGCCTGAATCATTCATATAAGTTTGTGGAAATATGACGATTGTATTGGGTAAAACATCTTGTTGAAGTATCAGAGAAGTGATTTTTTTATTCAGTATAGTGGCTTTAGTACCCAATAGATTTTGTATAGAAAAGACACCTATATTATGCAAGGTTCTTGCATATTCCTTTCCTGGATTTCCCAGACCCACCCATAAATACATAACTAATTTTCTACTTTACGTAGTACTTTAATAGCTCAGGGTTGGCTGATATGTCAATACAATTCTCCATAGATAAAAATATATTTGAAAAATCCATGAGTAGATTGAATGTCATTATACCTTCTAGAGATATGCAGACTCTATTATCCAATGTCTTGATTTCCATAGAAGATGATCACATTTACATTACAGGATCAGATATGGAAAGTACTGTGCGAATCCGAGTGCCTGCAGAAAATACTATCCAAGGTAGTGTGATTTTAAAAGCACGTACGTTGAGTCGATTGGCTAGAGAACTACCTCCTGGTAAGATACATTTTACGTCTGCTACAGATAAAGATTCTAGTCAATCAGATAGTGAAGATGACACCCCCCACATCTTCGTGAAGGGAGATAGCACAATATCTGCCTCTTATGAGATGACCAGTGCATCTAAACAACAATTTCCAGAAATAAATCGCATTCAAAGCTCCAATTTATTTCCTGTTTCTAGTCAGTTATTAGGTGAGATGCTGAGAAAAACATTATATGCTATTTCTCATGAAGATGCACGCTATGTTTATAATGGAATATGCTTCATCGTTGGTGAAACTAATCGGATTACATTAGTAGGCACAGATGGCCGACGTCTTTCTGCCATCACCCGAGCATTACCCAAAACTATCAATTTTGAAACAGATGGTGCTGATGTGGTAATACATGCTAAGGCAATACAAGAACTAGAAAAATTATTGGATATGAATGAAAATATTCAATTGGGTATTCAGCAGAGAGATATCTTTTTCACGATAGGTGACGCTGAGCTTTCTAGTCGACTACTAGAAGGTAAGTTCCCCGACTATAAAAAAGTTTTACCTGAAGAAAGTGAGGATAGCATTATCCTTGTACTGGATAGAGGCAAGATATTTGATTCTCTACGACAGGTTATGGTCATGACAGAACAACCTTCTTTTCAGATTCGTTTAATCCTTAAAGACACAGTATTATCACTACAGGCTAATACACCAGATATGGGTAAGGCTATTATCAACATAGATATAGAAAAACCAAACAAAGACATAGAAATATGTTTTAACGCAAGCTACCTAATGGATATTATTAAAAATTTAGATAGCAAACAGATCAAAATAGTGATTCATGATCAAGACAAGCCAATCGTGATTCACGATTGTGATGATAAAGACTTTGTCGCATTGATCATGCCCATGCGTACTTAATAGAGTACACATGTCCTTTTTCCCTACCCAATTGCTGAAGCTATCGATAGAGAACTTTCGTGTTTACAAGAATCTTGAATTAGATTTAAATTCTCGACTTATTTTTTTAAATGGTGAGAATGGTATTGGTAAAACTAGCATACTAGAAGCCATTTCTATAGCTAGTCTGTTAAAATCTTTTCGTACCTCTACTGAACAGGATATTATTCAGTGGGATAAGACATTTTACTCTATTCGCATACAGTATATGAATAGCATGGGCAATCATATTTTACATGCTGGGTATGGTAAGCAAGGCCGTTGTCAAATACGCAGCCTTAAAAAAAATGGTGAAGCTATTAAACGTATTATAGATTTTATTGGTCAATTTCAAACGGTTGTATTTTCCCCTGATGATATAGCACTTTTTGACACGACACCAATTGCCCGTAGACGATTTGTTGATATAGTGTTATCTTCTTTTGATAGGCAATATTTAATTAATTTACAACAGTACAAAAAAATTATGCTTATGAAATCACATTTTTTACGGAATACGGATCTGGCAAAAATAGATTTTATATATCTAGATAGTCTCAATCGTGAATTGGCTCTAAAAGGAACATTTTTACAAAAAAAACGACACGACTTTACGCAAGAATTTCAAGAGCCTTTCCAGAAATATGTGGATCATATTTCTGCGGGCAAGGATAAATGGCTGTTTACCTACCAACCTTCTATAGGCTTTATGCAAGACGAAGAGATGTATTTTCAAAAGTTAAGGGATTTACAAAAAAGAGACGTACAATACAAACATACATCTGAAGGTATTCATAGAGATCAGTTTTGTATTATACTAGATAGGTCGCCACATTTAGATATTAAGCAGGTAGCTTCACAAGGCCAAAAAAGAACCGTGGCTTTGTCACTTAAAATGGCTCAATTTTTTTATACTAGAATGAAAACCAATGAAACGCCAATATTACTTATTGATGATGTGTTAAATGAGCTTGATGTAAACCGTAAAAAACAATTTATTGAGTTTTTAGAAGATATTGGTCAAGCCATTATTACAGCTACGGATTCTTTAGGTTTAGAA
This sequence comes from Leptospiria bacterium, assembly GCA_965262015.1. GTDB lineage: Bacteria > Spirochaetota > Leptospiria > Turneriellales > CBDBES01. The sequence goes on from OZ253494.1 coordinate 688,837, forward strand.
GGATTTATTCGTGAAAAACAACAAAATACAACAGTTAAAGTTTTTCATATTGATCATGAGTTTGTAAATAATAGATGGTCAAAGGCAGACCATCTAGTTAAGGAGCATATATGAATAACTTAATTAAGCCACATGGTGGTAAACTTGTTAATACACAACAAATCATATCACAGGAAGAGATTAATAAAACAGGTATCAGTGCAATAGAGATTAGTGAACGTATTCTTAACGATCTAGAAATGATTTCCACAGGCGTCTTTTCCCCTTTAGAAGGATTCCTAATAGAAAAAGATTTTCTTTCAGTGGTACAAAGTGGCCGATTAGATAATGGCCTACCATGGACAATACCTATTGTATTACCTGCTAACCAGGAGTTAGTGGATAAGATCAAAAATCAAGATAGTATGTTATTAACTTTCCAAGGTACCATCTATGGTACTATACAGATACATTCTATCTTTAAACCCGATAAAGAGAAATGGGCTAAGAGTGTATTTCGTACGACAGACACATCACATCCCCAGGTAAAATACATAATGGATCTACCCGAATACTGTATAGGCGGTAACGTTATACAATATACTCCCATTGCTCACAAACAATTTCACTCTTACCGGTTATCTCCTCAACAGAGTCGTGAGTTATTTACACAAAAAGAATGGGGTAAAATTGTTGCTTTTCAAACACGTAATCCTATCCATCGAGCACATGAATATCTACTAAAGTGTGCCCTAGAAATGGCAGATGGACTCTTTATTCATCCTCTTGTTGGTGCTACCAAAGGAGATGACATACCAGCAGATGTACGGATGAAATGTTATACTAGCTTAGTGGATACCTATTTCCCTAAAGAGCGAACAATCTTGGGTGTTTTTCCGGCGGCAATGAATTATGCTGGCCCAAAAGAAGCTATTTTCCATGCATTATGTCGTAAAAACTATGGTTGTAGCCACTTTATTGTGGGAAGAGATCATGCAGGTGTAGGTAAGTTTTATGGTACCTATGACGCACATCATATTTTTGATGATTATTCTAACCAGGAAATAGAGATTATTCCCCTAAAGTTTGAACATGCTTTTTATTGTAAAAAATGTAATGGCATGGCTTCAGATAAAACTTGTTCTCATTCACAGGATCAAGATGCCCGTATCATTTTGAGTGGTACCAAGGTTAGAGAGATGCTCTCTAATAAACAAATGCCCCCTGTAGAGTTTACCAGACAAGAAATTGCTCTCATTTTATCCGAAGCTTATTCATCAAAAAACTAGCTTAGCAAAATCTACAAGAGATCACAAAACATATTACACGATAGGATGATATGAAAATACATTTAATTACAGGTGTAGAAAAGAATATTATACAGGTAACAGATAAACCATCTAGGATTATGCTTTGTTCTCTCAACCCTCACAAATTGTATAGGTTTATATTGTTGAAAAAGATATTCTTTCTAATAGATTATGTAAGGATGACACATTGATACTACATAAATCCAATAACTTACTTACAGAATTCCATGATAACAGAATGATGTTACTCATCATAAAACAAAAATTAGACCTAGGTATATATTTATACGTTGGTTTGTGCATTAACTTTACTTCTCTCTATTCACCAGATAACATACAAAAGGTGGCTATGCATTCTTTAGAGTACACAATGAATGAAGTAGTTAGCCTGTATCAAAATTATAGTTAATTCACTTCATGAAACCAACTATTTACCAGGAAGGATTAGGAACTACTATTTTATACTGTATTGATGGACTTGGTGTAGGCTCCATGCCCCAATCTCCATACTTTGGCAAGAATAGATTAGATACGCTAGAGCATACAGAAAGAATGGATAGAGCATTAAATATACCTAATCTATCACGTTTGGGACTAAGTAATATGAGTACATTGCGTAATCATTTACGCATAAATTTGACAGAAGGTTTTTATGCAAAATCACAACATCATACAATCCATTTAAATCCTTTACATTTTTATTATAATATGTTGTCTAATGTAGATGATAAACAAATCAAATCATCCTTCCAAGTAGTAAATATTTTTGAAAAAACAAGCGGTAATATCAGGTTAAAAGAGGATAGACTTAACGAATTTCAAAGTGCACTGGACATCAAATTTTTACATGTATCAGAAAGCTCTTTATCAGAAATCATACATAAATTTCAAAAAGAGCATATCTCATTAAAGCAACCGTTCCTATATGTTACCCCTGATGAGACAATCAATATTGGGGCTGACACCACTGTTATCAGTCAAGTAGACTTACAAACTATTGCACATCAGGCTAGGTATATATTAGATCAGTGGAATGTACCCTACATATGCACACAGTCTTTTACGGTCAATCAGCAAGAATATACCATCAACCATTTAGGAATGTTTTCTCTGCCTATATTAGAAGAGGTGAGAACTATTGTAAATGATTTATATGAAGGTGGTATTGGCCTGTATAATATAGGTAAACTGGGATCTATGTTTAATCAAGAATATTTCTTAGATAATATATATCCTGTCTCTTTAGAAGAAACCATGAAAGCTTTTTTCCATATACAAGATGCAATAAAAGAGAATGAAATAAAAGAGAATATTATTTTAATGCATGCAGTGAATAATTTTTTTTATGAAAATCATCATGACGACAGAGTAGAATACTACACCCAGTATCTAGAAAAAATTGATCACATGTTGCCTACTATTTACAGGAAAATGGATGTAAATGATATTCTTATTATTACTTCTAACCTGAGTGCCGATCCAACCATCTCAGAAGGCTACTTCTCTCTGGAATATATTCCCATCTTAATTTATTCCAAATTATTTACACCTCGTACCACAGGCAACCTAGGTAATTGGAAAACCACACAAAATATCTCCCAGCTACTTTCCGATATGTATGGAATTGGTAAAAAATTCTATAAAACAGAAAGTGTCTGGGAATTAATAAGCTCCCAACTATAAAGTAATTTCTCAGATCTCATTATCCATCAAGAAAGTGCTTTTTCTACAATTTCTGCAACATCCAGTGCCTGCACAACTACTTCATCAGAAGAAGAAATAGAATTTACCCCATCCTGTACCATGGTAATACAAAACGGGCAGGCACTAGCAATTGTAGTAGCCCCCGTATCTAATAACTGATTAGCACGCTTAATATTGACCCTATCTTCACCTTTCTCTTCTTCTTTCCACATTTGTGCACCACCTGCACCACAACACAGAGACTTATCATGGTGATCTACAGCTTCTTTAACTTTTATACCTGTTGCCATCTCTATAACTTCTCTAGGGGATGAATAATTATCATTATATCTACCTAAATAACACGAATCATGATAAGTTAAATTACTTACCTCTTCTGCTTTTTTAGAGTCCAAGGATACCTGCTTATTTTTTAATAATTTTTCTATAAAAACAGTGTGGTGTTCAACATCATAACTACCACCCATTTGAGGATACTCATTTTGCAATGTATTAAAACAATGGGGACAAGTAGTGACTATTTTTTTTACATCATACTTGGCCATCGTTTCAATATTAGTCTGTGCCATAGACTGAAAAAGGTATTCATTACCTGCACGTCTGGCTGAATCACCAGTACAATTTTCTTCAGTGCCCAGGATACCAAACTGGACTCCTGCCTTTTGCATAATATTAGCAAAAGAACGTACTACTTTTTTATTACGATCATCAAAAGCACCTGCACAACCCACCCAAAATAAAACTTCAGGATTTTCAGTGCTTTTCTCCCATTCCGCCATTGTTTTAATATCCATTCCTTCCGTCCATTCTTCTCGCTTATGTGCCCCCACTCCCCATGGATTAGATTGATTTTCTATATTGATCAGGGCACTTTGTAACTCACTGGGTAAGTTACCTTCATTAAGTACTAAAGAACGTCGCATCTCGATAATAGCATCTACTTGGTTATTACCAACGGGACATGCATCTACGCAAGCATAACAGGTGGTACAAGCCCATAATGCCTCTGTTGAAGTATAATTGTCAATGACTCGCAATTCATTATTTTCTGCTAATGTTTCAGTAGATTGACCTTCTTTTAAACCTTTGGCATATTTTGGCATCTGCTCCATAAAGGCATGTTTGAGATCAACCATAACATCTTTAGGAGATAACACCTTACCCGTACGACTAGCTGGACATACGAGTTGACATCTACCGCATTCAATACAAGACAATCCATCCAATAAATTTTTCCAGCTAAAATCTTGTACATTCGCAGCACCCCATACAGGAGCATTCTCTGTATCTAAAAAGCGTATGGCTCCTTTTGGTGTTGTTCTAGCATAAAAAAAGTTGAGAGGTGCCCATATTAAATGAGCGTGTTTTGACATGGGTACGTATATGGTAAGAGCAAACACAGTAAGGATGTGTCCCCACCATCCAAATAAGAATAAAAATTCAACCGCTTGCTGAGATAGGTTTTGCATACGATACAAATCTACAATAGCACCACGGATTGGGTTTAGCTCTACTTGATTTTGCAAAATCATTTTTGCTGGTTCACTAATGAGAGTAAATAGCATTAAGCAAGAGATTAACGTGATGATAAAAAAACTCTGTATAGAAGGCCTGTCCAACTCTGGGGCACGTAAAATCCATCTGCGAAAAGAAAAGAATCCTAGACCAATCAAAACAAGTATGGAAAATATATCTAGGATCAAGTCATACATAATTTCTGTACTATGACCTAAAAAAGAGGGCAAATAAAAATAATAATCCCCTAAGGCTCCCCCAATAATCTGGCTAGTCGTGTGAACACCGTAAATTAGAAATCCATAAAAAATAATTACATGAAATATACCACGGATAGGTTGTTTATATAACTTTTTTTGCAACAACACATTAATGAAAACACTTTTCAGCTTAAACAACCAACCAGAATCGATGGCTTCTGGTTGTGCTTTATTCATGAGAAAGTAATATTTGATTACAATGTAACCACCAAATGAGAATGACACTATAAACAGTATCAAAAAAACTAGTATAGACATAATGTCACGGGTAGACCCTTAGAAGTTTTGTCAAGTACTTCCAAATGGAACTTTATCCAACCCAAGGAGACATGGATATATTCCATTTCGAAGTGCAAAAATTAGTTTTATTCTTTAAATATAACTTCCACATCACCATAAAATTTAAAATGGTTATTCAGTGATAAATCGTATATTTTTTGTATTTACTACTTCTCGATAAAAACAACCCATACGGTAGCGATTATTTTTATCTTTGGTATGACAGGCACCCTGCGAAGTAATTTCTACTAAGTATAAAAGTGAATTTTGTTCGCAGTTAATTTTGATCTGGTGTAAAGAAAGGTACTCCCCAGAGGTATCTCCTTTAATCCATAGTGCACATCTACTGGTACTCCAAAAGCAGGCAATTTTATGTTCAAGAGAATATTTAAGAGCTTCTTGATTAGCATAGGCTATGATCAAAACCTCTTTGCTATGAATATCCTGTACAGCTACCGGCACAATGTCTATGTGAGCTAACTTGCTTATTTTTTGAAAATCTAACTCAAGTTGTGTACTAGTTTCAAGAGAAGACATAATTTATATATAAACCATTATCATACTATATTATAGCTGTAAAAGAACGGCCGTTTCATTACAGTCATCTTCTCTGGAACAATACTGGCAAACTATATAGATTTTTTCAGGAAATGTGTTTTTAGGAACTTCATGAAAACCATGTTTAATAAAAAAGGTAGGTATGTATGTAAGAGCAAATAGTTGTATGGGGATTTGTGTATTTTTCTCTAAAAAATTAATAACTGTTTTAAGTAATAAAGAGCCAACACCAGTTTGGTGATATTCTTTGTGCACAACCATTGCTCGTATCTCCCATAATACATTAGAAAAAGATATCACAGTAATGGTACCAATAATTATATCATTCATTAAAGATATCCATGTATTATGGAGATCACATAAAATATCTGATTTACTTCTTGGCAAAAGTATCTGGTTTTTTGTGTAAGGTAAAATGAGGTCGTATATTGTATCTACATCTTTTTCCTGGGGAATAGAGACTGTAGGAAGCATAAAATAGCTAGCGTCTTTTATGCAAAATAGAACCCCGAAACAAGGGATATTGTTTTACAAATGCTAAGGTAGAGTAGGCTTCATCTGTACCATACAAAGGACCAACATAAATTTTAAATTTATCACCGCTTTTTGATAAAAAAACAGGTAATTCTTGCTTTTTAAGAAATAGACCTTGTTGGTATATTTGTTTTTTATCTTTGCCTGTTTTTACCCATATCAGATATGTCTCTTTGTGTGTATCTATCTGGGGTATACTAGCCTGTTCTATCGGGGTAGGGGAAAGATTATGTGTAGTTACTTCTTGAGGAATAGAGTGCTTATTGACATACAATCCACTCACCATGCCTACAATGAAAGTGACAAGCAAGACCGTGGATAGAATAAAAATATACCTTGAAGGAGCACGTTTTGTAATATGTTGGTGTGCTATGCGGTTTGTTGTTGTATTATGCTGTAATTTTTGGAAATCGATATTGTACATATATCTTACATTGTCGTTATTTTTATTGTTTCTTTAACTAAAAAAGATATATTATGAAAACTATGTATTGTTGTGATTTATCTGTTTACAAAAAGCTCATATATCTAATATGAAAAAAATATTAATATTTTATGTATTTTTAGTAAAAATCTCTTATGCAGATGTAGTTTCGAGTGAATATCTGTATTCACTTGCGATTTCCTCATTTTATGACCGCAAATATTACTCTTCTCAATTACTTCTAAAAGATTTTCTATATTTCCATTCTTATAATTCTCTAGCAGATCGTGCACAACTTTATTTGGGTTTGAATGCATTTGCATCCACAGACTATGAGAGTGCTATTTTTGAACTTCAGATATTTTTGCACAATTATCCAACATCTTCTCTTAAAGTAGAAGCTTTATACTGGTTAGCCGAATCTTATTATTTTTTAAAGCAATACGATAAAACACGTAATATACATCATCAGATTTTAGAGAATCACAAAGCTAATCCTCGAGCTGTCTATTCTATGTTTACTATCGGCTATACGTATCTCATAGAAAATAAATACTATCATGCACTTGCCACCTTTCGTGACGCTATACACCATTATAAGACTAGCCCCATTCATGATCTTTATCTTTTACATATAGCCAAACTATATTATAAATTACAAGATGATAAGTCATTAATACAGCTATATGATACATATTTCGCAGATGATCAAAAATTATTACAAATACCAAGATTTCACAATACTAAACATCAGATTAATATGATAGTCATTCGTTCTTATATTGATAAGAACGCTCTAGAATATAGTCACAAATCCTTATTGATGTTGTTACAGGACAATCCTAATACATTAGCTCGTGTAGAAGCATTTTATTATTTATCAAGGATATATTTCCTGCAGAAGAATTATACAAAGGCACTAGATAACTTAGAAAAAATAGTAAGGGTACATCCTAAATGGGAAAAAATCGCATATGTCTATTTTCAGATGGCAAAATTAAAATATAAGATGAAAGATTTAGCAGACATAGAAGTATTTTTGCAAAAAACATTAGATAGCGGTAGGGATTTGTTGATTTATCCCTCTACCTTATCATTAATGGGGGAGGTGTATGTTCAGCAAGCTAAATGGTCTAAGGCCTTGAGGATTTATGAAGAATATATCTCTTTGCTAGAAGTGTCTGATGCCTCATACTATGAGGTACTTTATCAAAAAGCTAATGTTCTCTTTGCTCAAGAAAAATATAAACAAGCTGTGAAGTTATATACCCAGTTATTAAAAAGTAAGGATTTTACAGAAGAACGGATGTTTGAGATTCGTTTTATGATTGCACAATCTTTTTTTAAATTATATTTGTATGGAAAAACATCTAAGATTTTAAATGTCATTATTAGAGAAAGCCCTACAGAAATATGGCAAGCAGAAGCTTATTTTTTACAGGCCTATATGGCATTTTCTTTAAAAAATTTTTCAGAGGCTTTGACTAATTATAATAAAATTATTTCTATCTATCCGATGTCTTCACGGGCTAAACATGCACACTTTAAAATAGCACAAATTTACTTTGCTCTTTCCCAGTATGCCAGATCTTACGATGAATGGCAGAATATATTAAATAACGAAGGAGTATACCACTTGAATGAGCAAGATCTACTATGGGCAAAAATAGCATTGGCATCTTGCCATTACAATCTTAGGCAATTTGATATGGCCATCAAATTATATACAAATATTTTGCAAAATTATTCTTGGTATTCATCAGAGATACAGGAAGCTCTTTTTTATCTAGCGTGGATATATTTTCGTAAAGAAGATTATTCAACTTCTTTACAATACCTTAATGATTACACTAAACAATACCCTAAGGGTCATTATATTCTTAAGGTGCAATATTTCACTAGCTTTATCCTCTATCAAATGAAAAAATATCAAAATGCCTTTGTATTAGTAGATAATATTTTGCAGAATATACATCTCCCTCGTCAACTCAAAGACAACTCCTTGTATATTAAAGTATTCCAGCTTCGATTTAAATTATTATATGCCACCGCCCGGTGCGAAGAGATTTTCTCTCAGATAAATTCTTTACCTAAAGGTATCCAAAATTCTAATTATATTGAGGAATTTTATTATACTGCTGTGAATTGTGCTTTAAAGCAAGATGCTATCATGAAAGCAGAAAATTATACTAAGATGTTACAAGAACTCTCACCTGGTTCACTCTACTTAAAAGATACTTTATTGAATCTAGCTGAGCACTACAAAATAAAACAACAATATACCAAGGCACATGAAATGTATAACCAAATCAATACTATATATTATGAACTTAGTGAACAATGGAGTGCCAAGATTGCTAAAATACATTTATATATAGAAGAGCAGCAATATGATCAGGCAGTTAAGTGGATGAATAACTTACTAGGGGAAAAGCAAGAAGAAGTACTACCTTTTCAATTAGATATATTAAATATTCTTTGTGACTTATATCTTAGACAGAAAAAATATGATCTAATTTTACGAGTTTTAGAGAAGTACCAGGGTATTTTGCAAGGGAATGAAGAACTCAACGGGATCATACAGGGTAGAATATGGCAGATCCAAGTTTATATTATACAAGGTAAGTTAGAGTTAGCTGGTAAATTGATTATGCCATTAATGAATGAAAAGAATTTTGCTAGTGCAGTACATTTCTATGCTGGTATGATTGCATATAAACAAAAAGATTATAAGAAAGCTCATGAGTATTGGTATCATCTTTCTAAATTCACTCATGATTCGTACTCTGCTAGTGCTTTATATTACATAGGGCAATTATATTTTTCTAACAAGAAATATAAAAATGCTATTATAACATGGGAAAAATTTATTTTTCGTTATCCCGGTTATGAGGAGTTATATGAAAAAGCTATGGCGTACCTAGTTCAATGCTATGCTATTCTGAAAGATAAAAAAAAGTATATAAAATATTATAAACAGTTTTTAGAAGAGTTCCCTCAGAGTTTATTATTAAGACGTCTTGAAGAAAGTAGAGGAGGAAGAGACAAATCTTCTTAAATAACTTTTGCGGTGTAAGTGAGTGAGGCCAAACATAGAAATCGCCTGAAAGTGCTCCTTTGTTCCATATCCTTTGTTTTTCTCTAAAGCATATGATGTAAATCTCAGAGAAGCCTTGGATATCATATTATCTCTAGTGACTTTTGCTATGATGGAGGCACAGGCAATGCTGAAACAAAGTTCATCACCACGAATAATATTAATTATCTGGGGTTGTTTATTAAGTATGGATAATAATGGCCATGTAAAGTTATAATTACCATCCACTAGAATATGGGATAGGTGGATGTCTTTTTTCTGTGAATAAAAATCTGATAGAAAAGCTTTAGTAATACGTAGCATTCCTTTGTAAATAGCTTGATTAATATTATATTTTTCTATGTAGTTCACTCCAATATGAGTAACTTTTGTTAGAAATAGGTCTTGTATTTTAGGACTTAATTCAGTTCTACGTGTTGCAGATAATTTCTTTGAACTACCAATCTTTTCGTACCAATCCAAGGATGTTATGGATGACAATAAGTCTAATGGACATAGTACACCTGCAACGGTAACAGGACCAAACACACTGCCCCTACCTACTTCATCAAAAGCGATGAGGTAAGAATTACTGGTATCTACAGAAGCCTCATATGCAACAATACTTTCTTCGTATAACATACCTGGAACTAGTCAGCTAAACGATTAAGCACACCAACTATTTAGCTTAAACATTGAGACGCTTTATTTATGGATCTTTTATGGGGTTGGATTCGGCTCAGTAACTTCAACAGTTTCTGCTTTTGGTGTCATTTGCTTTTGATAAGCCATGGCCTTATCATAGAACAGATCTGGTTCAGGAGAACGCTTAATTTCTTTGAGGCGGCTTGCTTTACTACTTTTATGCCTTAGATAGTACAACTTAGCACGGCGTACATAGTTACTTCTTACTTTCTCAATTTTATCGATGGTCGGTGCATATAAAGGGAATATTCTTTCCACACCAATATTATAACTTATCTTACGCACCGTAATACTTTTCCCCAAGGCTTTATTTTGTATGGCAATTACAGTACCCTGATAGATCTGTATACGTTCTTTGTCCCCTGATTCTATAATCTTGTAATGAACACGCACAATATCCCCCACAGAAAAATTTTGAGGACGATTAACGTATTTGAGTATATATTCAGCTAATTGTTTTTCCATAGTAAATTACAACAAATTATCATGTACCACACTTGCTCTAGCCATTCTACGAGATAAGAGTGAACGCTCCATTAAATCATACATGTGTCTCATACTAATGTAACCAAATCCAGCTAGATATATGAATAAAAAGGGTATCACAAACCACTGTTCTTTAATACAGGCCAACCCTATGGAAAGAAGAGTATACCATGTAAAGCATATTTCTAAACAAAGTACTATGTCAAAATTAACTTGATTATAGCTTGAATACTTTGCCACAGAAGATTTTACATTGCCAATTTTAGGTGTTCTAATGAAGCCAGAAGATTTTCCTAGTACTCCTTCTAACCAGGCCTTTGTATTATTAATGGCAATTCCTGTTCCTATGATCATTAAAGCAGGTAAAAATACTGCTTTCTTCTTCCAGTTCTGATAAAGAACCTTTTGCGACACTAGATAAAATATAGATGGTCCCATTGTTCCAAAGCATAGTATAGCAATGACTGGTATGGGGATACCTTGTTTGTGAAATCCAATGACAAATGGTGTTAAAATTATATTTAAGAGCATGAGAGGATGAATAGAGTAATTAAGTAAATGAGTTACAGCCTCTAATTTTATTTTCCAGTTCAATTGCGATCGTAAAACAGCTGGTAAAAGTTTCATTGCCGTTTGTAAAGAACCTTTACACCAACGAAACTGTTGTGATTTAAATGCAGAAATAGTAGATGGTATTTCTGCAGGACAAACTACGTCTGTGAGATATTTAAACTTCCAGCCTTTCAGCTCAGCTCTGTAAGACAAGTCAAAGTCTTCTGTGAGTGTATCAAACTGCCAGTCACCAGCGTCTTTTATACACTCTTTTCTCCATATGCCTGCCGTACCATTAAAATTCATCCATAGTTCGGATGAATTTCTTGCAATTTGCTCTATTATAAAGTGGCCGTCAACACCAATACTTTGTGATTTAGTCAGTATGGATTGTTCTGGATTAACATGGCCCCATCGGGTTTGTACCATTCCAATACCAGGTTCTCCATAAAACATGGGTACTGTTTTTTTAAGAAAATTCTCGGGTGGTATGAAGTCAGCATCAAAAATAGCAACGAACTCTCCTTTAGCCTTTTCATTGCCAAATTTGAGAGCACCTGCCTTATTACCTACTCTATCCTCTCTACGGCAATGATGAATATCAAAATTTAGTTTTTTATAGTGTTGTACCCTTTCTATGATAAGATCTGTACAATGGTCAGTTGAATCGTCTAGTACTTGTATTTCTAATTGAGATTTAGGGTAATCTATTTTTACCACTGCATCAATCAGTCTTTCCACTACATAATATTCATTAAATACAGGAAGTTGAATAGTTACCTTGGGCCACTTCCCCATCCTACTGCGAAATATATCAAAATTATAGTAAGAGGATAGACATTTTTTATGATTTCGAATAAAGAGCAAGATCATTACATAATTATGAAAAGCAAAATATAGTAAGAGAAGAACATCAAGGACGTAAAGATAATACGGTACGGTATATAAAAAGTTGAGAAAATCTATCATGAGGAAACTATTATCACATATAATTTATAGATTCAGCAATTGTTCTCTAAATATATCCAGAAAATTCAACGGCCACCATACAAGTACGACAAGCAAATTACTATGGGATAGTCTGTAAATATAAAAGTCAATTTTTATGGTATTCATTTTTGGAAAGGCGTAAGTTCCATTTTGAAGGGCGTTAAGTAGCCTAGTACTTTTCTTGGTCTTGAGTTTATTTTATGTATAATCTCATCAAAATATTTTTGTGTAACATATCAAGAATCTATTAGCTTGCTTAATACAATTGTTAACTTTGCTAACGTAAATATCATATTGCTTGTTATTGATAAGTGGTAGGCTATTTATCTTATTGTTTCATTGTTTGTAGTGTATTCATTTTGTACTCCCTTGCTACAACTATACTACTTGTCTCTTAACAGCAACTTATAGATGTCATCTAGACGGATGTTAACTTGTTTAATATCTTGTTTTAACTCTTCAATCTGCGTAGGTATATGATTCACCACTTGCCAAGTCAAAAATAGCAATAAACCAACAACAATAACCTTGTAACGTGAAACATGTATATCATGACCTTTTAAGAATTCAATAGCGACTTTAAACACAACAATACAAACAACACCGTAAACTACATTGTCAATTAATTTTACACCAACAGATTAGATAATATATATACCATTTGATATGTTTATACATGGAATGTAGCTCATGTGGTATACTTGGAATTAGATTGTTTTTGTATTTCGCTTTGACTTCTTCTGGTTTTTATACGGCTTATATGAACTTAGTAACGTAAAATTAGATTTTTTCTTGTTGTAGTGATCAATAAAAACATAGGTTACTCGTCAACCTCGTTTACCTATCTGTATAGATAAGGCTTATAAATTATATCCAACCTAAGGAGATTTGTAACAGGAGGGATTTACCCATGAAAGAGAAATATATAGAATCCTTGAATAAAATCAAGAAAAATTTGCGATATTACAAAGATAATGAAATTCGCAGATGATTAAATCCCGCATACCTCAGTTAAATGGCAAGATAGAAAGATTTCATTTAAATTTGTGAAGAGAAGCAGATATAAATTCTTGGTTAACTTTATCTACAGAGAAAATACAAGTTACAATGGATGAATATCTCATGCGGTATAATACAAAAAAACCACACTTCTCTTTAAACTTTTTGACACCTTATGAAAAATTTCACAAGACTCTCAAGGTAGCGTAGAGTGTTACATATCTCCATGGGTTTTACATCCGATGGGTTGCATATTGTTGACAAGAATTTTAATTGACAATAGGTATATCTCAAAAAGACACTGACTGAATGAAAAGGACGTATCAGCCTTCTAATATCAAGAGAAACAGGAAACATGGTTTTAGAAGTCGTATGTCTACAAGTAGTGGCCGTGCTATTTTACGTAATAGGCGTCTCAAGGGTCGCCATAAACTCACTGTCTCGGATGAGATAAGAAGATGGCATACATAAGACATAAAGATGTTTTTGTTTCTCTCAAATTAAAAGATGACATAGCCCACCTTTTTAAACAAGGTGATTCGTATAAGAACTCTAATTTTGCGGTTAGATATTGTAGAATCTCTCGAGGACAAGGTCCCCCGGTAAAAATTTTATGGTGTACCCCAAGAAAATTGGGGAAAGCACATGTCAGAAATAAATTTAGACGAGTTAGTAAAGAGGTATTCTTCCATTCATTGGTACACCTGCTAGACCATCCCACAGATCCTCTGGGACAACCTTCAAGTGTCTGTTACCATCTTGCTTTCATTCCCTTCCCTAATTTTCTTGCTATACCATTTACAAAGAAGATACAATATGTTCATAAGATGTTAGTGTACATCCAATGTCTACAAGCTTCATCATAAAACCCAGAGAGAAATATTTTGCGTTTTCTTTTAATAATCTTTGTACGTATCTACCAAAAATGCTTAAGCCCCATCACAGGCAACAATTGTCGCTATTACCCCTCCTGCTCGCATTATGCTCTATTCTGCCTACAACATTTACCTCTATACAAGGCGATTGTTCTTAGCATTTACAGGATACTGAGATGTAATCCCTATAATAATGGAAAACATTTTGATTATCCTCCCAAATATAAAGCCACACAATAGTAATAGCTTAGAGTACTATACTGGAATATTTATTTCTACAGCCATAGATCAAGTTAAAATTATATATCAGATAGAGTTGGACTGCTGGTGATGAATATGGACATTCTCTCGATAAACGTGTAGGATGTCTTTTGCAATGATATAACCAAGTAACCCACCTTCTGTATCAACAATAGGAATTTTATTGATATCCCATTGCAAAATATACTCTAGACCATCCCGTAAAGAGCTGTCCAAGTTGAGGGGCGTAATGTTTTCTACAATAAAAGATGCAATAAGCTTATTTTTTCTGGTTATAGATTTTTTTGCAAAAGAGCTTAAAAATTGCCAGGAAAAATAACCAGCATAAGAGCCATCTGCATGTTTCAACACAAAATCTGTTTCCTGTGTCTTTTTAATACGCTCATATACCTGCGAAGAGATTGTATCAGCTAATATCATATTTTTTATACGTATTTTATTCTGTATAGACCTAACTAATATGTTGCATAAAATATCTTGATTCATTTCCCATTTATGTGCAGGCGACTGAAAACGATTAGTACGCTGCCCTTTATAAAGTCCAGGCTTAGAAGTAGAAAATAAAATCATATTTAAAACCGCAACTAACAATAGGGGTGCTAATAAACTATAACTTCCCGTTAATTCACAAACCATGATTACGGCACCAATGGGTGCATGAGCCACACCAGCAAAAAAACCTCCCATACCAACTACAATATAAGACGTAGGCATAATATTACTATTAAGCGAAAAAGCCTGAGCAATATTCCCCATAATGGTACCCAATAAACCACCAATAAAAATAGAAGGGCCAAAGATACCTCCTGAAGCACCTGAACCAACCGTAAAAGCAGTAGATATCATTTTCAATAAGATAATTACTAAAAGATAGATGCATGTAGATATCCAATTTATTCCTATACCACCATTCATAAAAATTAGCTTGTGTAGTATACTGTTGGTTGCTATACTATCATTGTGAATTAAGGACTGCAAGAAACCAAATCCTATGCCTATACTCTCCCAAGACACAATACCAATTAATCCTACAATGAAGCCAGCAGATAAAGTTTTTATACTTAAACGACAGGACAAAGACTTATAGAAAGAAGACACTCCATCATATAAAAAAATAAAGAAATAGCCAGAGATAAAACAAATAAAACTAAGAAGAAGGTAAAACCATAGTTCATACCAATTCACAAAGACAAGATTTTGGGTTATAAATAAAGTATCTAGACCATGAAAGAATGTGAAAATAAAATAACCAGTGATAGACGCTAAAATAGCACTCACCAGGGCATCTGATTCAAAATCTTCCCGGTATAAAATTTCAACCGCAATAATAGCAGCACCCAGAGGGGCACGAAACACGGCTCCTAAAGCACCAGCCATACCCGCAATAAATAATGTCCTTCTAGCTCTAGCTCCAACACCAAGCCATGATGACAAAATAGAGCCAAGAGAAGCACCAATTTGTGCCATGGGCCCTTCAGCACCTGCACTACCCCCACTTACTAATGTTGCTAAGGTGGCTAGACCTTTAGTGAATGGTGTTCGTTTTTTACTATATCCCCCTAACTCATGAAAGTTTTGTATCATAGCATCTGCACCAGAACCTTGTGCATCTATATCCAGTTTTTCTACGATTAATCCTGACACATAAAAGCCCAGCATAGGTACCAATATAATGAGATACCACGGCATACTAAAATCTTGTTGAAATTCTAAGAGGGCACCTAACTGGTGTGTCTTCCATATGTATGGTAGTTTATGAAATAGTAATCCTTCAAACCATGTTAATAATAATGTGAAACACAATGCCGCAAGCCCAGAAAATAAACCGACTACGACAGAATAAAAATATAATTGTTTAGGGTTGACAATCCGTGTAATGGATTTAAACCATTTGGTGATAACACCGTACATACCATTCCATGACATCTATGGTATCCAACTAATGCAATTGGCTAGACCATGTATGAATAAATTTATCTATTACCCGAAAATAAAAATCAAAATGACTTAACATAAGTTCCACAACTATGGGTGCCATAATACCAAGTACACAAAAGGCGGTAAATATCTTTAATGTAAAGCCTAACATTAATATGTTCATTTGTGGTGCTGCTTTTGATAAGATGCCCAAGGTAACAGACACTAGAAATAAGGTACCCATTACAGGCATAGCAATTTTAAGGGAAATAACAAACATACCAGAAAAAAAGTATAGTAAAAACTTGATAGTACTCTGATGGTAATTAAACATCATCACATCAAAATTGAGATGAGGTAATTTTTCAAAAGAAAAAACAACCGCCTGTATTAGCCATAGGTGAGAATAACTGACAAAAAAAATAAATAAACCGATCACACTCTTGAAAGTACCCATTAAAGGTAATGACCATTCAGACAAAGGATCTAGCACCTCATTAATGCCAAAACCCATTTGGATAGAAAAGAACTCTCCTGCCATTTGAAAAGCAATAAAGATAAGCTGCAAAGATGTACCAATAAAAAAACCAATAAAAACTTGTTGTAGTAATAATATAAAATAGTTGTTTTCCAAAAATTGGTGAAAGCTATCCGGTAGATCTAGCACGGGTACCATAATAAAGGCAATAAAAAAAGTAATAGCGACTCGATGAAGATAGCTGAAGCTTTGCCCTCCAAAAAAAGGTGCCAGGGATAAGGTGGTTAAGAGCCTAGTAAATAATATACTAAATTCTTTGAATTTAACTGAGAAGACTTCCATGTTATGTATATAAATTCTAGACAGCCTTAGGTTTTATTAAGGCATCACAATTGGCCAATAGTATTCATTAAGTTTTGTGTAAAATTCATTAAATTTTTTAAGATCCATCCGAGTGATATGATTAACGTAAATCCAATAGCAATTAATTTAGGTACAAATGTTAAAGTTTGTTCTTGTATACTTGTAGTAGTTTGTATAATCGAAACAAGTAGACCAACCAACATACCAACTGATAAAGCTGGTGCTGATACTTTAGCAGTTAGCCATATTGTATCTCTAAAAAGGGTAATTACATCTACTTCTGTCATATATTATAACTCCGCACAATTTCATAGGATAACAAAGACCATCCATCCACTAGTACAAAAAGAATAATTTTAAATGGCAAGGAAATCATCACGGGAGGCAACATAATCATACCCATAGACATTAAAGTAGCAGCCACTAGCATATCAATAACTAGAAAAGGCATAAATAAATAAATACCAATAATAAAGGCTTTTTTAATTTCTGTTAACATGAAAGCTGGTATGAGAACATGCCAAGGGACATCCCGGAAATTTTTTGGTTTTGGTGACTTACTCAACTTAATCAAAAGAGCTACCTCTTTAATACCTTCTTTCCCCATTTGACGCGTCATAAATTTACGTAGCGGTACCATGGCTGATTTAAAAAAATCTACGTGTTCAATCTTACCATCCAAATAAGGTGTGAGAGCTGTTTTATTAATAGCTGAAAATGTGGGAGCCATGATAAAGAAAGTTAAAAACAAAGCCAACGCTACTAAAACTTGATTGGGGGGCATATTCTGTAATGACAGGGCTTTTTTAATAAAATCAAAAACAATAATAATTTTTGTAAAAGAAGTTAGCATCAAAATAATGGCAGGTGCAATGCTTAATAAAGTAATCAATAATAAGATTTGTAAGGATAAAGAGACTTCTCTAGGATTGCGAGCTTCTGTAATATTAAAATCCAATCGTGGTATAGGTATGTTCTGTGCATGACTTGTGAGTATAGGACATAGCAACAGAAAAATACAGAACGGATATAGTGAGAGGGAACGTAAGCGAGAATAATACATATTACAAAAAATGTTTACTCTGTTTTATACGATCCAGCTTAGTTTGTGAAATAGAACGCATTGAGCTGACATCGATATCTGTCTTCGGAGATGCCATATTAAACAAAGATTTTTTTTGTGACTGGCCACTAAATTTCTCTTTAAAGGCCTTTGTTAATTCCATCAAAAAATCAGGTTTTTCCTGGATATTTTCTTTTTCGCAATCTAATTTAATTTGATCAATTTCATTTTTTTCTGAAATCTCATTGAGCAACTGTATACCAGCTTCAGATACGCCAAGTAGAAGTAGCTTGTTATGCAACTGAATAATATTTAGTTTTCTACCATTATCTAGATGGTATTCATATAACAAACGAATAACAGCTGAATCTTTATGTAAAACTTTCTGCCGAAATGAATAGAACTTCCAAAAGATAGCAAAAAATCCAATAATAACCAACAGAGCAAAAGCAGTTTTCAGAATTTGCCAACCCCATGAAATATCTTGGGGTGCTCGTACTCCTGGACCTGAGTTTTTCTTTAATTCTTCTTCTAATAATTTAGAGAAATTATCTTCAGAAAGATCTTGTGTAGTACCCTTATCTTCTGGGACAGGCTGTTCTTTCTTGATATCAAGCAAAGGATTCTTCTGTTCTTGCCTAGGAGCAGAAGCGATAGTATGCACCATGAATAAACACAAAAGACAACATTTAATATACAAATTCACCACCATGATACTCTTGAATGTGACATAATAAACTACATGGCAAATAATCAAGTGATATTAATTTTAGTGGTATTTTTCTATTCAAGACGACAAAATATAGTAACCTTAGTGGTATAGCGGTTGATAATTTGGACAGTATATATGTGGCAAATACGTATAACATTATCCTAAGATAACGTTTACAATGTTGTGGATGTGGATAGCATGTTGGCGGGTACTAGTTTAGGAATGGTGTGGTAATGTGGCATGATTTACAGTACCTTATGGGGCTCTCTCTCGTTTATAAAATTTTGTAAGATATGCAACAAATACTAGATAGCTCGTCTTGGAAAATGATATCTTATTAGTTAAGTGAATTAATAATTGGCGTTTAGCCTACAAGTGGAATAACCATAGCAGTATTTACTATGCAAATAGATTATGTTGTAAGATATACGTAAGCACATCCTGGTCTAATAGATTTTGGAGTTGCTGGCTAATATGAGGTTCTTGTATCGCTTTATATTGGCAAAGTAATGCTCTAACTTGCGTAGAACTATAATCCCATAAACTATGATCTGCAATATAACTTTTTTGTGATTGTAATATGATTTTCATCTTGGATCGCTGTAAAATATACCAGTGATATTTTTCTAGTAAAACATGGTATTGAAACCATGAACTTAATGTGTTGTATGTGTCTGCACCAAGCACCAAGGTAATCACACTAGATGGATACATCTTCTCAACCGCTTGTAAAGTATAGAAAGTATAACTGGGTAACGGGCATGTTTGTTCTACCATAGATATCTGAATTTTATCTGGGAACAAACAGTAAGTTTTCATTTTTTTTAACATCTGTACCCTATGATAAAAAGGTATGAGTTGCTGATGAGATTTATGAGGGGGAGAAAAAGCAGGTACAACAAGACATTTATAAAAATTATTATTCTGGCAAATATGATTGATGAGATGTCGATGGCCTTTATGTACAGGATTAAAACTACCCCCTACAAAGGCAATCTGCTGTTCCTTGGGCATATACGTTAGGTACGGATTTGCCCTACACCTTGAACAATATATTTATAAGTGGTTAAATCGACTAGGCCCATTGGACCACGTGAATGTAGCTTCCCCGTAGATATCCCTACTTCGGCACCAAAACCGAACTGTCCACCATCATGAAAACGTGTAGATGCGTTAACAAATAAGGCTGAAGAATTTAAATGAGCCAGAAATTTTTGTATAGTAGAGTAATCCTGAGAAATGATGGCCTCTGAATGTAATGATGTATGATGTTGTATATGACGGATGGCCTCGTCTACATTATCCACCAATTTAATAGATATATTCAAGGATAAATATTCCATATCATAACCCTCTTGAGTTAGTTGCATGATAGAATGGTTGGGCAGTTCTTTACTAACTGCTTCTTCGCCATGAAGAATAACATTTGTATCAGATAAAGCTTGAAGACATTCTTTGATATAAGGAAAACTACGATCAAAAATAGCTGTCTCAACAGCATTGCATACTCCTGGTCTTTGTGTTTTTGCATTGAGCAATACACGAACAGCCATGTTTTTATCTGCAGAAGAGTGAATATACATATGGCATACACCTTTATCATGTTTCACAACGGGGATGTTGCTATGTTCATGCACAAAGTTGATTAAGGCTTTACCTCCACGAGGAATAACCAGATCAATATAATCATTCTGTTTGAGAAGATAAGACATAAGCACTCTGGGCGTTTTAGTAACTAATTGGATGGCGTGTATGGGAACATTATATTTTTTGAGAGCCTTTTGAAATAATTTTGCTAACATACGGTTACTATGTATAGCTTCTTTACCTCCACGCAAAATAACAGCATTAGAAGATTTAAGTGCCAAGGCACCTACATCTATGGTAACATTTGGTCTGGATTCATAAACTACAGCTAATACACCAATGGGAATACGAACTTTATGAATATGTAGATCATGAGAAGTACGAAATCCATCTATAACTTGATAGATGGGATCTTGTAAACGAATAATATCATGTAATGATTCGATCATTCCATGAATGGTTTGTTGATTAATGGTTAAGCGATCTACCATTGCATCAGATAACTGGTTCCTTTTGGCCTGTTCTAGATCTTGTTCATTAACACAACAAATCTCTTTTACCTCGCCCTCTAATTCTTGGGCCAACTCATTCAATACCTGATTTTTTAACTCACTACCAAGAGAAGTAAGAGATAGCGAAGCCTCCTTAGCTTGTTGAGCAACACCTAAAATATAATTTTGATCTTCCTGACTAATCGTATCCATTACACTGTACCTAAACCCAAATCTTGAACATGACTTTTAACTAAAAAATTGCTTATGATGCTATTTATTTCTAGATAAGATGTCACGCAAAAAAGCAGCCTTTTCAAAATTTAACTCATCAGCAGCTTTTAACATATCTTTTTTTAGGGCTTCTTTCCATGATTCTCCAGAAGAAAATTGCTTCTTGTGATATTCTAAAGAAATATCAGAAACAAGCCGTTCCTGTTTTTCATCTTGTTTATTTTCCCTCTCAATGATGTCAACAATCTCTTTACTAATAGTTTTTGGGGTGATTTTATTAACTTTGTTATATTCTGCTTGTATAGTACGACGTTGCTTTGTTTCATCAATGGCATGTTGCATAGCTGGCGTAATTGTGTCGGCGTACATAATAACTCGACCTTTAATATTTCTTGCTGCCCGCCCTATCGTTTGTACTAAAGCTTGTTTAGAACGTAAAAAACCTTGTTTATCAGCATCAAGGACAGCAACCAAAGCAACCTCTGGTAAGTCTATCCCTTCCCGTAATAAATTAATCCCCACTAAAACGTCAAATTCACCTTTTCTAAGATCACGTAGAATAACTGTACGCTCCAAAGAATCAATGTCAGAATGCATATAACGTATTTTTATATCCATGTCAGAAAAATATTCGGTGAGATCTTCTGCCATTTTCTTTGTTAAGGTTACAACCAATACACGTTCATTCTGCTCAATGCAAAATTGGATTTCTTTCATAAGATGTATCATTTGATCTTGGGTTTTCTGTACAGCAATTTTAGGATCTAGTAAACCAGTGGGACGGATGATCTGTTGTACATGTACACTAGTTTTATTGAATTCATATTCTCCAGGGGTAGCGGAAACATATAAAACATTATTTGCTAGGCCTTCAAACTCTGGTAAATTTAAAGGTCGATTATCTAAAGCTGAAGGAAGGCGAAAACCATGTTCCACTAGAGTTTGTTTTCTACTACGATCGCCGGCATGCATACCCCTAATTTGAGGAATAGTAACATGACTCTCGTCAATAATAAATAACATATCTTTGGGAAAATAATCAATTAAACATGAAGCACGTAAACCAGGCAATCGATGAGTCAAATGTCGTGAATAATTTTCAATACCATTACAATATTTCATTTCTTTTAGCATTTCTAGATCAAACATAGTTCTTTGCTGGATACGTTGTGCTTCTAACAGTTTATTCAATTGTGTAAAATAGGCTACTTGATCTTTTAATTCTTTTTGTATATTAATAACAGCACGTTCTAACAAAGGTATATCAGTGATAAAATGCTTGGCTGGATACAATATGATTTTAGGTAATGTAATGGTAACCGTTCGTTCTATGATGTCAACACGACTAAGTCGTTCTATTTCGTTACCAAAAAATTCAATGCGTATGGCATCGCCTGAATAGGCTGGAATAATCTCAACTACATCCCCTTTAACCTGGAAAGTTCCCCTTGTATATGCTAGATCATTGCGTTTATACTGCATTGTAATAAGATTCTTAATCAGTTGATCTCTAGGCAACATCTCTCCAACATTCATAATTAAAGCAGCTTGTTCATAAGTTTCTGGGGAACCCAAGCCATAAATAGAACTCACACTCGCAACAATAATCACATCCCTACGTTCTAGTAAAGATGATGTAGCTCTTAGACGTAACATCTCAATCTCTTCATTAATCGTAGCTTCTTTTTCAATATAAGTATCACTTGCCGGGACATAAGCCTCGGGTTGATAATAATCATAATAACTAATAAAATATTCTACTGCATTATTAGGAAAAAATCCTTTAAACTCTCTATAAAGTTGTGCTGCCAGAGTTTTATTGTGTGTCATGATTAACACAGGCCTTTGTAAATGGGTGATAACATTAGCCATAGTAAAAGTTTTACCTGAACCCGTTACCCCCACTAGAACAGCCTTAGATAAGTGACCATTAAGTTGTTGATTTAATTCTTCTATTGCTTGTGGTTGCGAGCCAGCAGGTTTAAAGGGTGCATCAAGCTGAAACTTTATTTCATCCATGCTTATATTTTACTTACTTAGCCGGTACAAAGTTCACATTATCAAAGTGCATAAGTACGGTGCGTACTTGAGTAGACGGCTGATCAGAAGACATAGTCCTAGACAACACTTTGTCCGCCAAGGGACGCCTTTTACTAAGCCATACTTTTTGTTTTTCAATAGATAGATAAAGCTGTTTTTTCTTTTGTTTTAGAGTGTGCATCTCATAGTGCATAGAAGATAGTTCGAGATTACGCCAATTATATAGGAACAAAACTAAGAATAGACTACCCAATACCACTAACACAGAAAACATCTGTTTAATTTCTACCAAATTTACCTGCACTCATCCACCATTTTAAAAAACTATAATTTAAATTTTACTACAACAAGACATGTCAAAGACATTGCAATCAATACAGGGCGGGAAGGAATTGAACCCTCACTAACAGCTTTGGAGGCCGTTGTTCTACCATTAAACTACCGCCCTAGACACATATATACAAATATAATATAAAAATAAATGATACAAAGAACGTAAAGTGATTTTTAGCTATAACATGTAGAGAGTCATAGAAAGCGATACCTTCTAAATTAAAGTGCAAAATTTAGCATAAACAATAAGCTTAGGTAGTTATATTGACAGATGTACCATCGCCTTGGCAGAGAGGCCTTAATGAATATAGTAATAGGTTGATTAGGCAATATTTATCCAGAGGAACAAAAATATCTTGATGAGATTATACTTGACACCCGATGAGGGATTGAAAGAGTTAAACCTACTATAGTGATTCTATGTAACCTTCTTTCATATAACTTTCTCCTCCTTACTGGCTAGCCGCGAAGGGTAACTTCTTACTAAAAAACTGTCAACACAATCAATCATGTTATAGCATATGTAACATATGTCTATGGGTTGGATAAGTGTACAATTTTTTTATATTGACATATACATAATATCTATTGTATGGTTGCTTCTGCAAGAGACCGCATGGTTGATTCATATACTTATTACTTAACTACCTGCATAATTGGATTGCTCATGTTCTCTTGTGTAGGTCCACTACATCCTCCTTCTCAATCTTCTGCACCTCACTTTCGATTTGCCACAGAAACAACTACAATAGACACAGGCACCCATAAAATACGCATTATAGCTGATGAACACTTGAAATATCCTACAAGAGTTAGATTCATTGTAAGTGGAACAGCATTTGCACCTCATGATTATGCATTTGCAACAAAGCCATTTGTTTTACATACACCAAACTATCCCAAACATCATGTAAAAAATATCATCAAAATACTAGCAGGAACTAATCAGACAGATATCAGCTTAACTGTAAAAAAAAGAATACGCTGTGAGATAAAAACCATCCAACTAAACATAGAAAACCTTAATGGTAACCATGAAACCTTGCAATTTAATTTAAAGCATATACCACCACCCTGCGTTGTTACCATTGCAGGGGATGGTACAGCAGGTGCTAATAATGGCCTTAATACACTAACTCAATTTAATCATCCCCATGGTCTCGTAGTAAATAATTTAGGGGAAATTTATGTTTCAGACGGTAATCATATAATACGTAAGATAAAACCTGATGGTGTAACTACAACTGTTGTAGGTATACCAGGTACACCAGGTATCTTTTTCGACTCTCCTGCTGGTTTGGTATTTGATACAAGCAATAATTTATATGTAGCAGATACTGATAACCATCGTATCCGTAAGATAACGTCTGGTGGTGTGGTTAGCACGTTGGCGGATACTTCAGCAGGATTTAATAAACCCCATGGCGTAGCGATTGATGCTTCAGGTAATATATATGTGGCTGATACTGATAACCATCGTATCCGCAAGATAACTCCTACAGGTATGGTCAGTGCTTTAGCGGGTAGTGGTCCTACTGTTGGTGCGGGTAGTTTTTTGGATCATACTCTAGGCACTTTAGCAAGATTTGGTAAACCTCGTGGTGTAGTGATTGATGCTTCAGGTAATATATATGTGGCTGATACTAATAACCATCGTATCCGTAAGATAACTCCTGCGGGTATGGTCAGCACTTTAGCGGGTGGTGGTAGTCCTACTGTTGGTGTGGGTGCGGGTAGTTTTTTGGATCATACTACGGGCACTTCAGCAAGATTTAACAAACCCCATGGTGTAGCAATTGATGCTTCAGGTAATATATATGTGGCTGATACTGATAACCATCGTATCCGCAAGATAACGTCTGGTGGTGTGGTTAGCACGTTGGCGGGTACTGGTCATAGTGGTTTTATGGATGGTGCGGGTACTTCAGCACAATTTGATTCTCCTCGTGGTATAGCGGTTAATAGTTCAGGTACTATATATGTGACAGATTATAATAACCATCGTATCCGCAAGATAATCACACAATCTCCTACATTCAATCCTATCTGTACAAATGGTATTGCTTCAACTATTAAACTTTCTGTCGCCAACATAGAAAAATGTGTTTCTTGCAATAGTGGTTTTAGTTTGAATGGTGAGATTTGTAGGTAATAGTTCAATCTTATCTATATGAATAATGTTATCTTCACTACCAAGATTTTGCCACTAACATAGAAAAATATTTTTCTTGTGATAACTATCCTTTGTTAAAAAATGATAAAACTTGTACAAAAGTTTTTACTATCTCTACGGGTACTTCAGCACAATTTAGTTCTCCCACTGGTATAGTGATTGATGATTCAGATACTGTATATGTGGCTGATACTAATAACCATCGTATCTACAAGATAACTCTTGGTAGCATAATAATCGCAACTTACTTCTTAAAAACAAACTCTTGGAAGACAATGCTTATTCTCTCAAACCACTGTCTTCGTTGTAACATGGTGCAATGGTAGTAGCGGAATGATTCTCTCTTCTTGATTGATGTATATTAATACTTGAAAGTGTATCCAGAACAAACAGGTTGTCAGAAAAGTGAATTAGGTACATTATTCTACTAAATAGAGTGTTAAAACAAAACAATATATTTAGATCTTATACTATGATCAATAACATATGTAGGCTATTCTTACAAGGAAGAATAGCTAACCAAGTCTATTCTATCCAGATCAGGTGTGGATTCTCCATATTTATAAAATAATTGTTAATTTTTTTCTTGTCTGTTTAAGTTAGAATGTTGTATCATCCGATCTGTTATCGTATGACAAATTTTTGCTATCTAAAATCTATAACTATGACTGTTTGTGCTGTTATGCTAACCTTTCATCTTGGTGCTTCAAGCTCTATTGAAAGAGCCAAAGAACACAAACAAAAAGACTATGAATACATAGTAACTATGAATGTACCAGTCCAAAATTTTGGTACGGATAAGCAAAAAAATTCCTATAAAATAATTAAGCAGGATTATCAGCGTGCTCTTACTTTTTATTTTGAAGAAGACTACTTAAAGTCCTACAAAATGTTTGTTAAAGTTCGAACAGGATTAGAGACCTTGTATTCACAAATGAGTATAGTGTACATTAATCGCACTCGTGAAATTTTAGACGACATCTCCAACAAATGGTTTGATATTCACATAGAGTATGGACGTGATACACAAATGGTAGGCTATATGCTTAAAGATATCACACCATCCTCTGAAGCAGTTTTTTATGATCCTAAGATGTTCCATTTTGTTTATGACAAATACATCATGGAACGTAATGTAAAACAAGCATCTCAGTTGTTAGGCAAAGCAAAAAAACTTAGAAAAATGGCTATCTCAATTGCTAAATATTTTAAACCAGCCGATCCGTTAACACCAGAAACTCCACGGATAGATATGCTTAGATTAGAGATGCTCCGTAAATATCAAGGTGTCATCTCACTGTGTCGTTATTCTAAACAGAATGCTTTGAGCGCCTATAAAGCATTCAATCGTAATCTTATATACGATACAAAAAAGTTTAAAGATAATCCTTATTTTTTACCTAAGAACATAGATTCGGATCCTATTTTTGATACTCGTATCCCAGGAGTATATCTCGTTGATGCTAATGACATATTAAATCGTATTCACGAGATTGAATTAAAGCTAAAGCTGTTGTTAGAATCTCGCAAGAAGAAAGTAAATCGTGCCAATACAGCTAAGCAACCAACTCGTTAAGTAGATTGCTGTCGCATTGTCCCCAGGTAAGATCTAGTTGCCTGCCTAATAGATAAATCCGCATATAGGATTTCTGGAATACTATCCACTGATTGTTTAGATAAATTATCCATGTTTAAAATTATTTCAATCATTTTTACAATGTCAGTAAAATGAATTGTACCTGCAAGAAAAGCATATACCAATTCTTCATTGGCAACGTTAAAAATAATAGGATATACCCCTCCTTGCTTAGCGGCATCAATACCTAACCTATATCCAGGAAATTGCCTGTGATCAATTGGTTGAAACGGTAATGTTGTTATAGGAAATTCGGTAGAGGTAGTATGATTCTCTTCATGATAATTCAAAGGTGGCTTTGGATAAAAAAGACCATATGCTATAGGATATAACATATCAGGGTTACTAGCATGGAAGAAGAAGCTACCGTCTTGGTGTCTAATAATGGCATGTACATAACTCTTTGGATGTATAATAGCATCTAACTGATCAAATCCAAGTTGGAATAGATGATGTGCTTCTATAATCTCTAAAGCTTTATTAATAAGACCAGCAGAATCAACGGTAATTTTATGACCCATCTCCCAATTTGGATGTTGTAATACTTGTTGTTTAGTACATGATTGAATATCTTTAATAGATAAATTAAGTAATGGGCCACCAGATGCTGTTAAATATATTTTGTCAATAGCTCTCTGCTTAGTTTCTAATGAAGTTAAAAGACGAAAAACACTATTATGTTCTGAGTCCAGTGGTATGATGGTTGAACCATGCTGACGTGCTGAAGACATAATAATACTACCCGCAACAACCAGACTCTCTTTGTTTGCAATAAGTATACACTTACCTTGCTGAGTTGCCTTGTGAGTAGCCTGCAAGGCACTTGTTCCTAGTGTTGCAACAACTACTTTATCATAGTCTACATCAAGTAAATCTTCTAATGTATTGTAAAGTTCTACACCTCGACAGTCCCACTCTTCACGATCTACATATGGAGAATGCATATCAGTACAACAGACGTGTTTTACACCAAACTCTTCTTGTAACTGCATAGCTTGTTTAGCCCCCTTGTGGTAAGAGAAGGCTACCAAATGGAAATACTGTTTCCATTGTTTTAAAGCTTTTACTGTAGTTATTCCAATAGAACCAGTAATTCCTAGGACAATAATGCGGTTCATGACCAATTTAAAAGAATTGTATAATATGGTAACTAATGGGTACTGCCACTAGATATCCATCTAAAAGATCAATAACCCCACCATGCCCAGGTATCGTATGACCTGAATCTTTGGCATCCATTGCTCTTTTCCATAAAGAGGCTACCATATCTCCATACATGGTAAGACAAAATATCATAAAGTTTAACAATATCAAGGTAACTATACTATAATCTGGCACTCTAAAACCACAATATTTGAACATAAAATAAGAACCTATCATTACTGTATTGTGAAAGAGTATCCCTAGAATATAACCTTCAAAACTTTTATTGGGGCTGACAGCCGAATCAATTTTATGCTTTCCAAAAATCTTGCCCATCCCATATGCCAGTATATCCGCCCAGGAAGTTGAGTATATAATACCAAATGTATAAAAAATTCCATCTGGCTCTCCTATTAATAATAATAAATATACTGGTCCCAAGCTAAAATAAATAAATCCTAAAATAGATAGCCCAGCTGTAGTTAAAGCATCCTTGATCATAGCTTTAACGATCCTAACACAAAAAAGCATTCCTATAAAGCAGATCAAAAAAAGCACAAAACTAAAATGAATATCTGGTGCAACTATATAGTTATAGATGTTTTCTAACCATAACAAGTTAGGCGTAAAATCAGGACGTAAATGATGGGTATATAAAAGATGTAGATAAGCCACACCCGTATACATGGAAACAAAAATAAGAAGCATAGAACGATGTAGTTTAATGGACAATCTTTGCCAACAGAGTTTACAAAACTCTAGGCATAAAATTGTAGCCGCAAACCACATGGCGATAGCAAAGGGGATATAGTAGACAAACCAAAAAGAATCTACCACTATACTAAAAATATAAAAGGCAGATATCAGCATACCGCTGATCAATCGCCATGTAAACTCATATTTAATCATTGTGCTCCAAAGCTCCTATTACGTGACTGAAATTGGATGATACTCTTATAAAGATCAATATTACTAAAGTCAGGCCATAACACACTAGTAAAATATAATTCAGCATATGCACTTTGATACAATAAAAAATTAGATAATCGTAATTCACCTGCTGTTCGAATCATTAAATCAATATCAGGTAGATAGCGAGTAAATAGTGCCTCTTGAAATTCTTTTTCTGTCACGTTACTAAGATTAGATGTCTCTAACACAGATATATCATCACGTATTTGTTGGATTCGATTCACTAGGATATTTTCTACTGCTTTTAAAATTTCCAAACGGCTACCATAATTTAGACAAAAATTAGTTACTAATTTACTATTATCCCTGGTAAGTTCAATAGCACGATTAATTAAGGTCTGACTACGAATTGGCAGAGGTGTGATATCACCAGATACCATGATCCTAATATCATCCTTGGCTAAATTAGTTATTTCGTTTTCAATAAACTGGTTCATAAGATGAAAAATAGTAGTAATCTCTTTCATGGGACGGGACCAATTCTCAGTTGAGAAAGAATATAGAGATACATACGGTATACTCAATTCTATACAACTCTCCAAAAAACAACTAAGAGAACGTAGACCTTTTTCATAACCATATTGAATGGAGGTATGATTACTTTTAGCCCATCGTCTATTGCCATCCATGATCACGCCAATATGCTTTGGGAGCAAGGATGTTTTAACAGAATACTTAAGATCTTCCAAAGCACTATGCATCATATACGCATAATATCAGTCTCTTTAGATGCAAACATAGCATCCATCTTAGCACTATAATCATTTGTAATACCTTGAATTTTTTCTTGCTGGCTAAAAAAAGCATCCTCTGACAAACCATCTTTCTTAATTTTTTTAAGCATCTCATTACCATCTCTACGTATACTACGTAGAGCTATTTTATGCTCCTCAAGCTGTTGGGATGCTAATTTAACGTACGCCTTACGATTTTCTTCAGTAAGATCTGGCATCACAATCCTTATAAGATTACCTTCAATTTTAGGATTAATATTCATTTTAGCATTTTGTAATGCTTGATAAACAACACTGGTATTATTATGATCCCATACTTCCACGGTAAGCTGGCGTGCTTCAGGCACATTAATAGTACCTAACTGTGTAATACTCATATATTGACCATATACTTCTACCTGAACACCCTCAATTAACGATGCTGATACTCTCCCCGAACGTATCTGTTGAAGAGCACGCTGTAAATTCTGTACAGATTTATCCATTTTATCTGTCGTATCCTTAGTAATATTATTTATTGAATCCTGTATGTCCATGGTATTGGAGACCTTTTTCTGAATATAGCAAGGTACCCATTGAACCTCCTCCTAAGATATTTTCTAGTTCCTTTTCTTTAAACATATTGCATACAAAAACTGGCATGTGATTTTCACGACATAGAGTTAGAGCAGTGGTATCCATAATTGCTAATTCTCTTTCCATTGCTTCTGTAAAAGAGATGTAAGAAAATTGCCTTGCATTTTTTGTTTTCATTGGATCAGCATCATACACGCCATCTACCTTGGTAGACTTGAAAATAGCATCCGCATTCAACTCAACTGCTCTTAGTGAAGCAGTTGTATCAGTAGTAAAATAAGGATTACCCGTACCACCCGCTAAAATAATAACACGTTTCTTTTCTAGATGCCTTACAGCTTTTCTACGAATAAAAGGCTCAGCAATTGATTTCATTTCAATTGCTGTCTGCAATCTGGTAGTTACACCACGAGATTCTATCAAGTCCTGTAATGCAAGGCCATTAATAACAGTTGCCATCATGCCCATGTAATCTGCTGTAACTCGATCTATACCATCAACTGCGATAGAAGTGCCTCTAATTAAGTTACCGCCACCAACAACGATGGCAATTTCTATTCCCATTGCATGAATAGCCACAACCTGCTCAGCAAAAAACTGAAGCGTAGGTACATGAAGACCATACTTAACATTGGGAGCAAGTACTTCACCTGATACCTTTAGTAAAATACGTCTGCAAGAGCGTTTACCCCATACCATCGTCCGAATATCTGATGAAGTATCTGTACTATTAGTTTCTTTTACAGACATAAAACCATCGTGTCAAAGAAACAATATATCAATATTTGCATGATATACCAGATGTATTGCTCTTATAAGGAATAACGTACAAATTTGTTAACTGTAATATTTTCACCTAACTTAGTAATGTGCTCTTGAATGATTGCTTGGACTGTCTTTTTGGGTTCTTTTACAAAATCTTGTTCCAAAAGAGATATTCCCATAGTATATTTTTTGATCTTACCTTCCAGTATTTTATCCAGCATCTCTGCTTTTTTACCTTCTTGTATCAGAATAGTCTTCTGTATTTTTCTTTCTTTTTCCAGCGATTCGGGAGGTACATCCACAGAAGATACATATGAGGGAGACATTGCAGCAATATGCATAGCAACATCCCTACCCAATGCCAAAAATATGTCATTCTTAGCGACAAAATCTGTCTCGCAATTAATTTTCAGTAAAACACCTATTTTATTATTATGATGGATATATGATACAATAGCCCCCTCCCCAACGCTACGATCCATTTTATTAACGGCCTTGGCAATACCTTTCTCTCTCAACCAAGTAACCGCAACATCCATGTCTCCATCACTTGCCTCAAGAGCTTTTTTACAGTCAAGCATACCCGCCGAAGTGATAGCTCGAAGATTCTTTATGTTATCTGGTTTGATATCAGCCATATTGACTATGCCTCATTGTGGCTTACACCAGCATCATACGTCTCTTTCACATCCTCTATATTATTGAGCTTATCAAGATTATACATCTTATCTACGTCACCTGTGCCATCATCAATACTTAATTCTTCTGAGGTTAAGCCCTGCATCCCCTCTTGAATAGCCTTAGACATAATATCTAGAAATAGGCTGATGGTACGTATTGCATCATCATTGGCAGGTATGGGGTAAGTAATACGAGTAGGATCACAGTTGGTATCCACCAAGGCAAAGATTGGTATACCCATCTTTCGAGCTTCATTAACTGCTATTCTTTCTTTAACTGGATCGATAATAAAAAGTGCATGAGGTAACTCTTTGAGATCTCGGATTCCACTTAAGTCTTTTTTCAAACGCTTCCTTTCTCTTTTTAAAATTAAAACTTCTTTCTTTGTTTTTACAAGTTCATGTACGGTATTCGCCTCGAACGCTTCTTCTAAAATACGTAATCTATGGATAGACTGCTTAACTGTTTGAAAGTTTGTTAATAACCCACCCAACCATCGGTTAATTATATAAGGCATAGAACATATAGTAGCATATTCTTTGACCTCTGCCTGAGCCTGTTTTTTAGTTCCAACGAAGAGGATTTTTTTATCCTGTCCAGCAAATTCTCTCATAGTTTCATATGCACGCTTGGCTTCGATAATGGTTTTCTGAAGATTAATAACATGAATACCATTCCTTACATTGTATATGTAAGGTTTCATTTTAGGATTCCACTGATGAGTCTGGTGACCAAAGTGCACCCCACTCTCTAACAGATGTTTCATTGATATAGTTGTCATAGGCTTCTACAGTGGACTTCTTCTATTTTTGAACTATTTTGTAAATTATTAATTATTATCTCAATACTTTAAAAGGCTGACAGGTCAGATCCCATACACTAGAGACATGAGTAGATATATAGGTTTTTTCAAAAAAAATATGATTAATATATTCACCAAATTGGGTAGTAATCTCTTCTGGACGTTCTAGAGGTTTTTCTCCTGGTAAATTTAGTGAAGGTACTAGTAATGGAAGATCTAAAACCTGTAGCAAACTATGAAAATATGGATTATCTTGATAACTAGGTTTTCGTAGAGCAATGGTGGTACCATGCGGATAATTAAGTTGTATATTTTTATGTATAATAACGGTTGTTTTACCTGGCCACTGCTGATTGATAAATTTTTCTTGTTCTGGTTCGAGTGCTTTTTCAGAAAAATTGCTTAACAGGTATTTTTCTGGTATAGCTAGGATAAAAGGCTTATCAAAAGGCCTTCTTCTAATGGAATGCATTAAAGATGCTACTTCTGTATTATAAATCCCACATAAGCCATAGACACTATCAGTGGGAAAAGCAATAATATTACCTTTTTTTAAAAGATCTACGGCTAAATGAATAGCACGATGTCCTTTTACATCAATAAGATTCATTGTGTAATATTCTCAGGTCACGGTATATAAATAATACGAACTTGTTGGTTTGTATGGCGTTGCCACGGATACACATTACCAGGGTATTCTTTCCCAGAGTAAGATAGTGTCACCATAGTTTAGCTCCATCCCTCTGATAAAATATTCATACCCTTGCTGTATTATATACCAAGGCAACTTCATTCATTGAAGCATTGATCATGCAGACAAGGTAATGTTTAATCCCATTATAGATGATTTCCATTCGCTATTGGGAATCACAATAATTATGTTCTGGCGATGGACCTATAAACTGTTTAACAGCTTGTAAAGTACTATCATTGGGGCAAGACACTCCACAACTATTCAAGCATGTATAATATTTGTTCATGGGGAAACTATCACTAATGCGATTCCATGAGATTGCCATTATTAATATGAAATATTAACTTAGAATTTTAAGTCTACGATCTTGCACCTCAGTGAGAGGTTCAGCGTAAAACTCTTGCATACTAATCTCAGATATATAGATATCAGAAGAAGAAAAATATGGACCATTCCTTAGATGCTCTTTGAGAGCAAATGAATAACAATATATTTCCACAATACACTCTTGAATAGTTTTTCCATTTAAATGACTTTTTTCTTTTTGAAACATTTCGTACCTAGTAGATAATGCTATACTACCACCACAAATACTTTGGCTAGTACGCATATCAGATATCAGTATGGATAAAATACGGTTGATATCACTTATCCCCTCTAAAACAAGCTGTTTTACGCGACTATGTGAACGTTGAGTTTTCTTTACTAATGATGTTGTAGTACGACCATATTCTAGATAATCCATTCTCTCTCTCTCCCCCAAAACAGCTTCAATTGATTTCATATCATATGCATATTCTACAAATTGGTTATGAATTACATGGATATTATCAATAATCTGTTTTAGTTTATCTTTGTAATTGACTTGAAGACCATTTTGTCCAATAGCAGGATAAAGCACTAGTTGTTTTGAAACAAGGAAGGACAAATATTCTTTCTCAAATTGTTGATAATGCATATAGGTTAAAAATGCTTTATCATAGACACTTATAATATCATACTTAGCATAATTTTCCTGACGAGAACGCAATCCTCCAATATCATAATGCTTCATTAACTGTGTGCCATATTGATATTCTTTTGAAGACGCTACATTATTTGCAGTGGATTTACCTGTTTGAATTTTAGACAATTCTGTGGCAACCTGGTTATCTCCAGAATCTGTATGTTGTTTTTCTACGCTCCCTGCTTCTTCTACTTCATCAGTTTTAGTTTCTTTCTCTGCTACACCTACATCCTCTTGTTCTATAGTGCTTGGGGCATCATTCTCCTTATTTTCATTATTCTTTTTGACATTAACTAGATGGTATAAGGATACTACCTGGTTAACTCCACGAGTATAAGTGAATATATCTCTATCAAACTTAATAGTTTTTTCCAGGGAGGCAGAAGGTATTTTGTAAGATTTTTTATGACTATACGCAAGAAAAACACACAATTTATGAGGCAGTTCAGTAGCTAAAATATGGTTAGATAACTGCCATTTCTCTACAAAAAAATCTATATTGTCATGTTCTGTAAAAATAGAGGGGAGTTTGTTGATTTGAGAGGGGTTTGATTGTTGTGCTTTATAGAAACTAAGTGCCATATTCATGGCTTTATTAGTTGTTGCACTACCCAACATAAAACTATAAATACCATTCAATATTAGCACAGCTTTATCTGTGAATTCATTTAAAGACATATTTGTAATAGATTCATTATTTCCTGGTAATCTAATTTTATCTATGTTACATACGTTACCCAGGTTATACGCCCTGTCTAGTGCCTCAATAAGTGTTGGATCACGCTTATCCATATATCGTAGAAGCTCATATAGCATTTTAGGATCTCCTGTAAAAATCTGTGCAATAAGATTAGAGATTTGAGCTGTGTGCGTGTCTATTTGTTCAACGAGATATTTACAAAAATCAAGGTTAATAGAACTACCACTGAATGTGATGGTATTCTCTGTATAAGCTTGTAGCCAATTAAACAGATGTCCAAAAAAAGAGAGGGATGATGACTCCTTGAATATCTTATCAGTTTTCTTAATTTTGTCATCTAATTCAGAATATTGTCTATTTACTGTTGTCTGGGTATATTCTCTACCATTGACCGATTGTTTATAGGCACTCTGCTTATTAGATTTTTGTAACTCTTTCTCATTTAAAAGCTGGCCACCCGCTTTCTTAAATTTTTCCACCATTTTTTTACGCTCAGCGTCCTGCAGGGAGTGTGCATTAATTGCCTTACGGGTATCATCAAATTCATACTTAGATGACATAAACGGTCCGCAGTAACATTATATAGTATTTGCGACAAGTATTTTCTTAAAAGTATAGGATAAATGTATAAGTTTATGATAATTATGTTTATACGTGCTTGATCTTGTGTGATATATATTTATATAGGTTTCTAGTAAGGCTAATTTTCATACTTTAAAATGGAACTTACAAATTATAACTTATTTCACTCTATCACTTATCATCAGATACCTATAAACAAATAGTTATTTTGGTCATGGTTTACGTCTGCTGAACCGATCAGGGATAATGTACATGTCTGATATAAGCACCTCTATGAATGTTATGATTCACGTAGAGATGTCTTCATTAATAGAAAAAGTGAAACAGAATATATCAAGCATACATTTTATTGATTTAAAACCAGAACAGTATGATGTGTTATGCAAAGGACCAACATCCGTACAAGAAAAATTAATACCTAATACACTATCTCATGATTGGAATTTCATAAGCAATCATATCGTATATCACTCTCGTCGAGACATTACTAGAGAAACACAGCGAATAGTTACTTCGTTTAATTTGCAACCAGAAATGTCCTTAATTTTATTAGGCTGTGGTTTAGGTTATACGATTGAATATATTATTCAGCGAGATGAACCACCTCATATGTTATTAATTGAACCTGACCTAGAGGTTTTATTCTATTTACTGGCTAGATTAGCCTGGTCACAATACCAATATATTGACAGATTATCTGTTTTTATACCTCAAGAAAATAATGAAAATCATTTTGAATCTATGTTATCTTTTTTAAAAAATCGATGCGTAAAAAATATTCAAGTATATAATCATATACCTTCTTTACAGGCTCATCCAAGTCTTTATCAGCCATTGAAAGTAAAATTAACAAAATTGATAGAGATGAGAGAAGTAAACCAAGCTACATTAGCACGTTTTGAAAATTTATGGAATAAAAATATATTTCTTAATTTAACTAGCATATGCAGGAGTCAGGGCATCTCTATTTTACATAATATAGCACAAGGGCTACCTGTTATCATTGCAGGAGCTGGTCCATCTTTACTATCACATATGCATATTCTTAAACAACATCGAAAAAAATATATTCTACTTAGCGTAGATACGGCATATTTACCCATGTTGAATCATGGCATCATACCTGATATTGCACTTTGTGCTGATCCACAGTGGATCAATCATCATTTTGTTTTAAGTCGTCAGGTAAAAGATACGCTTTGGGTTTTAGATCCAGTTACCTGTTATGCAATATCACACTGGTTGGAACAGACACAGGCTAGAATGTTATGGTGGAATAGTGAGCTACCTTTATTTCAAATTGTTAAAAACTTGGCAGATGATATGGGTAACATTAAACATGGTGGTTCAATTAGTACTAATGCCTTTGATCTAGCCATGCAGATGTCCGCTCAGAAAATTATTCTAGTTGGCCATGATTTTGCTTTTACAGGCGGTTTGGTACATACTAAGGGTGCCGCCTTAGAAAGCTTGCAATATACTACTAATGATCGTTTTCATACTGCAGAACAACATAATTATAAACAACTTACTGCTTTACCCCGGTTACCTGTAAAATCTATGACACAAAAAACAATATATACCAACGCCAAGTTGAATATTTTTATACAATGGTTCGAATCCCAGGCTAAAAAAATTAGTCGTAATCTCAAGCAGACGGTACAAATCTTTCAAGCTGATTCAGAAGGTGTAGATCTGGACAATTTTTCTTTTCTAGATATAGCTACTTTCCTTGATACTTGTGCTGACTGTAAGCAACCAATCCAAGTCATACTAGATTCTCCAGATGATAAGGTAAAGAATGATATAGCTGAGATCCAACAGAAATTATGTAATTATTTTGGCAAGCTATGCCAAGATATATCATATATTATGGAGTTATGTAAAACTAATATTCATCATTCATACCAATATCTATCTCAACCTAATACAAAATGGTTGCATCTCTTAGAAGTAAATGATCGAAAAATATTAACTTATAAAGACGCTTATCAGATTCTATCCTTAAGCATGCAAAAAACTATTTTTGGTATTACTCAAGTAGAAAGTACAGAAATCCAATTAGAAGCCCAAGATGCTATTTCTAATTCTTTAAAATTTTATAAGAGTATGTACCAGGCAAGTAAATATACTTTATACCTTATTTCTAAAATTAGCTCCCATTAAGGTGCTCTTATATTCCTTGTAAGTGGAGTTTACACTCTTTAAAATATCAACCAATTTTGTACTGCAAATTAGAACTTACATTAACACGCAATGAGGTATTTAAAGAGTAAAGCTTCAATTCGCACTTCAAAATGGAACTTACGGCATTTTCATGTATTTCACATAATCATTCAACAATTTATTTGACTGGCTAAGTCTATATCACGATTCAGTATACATGAATGTCGTGAAACATACAGTAGCAGTATTGAGTGGTGACGGGATAGGGCCTGAGGTAATGAATGTCACTCTAAACATATTAGACCAGGTATGTAATGCAAACAATATACAATTTGATTACAAAGAGGCACTAGTTGGTGGCGTTGCCATTGATCAAATGGGCGTGGCTTTACCCAAAGAAACCTTAAGCATATGCGAAAAATCAGATGCCATCCTATTTGGTTCAGTTGGCGGACCAAAATGGGAAAGCTTACCTCCAGAGCAACAACCTGAGCGAGGTGCCCTTTTACCTCTGCGATCACATTTCCAATTATATGCGAACTTTAGACCTGCCATTATATATCCTGAACTTAAGTTAGCTTCACCATTACGAGCAGATCTCATACAGAATAAATTAGATATTTTAGTATTAAGAGAGTTAACAGGTGGCATTTATTTTGGAAAGCCTAAAGGCCGTGAAAAAACAGAAAATTCTGAAAAAGCTTTTGACACCCTAGTATACCATACTTACGAAATCGAAAGAATTGCTATATTAGCCTTCGGTATAGCCATGCAGAGAACAAAAAAGGTTCATAGTATTGATAAAGCAAATGTACTCTCTTCTATGGTCCTATGGCGAGAAACTGTTACAAAAATACACAAACAATTTCCTGAGGTAGATTTGCATCATATGTATGTAGATAACGCTGCTATGCAGTTAATTCGACAACCATCCCAATTTGATGTCATTTTATGTCCCAATATGTTTGGTGACATATTGTCTGATATAGCTTCGCAAATAACAGGCTCCATTGGTATGTTGCCTTCAGCATCTTTAGGTGCAAAAAATAATGATTGTTATTTTGGTTTATACGAACCAGCAGGAGGCTCTGCGCCCGACATTGCTGGCCATAATATGGCCAATCCCATTGCACAAATTTTATCCGCTTGTATGATGTTACGTTATTCTTTTAACCTAAACAAAGAAGCTGAAAAAATAGAGAAAGCTATTGAACGTGCTATCAAATCAGGTGCTCGAACTAAAGAT
Organism: Leptospiria bacterium; assembly: GCA_965262015.1. GTDB lineage: Bacteria > Spirochaetota > Leptospiria > Turneriellales > CBDBES01. The sequence continues at coordinate 728,438 of OZ253494.1, forward strand.
ATTGCAACGCAAGAACCAAATAAATCTCTTACAACAACAGAGATGTCTGAAGCTATTTTATCGTTCTTATAAATAGATTTGTACTATAAGATTTTTTATAATAATATGAAAAAATGGAGTTTATTATTTTTTATATTGGGTACAGTGTTCCTGAATGCGTATAACGTATCTGATATACACACCCATGCCCGTCGAATAGAACAACATAAAAAAAATGGCATACAACTTGATATTATGATGGAATCTGATATTGGTATCCAGAATAAAGCAGTACATTCGATCAAGTTATACCGCATATCACGAGGACATAAAGTAATCCAGGATATTGCTAAAAAAATTCAATCTTTTGGAGTATTAGAAAAGGTAAGAACAAGTATGAAAGGTGAAGTGTCTTTACAAGATGCTAATTATTTATCACAAGTAAAATCTATTATATTCTATCCTATTTCTGTGTCTAGTGACTATGTAGTAGAAAGTAAAATCTATTACTGTAATTTGAAACAAGGCTTATGTAAACTTATTAAGCTTTATAATTTAATTCAATAAAGAATATGCCCAATCAAACCACATGGCCTTCTATTGCCATTTTTATTTCTGGTAATGGTAGCAATATGCGTGTACTCTTAGATAGAGTGCAGATGCAACAGCTACGGGCCAAGGTTGCTTTTGTTTTTAGTAATTCTCTGCAAGCAGCTGGCTTATTATGGGCAAAAGAAAAAGGATATCTAACATATTGCTTAGAAGCCAAAAAATTTAGTAGTGTAGAAGATTATGAAAGTCAGCAACTAGAATATCTTAAGAGGCACAAAGTAGAATGGATTATATGTGCAGGTTATATGAGACTTATTCATAAGACATTACTAGATGTATTTCACAATCGGATTATTAATATACATCCTTCCCTGTTGCCAGCATTCCCAGGTAAAAATGCTCCTCAACAATCTATTGAATATGGTGTACAATATAGTGGATGTACGGTTCATTTTATTGATCATGGTATAGACACGGGTCCTATTATTACGCAACGTGTGGTACTTATTTTATCAGATGACACCGCAGACAGTCTTCACAAACGTATTCTAGCTGAAGAACATTTTATATTTTGGCGTGCTTTACAGGCCGTATTTCAAGGGTATATTTTACAAGGGAGACAAGTTAGACTTCAGCTTCAAGATCCATTTAATCTACAGAACTTGACGTTTTTCTAGAATATCCAGTCTACTCTGAAAATAAGTTAAACGTTCAGGAAATTTAATTTGCAAGAGATAGTACAAATTTTTTTCCCAGTCTAAAATAGAATGTAAAACTTTTTGATACTGTTTATTTGAAGTAAAATTATTTTGGAACATCACATGTCTTGTATTCAAATAACCACTACCCATATATGTACTCCATGCAATGTCCCAATCCATGGATAATCCTCCTCCTACAGATATACTCTTATTCTGTTTTTTACACTGCTCAACACATTTATGAATCATTTTTAATAATTTTTTATGATTCACAGCCATATTCATACTATCTGCCAAATCTTTTCTACCAATTGTAATATGAAAAATCTGTTCAAAATATGGTGAATGGAGAATGTCTGATAAATGACTGAAAGCAACCCTGGTCTCTAAATTAATACCTAATGCAGGTTTATTCGTAATCGACATTTCTAAGTAGAGATGAAGAAGTGTTTGTACAAAATTTCGTAAAGCATATACAGATTCAATCATGGGAGCCAATATGGTATGAACTCCTAGACCTAGTAGGAAACGAATATCTTGCCTTGCCTCAGGACCACCAATTTTTACAGTAAGTGGTAAAATACCATATGTTAAATCTTTAATAAAACGAATCTCTTCAAAGGACATATCTTCCACTTCTGTCCCTGTTTTAATTGCTACAACCCCATACTTTTGCTTTAAGGCCATACATTGTTCTCTTAGAGATTCTTTTGTAACTGCCATGGCGTAGTAATAAGAGAAAACTAAATGTACGCGTGGTCAAGAATATTACTGAAAATTTAGATATATCGTTGGTATATTTTTTCTAACAAGCAAATGAAATCAAAAACTCTATTGACTGCTTTATTTGTCTTGGGACTGGTGCTTGTATGTCTTCTTACAAACATGGTGCTTTAGTCTTAGAAGATGCTTGTTTTTTTACAGGTGAATTAGTAAGCCACATATCTCACAAAGATAAGATTGGTGAAGTCGTTTTCAATACGGCCATGAGTGGTTACCAAGAAATAATTACTGATCCATCTTATAAGGGTCAGTTAGTGTGCTTTACCTACCCTTCTATTGGAAATTATGGTATAAATGCCTTGGATAACGAATCTGATAAGATACACCTCTCTGGTATTATTGTTAAAGAGATATGCCACAAGCCATCTAATTATAGAAGTGAAATGAGTTTAAGTAATTTTTTAGATCAGAATGAGGTTCCTGCAATTGCCGGTATTGACACTCGTTCCTTAGTACGCCATATACGTGAAAAAGGTAGTATACAAGCAGGTATATTCTATTCTCAAGACACAGGACTTTCCAAGGCAGAAACTACACATACTCAATGGCTTCAGGGATGTCTAGAGAAAATTAAAAACTCAGTGCATATTACTGAAAAGAATCTAACCCTTGAATTTAATGGCAAGCAAACAAACCAGTATGTCCAAAATTATATCCAACAACATAATATAAACACTCAAGGGTGGCTCAGAATAGGTGTCCTAGATTTTGGTATCAAATATAGTATACTAAAAAATCTTATAATGAACAAGATGTATCCGGTAGTATTTGCTGGTAATGGTATAATACAAAATCATGCTAGTAAGCTGACAGCTTGTGATGGTTTTTTGCTATCTAATGGACCTGGTGACCCTAACACTGTTCAGGATGGCATCAAGAACATACAATACTTAATAGAACAAAAAAAACCTATACTGGCTATTTGCCTAGGACACCAGTTACTCGCATGCACATTAGGAATGAAAATAATGAAAATGAAGTTTGGTCACCATGCTGCTAATCATCCCGTGAGTTCTTTGGAATTAGCGCAACTACACACCCATAACTCAAATAAACATGCGTCAGAAATAAGGCATGATATTCATAAACACGTAAAGATTACATCACAAAATCATAATTTTGCCATAGATAAGAGAAGTACATTAAATCTGCCTTATGTCTTTAAAAGTATGGAAGAGAACATGAATGATAACAGCGTGGCAGGGTTTCGTATTCAAGAAAATAATCTAGACATTATTAGTGTACAATATCACCCAGAAGCAGGTCCTGGACCCAATGATGCTGGGGGTATTTTCTTAGAATTTTATGATAGAGTCTATCAGTATAGAAACATAAAGGTATGATTATCGTGATAATAAATTTTTAGCGTGTTCTAGAACAGCATCATTAACATTATCGCCTCCCATCATCCTAGCAAGTTCTTCCACTCTCTGTTCTGGTGTAAGGTCTTGGATCATAGTACCTTGTAATAGGTTTTTGCTAACGTAAAAATGTTTGGTATCTGTTAAATTGATGGCAGCAATCTGGTGTAGGTGTGTAATTACAATTAGTTGTGAGGCCTGTGCCAAATCTAATAGTTTTTTACCAACTTGTTCTGCAGTTTGACCACCTACTCCAGTATCAACCTCATCAAAAATCATTGTAGGTACATAGTTAGAATCAATAATAACTTTTTTTAGCGATAGCACAATCCTGCTTAATTCACCACCTGAAGCCACTTTTTTTAAGGATTTTAAGGATGAATCCGCCGTTGTACCAATAAAGAATTCAACAAAATCTAAGCCATTTTTATGCATTTTATATGTTTTTTTTGTTTCTTCATCCAATAAATGATACATACTCTCACCCGCTTGATTACTCAATTCCCATTTTACTGAAATTTTAATGAGAGTATCAGACATATTGAGTGATGCCAACTCTTGGTTAATTTTATCTTGTAATTCTTTGGCAGATTCAGTACGTTTTTGAGAAAGTATATACATAAGAGTTTCTAGCTCTTGTCTAATCTCATTAATTTTCATTCGTATATTCTTTTCTTGTTCACCAGAAAATTCGAGACCATGTAGCTCATTTTTTGCTTCTTCTAAATACAGGGCTACATGTTTAAATGACTTACCATAGCGATTAAGAATATTATTTAAAGTATCAATTCTATCACGCATGAGTTGTATATCATGTGTATTAGTCTGGACTACATCTACATAACTCCTTAAAGCATGATTGACTTCTTCCAGTGCAAAATAAGCATCCTCTAAATTTTTTAGCGAATCTACTAAAGCATCATCATATTCTGTTACTGTTTCTAGATTACTTTTGAAAGTAGCAAGGGAGGGTAAAATGGATGTGTCTGTTCCACTAAGCAGTTGGTGTCCTTTGGTCAAACATTGTGTAATAGCTTCAGAATTCAATAATCGTTTTTCCTGGGAAATGAGGTTCTCTAACTCTAATTCACTAGTAAGGTCAGCTGATTCTATTTCTTGGATTTCATGTTTTAGTAAACTTATTCTACGTGATTTTTCTTCTTCGCTAAGCGTTACACTTTTTAATTGTTGATTTAAAGCAGTATAGTCTAGGTATAATTTTTTATATATTGCTGTCTGATCAGATATTTGTGCATAACGATCTAAGATATGTAGATGTGTGTCTGTCTTCAATATACCCTGGTGTTCATTTTGACTATGAATATCTAGTAAAAATCTACCAATATTTTTTAAAACACTAATGGGTACCTTAGTATGGTTAATAAAACATCTACCTTTACCATCCATACTAACCTCTCTTTTTAGAGTAAAATCATGTTGATTATGTTTTACATTGCTATGGTTAAGCTGTTCTGTAATTTGCTTACTAATTGTTTTATCATCTATATAAAATATGGCTTCTACCACAGCACGATTAGTACCTGTACGAATTAGATCAGTTGTTGCCTTATCTCCTATGACTAAATGAATAGCCCCTAAAATAATAGATTTACCTGCACCAGTCTCACCAGTAATAATATTGAGACGAGAACTAAATACAAGATTGAGTTCTTTGATAAGAGCAAAGTCTTTAATGGACAAACTAACTAGCATGAATATACAAAGTCTAATTAACTAATATTCTTTAATCCACGCCTATAAATTACACACTTGTAAAACTCTTTGCACTACCTCATTGATATTCCCATCCGTGACATCAATAACAACTTTACAAGCTTCTTGGTACCACCGTTGCCTGCGGTCATAGTGACTATGCCATGAAGAATTAGTAGGATTACTTGATAGAGCAGGACGTTCATTTATATCAGCTGTAAGATTTCTATGGATAACATCTTTGCTGGCATGGAGGTAGATAGTAAAAAAATGCTTCTTAAGGAGATCTATATTATGCTGGGATTTAGATTCATTTTGATCCTCCACAATACCTCCACCCGTATCAAAAATATATTTACCATTATCTTGTTGATTAAATTCAAATAATATTTCCTGCTCTAATTCGCGAAAAGAGGCCCAATTATATTTTTTAACAAAATCAACTACCTTCATACCTATTTTTTTTTCTATCAGTGTATCAGAAGAAAACACAGGCAACTTCAAAATACTACCTAATTCTTTAGCAATGACACTTTTACCTACACCTCGAAAACCAACAAAGGCAATTTTATCATATTGATTTTTCTTTTTGGATGATTTTAATGGCATCCTTTGCTGATTATTTTTCGGCTTAAAATTAGATGATTTTGAAGAATCATTAAGAGACATACTAACGAAAATCCTTAGGTACCATAACTAATATTTCAACTCTTTTTTTAAGATTTGTTGAATAAACTCTTTTGGTGGCTCCGTCTTCATAAAAATCCTCCATTGATGCAATGCTTGATGCAATAACATGTGATAACCATAAATAAGATTGAGTTTTTTTTGCTGGCCAAGCAACAATAGTGGAGTCATATGAGGTGTATAGACAATATCAAATAGAGTCTGGTGCTGAAATAGATATTCCCCACTTAATGGTGTATCATTAGAATATTCAGAATGTTTCATACCTAAAGGCGTAGCATTGATAATTAAATCATATTTTTCTGTTTGCTCGGGACTACGCAAACTTTTTTTTTCGGGTTTAAGAGAAGGCTCTTTATTGAAAGTCATATAATTTATTTGAGTTTTTGTTTTATAGAGCTTGAGATAACGGGCGAAGTCACGTCCCTTACTTTTATTACGTGATAAAATACAAATTTCATCAACTGCATATTCTAGTAAAGAGATAGCAATAGCTCTTGCGGAACCACCTGTTCCAATTAATAAGACTTTTGACCCTTCTACATTATAATTATGTGATCGGATAGCCTCCATTGCACCAAAACTATCTGTGTTATATCCTTCAAAACCTTCTTTACCACTTTGCACCACTGTATTCACTGACCCAATTTTAAATGACATAGCATCAATTTTATCTAGAGTGCTCATAATACGTACTTTGTGGGGTATAGTCACAGAAATACCTTGAATATTAAACTTTTTTAAGGCCTTTTTAAGGCCTAGGATACTCTTCATAGAAAATGGTACATATATCGCATCAATGGACATTTCTCGAAAAGCAGAATTATAGATTAAAGGAGATAAAGAATGTGTAACGGGGTAACCCACAATACCATATATTGCCGTATCAATTGTAACATTCATCTAATTTATAAAACTCTCCCTCATAACAAAAATTATACCGAGGGATTAAATTTGAACATCTAATAAATACAACTATTGCTGAGTGCTTGAAACCAATTTCTTAGCTTCAAATCTTAAAAGTTGTTGGAGAAAAAAATCAATAGGTAGTCCAGTCACTTTTCTACCATTTATAAAGACAGCTGGGGTACCTGTAACATGTAAATAATTACCTAACTCAATATCAGATACGATGGCCTGTTTGGTAGTTGGAGAAGTCATACAACTTTTCATAGAAGCCATATTGACATTCTGTTGTCTTGTAATATTTATAATGGCTTTTTGTTGAAAGGATGGAGAGATAGTTAACTGGGATTGCTTATCAAACAAGGCGTCGTGTACTTTCCAAAATACATCTTTCGTCTTACCTGCACAATAAGACAGATAAGATAGTTTACAAGACCCGATGTGAAAATCCTGTTTTAATAAATTATTACATTCCTTGTCAAGGGGATAATGTTTATAGACGACACGTACAGCATTCGGATATTTTTTCTCTATATCCGCAAGACGTTTGGCTGTGGTCCTACAATGAGGACACATAAAATCAGAAAAATCTACAATTGTTAGAATGGGATTTTTAGCTCCCCTAAACGAAGAATTTCCTAGTGGTATTTTTACAACCTCACTAGAAAGATATTGTTTTTTAAATAATTTCCAGGCATCCATTAATAACTGATTGGGATCATTGGTGGCACGTTTAGAGGAGCTAGAACTTATGTTAGACTGAAAAATAAAAATAGAAAGTAGTAACGAGGTAATTGACAATGTAAAGGTAAGACCAAACATATTACTACGTCTGTTAAACCACGAAAGGTCCAATTTAAAACTAAAACGATATTGAGAGTCTACCTGCCTAATAGCAAAATAACTACAAATGATAACAGCTAGGGTACAAACGTAGGTAAGTAAACATAATTTACAAATTGTATCCAGTATAACAAGAGAATAAATCAATAAACCAACGTCTATTATGACCCCTATTATTGCCATTTGAAGAATTACATGAAGTAAGCCCAACTCTTTGGTAATCAAATGGTACACTATCATTAGAGAGATGAATCCATAAAAGAATAAGCCCAATAAAGCAATGGGGATCCCTAAAAAAGTGGAAGCAGTGGAGCGATTAACGACATCACAACTAGAAACCTGGTCAGAAACACCACAAACAGCATCTAAGATAAAGGAACTAATGTGTATGTTGTAATGATGATCTACCAGGACAAAGGAAAACCAACAACCCAATAGTCCAAAGATTAAAACAGCAACATTCCACACGACTGATAAACTTAGCCTGCTCATGGACTCTTTCTATTATTCTTGTTTAAATATGTCAATAAATATTTAGCTGGACGATTATGAAGCTCTTGGAAAATCAAGGTCGTATCTGGACATTTCTAAGGTATTTTATAAGCTAATTAAGATTCTAAAAAGAACGGCTAACCTGGTCTATTCTGTCCAGAGCCAATACAATTCTCTAAAAAGATTTCACACATTCATCATTTAAAAATACTTGACATTTTACTCTGTAAAGTATGCACTCATACAATTCCTTTGTGTTGCGTCGTAACTGTGGTAAGCCGTTTTAACAGGCCGACCAAAAAAGAGGTAAAATATTTGATTTAAACAAATCGAATATTAGGAGGCATCAAAAATGACGAAACAACCTTTTTAGAACAGATCGCTAACCAAGGTCAACATTCTTTCAAGGTATTGAAAGGGCATTTATTGCTCAGTGTGTTTGCTATATTGATGGTGAGCATTCGATGTGGAGGTGGACCCCCTGCTACTGTAACTCCCCCCCCCCCCCCAATAATGATCTAAACAGTCCCCAGTATACCTGTAACAATGGTATTCCCTCAACAGAAAAAGCTTCTAAGGCCAATATAGAAAAATGTGTTTCTTGCAATAGCTATTATGTCTTAAAAAAAAGTAATGAAACCTGTGCCATGGTTAAGGTTATAACGTTGGCGGGGGGAGGCGATAGGAATACGGGAAATCCATGTGGGGGTGTTAATACCGCCAATTGCAGGGAAGGCATGGGTACTTTAGCACAATTTAATAGCCCTACAGGAGTAGCGGTTGATAAATTAGGAAATGTATATGTGGCAGATAGTCAAAATAATCGTATCCGCAAAATAACACCTCACTCTAGTGAGCCTGATGGTGTGGGTACGGTTATCACATTCGCAGGTACAGGTACTGGCTCAACATTTAAGGATGACGTAATCCCTCTCGTTGCAACCTTCTCTCTGCCTAGTGGAGTAGCGGTTGATAAGTCAAACAATGTATATGTGGCAGATACTCCGAACCATCTTATCCGCAAGATAACGTCGGGGAGTGGGAGTATGGTCAGCACATTCGCAGGTATGGCAGCTGTGCCAGGTATGGTAGCTATGGGAAGTATGCCTGCTGTGCCAGCCATACCTGCAACCTTCTCTCTGCCTAATGGAGTAGCGGTTGATGGATCAAACAATGTATATGTGGCAGATACTCTGAACCATCGTATCCGCAAGATAACATCTAATGGTGTGGTTACCACATTAGCGGGTGGTGGCACTACAGGCACTCCATGTCCTGGTACTACTGTAACTACCGCCACGTGCAGGGATGGTGCAGGTACTTCAGCACAATTTAATAGCCCTACAGGAGTAGCGGTTGATAAATCAGGAAATGTATATGTGGCAGATCGGGATAACCATCGTATCCGCAAGATAACATCTACAGGCGTAGTTAGCACGTTGGCAGGTACTGGTATTAAGGATGATGGTACTGCGGGAGGAGATTTTAGGGATGGTGTAGGTACTTCAGCACAATTTAATAGCCCTACAGGAGTAGCGGTGGTTGATAAATCAGGAAATGTATATGTGGCAGATAGGGATAACCATCGTATCCGCAAGATAACATCTAATGGTGTGGTTACCACATTAGCGGGTACTGGTACTCAAGGGGCTAATGATGATACCGCCACCACCGGGGATAAGGCACAATTTAAGGTTCCTACTGGTGTAGCAGTTGATAAATCAGGAAATGTATATGTGGCAGATACTCAGAACCATCGTATCCGCAAGATAATCATACCACAATAATTATAATCTTGTATCTTATTTTACCCATCCCACGTATGGGATGGGTATTGAGTTTTTCTAATTGTATATTACAGTTATAGGGGATACAAACTTGGTTTTTCACTAATGTGCTTTTTTGCATTTTTTATTTTACCTGCACATACATTGCATAAAGAGTGGTGGAATGAAATGTCAATCTGTAATATTGTCACGATTTTTATTTTGGATAGCCTTTATATTAATGAGTGCACATTGTGGCAAAGCTTCTGGACTGTTCAATCCTATTTGTCCAAATGGTGCAGTCTCACCCGACAAAGTTTTTACTGAAAACACAGAAAAATGTATTTCTTGTAACAGTTATTATGCGTTAACAAAGAATAAAACTTGTGCAAAAGTTTCTATTTCTACCATCGCTGGTGCTGGTACTTTGGGTTCTATGAATGGCAAAGGTATTTTAACACAATTTAATTCTCCTCGTGGTATAGCAGTTGATAGTAGTGGTAATGTATATGTGGCAGATGAAGATAACCATCGTATTCGCAAGATCTCTTTTACGGGTGTTGTTACTACCTTTGCGGGTAGTACTCAGGGGGATATGGATGGCACAGGTACTTCAGCACAGTTTCATGATCCTATTAGTATAGCAATTGATACTAGTGGGAATATATATGTGGCAGATAAGAATAATCATCGTATTCGTAAGATCTCTTCTATGGGTGTTGTTACTACCTTTGCGGGTAGTACTCAGGGGGATATGGATGGCACAGGTACTTCAGCACGATTTGATTCTCCTCGTGGTATAGCGATTGACGCTAGTGGGAATATATATGTGGCAGATGCTAATAATCATCGTATTCGTAAGATCTCTTCTATGGGTGTAGTTACCACCTTTGCGGGTAGTACTCAGGGGGATATGGATGGCACAGATACTTCAGCAAAATTTGATTCTCCCCATGGTATAGCGATTGATACTAGTGGGAATATATATGTGGCAGATAAGAATAACCATCGTATTCGCAAGATCTCTTCTACGGGTGTAGTTACCACCTTTGCGGGTAGTACTCAGGGGGATATGGATGGTACAGGTACTTCAGCACAATTTAATTCTCCTCGTGGTATAGCGATTGATGTTAACGGGAATATATATGTGGCAGATGCTAATAATCACCGTATTCGCAAGATCACTTCTATGGGTGTAGTTACTATCCTTGCGGGTAGTACTAAGGGATATATAGATGGTACAGGTATTTCAGCACAATTTGATTCTCCTCGTGATATAGCGATTGATACTAGTGGGAATATATATGTAGCAGATAAGAATAACCAGCGTATCCGCAAAATAACCACACTACAATAATTATAATAATCACTATAACGGCACCAACAAGCTTTTTGCAATTGCTTTTGAGGTAAAAAGCATATCTATATTATGTGCAGATTTTGTACTGCACATTTTTATTTATTTCTACTAATATGCTTTTTTGTGTTTTCTACTTTATCCGCATACACAGAACTGATGCTGATTTTTCGCTCTCCGCTCCAAGATTATATTATTTGTAATTATGTAATTAAAGAAAATAATTATTTTTTGACTAGTTCTATTTCGGTATTATGTACAGTAGCAACAAAGTGCGTGTTGGGTTGATAATTGTTTTTAAGAATAATCATAGCAAGTGGATTCATAATCTTTTTTTTAATAGTACGGGCTAAAGGTCGAGCACCATATGTGGATTCATAACTAATATCTACTAAAAACTCCTTAGCCTCTTGAGGGATTTCTAATATAATCTTATTTTTTTTAGCTTTGGCATAAACTTCTTGTAATTGTATTTCTAGTATTTGCATAAGCTGTTCTTGGTGCAGGCTAGCAAAAATAACAATTTCGTCTATCCTATTTAAGAATTCTGGTCTAAACTTTTGTTGCAAAGTCTCATAAATCAATCTTTCTTTTTCTTCATCCACTAAATGATCAGAACTAATATATTCAGAGGTTAAATTAGAAGTCATAATAATAATAGTATTTTTAAAATTTACTCTACGACCTTTGGCATCCGTTAATATACCATCATCTAGTATTTGTAGAAGTATATTATATACATCAGAATGAGCTTTTTCAATTTCATCAAATAAAATTACACTATAAGGTTTTCTACGAATTTTTTCGGTAAGCTGTCCCCCTTCATCATGTCCAATATAGCCAGGAGGGGCACCTATTAAACGAGAAACAGCATGCTTTTCCATATATTCTGTCATATCAATGCGTACTAAAGATCTTTCGTGATCAAATAAAAATTGGGCCAAAGCTTTAGCTGTTTCAGTTTTACCCACACCTGTTGGACCTAAAAATAGAAAAGAACCAATAGGTTTACTCTCTTCGCTAAGACCAGATTTATTACGTTGTATTGCTTGTGTAACTACTTGGATAGCATCATGTTGCCCTATTACATGCTCTGATAAAATCATTTGAAGGTTTAATAATCTATCTTTTTCACTTTGTAACATTCTACTAACTGGAATACCTGTCCATCCGGAAACAATCTGAGCCACATCTTCCTCGGTTACCTTGTCTTTAAGTAATGGAGCCTGCTCTCTATTATTATTAAATTTCTTTTCTATGGCTGCTAATTCATTAACAAGGACAGGCAATAATCCATGACGAATCTCGGCAACTCTATCAAATTTACCCAGTCGCTCGCAACTAGCCTCTTCTACCCTTAAAAGGTCAATTTGCTCTTTTATATTTGAGATACGCTTGATAGATTGTTTTTCTTGATCAAAACGAGCATATTGACTAGAAAATTCTTCTCTTAGTGTAGATAGCTTTACCTGTAATTCGTCTAATCTGGGAGAAGAAACAGATGGAGATTCTAATTCTAATACCTTTTCTTCTATTTCAAGCGAGCGGATTTTACGCTGTATGATATCTATTTCCAATGGCAAAGAACCAAGCTCTATTTTTAATTTTGCACAGGCTTCATCTATAAGATCAATAGCTTTATCAGGTAAAAATCTCTCGTTGATATATCGACTAGCTAAATTGACAGATGCAATAATTGCTTGATCTGTAATTTGTATTCCATGGTGCACTTCATATTTATCTTTTAAGCCCCTTAAAATAGTAACAGCATCTTCTTCACTAGGCTCCTGAATATAAACGGGTTGAAATCTACGTTCTAAGGCAACATCCTTTTCTATATATTTTTGGTATTCTTTTAAAGTTGTTGCCCCAATTAATTTTAAGTGTCCTTTAGCTAGAGAAGGTTTGAGTAAATTAGCTGCATCCATACTACCTTCAACAGAGCCAGCACCCACTACCGTATGTAATTCATCTATAAATAAGATGAATTCCTCATCTGGATTATCTAACTCTTTAAGCACGGCCTTCAGTCTATCTTCAAATTCACCTCGATATTTTGTACCAGCAATTAAAGTACCCATGTCCAATGAAATAATAGTTTTATTCAACATATTATCGGGTACATCATGATTGACAATTTTATCTGCCAATCCCTCGGCGATAGCGGTTTTACCAACTCCAGGTTCTCCTATTAGCAAGGGATTATTTTTTGTTCTTCTAGATAAAATTTGGATAGTCCTATGTATTTCTTGATTCCGACCAATTACTGGATCTAATTTACCCATTTTAGCATATTGATTGAGGTTAGTGCCATATTTTTCTAAAGCATCATACTTTGCCTCAGGATTATCATCTTGGATGGTATTATTTTTTTTAATATGATTCAACCAATTTTCTAATTCTGTAATATTTAAACCTAATTGTAATAATCCTTTACTCAAACGAAAATTATATTTTAAATAGGCTAAGAGAATATGTTCCAAAGCCATATATTTATCTTTCAAATTGATAGCTTCTTGCATAGAAGTTTGCATTAATCTTTGAAAAGATGTGGAGGCATGACTAGCATACACAACATCACCTTTGGATTTAGGAATAGTAAGCAAATGATTGTCGATCAAACGAAGACACTGTTCAGTATTAGACGCATATTTTTGTAGAGCCTGCCAAGATAACCCCTCTTGATCCAAGAAGATACTTCTTAAACAGTGTTCTGCTAATAGATCAACATGTTGATGTTGTATTGCTAATGATTGTGCTTCTTGCAAAGCATTTGCTACTTTGATGGTATAATTATCTGGATTCATATATATTATTTATATTCTTGAATAAGTTTTTTAACTTTTTTTCGTAAGCTTTTTCTATGTTTTTCGTCTTGTGAATAATATACCTTTTTTAAGACATCCAACACATCTTTCTTTCCCTTGTTATCTTGTAAGCTGATATTTCTTCGTTTTTCGTTAATAGAGTTTACTGCCTTAATAATGTCATTATCTAAAATATATTTTCTTTTGCCTTTAGTGGCATACCTTTGTGCTAATAAATAAATTTTACGATCTCTTTGAAGTTGCCTTACGCTAATTCCTATTTCTTGTGATGCATTCTCATATAACTCTGTAATACTAGTATCAGGAATATACATTCTTAGAACGAAGAGGTGCGGATATAATAAGCTCAAATATTTAATTTTATCAATTGTGTGTGTTATATTATGCATGCTGTTCTTACTTAAAAGAAAAAAAGTTTGTATTTGGCTATCAGATACACCTAAAAAACAAGTAACAATAGGCAACACTGGTATATTGAGTTCATTGGCAATACGCCAGCGAAGATAACCATTAATCAGCAACCTATCTTCATTGATAAGCAGGGGATAAATGAAACCACGAACCTTAATATCTTCCTTTAAGATTTGATGTTCTTCAACCGTATGGTGATCAACATAATGAGGAGATAATTCAAATTGATTACGTGCCAGGGACAGCATAACTCAGTACGTCAAGGGTTCAAAAATAATTCTTGAAAGTCAAGCCTAATCTAGTTCAAATAATTAGCCAAATTGGCCTGATACATAATTTTTTGTTAGTTCATTGGCAGGTGCATGAAATATGGTTTGTGTTTTTCCATACTCAACCAACTTACCCTGATAAAAGAAAGCAGTATAATCACCAATCCGATTAGCTTGTTGCATATTATGCGTTACAACAATAAGAGCGTAGCTGTCTTTCAAGCGTAACATCAAGTCTTCAATTTTCCTAGTCGACACTGGATCTAAACTGGCAGTAGGCTCATCCATCAGTAATACCCGAGGTTGCATCGCAAGTGCTCTGGCAATACAAAGCCGCTGTTGCTGACCTCCTGAAAGAGCGTATGCACTTTGGTGTAACTTATCCCTAACTTCGTCCCATAGATAGACTTCTTGCAAAGCAGTTTTTACTAATTCATCTAGACTACCTTCATAATCATTTAAACGTGGAACCAAGGTAATATTTTCATAGATACTTTTAGGAAATGGGTTGGGTTTCTGGAATACCATGCCAATCTGCAAACGAATATTTACTGGATCAATACTGGGATGATAAATATCTTGTTGATTAAATAATATTGTCCCTGTTACACAACACTGGCTAATAAAATCATTCATGCGATTGATCGATCGTAAAAAAGTACTTTTACCACAACCTGAAGGACCAATCAAGGTGGTAATCATCTGGGTATTAATATTTATATTTAGATTCTCAATAGCTGGAACATCATTGTAAACAACATTTACGTTTTGGCATTCTATAATAGATTTCATATTTATCTCCGTTTAGTCTTAATTTCTACTGGTTATTTATATGTAATTTTTTATACTTAACACGTAAATAGATAGCTAAAGAGTTCATTAAAAACAAGACAAAAAGCAAAACAATAATGGTACCTGCTGCTAAATCATGAAAGGCTTTTTGTGGCCTAGATGTCCAATTAAAAATTTGTAATGGTAAAACAGTAAATTCATCCAACAGGCTAGAAGGTAAAAAAGTAATGAAAGTAAGAGAACCAATTATAACTAAAGGAGCTGTTTCTCCAATGGCACGTGACAATGACAAAATTACACCAGTGGTAATACCAGGAATAGCATAAGGTAAGAGCTGATAATATATAACCTGTCTTTTGCTCATGCCTGCAGCATAGCTTCCCAAACGAATCGAATCAGGAATGGATTTTAATGTTTCTTGAACAGTAATAGTCATAATAGGTAAAATCAACAATACGATGGTGAAGGTACCTGCTAGTAAACTCTGGCCTAGGTTAATGCCTCTGACAAAAAGTGTCAGTCCTAGCATTCCATATATAACTGAAGGCATGCCAGCAAGATTTTGTATATTCAATCTTAATAAGCGTGTAATTTTTGTATCTTCTTGATATTCTTGTAAATATATAGCGGCACCAATACTTAGAGGAATAGAAAATAAAGCAGTCAGTAACATTAGACAAAATGTGCCAACTAAACCTGCTAAAATACCTGCACGTTGAACCAAACGTGATGGATAATGTGTGAGAAAATGAAAATCTATACTAGAGGCACCATCCAGAACAATATTCCATAGCAAAACACATAATAAAAAAATTCCCATGATATTTGCACAAAGACAAATTAACTGAAATAAAATAGCATATATTTGTTTAGAGATGCTGGTATGAGATGGAATCATTCTATCATTCATATCGTAATCGATATTTCTTAGTTATTTGATTGGCAATTTGATTAAAACTAAATGTAATAATAAAAAGAACAAGAGCTAATGCGTAAATAGCATAATACTCCACAGAATTGAGTGGGACATCTCCTAAACTAACTTGTACTATAAAGGCTGTAATAGTTTGCACTCCTGCAAAGTAATTTAGACTCATATTAGGTGTAGCACCCGCTGCAATTGTGACAGCCATGGTTTCGCCTATTGCTCGGGCGAATCCTAAAATAATAGAAGAAGCGATCCCTGAAGCTGCTGCAGGCAATAGAATTTTTGTAACTACCATATATTTACGCATACCTAGTGCATAACCTGCGTCCTGTAAAGCACGTGGTACATAGTTTAAGCTGTCAGCTGAAATCGAAGCGATGATTGGTAAAATAGCCAAGCCTACCACTATAGAAGCCGAAAAAGCATTAAAAACCTCTATCTGAGGAAAAAACAAACGTAAAAAAGGTGTAACACTATTTAAGGCGAAATATCCATACACTACTGAAGGTATGGCACTAAAGATTTCTATCATGACAGAAATAAGATTCTTAAAGTTTGGGGACGCATACTGATTGAGATAGATAGCAATCCCCAAACCCAATGGAACAGCAAATAAACATGCACCAACAGTGATCATCATACTACCTGCAACTAGAGGTAAAACTCCAAATTGTTTAACCGTGGCAAATGGTTCCCATGTGGTTCCTGTAAGAAAATTATACCAATTTACTTTAGAGAAAAAGGATAGTGATTCAGATAATAATATAAATGAAATCACAAAGGTAATAAAAATATTGAAGTAAGCTAGTACACCTAAAAGGTACTTTACGGCAACGTCTTTTACATTGTTCCAATAAAGACGTTGGCTATCTTGCGAGTAATTCATGGCACTTTAGGCACTAACAGTGAGATTTTTTTACTTTCTTTTGCATATTCTGCATTGCTTAGAGGTACATAACCCACACTGGGTAGTATATTAGAAATCTCTTGAAAATAAAATTTTACAAATTGGATGATGCTTTTTCTTTTTTTCTCATTGGCATAATATTTTTTTACATAAATAAATAAAGGTCTAGACAAAGGAAAATAGGTACCATCTTGGACAGTTTGAGAGTTAGGTAAAACATTCTGTTTCGTTTTAGGATTGACAACAGGCAATAATTTTATTTGGTCTTGATTAGCAATAAAATAAGCCAAACCTAAAAAACCGATACCATTTAAGTCACCACTCACACCCGTCACGAGTATGTTATCATCTTCGCTAAACATAGACTTGGGACGCATACCACTGTCTGTACCTAATATAGTTTCTATAAAATAATCGTATGTTCCTGAATCTTGCCCAGGTGAATAAACTTTAATAGTAGAAAATGACAAAGAAGATTTTAAATCATTCCAAGAAATGGCGTAATCTTTCTCACGAAAAATATATTCCAAATCTTTTACAGTAACCTCGTTTAAAAAATGATTACCTTTATTCACTATGATTGCTAGACCATCATAGGCAACCTTAAAGATAATATAGTCTATTTTATTCTGACGGCATAAACTTATTTCTTTATTTTTGATGGGTCGTGAAACATTAGTAATATCTAGCTTCCCAGAACAAAATTTTTTAAAACCTCCCCCTGTACCAGAAGTACCAATAAGAACATGACTAATAATTTTTTGATCGCTATAGTGATATTCCTCAGCGATTGCTTCACTAATGGGATACACTGTACTACTACCATCAATAAGAATCTTATTACGTCTTACACATGAAAACAAGGAGATAGTATAAATAAGCAATGAAGTATAGATTAGTAAGTGCACAACAAAACATTTTGGGTACATGTTGTAGGACCATGGTCAAGTATTTTAAATTAATTGGTGTAAAATGGAGTGGAAAGTCAAGTCTGTATAAAAACATTTGGTGTCTCTAAAATAGACACCGTGTATATACAAAATATATATGTTACTGTTTCACCACGGCCAAAGGAACAAGTTAGAATGCTATCAAACGACGTAAGAAGATATTTTGGTAGAAAAACAGATTATCTGACACTAAAACAAAAAAATATATTTAGATATTGTACTATGGATAATAACATGTGTAGACATATCCTTATGAGGAGAAACTACTAACCAAGTTTACGCTGTCCAGCTACAGTGCGAACTCTCCAGTACGTAAATATTAAAAGGAAAAATTACTAATGCGTAATATTTACATAAAGGCTATATCTATTTTAATTGGTTTAGGCGTACTATGTGGTATCGGTATAATCATTTTTACCTATGTTGTTAATTTTCACCCTGCAGATATACAAATAGAACCCGTAACATGTAAATCTGATGCCCCTCTTGTTAATACTAATCGTACCATCAAAATACTGAGTTGGAATGTACAATATATGGCGGGTAAGAATTATATATTTTTCTACGAGATGCCTAATAATCCAAGTCCTGATACACGACCTAGTTTATCTGACATTAATATTACTATACGTAGTATAGCAAATGTTCTCCAATCAGAAAAACCTGATATTATATTATTACAAGAAATAGATCGACATGCAAAGCGTACCTACTTTAAAAACCAAATTCATGAGCTGCTATCCCTACTACCACCATATTATAATTGCCATACCACCGCATTCTACTGGAAATCTGCCTTCGTACCGCATCCTTTTGTCATGGGACAAGTGGGTATGCAACTTGGAATCATATCACGATTTAGAATTAGTCAAGCAATACGCTATCAACTTTCTTACATACCTCAAAACTGGTTTAAGCAACAATTTAATATCAAACGTGCTATTCTGCAGGCTATTTTGCCAACCTCACAAAACTCTCACATCGCTATTCTAAATACACATCTTACCGCATTTCATGAGCATACCAATATTATGCAAAAACAAGTAAAAGAAGTGGCTAATATTTTAGATGACTTAGAACGCCAAAATATATCATGGCTAATAGGGGGAGATTTTAATTTGTTACCTCCAGGGAAACAACGTACTCTATTGAAGAAAGAATTGCAGAGTAATTATAGAGTACCAACAGAGCTTCAGCTGTTTTTTGATAAATATAGTGCCATCCCATCTAAACATGATTTGAATAGTAAAAATGCCAAAGACTGGTTCACACATTTTCCTAATCATCCAAGTATACGAGCACCTGATCGTACGATTGATTATATTTTTACAGGTACAAATACTACTATAAGAAAATATCATGTTAGACAAAAAGATACGTGGACACTTTCTGATCACCTTCCTGTTATTACTGAAGTAAACTTTAAATAGTAATTTGGTATCTTCCATTTTGAAGTACAGAAATTAGTTGAAATAACACTCTCATTAAGATGATGATACAGATGCATGATTTAATGATTCTACAGGAGTGACAGTTTATGCAGGAATTGTATATGTGCCAGATCGTGATAACCATCGTATCCGTAGAATAAGGTTATCTAACGGTAATACAGAAATCATGTTTATACGTGCTTGACCTTATAACATATATATTTATGTACGTTTATGAATAGTGTAAATACTAATAAAAATATACAGGCAAACCATACCAGCTATTTTGAGCTGATGGACAAGTTACCAACTGATGAGAAGTTTATAGAATACTTTACAGATATGCGTTACCCTAATGGTGTAAAGTGTAATAAATGTAGTAGCGACAAGGTTTACAGAAAAAAAGACAGACAAAAGCATTATGCATGCAATCAATGTAAAAATAGTTTTTCTATATTTCATGGTACTATATTTGAAAGGAGTAGAATATCCTTTAGAAAATGGCTATATGCTATACATGTGGTAATCAATGTAAAGAAGAATGTGTCAGCGTGTCAGATTAATCGTGAAATAGGTGGCGACTATAGGACGGCTTGGAAAATGATGCACAAGATAAGGCAGGCAATGGCTGATAACGATAACACTAAAGAACTTTTTAGGTCTGTTGTAGAGATGATAAGGCCTATGTAGATGGTAAGTTACATCCTAAACAATACAAATATATTACTTGGCACAGATGCTAAAGTTAGAAAAGTAAGCCAAGCGAGGTTACTGAACTTTGTGGATAGCATAGCAGACAGAACAGCTATATATATTACTGATGCATTAGGTGTGTATAAATGTATGAAATACCAAGGCAGATGGGATCTGGGGTAATCAATTATAGTATAGAGTAGGTTCGTGGTCATGTACATGTAAAATAACATAGAAGACTGTTAGGGTTTATTTAAGCGTGGTATTGTAGGTCAGTATCACCATGTTTCACCTGAATATATGCCACTGTATCTATCAGAATTTACATGGTGGTTTAATAATTGTACAAACAAGAATGCTTTTGGGAGTTTTGAGTAAGACTATATTATAAAGTTATTGTATGGCAGAAAACTTAATATCAATTAAAATTGAGCATACTAAACCTGTTGAATTGGTTAAACTCACTAACTCATTTTTAGCTATATATGAAACCCTTAAAAATAAAATATTAATTGATGTAAGTACATATAAACATAATTATTCAACTCTCCAACATATATTTTATAACTATCTTAAAAAGAGATTGACTGTCTTTTTAAGATTATATTACTCTTTGTGATGCTAATCTAAATACGGGCCGTGGCGCAGTGGTAGCGCACACGTCTGGGGGGCGTGTGGTCGCTGGTTCAAATCCAGTCGGCCCGATTATGATGATTACTTTATCATCACTACCTAATTTAGAGGATTGCATTTAATTGGGATAGGTAAGATTTAGTATCTCTAGAATATAATTTGTTTTCCATTGTTCTTTAACAGATATTTTTTCGTCGTTTAAAAAAGAGACAACCTGCTTCTCTAAAAATTGGTAAAAACTTAAGAGAATAGAGAGGGCATTAAATTGATACACTTTTGTGCTGGCATACCTTGTATGAATCATATTATGCTCATAATCTAAACACTTGAGCAAATCGTCTAGGGCTTGATTAGAAGAAGCATGGCGATAGCATTTAATGTACTCTAATTGACGTAATTTCAAAACAATCATACGTAATATAAGAAACATATGTGAATATATAATTTAAAATTTTACAGTAAAAAAAACATGTTATTTACGTTTCCCTATTTCTTCCCATGCAGTCTGGAGATTCTTTAATAGACGTATAACAGTTTTTACAGGCTTAGGATCTTTATTCAAATTAGCGGTCAAGAGTTCTTTTTTCATAAAACCATATAAACTAAATAAACTTTGAGCAATTTCTCCACCTTTACCTATATCTAATGTAAGCATTAGTTCTGTAATAATATCTTGAGCACGTACTATGTGGGTATTTGCTTTATCATAAGTTGTATAACTTGTGATTTCAACTGAAGCTTTTTCTAGGAACTGCACGGCTCCCCTATACAACATAATAACCAATTCTCTTGGTTCTGCTGTAACCACCTTATTAGAGGCATATTCTTGATAAGGGTTTGTCATATTTGGCATGAGTTATTAATTAGCTGAATACAAGACAGGTATCGGCTACATACAGCACTTACTAAAAGAAAAATTCATGTTGATAATTAATGGTCATATTAAAAACACAGTAGATTACTAAGGCCTGGCCTGGTACCCATACCAAACAACACCATAGCTATAGTTGATAGGGATTTTGTTCTGTACAATGACATTCAACGAATCATTGGGATGCTGATGAAAGCGGAAGCTATAAAGATTGAAAAATTCTTAAGTAACGTTAAAACGCAGTTTGTTATTCCCGTTTATCAAAGGGATTATGACTGGGCAAAACCTCAGTGCAAACAGATTTTTGATGATATTTTAAAAATTAGCAGAAGTAACAAAAATGCACACTTCATTGGCAGTATTGTTTATATTTGTGATGATATTTATACATCGTCAAATGTTAATGAATTCATCATCATTGATGGACAGCAAAGGCTTACTACCTTAACTCTAATTTATATCGTACTTTATCATCTTGCTATTGAAATGAAAGATAAAGAACGATCTCTAGACATTGAAGAAACATTCTTAATCAATAAGTTTGCATCTGAACTAGAAAAAAAATATAAACTACAATTAACAGAACATAATGATAAGGCTATTAAACATATATTATCTACAGAGGTGAAGGAGAAGTTTGAAGGTTACTCAAAAGTAATTGCAAATTTTGATTATTTTAAAACAAACATTACACAAGAAAACTATCGAGATATTTTGGCAGGCCTTTCTAAATTAATGTTTGTAGAAATTCGTCTTGAAAGAGATAAGGATGATCCACAAAATATTTTTGAAAGTTTAAACTCTACGGGCATGGCACTATCACAGGCAGATCTCATCAGAAACTATATCTTAATGTGTCTAGAACCAAATGACCAAAAAACGATATATGATTCTTATTGGAAAATTATTGAAGAATCTGCAAAGGATGAAATAGGAGATGATAGTAAGGTTTCTGATTTCATACGAGACTACTTAACCTTAGTTGATAAACAAATACCAAATAAGAAAGATGTTTATATGAGGTTTAAATATAAATTTCCTACAACCACTATAGAAGACTTAAAAAACAATTTAGGGCCCATGAAATCATTAGTCAAATTTTATAATAAAATCATTAATCCTACAAAGGAAGAGGATAAGGATATAAGAAAGGCACTAGAATATATTAATCATCTGGAAATTAATGTTTCTCACCCTTTTTTAATGAAGGTTTACGAAGACTATAGTAAGGGGGTGATTGAAAGAAATATCTTCTTAGAAATTTTATATTTTATTCAATCATTTATTTGGAGAAGATTTATTGTTGATATACCTACCAATGCCCTAAATAAAATTTTTATGGGATTGTACAGTAGTATTGATCGAAAGGATTACCTAGCTTCCCTTCAAGCGTACATATTAAAACTAAAAGGCAAACGGAGATTTCCCAAAGATCAAGAAGTTAGAGAACATCTAAGGCTTAAAAATGTTTATAATATAACATCAAAATCTAAGTATTTTTTTGAAAAGTTAGAAAATTGGAAAAACAAAGAACCTGTTATAATATACAACAATGAAGACATAACTATTGAGCATATATTCCCCCAAACGCCTAGCAAAGCATGGGAAGAAGATTTAGGCCCTGAAGAATGTAATGATATCAAAGAGACATACCTCAACACCATGGCAAATTTAACCTTAGTAGGCAGTAATAGCAAGTTAGGGAATAAGCCCTTTATTGAGAAGAGAGATTTAGCTGAAGGATATAAAAATAGCCGTTTATGGTTAAATAAATATTTATCAGGATGTAACAAATGGGGCAAGCAAGAGCTTGAAGGCAGATTTGATTTATTATGTGAACGTTTTTTGCAAATTTGGCCATACCCTAATATTAATATTAATGATGAAGATGAAAATCCTGAAGTGGATATTTTTGATGCTGGAGATCCAACTGATAAAAAACTAGAATATGTGATTATTCTGGGCCAGAAAATCTTGATGAATAACGTTAGTGAATTATACCAAAAAACTTTCCAGGAATTATTTGAGAGAAAACCAGAAATATTTTTTAATACAGATTTAGGTAAAAATATCGGGCTTACGAAAGAAAAAAATGATCTATGGCGAGCTTGTAAAATTAGTGACACGTATTTTATTGAAGGTAATACGAGTAGCTTGATTAAATTTGCAAGAATACGACAAGCTCTAGAATATTTTGATTTAGAAGATGAAGTAATTATTAAATATGAGAATTAAAATTATATTTAATAATATACCGTATGTGATGTGCAAGCACATATAAAAAACACAGTAGATTACTAAGGCCTGGCCTGTTACCTGTATCTTCTAAATTGAAGTGTGAAAATAGGTTTTACTTTTTATAATACCTTATTGGGTGTTAGGTAGCCTAATACTTTTCTTGGTCTTGAGTGAATTAGAGAGCTAGTATCAGTTCTAGACAGAATAGACTTTATAAACCGTTTTTCTTAAAAAAATTAAAAGTAAGGGGAACAACCAATAAGAATATATTATAAAAATGGATACGTATATACCAAAGTATTTACCAGAGAACATGGGCTACTAAGAGAATAGCTCAAAACGAAATGGTTACTAAAAGCACTTAGCCCATACCTCAAGAATAAAAATATCACATAAAACGCTCTATAAAATACTATTCTATTTTAAGGGTAATGCTTTGTGGCATTTTGGAATATGGTATAAATATTTAGGGTTAAGAATAAAAGCCAGCATCTTTAAGCATCATATTATATTTATTAATGAAAATGATTTGAATGCGATGTTAATTATACTCTTTCTTTTTTACTAATCTTCAGTACCATAATCACCAGCGACTTTATCAGCTGCAGCAAAAGCTTCATCTGAACGCAATGGACTCTTTATCTCACTCATTTCCCTTCCACCAAAAGGAAGCATGGCCTTCGTAAATGCTTGATCAAAGGTCTTACCATCAATTACTTCCGTCTTGTCTAACTCACCGTTCAAGAATTCAACTTTTAGTTTTTTGCTTCCAGCATCCTTAGCAAAAATATCACCTTCACTAGTAGCTATGATACCAACAGATATTATTGTTGAGTTAGCCTTATTAGTTTCTGGAGCTTGAAATTTTGTCTCGCTTGTAGAATCTGGACATCTATGTGGATCTAAACGGAATGTAGTGCTTTGGCTACCTGCTGGAATCATAACTTCTATGCTTGTAGTCCCCATCTCTGTTGTCTCATCAGTAGTAATAGGATCCCCATCACTGTCTATGAACTTAAAGGAATACAAAGTAGAGGTTCCGGGTTCGTAGAGGCACATACCCTGCTGATTCCCCTCGTACGGTATCCGATAATTATGCTCTTTTTCTTCGTAAAGCTCTAGTTTGGTCATACCATCCGAATAGGGTGTGACCTGTGGGTATATCTCATATGAGTCACTATCCACTACTTCCCCATTCCTCGCTACTACCCCAGAACCAAAACCACTACCTTCACTGGGCGCCTCTTTCCACTTCAAAGTAACTGTCAGATCTTTGCCTTTGGACTCTTTTCTGCACACTGTATAAATAGGTAAATTAGCGGTTTTTATTGTATTGGTGATCACTTTTGTATCACCACAATATTTTATCTTTTCTGGGTTATCTTTTCTGGATTTTATACAATCTAAACGCAGAAAGACATCCTCTTCTGGTGGCTCGACATCACATATATGAATATCCTCAACTCCTGGGTCGACTGGAACGACTGGAACGTTACCATCCTTACAATATGCAAAAAAACAAACAATTATTAGTAAGCCATAAAGTAAATGGTAAAAGTATCTATGTGTGGTGTGGTGTGGTGTGGTGTGGTGTGGTGTGGTGTGGTGTGGTGTGGTGTGGTGTGGTGTGGTGTGGTGTGGTGTCTGCATGAAACAGTTTGTCTTATGTATTTAAAAAATCAATACTTTTTTTAAAAAGTTAGAGAGTCAAGTTTGGAAAGCCGTAAGTTCTAAGTTGAAGTACGAAAATAGGTTTAGAGTCATACTGAATTTCACAAATATATATTATTTATCTTAATAAATACAAATATATTGTTTATTTTAATAAATAATATAGAGACTATTTTAGAAGTTCTTATACTAACCATCAAGATACTCTTATTTGATTTCCGATACTAATCAGAAGCAAGACAGAAAGACTTATGAAATAACAATAATGAAGCAATCTACAAAATACTATATTCCATCCCTTTTTACCCTAATTACTATGGCCTGGATTTATTGTATTGTTAATAGTTTTCATGGTTATCACTATTTTAACAAACAGAATAATCTTATCCCAGATAAACCTTATAAGACACATATTAGACAAAAACGTAGAAAAAAAAAAGCTCCTCAATGGTTAAATACTATAACACAATATTTGGACACATCCAATAACATGAGAAAAAAAATTGTTCCCAAAACTATACAACATAGTAAATGGAACATTGTAGATGAATCATGGGTTAAAGAGACATTCCATGTAGTTGAGAGATCTGAAAAAAAGGATAAAGTGGCGAACTAGGTGTAATTCCCTATTATTTGGTATAAACTAGATTACCAATTTGCATCCTGTAGTAATCTACTGGATTGCGTGGTTCTACCAATGATAAATAAAATCCTGTCTTTTTAAGAAGGAGATCGACTTTCTTGCCATCCGATAAAATAGCAAATAATTTGCTGTCTTTAGCGTTAATTCCATCCTGTGTACCTAGATTAATGAGTATAGAGCTATCTTTTACTTTAAGGATTTTACCATGAAAGGGAATATTTTCATATATTTTTTTTGCAAGAGATACAGATAAATTTGTTAAAAAATTTCTACCGTAAATAGCCACTTCTGTATTATAAATGCTTAAACCACTCACCAAATCAGTAATATCCATTTTTACATGTAACCCATAGGGTAATTCTTGATAACTTCCTGAAATAATATACTGTAGTTTATTACTTCCAACACTAAATTGTTTTTTAGAACCATTAATTTTTTCTCTTAAGAAACCATTAAATTGTTTTTCCACATCCGGAAGTATTTCTGTATTATAATAGCCACCAAGGCCAAAATATTTTTTCTTTGTGAGAGATGTATAAATCATGTCACGCTGATATTTTGGTAATAAATATACTCTACCCCGCTGGCTGAGAGCAAATGATAGTTTTTCAGCGATTGCCTTTCCGGCATCTGGGAAAGTAGGCAGAGGATTCTCTGGACGAAAATAAAAAATAAAAATAGGCGTATCTGTTTTTGTATGAGCAACATTAAATATCTGTTCGTTAAAAAACAGTTGTTTTTTTTGTTCCGTTAAAAGCTGTTCATACATATCTTCATAATATATAGAATCGATATTTTCTCGCAGAAAATTTAATGTCCTTTTAAAATTACCAAAATCTTTTGCAAGTCTATAATATTGTAATAGTTGTTTATTTAATGTGAGATAACTAGGGAAAAGATATCTTGCCCATCGTAGCTCATATAACGCTTGATCTGATTGATTATTTAAACTAAAATGCCTACTATAACGAAAGTGTTGTTTTGCATACTGTACAATAGATGGATGTTTGCGTGTAGTTGTGTGTAGAAGTAAATTATTCTCTAGTTGAAATAATATAATATCATTACTTGCTATAGTATCTAATAAACGAGGATATAGTACCAAGCTTTCTTTGGGGGAACAAAAACCAAGATAATACATACTTTCTAAATGATTAGGATGTAAAGTCAGTAGAATTTTAAAATACTTTTTAGCTTTCTCACATTTACCTAGCAAGCTATAAAGCTTTCCTAAAAAAAGATTAGCCGTAAAATTATTTGGATCATACTGTATGATATTATTCAATGTTTCTAAAGGTTTAGAGAAAACATTACTTGTAATTGTATTTTCAAATAAAAATGAAACCTGCTTAGATAAAGTTTCTTCCATGTGTAAATGTGCCAAAGCCACTAGGCTTTCTATATTAGTAGGGTTTATTCTAAGTGCTTTACTAAAATACTGTTTGGCTAGTTTGTAGTGCTTTTCTTTTAAATATATTTTTCCTAACGTGAGATGAGCACGGATCAAAATAGGATTGCGTACTATCACTTGTTTTAGAGTGTGCTTGGCGATGTTATCAAATCCTTGTTGCTTATATACAAGTGCTTGTAGGTAAAGTAAATCAGGATCATAGGGGAAGAGTTTCTCTCCAATTTTAATATATTTTGATGCCTCTTTAATATCTCCTTGATCTAGAATAGTTTTTATGATATTAATAATAATTTTTTTCTTTCTTGGCTCAATGGCAAATGCTCGTTTAAAATAAGTAAGAGCCTGATCTGTAATTTGTATTTCTTGAAGTAATTCACCTAATGCTACCAATGCTGGTAAATGGTGTGGATTAATAGCTACTGCTTTTTTAAAGTAATGAACAGCTTCTAAACGTTTATTTTTATCTAAAGCCTCTTGAGCCTTTTGTTCATAAACATGTGCCAGAGAAGCCTGTGACTGAAGATTATATGGTAAAAATAATACTATACCTAAAGCACAGACAAAAAAGAACGTAACTCTAAAACATGAGATCATGGTATAAAATAACCTCCCTTGGTACTACCCACTCGATCTCTAAAGTTCACATCTACCCTAAGTTTAACGTACTGCCCCTTCCAATTAGATGAAGCATTTGTTGTATAGTATAATAAATAATTTTTCTGGCTCTGAGATCGTATATGTTGATTGATATTTTTGATAGAAGACTGATAAGCGAATGAGTGTAAACCCTGTGTTTTTTCTGCTAAAGATTTTAAGATATGAGTTTTTGTATCCACATCAGTATATTGATTTTGAACAGATAGTATGTACAAAGGGATGTTATTATTACGTAAAAAATGTTGCAAATGCTTTAAACGAATATTTCCATCAAAATCACTATTCTCAATTTCATTGACAATCCAAATAATAGCTTTTTTACCCCGCTTAGATAGCAACTGTGTACCTGAATAATACAAAGCCTGATTAGCTCTTGTCTGAGCAGTATATTGGGTATATAGAAAACTTTTTTGTATATTATTTTTGATAGTGATCTTTGAATTAGTCCATAATGTTGTATCCACATAATGATCTGTATAAGCAACTGCTTTTATTTTATCCTCAGAACGAACATCATGTAAAACAGAATCAATTAACCATAATAATACATCTTCATAGGTTCTCATAGATTTACTCTTAGGGTATACAATTACTACATTCATTTGGTTCTGGAATTGTTGCAAATCTCCATGAGAAATATTGATTTTTTTGAGACCATTTTCGAATATAGTAAAATTTGTTTTTTTAAGATTCACTAAATTATTATGTGTAAGGTCATTAACTGATAACCACAAACCAATCGTAGGGAAAGAAGCTATGTCTATCTTTTTAAGCCATACTTCTAGATTATTTAGTAAAAATTGCTTGGGTGTAAATTGAATGAGTCTGTGTGCTGTATGATCAGTAATAAATAAATTATGAAAACGATCAACAAATGCACTATATGGGCTATAAAAAGGCTCCTTACGTCCTGAATTTGGTTCTAGTGGGTAGTGAGATATTTTTGTATTTTGCTGGGTTATTAAGTCTATAATTAATACGAAACCACTTTGATCAGCAATAGTTAATAATCTTTCATCCGGACTAAGTTGTACATGTCTAGGCTTAACTAACAAGTCACTGGCAAAGTATTGTTTAAAATTACCAAATTCATCAAAGATAGATACTCGACCAGCTGAGCTTTCTGTCACATAAATATCACCGTTTGAACGGCAAGCAATGCCAAACGGAGTTTTTAATTTACCATCGTTTGTTTCGTCAAACCATAAACTAAATGTTCCTTTTTCAGAAATTCGTTGTATACGTTGGTTACCACTATCAACCACATAAAAATGATGATTAAGATAACATAAGCCTGCTGGCCCACGAAACTCCAGTTCTTTACTTCCCCTTTTCCCAATAGATTCTAATGGGGAAAAAAACTTAACCTGTAATCTGTCTTTCCAAGGCATACGGTGTATAATATCTTTTTTATAATCTGTTACCCATAATTCATGATTACCTACCACGCCAGCTACGGGGAAAGCTAGATCTCCTGAAATCTTGCGTAAATTATTTACATAGTGCCCATTAACATCAATTTCTATAAGATTACCATTCCCTATTTTATCTTGTGCTAAAACAAACATATGCTGATTAGGTAGGCTACCTGCGAATGTAGGCAATATAAACTGGTATCTGCGTTGTGAATCAAATAATTTGGAAAAAGTGAAGGAAAAAGTATCTTGCTTATTAAAAACCTGCGTATGTTGCAGATGTGATGTAACAATAAGATTCTCGGGTTCTCGAACTAAGATATCAGACCATTCTTGTATAGCTTGTTGCATATTACCCAAAAAATAGAGAGATTTTCCTAGTAACTGTCGAGCTTCCATGTGTTCGGGATCATCAGAAATAGCTTGAAATAGGTAACTAATGGCTGCTTGGTAGTTATAATTATGGTATGCTTGATGTCCTTTATGAAATAAATGATTAGCTTTTTTCTCTTCTGTATAATTTTTTTTATGGAAAAGGGCATAGCTACTACCTACTAGGCAGATCACAAAAATGAATAAAAAATACCATCTAGTCAAAAAATGAATGAACATAAGAGAATTAAATACCTGATTATGTCTCATAATTCGACTAAATAATACATAACTTAAGTAAAATATAGATGCTTCCTACGTTATTTTATACAATCTACCTTTTTTTCAAATTTATTTGACCCCACAAAGCCTATTTACCATGGCCTAATGTGTGTCTGTGCAAAAATATCTATTGCTTGGTATATAAAACATGAACCATATTAGACAGCCCAGAGAGGCTAATATTACCCGAAAAACTAGAGAAACAAATATTTGTATGCATCTATTATTAGATGGCCAAGGAAAATTAACTGGTAATAATCCGATTCCTTTTTTTGAGCACATGCTAGGGCATCTTACTAAATATAGCTTAATGGATATTGACATGGATCTACAAGGCGATATAGAAATAGATTGTCATCATAGTGTTGAGGATACTGCCATTGTTCTAGGTCAGGCTATGCAAAAATCCTTAGGTGATAAAAAAGGCATTGAGCGATATGGACACTTTACCTTACCCATGGACGAAGTATTGACTACCGTCGCAGTAGATCTTTCAGGGAGATCTTACTTTAAATATAATGGCCCTGATCTGATTAATATGGGTAAATTTGGTATTTTTGACTCGGAACTGAGTTTAGAATTTTTGCATAAGCTTTCTATTAATGTGGCTATGAATCTACACGTACTAGTACATTACGGAAAAAACAGACATCATATACATGAGTCTATTTTTAAGGCTCTGGGACATGCAATACGATATGCTATTTCGTATGATGAGAGACGCTTAGATGAGATACCATCCACCAAGGGTGTTATATAAACATCATACATTATCTATCCGCTAAATAGTGAACTATGTGATAATTTCTAATTACAAGGAAATATTTTAAGATGCCCCCTAAAATTTTAGAGTTAGATTTTGGTATGGGAAACATACGGTCCCTACAAAAAGCATTTGAATATTGGGGGCAACCCGTTGAAATTACGGATGACTACAAAAAGATAGAACGGGCTGATGCCTTGCTACTACCAGGTGATGGTGCATTTGGTAAAGCCATGTATGAGATTAAAAAACGTAACTTTATAGAACCTATTCGAGAATTTTATCTACAAAATAAACCAATCCTAGGTATCTGTATTGGTTTTCAGATATTATTTGATTCATCATGTGAATTTGGTCAACATCAAGGATTTGGATTCATGCCATGCTCATTAGAAAAAATTAAAGATAACCCTACGGTTCCACATATAGCTTGGTCTGAAACCAAACAAAAACAACAGTCTATTCTTTTTCATAATATTCCATTAAATAGCTATTTATACTATGTACATAGCTATGCTGTATATGATTCTACACCCTACACTACATCAACATGTAGCTATGGTGCTGAATTCACAGCTTCAATAGAACATAAGGCCCTGTTTGGCGTGCAATTTCATCCAGAAAAATCATCAAAAACTGGTTTAGCAATTATTAAGAATTTTATTGATTATCTTAGATAAATTTATTGTGGAATGAAATACCATCTGACCAACATGGATTGTGAGAAATTAGGTTGGAACATACTTACTCCTCATCGTGATATTACTTTTACCCATATATCGTCTGATACAAGAGAACTAGAGCCTCATTCAATTTTCTTTATTTTTGATGGAGAACAATATAAAACTCCACAATTACTAGATTCCCTAATTCATAAAAAAAATAAGATACAGGCTATTTTTATGGATAGTGTATATGAATCCTATATGCATAGTTACAAGAATGATCATAATGACATTGCTATCTTAGTAGGAACAGATTTTCATAACAGGACTGCATCCACTCTTAATTATATATTTAGTGATCCATCTAATAAAATACATCTACTTGGTGTTACGGGTACCAATGGTAAAACAAGTATTGCCCTGTACATACATCAGGCACTTAAAAGTTTAAATAAACAATCTGTCTATATTGGGACATTAAGTAATCATAATAAGAATACGCCGTCTACACATCATATGACTACTCCAGATTTAATTACACTACATAAAAAAATACATGATGCTTATCACCAGGGGAATAACTATGTAGCTATGGAAGTAAGCTCCCATGCCTTAGAACAAAATCGAATTGCTGGATTAAATTTTGACATTGGAATTTTTACTAATTTAAGTCAAGATCATCTAGACTACCATTTAACACTGGAACAATATTTTTTATCAAAGCAAAAATTTTTTATACACATGCATAAGCAGGTCTCGACAGGCCACATACCTATGGGCACTATTATTTGCACAAATAATCCATATGGCATGTGCTTACTCAAATTGCTAAACAAAATGGGAGTTGGCTACCCTATTCTGTCCATTGGAATAAAACGTGATTCTACTATTCATGTGCATCAGATACACCGTGCATGGAGTGGATATAATTGTACATTTACTTTCAATCAACAAAAATATCATATGCAATCAAAACTACTAGGCGACTTTAATATATTTAACTTATTATCTGTATTTTTAAGTCTGTATTTGTTAGGATTTACACCTAATCAAATTTTAAAAACATTATCAAATTTACATGCTATTACAGGTAGAATAGAAGTTATCTATCATCAAGATGATAAACGTATTATTATTGATTATGCACATACGCCTAACGCACTAGAGAATATTTTGCATACTGTAAATGAATTGCACTCTAAAAAGTTATCTGTTCTCTTTGGTTGTGGAGGTAATCGTGATACTGACAAAAGAAAATCTATGGGAAAAATCGCCAGCCAATATGCCAATCACATCTATTTAACTAGTGACAATCCTAGAAACGAATCCCCCCTTAAAATCATAGAAGACATAAAAGAAGGCATACAAGAGACTCAAAATTGTCATATCAATATAGATCGTAAAACCAGTATACAGCAGGCGATCCAGAACATGGTACCAGGAGAAACATTAATGATATTAGGCAAGGGACATGAAATATCACAAATCATACAAGGTAAAAAAATACCATTTAGTGATCATCAAGTGGTTAAGCAATATGTGGGATATTGATATACCAATTCATAGCTTATTAGATCAGCGTACCATCCTACACAATATAAGCTCTACAGAACATTCCGTTACTAGATTATCCCATGATAGTAGGAATGTAAATAATGTTAGGTGGTTCATTTGCTTACCAGGAAAATCATTTAATGGTCATGATTTTATAGAAATAGTTATGCAAGAAGGTATACATTTTTTTATTTATGATCCTCGAGAAACACAATTGAGGCCACCTGGCATACAAACAAATGATACCATGCAGATACTATGTCGTATTGCATTATTGTGGCGTATGAAGCTAAAATCACATATACTCGCTGTTACTGGTAGTAATGGTAAAAGTACAATGAAAGAGTTAGTAGGATTTTGCATAAATCATATCATACAAGCTAAAGAAGATGATGTTGTAAAAAATAAAGCCAGCCTGAATAACCATTATGGCGTGCCGTTTACTTTATTAACACTCACACCAAAAACAAAATTTGCTGTCTTGGAAATCGGTACTAATACGCCAGGAGAGATTCAACATCTTAGTAGTATTGGCAAACCAGACTTTGCCATAATTACAGCAATTCATCATAGTCATCTGGAGTCTTTTCATACATTACGTAACATTGCTATGGAAAAATACTCTATTATACAAGGTTTAGAGGCTGGAGATACTCTTTTTTTAGCGGAATATCTACCCTACAAAAATATAGTACAACAAAAGGCACAAATGAATAAAATTCGTTTATGCTGGTCATCATCTATTAATAAAGTTATAAAATACCATGGTAGCCATTTAAATGGGGTACACTTTTCTTACCAAGGTAAAAGATATCTTTTACCTCTTATCGGCACACACCAGTTTAATAACCTTAAGTTATTACTAATATTTATTAAGTATTATATAGAACAATACAATCATGATACTCATGTAATACATGATACTCTACGCATACTTTCAAATTTTAAAAATATTCAAGGTCGGTTACAAAATATACATCATCCCATATATAATATATGGGATGACAGTTATAATGCTAATTTAGATTCCTATCGAGCAACAATATTATCTCTCAAAACGCACATCTCCAGTAATCGTTTTTTTGGTGCCATGGGTTTCATGGCAGAATTGGGTGACTGGACTATAAAAGCACATCAATTACTAGCACAAATAGCATCTAAACATATGAACACTGTAGCATTTTTTTCCAATGATGAAACAATAAACCAAGTTTTTTATAATACATGGTGCCTTAAGAGGAGTAAACAAGATATATTTACTGGTCAGTTAGATGAAAATTCTATACATAAAGGAGCCATTTTTTTGCACAATAAAATACAAAAAAATGATCACATACTCGTCAAAGGATCACGGGCATCTAAACTTGAAAGAATAATTACTTATTTCTAAGTAAGATGATGAGAGCCTATGTAACCACTTCTTCGTGTAGACAACTTATCCTGCCTGGTACTAAGTCTTGCACTATCTTTGTTAACTTCTCGCTCCTTGCTGACTGGTAAAATAATATAAGTAAACAAGTTGGACTAAGATAGATTATTCTTTCTTTAGGCAGTAACTTCTGCGTAATAGCATATTGGATATAAACAAATTCCTCTGGAGGCATGTATTCTGTAAGTTGAACTGTCATTTTACAGAATATTTTAACTGTACGCTTGAAATCAAATATTATATTATTAACTAAATGATCATAATCCTGTACTATTAAATCATCACGATAATGATTATTATAATGATTATTAAATTTTCTTAATGCATTTACGGCAGGTGCAAAATTATAAAGGACAGATGGAGGAATAGCAATTCTTTCTATATCTTCACCAAAATACATAAAAACAATAAAAGCAGGTACGGTGTATATGTGAAGAGGAACAAAATTTAACCATTTAAGTTTAAGAAATACATCGTCTGAAAAACGCTTTTTAATAAAGTTATCAGCTCTCAAAGTAGCAGTGTTATGCCATGTCTCTTTCTGTACAGAAAGGCCTCTAAAACATAGTATATCTTGCGAAACCAGGTAAAAATTACGAGAAGCTTGTATATCCATGTTATAAGAGACAACGGTAGAATAAATAAAAGTATCTAAATCTAATAATGCAACACATGCAACATTAGCTTTTTTCAATTTACTGAAGTTTCCTAGAAGCCGTTGGATACATGTAGATGACAGATGATCAGAATAAAAAAGGTACAATAAATTCAAGGAAGAATCAAAGGTTACAGAGCCTAATTTAGTTTCTAAATTTTCAATTTGACTGTGGATATTATCTGTTTTTTTTATAATATTTTTATTTTCATTCGTGATATCGTTGATAAGATCTATTGTTTCAGGGTTAAAAATTTGCTCACTCTTTTTTGTTTTTTTCTTAAAATTAAGGACTACTGAAATAATATTACGACATAGGGGGGAAAAGGTAAATAAAAAAAATACAAGGAATAAATAGAAGCTTATAAAAGCATACAATGGCCTATGCGGTATATACTGGCCAATATAAAAATTATTATGTTGCATGTAAGTGTATACAAGCAAGTAAAACTGACCTTTGTGTAAAAAATAAGTATGATTAATAACCTCATTATCCGCCCGTCGAATAATTCTCTTTTGTGTATTGATATCTATTGGAAGAGTTAGTTTTTTACTACCCATATCAAGAGAATCCTTAGTAAAAAATATCATATTATCCTGTAAAAAATTCCATTCAACTAATATATATTTATCCTTACCCACTCGCCTAAGAGGATCAGTATGACTATAATATATGGGATATAATGCATAAGTTTTATTATTTTGAGAGAACATAACACTATCAAAAGATTTTGCATAGTTTAACCTTAAATGCTCTGTATCTATTTTTACGTCGTTTGATGATAAATCTGTTTTTATGTAATCAAAATTACTATTAAGTAGGTGTGTGGATTTAATGTCTGGCATGCGTTTTTTAAAATCATTTATAATAGAGGTATATGGCCCATGCAAAGCAGTTTGTACTTGGATGAAATTTTGATTCATCCTAACTCCATGACTTAATAAACCGCTATAAGTCAATGAAGCCATATCATAGGGATACAAATATAGATAACATACCAGAAAGCAAACTAGGGAAAAGAGAAAAATGAATTTTTTATACATTTACACGGATAAAGATAGACAAAAACAAATATTTCCCATAGTTAAGGGGAAGATGGAGAAACAACTAGACTACAATATCTTCAATATCTTCAATATCCAAGAGAGAATTAAGTGAATCGATTAAAGCATCCAAAGGCACACCATACCCTGCACAAATATCAATGAGCTTATGTTCTTCATTAATCCCACAATGTGAACAGCCACCTAAATGGTAACTAGCGAAGACAATACCTGCTTCGGGATGTAGCCTTAAGGCCTCACCCGCCGTCATGT
The DNA here is from genome assembly GCA_965262015.1 of Leptospiria bacterium. Classification (GTDB taxonomy): domain Bacteria; phylum Spirochaetota; class Leptospiria; order Turneriellales; family CBDBES01. The sequence continues at coordinate 765,362 of OZ253494.1, forward strand.
CAGATCGAAATCCGCTTTCTAACTTCTGCTTGCTATCAATTTGATTTTCCATGATATCACAATCCAATCGCCTGTTAGATTGTCAAAGGAAAAGTTTGAAAAATAGTAGTAAAATTTGTAAAATCAAGTCCAGCTATGGACAGCTTAGGTATTCATAGGCTATTATTCTTAATAAGGCATTAAAAAGTGAAGCAAAGAAAATAACCAATGAAAAGCCATTACAAACAACGGATTACGTCTGTTGTGGAAATGATGAGACATATGTTAGGTAGTAAATTACACCCCAAACGACACAAAGGTATTACTGATAACAAAACACTGATTGTAGGTGCTTATGACAGAGGTACTGGACAGGCAAAAGCATCTGTATTACTTGGCACTGATGTTATTAAGGCAGAAAAGTAAGCCAAGCAAGGTTACTGAGTTTCGTAGATGATATGATAGATAAAGCATCTACACATATTACAGATACTTTAGGTACGTATAAAGGTACGAAATACTGAGACAAATGGCATCATGAGGTAATTAATCAATAGTATAGAGTATGTTAGTGGTTATGCACACATAAATAATATAAAGAACTTTTAGGGTTTATTTAAGCATGATATTGTAGGTCAGTATCGCCATGTTTCGCAGATATATGTCACTGTATCTGTTAGAATTTACATGGTGGTTTGATAATCGTAAAAACAAGAACGCTTTTTGAGAGTTCTTGAATAAGACTATATTATAAAGTCATTGTATGGCGGAAAAATTAATATCAATTAAAATTAAGCACAATAAACTTGTTGAATTGGTTAGATCCGTTAACTCATTTTTAGCTATATTATGAACCCATCAAAAATCAAATGTAAATCAATATAAGCATGTATTAACATAATTTCCGTACAAAAATTTAAAAAAACTATTTGGAATAGAAAAAAGATTACCCATGCAGTCTATTTTGTTAATCTATGGACTATATTATGAATAAAAATTTGAAAAACTTTGCCTTAGTATTTCTTATTTCCCTTAGTGTTTTGTTATTGTATCAGTTCACTAGAATGAACAAAAAAATTGTGCAGGATGTACCTTATTCCAAGTTTTTAAAATTGATAGAGTCAAAAAAAATCCATACTACGCAAGATAAATTACTAACCATCCAAGGAGATACAATTCAGGGTACTTATCTAGATGCGAAGCTTAAGAAAGAAGTAAACTTTAAAACATATATTGCGTATGCAGACCATAATTTAGTAGCCTTTCTCAAAGCAAAGAAAGTTAACTTTAAAGGTGCACCAGAAGAAGAAAATGTATTATGGCGTTCTATTGCCTATATTATACCATGGGTTTTAATCATAGGATTTTTTTGGTTTATGTTTGTTAGGCAATTACAATCTGCAGGTAATCGTGCTTTTAATTTTGGTAAATCCCGGGCTAAGTTAAATCAGAGTGACCCTAATAAGTCTATTACATTCAAAGATGTGGCTGGGGTAGATGAAGCTAAGGCAGAATTACAAGAAGTTGTTGAATTTTTAAAATTTCCCAAAAAATTTCATAAAATTGGTGCAAAAATTCCTAAGGGAGTTTTATTAGTGGGTTTGCCTGGTACCGGTAAAACATTATTAGCAAAGGCCTGTGCAGGCGAAGCAAAGGTACCGTTCTTTTCTATCTCAGGATCTGATTTTGTAGAAATGTTTGTAGGTGTTGGTGCTAGTAGGGTACGGGATCTCTTTGCCCAAGCTAGAAAGCAAAGTCCTTGTGTTGTTTTTATTGATGAGATTGACGCTGTTGGGCGTTTACGAGGAGCTGGTATAGGTGGTGGTCATGATGAGCGTGAACAAACTCTAAACCAGTTATTAGTTGAGATGGATGGCTTTGAAGAAAAAGAGGGAATTATTCTTCTAGCAGCCACCAATCGTCCTGATGTGTTAGACCCTGCCTTGTTAAGGCCTGGTAGATTTGATAGACGGGTTATGGTGAATACTCCAGATATTAATGGACGGGAAGCTATATTAAAGATCCATTCTAAGAAAGTACCACTTTCTTCTGATGTTTCTCTTAGGAAAACCGCGCAGGGTACTCCTGGCTTTACAGGTGCGGATCTTGCTAATCTAGTAAATGAAGCCGCATTGATGACAGCTAGCAAGGACAAGTTAAAAGTGAGTAAAATAGAATTGGAAGATGCACGAGATAAAGTGATGATGGGGCCTGAGCGTAAGTCATTTTTTATTACACCACAAGAAAAAGAGATTATTGCTTACCATGAGTCAGGCCATTCAATATTATCTTCTTTACTGCCATACGCTGAACCTGTTCACAAGGTAACCATTATCCCAAGGGGTATGGCTTTAGGTATTACCCAACAACTACCTATAGAAGATAAATACATGAAAACAAAAAATTACTATTTAGATGAAATTATAGTTTTATTAGGTGGACGTTTAGCAGAAGATATTAAATTTAAAGATATTACAACAGGTGCTTCAAATGATATTGAAAGAGCAACTGGTATTGCTAAAAAGATGATAACTGAATGGGGTATGTCTAGCTTAATAGGACCTATCAATTTAAGTTCTAATGGTCAAAGTAATACTTTTATAGGTAAGGACTATGGAAAACATACTGAACATTCAGAAGAGTATGCCAAGTTAATCGATCGTGAAGTTCAAAATATTATCTCGTCTTCTCTAAAGAAAGGTAGGGCATTATTGTTAAAACATCGTACTGCGTTAGATAAGTTAGCTTGTCGTCTACTAGAGAAAGAAAGTGTAGTAGGTGATGAAGTTCGAGAAATTATTTTTGGTAAGACTACTGTAGCACGTAAGACACAGAAAAAAGTAACAATGAAATCTAAATCTTTGTCTACAGCAGCAAAAACAAAGAAGATTGCAAAGGTACCATCTAATCAACCAATTATTAAGAAACCAAAGATACAACCGGCCTAATATCTTCTCATTTATAAAGATGATAAGATGATTTATGTTTTTATAGATGGTATTGGACTAGGATTATCTGATAAGTCTATTAATCCTTTTTCTTGTTTTAGTAGTAATTTTTTTTCTTGTCTAGGTGGTACACCTTCATTTCAACCAGAAGGTGAGTTGATAGAAACTAATGCTCAAATGGGCTATCCTGGTTTACCTCAGTCGGCGACTGGACAAACTGCTCTATTTACAGGATATAATTCATTAGATATTGTTAAGCGCCATATTACAGGTTTACCTACCTATTCCTTAAGGCCTTACATTAAACATGCATCTATTGTAAAAAAATTTATTGATGCAGATTTAAAGGCAACAGTTATTAACGCTTATTCAGATCCCTATTTAGCACGTATTAGAGAAAGAAGAGGAGAGAGGTTAATGTCTGCCACTTCTCTCATGCAACAATATAGTAATTTACCTTTTTTTACAATGAAAGACTATTATGACGACAAAGCTCTTTATATGGATATTACAAACTGGTTTTTGAGACAACAAGGTCACAACCTACCTCTAATTACACCACAAGCAACAGGCCGTAAATTAGTTCAGTTGGCTAAAAATTATGATCTTATTATTTATGAATACTTTTTTACGGATAGAGTGGGTCATAAGGCTTCTATGGCAGGTGCTAAACGTATTATAAGACATATAGATGGTTTATTAGAAGGTATATGGGAAGAAATGGATACTACAAAACAAAGTTTTGTTTTAAGTTCAGATCACGGTAATCTTGAAGACCTATCACATACTCATCATACTAATTATTTTGTTCCTACAATTATCCATGGCTTGCATAAAGATGCCTTTACAAATAACATTAAATTTTTATACGACATTCCCAGGAAAATTATGGAATTGTATGGGATACCTTTTACAAATGAAGCTTGGTATAATTGATGTAGGCTCTAATAATATTAAATTGGAGATTTATAAAATTGATAAAAATAAACCTCCAATTTTAATTTATGATGACAGGTATACTGCACGCCTAGGTAACCAATCTTTTATAACAAAAGAACTTCAAGCAGAGAATGTTGATGTTGCAGTAAAAACTCTAAAAAACTTTAAAGAACAGTGTGTAAAATCTCAATGTAAGCAGGTTATTGCAGTTGGTACAGCAGCGTTACGTGAAGCAAATTCAGATGAATTTATTAAAATAATAGATAAAACCTGTGGTCTTAAAATTAATATTATTTCAGGCATTGAAGAAGCCAGACTTGTTTATTTGGCAGCCCTGGCATCTATCCCATTTGGATCCAAAAAGTATTTACTATTAGATATAGGTGGTGGTTCAACAGAAATGTCTATATGCAATAATAAGACAGTTTACTTTATGAAAAGTATGCCACTTGGTACTGTACGCTTAAAAGATATGTTTGTAGAAGATGTGAATGGGATACAGAATAAATCTTTTCATAAGCCAGATATTTATGTTAAACTTATGTCGAATTATGTTTCAAAAATATTATATCCTTATCAAAAAGTAATTCAAGAGTATCCTTTTGAGATGGGAATTTTAAGTGGGGGTATTGTACGTAGTATCTTACGCCTTATAGAAATATATGATATTGCTCCATTACGGGCATTAGATACTAGAGTATTGATTCTAGATACACCTGTTTTATTAAAATTTCTTCAGTGGTTACTTGCTCTTAGTAAGGATAAAATATCACAGCTCAAGGGTATCTCTAAAGAACGCAGAGATATAATTGTAACAGGTTCTTTACTGTTATGGTCCTTACTAGACGTAACAAAGACAAAACAATCTTACGTTATGTCACAAGGTTTACGGTATGGGATACTAGCAGATTATATTCATCGGAAAGTAGATCATAAAATTTATGATAATAGACAGGGTTTATACAAAATGGAGGCTACGTCTAGATTTATACAAAGGTTTGATATATTTTCTCATGCTCATGTTAAACATTGTGCTTATCTATCTTTAATACTTTTTTCTTTGTTTCAAGAAGAACATTTATTAGACAACTATTATCGTGACATTTGTTATGCATCTGCCATGTTACATGATATTGGAACGGCAATATCCCATGCTTCTCATCATAAACATAGCCAATATTTAATTTTGCATGCTGATATACCCGGTTTTTCTATGGAAGAAAAACTATGGATTTCTTTAATCGCTCGTTATCATCGTAAACGTTTACCTAAAGAATCTGACAGAGTGTTTTATAAACTTTCTGAAAAAGATTTTTCTATAGTCTTAAAACTAACTAGTCTCTTACGCATTGCAGATGCCTTAGACCGGAGCCATCAACAGCTAATTAAGGAAATACGTATTCAAGAACGTAGAAAAGAACATATTATCTTATCTATTCATACTAAGCTAACTAAAAAAACTAAATTTGTTAAAAAAGAGGATTTATCTTTAGAATTATGGAGTTTTGAAAAAAAGAAATCTCTATTTGAAAATATTTTTCGGAAAAAACTTACTATCTCAGGTTATGCAGAACAGAGGGCTAAGGAATCTACTGAGTTCGTAACATAGAACGTAATACACTGATCCTCTGCTCTAAAGGAGGATGTGTAGAAAACAAAGTTAAAAATCCACCCTTGTCGGAAATCTTAAGGGCATTTAATGAAGATTTTTGGGGGACACGTTCACCCGCATAGTTTGTTAGACTCTGCAAAGCATTAATCATACTTTGTGTACCAGCAAGTCTAGCACCTCCTATATCTGCACGGAACTCTCTTTTACGAGAGAAAGCAGCAACAACCATGCTACCCAGCATACTAAAAAAGATATCTAGAATAAAAGTAATGCCAAACCTAACCATATAGGAGCTTTCTTCTCGCATAGAGCTAGTGATAAAATATGAAACTACCCTAGCTAAGAAAAGAGAGAAGGAATTAACAATCCCTTGTATTAGAGTTAGGGTAACCATGTCACCATTGGCAATATGACTAATTTCATGTGCTAGTACACCTTTTAGTTCATCTTGATTCATTGATGCGAGTAACCCACTAGAGACCGCAACCAAACTATTTCTTTTACTTGGTCCTGTGGCAAAAGCATTGACTTCGTTCGCATTATAAATACCTACTTCTGGGACATTGGGTAGTCTGGCTTTTGTACTTAATTCGTGTACCATCTTTACCAACATAGCTTCTTTGCCCTGTGCTTGACGAGGCTGAATAATGGTTAATTTTGTGATGGCTTTGGCCATTACTTTAGAAAGCAATAAGGATATGAAAGCACCCATCATACCCCACAGAGAACAAAATATCGCTAGGGAGAAGTAATCGATGCCATACTGGGTTAGGTAGGGCTGTAGATTAAAAACTGATGCAATAATCGATATACTGACTATTACTAGTAGATTGGTTACGATAAATAAAAAAAATCTTTTCATTATTATAATGCTACTCCTTGCGAAATCACTGTGTAACACGAGAAGCCTGTATTATGATGAAATAATGTCAATTATATTTTAGATTTTATGTGTGACACCCATTGAGTTTCACAATGGTATATAATTTTTATATTGACATAATTGGTTGTTAAGGCGGCAGTACCCGCTGGTAGTGTAATTTTTATTCCAAGTATGAGTTTTAGTTTTGTAATCTAAAAGCTTGGTTAAGTTATCCTATCAATATCTAATTTTAGGAGAGTTCTATGCGATCTATTTATCTAGAAAAAACCAGCGTAGTTGAAAACGAACTGGGAGACTTTAGTGGGCGTATACAAGAAGTACAAAAAGATACTGATAATGAGGAAATTAAATCCCAATTCAAAAGTAGAAGATTAATGCAAGGCGTATATGGCCAAAGGCAACCTGATGTGCACATGATCCGCATTAAAGTCCCAGGTGGTATACTAAGTAATAAACAACTAAATATTATGGCAGAGATCGCACATAAGTATTCACATGGTATACTTCATATTACAACTAGACAAGATATACAGATACATTATGTAAAACTAGAGAATGTAGATCCTATATTATGTATGCTATCTGACGTAGGATTGACCACCCGTGAGGCCTGCGGTAACTCTATTAGAAATGTTTCTGCTTCTCCCTACACTGGTTTATTGAGAGACCAAGTCTTTGATGTGAGACCTGCAGTAGAAGAAGTAACTCAATTTTTTTTACGTAATAAAGACACACAATTACTCCCCAGAAAGTTTAAAATTGCCTTTAGTGAAAATAGTAAAGATTATGCTGTTACTGGCATGCATGATCTAGGTGCTATTGCAACCATTAAAGACGGTGTTCATGGTTTTAAGGTAGTTGTTGGTGGTGGACTAGGAGCTCAGCCCTTCTCTGCCCTAGTCTATAACGACTTTATAGAACCACAAAATTTACTAAGTCATTTTCTTGCGATCGCTCGAGTATACAATGATCACGGTGATCGGATAAAAAAGACAAAAGCTAGAATTAAATTTCTAGTGCATAAAAAATGGGATATCGATAGATTCCGTCAAGAATGCCTTAAGGAATTAGAGAAGATTAGGTCTGAAAAAATTATTATTCCTACTATTCCAACTCCTGTACCCCCAAAAGAAGATTATGATGCTTCTAATCCATTTGATCCTATTGCGAATAAGCGCTTACATGCATGGTTTGAAAAAAATGTGTTACCAACAGTGAAGCAGGATCATTATATGATTGTAGTACAAATACCGTTGGGAGATCTAGAACCTACTCAAGTAAACCAATTATGTGAGTTATTTTTAAAAAATAGTCGGGATCTAGGAGAAGATGCACATAGTGTTTCTGTTACAGATGACCAGAATCTAGTAATTCGTGATGTTTGTATTACACCCGAAAATAAAAAAGAAATGTTTTCTAAAATATATCAAGCCCTAGGTGCTATGGGATTTGGTAATATTGGTGCACATGACATAACAGATCCTATTTCTTGTCCAGGAACCTCAACATGTAACCTAGGTATTACACATTCTAAAGGGTTAGCTAGAGCAATTCGTGATGTGATAGAAGATAGCAACTTTGCGATGGATAGTCGTTTTACGGGTGCCACAATACATATGTCGGGTTGTCCTAACTCATGTGGAAGGCATCACATTAGTACACTTGGATTTTTTGGTCGATCTGACAAAATTAATGAAGACATGCAAGCTCCTGCCTATGGTGTTCTAATTGGTGGAGGCAATGTGGAAGATGGCCAGATAATATTAGGTAAAAAATGTGGTAAAATACTAGCTAGGAGAATACCACATTTTATTAAGAGCTTCATAAAATACTATGAAGAACATGCCCAAGAAAATGAAAACTTTGTTGATTTTGCCTATCGTATTGATAAAGATAAAGTTATTGCTATAGTGGAGACCTTCGCAAAAGAGAATAAAGTCATTAATGTAGGTGAAAAAATTAACTATGATTGGGGTAAAGATACACCATATGTCGTGGAATTTGGTGAAGGTGAGTGTGCTGTATAACTCTTATTTTAACCTAAAATAATCGCAGTATGCATAAGTTATCTGGAAACAATGAACAGGTAATTTTGTTAGTTTTTTCTCTATTTAGTACTTGGTTTATTGTTTTTTCTATTCTATCTAGCCAACCTATTTCAGAGATGTGGTATCATATAATCGAGCACCCTATGTGGGATGATGCCAATCAAAATAAGAAAAATAGTAAAAGACTGCCAATGTTGATCATGAATGAAAAACAAGCAAAGGAAGAAAAGGAAAAGAAAGAGAAGCAGTACATGTCTGACTCTAATCATAGAGCTCAGGGACAACTCACTAAGGGAAAAGGTTTTTCTTTACTCTCACATCACGATGAACTACAAATTGTTATTAAGAGTGTACAAGAGTTGATTAATACAATTAACAAGAAAGCAAATTTTACAATACAGATCACTAAAAATATAATAAAAAAATACCGACAGAAACCTCAACCTAAGATTGCTGAAAGTTATCTCCCCAGTAGTATTGATTACACATATAAAACTGTTCTTTCATGGGATGCAAACGGTAGACCACAAATACCCACCTATTATTTTAAATACAGTGATTATTTTCGTAATATGGGCCATCTAATTAAACAATCTTGGTATTTACCCGGCGGTAGACCCAACCCTGTCTATGGTGATGACTACCATAAATATCTTTATAGTAGTCATCCAGGTAGTTTGAGATTACAAAAATATCCTAAGCAAGAAATTGTCGTTGATTTTTCGATAGATAAAGAAGGACAAGTCACTACTTTAAAAATAATAAAATCAAATGGATACCGCCACCTAGAACAATCAATTATTGATGCTATTCAAATAGCTAGCCCATTTAAGCCACCACCTCAGAAGCTTTTAAAGAAAGATAGTATGAGTCTCAAGTGGCTCTTTAAAATATATACCAACTAGGTAAAGAAATAAGTTTATAGTGTGTGGTCCATATAATCCTGAATATGTTTTTTTATTGTTTCACTAATATCCTGAAAATTACCTCCAGCTCTCTTACCGAATGTATGTCTAACTTTTACAATTAAATCTAATACCCGAGTACCTAAAATAAGTTGAATTTCTATTATGTCATCCTTGAAAAAAGAGGATTTACCTTCCATGCTTAAACCGATAACATTAATATCATCAATGATGCATTTTAACCAATGCATATCTCCCTTAAGACGATACCGTGCCTCATGATATCCCCGTATTCGTCTCATTGCCCTACTATTATCCATATTCTTATAAGGCTACTTGTCTAGATGTTACCCAAATAACCTATTGATAAATTGAATCGTCTGTGCATTTAACTCATTTCGTGGCACTTTACACTTAATATGATTAGGTATTTGTATCTTGATCCAAATACTCTTTTCTCCCTCATCTATCGTAATCTGTATGTCTTCAGCAGACTTACTTGTTATTACTGATATAGATTCTGAGTCTAAATTTACTTTTTCATCATTGCCACGTTCTTTTATTGTATTTGTGTAAGATGGATTATGACTTATTATTTGTTTATTTTTAGTATGTGCAGATGTATACGTTACTTCATCCATATTTGGGTCTGAAGTATCTACATTGATACTGTTTATGGCAGGGATATTCGACTTACCCTTGTAACGTTGTATATACTCTTTGGCTGACTTGACGGAAGAAATACTACCTGACTGGTAAGCGGCAAGAAACTCATCCTCTACCCCACATTTAACAGCTTGAGAAAATTGGATTAGCATATTTTTAGTTTGCATTCCCACCTGGTATAACATATCTTTAAAGTTTATAGGGATGTCAGCAATGGACAATAACTCTGATATATAATTTCTTGACTTACCTACTAACGATGCCACTCTTGTGTCGGTATATTCATATTCTTCCTTTAGTCTTTTGTAAGCCAAAGATTCCTCAAAGGGATCTAGATCTTCTCTTTGTAAGTTTTCTATGACAGCCAGTTTATATCGTTCTCGTTCACTGGTATTAAGAATACGACATTCGATTTCTCTCCAATTTAATAATTTTGCAGCACGATAGCGACGCTCACCAGCAATAATTCTGTATAGTTTGTCTACTTGAGTAACGATGATAGGTTGTAGTAATCCATTCTCTTTAAGAGATTCTGATAATTGAATAATCTGGATATCTTTATTTTGACGAGGTTGATCAGTAGCAGGTTGAATCCTTTCCATAGGTACTTTACGAATGCTACCATCAATATTCTGCCCAAAAATTTCTGCGGCAACTGATAGCGTATTACTTTTTTTGGACGACATCTTCTACCTCTTTAACCAATGCAAGGTATTCCTGTGCTTGTTTATTGTTTACACTATAATCTATAACTGTTTTTTGCAATAGATGACTTTCTCCAATAGCTACACCTACCGAAATGGTAGCATTTAAAACAGGAAAATATGTTTGTATTATTGGTAGAATTTTTTTTGTTAAAACAGTATGACTTTTTAGCTGAGTGATTAAAGCACCCAAAATTTTGAGTTCTGGATTGATTCGACGCTTAATACTTTCGATGGTTGCTTGCAAACCTTGTATACCATCTATAGAAAACTTTTCAGCCTGTAGAGGTATTAATAGATAATCCACTGCCACTAAAGCATTAATAGTTAAAATAGATAAACTTGGTGGACAATCAATAATAACATAGTCAAAATCTTTCTTGGAATTAGTAAGAGCATCCCTCAAAATATAAGGTGCCTCTACATTCAAAGAACTAAACTCAACTTCAGCCAAACTTATTTTAGATGGCAATAAATACAGATTAGAATATTTTGTCTCTCGCATTACTAGATCTATTGAGGTTTTTTGTAGGAAAACATCAGCCACAGACAGTTCTAGTGTATTTAGATTGGTATAGATACCTGAACTATTCCCTTGAGGGTCCATATCAATTAGTAAGGTTTTCTTACCTTGCATGGCCAGGCCATGGGATAGATTTAGTGCAGTTGTAGTCTTCCCTTCCCCACCTTTTTGGTTAGCTATTGCTATTTTAACTGTACTCATATTAATATTACCACAACGTAATTAAAAGAATCCTATCCATAATATTACGTTTCGGCTTATGGCAATTAGTATTTGAATCGTTCATGAATAACTACTGTATAAATACATTTCTTCATTATTTATCCCTTATAATAACATAAAATTTAGTTATTTTTAGTATCATAATAATTTTGTAACTTATTTACCATTTCAAATAAGATAGTAGCACTTGTTCCTTCTAAGAAAAAAATAGTATTAGGTTTTTGTACAATGAACCTAACCATATCACCTGTATCCAGTAGGGAAACCTCTTGTATTCTATTGTAATGAATCATCTTATTCTCTGTGTTATCCTGAACAATTTGCAAATAAATATCTGCCAAGAAAATTTGTACAGATTGCTTTTTAGAAATCAATTTATTAGAAGTATGTAATATAAAATACTCCTCAAAATAGCAATGATTGCTGTAAGGTAAATTTGCTAAAGATGCCTTACGTACCTTTATATTTGACATGTTTAATTGAGTAGTTTTGGTATACTGTTCTAATAGACCCAAAACACGTTCCTTAAGATAGATATTTATAGAGGAAGCAACTATAAAAGCTTGTAGAAAATTGACATGTTTATTCAAGAATTTTCCCTTTGTTGCTATCAGTAAATAGTTTTCCAAATAAAACATAGTCATGTCTACTAGTTCATCCTCCCATGTATATGATATAATTTTTCTTATCTCCTCCTTGTACTTTTTTTCTAACGAATGGATAATCAAATAAACTAGTATATCTAAGTATGCCATTATAGCGAAATAGCGTATTGTTTTTTTTTGGCATCGTTTAGATTTTTTACCTAGAATATGACACACGTAGTCCATGGCTTTGTCCACACGTTGCTTCTTAAGTAATTGGTTAAGTTTTGCCCTTCGCAATAAGGATGGAATACGCATACCATAATATATTACTATATAAAAAAATAGGATAACCCACCACATCAGGGAAGGAAGAAAAAATTTTACAGTTGGTAACTCAAATTTAAACCAAAAAACTAAGGGTAGTAGAGCAATGAATAACCATAATTTTTTCTCTCTCCATATTGCTAATTTTGGTTTAAAAACTTGATCTTTCAACAAATAATGCAGTTCACTTGGAGATAAAAACTGATTTATTTTCAAACGGTGAATTAATCTCTTGAAACTTGAACAAATATAAATCTGGCCATGAGAATTAAAGCATAAATATAATCCTGACATGACTGCATTCTTCCAAAATATGATTTTAAAAGGCTGAAATAAATGGAAATTAATACATCTAAACGATATTTTTGCATTGATATAGAGCTTACTGTTGTAGTACATGTCAAAGTATAATTTATTGACTTGACTTTTCAAACACTTTTTGCATTAGAGATTCTTTACTGATAAAAAATGAATGACAAGCCCCTTATCGTACAAACTAATAAGACATTGCTCTTACAAGTAGATCACCCCCTGTTTGAAGAAGTAAGGGCAAAGCTTGGTTGGTTTGCTGAGTTAGAAAAGTCACCAGAGTACCTCCATACGTATAGAATTACCTCTCTATCCTTATGGAATGCTGCTTCTTCAAAACTTACAGCAGAAACTATTATTGATGTTCTGTACCAGTATTCCAAGTATCCTGTACCGCAGTCGATCAATGCCGAGATTACTAAACAGATTGATAGATTTGGCAAGTTAGAGTTGTTTCGAGATGATAATGATAATCTTATATTACATTCCAAAGAAAAAGAATATATTAAAGAGATTCTAAAAAACAGAAAATTACAAGAGTTCTTTGACACTCCTAAAGATGAATATGGTATTTATATCAAACCACAGTATCGTGGACAGTTAAAACAAGTATTAATACATATTGGATTTCCTGTCAGAGACATTGCAGGATATGAAAAAGGTAAAAACTTTAAATTTGGTTTAAAAGAACCGTCAAATAATTCTACAAAGTCTTTTGTTATTCGTGATTATCAGGAAGAAGCAATTGACACATTCTACCAAGGAGGCTCTGTTGAAGGTGGTTCTGGTGTTGTTGTATTGCCTTGTGGTGCAGGTAAAACTATTGTTGGCATTGGAGTCATGTATGCAATACAGACAGAGACACTAATTCTAGTGACTAATACACTATCTATTAGGCAATGGAAGGAAGAAATACTAGATAAAACTAATATTCCAGAATCAGACATTGGTGAATACTCAGGAGAAAAGAAGGAAATACGGCCTGTTACCCTAGCGACTTACCACATCATCACGCATCGTCGGAGTAAGGTTGACTATTTTACTCATTTTCACTTATTTTCTGCTAAAAAATGGGGTTTGGTTATTTATGATGAAGTGCATTTGCTGCCAGCTCCCGTATTTCGTATGACTAGTGAACTACAAGCCAAACGAAGATTAGGATTAACTGCCACTCTAGTCAGGGAGGATGGATTAGAGCAAGACGTATTCTCTTTAATCGGACCTAAAAAAATAGACTTACCCTGGAAAAGGTTAGAAAAAGAACAGTGGATTGCTAAGGTATTTTGTCATGATATTAGAGTACCTATGCGTAGTTTACTTAAAAATTCTTATGTGTTGGTGAACGATCGCATTAAATTTCGAATGGCTTCTGAAAACCCTGAAAAAATAAGAGTAGTTGGTGCCTTAATTCGTAAATATAAAGGTGAACAAATGCTTATCATTGGCCAATATTTAAATCAGTTACATAAAATTGCTAAGAAGTTTAATCTACCTTTAATCACTGGCAAAACAAGCACCGAGGAACGAGCAAACTTATATCATGATTTTAGAGAACGCAAAATTCAATCCTTGGTAGTTTCTAAAGTTGCTAATTTTTCTATCGATTTACCCGACGCTTCTGTTGCTATCCAATTAAGTGGTACTTTTGGTAGTAGACAAGAAGAAACTCAAAGAGTAGGTCGTATTTTACGTCCTAAGAAGAGGAACAATAATAGTGCACTTTTTTATTCACTAGTTACGGAAGATTCTGCTGAAGAAAAATTTAGTCATAATCGACAACTCTTTTTAACAGAGCAAGGATATAGTTATACTATCTATTCTTATAAAAAATTTCAAGCAGAATTCTCTGATTATCTTGTTATTAAGCCTTTGTCATCTAAACAACAACATAATCCAACCTAGATGTATCTCTTATCTCATGTAAGATATCGTATCTTTGGACTATTGTACATCTTGGTTGTATTCGCTTTATTACATCTCATTACAACAAAGGTAGGTTATCAGTATCATGCTACACTACAATATCATTTTGATGTTACAAAACAGCAATCTCGTGTCACCTCTACCCACAAAAAAACATTTCCAGTAGATAAATTAACATTTCATCTGCCACAAGATAACAAACAATATCATTTCTTACAGTTAAACCACCAAGGTCATTTAGTACAAGATTTCTTTATACCTACTCATCCAGCAAAACAAAATTTTTATGTTACATATCCATTAGACGCATCCTACTTTATAAAATACCCTTATCTAGGTTATATGGTAGAAATCTTTGATCAGGGTGGACAATTATTATGGGATTTGAAGGAGAGTCGCTATTTACATAGTTCTTTGGATGGTCGATTTGTGGCAGCTATTGCAGGAGATCAATCTAAGATTGAGATCATGAATCCTTCTTTTTCTCATATTACCAAAATAGAAGGATTTATGTTAATACATCATCAATTAACCCAAAACACAAGAAATAATACATTTGATGCATGTTTTGGATTTTTAAATGGAGATGTCATATTCTCTCAATTTAACACTGCAGGAAAATCAAAACATTATATGATTCGTACAAGAAAAGTATTAAAATCACTTATATGTGATCTGGAACAAGGATTTTTTTGGGCTCATGTGTATAACAAAAATACACCCTCCCCCAAGGATCAATTAGTAAAAAAAAATATAGATGTAAACTCTTTTAAGCCATATCAAACATCTAATATACATACCTCAGAAACTTTTTTAGATAAAGATAATTACTTTATTTATACCAATCCTCAAGAGGCCAATGAGTTGATTTTCAGCATTACACTGCCCTATGTATCTATCAACAGTATACCTTTATCTATATGTTGTGGAAAGAAACTCATAGCTATCGTACCCACCGAATCTCCTACAAATCTATTTATATGGTTTATATCTCCTACTGGGCAGACCCATAAGAAGTTTTTATGGAATATAGAGAAGCACCAGGAGCCTTTAGAAAACTTTAGAATAGATGGTACTGCTAAGTATGCATTAGTTAGTTCCTTAAAACGCATAGTACTATTTCACTCTGATTATATCATATTGGAACAGGATATAAAAAATACACAAAAAACTGTTGCACTAGATAAATTCTTTGCAGTCCAAGATAAATATTCTGTATATGCATTTGAGATAGTTGAATAAGTGGAATAATATGAGTCATCACATTTTTATTGATAAAGTAGTGCTTGCATTACAATGTTACCTGGAAGATGTTTCATCACATGATATAAAAAATAAAATGGTTAACAGTAATGTTATTAAAACAGCAAAGCATATATGTTTATCTAACCAATCAAAGAGGATTCGTAGCCATCTAATCTATCTTGTATCCGATACACTTTCTCTTCCTGAAGATACTAGTATTCGGTTGGCCTTATCTGCTGAATTAATTCATGCGGCTAGCCTGTTACATGATGATGTTATTGATGCTAGTATGATGCGAAGAAAAAAAGAAACAGCTAATGTACTCTATGGTAATACGATAGCAGTACTCACAGGTGATTTATTGTACTCCTATGCACTTACTAATCTCTTACCTTTTTCAAAGGATATACTAAAAAACAGTATTGATGTTGTTACACGAATGACCATGGCAGCAACTTTAGAATACAATCACCGTGGTAATGTAAATCTAAAGAATGCTGATTGGATACAAATCGCTAACGGTAAAACCTCCCAACTCTTTGCGTGGTGTTTACGTACGCCTGCTCTAATCAATCCCAACAATCCATTGACAACAGTTTTTTATGATGTTGGAGTATTGATAGGTTATATCTTCCAATTAGCAGATGACATTAAAGATTTTATGGTATCTCGAGAAGAAAAAGATATCTATTTAGATATACGTAACCAGAACCCTAATTATATATTAATGACCGCAATGTCACAATCTCCAGAAATTAAACAAGACGTCCAGGATGTGTGGAATGAAATGAATAATAAGAAGACCATACCCAAGCAACGCTACGAAGAGATTGGAAGGAAAGTTATTCATTCACAAGCCTTAAAAGTAGCTGTTAGACAAATAAAAAGTTGGTTGCAAGATATCCAGCATACATTAGAACTCAACCAGCAAGCACCACTATCACAGTCCCTTATCCAGATATTTGAAGAGATATACCAAAAACATATGATACATTTACCAACATGAACATCAAATTACCTAATAACATCAAATATATGCCTGAGGGGTTTTATACTTACTCTACTTCATGTGGCATAAAAGACAGTAGTCTTGATCTATCTGTTATTTACTCTGAACAGAGATGTAATGCAGCAGCTTTGTTTACTAAGAGTCATACCCCTGGCCTGCCAATTATAATTGGCAGGAAACATATTGCGAATGGTAAGCTCCAAGCTATTGTTATTAATTCTAAAAATGCAAATGTAGCAACAGGTATAACAGGTTATCAAGATACTTTACAAATATGTAAAAAAGTCAGTCATGAGCTTGGTATCCATCTTCAATCTGTTTTACCATCTTCCACTGGAGTGATCGGACAACGTTTACCCTTAACTAAGATCTTGACTAGCTTAAATCAATTAAAATCAAATTTATCTGGACGTAGTTCTCATTTCATTGATGTATCAAGAGCAATGATGACAACAGATACATTTCCAAAGTTTCTTTCTGCACGTATTGGCGATGTTTCCATTGTTGGTATTGCAAAAGGGGCAGGTATGGTAGAGCCTAATCTATCTACAATGTTAGTTTACTTTTTTACTGATGCGATTATTGTATCTAGGGACTTAAAGAAAATATTACGTAAAGTAACACAACAAACTTTTAACTGCCTTTCTATTGATTCTGATACATCAACATCAGATACCGTATGTATCCTAGCTAATGGTATGCAAGGGAAAGTAAATCTAAATAGATTTTATCTTGTTCTGCTAAAAATGGCTACACGTCTTACTCAGTGGATTGCAATGAATGCTGAAGGAGCAACTAAATTATTGATTGTATATGTAAAAAATGCACGAAACAATATAGACGCTCATATCATTGGTAAATCCATTATTAACTCTCCACTAGTTAAAACAGCTATTTATAAAGCAGATCCAAATTGGGGTAGAATTGTGATGGCCATTGGTAAGTCTAGTGTGGATAAAATTATACCCGAAAAAGTACAAATACACTGGGGTAAAGACATTATATGTTCAGAAATAAATCAGAGAGAAATTGCAACTTATATGGAAACCAATACGATACTAGAACTTACTATTGATATGAATATGGGCCATGGATTTTGTAAAGTTTACGGTTGTGATCTAACTGAAGACTATGTACGTATTAATAGTGCATACACCACATAGTTATTTACAATATTAAATGGCACAAAGTATTCTATATTTACACAAAGTTATTTAAAGTTTTTAAAATTTTTGCCGTACCATAACAAGACTCAATAATACTTGGGAACCATTTATGGGTAAAATTTCTACACAATTAAAATACGAACTATTAAGTTTTCAAAATTACCAATTGCAAAAAAAATTAAATCAATTTGGATTAAAATGGATGGAATCTCCTAACAAACCATTCAGAATACAGATTCACGTAGAAAAAAACACATACAAAAAGTATGCAAATAATAGCTACATTAGGCCATAGAGTCTAGATGAGCTAGGAAAGAGACTAAAAAGCTAATATGCTTAGCAGAAGGTTCTGAACGAACACGATTATCTAGCTTATGTAGTTCATAAAATATCTTACTAAAATTTTGGATAGGATAATGGAATAGAAGTCCCTTAAGCCGTTCTTTATTTTTTTGTACTATAAATTTACTGGATAAATTCATACCTAGAACGTGATCAATCTCATCTGTCCGAGAGGAAGCTTTTTCTAAATAAAAATACTGATAAGCATTCACAAATAATTGTGCTATACCTGCAACAATTTGTCGAGCATCTGTAAATTGGTGTTGTGATATCTTTGTGAGACATTTAGAAATATTTTTTTGGGCAACTAAGTCTAAGATCGAAAAATACAAATCACCCTTTACATCTCTACAAAACAGATGCACAGTATCCCTGGTAATATGTTTTTTTTCACCTATGTAAAGAATAATTTGATCAATAATTTGTTGAATTGATTGGTTATTCATGGCACATAACTCCATCAATAATTCCAGCACCCCCTGTTCAGATTTTATGTCCAAATTTTTTATTTTTGTATGTAAAAAAGACAGAGTGTCTTTTTCATACATTTTTTTAAAACCTACTGACAAACCAAAATCATCTAAAAATTGCAATTGCTTGGTTAATTTTTTGGCATCAAACTGTAAGATAAGATATAAGTTTTTATGCATATTAGCTATGTAATTCTTAAAGGTAAGTAAATAACTTTTTTCTGCCTCAATAAGATTCATAAGATAATCTATATGTCGTCCACCTACCAAATAATAGTTTGAAAATAATGATGGAGTAGAAATGCAGGAAAAAAAATGACTGAGACTAGTTTCCATACCATTTAATTTAATGATATCGGTATTTCCATTCAAAGATTGTAATTGCCTAGCATAATAAGTAAATATCTCAGAATAAATATCAAAATCATTACTAAAGCATAGGAGTAAATTTGGTAGTTTATTTTTCTTGAGATAGCTTACCTCAAAGATATTAAAATTTTTATAATCTTGTTTACTCATTAAACATTATCTATTCACCATTAAATACGTAACTAAAAAATATTCAAAGAATAACATATTATATGTTTAAATCTATTGTGTGTATAATTTATAATGAGGCTGTTTCTATTGCGACGTCTCTTGCAGGGTCAATCATGGAGCCAGACGGTTTAAGTATTCATAAGCCATTCTTTTTTAAGTAATAACATCTTATGAAAATACACTATGAACAACGGATACAGATGGGGTCATGTTTTAAAAAATATAACATATCGATAAATAGCATAAGAAATTAATATGCCCAAGTCTACCATATGGTATGAAGTAAAAATAGAATCTAGAATAAATGAGTATAACACACAATATGTACAATTCTTAACTCAAAGAATAAAACAAAGCAGATTTTACATGAAATACTCTATAAAATAATCTTTTCGTGCAAAGGGGAGAAAAGTCATATCATTGAAAAATGGTACCAATATTGATCTTTTAAAAACAAAAAACACATAAAATGGGCCAGATTAACACAACTATAGGTAACAAACTCTTTTTCAGGTCTACTCATGCTCTAAAAAAGCTCTCTGTGTAAGCGAGGTAATAAAAGATTTATTTGCAGATACAAACACGATACAGAGCATTACATTTGATAAGGGTTCTAAGTTTGTAGAGTTTAAAAATATGGAAGAATATCTTAACTGTAAGGTCTATTTTACGGATACATCTTCTCTTTGGCAGAGAGGTCTTAATAAATATAGCAATAGATTGATTAGACAGTATCTAAACAAGGGAACAGATTTTCGGTATGTTACACAAAAATATTTTGATAAGATTATACATAAAATAAACTCAAGACCAAGAAAAATATTAGGCTACTTAACACCCAATGAGGTATCTAAAGAATAAAGCTTCAATTCGAACTTCAGAATAGAACTTATTCTCTTCAAAAGGGTTGGATATTATTATTGCAAATATATCTTGCCTGCATTAGATTGTTCCATAGATTGGTGAGGATTATTTTCTTTAGTGTTCAAATTAAAATGTCTTATTTACTTATTTCGAAATGTCTTATCATGAGTTAGATAGGCATCTGTGCTTATGGTTTAATAAGCATAAAATTGCATATCCTTTCCGACAAAATCGGAATCCTTACCGAGTTTGGATTACTGAAGTAATTTTACAACAGACTAGGATTAATTATGCACTTGATAAAATTACACATTTTTTAGAATGTTTCCCAGATGTAGCTTCACTGGCACAGGCTGACAGAAAAGACGTGCTAAAGGCATTTGAAGGACTAGGATATTATAATCGGGCAACCAATCTGATAGCAGGCAGCAAATATATCTATATAGATAAATACAACCATTTTCCTAATAATTATACCGAACTACTAAAAGTCCCTTCCATTGGGCCATACACCGCTGGTATTATTGCTTCCATTTGTTTTGATGAGCAAGTTCCAGCAATAGATGGTAATGTCAAACGTGTTATCGCACGTTTGATAAATCTACAAATTACAATAAAACAAAAGGAGTTTAACCATGCTATATCATCTTTTTTAAAACATATTTTCTTAAACACAAATGAACAAGCGGCTACACTCAATGAAGCTTTAATGGAATTAGGACAAAATATTTGTAAGAAAGGAAAGCCACTATGTTTATCATGTCCGATTAGTTATGCATGTAAAGCTTATCAGTACGGAAATCAAAGCACCCTTCCCATTACTAGCCCCCGTAAACCATATAAGCTTACCATCTGGCTTATGCTATGTATTCAGTACCAAAATAAATTTTTAATACAAAATATACCACATTCTTATTTTTTAAAGCGACAGTGGTTATGGCCGTCATATATATTTTTTCCTGACGATGATAGCTATATACCCCAAATAGCCGATGAAATTTCTTACACAACACTTGTATCTGACAGTAAAAAAATATTTTTCCAGAATAAAGAGTATCTGTACGAAAAAAACTATATTAAACATTCTATCACACAACATAAAATCCAAATTTATGTACGTAAGATTAATCCACCATGCATGCTAGCCTGTTCTAGTCATATAATAAAGTGGGTAAACATAGAAAAAGCCCAAGAATACTTTATTTCAAATGCTATGAAAAAAACTTTACATTTACTCATCTAATCATTAGCTACATTATAGTGGAGTATAACAGCCTACAAGGTAAATCTATCATGGTAACAGGGGTATCCAGTGGCATTGGATACCATATTGTACAAGATCTATTAAAGTTGCAGGTAGAAATCTATGGTATAGCAAGGCGTAGTCAATATTTAGAAAAACTTACTGCACAAGCCTCTTTAACCAAGGCAAGTTTTTATCCACTCATTGTCGATCTATCTAACACCCAACAACTACAAGATATTTTTAAGCCAATCAAGAAAATTGATGTTATTATTCATAACGCAGGTTTCTTTGAGGGCAATGTAATCGAAAATTTAGACATAGATGTGTGGGAATACCATTTAAAAGTTAATTTAACAGCTCCTTTCATAGTTACAAAACAACTATGGCCCCTACTGAAGAAGAATGCATCATCAGAGGGTAGCAGTATCGTTTTTATTAGTAGTCTAGCTGGTGTAGCATATAAGGAGAAATTCTCTACTTCTTCGGCATATACTGCTTCAAAAATGGGTTTGGTTGGCCTCTCAGAAGTCCTTGCGGTAGAAGGTAAACCTTATGCAATCAGATCAAATTGTATTTCACCAGGATCAGTCGCAACCCCCATGTTAGAAAAAGCATTCCCTACTTTATCTCCAGATTTTACCCCAAGACAGGTATCTTCTCTTGCTCTTTTTTTGGCTTCACCAACATCATCCCCTCTTTCAGGTAGCAATTTAGTAATGTCAACCTAGACATTACTTTTATTTATGAAGGGTATCTTAATTCTAGATTTTGGCTCGCAGTATACTCAACTAATTGCCAAGAATATTCGAGAACTTGATTTTTATTCTATCATACACCCGTATAATATTGATTTAGATACACTAGAATCTATTGATCCTACTGCTATTATCTTATCGGGTAGCCCAGCTTCTGTATATGAAGATAATGCTCCTCACCCAGATGTTCATGTAACTGATTATATATTGAATAGTGGTTTGCCGGTTCTAGGAATCTGCTACGGGATGCAATGGTTAGCTCAAAAATTAGGAGGAGAGGTTATTGCTTCAGGTAAAAAAGAATTTGGTCAGGCAAAACTAGAAATACATAATACAGGTTCTAGTATTATTAAAGACATTCCCAATGATACCATTGTATGGATGAGTCATGGTGACATACTTAAGCATCTACCACCCTCTTATACTATTATAGCAAGTACACAAACAACGCCATATGCTATTATTGTATCTAAAGATGGCCGCATATGTGGTATGCAATTTCACCCCGAAGTATATCATACACGAGAAGGTTTAAAATTTTTAAAAAACTTCTGTAGTGATATTGCTATGGTACCAGCTCAATGGAGTACCCAATCCTGTGTAGAGTTAATACATAATTCTATTCAAGAACAAGTTAAAAATAGTAATGTACTTCTAGGTATTTCAGGGGGTGTTGATTCAATGGTTAGTGCCAAATTACTATACAATGCAATTGGTGACCAATTAACCTGTGTATATATAGATAATGGTCTTATGAGAATTAATGAAACTGAAGAAATTAAAAAGATATTCTCTAGTATGCTTAAAATTCCATTACATATTATTTATGCAGACAAAGTCTTTCTCAAATCTTTAAAAAGAATTACAGAACCAGAAACAAAACGTAAAATAATAGGTGATACTTTTATCAAACAATTCCAAAAAAAAGCTAAGCAACTCGGTACATATAAATTTATAGCTCAAGGCACTTTATATACTGATATTATTGAGAGTAATTCTACATATGGCGGTCCATCCGCAGTAATTAAATCACATCATAACAGAAGTCAGATGGCTAGTAAATTAGTGCAAAAAGGTCTTGTGATTGAACCACTAAAAGAGTTTTTTAAGGATGAAGTAAGGCAAATAGGCCTTTATTTAAACATCTCTAAAGAAATTCTATTTCGTCATCCTTTTCCTGGTCCAGGCTTAGCAATTCGGATTATTGGTAATGTTAATAAAAATAAATTAGACGTTTTACGTGCAACAGATAAAATACTTATTGAAGAATTGAGGTTAAACAAATTATATGACTCTGTATGGCAGGCTTTTTGTGTTCTTTTGCCAGTAAAATCTGTTGGTGTAATGGGCGATAAAAGGACCTATGAGAATGTCGTCGCTTTACGTATGGTAACCAGTATGGATGGCATGACGGCAGAATATGCTGAAGTGCCACACAGTTTTTTAAAACTTGTTTCTAATCGTATTATTAATGAAGTTAGTGGTGTTAATCGAGTTGTCTATGATATTTCATCTAAGCCACCTGCAACAATAGAATGGGAATAACAATGAAATACCCGTTAATTATTCTGTTTGTCTTATCTGTTGGAGCACTATTCCCCCAACAAGTAGCTAATAAAAAGCACACTACACGGTATGCAAAGAGAAAAATTGTTAGGATCGTTTTTAAAAAAGTACCAGGTGTTAAGTATTATGAAATTTTATTGATAAAAAATATCCTTCAGAAAGATCAAAATACCACTCTTTTTAAGATAAAAAAGTCACCAATTACTAGGGTTATTGCAGATGAATTTCATTTTTTTCGTATTAGGGGTGTTTTCAATAAAAAATTATCTACAAGATGGAGTAAAGCTCATCGTTTCAGTTCTGCAAGATTATTTTCTGATCATCACAACTTGTCAGAAAGTCACAATCCCATTTACCAGACAAAATTAAGCATTCAAGCACCCTATTTTCAACGTAATAAAAAGATATGGGTCTCCTCTAGTAGTACATTTAATTTTTTGCCAAATAAATATGCTTATATTCCAAAGAAAGAGATTTATTATCGCTTTCGTTTAGAAGATGAAGTAGGAGAGATCTACAGAAGGTTTAAACATTCATTTCAATTGAAATATTTATTTAAAAATTTAGAATCAGAATATATCTTAGAGTTTTATTCTGTTAATAACAAAAAATTTAGAGAAGATTTACAAAAGGTCTTTATTATCGTTGATTTACAAGGCCCTGTCATTAATTTTGCGAAAGAAAAAGGATTTTATGTGTGGCATATAAAGGATATAAGCCCAGAATTGACTACTGCTGTGTATGTAAATAATACTCTATACAAAAAATATACACAGAGTAAAATCTATATTGAAGAACATCGTATTGATAAGAAAAAAAATATTCGATTAGAAACCATGGATTTTTTTGGTAATAAAGCTACATGGGATTCAAGTAAATCTAAAAAATAACCAAGTTCTAGTATTCTTCAATAATAATACTATTACGATTATTACCTTTGCGTTTTTTAGCTTTATACATAAGTTTATCTGCTAGTTTAATCATATCATTAATGGAGTATTCATTAGTATAAGTAAAACAAGCTATTCCCATACTTAATGTTAAATGCCAACTTTTAGATTTGAATTGTTTTTCATAGTTTATTTGAATACGATCTACAATATCATGAATATTGTTTTTATTTGTATCAGGGAAAAAAATAACAAACTCGTCACCACCAACACGAGCTGGAATATCATACTCTCGAATACTACTTTTAATTAAGTTACTGACAGAGACTAAAGCATTATCTCCTATATCGTGACCATATTGATCATTTAGATCCTTAAAATAATCACAGTCAAGGTAACAAAGAGCAACTGGTAACTTAGTACGCCGGCTACGTGTTAACTCTCTAAATGTTAAGTCAAAAAATGATGCCCTATTAAAAACCTGTGTCAAGGGATCGACACTAGCATTTAAACTAGCTAACATAAACTTTTGTTTAATTGTATACATGATTATAGTCAATGTAATCTGCATACCAATCACATATAAACTATTGAGTACAAACGAAATAGTACTGCCATGAGGTCCTATTGTAAAATAAGCTATGCTATACTTAACAATAGTTAAAGAAATAAAAGAGGTGGTAGTCCATATAGCTTTTATATTGTCCAAATTCCATATTAAAAAAGTAATGAGAATAAAATCAATTGATTGTAAAGATATAGTATAGTCATAGAACCATTCCACAAAAGAATATATGGCCATCACCATTATACATGCTAAGAATAATAATAGTGATGCCCTAAAGCTAAAAAAGGCAACATATCTTTCTAAATAACGCATGTAGTACCCACCTCTATCCTTATATTAATCTTGGTTTACTGTACATTGTCGGCTGTCAGACATAGACAGCCTCAAAATAATACACAGAGTTCTACCCCTTCCATTGTTTTATTCACAAATACAATCAAAAATTTATTATTTATAGGACCAAGTTTGGGGAAAGTGGAGAGTCAGTACCGGTTCTGGGAAGAATAGACTTGGTTAGCCGTTTTCCCTTGTAATGATAGCCTACACATATTATTGAATAATAGTACAAGATCTAAATATATTTTTTTGTTTTAATGTCAGATAGTCTATTCTCTGTCAAAATGTCTTCTTAGTTGTTTAATAGAGTTTTCTACTTATCCTTTTGCTACGGTGAGCCCGGATCACATGCATATACTACTGTATTTAGCATTCTCTGTAAATTTCTAAATGATGTATTTCCAGTTCTCCTGTCACAGATGATAGCCCGTATATTTTTCACTCAAGAAAATAAATATTCTCATGAAGCTAATAATGTTTCTGCTTGTAGATTAGGTGGTAAGCATAATCTACCCATATACCGTTCTACGGCAACCGCAATATATCCATTCTTGATATACATTGTGTCTATTTCCCATACTCCAAATGCTTTTTTCATACTATTTTTCATGCTATGAATAATAGACCTAAAATAGTTTTTTAGAGCTCTGTATGAGCTAATATGACCTCTTGTATGCCTTTTTTACCCCTACTCCCACGTTTAAACCACTAGATATTTATACCATATTCAAAAACACCACAAAGTATTACCTTTAAAATAGAATAGTATTTTATAGAGTGTTTCATGTGATATTTATATATTTTTGTTTTTTAGGTATAGACTAATTACTTTTGGTGACCATCTCATTTTAAGATATTTTTCTATCTGGGTCATTAGTTTTATGTTATGGTACTTTACTCGCTCATTATTTGCATAATATCTTTTCTTTTCAGTAAGGTATTGTGCATACTCTGCCTTATATAGGCTATTGATCGATTCCGTTTTTATCTCATAAAAGACAGCAGACTTTGATATATTTATTTTTTAGCTATTTCTCTATAACTCATATCTTCTGATAAATACTTCTGCATATGTATCCGTTGCTCGTAATGAATTTTATTGATTGTTCTCCTTACTTTTAATACTTTTAAGAAAAATGGCTTATGAATACCTTAAAATATCCAACTCCAGAATCAACTCTCCCATCTATAACAATTTTAAATATAGAATATTGTTGACGTTTGATTCATACATTATAGATCATAATCTTAATTTGGAGTATGCAAAGATTTACACTTAGTTTAAATATCCTGAGTAATTTACTTACAATCATCTGTGCGATTCATTGTGCTCTTTTACCAATTCTTATTACAATCCTACCTTTCTTTGGTTTAAAATTTGGTTTTTCACCACTTATTGAAACATCCCTTGTCATTAGTATTGTAATATTCTGTAGCATTAATCTTTACCGAGGGTTTACATGGCATCATCATAATAAATTTATTATAGTATTATTTCTTGTGGGATTAATAACGCTAATTTCTTCCATCTTTTTATCAGATAGCCTAGAATATTTTGTACACATTATTGGAGCTATGATAGTAACTATAAGCCAATTGTGGAATACTTTATTATGTCGAAAGTGTAATAAGTGTCAACAGAGTTAATCAATTTTTTCCATAGTAATATATCTGCATGCTTTAATTTGGCAGATACTGCTCAATCCACTGAATTCCACGAAAAATACTCTGCCATGTTAAATGAATTTGTAAATCATGTTTAGCACTATTGGTTGTATTTTTCTGGATGTAGGACATGATATTTGTTACATATTCTTCAACATCACTTTCTACACGTGTATCAGGTTGAAAATCTTCACCTAAATCTTTTACTGAACAAGTAAGTGTATTACGTTTATAAGAATTATCACTTTGTCGTACAGAACAAAAGACATAGGCTTCCTTAGAAAGAGGTAAGGTTAAACTTCCTTCCCTTCCTCTCTTGAGTACTATAATGCCTGGGTAACCTATTCTCTCTCCAAGATCTAACATGATATCTACAAAATTACTATGAAAAGCAGACATAATATGTATTTTTACGGGGACAATATATAAAAAACGCTCTAACGTTGCCATAAAAGGACGCTTAATTAAAGTTCTGCGTAGATTAACCCAGTACAGCCAAGCTTGAGATACCTCTGCTAAATTAACATAGTAACCATACTCTGAAGAAAAAGTTTTTTTTCTATTAGTGTCTAAACGTTCTTCCAAGGCTTGATATAAAGTAAGTAGATTAATTCCTTCTTTAGGACCGCTTGATTGACCAGTAAGACAAAAAGGGGTATAACCTTTTTGAATTAATAAATTAGCTAGCAATGGACCAAGTACTATACTACGATTCACACCATCAAATGGCTCAGAAAACTGTATAATATTTTTTTGATGAGATAAGTGATTCAGATTAGAAGGGAGAGACATTGTTTCTGACAGAGATTTATATAAGCCAAAATATTCATCAAGAGTAGTATATCGCATACGTAAAATAATAGTAGCAATACAACGTAAAGAATTAGCATACATATCGTTATAATCTGCATGATTAAATAAAAATCTACCTAAATGGTAAGCTTCACTTTCCATTAAATAATTATTAGCAAACAGAGTAGAAACAATATCATATTCCTGATTAGGTACAAACCCTTCCAAAAAATTAATTAAATCTTTTCTATTATTAGTATGTGTAAAAGGGGAAAATTCTTGAAGTTTTTTCTCATCATGTGAAAATTTTTTCCAGGTAAGAGCAGTAAATAAAATAACTTGATGTAAAAGATCAAATTTACCAAGGGATAATTTCCTATAAAGATTATCTATCTGAAGAGGCGACAAATCACGACTACCTTTTTTACCAACAGCAACCTGCTGAATTACTTCAACAAATAAAACTTCTAACTTTTCAGAAACATCCATAAGGCAACTTATAGAAAAAGGGGAAACAATCAATAATACAAACAGCTTTGCTCTTTGAAAACAGACAGCATTCGCCAATATATTGCTATATCAACGTCAACTTTCTTGTACTATCATCCTTAAAAGTTTAATAGTCAAGACTACTCCCTTAAAATAAGGAGGTGATCCAGCCACACCTTCCGGTACGGCTACCTTGTTACGACTTCACCCCCCTCGCTAACTTTACCTTAACGACCTGCCTCTCTTGCGAGTTAGCACAGCCTCTTCGGGTACTTTCAACTCGGGTGGTGTGACGGGCGGTGTGTACAAGGCCCGGGAACGTATTCACCGCGACATTCTGATTCACGATTACTAGCGATTCCGACTTCATGCAGTCGAGTTGCAGACTGCAATCCGAACTAGGACTAGCTTTTTGAGATTTGCTTAATTTTACAATCTCGCATCTCTTTGTACTAGCCATTGTAGCACGTGTGTAGCCCCAAACATAAGGGCCATGCTGATTTGACGTCATCCTCGCCTTCCTCCGATTTAACATCGGCAGTTCCTCTAGAGTGCCCAGCATTACCTGATGGCAACAAGAAGTAAGGGTTGCGCTCGTTGCGGGACTTAACCCAACATTTCACAACACGAGCTGACGACAACCATGCAACACCTGTTCATTAGCCTAAAAGGAAGACATATCTCTACATCGATCTAATGAATGTCAAGTATGGGTAAGGTTCTTCGCGTATCATCGAATTAAACCACATGCTCCACCGCTTGTGCGGGCCCCCGTCAATTCCTTTGAGTTTCACTCTTGCGAGCATACTCCCCAGGCGGTATACTTAATGCGTTAGCGACGATACTGAAGGCGTTGAAACCTCCAACATCTAGTATACAACGTTTACGGCGTGGACTACCAGGGTATCTAATCCTGTTTGCTACCCACGCTTTCGCACCTGAGCGTCAGTATCCAGCCAGAAAGCCGCCTTCGCCACTGGTGTTCTTCTCAATATCTACGCATTCCACCGCTACATTGAGAATTCCGCTTTCCTCTCTGGAACTCTAGATCATTAGTTTTGAATGCCGACTCCAGGTTGAGCCTGAAGGTTAAACATTCAACTTAATGATCCGCCTGCGTGCTCTTTACGCCCAATAATTCCGAACAACGCTTGCCCCATACGTATTACCGCGGCTGCTGGCACGTAATTAGCCGGGGCTTTAAAAAGGTACCGTCATATTACAGCCTGTTAGACTGTAAGTATTCTTCCCAATTTAATAAGCTTTACAACCCTAAAGCCTTCATCGCTCACGCGGCATGGCTGCGTCAGGCTTTCGCCCATTGCGCAAGATTCTTAACTGCTGCCTCCCGTAGGAGTCTGGACCGTATCTCAGTTCCAGTGTGACTGACCACCCTCTCAGGCCAGCTATCCGTCGTAGCCTTGGTGAGCCGTTACCTCACCAACAAGCTGATAGACCGCAGGCTTATCTCAAAGCGAATGCCAAAGCATCCTTTATCCAAATAAATGGAACTATGGGGTATTAGCCTTAGTTTCCCAAGGTTGTCCCCCTCTTTGAGGCAAATACCTACGTGTTACTCACCCGTTCGCCACTCGTGTTTATTCCGAAGAATAATTTTCACCGTTCGACTTGCATGTTTAAGACCTGCCGCCAGCGTTTGTTCTGAGCCAGGATCAAACTCTTCGCTATAGAATTTTGGTGCTTTAAAGCACTAAAAATTTTTTGACATGGAAACTCCATGTGTTTGTTATTTGCTGTCTGTTTTCAAAGAGCAAAACTATGGGGCTAACCACACAGTCAAGCAGATGTATCCTGCTTTTTAATGATATACTTTGTCAATATTTTAATATAAGTTTAGTGGAAAATGTAAGGTATTGATAAGCCGTTCTTCTTAAGTAATAAAACTTAGGAGGAACAGCTTATGAAAATATACTATGAAAAACGGATACTTATACAGAAGTATTTATCAGAGAATATGAGCTATAGAGAAGTAGCTCATAAAATAAATATATCAAAATCTACTGTCTTTTATGAGATAAAAACAAAATCAATCAATAGCCTATATGAGGCAGAGTATGCACAATATCTCACAAAGATAAAAAGATACTATGCAAAAAAATAAGCAAAGTATCATAACATAAAACTCATGGCATCAATAGAAAGATATCTTAAAATGAGATGGTCACCAAAAGTAATTAGTCTATACCTAAAAAATAAAAATATATAAATATCACATGAAACACTCTATAAAATACTATTCTATTTTAAAGGTAATACTTTGTGGCGTTTTGGAATATGGTATAAATATTTAGTGATTAAAAACAAATACCTATATTAGCTTTATTCATAGCATGAAAAAAGCATTTGAAGTATGGGAAATAGATACCATGCATATTAAGAATGGCTATATTGCGGTTGCTTTAAAGGTATCTTGGAAGATTATGGCTATACCTTACCCAATCTACAAGCAGAAACATTATTAGCTTCATGGGAATATTTATTTTCTTGAGTAAAAAATATACAGGCTATCATCTGTGATAGAAGGATAGAAAACATAAAATATAGCAATTTACAGAGAATGCTAAATACAGTAGTATATGCATGTGATCCAGGCTCACCGTGGCAAAAGAGATAAATTGAGAACGCTATCAAACAACTAAGGAGATGTTTTGACAGGGAATAGACTATCTGACATTAAAACAAAAAAATATATTTAGATCTTGTACTATTATTCAATGTAATGCTGTGTATCGTGTTTATATCTGCAAATAAGTCTCTTAATCGCCTCGCTTACATAGAGAGCTTTTTTATTATCCACCTTCCTAAGCTCAAAGGTATTTAGTTTTCTATCTACTAATGTAACAATATAACCTGCTGCTAATTATTGCGTTTAAGGGCTCTTTACCAATAATATGATGAGAATATCACTTAATAAGAGAACTGCCAACTAAGTCTATGCTGTCTATACTTGACACTAACTCTCTGAGCTTCAAAATAGAATTTATCTTTTATTGATTTGTCAGTTTACGCATATCTTGTTTTATAGTGGCGTCTATATGTTGATTCACTAACTGTGTTAGTAGTACATGATGCAACTAACACAAGTAACTTTTGATTTTGATTCCATAGCACATGTTTTTCCTGCTATCCGTTTAAAACTCCATGTAGATAATCACCCTGAACTTTCCACGGAACAGATAATTCAACAAGTTAAGTATAATATGGGACAGATTGAGTCGTTTTTTGATAGGATATTATTTGCTAGAGGCATCTCTAAGGTCCCCACTGCCTCAGAGACGGCTGGAGGTACTAGTTTGGGTCATATGTACCACAGTAATACACTACCTAAGGAGTTTTTTTATGAATTCCAGTACTACCTTTATAGTAAAAGTAATGATCATCCCATTTTGCATGCAGAGGTTGAGATTTACCTTAAATCATCCAAAAATACCAATTATTTTTTCCTATTAGAATTTTTACAAGACTTTTCCATGCTGGTATCTGTAAAGGCCTATCTTACTATTGATAGTATGCACAAAAAATATAGGGCCAAGAAAGATTCTATGTCGTCATCAGATGCGATTTATAGGCCCTTAAGTAGGTTTCTCTTTATGCGAGAAGAATACTCATCCATATTAGAAGATGATCAAGATAATAGACAAGAACTGTTACAGCAGATTATACAGCAGGATAAGCTACCATTGAAAAAACTAAAATTTGCGTTGGGACGCATACGTTATAAAGGTATTTACCACAAGTATCTTATATTTTTACTGTGTAGTTTTTGTGTTTTCTTGAATATCTGTTTAATTTATATTACTACTTTAGTAATAATGAAATAATACATGGTTTCTATAATTTTTTGTTATCTATCTTCTATTTTATAACTCATTATAATATGTATTTTGTAGCGTTAGCCATTATAATAATCATTATGTGGTCTTTGAATGCATTCCTCATCATCCTAGAGCCATTTTCTATCTCGTTCATGCACACGGAAAAACAGTTAGTGTGGTCTATTGTGGCACTTGCTTTTTCCATGGCTGTGATCATTTATGGGTTTATTAAAAATAACCGATATTTTCTTTTGGAGGGTTGGCTCTTTTTTATTGTCATACTTATAACTAAATATATACAACTATATTATTCCAAACTATCACATACAAGTTTTATTCTTATTCTCGTTGTGCTAATTTTACTCATGGTCATGAAAGTAAAGCGTAGTTTACACCATGCCTCTAAACGTGGCTCCAAGATATGAAAAATATACCTCTTTTTGTTATTTCAGCACCATCTGGTGTGGGTAAGAATACCATTATCAACCAGCTTATACGGGAACTCCCATCCTTAGTTCACAGTATTTCTAGTACTACTCGCAAACCAAGAGCTTATGAAGAAGATGCAGTACACTATTACTTTCTAAAACATAAAGAATTCCAACAGAAAATTAGTCACCAATTGTTTTTAGAATATAAGCAAGTCTTAAATGACTACTATGGTACAACGTTAGCTGAAATTGATCGCATTACTAAGCAAGGTAAATATCCCATTCTAGATATTGATGTTCAAGGTTTATTAGCACTTAAAACAAGTAATAAAAATATTATAAGTATTTTTGTTTTACCTCCTTCGATAGAGGAATTAAAAAGACGCCTAATAGGTAGAGGAACAGAAAGCAACAAAGAAATCCAATTACGAATAGAAACTGCACAGAAAGAGTTATTATACAAAGAGCACTATGATTACTGCTTTATTAATGACAAGCTTACAGAAACCACCAAAGATATTGCATCTATAATCAAGCAAAAAATCGAACAGATACAATAACTACATATATCCCAAGGTGAAACCGTCCGTATTTATCATAACAGGGCCAACCGCCGTTGGCAAATCAAGGCTGATTAGACAACTTGCAAGTAAATATCCTATTGAAGTGATTAATGCAGATTCACGACAGGTATATCGACACCTACGCATAGGGACTTCTAAACCTAGCCTTGAAGAACAAACACAAGTTCCATACCATTTAGTTGATTTTTTAGAACCACATGAACAATATTCTGCAGGTCAATTTTTACGTGATTGTTATAAACTTTTACCCCGTATCATCCAGAATAAACGAATTCCTATTATTGCGGGCGGTACATTTTTTTACATCAAAGCATTGTGGGATGGTTTATTACAAGATGTGTCTATTTCTAATACAATCCACAGAGAAGTCCACCAGATGGAACATAAAGAGTTGCAGAAACAACTATATTATTTAGATCCTTTGTCTTGCGAACGAATACATAGTAATAATATAGTTCGTTTACAACGTGCTTTAATGGTAACAAAAGAAACGGGTAAACCATTTTCTTCTTTTAAGCGAGCGGCTGGAACACAGGGAATCTACCAGTATCATCCCTTTCAGATAGATCTTTCTAAACCAGAATTAAACCAAAATATTCGACAACGATTAATATCTATGTTCCAGGAAGGATGGTTAAAAGAGGTGGCTCATTTATGTGAACAGGGTCTGCATATCAAAATGCCTGCAATGCAGACATTTGGCTATAAAGACATACTTCAATGGATGCAACAAAATAAATATAGTCCAAGAGATATTATCCATGAAACTATCACTACTAATAATCCTTTATTTCAAATTATTGAAACACAAACTAGAAATTTTGCTAAACGACAGATGACCTGGTTTAAGAATGAAAAACGCTTAAAAAAGATTGACCACCATGTTGTATTTTCTAAACTGTCTAGGATGTTTTCCGTGCTGTTTTAATTTAGGTGGTTTGAATAATGGGTAATTTACAAGATATCTTTTTAAATGCAGTAAGAAAGCAAAAAATGGGTATTACTGTCTATTTGACAAGTGGCTTGCCTATCCAAGGAAACGTAGCGGGTTTTGATAATTTTACAGTTATTATTTACAGCAAGAGTGGCCAAACCTTAATTTATAAGCATGCTATTGCTAGTATTGTACCTAGTGAAAAAGTCATTTTACATACACCCGATGCAGAAGAGAAATGATACCGCCTGAATTCTATGTTAAGGACTTTGTTTTACGCACTTGGGATTTCTAGTGGCATACTGCTTTTATTTCGTATTATTGTTATTGTCCCTTACAACCAGCTTTTAGTTCTTGAAGATCGTATTGATGGAGTGTCTAGAACTCCCCTACATTCTGGTTATCATCTTATACCTTCAGTAGTTATTCCTCATAAGATTAAGCTCCACTTTTTTGAAACTAACACCATAACTTTAGATACGCAACTATTACACGGTATCAGGTATACTCAACACATACCAGACACTCTAATCCCCTTATACACTACCACTATCAACATGCGTCTTAAATTTATACTTGATAAAAAGAATTCTCACCGTATAGTAGGTCTACTAAATCGATACCACCAGTCAGATATGCGATCCTATGTAATTTTTAGAATACAACATGATTTAAAAAGATATATTGATCAATTTTATAATGCCAGATATCCATTATCCAGTTTCAGAGGATCCTTACAAAGATACATAGAAAATAAAGAAGGATTAAGTAATACGTGGAAAAGAAGTATTGGCCTAGATACCATTATGCTCCTGGAAGTTGAGATACTATCACTACATATACCTAAATCTAACATTTATAAACAACAACAAACCTATGTAAAAATGGTTATTCAAGAGTATAACAAAGAAAATATACAAAATTTGAGACACCAGGCCAGCCTCAACCGTCTCAAAGAACAGCAAGAATTAGAGGAGCAATTTTTAGATTATAAGTCATCTCTTGTCCAGAAGAATCCTAATATGATAGATTATCTAAAGTACCAACAGAATATACCTAACACAAGCACATTGCCTATCAAGGAAGATGAAAAGGTTATTGTTGCTCCTATACATAACCCAACCATCAAGACAAGCCAGTGACGTGTCATGCAAACCCTTACGTTATCATTTTAGCGGGTGGTTCTGGTTCTCGTCTATGGCCTTTAAGTAATGCCATAACTCCCAAACAACTACTGACCATTTGTTCTAGTAAGACCTTACTAGAACAAACTATTGAAAGAGCATTACTAATAACTAAAAGAAAATATATTTTTATTGCTACAAATAAAAAACTCAAAAAATATATAAAACGTCGGATACCATCCCTAAGAGGAATCCATTTTATTATTGAGCCTACTAGTAGAAATACAGCACCCATTATTGCTTACTTTTGCCATTGGATACAAAAAAATTATAATCCTTCTAGGGCTGTGGTTGTACTGGCTGCAGATCATTATATTGATAACAATGATGATTGGGTCCAATGTATTTCATCTATTTTGCCTCATACAAAAACACATATTTGTTGTTTAGGTATCACACCAGATAAAGTATCAACAGACTATGGATATATTAAGAAAGGTAACCAACTAACAAATTCAGAGTGCATGTATACCGCCATAAAATTTTTAGAAAAACCAGGAATAGATAAGGCAAAGCAATACATACGCAATAAAGCATATCTATGGAATAGTGGGATGTTTATTTTTTCTATCTCTGTCTTTTTATCTGAGTTGCACGTCACAGATGCTAATCTATGGGATTTAGCGTTTGCATGTGCTCGTTCTAAGCGGGCAAAGAAAAAATATTTTTTAGAAATGCCTGATATATCTATTGATTATGCCTTGATGGAGAAATCTCAGAAAATTGCTGTAATGCAAGCAAATTTTGGATGGCAAGACCTGGGTACATTCCCTTCTCTAAAAGGATTATGTAAACCTGATGATAAAGAAAACATAAATTTTTCCTACTCAACTTATCATGGTTTGGATTCAAAAAATAATTTTCTTTGCATAAATGATCCTAAAATAAAAATAGCTCTATTAGGGATTAATAATTTATATATTGTCCAAAAAGACGATATTATATTAATTGCCCATGAGGCCTCTTTGCAAGAAAACATAAAAGACATTAAGGATTTATTTGATTGATTATGGAATATAAAAAAAATCGACTTGGTATTAACGGCTTTGGTCGTATAGGTAGAAATGTGTTTAAAGTTGCCTTTGAATCAGGAAAGTGTGATGTTGTCGTTATTAATGATTTAACAGATGCAGAAACATTAGCCCATCTTTTACGTTATGATTCGGTATATGGTATATGGGATAAAAAGATTGAAGTAAAAGATAACCGGCTCATTGTAGATGGACGAGTAACCCATGTGACTTCTCAAGCATCTTTGGATAACATGGAGTGGGGTAAGCATGATATTTCTGTTGTGGTAGAATCTACGGGACGATTTACGAATGCTGACGTTGCACGTAAACATATAACACAAGGTGGTGCCCAAAAAGTAATTATATCTGCACCTGCCAGCAATGAGGATATTACCATTGTTCTAGGTGTCAATGAAAACTCGTATGATATAAATAAACATCATGTTATCTCTAATGCATCTTGCACAACTAACTGTTTGGCACCTATTGTAAAAGTACTACTAGAACATGTAGGTTTTAAGAAAGGTTTCATGACCACTGTACATAGTTATACTAATGACCAGAATGTGCTAGATTCTCCACATAAAGACTTGCGTCGTGCCAGAACAGCTGGGGTATCCATGATACCAACCACAACTGGTGCCGCTAAGGCAGTTTCCCTTGTTTTACCAGCTGTTAAAGGCAGATTAGATGGCATGGCAGTACGTGTTCCTACCCCTAATGTCTCTTTAATTGATTTAGTCTTTGAAGCTGAACAAAAAATAACTACTAAACAGCTTAACCAACTATTGAAAGATCAAGCTTCTAATCACTTAGTAGGTATTTTAGGTTATACTGAAGAACAGCTTGTATCCGTTGATTTTTTAAGGAATCCCCTATCTTCCATAGTTGATGCACCATCCACTAGTGTGATAGATGGTGCATTAGGTAAAATTATCTCATGGTATGATAATGAATGGGGTTATTCACATCGTATCGTAGATCTAGTAAATCATATTCATTTAAAATAATTTGCTTAAAACAACATCCCATATACCAATACATAGTACATAGACACCCAAAAACAGTAATAAAGCCATACCCAAACGTATGGACACATGTTATAGATCTTAGTAGGTAGTGGTTTATAAATTGCCTCTATTAAATAGAACGTGATATACCTGTGATCTAGAATAATAACCTAGATCTAATTATGTGTATAATGCATGGGGCTATGAAAATTGTGTTGTGGATCTAGGTTATTATATTTATTTAAAATAATTTGCTTAAAACAACATCCCATATATCAATACATAGTACATAGACGCCCAAAGACAGTAATAAAGCCATACCCAAACGTATGGACACATTGATAATCTTAGTAGGTAGTGGTTTATAAATTGCCTCTATCAAATAAAACATGATATGCCCGCCATCCAGAACAGGTATGGGTAATAAATTCATAATACCTAATACAATAGTAATATTAGCTAGTAAAAACCAATATACATCCCATCCCAAAGCAACAGATCTTCGAGCATAATCAATAATTTTCACGGGACCTGAGACATGTTCTCGAAATGATAATTTACCTACTATCATTTTATATAGTCCATCCAAGGTGCTTCTTACAGTAAAAATAGTTTGATCAAAGGTACGTACTAATAAAGAAATGGGATCAGTAGCTAACTGAGCTTTTTTATGAATAGTAGTTAATATAAGAGATACACCAATAATACCCTTTGACTTTAGTGTTGGATAAGCTTCTATGATGTGTTTCTTTTTGTATACAATGGTAACCCTACCATTATGACTATTCTGTGCTTCTTGCAAAATAGCACGTTTAAAAGCATTCCATGTTTTATATCCTTTATCATGAATAGTATACTGTTTGAATGTATTATCATTCCAAGAGCTAATCTCAAACGTATTCATCCCATCACTTTTCCCATTAATGATTGTCTGTTCTAAATTAATATACTCTGTCTTTTTGACCAAGGCAGGGAAAACATATTCTTTATCATCTCGTAATAGAGTAATTTGCACAATAGAACCAATACGTTGTGTTGTCATAGATCGAAATTGTTCGAAGGAAGAAATAGTCTTTTGATCAATTGCAACAAGTTTATCAGCCTCTTTTAATTGAAAGTCACCTATTGTTTGATTTTTTGCTACTACCAAAAATTGGCCTATTGTTGTGGGATAAATACCTATTTTAAGCAGAGAACCTACCTTATCCCGGATACCTTGTACCTGCCCCTGGAGTATTTGACCTTCTCTCTCGAAAACAAGGTCAATTTGTTCGTTGTCAGATAAACCAATGTAATAGCTAATTTCTTCAAATGAATTAGTTCTATGCTGATTTACTGCTATAATTTTGTCACCATTTTTTAGAAGTTTATCCGCTGAATATACACTCGCATTTTGATTACTTACTATAACCTCATTACTAGTAGGTTGCCAACCAGCAACATGCAATATATAAATAACTATAAAGCCCAGCAATAGCGAAAAGAAAGGCCCTCCAGCGGCCACTATAATCCTTTTCCAAGGTCCAACAGAAAAAAAATACCCCTTCCGTACATTTTTAGTGCTATATTCTGTGGAAATATTATCACCATAAAATTTTACATAACCTCCCAGAGGTATGGCCGTTATCTGGTAGATAGTCCTACCTATTTTCTTATAGATTCTACCTTTGCCATAACCAATGGAAAATACCTTTGCCTTTACACCAACCCATTTACCCGCCAAAAAATGTCCTAGTTCATGAAAAAATACACAAACACCAAGTAGTAATAAAGCCGCTATGAATGACATGATTCTCCCTGCAATTCTGTAAAAAAGCACAAGGCCTCTGATAAAAGCATGCTATTTGTTACCTGTTCACCCCTAGCTCGAATAGACACACTTGTCTCTTGTTCTTCGTTTTTACCTAGAATAATAGCATAATTAATCTTTTTATGATTCCATTCACGAATTTTATAATTAATTTTTTCTTCTCGAATATCTAAATGGACTCTTAAATCTACTTTTTCAAATTTTTGGTATACTATATTCGCATAACCATTTTGGGCGGGGTTGATAGTAAGGATAGAGATTTGTACAGGAGATAACCAAAAAGGGAATTTACCTGCATAATGTTCAATTAGAATCCCTAAGAATCTTTCTATCGAACCTAGAATAGCACGATGCACCATAACAGGACGTTGCTTTTCATTGGTATGAGAGATATAGTGCAAATTAAATCTTTCAGGCATGGAAAAATCAACCTGGATAGTACCACACTGCCAATCTCTTCCTAAAGCATCTTGTATATTCAATTCAATTTTGGGGCCGTAAAAAGCACCTTCTCCTTCTTTAACATCATAAGATACATCTTGTGAAACAAGTGCATTTTTTAAAACAGAAATGGCTTCTTCCCATAATTGCTCACTACCCATTGATTTTTCTGGCCGAGTAGCCAAGAATATACTTATTGTATGAAATCCAAAGTCTTGGTATACAATTTGTGCAAATTGAATCATTTCACAAATTTCTTGTTCTAATTGCTCTGGCATACAATAGATATGAGCATCATCTTGTGTAAAACTACGTACTCTAAAAAGTCCATGTAATACACCTGAAATTTCATGTCGATGTACTCTTCCTAATTCAGAAAATTTTATAGGTAGCTCTCTATAACTATGTTGTTTTGACTGGTAAATAATATTAGCTCCAGGGCAGTTCATTGGTTTAATCGCAAATTCTCGATCATCAACCTGTGTAAAATACATGTTTTCTTTAAAATTATCATAATGGCCTGATTGTATCCAAAGTTGATCTGATAGGATAATTGGAGTTATAATTTCTTGATAACCTCTTAATACACACTGTTTACGAATATACTGAGTCAGTAGGTTAAACAAGATAGTACCATTCGGTAGATAAAAGGGCATGCCCGGGGCATCTTCACTAAAATAAAATAGGTCTAATTCTTTACCTAACTTTCTGTGGTCCCTCTTTTCACTTTCCTCAATGAGTGCTAAATGTTGCTTCAGTTGTTTTTTTTCAGGAAAACTTATACCATAAATCCTCTGTAACATAGGTTGGGATGGATCTCCTTTCCAATATGCACCAGATAAGGCAGTTAACTTAAAGATGCCCAGCTTTTTTGTAGAGATCACATGTGGACCTCTACATAAATCTTGAAATTCACCTTGCTTATAAACGGTTAGTTCTTCGTTACTATCTATGGATTCAATAATTTTTACTTTAAAAAATTCACCCATATTTCTGAAAAGACTAATAAGCTCTTTTCTAGAATAGGTCATGCGTTCTACCGTATGATTTTCTTCTCTAACCTGATTCATTTCATTTTCTATTTTTTCTAGATCAGATTCTTGCAATTTATGTTCTAGATAGATATCATAGTAAAAAAATCCTGGGCCTTTCCTTGTGACTGGCCCAAGTGTTAACTGTACGTCATTAAAAAGGCGTTTAATAGCTTGTGCTAACACATGTGCACTAGAATGCCAAAACACTTCTTTCCCTTCATCTTGCTCAAACGTCACCAACGATAGCTCACCTGAACAGTGGACATTTCTACTTAAATCATATACCTGATCTTGTATTTTAACTGCAAGAGCAGTATGCAAAGCATTGGGTAAATGCTTTTGCAATATGGTAAACCAAGTATCTTCAGAGGATGCAACAATGTCTTGCTTATTTTTAGGCAAAACAATCATATATGTTTCTTGTGTTTCTAGCATGAGAATATCATTTCATCTTTGCACATGCCCAGACTCGAACTGGGGACCCCTTGCATGTCAAGCAAGTACTCTAACCAACTGAGCTACACGCGCATCATTAGGTGCATACTTTTCTAAAAACTATGCATCAACTTGTCAACTGGTTTACACTTATTACTCTTTGGAGAGTCAGTAAGTTTGGTTATGAACAGTTTAAGGTGTTCATAAGCCGTTTTTCTTAAAAATATTAAAAGTAAGGAGAACGACCAATGCAAATTCCTTTTACCATCGTAAAAAGAATAGGTTAAGAACACTATCAAACAACTGATAAAATATTTTGGCAAAAAATCAGAAGATACCTTCAAGTTGTATGCAGTCGCAAAAAGAAACACTCTTTATTAAATGTATTATTTGGGATAAAGATATTCAGCTAAAGCCAGAATAAATTGTCCAGTAACTATATACTTCCATACTCATCAATGGCGTACGGCTATCACAAGGCACGATTAGCCTTTGAATATGCCGTTACCTTTGATAGAAAAAAAGTGCTGATATTGTTATTTTGGTAAAGACCGTATTGATACTCTCTTTACTATTCTACGACGCAATTTTGTGAGTTGTTTTTTGAGCTCTCTTTTTGCTTTTACACTCTTGTTTTTTAGGGATAGAGACTCAAATGTTTCTAAAGAATTTGCAAATAGCTCTACTGAGGTTGTTAATGCTGATTTTGTATCAAATTCTACAACTATAGAGTGAACATTCAAAGTACTAAGGAAAAATGCCAACAAATAAACTATAGAAAACGTTTTATTAAGAGTGTGTCACATTACAAAATACTTTTTGCTATTGATTTTTGTATTTCAAGAATACTATCATCTTTAAATTGAAGATCATAAATAGGGGCATTTTGACTTGATATATATATTTTCAACTCAGCATCTAGATCAAGATGTCCAGCTGTCTCAACAGAAAAATGAGAAATAGATTTGTAAGGGATTGAGTGGTATTCTTGCTTCTTACCAGTAAGTCCCTGTTTATCTATAGCAATAAGTCTTTTATCTGTAAAGGCAAAAATATCCCTAATCGCTTTGAATCCTTTTAAAATCTTTTCTCCATCAATTAGTATTTTTTCTAAGTTTGCATCTAACTGATCATTGTTTATCTGTGTTAATCTAATCAATCCCATTTTTTATTCCACCTTATTAATTATATTTTTTTACCTGAACAATGGGGCATCACGCTTTATGCGTAGTCAAATCAACTAACTATCCCTCAAATACGGCTTATTCTGAAAGACTCCAAACAGACCGTCAATCCTATTTATAGTTATTTATATCCAACCTATAGACATATGCTATAACATGATTGATTGTATTGACCCCTATTATTTGATTGCCTTTCTTCGATCAAAATATGGATTTTTACAGCTACTCCGTGAAAAGAAACTTACAATTCAATTTCAACTAACCTTAGACAGAGTTGGTAATATCTTTATATTCAAACCAACTAATAGAAAATTTGAAAAACGGATTTTTCACTGTTTTCTTTCAAAGAAGAAATTCTTTTCTGTAAGAATGCGGCACTAGGGATAGCCTATTATTGAGATAAAGAACCACGAAAAATAATTCCATCAAGAGGATCAATTATTCTTCATTGGAAACTATATCAAATAAAAAATAGCACTCCCTATTCTACCATAAGAATAATTCCAAATCCAGCAAAAAGTCATTGAATTATTCAAGTTATGCAAACAGTTCAAACACTTGTTAGAATGTGCCAAGCAAGTGCTATAGATGGAAATAGAGCAAAATAAAAATATGGTAATAAAATGGCTAAAAAGAAACACAGAACATATGAAGTAATGGTTGCGGT
Organism: Leptospiria bacterium; assembly: GCA_965262015.1. Classification (GTDB taxonomy): domain Bacteria; phylum Spirochaetota; class Leptospiria; order Turneriellales; family CBDBES01. Next base: position 808,440 of record OZ253494.1, read on the forward strand.
TGCACACTAAGATTTTTAGTTTTTGTATACGGAGAGGGAGGGATTCGAACCCTCGGTACCACAATGCAGTACAACTCCTTAGCAGGGAGCCGCTTTCGACCACTCAGCCACCTCTCCTAGACACAATCCCACCTATATTTATGAAGGGAAAGCGTAAAAAACAATACGGAGGAGGTAGGATTCGAACCCACGGTACCCGTAAAGGCACAACGGTTTTCAAGACCGCCGCATTCGACCACTCTGCCACTCCTCCTGGATCAGCCTTATTCGTGTAATTACCTTACGTCTAGTCAAGATTAATTATACTTATAAACTTGCTTTTCTCATTGTCGTTTACAGGATAGCCTATGATCGCACTTAATAATCCTTGTACAAATGATATAGAACTCAAGGCTACACGTGACGGCTATGGACAAGGTTTAGTAGACCTAGCTCAAGAACATGAAAAAATAGTTGTTTTAGATGCTGATTTGTCGGGATCAACCAAAACAAACTTATTCGCTAAAAAATATCCTAAACGTTTTTTTAACTTTGGTGTTGCTGAACAAAATATGGTAGGTCATGCTGCTGGCCTATCAATCGCAGGTTTTATACCAGTGGCCTCTAGTTTTTCTATCTTCCTAATTGGTAGAGCATGGGAAATTGTACGTAACTCCATTGCTTATCCTAATCTTAATGTTACGCTTGCAGGTACACATGCCGGTATTACGCTCGGGGAAGACGGAGCAAGTCACCAAATCATTGAAGATATAGCTTTAATGAGGGCCATACCAAATATGAATGTGCTTGTCCCATCAGATTACTGGCAGGCATATCAGGCTATTCGATTAGCCATCAGCATACCATCCCCCGTATATATCAGACTGGGGCGACCCAAAAGACCTGTACTATACACAAAAAATATTATATGTAAACTAGGACAGGGTAATGTAATACAGGAAGGTAAGAAATATGCTTTTTTCGCTATTGGTGTTATGGTGTATGAGGCATGGAAAGCCGCTAGAATGCTAGAAGAAAAATATAAAATCCGTCCATGGGTAGTGGATATGTTTTCTGTCAAACCACTGGACACACAGCTATTATTACACATAGCTAAGCAAGCTGATCATGTAGTTACATTTGAAGAACATAACATCCTGGCGGGGTTTGGTTCAGCGGTTAGTGAAATATTGTCCACACATTGCCCCAAAAAAATTACTTACATAGGTATAAATGACCAATTTGGCCAATCTGCACCTGCTGATGTATTAATGAGTCATTATCATTTAACCGCAGAAAAGATTGTCCAGAAATTAGAAAAAGATATCATATGATATCAGCTAAAATATACAAACAAGGGTAATTCAATCCACACAATGCGTATAGTCCGCAAATTCTTTACTGCTATAGTAAAATTGAGATACTATATTATTACTTTGGTCTTACTGTATTCTCTACCTAATTTTTACCTAAATCATTCCTCACACCTCAGTAAAATAGAACATACCATTCTCTCCTATACTAAACAATCTTTTTTGGGGATTGCCTATGATGGAATTTATCTTGATATCTATCGTGGTATTATGCTGTATCAAACAGAAGTATCCTCTGAGGTATATTTTCAAGAAAGTACAACTTTTTTTAGAGCAGCTCGAGTATACATCCAACTATCTTGGTGGGACTATTTAAAAAATAATAAGCTAGAAATAACACATATACAAGTACATCGTGCAACCTTCTTTATACATGATATTCAAAAGAAAAAAACTAGTCACTTAAAAAAACAACTACAATCTTTAGTGCAAGCCAAACATGATATACAATTAATATTCTCGAACAGTACTGTACATATAATGCAGACCTCTAAATACCATGAAGAACATGTATATATCATACATGATGTACATGGGAATATACATATTCAACCCAAGAGGCTAAAATTAACACTAGAGTATGATGATCCACTATATGGAGTGGGACAAATTATTTTGGAACCATCTATTGATTTTACCCAAAAAATCATATTAGAGTCGTCCGAAATAAATCCAACATGGCTACTGGGGATTTATCATGTAAAGATAAAAAACCTATTGTTAGATCATCTACCTCACCTAAGTGATAACTTTAGATTTGAGACAGGTAATGCTGATATTGATGTGACTATACACATAAAGCCACGAAAAATAGATCAAACAGTCTACGATATGGATGGTTCTGTACGCCTTACCCAAGTGAAGATCATGCAAGATAATCACCCTTATTATCAAGTAGCTAATGCATTACTTAACCTAAAAACCTCATATACCCCATTAGAGCATACAATCAAAATAAATGGAATGATAGATCCTTACCATATTCACTTTCACATAAAACAGAATCACTCTGAAAAATTGGATGCCTTGTCGTACTTACACATACGGTTACAGAAAAAATCATGGGGTACACATGCCATTCATCTGCCTCATAACATTCTTTTAAATGGTTTACGTCAAGCACAACTTACAATCAAAATACCCGACAAAATAAATAAACCTAATATATTAGAAATAGGTTGTTTACTAAATATTACTGATGGTAGACTAAGCCTTTCTTCAAAGAAAACAATCATACCCCCTTTTTTAGACAAATGGCCTATATTGCATAAATTATCCTACTTACCTGCATCATACTTACAATTACATAATGTACAAGTTAACTGTTTAGAAGAGAATACGATTAAAGCACATTTATCACTATCTCATAAGCAAAGTGATCTGTCTGCTAACATAGGAGGTAATGTCAAGATAGAATACCAACCAATCCAATACATTGAAGAGGCACTACAAAAAGATAAAAACATAAGCAAACAAGAACACCATATAGTGTTTCAAACATCTCTCCAAATTAATTCTCATAGCAATCATATAGATGGAAAGGATAGTAGGCATTATATCCAGCATATTAGTAAAAAGGTGAACCAGAGAATTGCATATGAAAAGAAACACCCATTATTTTTAATTCCCATACCATATACCAAACTATATCGTACACTATTCCAACAAATGCAATTTGAATGGCAACACACTATACAGAACTTTTTCTACTCTAGTAATCAAGCAACAGAAAAATACCAGTTCCTTTTCCAGTTTAAACATCCACGTCTAGCAATAAACATAACAAATAATCATAATTCAAAAATAAAATTAACATGGGATCTATCTCATAGTTCACCACATATGGAAATAATAAATGCGTTATACTTAACACCTGAACACCCTCTTAATATTTACATGCTTACTAATAATATATTACAGAATCAATACTTTAATCTACTTATGGTAAACAGCACATGGAAGGCATACGGATATACATTAAGTAACCTAGAAGAAACTAAATTTCATAAAGGTACGGCATCATTCCAAGGTATTACTTTTTCTAAAAATTTTTCCAATAAGAAATGGTTGCAGTTAGATAACCTACAATTCAATTTTTTTTCTCGTAATGATAATACAAACCTGTCATGTTTCAAAGCCCAAAAAGCTGGCAAGATATTTCAAAGTTACCAAACTTATCGAGGTAAGAATCTACGTAAATCTCTTAGTAAAATTAGGTTTTAGTAATTACTTTTCTTTTATAAATCATGGTTCTTTTATAAAAGAACCTAAAGTATTCTTAATTTTTTGGATAAACAAAGGTGCCAAATCTTGTAAAAAATCAGGAGCAGGATGTAGGGTAATTTGAATATCAGAAAACTGTCTTTTTAATTGTGTCACCAATAAGGGTATGTCGTGCAATGTATGTTGACCAGGTAATAAAAAAATAGGATAAATCTCTAAACTACCCATAGATATAACATCAAGATATTTTTGTATAACATTCTCTAAAGAGGGTAAAAAAGATTCAGATAAAAAGGCATAGTCAATGTAATCATACCCTAAAGCACTCCGAAAGGCATCTACAATGTTAGGTAACAACTCATGATTTTCTAGATGTCTTGCCCCATGAAATAAAAGTATGATGAGCTTAGATGCATCAGTGGTAGTCATGGTATTATACTATAGAATAATATTCTGAGATTACATCGCCAATAATTAAAATAGCAGGAAATTCTAGATTACTTGTTTGTGATAACTCAACAATATTCTTTAACTGACCAACAACTTGTACTTCATTCTCAAATGAACAATTTGATATAATAGCCACTCCTGTTTCCTCTGCTTTACCTCTCTCTTGTAATTTATTTACAATATCTTTCATATTACTAAATGCCATATAGAATACCAGTGTTAAAGATGCAGTAGATAAAAAATCCCAATCATAATTGGGTAGATAATCTTCTTTTTTATGACTGTCTTTCGCGTAACCTGATAAAAAGATAACTGATTGGCCAAAGTCTCTATGAGTAAGAGGTATTTTTAAATTAGCTGCGGCTGCAAAGGCAGTAGTAATACCAGGAATAATATTCACCGTAATATTATGCTGTGCAAGATAAAGTAACTCTTCTCCTCCCCGACCAAAAATAAAAGGGTCACCTCCCTTTAGCCTTACAACCAGTTTTCCTTGTTGTACATATTCTAGTAACATTTTATTAATATCGTGTTGTTGAGTAAGCTTTTGATCATATCGCTTACCTACAAAAATTTTTTCACAGTCTTTTCTAGCGTACTCCATGATTTGGATATTGACTAGACGGTCATACAAAATAACATCCGCCTTCTGCAAAATATGCAAAGCTTTAATGGTAAGAAGCTCTGGATCACCTGGTCCAGAGCCAACTAAATAAACAGGCATAGATATAGATACTTTCCTACTGATGGGGCTTCATATGCAGACCACATTCTTTTTTTTCACTGTTTTCCCACCACCAACGTCCTGCCCTTTCTGGTTCATCTTCCCTTACACTTCTAGTGCAAGGGGCACAACCAATTGATTTATATCCCATTCCATATAATGGGTGACATGGGATTTGATAGGTATGGATGTATATATCCACTTCTTGCTTACTCCACTTAAATAAAGGATTTACTTTAAACATTTGTTTATTAACCAGATACTCTACACAAGCGGTGTTTTTTCGTTCTGCAGACTGTTCTCTACGTAAACCAGAAATCCATACTTTATGGTTATATAAAGCAATTTGATTGGGTTCAACCTTACGTATAAAACAACACTCTTCACGGTTGGCGTGAGATTCTTTAAAAGAGAAAGAACCCTTTCTCCTAACTAATTGATCCAATTTTTCCGCCTGAGGATGATAAACCTGTAAATTAATTTTATATTTTTCCCGGACTATATCAAACATCTGGTGTGTTTCTTCAGGTAATCGTCCCGTGTCAATGGTATAGTAACTACAAGAAATATTTGATCGTAGCAAAATATCTAAAATAACAAGACCTTCAATTTGCATGGATAAAGAAAGTACCCGAGAAGATGGTAACTTATTACTCACTATATGTATAATCTCTTGTGGTGATAAAAATAGACACTCTTCATTTACTTCCTTTGCAAGTTGCATGTAATTCTGTGTCATAATCTGATATTGTAGTTACATGATGTTGGGCTAGTCAAGTAATTATTCGTTTGCTGCAATATACACTTTACGGCTTCTATAACACAAAAAAATTCTCATAGCATATATTTTATAGATACGCAAAAAATAAAATTTCTTGATGAGAAATAAAAAATCCATAGTAGATAGTTAGAATCAACAGCCCATACGATCTCTAGGATATCTTACACCCTATAAAATACTCATCATAAAAAATTGCACTCGTTTTAAAATTAATAGGAAATGTACTTGTTTCTCAAAAAACTACACATATATCATTTTAAATTTGGAACTTATATTTAAAGAATAAAGAAAATCATTCTAATAAGCGTGACATATTTGACATACCGTGTTGTACTGACTCTATGGCCATGACTATTAATGGTCTATTAGACTCTAGGAGGTAAACATTACAATGTCAAGAATTAACCAAAAGATACCAAATTTTTCTGTGGAGGCATTTCATCAGAATAAATTTAAGAAAATAACTTCAGAAGATGTAAAAGGGCACTGGTCCATTTTCTTCTTTTATCCAGCAGATTTTACTTTTGTCTGTCCAACAGAATTGGGCGACATGGCGGATCAATATGGAGAATTGCAGAAGATAAATACAGAAGTTTATGCTGTGTCAACAGATACACATTTTGTACACAAGGCGTGGTTTGATGTAAGTGAAACTATTGCTAAAATCCAATTTCCTATGTTAGGCGACCCCACTGGACATATGGCAAGAAGCTTTGGTGTTATGATTGAAGAAACAGGTTTAGCACTTAGAGGTTCTTTCATCACTAATCCAGAAGGTATTATCAAGGCATGCGAAATACATGATCTAGGTATAGGACGTTCTGCTCAGGAGTTAGTAAGAAAAACACAAGCAGCTCAGTACATTGCCGAACATAGTGGTGAAGTATGTCCCGCAAAATGGAAACCAGGTAGTAAAACACTAACACCAGGAATGGATTTAGTAGGTAAAATCTAAGATTATTTATTTTAGTCATGTGAGGGATTGGATCTTTGATCGCAATCTCTCGTTTATCTCTGAGGTTGGTATTATATGGGCGATGACAGATTTGAACTGCCGACATCTTGCTTGTAAGGCAAGCGCTCTACCAACTGAGCTAATCGCCCGAAATCTACATGACAATCAGAGGTGTTAGGTCATGACCCAACATCATCTATATCTTTGCTATCCTGGGACTTGATCGCCCTATTAATCGCCAAGGCTATGCGTGACTTAATCCTGCTAGCCTTATTAGCATGTATAATATCTTTTTTGCTCGTTTTATCCACTATGGATGTAAGCTTTCGAAAGGCTTCTGGAATAGCCTCATATTCCCCTTTATCTAGCAAAGTATTAACTTTTTTAACGTATGTACGCAACGTACTACTATACATACGATTATGAATACGTTGTTTTTCATTTTGTCGCATTCTCTTTTTCGCTGATTGAATATTTGGCATGACGACATTGTACAATTTTTTTATGTTTAGTCAATTAGTTTAAATAATAAGCTTATTATTTATTCTGTAAGTAATCTAATACTTATAGGAGGAGCAAGAAATCATTCATGGATTCTAAGGTCTTTAAATTAAATGTCCCCTATATTGCCCTTAAACTAGAGAGACATCTGTCCACCATTTACAGAAGAATAAAACGTAATCAGGATAAGAATGAAATTCACAATGAGCGAGGTAGTCTCGTGAAGGATCTTTTGTGTAGTCAGCGTTTCAAAGAAAAATGATAATATGTTTTGATAATTTTGTATTTACTATTTTTTATTCTAATATAAATAAAGGGGTCGCTATGGACCCCTTTATGAGATAGTCTAATAGACTATCTTTATAGAATATTGTTTGAGCAGTATATAAACAGAGACTACTAAAAGTCCATTCCGCCCATTCCGCCCATTCCGCCAGGAGGCATCCCACCAGGAGGCATCCCACCAGCAGCGTCTTTGCCTTCAGGCTTATCTGTTACCAAACATTCAGTGGTTAACACTAAACCTGCAATAGAGGCAGCATTAGTTAATGCTGTTTTGGTCACCTTCGCAGGATCAATGATCCCTGCACTCAATAGGTCTTCCCATTTTAATGAGCTTGCGTTAAAACCAATATTGTTTTTTTCATTTTTTGCACGTTGAACAATTAAAGAGCCTTCTAATCCAGAATTCGCAGCAATTTGTCTCATGGGATCTTCTAATGATCTTAAGACAATATTTTTGCCCGTATCTTGATCACTTTCTAATTTTAGAGATTCTACAGCAGCTATAGCTTTTACTAAAGCCAATCCGCCACCAGCTACTACACCCTCTTCTACTGCCGAACGGGTTGCTGACAAAGCATCTTCTACTCGAGCTTTTTTCTCTTTCATTTCTACCTCAGTAGCAGCACCAACATTGATAACAGCCACACCACCAGCTAACTTAGCTAGTCTCTCTTGTAGTTTTTCTCTATCGTAATCAGATGTTGTATCTTCGATTTGGCGTTTAATTTGTTTGATACGAGCTTGAATATCAGCATTCTTTCCACCACCTTGAATGATGGTAGTATTTTCTTTCTCTACAATAATTTTCTCTGCTGTACCAAGCATATCTGTAGAAACACTTTCTAACTTCATACCCACATCTTCTGATATTACCTGCCCACCTGTCGAGATGGCTAGATCCTCTAACATTGCCTTACGTCGATCACCAAAACCAGGTGCTTTAACCGCAACAGCATTAATAGCTTTTCTTAGCGTATTATACACCAATGTAGCCAGGGCTTCGCCTTCCATATCTTCAGATACGATAAGCAAGCTTTTCCCCATTTGTGCTACTTGATTTAGTAAAGGTGCAATATCCTTAACTGCACTAATTTTTTTATCATGAATCAAAATTAGAGGGTTATCCAACACAGAAGTCATTTGATCTTGATTAGTGACCATGTAAGAAGAGAGCCAACCTCTATCAAACTGCATACCTTCTACAATATCTAGACTAGTATCAATAGATTTGGCTTCCTCAACAGTAATAACACCATCCTTACCCACTTTTTCCATTGCCTCGGCAATGAGATCCCCAATTTCTATATCACTATTGGCAGATATAGAAGCAACCTGAGCAATCTCTTTTTTATCTTTGATATCTTTAGATTGTTCTTTGATGTTTTTGATTACAGCTTCAACTGCCTTATCAATACCACGTTTTAGATCCATTGGATTAGCACCAGCAGCTACATTCCGTATCCCTTCTCTAACAATGCTTTGAGCTAATATAGTAGCCGTAGTGGTACCATCACCAGCTATATCATTTGTTTTAGTTGCCACTTCTTTAACAAGCTGTGCACCCATATTCTCATACGGATCTTCCAACTCAATTTCTTTAGCTACGGTTACACCATCCTTAGTGATAGTGGGAGCACCAAATTTTTTGTCAATAACAACATTTCTACCGCGGGGCCCTAAAGTAACCTTTACAGCATTAGATAATTTACTAATACCACTTAGAAGTAATGCTCTTGACTCTTCGCCATATTCTAACATTTTTGCCATATTATCCTCCTAATCTCCTTATTCTATAATGGCAAGAATATCGGATTCACGAACAATTAGATATTCTTTACCATCACTTTTAATCTCTGTACCAGAGTATTTACCGTATAGGACTTTCTGCCCCTTACATACTTGTAACTCTATTAATTTACCATCATCAGTGATTTTGCCAGAACCTACTTCGACAACCACACCTTCATTTGGTTTTTCCTTTGCAGTATCTGGGATATAGATACTACCCACTTTTTCTTCTTTTTCGTCAGCAGCTTCGATAAGAACTCTATCTGCTAAAGGTTTTATAGCCACAAAACACCTCCTTTGCGTTTCCTTTGCTCTAGTATCTCTACACAGTGGAAATACTAATCTTAAAAACAATGTAATAAAGCACACCATTAGTGTTAGCACTTACATTATTTAATTGCCAAATCAAATAAAAAAGACTGTGCGGCAAGCTGAAATTTTGTTATTTTACTAAATAATTGGAAGATATCAACTTTCCACTCTCTATAACTACTTAAATAAAATAAAGATTGTCATCCACAAACCCTTTTACATGTTGCCTCCTAAGTACATTCGAAGAGTTAATTTAAGTAATGGTAATGAGTAAGGAAAACAAGACAGCTATATTAGAAGAGTATCGTACCCACGACAGTGATACGGGCTCGGCACCTGTGCAGATAGCTCTTTTAACAAAAAGGATTAATGGCCTACGTGAACACTTCAATCTCCATCGAAAAGATCAACACTCTCGTCTTGGATTGCTGCGTATGGTTGGCAAACGAAGAAGATTGCTAACATACTTAAGAAGAAAGAATAGTGAGACATACAAGAGTGTCATACAGAGTCTTGGACTACGGAAATAGCCAATCTACTGTTTACGCAACTACGTTTATTTACATGATTTAATAAACTTTGGTTTAAGGTGGTATAAAGCAAATGATTTGTGAAAATTCAATAACAGTTAAGGGAGACATATACTCCGTATCAACCGGGAAATGGGCTAGACAGGCAAATGGTTCCGTTGTTTTAAAGTGGCGTAATCTTACTCTGATGGCTAGTGCCACCGCTTCAAATAAAGCGAAAAGTGATATGGATTTTTTCCCTCTAACAATAGATTACAGAGAAAAATTCTATGCAGGAGGCAAGTTTGTTGGAGGATTCTTTAAACGAGAAGGTAAACCCTCTAATAGAGAAGTCTTAACTGCACGATTAACGGATAGACCGATCCGCCCCATGTTCCCTAAAAACTTTTTGAATGAGGTACAAATCTTCATTACATTATTAAGTATGGATTCTGAACAAGTTGCTGACATACATGCTGTTACTTGTGCCAGTGCAGCCCTAATTACTTCTAATATGCCATTTGAAACACCTGTGGCGGGTGTCCATGTCGGTAGGATAGATGGTGAGATTGTTATTTTCCCCAGTAAAGAGCAAATAGAGCAATCTGATATCAATTTATTGTTAGCTGGTTCTGAAAAAACTGTTACCATGATTGAGGGTTCAGCAAAAGAAGTATCAGAAAAGGATATATTGGAAGCTATTAAAGCTGGGCATGAAGAAATCAAACAACTATGTAAAATGCAAGAGAAGCTTAAAGAAGCAAATACTCAACCTGAGTTGCCCACACCAGAAATAGTAGAAAATACAGAACTCCAAGATATGCTACACCAAAATTTTTATGAAGCTATGAAGGAAGCCAATCAAGCAAAAGATAAGCAGGCACGTATAGAACAAATAAGCCATCTTAATGACAAAGCTCTATCCTATATTGAACAAGAATATCAGAAAAAAAATACACCACCAGAAGAGATACCTGGCATACTAACTGAAGCAAGTAAATTTATAGAAAAAATAGAAGTAGAAGTAGTTCGTGAACAAATCTTTAAAGATGGTGTTAGGGCTGATATGCGTTCCTTGGACACTGTACGTCCTATTAATATTGAAGTGGGCGTATTACCCAGCGTCCATGGTTCAGCAGTTTTTACTAGAGGGGAAACTCAATCATTGGGTGTAGTTACCTTGGGTTCTAGTAATCATGCTCAACCAGTAAACGATGTTCATGGAGAATACAAGGAGTCTTTTTACTTACACTACAATTTTTTACCATTTAGCGTTGGTGAGGTGAGGCGTTATGGAGGTCCTGGGCGGAGAGAAATTGGCCATGGTAAGTTAGCAGAAAATGCAGTGCGGTCCGTGATACCAAGTGAAAAAGATTTCCCCTATGTCATTCGTGTAGTCTCTGAAATCTTAGAATCTAATGGTTCTTCTTCCATGGCAACAGTGTGTTCAGCATCTCTGGCAATGATGGATGCTGGTGTACCTATCAAAAATGCAGTTGCTGGTATCGCCATGGGCCTAATCACAGATGATAAAGATAATTATGCTATTTTATCCGACATTGCTGGATTAGAAGATCATTTTGGGGATATGGACTTTAAGGTTGCAGGTACAGAAAATGGTATTACTGCTTTTCAATTAGATACCAAAGTGGAAGGTATTAGTCACGAAATTATGGAACAAGCCTTGGAACAAGCCAAAAAAGGTAGATACCAAATATTAGTTGAGATGAATAAAGTCATTGCTGTCCCCCGTGACAAAGTTTCCAAAAATGCACCTGTCATTACACGTACTACAATACCATCAGATAAGATAGGAGAACTCATTGGTCCGGGTGGTAGTAATATCCGCTCCCTAATGGAGAGAACACAATCAGAAATTACTGTTCAGGATGATGGTACCGTTTATATACATGCAAAAAGTCAAGAGGCATCTCAAGAAACTAAAATATTGATTGATTTACAATTTGAAAAAGTAGAAATTGGCAAAATCTATGAAGGCACTGTGCAGAAGATAGTAGACTTTGGTGCATTCATCGAGATCTTACCCAATAAATCGGGTCTATGCCATATATCACAAATTGCTGATAAAAGGATTAATACTGTAGCAGATTATTTAGAAGAAGGACAAAATGTTTCTGTAAAGGTACTAAATATTGATAGACAAGGTAAAATAAGCCTATCTATTAAAGAGGGATTAAAATAACATGAGTGAAAGAATAGAAATCGGAAAAATTTACGAAGGTACTGTACAAAGTATAGTAAACTTTGGTGCATTCATCGAGATCTTACCTGGTAAGACTGGTTTATGCCATATATCACAAATCGCTGATAAAAGAATTAATTCTGTGGCGGATTATCTAGAAGAAGGACAGCAAGTAGCTGTCAAAGTACTAGATGTTGACGAAAAGAAAAACAGAATAAGTCTATCAGTAAAGGAAGCAGTGACCTAACATGAGTGAAAGAATAGAAATCGGAAAAATTTATGAAGGTACTGTACAAAGTATAGTAAACTTTGGTGCATTCATCGAGATCTTACCTGGTAAGACTGGTTTATGCCATATATCACAAATCGCTGATAAAAGAATTAATTCTGTGGCGGATTATCTAGAAGAAGGGCAGCAAGTAGCTGTCAAAGTACTAGATGTTGACGAAAAGAAAAACAGAATAAGTCTGTCAGTAAAGGAAGCAGTGACCTAACATGAGTGAAAAAATAGAAATCGGTAAAATCTATGAAGGTACTGTGCAAAGTATAGTAAACTTTGGTGCATTCATCGAGATCTTACCTGGTAAGACTGGCTTATGCCATATATCACAAATCGCTGATAAAAGAATTAATTCTGTGGCGGATTATATAGAAGAAGGGCAAAGTGTATCTGTCAAAGTACTAGATGTTGACGAAAAAAGAAACAGAATAAGTCTATCAATAAAGGAAGCAGTGACCTAACATGAGTGAAAAAATAGAAATCGGTAAAATCTATGAAGGTACTGTGCAAAGTATAGCAAACTTTGGTGCCTTTATCGAAATATTACCTGGTAAGACTGGCTTATGTCATATATCACAAATCGCTGATAAAAGAATTAATTCTGTGGCGGACTATCTAGAAGAAGGGCAAAGTGTATCTGTCAAAGTACTAGATGTTGACGAAAAGAAAAACAGAATAAGTCTATCAATAAAGGAAGCAGTGACCTAACATGAGTGAAAAAATAGAAATCGGTAAAATCTATGAAGGTACTGTGCAAAGTATAGCAAACTTTGGTGCCTTTATCGAAATATTACCTGGTAAGACTGGCTTATGTCATATATCACAAATCGCTGATAAAAGAATTAATTCTGTGGCGGACTATCTAGAAGAAGGGCAAAGTGTATCTGTCAAAGTACTAGATGTTGACGAAAAAAGAAACAGAATAAGTCTATCAATAAAGGAAGCAGTGACCTAACATGAGTGAAAAAATAGAAATCGGTAAAATCTACGAAGGTACTGTGCAAAGCATTGCAAACTTTGGTGCCTTTATTGAAATATTACCTGGTAAGACTGGCTTATGCCATATATCACAAATCGCTGATAAAAGAATTAATTCTGTGGCGGACTATCTAGAAGAAGGGCAAAGTGTATCTGTCAAAGTACTAGATGTTGACGAAAAGAAAAACAGAATAAGTCTATCAATAAAGGAAGCAGTGACCTAACATGAGTGAAAAAATAGAAATCGGTAAAATCTACGAAGGTACTGTGCAAAGCATTGCAAACTTTGGTGCCTTTATCGAAATATTACCTGGTAAAACTGGCTTATGCCATATATCACAAATCGCTGATAAAAGAATTAATTCTGTGGCGGACTATCTAGAAGAAGGGCAAAGTGTATCTGTCAAAGTACTAGATGTTGACGAAAAGAAAAACAGAATAAGTCTATCAATAAAGGAAGCAGTGACCTAACATGAGTGAAAAAATAGAAATCGGTAAAATATACGAAGGTACTGTGCAAAGTATAGCAAACTTTGGTGCCTTTATCGAAATATTACCTGGTAAAACTGGCTTATGCCATATATCACAAATCGCTGATAAAAGAATTAATTCTGTGGCGGATTATCTAGAAGAAGGACAGCAAGTATCTGTCAAAGTACTAGATGTTGACGAAAAGAAAAACAGAATAAGTCTATCAATAAAGGAAGCAGTGACCTAACATGAGTGAAAAAATAGAAATCGGTAAAATCTACGAAGGTACTGTGCAAAGCATTGCAAACTTTGGTGCCTTTATTGAAATATTACCTGGTAAGACTGGCTTATGCCATATATCACAAATCGCTGATAAAAGAATTAATTCTGTGGCGGACTATCTAGAAGAAGGGCAAAGTGTATCTGTCAAAGTACTAGATGTTGACGAAAAAAGAAACAGAATAAGTCTATCAATAAAGGAAGCAGTGACCTAACATGAGTGAAAAAATAGAAATTGGTAAAATATACGAAGGTACTGTGCAAAGCATTGTAAACTTTGGTGCCTTTATTGAGATATTACCTGGTAAGACTGGCTTATATCTTTTGTTATGAGTTTTTAATACAAGAATTACTTTGGTGGAAAAGTATCTGCAAGAAAAAGGGCAGGAAATATCCGTTAAAGTGCTATATGTAGACTGTAAAAACCAAATTAGCTCGTCCATAAAAGGCTATAAACAAGCAACTAATTAAAATTTCATCGTAATATGCGTATTGCCTTTACAGTACAGTATGATGGGAAATATTTCAAAGGTTATCAAACGCAAAGTGATTCAAGTATTCCTACGGTACAGGATGCACTGAGAAAAGCATTTAGTACTGTTCTAAGAAGAGATATACACATATATGTTGCTGGCAGAACGGATACAGGTGTCCACGCAACTGGACAAGTTATTCATATTAACATGGATAGTCTCATTCATATAGACAAAACTATCCATTCTGTAAATGCTATTCTACCTAAATCAATATCTGTTATATATGGTAAGTTTGTAAGTGATGAGTTTCATGCCCTATATTCTTGTGTCAGCAGATCTTATATATACTGTATTCTAAATACACCATACTGTAATAAGTTCTATATTAATCATCTATGGATACGTCATTCTATTGATTGGGATAGAGTTGAGTCTGTTATACCATGTTTACTGGGTAGACATAATTTTGCTGCTTTTACAAAAACAAGATACAATCATGATGAAAGGCTAACCACCAAATATATGTATGAAATTAAGCTTATTCGATGTCAGTCTAGAATTTATTTTTACTTTAGGGCATCTGGTTTTTTACATAATATGATACGTATCTTGGTTGGTACACTTTTAGATATTGCAATGGGAAAAATATCACTCTATGCTCTTCCCGATCTGATCCATAAACAAGATCGTACGATGGTTGGACATACAGCTCCCCCCTACCCTCTATTTTTTATTAATGCAGGGTACAAAGAATACAGTACCCCCACACATTTACTGGCATTTCAAGATATTATCCCAACGGAATAGAAATCTAGCTTATTCTTCAATCCAATCTAAAGAAATTGCCTTTTTAACTTTTGTGGGAGCTGGACGGGGGCTCTCTCTACTTCTTGCAGGTTGTGGATTAACACCTAATAATAACTGCTCAATACGTGCAATACGCTTTTCAATATAATCTAGTTGTCTGGTAACCTTATTGTTAGAATGATCTACCTTCTTCTCAACACTATTAAAAAGACCATAAATTAAACTACGAAGAGAGCTATTATTCCTACTTTTGTTTTCCACCTTTAATGGCATATCCAGCTTGGTATGTAACTCCTCTATTAACTTATTCTGCTTAGTGAGGCTATTAGTTAGATTAGATAATGTATCTGGATATTGGTTTAGAAAAACCTGTAAACCATCTAACTTATGCCTTAAACTACCTAACTCGTGATAGTGAACAAAAAACGAGAGTAATATAAAGACAACAATTGTTGCTGTGTGAAAAATTAAATTAATACTCTCTTTGAAAGAATCATTACTACTCATAGGATATTAGTAAGCCTAACATCGATATACAGACACTCTATTCTTAAATGAATAATCCATAAATACTATAAAATTATCTATTCCCGTAAACGATAGGTTATACAAGTATAAAAAAATATACCCAAATATCTATATGGAAAACTATTTTTTTATGTTATAATTAAGAGCATATATATGAAAAATTGATCCCACATGAGTCATTACATGTTCCCATAAGTGACACTACTAATAAACCGACCAGTCATTTAGACTTATTAAGTTTATTTATTATACACTCTAGCTATAGTGTTTCTTCATATCTAAAATACCACCATCAATCCTATTAAAGTTTATCATTCGAATAAGACGACCTATTAAATCATGTTGTACTGCTTACAGATAATAGTATACACCATATTTATTTTACATAGTAGTCTGTGGGGAAATAAGATATCCATACAATACGTGAAAAATACACATGAACCACAAAAAATATTTACTCAAATTCAAAAAGCTAGCCGATCTAAAACTCTACCTTGTAGCATTTATTATGCTGCAGCTAAAAAAAATTATCTAGCCTATTACCTTAAAAAAGCATTGTGGTTAATTTCGCAGTGCAACATATCTCATATTAAGAATCCATCGAGTCGTTTACAGGTACTTACGCTAAAAGGACAAATCTTTTCTTCGATGAACCGCCTAGAAGAATCTATTCATATATTAAAAAAAGTTGTTTTTAATAATAAAAAAAGCGTTGTTGTTAGAGAAATCAAGATAAAACAGCAGGCTCATCTACACCTCATTCATTCATACTTCAAGAAGCATCAAACAAAGAAGAACCGGGACATTAAATATTTAGCTTTTTTAT
This sequence comes from Leptospiria bacterium, assembly GCA_965262015.1. Lineage (GTDB taxonomy): Bacteria > Spirochaetota > Leptospiria > Turneriellales > CBDBES01. The sequence continues at coordinate 825,168 of OZ253494.1, forward strand.
TTAATAATTGGTATCATAAAACATACTACGCTAATATATTAGAGGATTGGCTTAGAACACCTAAATAACATTGTAAAGGAGGAGGAGTAATTGTTTTATATTGTCCTTCTATAATATTGCGGGTATGTATTCTTTCTGCCTGTTTGCAAATATCTTTAATCCCTCTAGGAGCATTATCAACAAGAGCTCTAGCCAAAGTATCCTTCTCTTGTTTTTGTAAGTGTTTAGCATACAAATCTAGAATTTTGATTCGATCTTCTTGCGATGGATAAGGAAACTCAATAATATTTTCAAAACGAGATAACAGTGCTGAATCAATATCTTCTTTGCGATTGGTGGCACCAATAGTAATACAGTTTTTATAATCTTCAATACCATCTAGTTTTCGTAAAAGAACAGATAAAATTCTACGAGTTGCTTCAAAGATTTTGTCATTTCGAGATGGAGCGAGACTGTCAATCTCATCAAGAAATAAAATCAGATGACCTTCTTGATGAGTTACTCGAAATGCTAGATCAAATATGTTACCAAGTTTCTTACTAGATTCACCATAGTAAGATGACATTATACTTTCTAAAGGAATGTAAACCAATGGTATATGTGCTTCAGTAGCAATAATTCTAGCCATGGTCGTTTTGCCAACACCAGGCGGACCACTAAACAAAATAGCCTTGGGGCAGTTACTCTCATAATGTATGCGAGTAGTTGATGCCACCTGATCAAAGATATCATGATTACACATAGGTAGAATAATATTCTCTCGTATGCTCTGCTTAAGTTGATCATATCCAGCAAACTGCTGAAAAGAAATGCTGTCTTTACTAGGCATATAGATTTGGCAACCAATTTCACTCAATTGTTCAATTGGATTGGCATTTTTTTGGCATCCATTGATATATTTAATAATAGCAAGCATTAAACTTAGATCATTTTCATCAATACTTGCCTTCTTGATAAATTCTAGAATAGTACGGCTGTGTAAATGACTTACTCGTACTTTTAATTTATATAAAATAGAATCTGTTTGAAAAAGGTTATTATTTAAAGCCTGTAAAGATAATACTCCTGCTTCACATGTATGTATACGCCAATTTTCTATATGTTTTTTAGCGATAGAAATCAAAGGGAAAAAATGAGATTCTTGAAAGTCATTAAGCTTCATTTGAAAATGAAACACTCCTTTTTCTAAAAATATATCAAAGTCGGTAATAGAACTATAGTTTTTTAAGCTGGACTCAATGTTCTGTCTTACATCAATATAACTTAATTCAGCACTTTGTGTTAACATAAGGATAAATATTTACATTGAACTACGGTATACTAACCAGGTTCTTGATCGATTTTTTATTGCATGAGTTAAAAGTAAAAATTAAATTACTGAAAATAAGTGTAAGCACTAGATGATTAAAGGAGATACGAAACAGAATATGCAAGATAATCTATATGAAACAAATATTGACCACGTACCACCATTTTCTTTTGATGCAGAAGTTGCCAATAGATTTAATGATATGGCACAGAGATCTATACCATGCTATGAAGAAGTATTAAATCTCAGTGCACAGATATGCTCTATACACTATTCTGATCAATATGTTATTTATGATATAGGATGCTCAACCGGGAATCTAATTAAATATCTTAATATTTCTTTCAAGGCCAATCCTTTCCAATACGTAGGAGTCGATTCTTCCGCACCAATGTTAGAGCAAGCCAGAAAAGTATATCCAGAACATACATTCTCTCAAAAGAAGGTAGAAACCATGAAATGGCCAATCACAAATATCATCATTTGTAATTATACGCTACAATTCATCCCCATCCTTATACGAAGGCAAATTCTACAAGCCATATACCGAACATTAACACCAGGTGGTATCTTGATTTTATCTGAAAAAATCTCAAATGAAAACACATTATTCGCCAATTTGCACCACGAATATAAATATAAAAATGGTTACTCTAGACTAGCCATCCAGCAAAACGAAGTATCATTAAATAACGTACTAATTACCGCAACATTAACCGAATACTTCAAATGGTTGGAACAATCTGGTTTCAATCACACAAGTATATTATTTAAATGGTGTCAATTTGTATCCATTATTGCAACAAAAACTTAAAATCTAATGCTGTCTTCTTTAGAGTATATCCAACCTTATTTATCATCCAAACACTATTCAGTATTTCAGGAGGAATGTGATCTTGGTTACCATCGTATTAACTCAAATAAAACGAATCAACAATATGAGGATGCTATCCAGGCAGTGGCACACATCCATTCTCTATACAAAGATTATGAAAAAGATGTGGTTACAATTGGTAGACGAGAGGAACTTTCTTCATCAGAACATACTATGGTTTATAAAGCCTTAAGAACCTTCATGCCATATCGTAAAGGTCCTTTTTCTATTTTTGGTATCGATATTGATTCTGAGTGGCGAAGTAATCTAAAGTGGAATCGAATTAAAGAAGCTTTAGGTCCTATAAAAAATAAAATAATATGTGATGTAGGATGTGGTAACGGATACTATCTCTTTCGCTTATTACATTATCAACCTAAATTAGTCTTGGGTATAGATCCTACTGCTAAATTTAAACTTAATTTCACTTTATTGAATACATTTGCACAAGAAAAAGCCGTAAAATTTGAGCCTATTGGTTATGCATCCTTAAAACACTTTCATCATTGTTTTGACACCATACTGTGTATGGGTATCCTCTACCATCACAAAAACCCCTGGGAGGTACTACAACTTTGCCAGCAAGCTTTAAAACCAGGGGGCTTACTAGTAGTAGAATCTATTGGGATTCAACACTATGGAATGATGGCACTCTGTCCCCATACTACTTATGCATCCATGAAAAATATATATTGGATACCTTCTAAAGCATGCTTGGAAAGTTGGCTTATTAGGTCTAAATGGGATGATATCATATGCGTTAATCAAACTGAAATGACCCCACATGAACAACGTAGAACTCCATGGGCTGATGTACCCAGCTATGCGGATTTTTTAGATGAACATAACCCAAAACTTACAAAAGAAAAATACCCAGCCCCATGCAGAATTATCTTTACTGCACGCAAAAAATGACCTTTATACACCAATACGTTTTATCACTTGGCTCTAACTTAAATAACCGCCAAAAATCCATTCAACAAGCTATTCAATACATCCAGGAAGACAAGATTTATCTAAAACGTATTAGCCAACTCATTGAAACTCCTCCATATATGGAACATACCCAAGATTCTTTTTTAAATCAATCTATTTTAGTAGAAACTTCTTATCCACCAACCAAATTATTAAAAATAATACAAAACGTAGAAAGACAACTCCATCGTAAAAAAAGATTTCGTTATGGTCCCAGAGAAATTGACATTGATATTATATGGTGGTCACAAGGAAGTTTTTTGAGTCATAATCTGGTCATACCACATCCCTATTTGATGGGGCGTTATTGGGTACGAAATTCTCTAATTGATTTAATAAGTGACAAAACAGACTTTATTTTAGATTTAAGTCCAATATCTATGCAATCTAGTGCTATTCATTCGCCACTCGATTTTATAGCCAAAAAGAAAAAACAAGAAAAAATTACCATGACTACCTGTTATGACTACACAATGGCCAAGCTATTATCACGTACCTCGTTAGATGCCATTTTAATAGGCGACTCATTAGGCAATGTGATTAAGGGTGAAGCGACTACGATACAAGTACGTTTAGAAGAAATTATCTACCATACTAAGGCTGTCAGAAAAGGCTTGAAGGATACATTTATCATAGCAGATATGCCTTTTTTAACTTGTAAACTATCAACTGAACAAAGCATCCGTAAAGCGGGGCGTGTAATACAAGAAACCCAATGTGATGCTGTTAAGATAGAAGGCGGGAAAGAAGATGCTCAGACAGTAAAGGCCTTGGTGCAAGTTGGAATCCCTGTGATGGGACACATTGGCCTACAAGTACAACATATACTACATACACGCAGGTACTTTGTACAAGGTAAAAACACTGAACAACAAGAGACCATTCTACAAGATGCACTTGCTCTAGAACAAGCAGGATGTTTTGCCATCGTGTTAGAGGCTATACCAGAGACGTTAGGTAGGACGATTACACAGTCTTTACAAATACCCACCATAGGTATTGGTGCTGGTCAATATGTAGATGGGCAGATTCTAGTGATAAATGACTTGTTAGGTATGGATCCAGATTTTCAGCCAAAATATGTACGGCGTTATGTTAATTTATCAGATCAAATTACACAATCTATAGAACATTACTGTAAGGATATTAGAGAAAATAGTTTTCCTAACGACAAGGAAAGTTATTCTTAAATATTACGATGGTTTACGAAACAGTGATTGGACTTGAAGTCCACATACAACTTAATGTAAATACGAAACTATTTAGCTCGGCTACGACTCAGTTTGGTCAAGCACCTAATACACAAACCTCTGTGCTGTGTTTAGCTCTCCCTGGTGCCTTGCCAGTACTAAATCGAGAAGCTTTATATAAGGCAGTTTTAGCTGGTATATCCCTCAAAGGGACTATACATCTCAATAGCCGTTTTGATAGGAAACACTACTTCTACCCTGATTTACCAAAGGGATACCAAATTTCCCAGTTTTACGAACCATATTGTACTAAAGCGGAAATTATTATTCATGATGGAAAACAAGCAAAAACTATAGAAATCACTAGAATTCACATGGAAGAAGATGCTGGTAAACTCATACACTCCGAAAATCCTTCTCTACCAGAAAGCTATGTAGACCTTAATCGAGCAGGCACACCACTAATTGAAATTGTATCTGAACCTATGATCTCTAGTCCACAAGAAGCCTATTTATATTTACACGAGCTGAAACATATCATGGAATATATTAATATATCAGATTGTAACATGGAAGAAGGCTCATTAAGATGTGATGCGAATGTATCAGTTAGACCAGTTGGCACATCAAAATTAGGTAATAGAGTAGAAATCAAAAATTTAAATACTTTTAAAGGCGTCAAACAAGCATTAGAATATGAAATAGAACGACAGACTAGTACCTTAGAAAATGGTGATACTGTTGCACAAGAGACTAGATTATGGGATGCTGCTTCACAAAAGACACTTCCCATGCGTTCCAAAGAAGAATCATTCGACTATAGATATTTCCCTGATCCAGATTTAACTCCAATTAAACTTACTCAGGAAGAAATAGAAACGATACGCCAGTCTATGCCTGAATTAGCTCGTGAAAAACAAAAACGTTTTATAGCAGAATACCAACTTTCTGAATATGATGCATCCATATTAACTGCACAAAAAGAGACTGCCCAATATTTTGAAGAAGTATTACAGTTACATAAAATACCTCCTAAAAAAGTAGCCAATTGGATTATCACTGAAATGATGTCTGCTTTAAAGAGTAAAAAACAAGGTTTATATAGTTTATTTCCTCCATCATTTTTAGGTTTCCTAGTTCACAAAGTTGAAAATGGTGATTTATCAGGGAAAATGGCAAAAGTGGTCTTTGCAGAAATGTTAGAGACCTCTAAGAAACCAGAACAAATTATTCAAGAAAAGAATCTATTACAAATCACAGATACTAAAGAAATTGGAATCATTGTGCAAGGGGTTATTGACGAAAATCCTGAAACAGTGAAAATGTTTTTGAATGGTAAAGACAGAGTCCTGGGACATTTAGTAGGACAAGTTATGAAAAAAACACAAGGTAAAGCTAATCCATCCACGGTTAATAAACTTATCATGGAAAAAATCAAGGCATAGCTATCAAGATATTCAAGCTTAACCAATGATAATCATACTCTATATATCTTGTACATTTTTATGTATATTACTTTTCGCTTATTATGGTCTACCTGAAAATATTGATCCTACTATCTACCCTAGGCCTGATAAAGACACTTATCTAGAAGGAGCTGAACCAATAAATCTTACCGGAAAGAAAGACGTAGCTATATTAATGATACATGGTTTTGAAGGCTCACCATATACCTTTAAACCAATGGCTAATTTTTTGAACCATCAAGGTTATCACATTATTGCACCATTATTACCTGGTCATGGTACCTCAGTAAATGATTTCAAACAAACACGCTATGAACATTGGTTAGAATATATTTCTAAGATATACAAAGAAGAACGTCCTAAATACAAAGATTTTTTTATTCTAGGTTTTTCTTTAGGAGGTAATCTTTCTTTACGATTAGCTGGGGAAGTAGACAAAACGAATCCTCCTACGGGAATTATTGCTATCGCAACACCTTTAACCGTATTAGGATTTTTAGGTAATACATTTATTTGCCTAGACTGGCGGTTATTTTTTACAGGTTTGTTAAAAGAATTTATCGACTTTATACCTAAACCAAAGCATCTACTTGTTAGTAATATAGTTAATCCATGGGTTGGCTATACGGATGTAAGCACTACAGCATGTGCACATTCCTTAAAGATGAACATGGGTAAAGCACGCAAAGCTATAAAAAATATTACTCGACCCATTTGCTTAATACAGTCACAAAATGATCGTACGGTTCCTATACCTACTCTACATTATATTGCTAACCAAGTACAATCTATCTCAAAATATATTCTTGCGTTTGATGCTGATGAAGACCTATCTTCAAGACACAGGATTTTACGCCATGAAGCGACACAAAATAAGGTCTTTCATTATGTTCTTCATTTCTTACAAGATATATTATCTGAGATCAAAGAAACTAATTATAGCCGTACCGGATGGTTTACACTATTAAAAAATAAAAAATAAAGTACATGAAACTATTTAAACTTTTTATCTATATCACCCTATGTATGATGGCCACACAGTGTAATCGCTTTAAAGTAACAAAGTTACAACAAGAATTACTTACAGAAATTGCCCTTGGTAACCATAAAGGCCTCCATTTCCCTAAGAATCATAACTCCTACTATGATATTACACAAAAAATAGGGATAAATGATAATGTATTTATAATTAGTGAGCCATCATCATTTCGTATTAAAATTTTTGAAGATGAAAAACTAAAAATTATTATTCATTCAGCTAAGCTACATAATGAGAGTATCTCTAAAAAAATAAAAAAACAGAAAGATATTAAATATTACACAGATAAGTATTTATTTGTTCCTGGCTCGATTATGGCAGGGCAAGATAATGATTTCTTTGTTATTAATTATATCCCTCTAAAAATGCTAAGTGAAGTAACACAAACTACCCAAAATAACGAAGGCAAATTCTACCAGATATTACATTACACTATTAATGGGAAATTGCTTCACCAGATAGGTCGCAATGGAAATCCCAAAATACCTTATCAGCGAATCCTTAGGATGGATGTAGATAAAAAAAATCATATATGGATCTTATCTCAATACCTTGGTATACTTTATTTAGAAAAGATAAAGGGGAATAACATATTATATGTAGCATCTACCCAGGAATGTAATGTTGTACTCTTTAAAGAATTGCTCAATCGCTCATTATCAGCGAATGAAAACTATCACTGCGAAACAATATACCCTTTTTATCAAGGTAATAAAATATTGTTTGTTGGGAAAGTAGAACAAAAAACAAAAAACTCTAAACAAGTTGATTATATGTTTAAGTACAGAGTTGTAAAAACTAAAGAAATTGATACTGAAAAAGAACAAGTTGTATTTGATTACTTAAATGACCCTGAAGATTTTCCATACATGCCCTACGGCGAGGAACACATTATTATTTGGCAAACCAAGAAGTATAATCGTTTTAGACTGTCTGTCTATGACCTATCGGGCAGATTAATTAACAACTTGCAGATTAAACTACCAGGGAAAAGACACACATGGCGCAGTACGTATTTTTCTCTTGCACAAAAAGCATACAGTATAAAAGTTGCTGACGATTATTTCTCTGTATACCAATGGAAATAGTGCCTCCATCAACCATACATACAACATTTAATATACCCATTGTCACTGCTCAAGAAGCTTTAGATATAGATAAAACATCCATAGAAACATATGGGTTGGATGCTCGCCTATTAATGGGTTGGGCTGGTTACGGGATTTTTTTGCAACTGCACATAAAAAAGATGTTCCATAAAGCTCCTGCTATCCATTTTTTACTAGGTAAAGGGAATAATGCAGGTGACGGCTATGTATTAGCCTGGCATATACTAAATAGTAGTAGTAAAAAAATATATTTTTGGCAATGGGATGCTCCACACACCAAAGATGCTATATACTTTTCTGACTTATGCCAAAATAATTATCATAATCAGATTACTATTGCTCCACTATATAAAATTACTTCATTCCCTTTTTTAAAAAATATGCTTATCATAGATTGCCTCTTTGGCTCGGGGATGAGAGGGCAATTACCAAAACCCATGAGTAAAATATTTAATCTCTTAAACCAATTAACGCATATCAAATGTATTGCAATAGACATTGCCAGCGGTTTATCTGCTGATGCTGACGCTATAACACATGAACCCTTAAAAGCAGATATTACCTATGCCTTGGGAGCATATAAAATTACGCAACTATTACCCCCTGGTATATTTTATTCTGGAAAAATTAAACTTATTACAATTGGTTTTGCCTATACTAGAGAATATGAACATCGAAGACTAGCAAAGCATATCCCCTACCAAACACTAAGAAAAAATAACTCAAATAAATATACTAGTGGTGTATTACACATACTAGGGGGTAGTGCATCAATGGAAGGTTCTACCTATATGGCAGGAAATATTTTTTTACAGATGGGGGGAGGGATGACGAAAATATATTCTACATCAACAAGCATCAAAAAATATCTAAGTAAAACTCCTGAAATTCTATACATAACCCAGGATAACATCAGCATACTGTGTAACTTATTTTTAGAAAACATTCAAAACATACAATCTAAGCCATATAAAACTGTAATACTTATTGGGATAGGACTGGCTGAACAATTAGATCGTGCATTCTTACAAACCATATTAGCATTAGATAAGTTACTGATTATTTTTGATGGTTCTATTTTATCTCATATCTCACAACATAGTGATTTGTTTCAAAATAACTATGGGGCAACAGTAATCATGACACCACATACTGGTGAAGCACGTAGATTAGTATGCCAAAAAACTATCACTAATCATCGTACGCTTGCCCTAAAAATAGCCAACCTATATAATTGTTATGTATATTTGAAAGGTCCAGGTGGCATACTAGTTTCTCCACCACAAGATACGATGAATAATCAAGAGATTTATTTTCATTCACAACATTTTCAGCTTGCGACTGCCGGCACAGGAGATTTATTAGTAGGTATCATCGCAAATATGTTATACCGGTATAACAAACCTATCCAGGCTATTGAAAAAGGTATAATAACCTATCTTTCGTTGGCTAAACAAATAGCACAAACAAATGGTTCAAAGGATTTTCTTACACCATCACAGATGATGTCGCTAATGAGATAATAAAACAAATTTTGTACGCTAGAGTAAGCAGGGCAGAAAAACAATCATCAACATCGCTACCATTGGATATGCTTTGCATCATCAACAAACTTTGCCAGACCTATCTCAGTTAAAGGGTGCTCAAAAAGCAGATGAAAAACATTCACTGGTAGCGTAACTGCATCTACACCACATAAAGCAGAATATTTAACATCCCCTGCACTACGAATACTAGCAACAAGTATTTGTGTAGACAGATCATAATTATCATAAATCTGGCGAATATCCTGTATGAGTTCAGTACCATAGGCAGCGTAATCATTAGCACGCCCCATAAAAGGAGAAATATACGTGGCACCTGATTTGGCTGCCAATAAAGCTTGGTTAGCTGAAAAACATAAAGTAACGTTAGTACGTATTTTTTGTCGTGTAAGTTCTTTAACCACCACCAGGCCATCTTTAGTTAATGGTATTTTGATCACAGTTTTAGAGCTAATTTCGCTGAGCTCTAAAGCTTCCTTTAACATACCCCGTACATCAGTAGCTAAAACTTCAACAGAAACGCAATCATCTACAATATCACATATTTCTTTAACAACCTTAGTGAAGGACATATCCTGCTTAACAATTAAACTAGGATTTGTAGTAATACCATCTAGTAGGCCAGTGTCGTGAATGACTTTAATATCTAACACATTGGCAGAATCAAGAAAAAGTTGCATATAGGAGGATATATCTTAAAGATATAATAGCATGTCAACCATAGAACATGATAATACCTTATCCAATCAGTGATTCTCTAGCTAAATGTACCCATAAACGACTTACATACTAGGCGGAGGTGCAATTTCTAGATTAATCAGTTTACCAGTGGCGATATCAAAAACACAGCCATATATATGCAAATTCTTGTTATGATAAGCTTTATGTACTGCCCCAACCTTCAACAGGTTTGTACACTGTTCTCGTACATTATGCTCAACTAAACATTTATAGCGTTCTTCGTCATCTGATATCGCATCCAAGCTATTTTCGTGTAGAGCATATACATCCCGGATATTATGTATCCAGGAATTAAGGACACCTAGATCTGCTACATCCATGGCAGCCTTAACTCCACCACAACCATAGTGACCACATAATATGATATGGTCTACTTCTAGAACTTCTACGGCATAAGTGATTACAGATATTGCATTCATATCTGTATTCTGTACAACATTTGCAATATTACGATGTACAAATACATCTCCTAATGACATTCCCATGATGATTTCAGGACAGACTCGACTATCAGAACAACCAATATAGAGTACATGAGGCGACTGTCCCTGAGCTAACTCAGTAAAATACTGTTGAGAATACTTGGATCGCCATTCTTTATTATTTTTCAAAATTTCTTGTATATTCACTTAAACTTCCTAAATTTAATATGATGTATCAAATTTATCATTCCAACTGAGTAATGGAGGTAGGTTATCCTCATCTAACATTTGACAAATATCAATTTCAATCTTGCGAGTAATATCAGTGATGGGGATATCATTAGGTAAACCTTCAAAAGGATTTTCACTGTAGTCACCAATCCACTCCATCAACCAGAAAACCCATGAAGCCAGAACAGACACTGGTATAGATAACCATATTAAGTTCATATTAGAAAAATCAGTTACAAAAACACTGAGCATGCTAAAAGGTAAAAAGAAGAGGAATAAACAAACAAAGAAATAACTTCCTGATGTATATTGTCTTGGGAAAGGAAAATATTTAATCCGTTCACATTGCCCTTGAAGGGTGTAACATTTTTCTATCATACCTGCTAATGCAATATGCCTAAAATTATCAATGAGACCCATCATCTTGATCTCTTTAAGATGGCGAGACTGGAGACTTAAAATATGAGAAGCATAATTCATTTTGCTCATGACATATTCATAATCCTGGTGAGAAAGATATCTATTTAATACAATAAAGTTTTCTTCTGTAATATCCATACCTGCCTTTTTTCTTAGACGTTGATCAGATGAACTATTATGTTCCCACTTTTGTAATTTACGTAATTGAAAAGTAAGTGCATAAAGCCAAGCAATATGGCGGTTAATAAAGATCCTATGAATAGATGCCAAAGACACGTCATTATGAAATTCAACAGCATCTTCATTACTGATCAGGTCTCTGATCATAACTGTAAATGAACGAGAAGAGTTTACTATCCCACCCCATATTTTCCTGGCTTCCCATAGACGTTCGTAAGAAGAGTTGTTTTTAAAACCTAAATAGAAAGCAACTGCAATACCGATCATTGGTATAAGTTGCCATGGCATGAGTAACCATTCAAACTCAAAAAAATAGTATAGAACAACGGGTATCGTATCTAGTACAATAAAAGCAAGGATATGGCCTTTTGTCCATGTAATAACACCCAAAAGTGTATAACGCCGTATAGCCTGCATAGGTGGTCTCTAGTTAAATATGTTATTCACTGAAAACAAATAATTAAGAATTCTATATTTTTTTCTAATCTGTACCGTCAATTCCATTTTAAAGTGTGAATTGAAGCTTTACTCTTTAAAGTATGATTTGTATACAACTATTCGAAAAATTATGGCGATTCCCATATCCAGCCCAAAATCATAAATATTATTAGAAGCATGGAAAAACTTCACCATGAAGCAGAACAAGTAGTTGGGAAATAGCTAAAAAAAGTGGATCTAGCACCCTACACCAGGGCAAAATATATACAAGATCGCAATCATTGTGGTATGGTTATCTTACGGATACTGTGGTTCAACCTATCTGCCACATATACATATACAACATCACCTGCAACATCATTATAAACCGCTACTCCTTCAGGATTATTAAATTTTGCTACGTTACCTGCACCATTTGTAAAATCACTATTATTAGCGACACCTGCCAACGTGCTAACCACACCTTCAGACGTTATCCTACGGATGAGATGGCTCCCAGTATCTGCCACATATACATTGCCTGAACCATCAACCGCTACTCCATAAGGATTATTAAATTTTGCTATATTACCCGCACCATCCTTAAAACCTATAGCCCCAGTACCCGCCAACGTGCTAACCATAATCATACCTGCAACATCCGTTATCTTATGGATACGATGGTTAACTATATCAGCCACATATACATTGCCCACACTATCAACCGCTACTCCAAAAGGCTGATTAAAATCCCCACTACCTGCCAACGTGCTAACCATAACCATACCTGCAACATCCGTTATCTTGCGGATACGATGGTTAACTATATCAGCCACATATACAAACCCCGCACTATCAATTGCTACTCCAAAAGGCTGATTAAATTGTGCTGAACTACCGCCACCCGCCAACGTACTAACCACACCCGCCGACGTTATCTTGCGGATACGATGGTTACGACGATCCGCCACGTATACATTTTTATCACTATCAACCGCTACTCCACTAGGCTCATTAAATTGTGCTGGACTACCGCCACCCGCCAACGTTATAACCGTACCCGTACCACTAGGATCAAGTGTTATCTTGCGGATACGATGGTTACCAGTATCCGCCACATATACAAACCCTTTACTATCAACCGCTACTCCACTAGGCTTATTAAATTGTGCTGGACTACCGCCACCCGCCAACGTTATAACCTGAACCTCGGCACAGGTTTTATCACTTTTTTTTAAGGCATAATAGCTATCGCAAGAAGTACATTTTTCAATATTCTTCTTAGGAGATTTGCCTGTTGATTCAACACCATTGGGACAAATAAAATTAAACCCTCCGCAAATTTCACCATTTAGATCAAAACTAAGATCGCAAGAAGTACATTTTTCTGTGTTAGCGGTTGAAACCTTGGTTGTTGAGGCAACACCATTCGTACAAATAGGATCAAACTGTCCAGAACCACCACCAGAAGGGGTAGTAGCGTCGGCAGAGGGGGCACCACCACATTGGACGCTTACCACCAATACGGCAAACACACTGATCGAGAGGTATCTTTTGCATACATGGAAAGAATGTTGACCTTGATCAACAACTTGTTCTAAAAATTTAGGAAAAGACTTATAGGTTGCTTGTTGCTTGTTGCTTGTTGCTTGTTGCTTGTTGCTTGTTGCTTGTTGCTTGTTGCTTGTTGCTTGTTGCTTGTTGCTTGTTGCTTGTTTATCATTTTAGTACCTCTCTTTACTGCACCAATTATGGTGCATCGAGACACGAAGTTCTCGTTGGCATAGAATATCTTCTTAATGAATAAAATGTCAATTGTTTTTTCATTTCTGTAATTAAATATTTACTTCGCTGACAATCTGCCAGAAAAATGTTATGTATTTGGAAGGTCTATTCTGCTTTCTATAATTGGCTACAAACGATTCTAATTTTACTAGGTATTTTATTCGCTATAGCGGGCGGAGTTGTAGGTCTACTCTTAATTGGGGTTACCCTTTTAGTATTCTAGCATCAGGTGGCTTTATTACCCTTTCTGGACGTTGTTGTTTTAAATGGCATTGTCTTGGTTGGCTTGTTTAATCAACTTAAACTTTCTGGCGAGACCAGGCTGGCTATGAAATTAATTACACAGGGAACCTCTCTACGCCTTAGAGCTGTGATGATGACTGTTTTTAAAGGATAAGACTATATACCTTAGGCTTTCTGCCCATGATGTTGGCCACAGGAATGCATGTGCCGAAGTACAACAACCTCTAGCGACAGTAGTTGTGGGTGATATTCTTAGACATCCCTACGGTTACTGGACCTGCTAGACTCTAGCGACAGTAGTTGTGGGTGGTATTCTTAGACCCTAATTGTCTTGCTAAATTTATACAATATGTATATCAATGAGAAAAAATAGATATACATGAAAGAAAACCAAGCACCCCTGCCCCGTAGCAGGGCAAAATATATACAAGACTATTGTGGTATGGTTATCTTACGGATACGATGATTGGTATAATCTGCTACATATACATTGCCATCACTATCAACTGCTATACCAGTAGGGCTATTAAATCGTGCTACGTTACCCGCACCATCCATAAAACCATAATTACCAGTACCCGCCAACGTACTAACCAAACCACTAGACGTTATCTTGCGGATACGATGGTTATCAGTATCTGCCACATATACATTACCTAAACTATCAACCGCTACTCCTCTAGGTTCATTAAATCGTGCTACGTTACCCGCACCATTTGTAGAACCACTACTACCAGTACCCGCCAACGTACTAACCAAACCACTAGACGTTATCTTGCGGATACGATGGTTATCTCCGTCTGCCACATATATATTGCCTGAACTATCAATTGCTACTCCTCTAGGTTCATTAAATTTTGCTACATTACCCGCACCATCCCTAAAACCATGAGTACCAGTACCCGCAAATGTGCTAACCTCAACCACACCCATAGAATTCGTGATTATCTTGCGGATACGATGGTTACTCACATCTGCCACATATACATTGCCTGAACTATCAACCGCTACTCCTTGGGGATAACTAAATTTTGCTACACTAACCACACCATCCACAAAACCCCCTAGAGTACCCATACCTGCCAACGTGCTAACCACACCACTAGACGTTATCTTTCGGATACGATGGTTATTCTGATCTGCCACATATACATTGCCTGAACCATCAACCACTACTCCTTGGGGATTCTTAAATTTTGCTACATTACCCGCACTATTCCTAAAACCTGCAGCCCCAGTACCCGCCAACGTGCTAACCACACCACCAGACGTTATCTTTCGGATACGCTGGTTATTCGTATCTCCCACATATACATTGTCTGAACCATCAACCGTTACTCCACTAGGAAAATTAAATTTTGCTACATTACCCGCACCATTCCTAAAACCCTGATCACCAGTACCCGCCAACGTCTCAACAGAAACGATGACACAGGTTTCATCACTTTTTTTTAACACATAATAACTATCACAAGAATCACATTTTTTTATATTGGCAGTAGGAACCTTTACCATCAAGGCAACACCATTCATACAAATAGGATCAAACCCTCCGCAAAGTTCACCATTTAGATCAAAACCACTATTACAAGAAGCACACTTTTCTGTATTAGCAAAGAAAACCTTTACCGTCGAAGGGGTTCCATTCGTACAAATAGGATCAAGGGTAGGAGGTTCTATGATTAGCTTACGGATACGATTGTTTGTCCAAGTACTCCCCACATATAGATTACCTAAGCCATCAACCGCTACTCCATAAGGCTTACTAAATTTTGCTACATTACCCGCACCATCCACAAATCCACCACCAGAACCCGCCAACGTGCTAACCACACCGCCAGACGTTATCTCTCGGATGCGATGGTTACTAGAATCTGCCACATATACATTGCCTGAAACATCAACCGCTATTCCTTTAGGCTTATTAAATCTTGCTACATTACCCGCACCATCCATAAATCCACTAACAGCACCCGCCAACGTTGTAACCACACCACCAGACGTTATCTTACGGATACGATTATTATCAGAATCTGCCACATATACAAACCCTGAAACATCAACCGCTACTCCATTAGGCTTATTGAATTGTGCTACATTACCCGCACCATCCATAAATCCACTACCACCAGTACCCGCCAACGTTGTAACCACACCACTAGACGTTATCTTACGGATACGATTGTTATTCTTATCCGCCACATATACAAACCCTGAACCATCAACCGCTACTCCAACAGGAGAATTAAATTGTGCTACATTACCCGCACCATCCATAAAACCACTACCACCAGTACCCGCCAACGTACTAACCACACCACCAGACGTTATCTTACGGATACGATGGTTAGAAGTATCTGCCACATATACAAACCCTGAACCATCAACCGCTACTCCATGAGGATAACTAAATTTTGCTACATTACCCGCACCATCCATAAAACCACTACCACCAGTACCCGCCAATGTGCTAACCACACCACCAGACGTTATCTTACGGATACTATGGTTATTCTTATCTGCCACATATACATTGCTTGAATTATCAACCGCTACTCCTCTAGGATCCTTCAATTGTGCTACATTACTCGCACCATCCCTAAATCCACTAACAGTACCCGCCAACGTCTCAACAGATACTGGAGCACAGGTTTTATCACTTTTTAAGGCATAATAGTTATCACAAGAAGCACACTTTTCTGTGTTGGCAAAGAAAACCTTTGCTGTTGAAGGGGTTCCATTCGTACAAATAGGATCAAGAGTAGGAGGTTCTATGATTATCTTGCGGACACGATTGTTACCCCAAGCACCCACCACATATACATTGCCTAAACCATCAATTGCTACTCCATAAGGAATATTAAATTGTGCTACATTACCTGCACCATCCGTGCTACCTGCAGTCCCAGTACCCGCCAACGTTGTAACCACACCACCAGATGTTATCTTACGGATACTATGGTTGTTTATATCTGCCACATATACATTGCCTAAACCATCAACCGCTACTCCATGAGGCTCATTAAATTGTGCTACATTACCCACACCATCCATAAAACCTGCAGTTCCAGTACCCGCCAATGTGCTAACCACACCACCAGACGTTATCTTACGGATACGATGGTTATTTTCATCTCCCACATATACATTGCCTGAGTTATCAACCGCTACTCCTCTAGGCTCACTAAATAGTGCTACATTACCTGCACCATCCATAAAACCTGCAGTCCCAGTACCCGCCAATGTGCTAACCACACCACCAGACGTTATCTTACGGATACTATGGTTATCAGTATCCGCCACATATACATTGCCTGAATCATCAATCACTACTCCATGAGGATTATTAAATTGTGCTACATTACTCGCACCATCCATAAAACCTGCAGTCCCAGTACCCGCCAACGTACTAACCACACCACCAGACGTTATCTTACGGATACGATGGTTATTGTAATCTGCCACATATAGATTGCCTGAACCATCAATCGCTACTCCATGAGGCTTATTGAATTGTGCTACATTACCTGCACCATCCATAAAACCTGCAGTCCCAGTACCCGCCAACGTACTAACCACACCCGCCGACGTTATCTTGCGGATACGATTGTTGTTCTGATCTGCCACATATACATTGCCTGAATCATCAAGCACTACCCCAGTAGGCCCTCTAAATTGTGCTACATTACTCGCACCATCCCTAAATCCACTAACAGTACCCGCCAACGTCTCAACAGACACTAGAGTACAGGTTTCATTACTTTTTAAGGTATAATAGTTATTACAAGAAACACACTTTTCTATATTGTCAGTAGAAATCTTTACCGTTGAGGGGGTTCCATTCGTACAGATGGGGTCAAAAATGGGAATCTGGGTCGCACCATCATCTTCACCATTCATCTTGAACATACCAATACCACGGTCAGAACCAGCAGTAAAAACATAGTATCTACCATCAATATGCACAGAAGCAATAGCTCGAACATTACGAAGGTGTAAACCTGGCATAGCATACATTACGTTAACATAGTCTAAACCACTCGCTGAAGCACGATAAATACCCATAGAATATGTGTTGTTAGGAAACAATAGATAGCTGGTATCTGCATAATAAATATGCAATAGGTTAAATATACCAGATACAAACTCCTGTCTACCATTGTCGAAATCCCATAAAATACTAACTATGTGTTTTAGGCTACCGTCCGTCCTGGATACCTTAAACAAGCTTACACTACCAATACGATCACCCGCAACCAACAAAAAAACAGGAGCATTTTCATTCGCACTAAATATCTCTAAGGCACTTATAGCATAAAAACCATACCGATTGGGCCTTCCATACCCAAAATCATCTGTTTCTACCGACCCCTCGGATACTACATCATCATGTCGAATACTGCTGATATAGGTCATGGCACCACTACTATCCATTCTGTAAGAGGTTAATAGGCTGTTATCTTGCCTGTCCATGCTACCCACAAAAATAACTGGACCACTTGGAGTTTGTATTGAACGAATGTCAGCTATCAGTGGCAACAGCTCGTTGCTATTAAGGGGAACTGTACTCTCTAAGGTAGCTTCATCGTTCTCGAATTTATAAATACTTAATCCCTTGCCTTCCAAGACACTATGTTCTAGTACACCACTGCCCACGATCAAAAAAGTATCCGTGCCGTGAGTTACCACATGCAGATATGAGGTATATTTAAGGTTAATATCTTCTGTGTCTGCTCTGGAATCAATTATGGTGAGCTTGCCGTCTATACCGACCTCAAAAATATTAAAACCACTCTCTTTAAAAGAGCTAGTAGCGACATAATGTTGTTCATTTACCTGAAAGGTAATTAGCTCATTAACTTCTTCTAAATGGTAAGCCGGGCTATCAACATCCATTATGGTTTGGATATGTTCTAATTGTGCATCTGAAATATTAAACACTAGAATGGCATTGTCGCTACGGGCACCCGCATACAGATATCTTTCATTACCTGCCATAGTGACAGTTGCTAAAGCAGAAATCTCAAGGAGTCTATACTCGGATGTTCCTTCAAATCCTTCTATAAATTCTAGGAAATTGGGGTTGCCAATGGAGGGTGATTCAGGTCTCCTCTCTTGCTCTATATATTCCCTTACATTACCACAACTAGGGGAAAATAAAAATATTGTGAGAAAAACAAGAAGTATATGTCTTAAAGTACGGATCATACAATCACTTTCTCCATGGTAAACTTATCGTCATAAAAGATTTAAATTTAAATTTAAGTTTGGTCTGTCTGTCATATTTTTATACTCTTTCTTTACACCGAAGAAATAAGATTATAGATAAATTGTCTAATGTTTTTTTACATCAAAGTACTTTTAAATTACTATAAAAATTAGTTATGGAGAAATAGATCAAAGTCTGCTGTGGTATTTGCTGTTATAGAAAGAACTTTACATGTTAGAACTCTCTAAAATCATATACTATGAATGTGCCCCTGATATATCTGCGTCGCCTTACATTGGATAGAGCCAGGGCAAAACTACTTCATGAAATAGAACTCTATTTTGCACGAGGTTATGAAAAAGTTAAAGTTATACATGGTGTGGGGACATATGTCATACACAACATGGTTGTTGAAGAAATTGCAAAAATAGATTATGTTGAACATATACAAACGCCTTTAAGTTTTAATGATGGGGAATTATATATACGTTTATTAATACCAAAACTACAAAAACTCCATCAAATCATGGAATGGTAAGTTTTCTATTTAAAAGAATATATTTGTATAAAAAATAAAAAAATTGTTATGTTTTACATAAAAAAACCGACCTAATAAAGCACTGACTGATTGAAAGAGGTAAGAGATAGGTGGTTTGTATAAAATCTCCTTTAATTCTTTAGCTTTATTTCTGAAGGAGCTATATAAAACTATCTGTTACTACCTCTTTAAATACCTACCGAAAAAAATAGTAATAGGAGGTACGTTACTGTGTCCACTCAAGACATAATAAGCAAGATTTACATCTCACCTGAAGGCAAAGAAAAAAACATATTGGGATATGCGAATATTGTCATAAACTCAATGTTTATGATCAAGAATATACGTATAGTTAAGGGAAGAAAAGGTGTTTTTCTAGGTATGCCATCAAATAAGAATAAAAAAGGTGAATATGTAGATATATTTTTTCCTACTAATCAAGAATCGAGAGAATACTTAACACATCTTATTGTTAGTCAATTTCAAGCTGAATACCCAGAGTTAATGGAAGGTATTGGAATTTATTCTGTACAAAAAGATTATGTGAGTTTTAAAAGTAAAAATTAAATTCGTCTGATCTGGACAGCTTTTGACATAGAGGCCACCGTGGTTATGTTAGACAATATAACCACGGTGGAACCAAGGGGCAGTAGGTTTTTCTGTCTAATAATTTTAATAGCGTGTTGTATATCACTTTCTGGTTTGTTAGATAGTGTAATGAATTGTGGATAACAATTACGACCAAGAATTAATTTTTTGTATGTGGTATCTTGATCTGTAAAGGCGAATACTGGAGATACATGTGGATGAAAGGACAATATAATATCTGCCATAACGCCGTCATGGGTAAAGACAAAAATAGCTTTGGCCTGTTCGTAAAAAGCTAGGTCTACAGCTACCTTGGATAGTTTTTCGTTTGAAGTATGACTTGTACGCTCGATCGCCCATCCAATACCACCTGACTGTTCTGTACGTTTTGCTATTTTATGTAAGTACTCAACAGCTTTAACTGGGTATTGGCCGACTGCTGTTTCACCTGACAACATGATGCCGTCTGCCTCCTCAAAAACAGCGTTAGCTACATCGGTAACTTCTGCTCTCGTAGGTAATGGATTTTCAATCATGGACTCTAACAAATGTGTAGCAATAATACACTTTTTGCCTAATTCACTAGTTTTTTTAATAATTTTTCTTTGGATGATGGGTAGTTCTTCAATAGGTACTTCAACTCCTAAATCACCTCGAGCGACCATAACTCCATAAGAAGCCTGTATAATTTCTTCATAGTTTTGTACTCCAAAAAAATCTTCTATCTTGGCAATGATACCTATATTTTTATTCTGGTCCTTAAATAATCTGTTACAATCTAAAACGTCTTGTGCGGAACGCACAAAAGATAAGGCAATAAAATTGACATCATGTTGAATTCCAAAAAGAATGTCTCTTTCGTCATGGGGAGTGATAGCAGGTAGATTTATCCGTATACCAGGTAAATTAATATGTCGTCGTGACCTCATTAGTCCACCATCTACCACAGTACACTTGAAACCAAAGTCTGTTTTCTGGATCACATCTAAATTGATTAAACCGTTATCTACTGTAATCCGATCGCCCGCATCCAGGCTATCTTTTAGATCAGAATAATCTATAACAATACTACTTTTTTGCTCAACATTAGCACCCCCACCCACCGTCACATCCACGACAGAACCAACTTCAAGCATATAGCTTTCATTGATATCTCCAGTCCTAATCTCTGGTCCTTTCGTATCTAATAATATACCGATTGGAGTTATGGACTGTTCATTTAAAGAATTAACCTTTCCCATGACATCCGCACATTCTTCTATACTACTGTGGGACATATTCAAACGGACAATGTCCATACCCGCTTCATATAGTTTTTTTAAGGCCTCATATGAAGAGGTTTTGGGCCCAATGGTACAAATAATTTTTGTACGCCGTTGTAATCTATCTGACCACTGCATATATTAAGAATAAAATATTGTTGATTCCAAGGTTATAGTAAATATACTTCAAAGTAGAATTTAATTCTCTATTTAGTATTAGTTTTTTTATCTTCTGACTGTAATAATGACTGGTAAGAATCTATGCCAGACTTACATTTAGATGCCAAGGTGGAATCACCTATTAGATTACAGATCTGGTAAAGCTCTTCTAATAAACGAATTGCGTACGAAACATCATTCATAGATTTAGTGGAGAGGTGAAACTTATTTATGTATTCCGTAGCAGCAAAAAAAAGTTTTTCTTTGATGAAAGCCATATAAGTTTGTAAAAGTTCATAGTCTGGATGTCTGGGATCTCTTATTTTCTGAAAAGCCATAAAATCAAACAAACTTTTACTGGATAAAGCCATCTTAACCCATAAGTCAGGAAACGACCATTTCCACTTAGTTGTCTCGCCATACGCATTAATCAAAAATGTAATGGTACGATGGATTGACTGGATAAGGTTCCATTTTTGTTGCAGAGTAAACGCAGATATCTTTTCTAACTCTTCTTTTCTATCAAGAATGCGTTCCCCCACCACGAGGGAGACAACTAAATCCATCTCGGCAAATATTTTGTGAATATTTTTCCTTACGGAGTCAAGAAAACCAACGTTTCTTATGCCCAACATATTTTGCGATTGTTCACTCATTTGAAGATATAATCCACATTCTTTAAGCAAATTTCCAATGATCCCTAAAGAATAATACGGACTCAATTTAGGGTTATCTCGTGCTTTTCGCTTGAATGTTTTTGATTCGTTAACATAGTCAGTAATCTGCTTTCTTTCTTCCCTAATTTTCTCCTGGTATTCTTTTTTAAGAAGAGCTTTATCATCCATAACTCAGTAGACAACTGCCTTAAAAGCACTTGTTACCATCTCTCACGAACAAAGGTAAACATCTCTTTTCTTATGATGGCAAAATAAGTGAGAGAGCCCATGATAAGACAAAGAGAAACCAATTGTGCTTGAGTAAGACCCAACGACGTATTAGGATTTAAGCGGATAAATTCAACAAAGAAACGAAAAATTCCGTGAAGGAATAGCCACAAGGCAAGCACAGAAGCACCAGGCCAGTCTTTTCTACGTGTAAACCACAGAAAAGCAAATACTACCCAGGCAAATAGAGCTTCAAACAAAGGAGTATTGTAAACCATAACGTTTGGATCTCCATATTTAGCCACAATCGCAGACCAAGGATAAGCACCATGAGGAAATGCCATGGCAAAAGGCACAGGCCAGTTATAAGGACATTGTGTACCATAACAACCATCTCCAGACGCAATACACCCCAGACGACCTACTCCATAGGAAAAGGCTAGTGGAAGAACTAGAAAACGACTGACGGGCCATGGGGAAGTTTTTAAAGTACGATGCAAATAAATTGCTAAAGCAATAACAACAAGTATTAGACCTCCATACCACGTTAGCCCTGCACCAGAGAACAAACGTGCAATCATTCCACTAAAACCATGCCAATCATTCCACGTCTCAAATACAAAAAATATTTTTGCACCTACTATGCCACCGATAATACCAATACCTACTATTGTGTCGATCATTTCGTAAGCAACCCCTTTATCTGAAGAAAATGCCCAGTAATTCAATCTAAGTATTATACGACCTGAGATAAAAGACAGGGCCAGCATAAAACCATACGTTGATATCTGGAACCAGGATAGATACGAAGGCAAAAAATCAAATTTAATGAATCCTTGATCATAGGAAATACCCATCCAAGATACCATTAAAATTGTGGAAAAACCAGTAATAATCATACACCCCAGGTGAAATACAGTGAAAAACCTATTGTCAAGGAATAAAACTTTTATTTATGTGAACTATGATAGAACAACCACAATGGAAACGAAAGCTATTTCATTTGTCTGGTATCTTTATACCTATAATTATTTTTATAGATGGTTTAGATCACCCGTCCATCACATATTTTATAGATAATACAAGAACATTTTCTTTTATTACCTTATCTTTTCTCACTATAACAATAACCCTGCTAGATTTTGCTCGAGTGAAAACAGGCTTCTTGCAGGGACTATTTGTAAAAATGGCAAAATACCTGGTCAAGCCCAAAGAAATGTACCAAATGAGTAGTGTGCCTCCTTTTTTACTCTCGTCTACTATTGTAGTAGCGTTTTTCCCAAAAGAGATTATAGTTATGGCCATGCTATGTCTGTTAATAGGCGATCCTATGGCTTCACTCATGGGCACAAGGTATGGGAAAACCATACTCTATAAAGGAAGAACCCTACTGGGTACGCTAAGTGGTATAACTGCATCTTTCATTTCATGTGCCATCTTCCTTTCTTTTGTGACATATAACTCTCAAACATTATTTATCTTATGGAATGCACAAGGTATATACCTAAATACCTGGTTCATGATTTTGGGGGGTATCATAGTGGGCTTTATACTAGAGTTAGTGGGAGGTGAAGGTATATTTTTGGATGATAATATGCTTATCACCTTGAGTGTTCCCATGACCATGGTTCTGATATGGTCTACATTAGAGAACCAAGCTTTTGGAAAATATATATTTTCTCTCCATGAACTTCTACATCCCATTTGAACTGTAAGATATAAACCTTTATGGAGATTCTGTATGACACCAATACAAAACCTATAGAACCGATATTGCATCTAAAGCCATCTTTCACATGGCGAAATGGTATATTCTCTGAGATAGACAAAGCATTAAGTAATCTAGATATAGATAACGGTATTATAGTTAAAGGTAATAGGCCCAGACAATTTTACGAATATTTTTTAAAACAATACCAGATAGAAAACTTTGACCTCATACCATTAGATGTCTCTGAATCACATAAAACGTATAAGCCAGAAAATATCATTAACCATGTAGATAAAAGGATTATTGATGATACAAAATATATAGACCAAACAAAATATGATCATTATGCACAACAAAAGAACTTTGAGTACAAAGGGGATGCAAAAGACTTATGGTGCGGAAAGAATATTACGATCTCTCAGCAGTGTGTAATTGACACACAAAATGGGCCTGTAATACTTGGTGATAATACCAACATAGGACCATTCTCCTTTCTCAAGGGTCCCCTATTTATTGGCGATCATACCCAATTACATCAAATATCACTTAGTAATAGTGTGGTGGGACAATCATGTCGGCTAAGTGGTGAGATTACACAATGCATTATAGGTAATTTTAGTAATAAAAATCATGCAGGCTTTGTAGGACATTCTATCATAGGTGATTGGGTAAACATAGGTGCCATGGCAACCACATCCAATCTAAAGAATAATTATGGTAATATATGCCTTGAATATCAGGGTAACTCTTATCAAACAAAACAAATCAAATTTGGTAGCATTATAGCTGATTTTAGCAAAATAGGCATAGGTACTCTATTAAATACAGGTACAATTATAGATATAGGGGCTAATATCATACATCGCACAGATGTACAAAAATATTATCCTCCTTTCTTCTGGCTTGATAGCGACACATTATACGAATATGATAAATTTCTTCGTGATAATAAAACTATGATGAAACGTAGAAACCAAAATTTATCACACTTTATAATAACACGTTTATATGAGATTTACAGTTTCCAACAATGTACATCTGATTTTATATAAAGTTGTTGACATACTGCATTTAAACAAGTACGCTCTGGCCCAGTATTTCAAGGGTTTGTAGATAAATCTACAATTGCAAATGATAAGGAAGCACACTTTTTGTAAATTAATCACTAGTTTGGTTTATATGCTCTTACTAGTATGGAGTAGCGTTTCTTGTAGTGGTGCAGACAATAGAAATCTATTATTTAGTGGTAAGAACCCATTTGGAAAGAAATATGTCGTCATAGAGCCATCCAAACAAACACTTATTTACCATGTCTGTTCGGGAGATAAACCGATTTCTAGTATAGATTCATATTATATTGAAAACAAAAAACAAAAAATAGATGGCATACAATTTAGCATCATAAGACAAGAAATTAACAACCTATTTACAATTGGTGCAGATACTGGAACTCTTTCGGTGAATGCTAACAGGTTAGAAGAGCTAACTATCGATGAAGTGCGACCATACGCTGTAACGGTGAAGGTAGAAAAACCAGGCTTTTTTTCTGATGAGGAAGAAATAGAGGTAGAAATTTCAAATATCAGATCTTATGTAGAACCTAGATACCCTGATCAAGTACCCAATCTAGACACCAATATACCGGAAAATGATGCAGGTTTTTTTACTGACATTGACATGTTTGTCAAAGACAATATTGACATTTATCAGGACTGTCGCAAATTAGATGACTTTACTGGTTATACACTAAGTTACCGCTTCCTAGATACGGCTTCACATCCCTTTCGCATAACTACCCCTCCCATTACTACCCCTCCCATAACTACCCCTCCCATAACTAACCCTCCCATAACTAACCCTCCCATGACTGCCCCTCCCATGGCTAACAAACCAGGCCTAAGCTTAGCCACCGCCTTAGACTACGAAAAACTAAGTACGTATGTACCCACACTCAGCATTACTGTACAACAGCCATCACCATCAAGCAAGACTCTGACACCAACCACACTAAAAATGGGAATCAATGTAGAAGATCAGCCCAATGTAGTAATTACAGATCCTCTGGAAACAGAACTATCATTTGATAATTGTAGCCCGCAACTACAAATAATTCAAGCAAGCGATCCCAATGAGGATACAACAGGAATTACATATATGCTATCCAGTCAGAAAGATAATGATACTGAGATAGATGTCACCTTTTTCGGTATAGATGCAAGCACAGGCGACCTAAGCATTATTAGCAATGATGACGTACGTGATGGACAGGGAATGCAAGTGGCAAAGTATGCGTTAGTAGTAAATGTTAGCAAAACTCCTTTTGAGGCAACTGAAAAAACATATACTATTACACTTAATAGAAATCCCCATGTAGCTTCTCCCCCTCAGACGGCCATTGTGGCTACCGACACATGGGATGAACTTACAACAGCGGGTGCGAGTGCTATTATTGACCTATCAAAGGACGAAACAGATATTTTAAATAATATCCAGGTGTCTATTGACTGCACAACACAAACACAAATCAACAAAGCGGATTATAATATCTCATATAATTCCATAGACGATATAATGGATGCAAATGGATCAGTGATTACATCCCCATCGTTCAACATTACTCCTGCTGGCGAGATTAGCCTTGTGGCGGGGACATTAGATTTTGAAACTTCAGCATTTTATACATTGTCTATTAATGCTACCATTACTACTCCTCCAATAATGACTGCTCAAATAATGGGTAGAGTTATTACACTTGATGTAACCATCCCTATACGCATTAATATTAATGATCTACCTTACCTAAGCTTTGTTCAACCCACACAAACACAAGAAATAACATTTGATACGTGTGGCGTTGCCATCAATAACGACATAGATGCCCAATATTCTCCTACCGACACAACAAGTACGGGAATAATGTATAGTATTATAGGCCAAAATGATCACTTTGAAATTGATCCACTGACAGGAGTATTAAGCATCAATAGTGTTGCACAAAGGAAGAATTACGAAGTACTACAGGGTGTTCAAGGTAATAGCGAAATAACCTATCAACTAAACATACAAGTGAGTAAGCCACCACAGTATGACACAACAGAGAAAACCTATCCAGTTAAATTTATTGTACCACAACATCATTTGATTGTAGATTCTTCCAACTCCCTCGCCACACCACTCACATTCCCAGGTGAACTTCGTGAAGAAGGAGTTGCTGAATTACTAGAGCTCCCTAAAAACGACGTCCTGATGTTATTGAGTGTGGATGAGGGTTGTGGATCTCGCCCTCGCCAGGGAATAAATGACTATTCGTTTAGCTATACTCCTAGTCGGGTAATGTCTATTGCCAATCCAAACGCTAGTAGCCCTTCAAGCATTGACACAAGCTACTTTCAAATCAAATATGGAGGACCCATAGGTAGTAGCAATACCATACAAATTATTACCAGAAAACCACTAAATTATGAAAACTCTACACAACATAGTATCAACACAATTATTCAAGGAGCTCATAGGATAACAAATCAACAAATAACAAGTGGCACATTGTACTTGCAAGTTAATGTGGAAGATCTGCAGCTTGGTAACTTTAGCGATCCATTCTTAGTCGCTACAGGAGCAGAATTACGTAGTATTGCCACGGGTTTTAGAAATGACTGGATGATGCGTACTTCAAGAGCAGCTTTAACCGCCCCTGCATCTTTGACTTATCTGTACGCTATTACAAATGACATTACCTTGTCCAGCACAGCCTTTACTCCTATTGGCAATTGTGGGCTTGATAACCTATGTGATACATTAGACGATCAAGTATTTTCAGGTATTATCACTAGCGAAAGAGGTGAACAAAATACAATTAAAGGCTTAAAAGTTACGCTAAATGGTACAGAGGACGCTAGTGGTGGCTTGATTGGTGTCCTATCTGGATTGATTGCTAACATTATTATAGAAAATCCAATTATTCGTGTTATTCGAACGGGAACAACAGCTAAAGCCTATGCGGGTGCGGTGTCTGGAATTTTCCAATCAGACATTGACACCCCCATGACAGTACTCCCCACTGCTCCTAAGACACCTGGTGTAGATAATGTTGAAGTTCGCAATGCCCATGTAATTGCTGTGGGGAATGCACAGACCTATGCCGGGGGTATGGTAGGTTACGTTAAAAATGTAACAGGATATACTGGAAACCAAAATCCTTCAAAACGTTTTATCAACTCAAGTACGATTTCTGATGTTACTGCCACTTCAGTAAGCAAAGATGCACATGCAGGTGGCATCATAGGTTTTGTTAATGCCATGATGGATACAGTGGTTACTTCGGTTGTTAGCAGTGGCACAGTACAAGCTTGGGCCCCTACTGGTAAAAATGCTTATTCAGGGGGTATTGTTGGATTTGGAGAGGCTGGCCTAGTGATTTCAGATGCTCTTGCCCAATCTGCAGTTTATGCTTCAGGAGGGGGAACAACCATATCTGGATCTTTGATAGGCAATAATGCTGGTACACTACAGACTTCTCTTGCTATTGGCCAGATTTTTACACCAAGTGGTAGAGGGGCCTTAGCAGGAATTAATACAGGTACAATTACAAATAGTCACTGGGATCTGGTTCAGGTTGGCACTGCCACAAAAGTGGGTAGTAACTTTGGAGAACTTTCTGGAGTAGAACGTAGAAACACAAATCAACTTACCTGTCCATCCGCCCCAGGTACAAACTGTAATAGAAAATCAACATACCAAACCTGGACAAATACATGGGCTTACAGAACAGCCAGCGAATACCCTGTTCCTGTAATGGGAATTGCGGCTATTCAAAGAAATTTACGTCAAGCACCAGGGTTATTACATTTTTCTAACATTGAATCATTAAACCAAGCAGATGGAGCAAACTTCTATTCATATAATATTCTAGATACTGCTACGTATATTACTGTTACGGGTATAAGTGAACTAGGAACTACGACAGTGGCAATTACTCCTATGGGTGCGTCTGGAGTAACTTATTCTAATGGTAACCTATTGGGTATTGGTAGCTTGGCAGTTGGCACTACTTTTACTCTAAAAGCTATTTTTCAACTTGATACAAATATATCATATACCCGTATTTACCGATTTATTAAATAGTTAATACGTTGCATGCCTATTGAGTTTCATGATGTATTCAATAGGTAAAACATTGTGTCTGTTGGTTATAATATTTATTTCTAACCATTTTATCTACTCGCAAACGAATCCTGCAAATACTCGTGTACGAGGTATTAATCCCAACCTTAACAATGTTTTACCTGCCGAATATATCTTTATAAATAAAAAGCGCAAATCACGTGGATATAAATATGGTTTAAGAGGGTCAATCATCATTATGCCCTCATTTTTAGGCTCTGCACATAACACAGAGTTCCGTAATAATTTTACAAAAGGCTTTGGAACAGATCTAATTCTTGCTATGATATTCTCTAAGAAAGAAAAATCAGGTAATAGAACTTTATTACTTAGTTGGCTCTATCCTAACATTATGTTTATGTCATCTTTTGAATCATTTTTTCGCGACAACGATGTTGGTAACATTGTACGTACAGGTTTTGCATTTGGTCTACGATGGAACATACCTCTTTTGTTACAAAGACAATGGCGTTTATCATATAGTACAAGTATGTTACCTGGTTTTTCTTATGAAAACATCACAATCCAGACGACTGTGCCACCTTCAACTACTGTCATAGATTTTACTACCAGACAACTCCACTTTCATCTTCACTTTTTTAATGGCCTGAGAATATATATACGTGGTGGATTTAGCATGGAGCTTGTTATTCGACTAAGCTATAGTGCTGACAGTAAGGCTCCTCATGTATATATAGGCCCTGCTTTGGGGTTTGGATATTCCTTTTTATAGCTCAAAATTTTATCTGAGGTAGAATACTTGACTGGGATAGTAAACCACTCCCCCCACCCCAATGGTTTGGATAGAGGAAACCTAACACAACTACTCCATCTACAAATTATTTAGTGTAGATACCGCTAGAGACATGAGACAAAATATTTTGTAATTATATTACTCAAAATATTTACTTTTCTCTAAACTGGATTATATCATATTTTTTGATAGGTGATACTCTACTGTACCGTTATTTATAGTTGATCCTGTTCAAGTATGTAGATTATACCGAAGAGAATAACTTCTATTAAACTAAAACTATAGAGAGTCAGCACTCTAGTTACACAGAATAGACTTGATTAGCAGTTTTTTCTTGCAAGGATAGCCTACACGTGTTATTGATCATAGTACAAGATCTAAGTATATTGTTTTGTTTGAATGTCTGATAACCTGTTTTTCTGTCAAAATATCTTCTTAGTTGTTTGTAATGAACTTTCATTGGTCATTCTCTTTACTTTTAATACTTTTAAGAAAAACGGTTTATGAATACTTAAACTGTCCAACTGTAGACTTGACTTTCTAATAATTAAATAAATTCATATTTAAATGTATTGACATGATGCGTAAATAAAACAGTGAATGTGATAGGGTATTTAAACAAATGTTTAGTAAAGATGATTATGTTGTTTATCCTATGCATGGTGTAGGCATAATCACTGAAGTGGCTCCAAAAGAAATTCTTGGTAAAAAAGAAAATTATTATGTTATTGATCTCATCAATACTAAAATGACCGTTATGGTCCCAGTGGCTAAATCTGAAGAAATTGGCCTAAGAAAGATTATACAGACAGGTGATGTAAAGAAGATACTGAAGCTATTATCTCAGGAGTCTCCTGTCCAAGAAGAAGACTGGAAAATAAGATACCAAAATAATCTTACTAAAGTTAAATCGGGATCTATCAAACAAATCGCTGAAGTATGTCGAGATCTTTATAAGCGGGCACGTAATAAAGAACTTTCTATTATGGAGCGTAAGTTATATGAATCAGCTTATTCTCTTATTATTAATGAAGTTGCTCTTTCTAAAGAACTACAATTAGAAGATGCTGGTAGCCTTATATCAGAGTATTTACCTAAATAAAATGGAAAGTAATTATTTTTATTTTCTGATTTACTCATTTGTTTTGCTAAACCTAAATTAGAACGATTATAGTTTTAAGGTTGCCCATATAATAAGCGGTCTTCGTTCACATCAATTGAACGAGGCCAATGGAGTAGAAAAATGAAGTTTATATTTAATTATATTTGGATCTTAATATTTACTATAGGCATATACTTATTGAACAGAAACTTAGAAGCTGTTATACAGGCCTCTGTTTTCTTAGGTATCTCTGCATGTATAGTCTACATAATAGACTACTTATCTAGGGAAGATAAGATAAGGGTACTTTTTTATGGTACGGTGGGCCTTTTACTGTCATTACTTATCACTATACTTGCCTACCCTATTTTGCAGCAATATCCTGCGTATATTACAGTGGGTCTTTTGGGTTTACTATCCACCGTAACGATTTATATATTTTGCTTAATCGCAAATAGCCAGCCCATCCCCATGATATCAAATAGTCAGAAAAATATACAGTCGAATGGAGACGCAAATACAACCATAGAGCGAGATACTAATAATACTGATGATGCTCCATTCATTAATGTAAGGCCTAAGATATTAGACACAAGTGTTATTATTGATGGCAGGGTAATTTCAATGACACAAGCAGGTTTTCTAGAAGGTCCTCTTGTTATACCTAATTTTGTTTTGCGAGAGATGCAACTCATCTCAGATTCATCGGATTCGATTAAGCGTAGCCGTGGTAGAAGGGGATTAGACATGCTTAATGAGTTGCAAAATAATAAAAGTATTGAGGTTCATATTTCTTATGAAGACTATACAAATACTCGTGAGGTCGATGCAAAACTCATACAACTTGCCAAAGAAAAAAAGGCGATATTGATCACAAATGACTACAATTTAAACAAAGTGGCTAAACTACAAGGTCTAACAATATGGAATATCAATAATCTGGTAAATATTCTTAAGCCTGTTGTATTACCCGGAGAAGAGATGGAAATACAAATCCTAAAAGAAGGTAAAGATAACCAGCAAGGTGTGGGATACCTAGATGATGGCACAATGGTTGTAGTAGAAAAAGGTGGGCAACTCATTAATAAGAGAATATGTGCCCGTGTGACTAGTGTAATCCAAACCAATGCGGGTAAAATGATCTTTAGTGAAGTAGTAGATAAATAGTTCTTCATTAATACAATGGACGGATAGAGCTATAAAATTAAATGGCTTGCTTTTGCTTATGGCAGGTACGGGTTCACGTTTTGGTAACAACATACCTAAACAATACCTGCCATCTTCATCTGTTATACGTTTAGATGCTTGTTCCCACGAAAAAGTTAACAAAAAGCAATCTCTGTTTAGTGTTACAGTATCTGCCTTACTAGATTACTTTTCATTTAGTTATGTTGTATTTGTTCTTGCGAAGCAACCACAAATACAATCTTTATTCATGCCATCCTTCCGATTTCTACAAAACACATATCCGCATATTAAACTCAATTATACGACAGGTGGCAATAACCGTCATCAGAGTTTTATCCAAGGTTTTTTATTATTAAAACAACTATATAAGACCTCTGAATTCAACTTGATGATACATGATGCGAATAGACCATATCTTTCCCTCACATTCATAGAAAAAATACAACAACATATCTTATTACTTTCTAAAAAAACACCTTGTTGGATTCCTATTATACCTAATATAGATTCCCTTTACTATATAGATGATGCACATACTCACTATCTTCCTCGAGAGGCAATATATAGCGTACAAACTCCTCAACTTCTTCATGCCCCGTCTGTTGAACAAGCCCTGCAAAAAAAAGATGTAAGTAAAATTCTACATATGCAAGATGACTGGAAAGATGAAGGTGCATTTATGCAGGATATGGGATTTTGTGTATCTACTTTCCCAGGTGATATAAACAATAAAAAGATTACGTATCCTGGTGATTGGCCTATTTTACCATCTTAGCCACAACATATATTCTTGATTACCTTTTCTTCCTTTGATAGCAGAGGGAACATATTGTACTAAAGTAATCTGATATAAATCTAAAAAATTAAAAAAGGATTTTAGTAACAGCTGGCGATCTTTTGCATTGCGTACAACTCCCTTATCTAAAGAGATGCTACTTTTTGAAGAGAGTTGTTTTATTTCTCTGACAGTATGTTTAAATTCAAACTGTGGCTTAAATAAAACTAAACCTTCAAAATGAGGACGTACGGTTTTTAACAGGGGAAGTAATTTACGTAATGAAGTAAAAGAGAGGTCTATTACAAATCTGCTTAATGTATCTGGTAAAGTATTCCAGTTTAGCTGGTAAATATTAGTTTTTTCTATTACTATTACTCTCTTATCTGTTCTTAGGTTAGGATGTAGCTGACCATACGAGACATCAACTGTAATTACTTGGCATGCACCTTGCTGTAGTAAAATTTGTGTAAACCCTCCATGTGCTGCACCAATATCTATGAAAGTATGGCCTGCCACAGAAAAGTTACACATACGTATAGCATGTTCTAATTTTAAAGCAGCACGAGAATATAATACTGTATGATTCATTAACTCTACACGATCATCTGCTCTAACGGATATACCACTTTTACGCATAACATGTCCATTCACCCGAACACATCCAGCCATGATCAGCCCTGTAGCATGTGATAAAGAGGTAGCTAAATCATTTTCAAGTAACCAAAGACTTAACTTCATATACAAAATATACGTACAATTTTATTACAGAATATAAAACACATACAATTATGATTTAAAAAATAATGTTGCCTAGTAATATACGTCTTACACTATTATCTCGCTACTATCCACTAAGTAAAGAGGTAGGCCTTGTAACCATACAGAATTAGGGAAAATCTTTATAGCCTGTCTATGAAGTTGATCTGACAAAGTTTGGATATGTTCTAAACAATCTTTTTTTGATAAAATATAAACAGTATTACTATTCTCGGTACCTTCACCATAATCTTGGACATCGTCAATGAGCTGGAATAACAGACCTAGATTGTCTCCCCATACCTTTTGTAATTGTAATTCTTTGTACGTATAATAATTTGCGATGTAAGGCAATAAGATAGCAGCCCTAAATAGCCGAGAAGTTTTTAAGTAAATCATCTGGATAAGCCAGTCTCTTGAAGGCTTCGAACCATCTTTTATAATTTCTGAGAGTTCGGTAACATCTAAAAATTGGCCACCAAGCATACCAGAAACACCTGATAAAGTAGACAATTCATAGTATACTTTACGAGGATAATCTAATTGGGATAATATTTCAAAGGCTAAAGAGAATAAGGCATTACCCACTAATAAAGCAGTTGCTTCGCCGTATACTACATGGTTCGTTAATTGTCCTCTTCGGTATGTATCATTATCCATACAGGGTAGATCATCGTGCACTAAAGAATAAGTATGTATACATTCTAATGCCAAGGATAAATAAAGTGCTTTGCGGGGATTCAAAACAATCAGATTAGCTACCTCTAACAAGATAATCACACGGATTCGTTTACCTTTTGCTAATAAACTATATAAAATAGCTTCCTTAAAGGTAGGATTGCTCTGGTATAAAGTGGAACCCTCTAAAATAGCAGGGATCTCGTCTTGAAAATACTGGTATAAATTTATATAATGATGTTCAAACTTTTTTTTATCATACATGAGGGTTCTGTATAATATGGTTTAAAATAAATATTAAAGTAGTTCTGAACCTGAAAAGAAAAAAGTTACTTCTTGTTTGGCTGAATCAAGTGAATCAGAACCATGCACCGCATTTTCACCTTTAGACTGGCCAAATAACTTACGAATAGTATTTTCTTCTGCTTCTGATGGATCG
The DNA here is from genome assembly GCA_965262015.1 of Leptospiria bacterium. Taxonomy (GTDB): domain Bacteria; phylum Spirochaetota; class Leptospiria; order Turneriellales; family CBDBES01. The sequence goes on from OZ253494.1 coordinate 860,319, forward strand.
GTAGCACCAATTACATTACGCCAGTGCAATACTGCATTTTTTTTTTGCAAACATAAAAGAACAACTTTAGATGAACTAATATACTGGGTTAATTCCTGGAAAAAAGGTCGTTCTTTATGCATATCATAAAATACCTCAGCCTCTCGCAAACTTAGATTTTTTGTTTTCATTGCCCTGACAGAAAATCCCTCTACCAATATACGCTCAATAATCTTACCTGCATGACCAGCCAATACTGCTTCTGGCTTGATCATTGCAAAAGTCACTGCTTCCCATTTCATTGACAGGATTTTACCATGAATATACTTAATATGTCAAGAGGAAAACATTGAAGTGGTGTGAAACCCTTTGAAGAGGTAAGTTTGGTTCTAGGCAAAATAGGCTTGGTTAGCCATTCTTTTTTAAAAATATTAAAAAGAAAACATTACTGGGTTCATGGAAATATACGGGTGATAATTTGTGATAAAGAACATAAAATATAGAAATTTACAGAGAATACTACATGCTTGTGTAGCCCAGGTTCAGCGATATTGATTTTTTAGCAAAATTAATATTTTTCTAAAGAGTTTTAATAAGCCAAATAATAAAAATAAAAGCCGGCATTCTAGGCATTATACTATATTGATGGATGAAATTAATTAGAATTATTTTCATCTTTATGTGTTTTATACAAAATATATTTTAATACAATGTTAATTGTACTCTTTCTTTTTTACTAATCGTCAGTACCGAACTTACCAGCAACTTTATCAGCCTCTCTTTGTGCGGTCTTTAACTTACCTTCGCTACCGTCGTCGTTTAAACTGAGTGTGCCTGTGCCGAAGCTGTCAGTAAAAGCTGTCTTGATCTCATCCTCAGGATCAAGAGTAAGACTTTCAAGAGTAGAATCGAGGGGGTATGTTATCGTTAATTCTTTTAAAGGCGACGACATATCAAAACCACTTCTGTCACTGATACTTTGGATACCAATAGATACCACGTTACTTCCAGAGGCGGTACCTGAATGCTCTTTAAAGTTAGAACCACTTTCTCTCTTACGATCTCCACTAATAAAAGTTGTACTATCTGGACATCTATGTGGATCTAATCGGAATGTAGCGGTTCGACTACCCGCTGGAATAGTAACCGACAGTGTACCCTCAAAATCAGTATCACTTCCCTTCTGCACTTTTAAAAGTAGGAGATGTTACTGTAGTAAGAGCTTCATCATCTAGCCCCCCTATGAACTTAAAGGAATAATAAGTAGCACTTACATACTCTTTAATATCGCTGTTGCCACTAGCCTCATTACAAGTGCCTTTTTCATTCTCCTTCAATGGTATAATGGCACCCCCTGTGGTTCCCGCACCCACGCTAGAGAGAAAGGGAGCAATCCTTGGGGCTGGGTCATACGCTGCTTGCCGATTACTACCAGCATCTCCTGTTGCATCCCACATCAAAGTAACTGTTACAGGTTTGTCTTTGGGACCAACCCTTTTAACCGTGTAAATAGGCAAATGATCACTTTTTATTGTATTATTGATCGTCTTTGTATTACCGCAATTAGCATGTTCTTTTCTGGAATCAATACAATCTAAACTTAGTGTGACAAATGGTGGCTTGTTATCATCTGGATCGACCACTTCTGGAGCAACCATATCGCTACCATCCTTGCAATACGCAAAAAAACAAATAATGATTAGTAAACCATAGAGTAACTGGTAAAAGTATCTATGCTGTTGTGCTGTATTCATGAGGAGGAGATATTGTATGTACTTACACAATCAATACTTTTTTATAAAAAAGTATTGGAAAGCTACGTTTGGTATAAGTTCTATTTTGAAGTGTAAAACTTATATACAAAATATATTTTAATACAATGTTAATTATACTCTTTCTTTTTTACTAATTTTCAGTACCGTACATACCAGCAACTTTATCAGCCTCTCTTTGTGCGGTCTTTAACTTACCTTTGTTGCCGTCTACGTCTAAATCGAGTGTGCCTGTACCTGTGTTGCCAGCAAAAGCATCCATGATCCCTTTCTTGAGGTTAGCCTTAGTATCATCATCAAGAGTAGGATCTTCAGCATCATCAACAGTAGGATCTTCGAGGTATGTTATCATTAATTCTTTTTTTGAAGGCGACATATCAAAACCACTTTCGTCACTGATACTTTGGATACCAATAGATACCACGGTGGTACTACTTCCAGAGGTGGAGGTACGGAACCTTTTAAACCCTGCAGGTCGTTCAGTATGAGAGGTAAACAGTGTACTATCCGGACATCTATGTGGATCTAATCGGAACGTAGCGGTTCGACTACCCGCTGGAATAGTAACCGACAGTGTGCCCGTAACATTAGCAGACCCAGTACCAGGAGTACCATTACCAAGAACAGAAATATTTTTTATGTCGTTTACTGTAGTAAGAGCTTCATCATCTAGCCCCCCTATGAACTTAAAGGAATAATAAGTAGCATTTACATACTTTTTAAGAGCGCTGTTGTCATCACTCAACTCATTACAAGTGCTTCTTGCATCTAATGTTATATTATTTACAGTACGTACCAATGTTACAGTATCACTCCCTAAAGTCAGAGAACTGAGAAAGGGGAGCAATCCTTGGAGCTGGGTCATACTCTGTTTGCCGATCACTACCAGAATCTCCTGTTGCATCCCACATCAAAGTAACTGTTACAGGTTTGTCTTTGGGACCAACCCTTTTAACCGTGTAAATAGGCAAATGATCACTTTTTATTGTATTATTGATCGTCTTTGTATTACCGCAATTAGCATATTCTTTTCTGGAATCAATACAATCTAAACTTAGTGTGACAGATGGTGATGGTGGCTTGTTATCATCTGGATCAACCACTTCTGGAACAACCATATCGCTACCGTCCTTGCAATACGCAAAAAAACAAATAATGATTAGTAAACCATAGAGTAACTGGTAAAAGTATCTATGCTGTTGTGCTGTTTTCATGAAGAGAAGATATTGTATGTACTTACACAATCAATACTTTTTTATAAAAAAGTATTGGAGAGCTACGTTTGGTTCTGGATAGAATAGGAATTTCTATTCCACTACACCGCATGGCAAACTAAACGAATGAACCTAACTTCTTTGCAAATATAATATTTGTCACGATATATCATTTTACTATAATACGCTAACTATACGAAGGTGGTATGAATAGGTATGAATGAGAGGTTAGAGTATGATCAATCCTAATTTACTAAAAAACGAAGAGGGCTTGCAATTATTAAAAAAAACCTTACATAACAGACAGATCAAGGATTCTGAGAGTGTGCCATTATTAGCTACCTTAGAAAGGCTGGCAAAAAAACGAGTAGATGTTTTATCGCACTTAGAAAACAAACAACATAAAAAAAAAGAATTAGTAAAAAAAATCAATGTATTACTGTCACAAGATCAAAATGACGAATTAGCCACACAGAAAAAATATGCAAAAGAGCTTTCTGTTGAAATTCAACATATAGAAGAAAAAAAATATATTTTAATACAATGTTAATTGTACTCTTTCTTTTTTACTAATTTTCAGTACCGTACATACCAGCAACTTTATCAGCCTCTTTTTGTGCGGTCTTTAACTTACCTTTGTTGCCGTCTACGTCTAAATCGAGTGTGCCTGTACCTGTGTTGCCAGCAAAAGCATCCATGATCCCTTTCTTGAGGTTAGCCTTAGTATCATCATCAAGAGCAGCAGGATTTTGGGGGAATGTTATCGTTAATGCTTTTGGAGGCGACATATCATCAAAACCACTTGTGTCACTGATACTTTGGATACCAATAGATACCACGGTATCTCCAGAGGTTCCCCCATACTCTTTAAACGCTGTAGTAGGTGAGGAAGTAAAAAAAGTTGTACTATCTGGACATCTATGTGGATCTAATCGGAATGTAGCGGTTCGACTACCCGCTGGAATAGTAACCGACAGTGTGCCCATAACATCAACAGTACCAGCAGTACCATGAGTACTATAAATACTACCACCATCACTTTTAGTACCAGGAGTACCATCTTCAGAAGCATCTATTATGTCGTCTTCGTTTACTATAGGAGCTTCATTATCTGGTCCCCCTATGAACTTAAAGGAATAATGAGTAGCACTTATATAATCGTCAAGAGCGATGCTGCCATCACTCAACTCATTACAAGTGTTTTTTGCATCATCTGCCGATACAGGAGAGCCCCCTAAAGTCAGAGAACTGAGAAAGGGAACAATCCTTGGGGCTGGGTCATACTCTGTTGGCCGATCACTACCAGAACTTCCTGTTGCATCCCACATCAAAGTAACTGTTACAGGTTTGTCTTTGGGACCAACCCTTTTAACCGTGTAAATAGGCAAATGATCACTTTTTATTGTATTAGTGATCGTGATCGTCTTTGTACCACTGCAATTAGCATGTTCTTTTCTTTTTTTAATACAACCTAAATTTAGTGTGACAAATGGTGGCTTGTTATCATCTGGATCAACCACTCCTGGATCATCTGGAGCAACCACTCCTGGATCATCTGGATCAACCATATCGCTATCATCCTTGCAATACGCAAAAAAACAAATAATGATTAGTAAACCATAGAGTAAATGGTAAAAGTATCTATGTGTTGTGCTGTTGTGCTGTTGTGCTGTTGTGCTGTTGTGCTGTTGTGCTGTTGTGCTGTTGTGCTGTTGTGCTGTTGTGCTGTTGTGCTGTTGTGCTGTTGTGCTGTTGTGCTGTTGTGCTGTATTCATGAGGAAAAGATATTGTATGTACTTACACAATCAATACTTTTTTATAAAAAAGTATTGGAAAGCTACGTTTGGTTCTGGATAGAATAGGAATTTCTATTCCACTACACCGCATAGCAAACTAAACGAATGAACCTAACTTCTTTGCAAATATAATATTTGTCACGATATATCATTTTACTATAATACGCTAACTATACGAAAGTGGTATGAATAGGTATGAATGAGAGGTTAGAGTATGATCAATCCTAATTTACTAAAAAACGAAGAGGGCTTGCAATTATTAAAAAAAACCTTACATAACAGACAGATCAAGGATTCTGAGAGTGTGCCATTATTAGCTACCTTAGAAAGGCTGGCAAAAAAACGAGTAGATGTTTTATCACACTTAGAAAACAAACAACATAAAAAAAAAGAATTAGTAAAAAAAATCAATGTATTGCTGTCACAAGATCAAAATGACGAATTAGCTACGCAGAAAAAATATGCAAAAGAGCTTTCTGTTGAAATTCAACATATAGAAGAAAAAAAATATATTTTAATACAATGTTAATTGTACTCTTTCTTTTTTACTAATCGTCAGTACCGAACTTACCAGCAACTTTATCAGCCTCTTTTTGTGCAGTCTTTAACTTACCTTTGTTGAGGTCACTGTCTATATTGAATGTGCCTGTACCTGTGTTTTTAGAAAAAGCATCCATGATCTCATCATCAGGATCAAGAGTAAGACTTCCAAGAGTAAGACTTTCAAGAGTAGAATTGAGGGAGTATGTTATCGTTAATGCTTTTGGAGACGACATATCATCAAAACCACTTGTGTCACTGATACTTTGGATACCAATAGATACCACGTTACTTCCAGAGAAGGTACCGGTATTTAAATGCTCTTTAAATTTAGAACCAATTTTGCGACCATTAGTACTACGACCTAAAAAAGTTGTACTATCCGGACATCTATGTGGATCTAATCGGAATGTAGCGGTTCGACTACCCGCTGGAATAGTAACCAACAGTGTACCCGTAAGAGCAGTATCACTTCCTCTACTTTCAGAAATAGGAGGTGTTACTGTAGTAAGAGCTTCATCATCTAGCCCCCCTATGAACTTAAAGGAATAATAAGTAGCACTTACATAATCGTCAAGAACGCCGGTGTAACGCTTCTCATTACAAGTGCCTTTTTCTTTATTCTCATTGAATGGAAAAGTGGCACCTCCCCCCTCCACCATAGAGAGAAAGGGAGCAATCTTTGGGGCTGGGTCATACGCTACTTGCCGATCACTACCAGCATTTCCTGTTGCATCCCACATCAAAGTAACTGTTACAGGTTTGTCTTTGGGACCAACCCTTTTTACCGTGTAAATAGGCAAATTATCACTTTTTATTGTATTAGTGATCATCTTCGTACCACTGCAATTAGCATGTTCTTCTCTTTCTTCAGTACAATCTAAATTTAGTGTGACAAATGGTGGCTTGTTATCATCTGGATCAACCACTCCTGGTGGATCATCTGGATCAACCACTCCTGGATCATCTGGAGCAACCATATCGCTATCATCCTTGCAATACGCAAAAAAACAAATAATGATTAGTAAACCATAGAGTAAATGGTAAAAGTATCTATGTGTTGTGCTGTTGTGCTGTTGTGCTGTATTCATGAAGAGGAGATATTGTATGTACTTACACAATCAATACTTTTTTTTAAAAAAGTATTGGAGAGCTACGTTTGGTTCTGGATAGAATAGGAATTTCTATTCCACTACACCGCATAGCAAACTAAACGAATGAACCCAACTTCTTTGCAAATATAATATTTGTCACGATATATCATTTTACTATAATACGCTAACTATACGAAAGTGGTATGAATAGGTATGAATGAGAGGTTAGAGTATGATCAATCCTAATTTACTAAAAAACGAAGAGGGCTTGCAATTATTAAAAAAAACCTTACATAACAGACAGATCAAGGATTCTGAGAGTGTGCCATTATTAGCTACCTTAGAAAGGCTGGCAAAAAAACGAGTAGATATTTTATCGCACTTAGAAAACAAACAACATAAAAAAAAAGAATTAGTAAAAAAAATCAATGTATTGCTGTCACAAGATCAAAATGACGAATTAGCCACACAGAAAAAATATGCAAAAGATCTTTCTGTTGAAATTCAACATATAGAAGAAAAAAAATATATTTTAATACAGTGTTAATTGTACTCTTTCTTTTTTACTAATTTTCAGTACCGAACTTACCAGCAACTTTATCAGCCTCTTTTTGTGCGGTCTTTAACTTACCTTTGTTGCCGTCTAGGTCTAAATCGAGTGTGTCTGTACCTGTGTTGCCAGAAAAAGCTGTCTCGATCCCTTCCTTGAGCGACATCTTAGTACCATCATCAAGAGCAGCAGGACTTTCGGGGAATGTTATCGTTAATGCTTTTGGAGGCGACATATCATCAAAACCACTTGTGTCACTGATACTTTGGATACCAATAGATACCACGGTATCTCCAGAGGTTCTCCCATACTTTTTAAACATTGTAGGTGGAAGATCAAAAAAAGTTGTACTATCTGGACATCTATGTGGATCTAATCGGAATGTAGCGGTTCGACTACCCGCTGGAATAGTAACCGACAGTGTGCCCTCAACTTTAACAGTACCAGCAGTACCAGGAGTACTAACAGTACCAGGAGTACCAAAAGTAGAAGCATTTTTTGTTATGTCGCTTACTATAGGAGCTTCATTATCTGGTCCCCCTATGAACTTAAAGGAATAATGAGTAGCACTTATATAATCGTCAAGATCGATGCTGTCATCACTCAACTCATTACAAGTGCTTCTTGCACGATCTGACCATGTTACAGTATCACTCATTAAAGTCAAAGAACTGAGAAAGGGAACAATCCTTGGGGCTGGGTCATACTTTGTTGGCCGATCACTACCAGAACTTCCTGCTGCATCCCACATCAAAGTAACTGTTACAGGTTTGTCTTTGGGACCAACCCTTTTTACCGTGTAAATAGGCAAATTATCACTTTTTATTGTATTAGTGATCTTCTTTGTATCACCGCAATATTCAGTTTTGTCTGAATTATTTTCTCTTTCTTCAGTACAATCTAAATTTAGTGTGACAAATGGTGGCTTGTTATCATCTGGATCAACCACTTCTGGTGGATCAACCACTCCTGGATCATCTGGAGCAACCATATCGCTATCATCCTTGCAATACGCAAAAAAACAAATAATGATTAGTAAACCATAGAGTAACTGGTAAAAGTATCTATGTGTTGTGCTGTTGTGCTGTTGTGCTGTATTCATGAGGAGAAAATATTGTATGTACTTACACAATCAATACTTTTTTATAAAAAAGTATTGGAAAGCTACGTTTGGTTCTGGATAGAATAGGAATTTCTATTCCACTACAACGCATGGCAAACTAAACGAATGAACCCAACTTCTTTGCAAATATAATATTTGTCACGATATATCATTTTACTATAATACGCTAACTATACGAAAGTGGTATGAATAGGTATGAATGAGAGGTTAGAGTATGATCAATCCTAATTTACTAAAAAACGAAGAGGGCTTGCAATTATTAAAAAAAACCTTACATAACAGACAGATCAAGGATTCTGAGAGTGTGCCATTATTAGCTACCTTAGAAAGGCTGGCAAAAAAACGAGTAGATATTTTATCGCACTTAGAAAACAAACAACATAAAAAAAAAGAATTAGTAAAAAAAATCAATGTATTACTGTCACAAGATCAAAATGACGAATTAGCTACGCAGAAAAAATATGCAAAAGAGCTTTCTGTTGAAATTCAACATATAGAAGAAAAAAAATATATTGTTGAAAAAGAGTATCATGAAAAATTACTTTGGCTTCCTAATGTCTTAGATCCTACTGTACCCATAAGTGATGCAGAGAATGAGGTGGTTAGAGAAAGCAAATATAATCCATCATTTAATTTTACACCTTTAGACTATTATACGCTGGCAATTAAGAATCAGTTAATTGATTTTGAGCGTGGGGTAAAATTATCTGGCAGTCGATTTTATGTGTACAATGAAACCCTAGCACAACTAGAACGTGAACTAGCCAGTTGGCTACTTTGTAAACACCAGAAAAAAAGTTACAAAGAAAGATTGATCCCTTTAATTGTGAAAAATGAATGTATGCTGGCAACGGGACAATTTCCTAAATTTCAAGATGAATATTATCACATTACCAAAGATCAGCTTAATATGATACCCACCGCCGAAGTATCCCTAACAAACCTTTACCGTAATGAGATAATGCCAGTTAAGATACTGCCTCTTTACCTTATGGCTTTTACCCCGTGTTTCCGTAGAGAAGCGGGGAGTGCAGGGAAAGACACGAAGGGAATTTTGCGGGTACACCAATTTAATAAAATTGAGTTAGTTAAATTTTGTCTACCTGAAAAGTCTACATATGAACTGGAGTTATTAGTGGATGATGTTGCGTCTATTCTAGATTTTTTTCAATTAAAATACCGCATTATATTGCTCTGTTCAGGAGATATAGGTTTTTCTGCAAATAAAACATATGATTTTGAGGTGTGGATGCCCGGCACAAAGAGGTGGTTAGAAATTTCTTCTTGTTCTAATTTTCATGAGTTTCAGGCTAGGCGAGCAAAAATTCGTTATAAGAATATCCATACAAAAAAAAATGAATTTGTACATACCTTAAATGGTTCGGGGGTGGCAATGGGGCGTCTTATTGCATGCCTTATGGAATATTTTCAAACACCCCAAGGTACAATTGACATACCTGCGATTTATGACATTATGAAATAACTCATTAATAGAGTTGTAATTCTTTTGTATATTTTTCCATCATTTTTACCTCGCCCTGGGAAATAATTTTTTTTATGGCAAGTAAACTAATGATTCTTGTGATTCTATTATATAGATGCATCTTTTTGGCTTTAGAAAAACGGAACGTACTTTTTATTAAAGGTATATTTGCCTGACTAAAAATATACTCCCGTAACACTCTAGTACGTATAGAAGGTATGTTTTTAGTTAGTGCTAATAAGCGTGAGGATAAAATAGGAAAATCTTTACAATGAAAATTGAGTAAGTCTTGTAAATTATTATCAGGATCCAAATGTAATAAACAAAAGAATTGGCGTTTTTCTATGTCATATACAATTATATAGTTTAGTGGTTCTGGTTCTAAAAAAAAGAGCTCATATGTCCATACAATGGTATTATCCTGACGGATACCCCAGGCATCTACTTTTTTTTTCAACCTACCAAATTCCACTGCATCAGAGGAGGCGGTGCGAATAACCAGCTGAATCTGCATGTTTAACGCTGTCATTTTCATTTTCAATAAATGAGTTTGCATGTCCACAGAATACACAAATATTACAATACAAAGATAGATAGTTTAGCGATCATATATTTTCAGGCCTTTCATTTGTGAACTATTTTCTAAATTAAACCCATAGAATTTGGATAATCAAATTGTAGGATCAATTATGGAACTAGACAATTTAAATATTCCTAAGCTGTTTTTCTAAAGAAGAACATCCTATGAGAAATATCTTATGAAAACACACTATGGATAACGGATACAGATAGAGTTATATTTAGAAAAAAATATGATGAGATTATACACAAAATTAATTCAAGACCAAAAAAAGTATTAGGCTACTTAACGCCCAATTAAGATATTTAAAGAGTGAGGCTAATCTTTGCAGCTTCAATTTACAGGTACCTAACAGAAAATACTTGACAGGTAGTAGTATAACACACACCATTATGGTATGTTGCGTCCAATGCATTTTGTAATTTACCTGATTCTGTCTGCATTTATAGCTCCCAGCATATCTGTTTGCTTATGTAGCCCTATTAAGGAACACATGGCACATCATAATCAGAAGAGTGTACTTAAAGAGAAGTCAGATGTCCGCCATAATTTACATCATACAGATTGTCATGAATCTAAATCTAACCACGATAAGGCTTGTCCACATCGTCAATCTTGTGACATAAGTTTGCAAAAAAACTATGTTCACATCACATTTGATAAAGTCCGGGCAGGCGTGGATTATGTTCTCATCTACATAGGAAGATATTATGCTAGTATGCCAGCGAATGGTAAAATGCCACCATTGGCATTTTACCATTCAAGATTTTCTCCCCTCCTATTTTTTCTTTTTCAAAAACTAAGACTATAAAATTACTTCATCTATCCATGGGTTGGATGATTTGCATCCACTTGACTTAGGTTTGGTATACTCTAGCAAGGACGTACTATATTGCGTGTCTTTGTGCTAGTTATGCTACCTTGCATCTATGAAATAAGAGGATTATTAAGGTGATATATTATGAAAAAGCAAAAAAGATATTTGCTATATATAGCTTATCTGTTATTACATGTGAATACAGTTATAGCTGAACAAAACTTGCCGGTGATGAATACATTACCACGATGGGATCATGGATTTGGTTTCCAAGCGAATTATGAATATCATGAAAAAACTAAAATCTACCAAAAGAACAACTTACTGAATAACATAAACAAAGATTTTGAAGAAATTCATGAATTTAATATGCAGGGAGTTTTTACTTTTAGTAAGGAATACCGTTTGCTTCTTGAAATTCCTTGGCAAAAACAAATAAGAGGGCAGATAGATCAAACCAATAATCAGCAACAGAGCTCTCATATAGGAGAAATTTCTTTGGGTGGTGCCATTAAGAAATATTACAATGCACAGGGGCAAGCCGCTAGTATTGGTATGGCACCTTTATTTCATTGGTCAAATAATAGCCAACGTTTTAAGCAAACGGATTTTGGAGCTTCTCTTATCTTCTTGGGTGATATAGAAACTTATTATTTCTTGGGTATTGCTAGACTAGAAAGTAAAATAAGCTTTCCGCAGTCCTCCACCAATTTTATACTGGAAGAGACTATCTTTATTAGAGAAGGATATCATGTATTTCATGTAAACTCTATGAACATAGGAAGTTGGGTATCTTTAGGAATACAAGGTGAATATATTTATTTCCGTGAAAACCTTAATGCGTCTATTTTCTTATATCCTGGATTTAGCTTAGAGATTGTACCAAATGTAATGATATATTGGAATAATTATCTGCTACATGTCGTGTTGTCCATACCCATTTATAGATATAGTAAAAATCAAGGCTTGTCTGAAGACTGGCGTATCCTGGTTTCTATGGGAGGCGCTTTTATTTATTAGTGAACAATTTATGCAAAAAATTTTAAGGAGATTTTATATGTTAAACGTACAAAAAATAGTAATTCTAATGGTAGTAGCCATTAATTTAAATGCTCAATCACAGAAACATTCTTCTAAGAATGTTAAAAAAGTGCATAAGCACATAGAACATAAACACTCTGCAAAGAATGTTAAAAAAACACATAAGAAGATAAAGTATCCATCTGCTCAGGAAAATATTATTATATTAGAGATAGATGGCTTGGTTTGTTCTTTTTGTGCTTATGCAACTGAAAAAAGAATGGCTCGTTTCAATTTTGTTGATAAATCTAAATTTGGTGGTGATGGTGTAGAAGTTCTACCTGAAATGGGTTATGCTAAAATTGCTATACACAAAAATAAAGCAATTGCATTTCAAAAAATTTTACAAGCCATCGCAAAGGCAGGATACGTGCTAAGGGCAATACACTTTAAACAAAAAGGAAGAATAACACAAAAGCAAAAACAAATCTTTTTTACTAGTTCCTATACCAATCAAAAAATTCTCTTAGATAAAAAAGCTTTTCAAGGTGTTAAAATTCCTAAAAAGATAATAAAACTGCAAGGAGTTTTCACGTCAAAAGCGATTACCCAACGTTTGGGGATCTCTGTGAAGAGTTGGAAGTAGATTTCTATGAAAATTATGAATCATACAATCCATAAAGAAAAAATAACACGTATTTTATTGCTCTTTGCCTCTTCTTCAACTTTAATATGTTGTGCATTACCTATATTGCTCACTTCGATAGGCTTAGGTTCTGTACTTATTAGTATGGTTGAAAGCTTACCCTTTTTACCACATATAACCCAAAACAAAGATTATCTTTTTATGGCTATTTTTTTACTATTAGGTATAAACTACTGGTGGGTATTTAAAAAAGACTCAAAGGTAATAGCCTGTGATATAGCTGGCCTTGATAAACAGGCGAGCACTCCCTGTGAAGAAGGAAAAAGTTTTAGCAAAGTAATTTTATGGATCTCCATTATTATTTATATGGTTGGTTTCTTCTTTGCTTATCTATTACTTCCCTTGTATCGTCTAATAAGTTGATGTATATAGTGAATACTATAACATTATAGTACTGTAAAGTGAAACTTACACTTAACATCTAATAAAGTATTTGAAGTGCAAAACTAATTTTTGCACTTCAAATAGAGATTGCAACCTCTACACCAAAATATATCTTATTTTGTAACTTTGTCTTGATTGTTTGTTATCCTTGGCAAACTTAGTAAACTACGTATGAAACTCTACCCTATTATTGACACACACTGCCATTTAGATCTCATAATAGAAAAAGGTATTCATGAAGATACTATTTTTGCTGGCATGCAAGAAAATAATATTACTGGCCTAGTACAAATTGGTATTAACGAAAACTCTTTCGCATTTGTTCAAGAGTATGCTAAAAAACAATTACCCTTTGACTATAAATATACACTTGGCCTACACCCCAATGAAGTTGCGAATTCAAACCATCTCCTATGTTTAGAACATATAGAAAACAGTCAGAATGATGATAAGTTTGTTGCCATAGGTGAAATTGGTTTAGATTATTATTATACACAAGAACATAGAGCTAAACAGATATCTGTATTAGAACAATTCCTATTAAAAGCACATAAAATAAATAAACCTGTCTGTATACATACTCGAGATGCTCATGAAGATACCATTGACATACTAAGTAATTGCGATCCACAACAAAAAATTATTATTCATTGTTTTACCGGCGGGCCCAAGGAGATAGAAGATTACTTAAAATTAGGTTGCCAGATATCATTCTCTGGTATCGTGACATTCAAAAATGCTAAGGACAATCAAGAAGCTGCCCGCATATGCCCAGTAGAGAGTATACTTATCGAAACTGATGCACCTTTCTTAGCACCCATACCATTCAGAGGAAAAACCAATCAACCAGGATATATTCGAAATACATTAAATTATATAGCCGATCTAAAAAACCTACATGCAGATGAATTAGCCCCTATCATCTATAATAACACACAGAACATATTTAATCATTTATTTGCAGATTGATACCCACCCTATAATATACAAAGACAGACGAAACCTGCCTGTCTTTGTAAAATGAGAATCTGCTCTCTTATTTTCAATATGAAAGTTACCACTTCACTTAAGGGGCAATGGCAATCACTTCATCTCGGTTGATTAGCTCAACCACTTGTTCATAAGCGGGCGAATCTTTTTTATACTTCAATTCAGCTGCTCGAAGTAGATGCTCATTTTTTTTCTTTTTATAGAATAATCTCTCTTGTTCAGTACCCGCTTCATATTTTTCCAAAACTCTTTCTTTAAAGGCATAAGCTGAAGCCAGATATTTATGTGGAGCTACCTCTAATTCATACCGAGGGCCTAAAGCAATATATCTTTCTAAAATATCGATACACTGAGGTAAATTACCCAGATCATATTGGGCTAATACCCACTCAAGATAGGTACGAGCTAATAATTCTTTAAGCTCCATCCCTTCCCTAATATCTCTATTTGTAATTGTATCTAAGTCTCGAATAGCTTTTGAGAAATACTTAACTGCTTCAATTTTAGCACGTCGTTTCATCAGTGTAATTGTATTGTTTTCTCGAGATTGGCGATCTATAACTTGCCAATACCACTTTTCATTTAGATGCCTTTCTTCGTCTGCATTAGCCATAAAGTACTCTACTTCTTTACGCATCTTCTCAATAGTCGATTTACCTGTTTGGTAATTAGACAAAGCTTGACGAAGCTTATTCCTAGAATAAGCGTCACTCAACCTAGCAAGTTCATCAAAAACTTGGCTATACCCATGATAGTCAGGGTTATGCCATTTTAAGTCAGCATCAACTGCATCTACACTAGATGTATCTGTTTTTGTCTGTGTCTTTTTACTTCCATCTTGTGCATAAAGCATACTTATGCATAGACAGAAAAAAACAATAAATGTAATTAAACTTTTTGTGATTCTCATTATCTCCTACCTCTTTTAATCAGTAATACGTATACACACCAACATCATTGATAGTCACGCTTAGGTCCTTATCGGACATAGAAATAGACGAACTTTACAAGGTATAGCCAAAAAATATATTATGATATGATGTCATTGTTCACTTCATACTACTCAAAAAATTGGCCAACCAATATGACTTCTCTCTCTAGAGAAACACCTGTTATGTCTCTTACCTTCTCTTCTATATGACACATTAAACTAAATATATCCTTTGCCGTTGCATGACCAGAGTTAACAATAAAATTATAATGCTCTGGAGAAACTTGTGCACCACCTATAGAAGCATGGGATAGGTCAGATTCTTTAATAAGCTCCCAGGCTTTTAAATGGGTAATATCATGAGGGGGATTTTTAAAAATAGAACCAGCTGAACGCCGATTTTTTGGTTGGCTATTTAATCGAGATTCTGTAAATTTATCGATGGTTTTTATTATAGTTTTTAGTTCGCCTTCATACAAAAGAAAATCAACTGCAGTCACCCATAAATTTGGATTTTGCTTAAACAGACTATCTCTATAGGAAAATTGACATTCTTTAGTAATAAATCGTTCATGCTGTGATTGATGTATTATATGCACTGCATATAATACATCACATATTTCTTGTCCATAACAACCTGCATTTTGGATAACTGCCCCCCCTATTTGTCCTGGAATTGTTGTTAAAAACTCTACCCCCGTATAACCTTTTTTACTGATTTGTTTGGCAAACCATGCTACCCGTGCATTAGATGGTACACTCACTAGAATACTATCTTCCGTTTGATCCTTAAAAATAATCTCTTCTTTTGCCTTATACTGTATAACTAAACCATCAAAGCCACTATCTGAGAATAAGATATTAGACCCACCCCCCAAAAAAAAATAAGGTATACGGAGATCAAAAATAATTTGGTAAAGAGTTCTTAACTGCTCGATTGTATTAGGCATAGCAATAATCATTGCCTTACCACCAACCTTGAAAGTACTGTACTTACTGAGATTACAATCCTGTTGATAAAGGATTTGACTTTCTTTTAATTGAGTTAGAATCGTCTTTTTTTTTACTTCCAACAAAGTATTCATAGACCAAGACTAATTCTATGTTACCGGACAGGAGAGGATAAACTTATCAAAAACCTGGCCAATAAAAATCTGGTTACGATGAAATAATCCGGTAGACATGGCATTAATCCCTTCACCTACATCTTCATAGAGTAATTTTTTTGAACTGGTATCTAGATTAACCAGATATAATGCCCCTGGCGATTTCTTTTGCATATTGGATGCATGCCGAATAAAAGCAAATAAACTCTTATGCGAAGCTACTATAACTTCGTTGTCTGAGTAGAAGGTAATATTGTCTGGGTGAATAACAGGGAAACGTTTTTTAAGAACCCATTGAGAGTCATCTTGCTTATTATAATATAATAACTTACTAGCATTAGTATCCGCAACTAATATCATATTTGATGTAACCAAGATTCCATTAGCAAAAGACAAACCTTTAATAATCCTGTTCCATTTTTTTGTACTGCTGTTGTAGTGCACGACATTAGCCCTTTTAAATAACATAGACAGAACATTAGAACTACCCACCCTGTCATTGGTTACATAGAGATCACCATTAGGTAAGGCAGCCACATCATTAGGAGATGCAAGAAGAGGATCTTCTAATACTTGAACAAAATATAAGACATTCTTTTTAAACTTATATAGTACAATAGCATGATGACCATCCTTCTCTGTCTTCCCATGATTAACAACATATAACAATTGACGAGAAGATACAAAAGAAATGCCGTGTGGTCGAAGAATAAAATTCTCAGGCTCATCTCTCCTATTTATTAAACGGATCTTATGCGATACAGGATTTAAAACATAAATATTACCAGGCGTTTCCCAAGAATGCCTGGCATGCGAGGAGATAAAAATTTCCTTAGAACGACTGTTCAATGCCATATCCTCAGGACCAAAATCTATTACAATACGCTTGCAATCAGAATACACCATTGGCTTCATTCCAGTGTAAGAGTTTAAAAAAGAGGAACCTGTAAATACACAAAAACATAATAAAAAAGTAAGTAAGTACCTGTACATGGAACACAAATAGATGATATATTGTTTTATGTCATCTATTTTTTATAAACAGCAATTTTATAGGTAATAAAAGAACAACTAACCAAGTTTATTTTGTCCAGTTCTGTTGCGGAATCTCTAAATTGTAAGTTCTAATGAGAAGACACTTAAAAAGACCTTCTCATGACAATACATTTTACAAATCCTATCTCTGACATGCCTACTGAAAAACAATATACAGGATTATCTGATCAAGAAACTAATTATTTTTATAATAATCGTTGGTTAGAAAAACTGACTATGACCATTGACATGATAGAACGATATTTAAAACAACAGGAAGTTTGTAAAAGATATAACCAGCAAATTAAATCTTTAGAAAAACTATTGCAATCTGTTGTACATCCCCAGATAGAGAGAGAAACAACAAAAGCAATACTTATCCAATATATCATGACGATTGAAATATGTCCTATTATTTTTGGACGTATCAATATTAATAAGATGGATACTGTAATAGATATGCTACAAAAAAGTGTGAATATAATTTTTGAGAAAAAATTCAGAAAAGCGATTACAAAAAAATTAGGTTTATCTATGGCATCTAAATCGACTGAAAAACTTTCAGGAGGGAACGACTTTAAACAACAGATAACATATTTACTTAAATTCTATGAAAAATTTTACCAGGCCTATTACCCTCAACAGGCACATACATTAGGCATTGTTTATACTCCTTATGAAGTAGTGAATTTTATGATAAGAAGCACAGACACATTACTACAAAAACACTTTAACACAACCTTAATGGAACATAATGTAAAGATAATAGATCCCTGCACGGGAACAGGTAATTTTATTTCACATCTACTTCATTATCTTTTTGAAGAATACCAAGATAATGATAAATTAAAATATCAATATGAAAATAGAATATTTGCTATGGAAATTTCTATTTTGCCTTATTTTATAGCTAAATTATGCATTGAAAACTTTTTTTTTGATATTACAAAAAAATATATGCCTTTTCAGAAGCTTACCTGTCAAGATACTCTAGAACTAGACAATATACATTGCATAGAAGAGGCATCCCAAGACATCACAGTTATCATTGGTAACCCCCCTTACAGCGGACATCGGGATAACGAAAATGCACAAAATAAGCATAGAGCATATCCCAATATTGACCAACGTATTAGAGACACCTATGTGGCCAATAGCATTTCACAAAAAACAAAAACCTTTGATACTTATGTACGTTTTATCAGGTGGGCTAGTGACCATATTCAGAATCAAGGTATTATTGCATTTATTAGTAATAATAGCTTCTTAGATAGTCAATCATTTGATGGATTCCGTACCAGTGTGGCAAATGAATTTAGTAATATTTATGTAGTTGATCTGGGAGGCAACGTAAGAAAATATTTAAATGACCCAAATATATTTTTAGGTGAAAAAAATACAATATTTGGCAAAGATGCAGCTATAGGCGTATGTATTACATACTTCATAAAAGATATAGAACATAAAAAAAAGGGACAAATATACTACACACACCCGTTTGACATTTTATCTCTTCGTACAGAAAAACTAGAGTTCTTAAATCGACATACTGTAGAAAACCTTACTTTTAATTTAATAAGGCCTAGTAAGGGTCATTGGCTACATACAGAAGAAACAGATTTTCACCAACATATGCCAGTGGTTAGCAAAAATAAAAAATTCAATGCCATCTTTAACATATCTAGCAATGGAGTAGTAACAAGCCGAGATTTATGGGTTTATGATTTAGATAAACATATACTGATAAATAAGGTCAACTATTTTATAAACACTTATAACCGACTATTACAAAAGTATGCAGGTGATGCAAAAGCCTTTGGACATAAAACAATCAAATGGAGTAGAGATTTAAAACTAAGATATTTTAGATTAAATAAAATGCTTCCTCCTTTCAACACAAAGCAGATCACGGTTTCCCTTTATAGACCTTTTTCTAGTGTCTATCACTATACCCATAACTCTCTAAATGATGTCTTAACTTATAAACATTACTCTATATTTGGGGAAAACCTGGAACAAAAAAATATATGCATTGGATTTAATGGCCTTAATAACAGTCAATGGCATCCTTTAGCTTCAAAATTACTTGTAGATTTAAATTGCCTGTATGGGGGGATAGTAAACCTACCCCTCTACCAATATCAAGAGGGGAAACGCTTAGATAATATAACGGACTGGTCATTAAGGGAATTTCAAATACATTATCAAGACGACTCTATCAAAAAACTAGATATATTTTACTATGTGTATGCTGTATTCCACCATCAAGATTATGTAGCCAAATATAAAATTGATCTGCAAAGAAATTTACCTAATATACCTTTTTATCATAATTTTCATGCATTGGCTGAATCAGGTAAAGTGTTAATTAAGCATCACATTGATTTTGAAAAGATTAAAAAACATCCAGATGTAAAAATTGACATAAGAGAGGGAGAGATCATACCAAGATGTAAAATAGATAAAGATAAAAATAAACTCTATACTGGTACTATCTTACTAGACAGCCATACCACAATTAGTAATATCCCACCCAAAGCATTTACTTACAAATTAGGTCATCGCTCACCGATTGAATGGCTTATTAAACAACATACCTCTAAAAAACCTAATGTAAAAAATTATACCTACTATAAAATTATTTTTGATAAATATAATACATCAGAAAATGAATTAGAGCGCTACAGAAAAATTAGTCGCCCCTATCTAATTGACTTAATACCACGACTGGTCACAGTAAGTCTGAAGACATTAGAAATAAAAGAAAAAATTGCCCTTCATAAAACTACAAGATAACCTCCTACAAGATATATTATAGATCAATATGTATGCGTAATAATTGCTTTTACTCTATTGAATCTTTATCTTAGTATAAATTGTAGAGATGTTTTAAATTTTATAGGCACATTACGATTATTAACGTAGGGCCTAGAATATTTTGCATAATGTAATGTTTCGTAGGTGGCTTTTTGAAACAAACGTTTAAATTTTCTATTAAGCAAATCAGGTAAAATACGACTAAGATGAGTATCTAGAATATTTACTTTCCCCACTGTACCATCTGTATTGATAAAAATTTCTAGTAATAACGTTGCTTCAATATTAGCTTCTTTAGCCATTTCTGGATATTTTTTAGGCAAATGACTTAACAGCCTAGGTGCTTGTACATTTGATAAAGATACTGAATTTATACTTGAGCTATATCGAACATATTTTTGATCCTCCAAAGAAGCATGACTACTACTATGTTGATTACTTTTATATTTGAACGAAGTAGTACTATCCACCTTTAAAACATTAATGCTTTGTAAATTAGATGAATGCCAAATCTCATATTCTACTAAAGAACTAAACCATAACAGTATAAAAAGAAATACCAGTGAAAGAGAAAAGGAACAATAATATGAATAAGAACTAAAAAAAGAAGCAAAATAAGACATAAAGATCTTCTTACTCCCATGCATATGAGTAAGAAAACTAAATCAAGCGGGAAACGGGGTTCGAACCCGCGACCTTCTCCTTGGCAAGGAGATGCTCTACCAACTGAGCTATTCCCGCAATAAAAATACGAGCGAAGGGACTCGAACCCCCACACTTTTCAGCACTAGATCCTAAGTCTAGCGTGTCTACCAATTCCACCACGCTCGCATATCAAATACAATACCCTATGGAGAGCCCATGGCAAGACCATCTGTCAATTCAATTTTAAATATTCATTAAACGAAGCAAGTTAGCGAGAGAATAAAATCTCACTAACAAAACCAATATAAAACACAATAATAACATAAACCGCCAACACCCTACTCTCCCAAGAAGCGAACTCCTAAGTACCATTGGCAATACAGGTCTTAACTTCCGTGTTCGGGATGGGAACGGGTGTTTCCCCTGCTCTATCATTGGCGGCAACAAATAATACACAAATAAATTTATGTATAACATAATATGGTCAAGACTCACGATCGATTAGTATCACTCAGCTCAATATATTACTATACTTACACTTATGACCTATCAACCTGATGTTCTTTCAGGGATCTTCAGGTGAAGAAAACTTCACAGGGAGATCTTATCTTGAGGCAGGCTTCCCACTTAGATGCTTTCAGCGGTTATCCCTTCCAGACGTAGCTACCCGGCGTTGCAACTGGCATCACAACCGGTACACTAGAGGTCTGTCCATCCCGGTCCTCTCGTACTAGGGACAGGCCCTCTCAAATCTCCAACGCCCACGGTGGATACGGACCGAACTGTCTCACGACGTTCTGAACCCAACTCGCGTGCCGCTTTAATTGGCGAACAGCCAAACCCTTGGGACCTGCTACAGCCCCAGGATGCGACGAGTCGACATCGAGGTGCCAAACCGAGCCGTCGATATGAACTCTTGGGCCCGATAAGCCTGTTATCCCCGGAGTACCTTTTATTCGTTGATCGATGGCCCTTCCATTCGGAACCACCGGGTCACTAAGCCCTACTTTCGTACCTGTTCGACTTGTAAGTCTCACAGTTAAGCTCCCTTATGCCTTTACACTCTGCATACGATTTCCAACCGTATTGAGGGAACCTTAGGGCGCCTCCGTTACTCTTTAGGAGGCGACCGCCCCAGTCAAACTGCCCATCAAACACTGTCCCGATGTAGGCTAACTACATCAGTTAGTTCTTCAATTACACAAAGGTGGTATTTCAAGGTTGGCTCCATGACGGCTGACGCCACCACTTCAAAGCCTCCCACCTATCCTACATATGTATACTTAAAGAACAATATCAAACTACAGTAAAGGTTCACGGGGTCTTTCTGTCCTACCGTGGGTAGCCCGCATCTTCACGGGCACTACAATTTCGCCGAGATTCTCGTTGAGACAGTTTAGCAGTCGTTACACCATTCGTGCAGGTCGGAACTTACCCGACAAGGAATTTCGCTACCTTAGGACCGTCATAGTTACGGCCGCCGTTTACTGGGGCTTCAATTCATTGCTTCGCCGAAGCTAACAAATCCTCTTAACCTTCCAGCACCGGGCAGGTGTCAGTCCCTATACTTTCATTTACATGTTTGCAGAGACCTGTGTTTTTGATAAACAGTCGCTACTAACTCTTTAGTGTCACCTCTTCTAGCTCCAGGCGCAGGCCTTTCACTATAACGAGGCACTCCTTATCCCTAAGTTACGGAGTCATTTTGCCGAGTTCCTTAACGAGATTTCTCTCGAACACCTTAGGATATTCTCCTCGCCCACCTGTGTCGGTTTAGGGTACGGTTACGTATTTTTGTCCTTTAGAGGTTTTTCTTGGCAGTGTAGAATCAAAAGCTTCCTCACACCCGAAGGTAGAGTTGACATCAGCTCTCAAGCTCAAGGACCGGATTTTCCTAATCCCTTCAACGCTCTACGGCCTTGTAGAAAGATAACCATCACTTCCACTTTTTATCTTACTGCGTCACCCCATCAGTCAAACCAAAAACACGTAGTACAGGAATATAAACCTGTCTCCCATCGACTACGCCTACAGGCCTCATCTTAGGGACCGACTAACCCTCCGCGGATTTACCTTCCAGAGGAACCCTTGGGCTTACGGTGTGCCAGACTCTCACTGGCATTATCGCTACTCATGCCTGCATCTTCACTTCTTGCCGGTCCAGTGCTTCTTACGATACACCTTCACTCCAACAAGAACGCTCCCCTACCAATCTAGAATAAACTAGATTTCGAAATTTCGGTACCGAGCTTCAGCTCCGTATATTTTCGGCACAAGATGGCTCGATCAATGAGCTATTACGCACTCTTTAAAGGGTGGCTGCTTCTAAGCCAACCTCCTGACTGTCTATGCCATCTCACTTCCTTTATCACTTAGCTCGAATTTAAGAACCTTAATTGTCGATCTGGGTTGTTTCCCTCTCGCACATGAAGCTTATCCCTCATGCGCTCAGTCCTATACTTCACAATGCGGTATTCGCAGTTTGCCTGGGTTTGGTAACTCGCAAAAGCCCCTATCCCAAACAGAGCTCTACCCCCGCATTGAAACATATAAGCCTGGACCTCAATCCATTTCGGGGAGAACCAGCTATCACTGAGTTTGTTAGGCCTTTCACCCCTAACCTCAGTTCATCCGAGAATTTTTCAACATTCATCGGTTCGGACCTCCGTTTCGTGTTACCGAAATTTCATCCTGACCAAGGTTAGCTCACTCAGCTTCGGGTCTACCGCATACAACTCATCACTCTATTCAAATTCGCTTTCGCTATGGCTCCGGGATTACATTCCCTTAACCTTGCTGCACACAGTAACTCGCAGGCTCATTCTACAAAAGGCACACAGTTAGGCTTGATAAAATCATAGCCCTTCCATACCTTGTAAGCATACAGTTTCAGGTTCTATTTCACTCCCCTCACGGGGTACTTTTCATCTTTCCCTCACGGTACTGGTTCACTATCGGTCACTACATTGTATTTAGCCTTACGAGATGGTTCTCGCAAATTCCTACAAAATTTCACGTGCTTCGTAGTACTCAGGTACTTACTTAAGAGTTCTGGAAATTTCAAATACGGGACTTTCACCTTCTTTGGTGCACCATTCCAAGTGCTTCTTCTATTTCTAGAATTTGTAACTCTTACAAGACTGTTAGAGCAATCTTATTGTAAGCCCTATAACCCCACTTCTACAACACCTCTAAGTTTAGACATAGAAATGGTTTAGGCTGTTTCCCTTTCGCTCGCCGCTACTCCGGAAATCGCTATTGCTTTATTTTCCTCTAGATACTGAGATGTTTCACTTCTCTAGGTATCGCCCCTTAATAAAAAGGTATATAGGTTTTACCTATATGGGTTTTCCCATTCGGAAATCCCCGGTTCAATGCTTGCTTCCAGCTCACCGAGGCTTATCGCAGGTAACCACGTCCTTCATCGCCATGTAGTGCCAAGACATCCACCGTATGCTCTTATTTACTTGACCATATTATGTTTTAATATGTTGGCAAAATTGTTTTTTCTCTACGTTGTTAATTGTTATCATATATAAGCTCAAACAATGTCAAGCTTTGGTTGTCAAAGATCTGAGCTAACTAAGGTCCGACCTTATTAGCCCAAGCAATTTGTATAATTAAAATAGAATCATACCTAAATAAAAACCTCTAATGGAGACTACCGGGATCGAACCGGTGACCTTCTGCGTGCAAGGCAGACGCTCTCCCAGCTGAGCTAAGTCCCCCAAAATCTTGTTGATATTTATTATAACCGCAAGGCACGATTATAAATGGGCCTGACAAGATTCGAACTTGTGACCTCACCCTTATCAGGGGTGCGCTCTAACCAACTGAGCTACAGGCCCTAAATGTAAAGTCGTAAAAACTACTACATCAAATTCTTCAACATGTCATGAAGACCTTCCTACACAACATCTATACGATACTGCACTTTAGGTGCCTGATCAGGTATTGAAACTATATGGCAGGTCAAGCATATTTCCAATAAAAAGATACTTTTATTGTGGAAAGTCGGTATCTTCTAAATTGAAGTGCGATAATGAGCTTATTATTTACTCCGTAAGTAATCTAATACCTAATAGTAGGAATAAATAATGATCTATACATATTTATCATTTGAGGAACGAGAAGTTATTTATAATTCTAAGGTCTTTAGACTATATATATATCAGATTGCCTCTAAACTAAAGAGACATCCGTCTAGTCTCTACAAAGAAATAAAACGTAATCAGAATAAGTTAGGTGGTTATACCACAAATGAAGCACAAAGAAAGTATCATAAACGTAGACAGAATTAAGATAAGAAAAATAATAAAAGTTAACAAAGAGTCATTTGTGTTAAAGTATCTGGCTATTGGTGCATCCCCTGAACAAATATCAGGAAGATTAAAATTAGAGTATCAAAAAGATAAGGATAGGATAGTTTGTATAGAAATGATATATTTATGATCATGTTAATGGATATATCTAACTGATTTCTTACGTAGCGCTCACTGGAAGCGAAAGAGAATGTCCCTTAAACGGAATAATTGACAGATAGATGCTATTTTTAAGCGTTCTGTTCTATACACGATAGGCCTCTATTCATAGAAACAAAAACAAGAATGGGTGACTTTGAAGGAGATACCATAGTAGGTGTAAAATACTCAGGTTATATTGTTACATTAGTAAATAGAAAAACTAAATACCTTTTAGGTAGGAAGGTGGATAACAAAAAAGCTCTCTGTGTGAGCAAGGTAACAAGAGACTTATTTGCAGATATAAACACAATACAGAGCGTTACATATTTGATAATGGTTCTGAGTTTGCAGAGTTTAAAAATATGGAAGAATATCTTAACTGCAAGGTCTATTTTATGGATACATCTTCTCCTTGGCAGATAGGTCTTAATGCATATAGCAATAGCTTGATTAGATAATATCTAATCAAGGGAACAAATTCTTGGTATGTTACACAAAAATATCTTGATGAGATTATACATAAAATAAACTCAAGACCATGAAAAGGGCTAGGCTACTTAACACCCAATGAGGTATTTAAAGAGTGAGGCTTATTTTGCACTTCAAAATGAAACTTACGGGTTCTATAAGTAAATCATTTCTTGTTCTTGACGCTCAGGAGTCTTAAAATAAAATGCAGCAAAGGAAAATATATAATAATAGTGGGTAACCAGGATAAACGATATAGAAATTGTCAGAGAGGGCCTATGGGCTATCAAGCATTTTATCCTCAAATACTGCATCTTGTTTTAGTGTCTAAAGAGCATTATGTAGCAAGAAGAAAGCTTGACAGACTTCTCAAGATATATAGACCATGTTCGCATGCTTCGAGGTTACAACATTAGTAAAACGTATGTGGTATTATGTCTTATTTTTACTTCTATGCTAGGTAGTATAACTTCGAAACGACCATGGGCAAAGTTTCTTAATGCCCAGTCTGAAACAAATACCTATCCTGTGGTACAGCATCTACGCCTGTCTGACCAGATAGATGTTTATTATATCCAAGATAATATAATCCCTCGAGTAAACTGTATGTTTTATGTAGAAGGAGGGCTATCTGAACAGCCAGGTAACCAAGTTGGTCTACAAAACTTATGGGGTAATGGAATTTCCTACTCAGGATCAAAAACATATAACAAAGAAAAGTTAGCTGATATATTAGAACACCGAGCCTCAACATTTAGTTTTCATAAACAAAACTATCGTTCTAGTTTTTTATTGAGTTCATTGTCTCATATATTTGAATCTGATCTAAAAATTATCTTGGATGTACTAAATAATCCTCTTTTTCACAAGGATGACATTATTTTACTTAAGAAACAAATGTCACAATCTATCAAAAAAAGAAAAGAAAATCCTTATTCCCTAGCTCTTTTAACAGCCCAGCGTACTTTTTGGAAAAATAATTTTCGTAGTCATATCTATACGGAAGAAACTATTACGAATATTCAACGGCAAGATTTACTCAAGTGGCATGCCAAAATGTGGAGCCCTAAGCGACTTACTATTGCGATTACGGGTAAGATGGATATCCATAGAGTGTTAAAGATTTTAGAAAAACATCTCTTCTCGAGTAGTAAGGTAGTCAAGAGTAGTAATCTTAGTAATATACTTCCACATGATGATGTTGTCTCTAATCCCACTGGGCATTTATATTATGTTCCAAAAGATATCAGCCAAAGTACACTTATATGGAAGGCTAAAAGTGTGAACAATCAGTCTACAGACTATTTTGCTCTATATACCTTAAATTTTTTGTTGGGAGGAGATTCATTTAACTCTATTTTAACCCAGAAAATTCGTGTTGAAAAAGGATGGGCCTATATGGTTTATTCTCAATATACAACAGATAAATATCACGGAACTATCACCTTAGCAGCACAGTCACAGAATAAGAACGTAAATAATCTGATTACTTATACCAACCAGATATTGACTGACTTACCTGATATGGTAC
This sequence comes from Leptospiria bacterium, assembly GCA_965262015.1. Taxonomy (GTDB): domain Bacteria; phylum Spirochaetota; class Leptospiria; order Turneriellales; family CBDBES01. Next base: position 887,363 of record OZ253494.1, read on the forward strand.
AAGAGGATCAATTATTGTCAGCGAAGAAAGCCATTCAAAATAAATTTGTATTTCTTTATGATAATTATTTTGATTTTATGAATACAGTACTTAAACTGAAATGGAATGATTACCCTAGTGATTATTTATCTACTTTCACAGATAAGATTAATAATGTTACGATAGAAGAGATTAAAGAGGTTGCTGAATTATATTATAAACCATCAAACTTTATGCTTACTATTGTTGGCCCCAAAGATAACCTAAAAAAGTCATCGTCTAAATATAAAGTCACCTACATAGACGCAGAAGAAATTACGAGAAAGTAACTCTTTGCTATTTAGAAAAATCTATCTTAGCAATAGACTGGGGGTGTACATGTTTTTCATGATAAGATAAATCTTTACTATGTACTTCTGTCCAGCCATTTTTCTTACTAAAAGTATCTGAGAAAAAAGAGAATAAAGTCACTTTCCCATCACTAGTATTTACTTGCAATGTGAGTAAAAATTTCAAAGTATCTCTGGTTAAATATGTCTTCTTATTCTTTAAAGAGACTTTATATAGCTCAGGCCTAAACTCATATTGTGTCATATTCTTTATAGTATTTAGCTTAATATAGCGCAATTGCATAATCTTGATGGATGCTAGTTGCTTACAACTAACTTTATTATGATAAAGTAAACCATTCTTATAGTGACTAAAGCTAATCTCCTTCGGGAAACTAACTTTACCATGGATCTCATCCTGACTACCTAGGCTAATCGTTACATATTGAAGACATTGTTCCCTCGTTTTAGAAGATTTTAATAATTTTTTGTTTTGTGAACCAGGATTTTTTGTATTTTCTACAACAGGTTCTTGTGGTTGATCTGGCAAGATGGGATACTGGACAGATAATAGTTGATTAGAAAAACATAAGAGCAATAGCCCAATTATGTAATATAAAATATAATTAAATTCCTTCATCCTCCAATAGCTCCTTTATCTCGTTATTATGGGTACTAAGTAAGCCTCTAGCTTTCTTATCTTGTGCTTGATGTATTATAGGCTCCACAATCTTGCCCAAAGATAATGCTTCGTCTAAAGAGATACCAGAGTTCTTGCCAGGTAATTCAAAATCAGGTTCTTCTAAATATATAATTGCTTTTTGTATATTCGCATATTGATAGTCTTGAGGCGATACAGCTAAAAATTTTTTCCAATATTTAATAGTTTTACTTTTATCTCGAAACTCTACTAATGCAATGTAGCCTAGTTGGAAAAGGCAAGATTTAATATTAGGATTCAAGCGGTAGGCTTCTTGGAAGCTAGTTTGTGCCTGGGGTAATTGTTTTGTGGAAAGATATGTCTGCCCAATACGAAAATGTAATTCACCAGTAGAGTTACCAAGTAACAACACTTGTTTATAATACTCTAAGGCTGTACGATATTCCTGTTGAGCTAAATAAATATCACCTAACAAATGTAGAGATTGAGTATGTTGGGGGTTATAAAGCAAAATTTTTTGTAGCTCTGTTCGGGCTAATATAAAACTTTTCTGGAAAACTAGTCTCTCGGCTTCTTTATAGCTCTTTTGGATATTATTTTCAAGCCCCTCTAAAGAGACGCAAAATAGTAAAACATAAGCTACAAACCATCTATATAACATAAGCATTAATCGACTTACATCTATAAATCTTAAAATTAAATTATATATCTTATGGCGTTGTTGTGTTCCATAGAGATCCATCGTCTAGTATTTGTATAGGAGTTTAATACAAGGGAATGTGTACGAGTATGATCTGAGGTAACTTGTATACCATCAAGCATTTCTCCATCAGTAATACCAGTGGCACAAAATATAACATCCCCTTTAGCTATAGTATCTATCATGAAATACTGGTTAAGGTCTTTGATGCCCATATCAGTGGCACGCTGGCGTTCTTGATCATTTGTAAAGAGTAATTTACATTGAAGCTCACCCCCTAAACATTTTAAAGCTGTTGCAGCAATTACACCTTCAGGTGCTCCTCCAATACCCAGTAAGATATCGATAGGGAAGCTCTGCATACAAGTGGCCATAGCTGCTATAATATCACCATCTGGGATAAGATAAATTCTACATCCCAAATTACGTACACTAGTAATAAGTTTCTCATGTCTGGGGCGATTTAATATACATACAGTTAGTTCTGTGATTGGCTTGTCCATGGCTATAGCTAATTTTGGTAAATTTACCTCTGCCGGGTCTTCAAGTGATAGGATACCACGCCCTTTAGGGCCTACCGCTAATTTTTCCATGTACACATCAGGTGCATGGAATAAACAACCTGCATTGGCTACTGCCATAACAGATATGGCATTATTCCATCCTTGTGCTACAAGAGTGGTACCCTCCAGTGGATCTAAGGCAATATCCACCTTATTATGTAGACCACGACCTACTTTCTCACCAATGTATAGCATAGGTGCTTGATCTCGTTCGCCTTCACCTATTACGATAGTACCATCAATATCAATAGTGTCAAAAACTTTACGCATAGCATCCACTGCAGCTGCATCTGCGGCCTTCTCGTCACCCTTACCTATCCACTTCGAAGCAGATAAAGCTGCTGCTTCAGTAACACGCACAAATTCACTATCAGAAACTTTTTCCATACGCTATATTTACGTGAAATAGATTTAAACATGTCAAGAATCTTTTAATTTAAACAGTGTGAAACCCATAGAGATATGTTACAGTTGTCTCCTAAGCTACCTTCATAGCCTTGTAAAACTTTGCAGAAGGTGTTCATAAGCTGTTCTTCTTAAAAAGATTAAAAGTAAGGAGAACGACCAATGAAAATATACAACGAAAAATGAATACATATACAAAAATATTTATCAGAGAATATGAATTATAGAGAAATAGCTCAAAAAATAAATATATCAAAGTATGCTGTCTTTTATGAAATAAAAACAAAATCAATCAATAGCCTATATAAGACAGAGTATGCACAATACCTCACAAAGATAAAAAGATATTATGGAAATCATCAAAGAGCAAAGTACCATAACATAGAACTAATGACCCAGATATAAAAATGTCTTTAAATGAGGTGAACACTAAAAGTAATTAGTTTATATCTTAAAAATATACAAATATCACATGAAACACTCTTTAAAACACTATTCTATTTTAAAGGTAATACTTTGTGGCGTTTTGGAATATGGTATAAATATCTAGTGATTAAAAACAAAAAAAGGCATCTGAGAGGCCATATGAGCCCATACAAAGCTCTAAAAAACTATTTTAGGTCTATTTCATAGCGTGGGAAAAATAGTATGAAAAAAGCATTTGGGTATGGAAAATAGACACCATGTACATACAAAATGGAGATATCTCTCTGGCTGTAGAACAGTATCTTGAAAAATTATGGCAATGCTCATACCCAATCTAAAAGCAGAAATATTATTAGAAGCATGGAAACAGTTGTTTCCTCAAGTGAAAAATATACGGGCGATAATTTGTGACAGGGGAACTGACAATACATCATTTAAAAATTTACAGAGAATGCTAAATACAGTAATCTATGCATGCGACCCAGGTTTACCGTGGCAAAAGGGACAAGTAGAAAACTCTATCAAACAACTAAGAAGATATTTTGACAGAAAAACAAATTATCTGACATTACAACAAAAAAATATATTTAGATCTTGTACTAGGATCAATAACATGTTTAGCCTCTTTCTCACAAAAAAGAGCAGCTAACCAAGCCTATTCTGTCCAGAGCCAATACCGACTCTCCACATATCTTTGTGGCTTAGATAAAGAAATGATTTACTACCTTCAGTTTTTTGAGAATGTTGTTTGTAAAATATAGTGAATATTCTGTTAGGCATCTCTGGCTCCATAGCCATATATCGTTCTTGTGACATTGTTCGTATACTAGTACAAACTGAGCATCACGTTACTGTAGTCATGACGGCAACAGCGGCCAAGTGGATTTCACCTATAATTTTTACAGCTATTTCAGGTAATCATGTATATACCAACACGATGGAAGAAGAGATGAGTCATATATACCTTAAAGAAAAATTAGATCTATTCCTTGTAGTACCCGCTACTGCAAATATTATTGCGAAATGTGCTTTAGGTATTGCCGATGATCTTTTAACCACCACTATGTTAGCTTTTGAAGGGGAAAAATGGTTTGCACCTGCCATGAATCCTACTATGTGGTCTAACCCAATTGTGCAAAATAATATTAATTCTTTAAAAACATATGGTTGCCGTATCATAGAGCCAATAGCAGGCGAAGCGATCTGTGGTGATATTGGGATGGGTAAAATGGCCAAAAACGAAACCATCATTCAAGATATAGAAGCTTTGAAACACATTAAGAAGAAAAATTCATAGATCACTCATTATATCCAAATCATCTACAATGGCCATATCTACTCCCTGATGAATAAATTTTTTTAGCCTTGATACCTGGTTTTCTCCCCATATAATAACGGTATATTTCCTTTTCTTCCAATAGGAAATAATTCTAGTATTTAATGATTTAGCATGTAAATGAACAAAATCGGGTCGACTCCATAGTGCAATAAACATACCAAGCAACAGATTAATTATACCTCGCCGAACTACGATCCCAATTGGTGAAGTAAGGGAGGTCCTAGCAAGATAATATAAAGATAAGCAACTAGAACTACTAAAAAAAACACGATTCTCCAGATTCTTGTCTTTCACAAGTTGAACGGATTTTACTTCGATGCCTGATTTTATTTGGTGCCAGTCTCGTTTGATCTCTATATTAGTAAAATATTTCCGCCCAAAAATGTCTAGGTATTCTGCCAAAGTAAATATAGCTTCGTGATGTTTTTCCTCAGCATAATATCCCCAATTCAATTGTACTAATTCATGGAAATTTTTATTTTCGATTCTACCCTTTCCAGAGGTAGTACTATCTAAATTTGGGCCATGAAAGATAATAATAATATTATCTTTAGACATCCGTATGTCTAGCTCATGCACAAGCAAACCTTTATCCACAGCGTATTGAAAGCCTGCTCTGGTATTCTCAGGTACTAATTTATTTCTTTTACCACTACCTCGATGACTGATCAATGTAAAGCCCATAGGATAACCTGGTAATTTTGTAGTTATTTCTTGACGGCTGGTAGGCATTAATCTTGTAAAATTAGATTTCCCGCACTTGATTATGTAAAATCTCAGGTATTTTCTTTGTACCAGACAAAACTTGGTTACAGAAAACTTTATGTAATTCAATGTCAGGCTGATCAAAAGGATTAATATTTAATAAATAGGCTTTATATGTAATAACATGCATCCAGTAAGAAATCCATTTACCTAACAAGAAAAAGTCTCCTTGTAGCACATCATTTTTCTGTGTATATAGATTGGAGAAAGCATACTCACAAATAGGCCTATTCTTTTTATCTAAAACATACTCTACACTTTTCATCTGTGTATCTAATATTTCCCATAAAGTATGGTCAAACAAATTATCTGCTATATGACTTGTTACCCTGGTATTCAAAGGAGCATAACTTTTTGTATGTACAAAAATATGTGCATAGCTACTGTCACTCTTCAAAAAGTATTGTAAGGTAGAATGCTGATCTTCAGGCCCTCTAGCCTTATAGGGCAATAAAAAGAAATCTCCCTTCTTCCCCAGTGATTCTGACCACAACTGCAATATCCAGTCTCCCCACGCTAACAAATTCTTATTGTAGATCCAAAAGATAACTCCAGAATATTTAGCATCATAAAAATTACATAATGACAAAGCCATTTGTTTTGCAGGATTCTCCTGTAATGCAACAGGCATATCGTAACTCTGATTAGCGGCATAAAAACCATCTAAAAAAATCCTCATAGGTGCCTTCAAAAATAATCCCGGCATAATACCTGCTGGTGAAATGATACTAAAACGTCCACTAAGTCTTTTAGGAATTTCGAAAATAGAATCTGGATCAGAGCATAGATCAGTAATTTTCTCAGGATAACTTGTAACAAAAAACTCAGGAATATTTTTAAAATATTCACGGACTAAAGCCAAGTTGATTCTTGATTCTAACGTGGTACCTGATTTTGATACCCACAGTAAAGCCACTTGTGTATATTCCAAAAACTTGGCATAGTTTTTTAGTGTTTTAGGGTGTGGTCCTTCCCAGAATAGTATATTACCGGTATAGTTTGCACTTAACTCGCTGATTACCTTCCCTCCCAAAGAGGATCCACCAATACCAATGACAATTAAGTGTTCAACTTTCTGGACATGCAGACTCGCTGCCCAGTTTTCCATACGTGTAAACAATGCCTCACTTACCCGCTCTTCACTGGTAAACATGGGTTCATAGTTACGAAAACCTGAACGCATCTTATCTTCAGCTTCAAGATAATTATTTTCCTGAGGAGACAACCAAGAAGAATTCCAATTCAAAAAAATACTCACTCAACTACCTTGCTCTCCATTGGTAAAATGGCCAGAACATAGTGTCTATGAATTTGGACTATTAGATTTGACAATACTTTTTTAATGTTGATCATTACGAGATTTTGCATACTTAGAAACTCTACTTGTAATATATTTAATTCTTAGTACATGTTGCAATATAGTAACACTACGCCGTTAGGATAGTCTTATTGTATGTCTGTATTGTACAAAATAAATTCTAAAAAATTAGTTAAAGAATGTTCTAACAAAGTATAGACATAATCAAATCCATCTTCTCCTTGACCATAAGGGTCTGGTATATCTATTTCAACCTTCTGCTCATTATTTTTATCAAAACTTCTTATTAAGAAAATATTTTTTTGGGGCATCTGAAATTCATTTAATAAACTAGATAGATTCTTTTTATCCATTACAATTAAATAGTTAAATTCGTTACCATCACTATATGTAACTGTTCGTGCTCTTTGCTTGGATATATCAATGCTATATTTATTAGCTATCTTGATAGAACCAGGATGTGGTTGAGATCCTACATGCCAACTTGATGTTCCAGCAGAATCAATATAAAATTGACTAGCAATACCACGCTCATTAACCTTGTTTTCAAAAATACCTTGTGCCAAGGGAGAACGACAAATATTACCCAAGCATATAAATAATACTTTGGTCAAAGAATCTCTCATAAATTTAATAGACTAGTTAGAATATTTTTTTAGGATATCTATGGTTTCTTTTTTACTTAGCACATTCTCTAGTGTGATAAAATATACAATCATAAAGCTATTCAAGGGCTTATTTTTTCCTTCTGTTTGATTCAGTAAGCGAATTTTCCATCTAGTTAAATCATCACCTATCAACTTATCTATTTCGCTCACGCCTGAGGAACGTGCGAACCGAATACGTGCTATTCTACCAGTATCTGGGTATACGCTGATATTAATAATTGCATGGGATTGATAATCTATTTTATTATATTTAATGAGTTCTTCTATAAATAAAGAATCTCCCACTTCATCTGATAATATAGTCATCTCTTTAAGCATACGCATTTGCTCTCTCTCATAGCCCGTAGCATCCACATAGACACGAAATGCTTCGTTCTGCCCTTTATACAGTGGAATATTATATGCCTTAGATAACGTAGCGTTAGCATCATGAACATTATTACTTAGGGTTGCACAATAAAACATTCCCACAACATTCAATATAAAAAAACCACAGTTATACCACCTCATCATTATAATCAACCCATCGTAGCAACAGGCCTTACTTAGCTAAGGTAAACGTACTGCGTCATTTTTACTAGTCATTAGTTGTCACTTATGATACTATCACACCCACAAATTTATTTTTTGTGCAATGATATCAAGCTATTTTTATTATAAACATTTCTAAAATCTGCAGGGTCAATTCCGGAGATGGACAGTTTAAGGTGTTCATAAGCCATTCTTTTTAGAGGTATTATACAGAAGTAGCTCAAAAATAAATATACCAAAGTCTGCTGTCTTTTATGAAAGAAAAACAAAATCAATCAACGGCATATATAAGGCAGAGTATGCTGAATACTTCACAAAGACAAAAAGATATTATGCAAATCATCAAGGATTTAATTCACATAGAAAATACATTAGATTTCATAGTAACGTGTTCTAGTTTGGGGAACAACCCGTTTTTCATCCACATTTGGTCTATAGAGTTCCTCAACACGAAGACCACGATCATGAATATTGTAGTTATACACGGCACGGATAAAACGGCCATCATTGTTAGTACTCTTAACCATCTTTACCTTATTACCACTGCTACTATATTCATAGCTTATACTTTGCATTTTACCGTTTATGTATTGGGAACGAGTATAAGACATATAAGCCTTAGTAACTTGTACACCTGCACCTGTTGTGCTAATCACCATATTCTTAAAAAAATTTTGTGCCTGTTGGTCAGCTATTAGCCGTATGTCAGCAAAAAACTGCTCTGGCAATATTTTGCCATGGAATGCAGAATGATTATCCGTCTGAAGAACAAATTTTTCATGACGTTGAAGTAGAGATGACATATCCGACATCACTAAAGCAGGGGAAAAGGACAAATTACCTTTGGTAATACCATGATTGACTGCATTATCAACCTGAGAAAAGCCTTTAGCCATATTACCTTGGTGTGGTAACATCTGGGAAACTATTGCACCAGAATTTACACCAAGTTGTGTTAGCACCAGGAAGGTAAGAAACACCGCACTAAACATTGATAAGATAAACACTTTGGGGAAAGAAGATGAAATTTTCATAAAAGCCTCCGCATATTTTTTATGTCTTTCAATTAAGATCGAGGGCAGTGTCCTCTTGATCTTAGTTAAATGTCAATCTGTTTTTCTATTTTGACAGAAATTCTATTGGAAAGCGTAAGTTCTATTTTAAAGTGCGAAACTTTATTTAGAAATATAATTTTTTTATAAACACTAAAAAATAAGGGTTACTATTTTTAGATGTTATATTTGTGAACGCAATGAATTATAATCATTTTTCGTAAGAGAGGTCAAAACACAAGATCGTCCCCCAAAGCAGTCTCAAAACTCTTCTCAATAGCGGCATTGGCAGTACTGACTAAATTCCTATTCTTGAATTGAACTTTTAGCTTCTTGGATTCTGTCGTCTTATCAAAAGGAATTTCGCCACTGGTATTTGTGATATTAATAGACGTAGTACTATCTGATTGTGCCTTCGGGAGTCCTATCACCATCTCTACTTGTGCTGTCTGGACATCTATGTGGATCTAACTGGAATATAGCAGTCGAACTACCTTTTGGAATAGTAACATCTATTGTTCCCCCCTCCCCCCCCCCTCATCCACAGGTATATTATCCGAGAACTTTACCTGGCCTCATTATGACCTTATGAGGAATAAAAACTAGCATGGAGCAGAAGGCTCAGTCTGCCCTTTCTTGTATTAGAAGGCAACTTGGAGCCGATACACTAGCCCTAATTCCCCTGTGTACCATAAAATGAGCTTATTATTTAAACTAATTTTCGCACTTCAAAATGGAAGATACCGTCTATAGTTTATGGAAAGTTTACTTATCTCTATTTTTTATAGTTGTCACTCTAATGCTTAAAACATTAGATGTGGCGTATGATAATGTACATAAGACGATTGTTTCTTTTACTCTGTATTTTTAATTTTATGATGGGCTGTGGCTATAATACCATGGTTTCATTGGATGAAGAGGTTAATGCCAACTGGTCAGAGGTATTAAACCAATATAAAAGACGTTCTGAATTAATACCTAATTTAGTTGGCGTAGTTAAGGGATATGCTAAGCATGAAAAAGAAACGCTTACTAACGTTATAGAAGCTAGATCCAAGGCAACTTCCGTGCAGGCCACGCCTGAGTTATTAAAAGACCCCGTTGCTTTTCGTAAATTTCAGTCGGCACAGAATGGTCTGTCTTCTGCTTTATCTAGATTGATGGTGGTTGCGGAACGTTATCCAACCCTTAAAGCTAATCAACAATTTGCAGACTTATCTTCTGCCTTGGAAGGCACAGAAAACCGTCTCTCTGTTTCCAGGAATCGGTATATCAATGCCATTAAAAGTTATAATACACATATTCGTAAATTTCCTTCTAATATAACGGCTAGTATGTTTGGATTTAAGACAAAGCCAAATTTTTCCGTAGAAAATGAATCAGAAATTAAAACGGCCCCGAAAGTAAGCTTTAGTGATTGATCCTTTGTGTCTGTTTTTATTATAAACAAAGTGCTATTGCGTATTGCTTTTCTTCTGTGTGCATGTGTTTGTACATTGTCTCAAATTCAGGCTCAGGATTTGGTTAAGTTACCATCTTTAAAAACACGAGTAACGGATCTATCCAATGTATTCACACCTCAAGAAAGACGAAATTTAAGTCAGATAATCGCTACCTATGAACAACGCAAAGGGGTGCAGATCGCTATACTTTGTATTGATTCTGTGCAACCAGAAAGTATTGAACAATTTAGCATACGCTTAGCTGAATTGTGGAAAATAGGACGAAAAAAAATTGATGATGGTGTTTTATTTGTCATTGCAGTTAAAGATCGTAAAATACGTATTGAAGTAGGCTATGGTTTAGAAGGTGTATTGACGGATATTGATACAGGGCGTATTATTCGTAATGTGCTTGTCCCTAATTTTAAGAAGAAAAAGTATTATGCAGGTCTGATAGAAAGTTTAGGTTACATTATCAAGCTAATTGAAAAAGAAAGTTTGCCAACGCCTTCTATTAAACATAAAAGACGAAATACTCGACAAGCAGGATCCCTATTATTAGTACTTGCCTTGTCAATTTTAGCTTGGTTTTTTCGATCTGTATTTGGTGAAAATATTACAGTTGTGCTTCTAATTATACTTGGATGCGTTTTAGGCTATTATTTTCTTCATTGGTTGTCGGGTGGAATTATGGGTATTGTCGCCTACTCTATGACAGGTAGTCGCAGAGGAAGTGCTCTGGGCGGAATGGGCTACATGATGGGTGGTGGCGGCTTTGGTGGCGGTGGCGGCTTTGGTGGTGGTGGTGGCTTTGGTGGTGGTGGTGGCTTTGGTGGCGGTGGTGGAAGTTTTGGTGGTGGTGGCTCTTCGGGTAGTTGGTGATTATGTATAAGAGTGTATTGATTAGACTATTAAAAAATATCTTTATCAACCGTTGGTTGGTAAGATTCTATTTTACGCAAAAAGATTTACAACGTATTGAAGATGCGATTACTCAATCCGAAGCACAGCATTATGCAGAGATTCAAGTGGCTATTGAATCTCATATACCAGTACAGGATGTTTTTCGTAAGAAAACAGCGAAACAATGTGCCATAGAAGCCTTCGCCAAGTTACATGTATGGGATACTAAAGAAAATAGTGGTGTATTAATCTATCTATTGCTTACTGATCGATCCATTGAAATAATTGCTGATCGTGGTATTCACCAAACTCTGGGGACAAGCTATTGGGAAAAAATAAATTCCGAAACAGTAGAATATTTTAAGAAAAAACAGTACACAGATGGAATATTGCATGCTATGGAACAGATCTCTTTAGAAATGAAACGTTTGTTCCCCCTAGATAAAAATAAAAAAAATGATGATGAGTTATCTAATAAAGTAATTATTTTATGAAAAGGCCGTTTAAGATATTAGGTATACAGCAAGTTGCTTTAGGTAGCTTGGATAAGACCCCGTTGTTGCGTCTATGGTGTGATTTACTAGGTGTGGAACGAGTAGATTCATTTACTTCTGAACAAGAAAATGTTAATGAAGATATCCTGGCTGTAGGTAGAGCTCCTTATCAAGTAGAAATTGATCTTATGGAACCCATAGACCATACAAGGAAACCTAGTGTACATTCACCCGCTTTAAATCACATTGGTTTATGGGTAGATAATATTCGAGAGGCTTACAACTGGCTACAAGAACAAAAAGTACGTTTTACCCATGGAGGCATTCGTCCTGGTGCGTCGGGGCATGATGTATGCTTTATTCACCCCAAGGGGAATGAAGAATACCCACTGTCTGGCGAGGGTGTACTCATTGAACTTATACAACACCCTGAGAATGTTGGGTTTTCTATAAGTAAGTGAAAAGAAAAAATTTTACTATTAAACCACATCAAAAAATAAAGACAAAAATTGATACTATGTATCTTAAAATAGGTTTATTGCCGTGGCTGTAGAGAAGATGTCCAGAAATATTAGCTGTACCTAATCTAAAAACGGATACTTTGTTAAAAGTATAGCAATTCTTATTTACTAGAGTAGACAATATTACATCTATCAAAGGGCAAGTAGAAAACTCTGTTAAAATATCTAGGAGATGTTTTGACAGAAAATATGATCAATAAAACATGGAGGTTATCCTTACAGAGAAGAACAGCAAATAAGGTCTTTGATGTCCATAAATAGCTCTAAATTTTTACTTAATTATGTGCACGACTTTACTGAGCCATGAAATGTGTATGATTTTCTATCCATTTTAGGATATCTGTTTCGAGCTGCAAACCCTCAAGTAAATTAATTTCTTGCAAACCAGTGGGTGAGGTTACATTAATTTCAATAAGATATTTGCCCATAATATCAATGCCAACAAAATGCAATCCATTTACCAACAAATAAGGTTTAATCATACGAATAATATGTTTATCATGTTGGGTAATTTCAGTTAAATGAGGGGTACCCCCTGCAAAAAAATTATTTCTATGATCACTACTAGAATGTTTTCGAAGAATGGCCCCCAGGGGCTTACCATCTAATAATAAAATGCGTTTATCTCCTTCCTTAGAAGCTTCAATATAATGTTGTACCACAACGTAGGCCGAATTATTTTCTGAGCTAGTTTCAAAAATAACATTCTTGTTGCTATCGTCATAATCTACAATAAATATTCCCTGGCCACCCAAACCGTTGAGAGGCTTAACAACTACTTTTTGGTATTTATTCAGAAAATCATGGTAATGCCTTATATGACTAGTAATTATGGTAGGTGGAGTAATCTCTGGAAAATGATGGGCACAAATTTTTTCATTGGTCTTACGTATACCCAAGGCAGAATTAATCATTAATGTGTTATCAGATACAAAATCAAACAACCAAGTTAATGTTAAATAAGTACTATCAAACGGAGGATCCAGACGAATCATAATAACATCTATTTCTTTACTATTTATCACCAATTCTTTAGTAATTATAAAAGGGTATTTATGTTTTGAATTAATTTCAATTTCTATTACATTAAAAAATAGCTGGTTTTTTTTTAAATAAACACCATCTTTATAAACAACAAAAATTGTATGTCCCCGCCTTTGTACCTCTTGCATTAAAGGGTAAGAAGTATCTTTAACTAGATTAAGACTTTGAAGAGGATCAACAAGGAAGAGGAATATCATTTTTTCTTTCAGTCTGTATAGTCTGTATTTCTTTAAGACAGGCGACACAAGCTATTTGACCCAATAGTTTATAAATACCTAATATATCGGTGGATATAGACTTTTCACAAGGTGAATCGACTGTCTGGCCAATGCTACTAAAATATACTCCAGGACTATTGAGGTTATCTCTTTTACTTTTGGTCTTATGTATTCTATAAAAACTACCAATATAATGATGATCAATCTGATATAAGCAAACTTCGGCAGGTGCTTCGTCTCTTTTGTATATGCTCTGGACACCTTCTTGTAAAATATAACTAGTCACTTTACGAGAATTTTTATTAGTCGCTAGCTGGTTACGAGTTTTTCTATTAATCGAAAGGATACTCTTGGGATTATCCAAAGCCAAAACTCCCATACCGTAGGTACCATGATTAGATTTTAAAAAAATAAATGGTTTATCCTTGATACCATATTCTCGATATTTTACTTGAATATCATTGAATAGTTCAGAAGCAACATCTGCAATTTTTTCTCTGTCATCTAGGTTATTAATATCCACCGGGGATACAAACGCATCTAAACAGGTGAGTAACCATGGATCCATATCTAATAACTTACTAAACTCATGGAATAGATCACGCTGATACTGGTAATGTATATTTTTTTGCCTGGTATGCCAACCTGCTTCTATCGAAGGATAGATCGGTATATCTATACTCTTTAAACAAGAAGGCACACCCGTAAAAAAATCATTATTTAGAACAATTAGGTCCACTTGCTTTTTTTCAATGCCCCCATTAACAAGTATGGCTTCTAGATCATGAACAGCTACTTCATGTCCATTTGCAGTACCTAATAAATAAGCCCCTACACTATCCGTTACATGAATGTTTATTGTAGTAGAAAGGGAAGGTGCTGCTAATATAATGCTAAAACCAGCATTAGATAACATTTTGGATAATATATAAACATTTTCTAGATACCATTTATTTCGAGTATGTGACTCAACAACAAGCAATACCTTCTTCGCAGTAGGCACTCTCTTTAGAATAGACTGTTTTAGGGTAATGGAACTATGTTTCAAATCATCATGGCAAATATTATTAAAACCAGCAGGAAATATATTAGTATCGACAACAGAAATTTTGAAACCATCGTCACGTATATCTATCGAAGAGTAGAGGGGTAAATTAGCCTCCTTAAAATAAGGGTCTAACCAATCAAGAATTGTATCCTGACTATGTTGTATCTTGCTAACAAGATCATCATGCATGCTTTTTATATGCTTGCACTATTTTCTCAAGATCACCACTTTGGTGAAGTTGGTTAACAATATCGGATCCTCCAATAAATTCTTGATTAACATACAACTGGGGTATTGTAGGCCAATCTGAAAATTCTTTAATAGCCTGCCTAAGATATTCATCCGCCAATACATTGCGTGCTTCATATTCTACCCCAAGTGTGTTTAATATTTGTACTATACCAGCAGAAAAACCACATTGCGGTGCCTCGGGCAAGCCTTTCATGTAGAGCAGTACTCCCCCCTCCTTAACCTCTTCTGCAATTTTTTCTTTAGTCTCTGCTATTTTATTCTGATCTAACATAATTTTTACCTTATCTTAATAGCCACACAATGAAGTAATGGATATTACTTCAAGCATACATACTATCTCCCACTTGAGAAGCCCACTGTTTAGGTGTATATGTCTTAACCACCAATGCATGTACCACGTTATTATCAAACTCTACCTTTAAAGATTGAAGCACACGTTTATGTTGTTGTACTAATGACATACTTTCAAAAAGGTCACTGATGACAATGCATTGAAAGTGTACATCGTCATTCATTGGATTCTCCACATAAACCGTGGCACCTTGAATACTATGTAAAATCAAATCTCGAATTTTATCAAGCATTATTTAAGAGACCAATCGTCTACAACTCACCACACAGTACACAAACATAGAGACATAATGTCATCCTAATTTTTGTGTATTACTTGCAAACCACGCTATAATATCACTTGACTCATAAATTGGCTGGCCATCAATAAACAGGCAGGGTACAGTATATCGGCCTGTTTTTGCTACTAACTCTTTTAGAGCAATCGGGTCTTCTTCAATATTTTTGATAGGAATTGTAATTTGATTTTCATCTAGATAACGCATAACTGTTTTACAGTAAAAGCAATCCGTACCATAATACAGAACAATATCAAGCTTATTTGCAAGCATAACCAGCACAAGAAAAAATAATATGATCACTAATGTCAACTTAAATAAGTTTTACTCTGGGTTAGAGTACTCTAATAAGGTACTCTATTAAAATGGGAGTGTACATACTATGACAGATATGTTTTTTGAGAAGTATGTACAATACTTTCCCCAACTGCCCACAGTAATCCAAAAAACACGGCTAGATATCTATTTTACGTTTCTCATTAACCATGCCATGCCCATGGGGTTTATTGGCAAAGCAGAAAATGAAGTTATATGGTTAAGGCACATCTTGGACTCTATTTTAGTATTAAATGCACCTATAACATTAGGTTCAACAATCATGGATCTGGGTACGGGTGCTGGTCTACCTGGTATACCTCTTCAGATCATGATGCCTCAGCAAACTATATTTTTTTTGGATTCATCACAGAAAAAAATTAAATTTTTAAAAAATATCATGATGAAGTTAGAAATACCTTCTGAAAGAGCTATCTGCCAAAATGCAAGTAAAACCTACCGCAAAGTGGATACTGTCTTGTATCGAGCTTTTCGTAGGCCACTTATATCACTAGAATATGCCTTGTATCATCTTAAACAAGGTGGGAAAGTAGTTTATTGGCGTACTAACCCACTGCAAATTCCTGATGCCGTACAGGAAGAAGCTTTGCTAAGAATTAGTGAATTAGGTTATAAGGCGATTCCTATCATTTCGTTGGATTGTCCAGCAGAGTTAGGAAGAAGAGGCCTCTGTATCTATCAGTACGAGTATCCAAAAAGAAATATATTTCCTAGAATTGTAAAAAGTATTGAAAATGACTTCCTAAATCAAAGTGTGTACTGAGTTATGGGAAAGATTATAGCCGTTGCTAACCAAAAAGGTGGTGTTGGTAAAACAACTACCACGATTAATCTTGGTGCTTATCTGGCCCAATTAGATAAAAAAGTACTTATAATTGATTTTGATCCACAAGGCAACGCCAGTAGTGGTGTAGGAATTATAACAAATGATCTGAATAAAACTATTTATCAAGTACTTGTGGAACAAGAAACATATGACAATTGTATCGTAGGTACCAGTATAGAAAATTTATTTATTTTGCCTGCCAACATGGAATTAGCAGGCCTTGACATAGATTTATTAGGACATAATGAAAAAGAGTATATGCTCAAAAAATATATAAAATACATGGTAGGGGACTATGATTTTCTTCTTATTGATTGCCCTCCTAGTCTGGGGATATTAACTTTAAATGCTCTTGCTGCCTCAAATTCGCTCTTGATACCGTTACAATGTGAATATTTTGCTTTAGAAGGGTTATCTCAATTATTAAAAATCATTAAACTAGTACAAACCAAAATTAATCCTTCCCTCAGTGTAGAAGGCGTATTGCTGACCATGTACGATGCCAGAACTAATCTATCTTTTCAAGTGGTGCAAGATGTAAAAAACCACTTTAAAAAAAATGTATTTGAAGCTATTATTCCTAGGAACGTAAAACTATCAGAAGCACCCTCTTTTGGTAAATCAATTCATGAATATGCTTCTCAGTCAAGTGGTGCTACATCCTATCACAAATTAGCTAAAGAGATTATATATAATCAAGTATGAAATCCCAAACCGCTGGTTCTCATAAACGTGTTCTAGGCAAAGGGCTAAGTAATTTACTGGGAGATAGTGCAGAAAATCTGGTTTATAAAGCTGAACAGGGTATTATGGATATAGAACTAGACCGTATCGTTACCAACGAAGATAACCCTCGAAAACATTTTAACCAAACCGCCATAAAAGAGTTGGCTAATACTATTAGAGAACATGGTCTCTTACAACCCATCTTGGTCTATGCCCAGACCCAAAAGACTTATCAAGTTATTTCAGGTGAACGACGTCTAAGGGCCTGCCGTTCTTTAAATCTGAAAACCATACCTTGTATTATTAAAGATTTATCTCAGCAAAAAATTCTGGAAGTTTCTTTAATCGAAAATATACAGAGGGAACAATTGGATGCACTGGAAGAAGCCCATGTATATAATAAATTAATGGAAATATATAAATTAACCCAAGAGGAAGTTGCCCTTCGAGTTGGCAAAGAACGCTCAACAATTACTAATAAGTTGCGGTTATTAAAACTACCCATAGAACTACAAACTGCTATTGCAGATAGGCGACTAACTGAAGGACAGATCAGGCCAATACTGGGCATCAAAAAGGCTAAGGATCAGAAATTCATTGCTAAAAAAATTATTCAAGATGCGTTAAGTGCACGCCAGGTAGAAAAGTTAGTGAAGCAATATAACCAAACAGACACTATCCCACCCAAAAATAATAACAATGACATAAATAGATATACCAATTCAATGGTTCAAGCTCTCCAAGAAAAACTACAAACTACTATATCCATACAACATAATACCGCAAAAGGCAAAGGAAGCATTAAAATTGATTATCATGATCTGGATGACTTTGAAAGGATATGGGGAAAACTCAATCAACCTCTTTGATAAATCAGTTAGGCACTATGTATAGAACCATCTTTATTAGCCTGTTTGTTGTGTTTATTATCATACCGAATCACGCACAATCAGTGCATAGTAATCTACAAAAACAACAAGAGTTGCGACGTTTTAGTAAAATGTCACAACAAATGATGTGCCAATGCGGTTGTAATCTGTTACTCAGCCAATGTAACCACCAAAGGGGCATGTGCATGGCTTGGTCTATGCGTTCTGTGATTGATGGTCTAATTCAACAGAATGTACCTAACGATAAAATTATTAATGGTTTTGTACACGGCTTTCATAAAACAGTTTATCATAATAAAGCCTTTAGTCAATTACACAGTGAACTGTACCAGAGTTTACTGCCTAAATATGAACAGGGTTTTGGAGAGATAATACATAGCACGCCTCAGAATGATATTTCCTATATATTGATTGGTATATTTAGTGTGACAGTGTTTAGTGTGGCAGGGTCTTATCTCCTAAGACGGAAAAGTACTTTATTAGGAGAAGAAGACGAGACACATTACCCGTAGAGCATAACATTAGTCTATAAACCATCAGTCTCTATAAAATAATTGCCATGGATTTTGATTGAGTTTTTTGAACAGAGATCTCATATTCTTGGCAGCCTTTTTTAATTCGGCATATAATTGGTCATCATAAATGAGCTTGCCCGCCATGCCCCGGCCTGCATTAATTTGCTTAGTGATTTCATTTAAATCATTAGAAATTAATGATAGGTTTTGCAGAGTAATCTGGATGTCATTCTTACTTGCTTGAGAAAGCTGTAACAAATCATCAGATAAAAGATTGAGTTTCATAATTAAAGCATTTAACTGTTGAGTCATTTTCTGTATTGCTTCTTTGGTGAGTACAACAGTGCTACGAATATCTACTCTATTTTCTAGAACAATAGTATTTAAACCTTCTACAAATAACTTAGTTTCTCTCAATATCTCAGCCACTACCTGACCACCATTTTTACCGTCAAACCAGCTAGAAAATGTTAATAACATTTGATCGATAGAAGGTGGATCAATCCCAATTAAAATATCACCATCTCGGTAAAAATTATCCCCCTCTCGTAACTCTGGAATATAGATATTCACATACTTCTGCCCCATTAGACCTTGCGTAAAAATAGCAAATTGTGTTTCTTGACGCTTGGGCAAAACATTAAGCAACTGGTTGTCAATATAAAGTACCACATAGGTTTTTAAATCTTTATAGTATATTTCTTTTACATAGCCAACATCCAATCCCCCAGCAACTCGTACTGGAGAACCCACGGATAAATGATTCAGAAAATTAAAACGCACATGCAAATGGAATCCATTGGCACCTAAACGCCACTGAGAAATAAATGCCAGACTGATTATTAGCGTTAGTAGAGTAACAAGAAGGGTTAAGCCAACCCGTATAGCTATCATACGTTCATTATTCATATTGCCTTTAAAAACTCCTTTATGGCAGGATGCTGATCCCTAATAAAGTTAGCAGGTGTATCAACAATAATAAATTTACCCATGTATAACATAGCTATCCTATTTGCTATTTTAATGGCCGATGGTAGATCATGAGAAATAACAAGCGTAGTGACCCTTAATTCCTGGCTCAAATGAACAATTAAATCATTAATTGCCTGGGCAGATATTGGATCCACTCCTGTGGTTGGTTCGTCATAAAGTAAAATACTAGGTGCCCCTGCAATGGCCCTAGCCACACTTACTCTTTTCTGCATACCAAAAGACAAGCTAGAAGGATATAAATGACCTATATCAGATAGACCAACCATACGCAACTTGCTCACTACAATATCCTGAATTTCTTCTTCACTTTTATCTGAAAACCTTTTTAGCATAAAAGCGATATTGTTATATACATTGATAGAATCAAATAAAGCTCCCATTTGAAATACCATTCCTATTTTTTTGCGTAGTGCTTGCCATGCATATACATCTAAAGAAGAAATAGAATGCCCCTCTATTGTGATTTTTCCTTGATCAGCTCGTAACAAGCCAATCAAGGTCTTGAGTAATATGGATTTACCTGCACCACTTTTACCTATAATATATATAATTTCACCTTTACTCACATCCAGATTAATATCTTCTAAAACAAATTTATTGCCAAATGATTTACTGACACCTTCCATAGATAAAGCAAGATCATGGTGTGTCATAAAATTCACAAAGGATTATTGCCTAGAGCTTGCATCATACTCATGTAATAAATTAACACACATCTTACTTATCATCTTATAGATTAAATAAATCAAAAATATAGGCAAATAAGTAGTCAGTGATAATAATCACCATGAAAGATGTTACCACAGCCCGGATGGTGGCTAAACCCACGCCCCCTGCACCACCCGAAGCCCGTAAACCTAGGAAACAAGATATTAAAGCGATTTCTGCCCCAAAAAAAAATGTTTTTGAAAGACCCGCAAAAATATCTACCACAGATAAAATTTGCTGAACATTTAGGTAAAAAATACTAAAAGGTATGTCTAAACTGATGTATGAGATCATAGCCCCACCAAAGACACCTGACATCGTAGCGAGAGTACACACCACTGGCAAGGCTAATATGCCTGCTAGAAGCCTGGGAACAGCCAAATAATGCACTGGGTCAGTAGCCAGTGTAAGCAAAGCGTCCACCTGCTCTGTTACTTTCATCGTAGCTATCTCGGCGGCAATGGACGAACCGATACGACCAGCCAGCAATATAGACACAATCACGGGTACTAGCTCTCTTGTCATTGCTAAAGCCACACCACCCCCCATAAAAACAGTAATCCCTTGTAATTGTTTTTCTAAGGGGCCTCCTAATTGCAGGGCTAATACCATGCCGATAAAGAAAGCAGAGAATACGCCTACTGGAATAGATCTTACACCAATCAGATAAAACTGTTTCATAAAATTGATGGAGTCGAAGGGAGGAATAAATACATATTTAAAAGTTCTGCCCGTAAAGAGACCAAACAAGCCCAACACTTCTAAACCATTTAAACACAATTTTCCTAATTTTTCTATTAATTGACGCATATCATCAAGCCGTTAAGTAAAGAACATGTCATACTGTATCCATCACAAGCCAACTATCTTTTTAAAATGCCTACTTATGACCATTTGCTTCTTCGTTTACCCTGCTCTGCATGCCAACCTACGATTAGATTACTATTATGATCAATCTGGTTTATATACAAAATTTTCTGATTGGATACCTAAAAAATTACACCAATGGGAACCACGATATGTGGAAGATTTTTTCTTACTGTATAGCCTTAAACAACATTATCAAGAAGATAAGCTTCGTCGTAATATCTATTATCTACAACAGGCTTTACGTAGGCGATTCCGCCACCCTAGCCAAGCACTTACAAAAATTACCAATCAAAAAGAATATCACAAATATCGTTTGCTTATATTTATGCATATTAATCTAAAGATCATGCGCTCTTATTTAAGGATAGGTAGCCTATTTGACAAAAGAAACCTATATTTTTATAATTTGGATTTTGCTGACGAACTAAAAGATTCGTTTAAAATAGCAAATTTCTTTTATAAGAAAGCGATGCCTTATTGGAAAAAAGCTAGGCAATATGCTAAGCAAGCTTCAACATATCCATTTGAGATAGGTATGGATACGTTAGAATCCATACGCTATGAGATTATGACACGGGAAATCGATTTTACCCGATATATTAACCAGAAAATAGCGAAATTAGAGAAAAAAAATGAAAGAGTAAATTCTTTTTTAGAAGCAAATAAATAAAATTGTTGATTAATAAATAACCAGGTGGTTATGTCGCACAGTATGAACCTAGGTTTTGTATCTGACCATGCCGCTTATGATTTGAAAGAATTTTTGAAACAAAATTTAATAGGATTTAAACAAACTGACTTTGGTTGCCATTCACGTGAATCCGTTGACTACCCTGATTATGTGGGTAAACTATGCAACTCATTGTGTAAACGAGAGATTGATTGTGGTATTGTTTTATGTGGGACTGGCATAGGGGCTTCTATTGTAGCGAATCGCTTTTCTAATGTTAGAGCAGCATTATGCCACAATGTATACATGGCGAGTATGGCAAGAAAACATAACGATGCAAATATCCTTGCTATGGGTGCACGAACGACAGGAGAGAAAACAGCTCTACTGATTGCACAAACTTTTCTCAAGGAAAAATTCGAAGGTGAACGTCACATAAAAAGAATACAAAAGATTGAACTTGTAGCCGAACAATATAATTGTTAGAATATTATTGTATAAATGCGTCTTGTAAATATCATCAGTAGTTTTGCTATTTTTACTTTAGGGTTATGTACCAACCATATACATGCCCAAGTAAGTGGCCTAGAACAAGATTCAACATGGATATGGGGTGCCAAACAACATAAATTTACCCCCCATACCATTACTAATTTAAATATTGAAGAAAGAAATAATGGGGAACAGTATGTTGTAATGGGACGTGCACCATACGTTCTAAATGACAACCAATTATTAGACAGCATATACCTGAATTTTGACAGCCCCTTTTCTTCCAAAACAAAGGTACAAGTACTAAGTAAAAATTTTATTTTAAGAAAATTTTCAGATTCTAATGCTTACACAGCTAGCTTTGAAATTAAACGACACCACCTTAGTATACAACTTCCCAATTTTATATTTTTGAATCAAAGTCAATACGGAGGTAATTTTACCATATATTTCATGATAAGACCCCATACACTCCAGGCAAATACCACCTTATTATCAAAAATGACCATAATAGATGGTAAAAGATATGGCCTGATTGCCTCACTGCAAGAAGATCAAATCCAGTTTATATTTTGGAATATATTCCAAAATGATTCTAAGCAACGTATACCTAAGGTACAGATTATATCTAAATACCCTATCAAAGCCAAACAATTTCATAAGGTCATGTTAATCTACCAAAGTAATATTAACATGATATTTTTGTATATAGACGACGAAGAAGTAAATAGCACCCACATCTATAATAAGCATTTAGTTAAAGAAACTAACCTAACCTTGTCATTTCCTAAGTGGCATAAAATACCTTTAATCATAGGCAAAAATTTTCTTGGTGCCATAGATGAATTTATTCTAAGCAACCAGAAACTACCGATACAAGAAGAAACAGGTACGTTTGGCATACTCCAAGAAAAATCTGGTAGCTTGGTTCAACGTCGAGGTATATTTCTTAGTCAAGTATATGCAATGCCTTATTCACAGAGCCAGATAAAAAAAATTCACTTTAGGGCAACAATCTATCCTGGTACAAAAATAGAAACTTACATCCGTTTTTCGGATAGACCTTTTGTACCAGATCTATCAAGCACTATTTTACCTTTCCATAATATACTAGTACAACAGAAACAAATAAATAATACAGAAGGGAACTATACCTTTAACAAAACAGGCATTGGTAAAGGTAAATATGTACAATGGCAGGCTATATTGTTTCCTGATCCAGTAGGATCACGTTCACCTATTTTGGAAGAAGTAACAATTTCTTTTTTGCCTAATACGCCCCCAAAGCCACCTAAAAATCTACGTATGATCTCCTCTAAGAATGGGAAAATAACTTTGCAGTTTACTAGAAATATTGAGAAAGATGTACTAGATAATGGTAGATATCATATTTACTACGGTATTAAACCCCATAGGCCCGTGGGTGTAATTCGATACAAAGATCCTACTAAAGGCATTACATTCAGTGACAAAGATAAAATTGCAGTGGGTATAAGCGAAAAAGAGAATGTCATTCAGTTAACCATTAGCAATCAGCTTATCCAAGCCAACAAATTATATGTCCAAGATAAACCTCTACTCCAGTATCCTTATCCTTTTTTTAAACAAGATATACCTTTATACGTATGGATAACAGCCTGTGATAACGCTTACTCTGAAAATCTATACCATATGGACCATGAATCTTTACCATCTAATCGTATCATAGTACGCCCTAAATAAAAATCTTAATTTTTATACCTAATCATAGTATACACGGGTAGGTAAATAGAGAAGATACCCAATAATACACAGTGCAAATATTAATAAACCGCAACATACCCATACTTTAGAAATAAAATATACACTACAAGAGGTGCTAACAGTAATCATAGTAATAGCTATGATTTTAGCATGTAAAGGGATACTCCCATCTTGTTGCCACTGTAATACGTAGGGGGCAATATACTTATGATTCATGAGAATCATGTAAAATTTCTGCGAACTCTTTGAATAGAGATAAACTGCCAACAAAAAGAATGGTACAGTAGGCAGAAGAGGTACAAATATCCCTATAAATCCCAATATACATGAGATTGTGCCAAAGCAGAATAACAACCAACGTAACAAAGGGTTCTGTGTATTAGAGTGTTGCATTATCACATTCCTCAAGAAAAGTAATTTTGTTACGTAGTTCTTTGGCTTCTGTAAAAATATCTTGTAGAGAGAGAGTTCCATTTTCTAGTTGAGTTGCCCATCCATGACTAATCTCAACCACTCTATGCAAATAACGTACTACTTCATCCGTATTAGACTGTATAATACCTTCCCATAATGCGGGGTTGCTACCTGCCACTCGTGTAATGTCTTTAAAGCTGCCTCCTGTGGGGCAATGTGGAATAGCAAATACAGTGGGTATGTCTTTTAGTAAAATAGAGACCATGCAAGAGACCAAATGTAATCCATGACTTAAATAGGCAGCCCATTTATCGTGCTCTTGATGTGATATTTCATAGGGGACAGCATTTAACCCTTCCCACATTTTTTTTACATTTGTAAGTAGTGTATCATAATGCATTGTACCTAATTTATCTTCCATGGCTACAGAACGTGTAATAAAAATAAGAGCATTATGAAATAAATCACCTCTAGCATTTTTTGCACCATTTAAATCACTACCTGCCATAGGATGAGAACCTACAAAAGGTAAAACTTGATCAAACTCTTGTAAGAATGTGATTATTTGTTTTTTTGTTGAAGAGACATCTGTTATCCAAGTATGTCTTTTTAAATCAATATTTGATAAGTAGCGTAAAATAGAAAATAAAGATTTCACTGGTGTAGCAATAATAATGCCATCTACCTGCTTAAAACAACCTTCCAAACACTTATCTGTTTCTAAATATATATTTGTAAAACCCATATCCACCAGATCGTCCATATCCCTTTGAGAACGAACACAACCCATGATAGAATAAGATTTTTCTCTCAGGGCCATAGCAAGTGACGTTCCTAACAAACCCATGCCCCAAATAAAATATGTTTTCATTGTTATTGGTGCTCTAACAGTAAGTCGATAAATTCCCTTAGGGCTCCCCTGCCTCCTGACGCTTGACAAATATAATTAGCATGCTCTTTAAGTTTAGCTACGCCATCACTAGGGGTAGCTGTATAATAGGCTTGTTGAATTACCTCCAAATCATTTAAATCATCCCCTATATACGCTAAATTATCCCATGTATAATCATGCACGGATAACCATTTATGCATCCATGTACACTTATCCTCTACCCCCAAGATAATATGATGGATACCTAATGCTTGTCCTCTCTTAAGTGAGATATCTGATTGTTTACCACTAAGTAAACCAAACTCTAGCTTTTGTGCCATCCATAGTTTAATTCCATAACCATCATGTGCATTAAAAACTTTTAAAGCCTCACCATGTGCATCATAGAGGATAGAACCATCCGTCAAAGTACCGTCAACATCTGAAAATAAAACACGAATTTTTCTAAGATTGATTGATTTACTCATAATAGATTCCCCATACAAAACTATGAGTAAACGAGACAACTAGTCTATTAATTTTTCTAATTGTAAAATAGCTGAATGAGCTTGTTGAGAATCTATACCTTGCCTCTCTGCGAGCTGATATACCTGAATGGCTTCTCGAATATTATTTTGCTTCCTAAGTGAATCTGCAAGAGAAAAATACATATCTCGCCAAGGTAAAGATTGTTTAATAGATAATAAATTTTGGTAAGTAGCTTGTTTGTCTTGGTATGTTTTCTCAAGATTATAAAACTTCTCTTGTTCTTTCTGACTCTTATTTTTTCTACGTAATATAGCACGATTATCATGGAAAGTCTGATATGCTTGCTGTGTGGCAAGCTTAGCTTTAATAGTAAAACGGACTATCTCGTCCATTTTATCTTGCATCATCTTAGCTTTCTGGATGGAATCATCATATCTCTGTAATTTTGATAGATTCTTAGATAGATACAGTAATGTGTAAACTTTTTGGGACAAAAACTGTGCCTGATCTATTTTATTATTTGGATTAACCTTAATGCTTTCCCAAGAAGACATATATTTTTGTAAAGCGGTGATTGCACCAACAGCATTGCCTATTTTTGTAGTATACAGCTTACCTAATGTAAACCAGTACACTGGCTCTTCTGTTGCTATAGCTAAAATATGGTAGTAATGGCTAGCAGATAAATATTCGTTATGGGTCACATATAAACCTGCCAACTTCTGACAGGCTTTTATATAGCTTTCTTTCTTAAATGCATCGGTTTCCGGATTTTTATAATATAAATCAATAGCTTCCTTAAATGCATGGATAGCACGCTTATCATGTTTATATAACTCACCTAATGCAAAATAATATTGTGGTTTATCTGGTGCTAAATGACTAGCTGTTATCGCCCAATCTATGTAAATATTGGTGTCAACCGAAACTCTATTGGTAATTTCATGAACTTGATTAGCTCGAACAATAGACCATACTAAGCTTGCAGATTCGTGTTCCCATTTTTTCTTTATATCTTGGAATAAATCATCTTGGCTCTGATTAGATGCTTTAAGTTTGATTAACTCTTTATTTACTTCATTCTGATAAATACGATTTTTCTTAAGCTTCTGCTTTATCAATCGAATCTGTGAAGTGTATGTTAAAGAGTCTTCCATAACAATCTGCTGTTCATGCAGGTTTTTTACATCTTGGGTTAAAGTAGTAATCTTTTCTGTTATATTTCTATGACGATTAGCTTGTACTATTGCAGGATCGTATGGGGGCAAAAACAATAATCTATTTGGGTCCCACCATTCTTCTTTAACCAAATTTAATTTTCTGTAACGTAAAGCCTGCTGGAGATGAAAAAGTGCCTTACGAGGTTGTGGGATAGATAACTGTAATAGATTAGTAGCCAATTTTTTGTGAAGAAGATACAGTGGCTGTACAGATGCAATAAAAAAACCTGTTGCTGGCTTAAAGCGAAACTCTCTTATAGCCAGTCTACGTATATTTGTATTAAAAACTTCCACTGAAAAAGATTCTGCACTGGAAAGGATGGGATCGGCCTGATGTACGTCATACTTATTAGATGTAGGGTATGATTTATAAATTTGGTTTAATTTTTGAGTAAGTATAGAAATAATTTCTTCTGATTGACCACGATATTTCTGCTCAATCAGATCCAAATCTTGGTAGGAAAAATTTTTTAGTGCATTTTGAAAAAAAGTAACTTTATTAGATGGATCAACTGGAATGACATAATCTACTCTCACTAGAATAAATAGGATAACCACTAAAAAGAGACAAAACCGTTTAAAAACCATCATCATTATCAAAACGGTAAAATATCACTGGGCTTCTTTTTTTGCTTATCTTTCTCTCTTAGCTCGTTTACAAGTTTCTGCACAGCGAAAGTACATGTTCCACAAGCAGTAGTAGCAAGGCTAGTTTTACGTATTGCCCTTAAAGTATGCGAACCCTGCCCATAGGCACGAATAATATCTTGCTCGGAGACTCCCATACATAAACAAACCTTTCTGGAGCGCATTAGACCTGCCTCCTGACTCGAAACACTCCAATCACATTCATAAACTAAACTATAGCGACATAATATAAAATTTTGTTGACAGTACTATGTATTTTATATATAGATAGGCATAAAAGGATATTCTCATGCATCTTTTTCGCCATCACATTCTTCTCATACCTGCCTTGATATTAACCATTAATCTCTCATCCTGTATTAGTAATACCCTTCTACCCCCTTCTGTTGAAAAGCTTATTATGGAAGCATACACGCCAAACATAGATATCTATTTATTCAGAGGCGACAAGGGTTTTTCCATCCCAGGTGGAGCTAACCCCATTAGCTACATCGTCCAGTTGTTTGATTATGATAAGCAAAACTCTATACACAAATTCCAGCTACAAGTTGATATGGTTTTTTATACCAGTACCATCCGTTTTTTTCTACTCAGTGCTAAAGGTCTAGAGAATACCTTCCGAGATACCGTAATTATAGATCCCAGTGACAGTGAAACAATGTCTATGGACAAGTGTAATACTCGTATACAAGCAGAACTCTTTCCGTGCCCAAGTAAAGATAACTCTAATAAACGATGCTATTTTGGTGATTTGTTTTTGGGAGGTCTAAACATAAAGCCTGACGACCCATTCGCAGAATATGCTAAACCTTTTTTCTTAAGTAACTATGAAGGTACACGTACAAAAGCTACTTCATTTAGAATTGGTGAACATGACCCTGTATTTCGCAATGTACGTATGTTTTTTGCAGATCGTGTTTCGTTCTGTGATGGTGTCGCTGGTATTTCTAGTTTAGGTATACCAGATACGTTAGACAAGCTTAGGTACCGTGCCCAGTCCAGCCTAGCTGTTGCGAGTAAGCATCTGCTTAATCCTAACCTCAGTGCAAATAGAATAAGATCTTCTATAATCGGGACCATAGCACATGAATTAGGCCACTTTTTTGGTTTAGTACATTCCTTTGAACCAGAGAGCTGTCAATTTGAAAAAGGAGAAAGATCTACTAATCGTATCATGGATTATTCCCGCAATCCAAGTGTTTTTACTGATTGTGAAAAAGGAATTTATCTACAGGGTAGTAAAGCCTTCTTAAACGGGGTGAAACAAAAATATGAGATTCATGATAACGGTACGCCTGTAAAAATAAGGAATCGTGTTCATCCACCAACTTTTTCCGCTTTTTTACATTCAACGTTGGATGACCAATCCAAAGAGATGCTACATGACGGTAGAATCCAAATATTTGATGACACTGCTGATATAAAATCTATTGGGAATGGACCTATTGTGCATTTGAGCGAAGATATCCTAGATAGTGCACAAACCGTTCACTGATCATACTGTACACAGAATCCAACATTACAGTATTACTAGATAGTTGATTAAACTTAACCTGCATACTCTGTGGGGTATACTGCGTAGAAGGCCATACTTGTTCAAGCTTATCTCGAAAATTTGAAGAAGTACAAACACAAATGATAATAAACATAGTTACTATAACTAACATTTTAATAAACCCCCGAAAGAGGTAGACCATAATAAGAAGACATGAAATACAGATAAATATCAATAAAATAGGCATCACCTTCTCAATCGGTTTAGTCCTTCTATAAACTAAAATAGAAACCTAAATTTAAGAATATTTCAACTAATTATCAATATTTTCGTCTGCTACACTACTATCTGTATTCATAAGATGCCTAACTGCATCCGCCATCACAGTAGGTTTCTTGGGTAATAATGTTCCCTCAACTTCCATGACATCCTCATTCCACATCATCTTGGGGTTAGATTTTGTATCATTGGTATTATATTTAGACATGGATTCAGTGGATTCATGAGAGTTGTCATCTTCTGGTATTTCATCAGTTACTTCAGGATCCGCTACGGTATCTTCTGGAGCATCGTACGAGGGGAGATTATCTACATCAGCCATAGTTTTACCGCTATCATTTTCTGTTGCTGTACCAAAATAATTCTTGATAATATTCTGAAATTGTATATTCAACAGCCAATTAATTCCTAATCCTAAACATCCCATCAATGCCCCTGATAACACTGGCTTTAAGACAATATACATTATGGTATTACCACCTATAATAGTGAAGATCACAGATACAAAAAAACCTAATACAGTGAGGCTAACTATAATAAGTAGCCTAAACTCTTGTATACGCATTTATAATATTGCTCTATTTCTCTTCCATTCTTAAATCAAGATAAACGAAAGATTGTTTTTAAAAAAGTATGTAAGTTTCTTGTACCATAATCTGGAAGTTTTTGACTAAGTAACTTAGACACCAGGAAGTTAAGACAAGCACTTGCCTTACTGTTGGGGTAAAGAGTATAAAAAGGTTTTTGTTTACGAACAGCCTTGCCCACATGATCATCTTCATAAATGAAGCCCAAGCTCTCTAAATTATAATTTAAAAATTTATGACAGATACTAGTTAATCGCTCAGCTACCTTACGCCCTTCCATGGAAGATTGGACTCGATTAATAATAATTTGTAAATTTTGTTTTTTCATACTAGACAAGATAACTGATTTAATAATAGCATAGGCATCAGTGATAGATGTAGGCTCAGGTGAACAAATAATTAAGACATCATCTGCCAATGATACAAAGTCCGTCACATTAAAACTAATACCTGCACCTGTATCAATCAAAAATATATCATAATCCTGGACAATCTTCATTTGTTCTACCATGGTTTGTCTCTCACTTCGCGTCAAGTTGGCCATCTGCATGTGTCCAGATGCACCAGGAATAATATCTAAACCATCAGGCGTATGAATAATAATATCACTTAATTTTTTTGCATGATTAATTACATCATATAAACTATACTTAGGAATAATACCCATAAGAACGTTAACATTACTCACACCAAGGTCTGCATCAAACAAAAGTACTTTTTTACCACTTTGCACCATAGCAAGCCCTAGATTAACGGCACAAGCAGTTTTACCAACTCCACCTTTCCCACTAGTAATTGCTATAATTTTAGTTTGGCTCATACCACTTTCACGGATCTTTCGTTCCTCTTGGGGAGACGCTAAAGATACCATTTCCCTTAGAGTACTTGCTTGATCTACCTCCTCGTCTTGAAAAAGTCTACTCACATGCGATACACTCCTTAAGCCACCACCATGGACAGGATATCGACTGAATTATATTTAGCATGATATTTTTTCCAAAATTTGGATGAATA
Organism: Leptospiria bacterium; assembly: GCA_965262015.1. Lineage (GTDB taxonomy): Bacteria > Spirochaetota > Leptospiria > Turneriellales > CBDBES01. The sequence goes on from OZ253494.1 coordinate 918,436, forward strand.
ATATAAATCTACAATACTAAGATCATCAGTCAAAATATTTTCTTTAACTTTATAAAAGACAGCCGATAGCCTACTATCTACCTTGCTATGAATATTATAATAACGAATGATGATGGTTATCAGTCTTATGGGATAATTGCCTTACAAAAAGCTCTCTCTATGCTGGGTAATGTTATTATACTTGCTCCAGAAAACGATGTTACAGGAACTAGCCAAGCGATTAACCTAAAAAAGCCACTCGAAGTCACTCAACGCGACCAGCTCGTGTATAGCGTAAAAGGTTATCCCACAGATTGCACTGGGCTGGCTATACATAGCCCCTTGTTACATGATATCACAAATAATAAAATTGATCTGATACTTAGTGGCATTAACCAGGGAGTGAATATGGGAAATGATGTTTGGTATTCTGGTACGGTGGCTGGTGCCCGACATGCCTTTATACATGGTTACTCTGCTATTGCTCTTTCTTGTGGCTATGACTTTGATCATGAAAATTCTCCAGAAGTTTATGATCGAGTTGCTCAATTTACAAAAAATTTTATTACTTCCATTATTCCTAAGTTAGAACCTCCTTTTTTGCTCAATATTAATCACCCCAACTCTCAACACACTAATAGCATAAAATGGACGCATTTAGGTCAAAGAACATATGTAGATATATACCATCAGCGAGAGTCTTTAGATGAGAAAATAATATATGCGTTTAACAGCGACCTAAAGGCAGATACCAGTATTAGTGGCACAGATTTTCATGCTTATCATGAAAACCATATATCCATTACACCATTACATACAGATGTAACACATTATGACAAATTAAATGCATGGAGTACATTAACACTATGAATACAGATATCATCCAACAATTACAGGGTCTAATAGACCAAAAAGATGCCCTTATAGGTGATAAACCCCCTGAAGCCCTAACGTATAGCTATCCAGCTTTCCAGAAAACAGATACTAGAGCCAATACAGAAGATGAGTTAAACACACAACAACTAGAAACAGTACTTAGCCTGAGAGAACAGAGTTTACAATTATTCAGACAAAAAGAATATCAAGAAGCTCAAATAAAGTTAGAAATGATTATAAAACAAGTACCAACAGACATTGAAGCTTTATTTTACAAAGGCTTATGTCTCTATCATACAGATCAATTAACAGAGGCACTTGATATCATGAATAGATTACATTCCATTGATAGAAATCATATACTATCTTCCTTGCCCAAAGTGTATTGTATACTACTCCTGCGTGGAGAAAAATATCGCAAAGCCCAATTAGTTTTAGATGACTATCTAAACTCGGCTAGATATAAATATGATTTGCAACTAATGAATATGCTAGCTTATACATTAGAGAGACAAGGTAGAATAATGCAAGCTGAAAAGATTCTGGAAGATATACTATCCTTCGATCCTACTAATCCAAATGCCTGTAATTCACTAGCTTATATCTATTACCAACAAGATAAAAATATAGAACAAGCTAAACAACTGATTGGACAGGCATTGGCAAAAGAGCCCAATAATGAGGCTTATTTAGATACGCTAGTGGCTATATGTAAGAAACAAAATATAAGTAATATAGATAAAAAGCTGTTTTCTAAGTAAGACATAATCATATAGAGGTTATTATGAATAGTAGCAAAAATTTTATTTTTACATCAGAATCAGTATCCGAAGGACACCCAGATAAAATCTGTGACCAGATATCAGATGCAATTCTGGATAGATATATGGCTGAGGATTCTAACGCCAAGGTAGCCTGCGAATGTTTGGTAACAACAGATTTTCTCTGTATTGCTGGTGAAGTTGGCTCTCATACTACTCTCCCAGTGGACGAGATCAAAACCATTGCCAAAAAAATAATTCAAGACATAGGTTATACCCATCCTAATATAGGATTTGATGCCAATACTGTAGAAATCATGGTTAGGCTACACCAACAATCTCAAGATATTGCACAAGGTATAGATGGTACTGGCCTACATGAAGCACAAGGTGCTGGAGACCAGGGAATAATGTTTGGTTTTTCTATCAATGAAACAGCGGATTTGATGCCCATGCCCATTTATTATGCTCACCGCATTCTAAAAAATCTGGCTGAATTACGGCATAAAAAAGAAGTATCCTTTTTATTACCTGATGCCAAAGCACAGGTTAGTGTCTTGTATAAAGATGGTCTGCCAATCAATATACCTACTGTTGTGATTTCCTCGCAACATACAGAAGAAATATCCCATCAAGACATTACTGATTATATTATTATGGAATGCATACAAAAATGTATTCCTGAACAATTATTACAAAATACCCAATACTGGATTAACCCAACAGGAAGATTTATAATTGGAGGGCCTCATGGCGACTCTGGTTTAACAGGAAGAAAAGTTATTGTGGATACCTATGGTGGCTACGCTAAGCATGGTGGGGGTGCCTTTAGTGGTAAAGACTCATCCAAAGTAGATCGCAGTGCAGCCTACATGATGCGATATCTTGCCAAAAATATTGTAGGAGCTGGGTTAGCTACCGCATGCGAGATACAAGTTGCCTATGCCATTGGTGTTGCTGAGCCAGTCTCATTGGTTGTGGATACTTTTAGTACTGGTAAAATTGACGACACAGAGTTAACAAACTATCTGCTAAAAAATTGTGATCTTACTCCATCAGGTATAAATAAAACACTATCCTTAAGACATATATCTTATCTACCATCCTCAACGTATGGCCATTTTGGAAGGCAGGGTGAAAGTTTTACATGGGAGAAACTAGTTCCTAGTCTATTTGCCAGCCTTTTATGATTAGTAATTTCTCTACTCCAGCATAAGTATTATGTAATTACTCGGTAACTGTGTATATTATATCATCCCCCTTAGACTGTTTAAACATTCAATGGGAAAATTGTGTAATTACGCTAGGAGATTTTGAAGGATTACATCGAGGACATCAAGAACTCATTTCTAGTATGATGAAGACTGCCAAAAAATTAAAGTTACCTGGTATAGTAGTCACTTATTCTCCTTCACCTAAAAAAGTTTTAGGTAAAAATAAAAGTCCATTTGATTTATATACTCAAGAAGAAAAAATCTCCATTTTACGTAGTTATAAAATAGATGGTGTAATATTTTTAAAATTTGATTATACACTATCACAACTCACTGCTTCTAAATTTTTACAAAATGTTTTATTAAGCACTCTGCGAGCAAGTCACATCACAATAGGATATGATCACTGCTTTGGCCGTAACCGCCATGGTCACTACACATATCTTAAATTAGCTTCAAAGCGCTATAAATTTACTATCAATCAAATTCATATGGTTAGCCTATTGGGGAATATTATATCTTCCTCATCTATTAAGACATATATTAAACAAGGGAGAATAGAGCTAGCTAATAGAATCATAGGACGCCATTTTCATATACAAGCTCCTGTAATACCGGGTAAACAAAGAGGCAAGACACTATTGGGAATCCCAACAGCTAATTTAGATATTCCAGTGAATAAGCTCTTACCTTCTAAGGGTGTGTATGCGTGTTGCGTAAAGTACCAAAATAAGCTTTACCAAGCTGTTCTAAATATAGGTACTAATCCTACATTTGATAATACCTACCTTTCCGTTGAAGTACATATTATGAATTTTGAGCAGGATATTTACGGAAAGATAATAGAAATATTTTTCCTTAAATACCTAAGAAAAGAAATAAAATTTAGTAATATCACTTCCCTAAAGAAGCAAATGATGCATGATAAAAAACAGGCGTCTAAAATCAATATCCCAAGTAAACTAAAATAATAATGAAGCATATTGCACGATTATTTACTACCAATCCATTCTTTGACAATATACCTTCTGAGAAGATGACAAATATCCTAGAATATTTTACCATGGTATCCGTCAAAAAAGGGAAAATATTATATGATATTCACACACAGGCCAACACTATTTTTATCATTGTCCATGGTGAAATTTATATTTATTTTAATAATCAAGAAGGAAAACTTGAATTAAGTATTGTTAGCCAGTCTGGTGATATTATAGGCGAAACAGCCTTCTTAAGTCATACAAAACACAGTGCCCGGGCAGAAGCAAGTATAGATTCTACCTTACTCAAGCTAAATAAAAAAAACTTTTCCCAACTTATACAAGCCTATCCACAAATAAGTATGAATTTAGGAAGAATAGAGGCAACACGTTTTAGAAATCGTATGAAACAACAGAAAAAACCATTAGCGTTAAATAATTTTGTAACACATCTATATTTTGGAGATCAGATACATGCATCTTTAATTAGTTTAAATATTGCTCTGTCCATTATTCAATCCAATCCTAATCAAAAAATATTATATCTACATCTTTCACGAGAGGAAACAATATACCATCAGATTTTCAAGTCTAATAGTAATAAAAAAGATTTGAATCACATAGCTCATAAAATACAAGATTATGTAAAATATAATACTACAGATGTATTCACTAGACACAAAACAGGTTTGTTTTCTCTGCCTTATTCAAATAATATAATTTTGATGCAATTCTTAGAGAATCATAGCATCACACACTTTTTATCATTTTGCAAAAAAAAATTTGATTATATTTTTTGCCATGTTGACACATCCTATCTCAATAAACCTATAGTTCGCTCTTTAATCAGACAATCCAATAAAATATTAATTGGTACAGCCCCTAACCTAAAACAAATACATGCAACTCATCGGGGTATACAAATTATAGAGAAACATATACCCAAAATGAAAGAACATGTACAATATTATCTAGACCATATTAGTAACCATACTCTACCGTCACCACACAACAAAGAATCCATACTAGCTTTGAGACAAATTGAAGAAGAATTTAATATACGCTTTCAATTTAAACTCAAAGGGACATTATCTTCAGCAAGCTCCTTATTTAATGGTCAACAATTATTTGTTCAAAAAAGTCCTGCAACTCCTAGTGATGACCAGTTAAAAAGATCCTTTCTTTCCCTTGGCAGATATCTTACACATAAAACTATTGGTTTGGCATTTGGTGGAGGTGGTGCTAGAGCCTTGGCCGCTATTGGTGTGCTACGAGTTATGGAGGAAGAAGACATACAAGTTGACTACGTGGTGGGTACTAGTATGGGTGCACTAGTTGCTGCCTTAGCCGCTTTGGGTAATAATTCACATGACATAGAAATTATACTATGTAATGCACTACAAAATGATAAGGCTATTTTAGATTATAGCATACCCTTACTATCTTTTTTTCGTGGTAAAAAGATGCAACAATTAATATTCCGACACTTTAGCTACACATATATTGAAGATATGAATATACCTTTCTGTTGTATTGCTACTGATCTAGTCACTGGACAAGAATATCGTTTTGATCGAGGCCCACTAGCTATTGCCTTACTCGCCAGTATGAGTGTTCCTGTTGTATTCCCTCCCGTAAGATGGCAAGGGCGCTTTTTAATAGACGGAGGGGCAATAAATAACTTACCGGGGAATGTGTTAAAAGACCATCACATTCGATATAGTATAGGCATTAATCCAAGTCCTATTTTTGACAATAAACTATCCGAACAACTGGAATCATTACAGCATATTTTAGGTGACCCACTAGGCAGAACCAAGCCTAAAATACAATTTAAGCAATTAATGTTATTTATACTAAAAACCCTTAAAAGACCTTTCATCTTAACCATTGCTAACAAAGCTATGTTGATAGAAGGGGCTGCTTTAATAAAATACCAAATAAATTTTTTTGATCACCTGATTAATCTAGATGTAGGTAATTTTCATATATTTGACTTCCATCATACCAAGGATTTAATTCACCTTGGTATACAAACAGCCAAATCACATATCCAGAGTATAAAAAATGATTTACACAATCTATAAAAAAAATCAGTCACCGATATTGCTTACCCTAAATTATGATAATTCATTTTATACGGAATTGATACTCTGTTCTATGCATGATGGATAAGAGAATTAATTTGCAAATTACTTGTTTAAACGCTTAGATTATGAATATAGAAAATACATCCTTCGCTTTTTTTGGTGATCCGACATCAAAACAAAAAACAGACTACAATAAAGCATGGCTAGGTGGTAAAGGTGCACATCTAACAGAAATGTCAGAATTAGACATTCCTGTGCCTCCTGGATTTATAATCACCACAGACATATCTAGCTATTATTATGCACATGAAAACTCTTATCCAATTTTTTTTGCGAAGCAACTCAAACAACAAATAGCACATTTAGAGAAAGTAACCTCGAAAAAATTTGGTTCAAAAAAAAATCCCCTACTAGTCTCTGTACGATCAGGTGCACCTGTATCTATGCCAGGAATGATGGATACCATTTTAAATTTAGGTCTAAATACAGTCACTATTGAAAGTATGATTCGAACCACAAATAATGCAACATTTGTATATGATTCTTATCGTCGTTTTATACAAATGTTTGGCAATGTTGTAATGAAAGTTGATGGGAATAAATTTGAAACCATCATGGAAGACAAAAAAAAGCTGTATGGTGTCGAAAAAGATTCTGATTTAAATGTTAAGCAACTAAAAGAGATCATAAAACTATTTAAACAATGTTACAAAAGAGAAACATCTAAAGATATCCCTGAAAATCCTATGGAACAGCTTCAGTATGCCATTGATGCTGTTTTTACATCATGGTACAATCCCCGTGCCGAAGCTTACCGCAAAATGTATCATATTAGTAGTGATATAGGTACAGCAGTAAATATACAATCTATGGTGTTTGGTAATATGGGAGAGACAAGTGGTACAGGTGTGTTATTTACTCGTAACCCTGCCACAGGTAAAAAAAAGTTTTTTGGAGAATTTCTGTTAAATGCACAAGGTGAAGATGTGGTGGCAGGTATACGCACTCCAAGTCCCATAGAAGAATTAGCTGACACAATGCCTGATGTGTACAAGCAACTATCTGGTATTGGTGTTATGCTGGAAAAACATTACAAAGATATGCAAGACATTGAATTTACTATTGAAGAAGGTAAATTATATATCTTACAAACACGTAATGCAAAACGTACGGCAATAGCCAGCCTACATATATTGTGTCGAATGCAAAAAGAAGGCCTCTTAAATAAACGAGATGTTATAAAGCGCATGGACCCTAATACTCTCCCTGCTTTATTGGCAAATATTTTTGATATAGAATCTAAGAAACTTGTTCTTACGCAAGGGCTACTACTAGCGAAAGGTCTTCCTGCTGGTCCTGGGGCAGCTACTGGTGCCATCGCTTTAAGTGTAGAAGAAGTAATTGAATTGAAAAAAAAAAATATACCAAGTATTTTAGTGCGTACAGAAACTTCACCTGAAGATATTGCTGGTATGCACCTTGCTGAAGGTATTCTCACAGCGAGGGGTGGTATGACTAGTCATGCCGCTGTTATTGCACGAGGTATGAACAAACCTTGTATTGTTGGTTGTAAAGTATTACACATAGATACAAAAAAGAGACACATTACATTCCATATGCATGATAACTCCACCAAGACTATACCTGCAGAAGAACGTATTGCTTTAGATGGATTCACGGGTGAAGTTATTCATGCAGAACTCAAAGCACAAAAAAGTGAAATTGAGCAGGTAATTGTAGACAAAACCCTAGACATCAAACAATCAAAAATAGCTACTTCTTACAAAAAAGTTATGAAATGGGCACAACAGTATGCACAACTTATGGTGCGTACGAATGCCGATACTCCTAAAGACGCAGCTACAGCACGTTCTTATGGTGCACAAGGTATAGGTTTATGTCGTACAGAACATATGTTTTTTGGTGCTGATCGTATCTTGCTCATTCGCAAAGTTATTTTATCAGATAACCCAGACATTTTATCCTATGCCCTAGACCAATTACATCTTTTACAAAAACAAGATTTTAAAGAGATACTAGAGATCATGCACGATCTACCTGTCACAATCAGGCTCCTAGACCCTCCGTTACATGAATTTTTACCACATGACAACAAAGCCATTGCACTCTTGGCTAATGAGTTAAAAACAAGCATATCAACCGTGACTAGTAAAATACAGAGCCTACAAGAATCTAACCCTATGCTAGGACATCGTGGATGCAGGTTAGGCATTACGCATCCCGATATTACTGTGATGCAAACAAAAGCCATTATAGAGGCTACCTGTGAATTAAAACAACAGGGTATTATAGCCTTACCAGAAATTATGATACCACTTGTAGGCCATCATAAAGAATTCCAAGATCAGGCTAACATCGTCCATACAATAGCCGATAAAACACAAAAAGAGATGGGCATCAAAATTGAATATAAGATAGGTACCATGATTGAAGTTCCACGTGCTGCCATAACAGCAAATAAGATTGCTAAAAAAGCGGACTTTTTTAGTTTTGGTACTAATGATCTTACACAGATGGGTTCTGGTTTTTCACGAGATGACTGTCAGTCCTTCTTACCATTATATATTCAGAAACAAATATACCAACATAATCCATTTGAGGTCTTAGATACGAAGGGGATAGGTAAGCTGATAAAACTGGCTATTAAATTAGGTAGGAAGAAAAAATCCTATCTTAAAATAGGTGTCTGTGGTGAACATGGTGGAGATCCATCTTCTATCCAATTCTTCAATAAACAACAAATAGACTACATCTCATGTAGCCCATATAGAGTGTCTATTGCTATCTTATCAGCCGCACAAGCACATCTAAAGCAGAAGAAAAACAAATAATAATAGATTTTTTTCTTCTAAGTAAGTTGTATAAACTAAAACACTCTTTTAGTATTGCAAATACTTTATAGCAATTGAAATGTGAGGTTTGTATTATTTAGCTGGATGATGTACTACCCATGGAACATTGTATGCATAAATCAAATTTATAGAGATTAATAATATATTGCCTATGCATACACTGGGACATGGCAATCGTCTTATCAATAGCATTTAATAAAGCACATTAGGTATTAGGTTACTCAGGGAGTAAATAATGAGCTTATTATTCAAACTAATTTTCGCACTCCGAGATGGAAGATAGCCTTATCACATGAACGAATGCTATTTGTATTGACATTATGATACAGCTATGGCAGATTATTTACCATAGCTATTTCTTGTAGTTTGGAGGTCGTACATTATGCAAAGAATATATCTTGTGATACTTCTATCTTCTATATTACAATTAACGTTAGGATTACCAGAAGGTAATCTGTATGCTGTAGACAATAATATTTCTTCGTCTGTGATAAATCAAAAAGATAAACAATTAAGTACAGATCCGACTGCTTCATCTATATCCAAAGTAGATGCTACCCAAGAGGAAGAGACTCTCGCCAATACAATTGAAGAAGAAAGAGAAGTAATTAAGGTGGAGTCAAGTAATGTATATGACGCTATAAAAGAGGGTGGAGTTGTTATGATACCTCTGGTATTTTTGTTCTTGGCTTCTTTAACACTTATTATTGAAAGATGTCTAACCTATACTCAAAAAAAACAATGGAACATCCATGCATTTATCCAAATATTGAACAAAAAATCTCAGTGCATTAATGGTATGATGTACAAAGAGGCCTTGGAAGAAGAATTACATAGTGATGCCCAAGCCTATGTTCATAGTATGGGGAAAGGCCTAGACCTATTGAGTGGAATCGGGAATATAGCACCTCTAATGGGATTTTTAGGAACAGTATTAGGCATGATTGATGCTTTTTCTGCGATTGCAACATCAACTAATGTAAATGCTAAAATAGTTGCAGAAGGTATTAAAGAAGCCTTGGTAACCACTGCAGGAGGTCTGGTGGTGGCAGTGCCCACATTGGTAGCTTACTATATATTTATGTATATTATTAACAATTCTGCTGTGCAATTAGAAGATGTTATTAAGCAACTTTGTAGTGGGCAGAAAACGATCTTAGATGTAGCAAGTTCTAAATAATAAATTTGTCTAGTATATTATGATAACTTCTCTACAACCTAATGGGCTGGTATGGTATATTTTTAAGAAGTTGAAGAGATCTAAGGACGTATCTTCTCTATCGGTTATTTCAACAGGAGATTCTTCTTCTATGGCGGATGTGGCTTTTTTATTACTTATTTTTTTTATTGTAACTAGCTCATTTTTATTACCACAGGGTTTTTTTCTTAAATTACCTTCAGATTTATCTAAACCCATTGTAGTAAAAAAGAAATATATTATTGATGTTTATCCCGAAAACAATGGAGCTTATCTCATTAATAAAATGGTCTATGATGCAGATAAATTCAAGGACTTTCTGGTAAATAAATTGAAAGAAACTCCAGAAACTATTATGGTGGTGCATGTTAAAAAAGATATCTTTTATTATCGTTTTACAGACACTTTGCAGATTGCTAGAGAATCTAGATTAACTCGTATTTCTCTTAAAGAGATAGAGTAGAAACTTATGGCTAAATTATTAGTCAAAAAAGGGGGCAATGCAATTTCTATAACTGCTACTATGGCAGATATAGCCCTTTTACTTTTAGTATTTTTTATGACAACTACCAGTATGAGTAACCAAAAACTAGCTAAAATTGATCTACCTTTTGGTAATGCTGATAGTATTGATCAAAATCATATTTACGTGGGTATTGATCAATATCAAAAAATTTATTTAAATAATGAAGAAATATCCTTAGATGAGCTCAGGGATTTTTTATCTAATGGTGCGAATACGTTGGATAAAAAAATAGTTATTATGGGAGATCGTAATTTACCTTTTGGCAAGCTTTCTGACTTACTGAATGTAACAAAATCTCTTGATCTTTTAGATATAGTTTTTATAGTAAAAACTATGGAATAATTGATGAAACGTTACCTCATGTTTTTTAATAAGACGGTTTTTTTTTGAGGTAGGATAATTTCCATCAAGATAAAGTGAGGCATATAAGAAACTCATATTAAATACACCACCGAAGTCTTGTACGTTTTCTTTCGTGGTAATATCAATTATATCGCTATATGCCTAGGCGTACTTAGCTGAATAACCAGAAGACAATATATCAAATGATTCTATGCTATCATTTGACAAAATAAAATATGTACTTCCTTCCCCCCAAATGTTGTGGATACGATACCGGGATATCATCCACAAAGTATTTGTTACCTTGAAATTTAGCTCCTCGAAAAATGAATAGCTCTAAAAACCGTTATTGTTTCTTCCAATTTCTGGTAATGTTGATACCGAAGACAAAGGGTACATTTTTTATTTTTTCTACTGTTAACGATTTTTTACTAGCATATGGAAACCCTGTCCACCAAATATGTGCAAAACCACCTTTGATTTTTTGGACTTCTGATAAAAAGATTATTTCGGTTTCTAAATTATTTAGCGTCACAAATGTTCTTGTTTTAGTGATGCCTATGCCTGATAATATCAGATCTATCTGATATCTGTCATACTCACATTGAATAAAACACTTACCACTTTCATCAAAATAAATTATTTTCTTTAGCTCAGGAATTGAAATAGTAACAGGCAAATTGTAAGGAGTTTTACTGTTTTTTCTAATATCTGTCCTTTGAGTGTATTATTTATAGAGAAGATAGTGGTAGATGATAAAATAAGAACAAAAAATGAGTTAAGGATTATTTTATTTATTATGCTATACTCAATCACGAAATACAATATAATTATTTTTTATAAAAAACCTTGGGATGAAGCGAATACCCAAAACATTTTTTAGCGAGTAGCTTAATACTTAAACTCCTATGTATACCACTTTGTAAATTAAGGGGCTATTCTGTACAATCAGAAAATTAGTATATACCATTGATTGATTTTATCTCAGGTAAGACAGCAGACTTTACTATATCTATTCTCTCAAATTTATCCTATAAAAAAATTCTTTATATCAGGTATCCCATACATACCCATGAGCAAGCGTTCAATCCCTAACGCCATGCCAGCATAACCTTCTAAATCAGAAATGACATGCAATAACATATCATCTATGCGATGAGGGGCTTGGCGATCAATGTGACGAATAAAATTATTATAAGCTAACAATGTTGTTAACTCTTGACTATCATATAGCTCCTGATAACCATTAGCAATTTCTATACCTTTCACATAACATTCTATTCTCTGTGACCAACCTTGTGTATTAATGCATGACATACCTTGTAAAAAATAAGGAAAGTCATAAACAAAGCAGATATCCTTAGAGCGAAGATAGGGAATAATACAATTTTCAAAAAGTAAATCAAAATAGGCTATTTTATACCATTCCTCAGCTCCATCAGAATGAACATCCAAAGACGTAGATAAAAATACCTTATTTTGTTTTGCTAATATAGCGTACTCATCAAAAGAAGTATTAGCATCCAAAGAGAAAGAGAAAACTATACTAAATAAATCTTGTACAGATAATATATTTACATCCGATAAATTAATAATTTCAGTTGGTTCACGATGATATTCTAGTTGTTGTAATAGTTTTTTTATCAAAGCAACTATGCGATCAGCAAGATCTAGATAGTTAAAATCTTTCTCGTACCATTCCAACATGGTAAACTCTAGAGCATGATAGTTACTAGTAGGTTCATCACGAAATGCACTTGTAATTTCAAAAATACCCTTACTAGCTTGATAATATAAAACAAGAAGTTTTTTTAAAGCGAATTCTGGAGATGTCCTTAAATACCATCCCTGCCGTTCAAGAGTAGGGAAATACACATGCGGTGGATTTAAAAAAGGTTCAATACCAGATATACGACTTAAAGACCCCGTATATACTTCATTTAAAGAGAGTTCTAATAAATAGGAACGAATTAAACTAATAGCTTCATTTCTTAATCGAATCATGAGTTACGAAACAAAGATCAAATCGCATAGATCGTTTACTAACTGACTGGGGCAGTTCAAAACTACTTACTAAACACAGGCGATTCTCTGAAGCTAGATATATTTTATTGGTAAGACACTCTTGACCTTCATAAATAACTTCTTGATATTCTGGAGGTATGCGGATATAAATTACTTTATCAAATTTATCCATCCTTAAATTCACATAAAGTTTTTTATTATTGGACATTTGCTTTTCGTAGGCTTCCACGGTAAACTTACTACTCGTTAGAGGATCAATGAACTTATATGTAAACTTTTCTTTACTGGGATATATCTCTATAGAAATATCGCCTTTTAAAGTAGCCTGACTATTCCGACCTACTTTTTGAGTTACTAATACACTACCCTCTTTTACAAAAAAAGGCACATATCCTGGCTCAACATCAATAGAACGTACTGCATCCCCTTCAATTTTCAAATGAGTATTAAATTCATACCATGTTCCAGGTGGAAAATAAATAGGCTTCCGAATCAGAAAAGTCTCAAAAATAGGAGAACATAATATATTATCTCCCAGTAAAAATTGATTTTGGAATGCTAAAGTCATGGCAGCTGAACGGCATACCAAAAAAGGATACTGGTACCATATGGACCGTACCATTGGCACTCCCGTCTGTAAAGTTTCACGTAAAAGATTATGATAGTACGCTAACAAGAGATAACGTCTTTCTATACTCTTACGGTTACCTTGTATCATCTTTTTAGAACTATAATATGGGAAACGAAAAAATAAAGCAAATGTATTCCTAATAATAAATATTGGCATCAAACTAGCAATTTGTACTTCTCGATAGAGCCACATAGAAGAAGAACGATTAAAAAATAGAAGCGGCAGGTGAGATATGGATTGTGCACTACTAGTGTGCATGCCACATGTATAAATATGGTTAATATGTGCTTGTAGTAAAAATCTAAATTGTTTTTTAAGAGAAAAACGCCAGCTACTCAGGCGAAAAGTTAATATAATCGAAGAGCCAAATTTTTTGTACAACTGTAATAGCTGTGAAGTTGATCTTAAAGGATACAGTAGAGGGAGATATCGTTTAATGGGTAGTACTGACACCTGTTGATCATTCTCTCCGTCAAGATGAGGCACACCACGAGAGGCTCTATCAGAGCTGCCTATAACAGACAAGCCCAAAGAATATAAAGTATCTAAGAAAACATTACGATGGCTCTCCGGTTTTTTATGAAAAACACCATTAACCTGTACCATATCATGTGGAACTTGATGATGTTGTAAAGACAATACATCTTTGAGACTATTCAAAGTAATACCCAATCCCATATTCTGAACTGCCATACAAGATGGAGTACCCCAAAGAGCGAAATAATTTTTAGAGATATGTTGGGGCGTACCTTTAAAAAATGTAACATCAAATCCATCATGAATATTAAGTGTATAGGTATACTCTACAAAAACCAGCCGATCTTTTGTGTGTAAGACTCTTTTAGACAAAATATTTTCAGTATTTACAAAAAACATATAGAATATATTTTTACGTTTTAACCATAAACTAGGAAACACTTCTAAGGCAGTATTTGTAGGCGAACTAAATTTCAAGGCATCTAACTCTAACATGCCTTTTTTAGGTATAACAAGCAGAGTATCAGTAATAGCACAATGTAATCTTAGACGACCTTTCTTTGTGTGGTACCTGGACGACCCACCATCAGATACCTGATACTCTATCTTAAAAATATCACCCCCTACATGGTATAAAAAAGAAACGCCGGGTAATTTCTCTAACGTGATGTATTGATTTTTACATAAAGATTTATTATCAAAAAAATCTACACGAAAATCTTGAGAGAAGAGAGCACTTTCAGAAGATAAAGTATTTTGCCTGTTACCATAAATAAACTGAATAGTATCAGGCTGATACACAGATAAACGTATTGATGTAGTAGATAACTGATTTATCATAAAATATATTAATCAACTAAGCACTGGAATAACTGTTCAAACAAATTTTTCTGTTCTATGACATGCAACTTTAACATGCCAACTGCCACAGAGGCGGATTCTGGGCGTCCAATATGGTCCACATGGATATCTGTACTTACACAATCAATCAGATAATCACGCACAAATGACCAGGCTCCTGTATTAATTGGCTCTTCCTGTAACCATATAACTTTCTTTAAAGCGGGCAAGGTTTGTATGTAGGCGGTTAATTCTTCTTTGGGGAAAGGATATAATTGTTCTACACGACACAATACCGTGGTTTTCTCTAGATGTTCTGATGCTTGTATGGCCTGTGCTAGATCATAATATAGCTTACCTGTTAAAACAATTAGCTGTTTTACTTTCTGGCGATCTACATTTTCATTAAATAATAAAGGGCGAAAACTACCTCCAATCAAATCCTGTAAGTTAGAAGTCGCCTGAGACAAACGCAACAAACTTTTAGGAGTTAAAACAAAAAGAGGCTTTTTGACAGTATCTAAACTTTGACGGCGTAGCAAGTGAAAAATTTGGGAAGGTAACGTGGGATAGCAAATCCGTATATTGTCCTCAGCACATAACTGTAACAAACGTTCCATCCTGGCACTTGAATGCTCAGGCCCCTGACCCTCATAACCGTGGGGCAGAAGAACAACTAACCCACTCATCCTTAGCCATTTTTTTTCAGAAGAAGTAAGAAATTGGTCAATGACAACTTGTGCTCCATTAACGAAATCACCAAATTGTGCTTCCCAGATCACTAACGACCGTGGGTCGGCTAGAGAGTAACCATATTCATAACCCAAGACAGAAAATTCGGACAACGCTGAATTGATTAATTCTAGCTTGGCCTGTTTCTTAGAAATGTGATTGAGTAAAACAACCATTTCATTAGTTTTTGTATCCATCATACCAGCGTGACGGTGAGAAAAAGTACCTCGTATAACATCTTGACCAACTAATCTTATCCGCACTCCACTTAGTAATAGAGAACCCAAAGATAAGCTTTCTGCACAACCCCAATCAATTGGTAATTTGTTGTGACACATCTTTTTTCTATTACTAATAAGTTGCATAATTTTAGGATGTAAACTATGTTCTTTGGATGGATTTGTTATTGCCCTAATCACACGAGCAATCTGTATAGTTAATAGTTGTGTGTTAGGTTCGTAGACACGATCTCGAGAATATTGAGACCATCGTTCATTCATAGTCTCTGCAAACATTTTAATATCCTCTTGATGGACTTTATTAAAATGAATTTCTAAATCTTTAGTAGCCTCTGCTTTTATGGCATCAATCTCCGCCTTCTTTATGGCACCATCTTCTAATAACTGTCGCTCATAAATATCTGCAACTATAGGATGCTTTTTGATTGCATCATATAGTAAAGGCTGTGTAAAACTAGGCTCGTCTGTTTCATTATGTCCTAATCTACGATAACAAATCAAATCAATAATCACGTCCTTCTTAAATCGCATCCTATATGCCATAGCAAGGGATACAGTACGGATAACAGCTTCAGGATCATCAGCATTGACATGAAAAATAGGATACTGAAAGCCTTGGGCCAGATCTGTTGCATATAGAGTAGATCTAGAGTCTTTTGGTAAAGTAGTAAAACCAATCTGGTTATTAATAACAATATGAATGCATCCCCCTATGGTAAATCCATCTAAACCTGATAAATTTAATGTTTCCGCTACCACTCCCTGCCCAGGGAACGAAGCATCCCCATGTACAAGTACCCCAATATAACAATTACGTTTGGAATCATTTTCCATGGTTTGTCTGGCACGTACAGACCCCATAACCACTGGATTAATAGCTTCTAGATGACTTGGATTAAACATAAGAGAAAATTTGATCTTACGTTTCCCTCCTACATCAATATAATTAGAATAACCAAGATGGTATTTTACATCAGCATAGTCTACTGTATTAGGGGTATAATTTTCTTCAAACTCTGCAAAAATAAGATCTGCTGGCTTTTGCATAACATTCACCAACACATTAAGGCGTCCCCTGTGTGCCATGCCCATCACAATCCCCTCCACAGAATGCTGACTGGCTACAACCACTAGTCGGTCTAGTAATGCAATGAAAGAATCACCACCTTCTAATGAAAATCGTTTCTTGCCAATGTATTTCTTTGCTAAGAATTTTTCAAATTGGTTAGCTCTTACTATTTTATCAAATAATCGCAACTTAGTAGACTTAGTAAACTCCTGACGGAATTCTTCTGATTCTATATGATTTTGTAACCATAATCTTTCTTCATCATTAACTAAATAATAATATTCATAACCAATACTAGTACAATAAATAGACTCAAATAAAGCCAGTAAATCTTTTACCTTTACCTTGCCTAACCATGAAATTCCTGAATCATATTCTAGTTCTAGGTCTGTTTGTAAGATCTGTTTTATCTTTTGATCAATATTATGGCGTACCTGTGGTAAAAGATTTAGCGGATCTAAACATGCTGCATGATAGCCATAGTTCCGATAAACATTGAGTACATTTTGTATACCCATCTCTTTTAACAAAGATGGAGTTGCCGCTGGTTGACCTTTGGGGATACTCTCGGTACTTGAACCCGCTGTTTGCAACTGGCTAAAAAACTTTTGCCACTCTTCCCCTAATGGACTACCCTCCGTTTTGGATATGTGGTATAAATCTTCCAAAAAAGCAATATTATCACCAGTAAGTAAGCTCTGGTCAGCATCAAACATAGATTTCATAATACTTGTTTATTATATCGAATCCCCCAACTAGATATCTAAGTCTACCTAGACAATGACCTATAGGCAGGCAACTAGATTAAGGCTGTGTCAAGCTATATTATATTAATATTTATGAAACCCTAGAGATATGAGTATCTTCCATTTTAGAGTACAAAACTTTATTTAGATGGTAAGCTTATTATTTACTCTATTATCTTTTTATTTGTGTTTCTTGGTACGGAGAGAATTTTAATATAATTTCGCTAGTTCTATTCTTTCTCTTTTGCTAATCTTCACTACCAGCAACAGCTTTAATAGCATTACTACCATTTACAGCTATTCTAGTATTTAGCCCGATCAGTAATTCTGTTCTTTACCGTCGTGGGATCCACTTTCATGAGAATTTCGTGACCCTTGACGCCAAGGTCGTCACCCCTTTTGTTAGCTATCAAGGTAATATAACTAGTGCTACCCAAATTTTTAGTTCCTTGGGATCAGGCTCAAAAGAAAGTTCCTTATCGATGCCAGCAACTTTGATCGCAATAGATACTGTAATTGCAGTACCTTTAGGTGCTTGTACACCAGTCCTAAAACTTATAAAGTCTGGACACCTATGTGGATCTAACCAAGATGTAGTGGTCTGTTTACCATTAACTTATTTTACTAGCCTGTTTAACAGCATAGGCTGCAATTTCATTTTTTTGTATTTGAGAAGTACCCTCGTAGATAGTAAGTATTTTAGCATCTCGATACATTTTTTCTACAGGATAGTCTTTGGTGTACCCATATCCACCATGTAACTGCAGAGCATCATTAGCTACTGACACAGCTGTCTCAGAAGCATAATACTTAGCCATAGCCGAATACTTAGGGGCTTCGGGATGTTTGTCTGCGACATAAATACCTGCACGATAGCTTAATAGACGTGATGCATCTATCCTAGTCCCCATATCAGCTAACATATGACCAACCGCTTGAAAATTAATAATTTTTGTATTAAATTGTTGTCTCTGGTAAGTATACTTAAGAGCCTCATGATAAGCACCTTGTGCTAGACCAACAGACATTGTGGATATAAAAGGTCTAGAAGAATTTAGCGTATGCAGGGCATGAATAAATCCTCTTCCCGGGAGCAAACCAAGCAAGTTATCTGCAGGTATTTCACAATCTTCTAAAATAACCTGACGTGTGTGTGAACAACGTATACCTAATTTGTCTTCTATTTTACCAAAACTCAAACCAGGTGTACCTTTTTCAACAACAAAGGCAGAAATACCTCTGGGCCCCTTGGATTTGTCTGTCATAGCAAAAACAACATATATATCAGCAACACCTGCATTGGTAATCCACTGTTTTGTGCCATTTAAAATATATGCACTGCCTTTCTTTACTGCCATCGTAGACATGTTAGGCACATCAGAACCAGCATTGGGTTCACTTAAACACAAGGAACCTATTTTGTCACCACTGGCAAGAGGAGTAATATATTTCTGACGTTGTTCTTTTGTTCCACCTATTTCTATTGGTAAAGCGGCTAATTTATTAGTACCAAAAGACGTGGCTATCCCCAGGCAATATTGGCTAAGTACCTCTGCAAGTAGACAAACCGCTAACCCACCTAAATGGAGCCCACCATACTCTTCTTCATAAAGTGCTTGATACATACCAGCTTCTTTTAATTTAGCCAATATCTTGAATGGAAATTCTTCTTTTGCGTCTAATTCAGCCCGAACAGGAATAATTTGTTCCTTACCAATTCTATCTGCCATTTCTACCATTTGTACCAAGTCATCACTCAAAACTACACCTGGCATAGCGTTTCTCATATATTGTACATAGCTCATGTTCTAATAAACTCCCGGATAATTCTGTCTAAGATATACCCACAACGTCAATATAAATTTACATATTAAGAAATTTTACGGATTATAGAGTTGGTAAATTAAGTTTGGAATCAGACAGATTTAGTCTAATGTACGTTAGGGGATATTATAATATCCCCTAACTGAAACATTGATTGCCTATGTTACAGTAATTTTTTTTATTACTTTTTCTTGTAATGGTAGGGTGATGTATAAAATACCCAACTCATAAGAAGCTTCTATTTTTTCTTCATCTATCTGGCGATTTAATTGAAATTCACGTAAGAAACTTTTTTTAGTTTGGATACGTTCATCATCACCCCCATGCCCTATCTCTATCCCTTCACCTTGAATACTCAATATATCCTCGTGTAGGGATATGTCTAAAGTTTTATCTATTGCACCTGGGATTTCTAGCTCTATTTCTATCACATTATCCTTGGTGTTTAATCTAACATCTACTATAGGCGTGAATTGATGTGTAGTACTCTTTTTTTCTAATGTTTTCATTGTTTACCTCCTAAATTATTTAATGGTGATTTGTCTAGGCTGAGCTTCTTTGGCTATTCCCATCGTAATGGTCAATATCCCATTATGCAATTCAGCCTGTACCTGGTCTAGATTAACAGGGTAAGGTAAACCTACCTGCCTATTAATCTTACCATACCGCCTTTCTTCCCTAACAAGTGTAGTTGTTTCAGGGTGCTGCTGGGCCTCTATCTCACCAGAAATAGATAAAACATTATTGTTTACATCGAGACTAATCTGATCTTTTTTTAAACCAGGTAATTCGACATTAACAACTACATTCTGTTTATCATGGGATATATTTACCACGGGATATCCCACAAACTCTTCGCTTATCTGTGAGAAATAATCCATCTCTCCAGCTAAAAATTTTGTTAGTAACATAGTTACACCTCCTTTGCTTGCATATAGTACATACGAATGTTAGCACTATAATATATCAAGTGCTAACATTCGTACATGTAAATCATAGGTCGTCAAGTATTTTAATTACTTTTTAGCTATTATTGGGTTAAAAGTTGGGTGTTTTCAGACTTGACTCTCCAAATGTGGAGAGTTAGTATCAGTTCTGGACAGCGTAGACTTGGTTAACAGTTCTTTCTTGTGATAATGGCCTACACATGCTATTGATCATGGTACAAGATCTAAATATGTTTTTCTGTCAAAATATCTTTTTAGTTGTTTGATAGCATTTCTCAACCTACCCCCTTTGCCATGGTGAACCCAGGTCGCATGCATAGACGAAAGCATGTAGAATCCTCTGTAAATTTCTAAATGATGTATTTTTAGTTCCCCTGTCACAAATGATAGCCTGGATATTATCTACCTGGGAGAATAACTGTTTTCCATGCTTCTAATAATATTTCTGCTTTTAGATTAGGTATAAGTATTGCCATAATCTTTCTATATACCGTTCTACAGCCACAGCAATATATCCATTTTATATGTACATGGTGTCTATTCCCCATACTCCAAATGCTTTTTTCATACTATGAATAGATCTAAAATAGTTTTTTAGAGATCTGTATGGGCTAATGGCCTCTTATATACCTTTTTTTATTTTTAACCACTAGATATTTATACCATATTCCAAAACGCCACAAAGTATTACCTTTAAAACAGAATAGTATTTTATAGAGTATTTCATGTAATATTTATATATTTTTGTTTTTTAGGTATAGACTAATTGCTTTTAGTGACCATTCCATTTTAAGACATTTTTCTATCTGGGTCATTATTTCTATGTTGTGGTACTTTGCTCTTTGATGATTTGCATAATATCTTTTCTTTTCAGTAAGGTATTGTACATCTTTAGCCTTATATATGTCATTAATTGATTTTGTTTTTATCTCATAAAAAACAGCAGACTTTGATATATTTATTTTTTGAGCTATTCCTCTATAGCTCATATTTTCTGATAAATACTTCTGTATATGTATCCAATGTTTGTAGTATATTTGCATTGATCGTTCTTATTATTTTTAAGAAGAACGATTTATGAATACCTTAAACTGTCCATCTCCAAACTTGACTCTCAAAATGAATAGTACATAAGTTATTAATAAAGAGTTGACATACAGTCTATATTACTTAGCTTTCAACAAAATTGTTTGGTATGCATATTCTATTTACTATGGTTGTGTGCCGGATTTTTTCTGATGCTTAAAAAACAGAAGAGAAGTTTAAACTTTGGCAGTAGCCTAGATAATCCAATTGGTTTAAAGGTACAGTTGCAGTTTGACGAAGATACGAAGACTGCTTATGGTACAAATATTGTTATACCTTCTTGTTTTGAAGGGCATTCAAGTGAACATATTCACCCTGGCGTGTTGGCTACCATGTTAGACGAGGTGATGATGTATATTAATAACTCCATGGAATTAGAGGTCAATATTAGTGAAATGATTATTCGCTATTTACAGCCCGCTGAGTTAGACAGTCCTCTTCACCTTAGAGGATATTTTGTTAAAAAGAATAAGCAATTAATTGAAAATCGTGCTGAGATTGAAAATGACATTGGTAAGATTGTAGCTCGTGCTAAGGGTAAATACATTGAAATTAATACACTATAAAATTGCCGAAGTGGTGAAATTGGTAGACGCGCTAGACTCAAAATCTAGTGGGGGCAACCCCGTGCCGGTTCGATTCCGGCCTTCGGTACCATATCATTTTTCTGTGCTTAGTGCTTGTGCAACTTTCTTCGCATTCTGGAAAGAGCCCCAAAACATAAATCCTTCAGAACCGTGTTTTTTTACAGAACGAACTTGCTTCCTAATATAATCCTTGCCATAACCCCATATCGCTACTTTCATAGGAAATCCCTGTAACCACGGCCTCACTAAAAATTGATTATGGGCTATATATTGATATCTTTTAGCACAATGATCCATTAGCTGGGAAATTCGATTGGCTTTCATAGCATCTGTTAAATACAGATTACCAAAATGTGAACTGTATAACATGGGTGCTATGATATCAGCATGTTGAGCGTATGCATCAACATCTTGGCCAATTAAACCAGGGGCTCGATAAATACCATTATAACCATAGATATCTAAACTAATTGGTATGTCTGTTGCCTTACGGACGGTATATAAAAAAGATTCCATGGCTTCGGATGGATATATGTTACGATTCTTTTTATGTAAATAGAAGGTATTCCAGATAGAACCATCAGACGGCAAGCGAATATAATCTAACTGTATCTCATCAATCCCCATCTGGGTAAGCTCTTGGATTAAAGGCACATAATAATTATTTGCTACATCAAGATTATAGGGATCAACCCACCTTTCATTTGGATTTCCTATCCATTTTTTTTTTGTCTTTTTATCTAGAATGGCATAATCTTTGTACTGGAATAGTACCGGATCTTTAAAAACAACAAGCCGTACTACTAAGTATTTATTATGTTTTCGCATAAAAGATATAATAGGTGGAAGACGATAGAGAGGACGTAATGCACCAATTTTTTTAATAAATGGTAGCTTTGTTTGATAACGAATATAGCCAAAGTCATCCTTTACATCTAATACAATACCATTAAATACAGATTTTTTTAGTAGTGTTTTTATTTGTTTTTGATGAAGACGCCAATGGGATGGTGACACATAAAAAAGTTTTTTAGCTTTTATAGTTTTTTGTCGTTTTTTATAGTTTGCATCTAAATGATATCGTGACAGAGGGAAACGAAACCAACCATATAAACCACTGTTTTTTTTGTTAATAACTAACAAAAGAGACTTGGGAGCAATATAATTTTGCAGCACTGATTTCCGTAACCACTCTACTTTTTTAAGAGAAGAAGGTGACCCATCTCTCTTAAGCACTATAAGTCCTTGAGAAGTAGATAGCCAAATAATTTTACCATCTAATGTTGTAGTAATATGATATATATGGTATAACGTGTTATCTATAAAGGGAAGAGGTATCTTATGAAATTTCATCTTATTATGTGGTTTTACTAATAAACCACCTCCAAAGTTAGTACCAACATATACATCTCTTTCTTTGGTAACATAAATACTACTAATCTCTTCATAAAAATTAACTCGAGCATTATGAGGAATATAAGGCAAACCTTGAGACAAAAAGTGAAAATTGATATACCTTTTTGATGATGTAAAACGTCCATAATAGACACCATTTACAGACGTACCAATATAAATATACTTACCATCCCATGCGATAGCCGTAAAATATGTATTTTTACTTAAATTATGTTGTAGCTTGATCGTCTTGCCACGGGCGGTACGATAAAGGATCTCATGTTTATGCACAAAGAACTGGTGTTTAGATCCTATAGAGATCACTTCTCTCTGAGCCTCTTGATCAAAAGATACATGTCTTTTACGTGTTAGGGGCAATGGATAAAAATTTTTTCCTTGGTCTTGTGATTCGTATAACCCCTTATATTTTAGGTTGAGTAAAATAGCAGTTTGTTTCTGTTTATCAAATGATTGTTCTTGCTGGAATGTGAATGCTCTGGGAGTTAAAGAGATATAAGCAGGCTCTGATTCCATTTTTGTTACATCTAGATTAAATGGTTTTTTGCATCTCTTTTTATTCTTTATCTGCACACAAGCACGTGAGTCCCGTTCTATAAAAAAAAATTCCATATCATTTTCTTCAAGAAAAGACTTCCCCAAAATTGGCTCAGAGACGATAAAAGCAATCAAACTAACAAGTAGATGAAAGGAGAAGGAGTGCTTATTAATTAATATCAGGAATAGGCTTATCATAGGAGTGTATACTATGTACCTGGCCTTGTAATTGTGCAGAGAAGGAACGTATCTCAAATCGTAACTGTCCTTTCTCTAACGCTTCATGGACAGCACATATACTGCGATAGCCAATATCCTGAAAAGCATGTTTGATACCTTGTAGTAGGTAAGGTACAAAGTTATATATTGATCCACGATCTATTACAGAACCAGAAACACCCTGTGCAACTTTTATTTTGTTATTACCTTGAATAAAATAACGTTTAGAACCTACATCTCTCATCGCTTCTAATGATGCCATTCCTCTGTATCTCTTTACACGCATACCATCTTTGTAAAAATATTCCCCCGGAGATTCTTCCGTACCCGCTAGTAAAGAACCCATCATAACAGTAGAAGCACCAACACTCAATGCCTTGGCAATATCACCAATACTAGTAATACCTCCATCAGCAATTACTGGAATCTTATATTTTTTTGCTATCTCGGCCACTCCATAAATAGCGTTAATTTGTGCTCTACCACAAGCCGTTGTTTCTTGTGTAATACAAATAGAACCTGGCCCCATGCCCACTCGTAGAGCATTGGCACCTGCTTTAATAAGTGCCTTGGCTTGTTCTTGAGTAACCACATTACCTGCAATAACATCTACATTGGGAAATTTTTTTCTGAGCATTTTGATAAGATTGATTTGAAAGACAGAATATCCTTGGGCTGCATCAATTACAAACACATTGACTCCTTTTTGCACCAGTAGATCAATTTGATCTACATCCTTTGTATGTGTGCTAACTGCAGCACCAATCATTAAACGGTTCTCTTGATCCTTTGTAGCATTTGGATACAATATATTTTCTTTAAGATCTGTCCTACATACTAAAAAAACTAGCTTACCCTCATCGTTGGTCAGTAGGAGTTTACCTTTCTTAGATTCTTTTAATAACCTATTAGCTTCTTTTAGTGTAATGGCCGAATCTGCAGTGATGAGATCAGTAGTCATTACCTCTGACAAAAGCGTGGAATCATCATTTTCAAAATCTATGTCACGATTAGTAACAATACCAACTAATTTTGTTTCTAATGTTCCATCTTCAGTGATAGGGATACCTGAAAATCCATATTTATGCTTTAAATTATGTACATCTGTAATACTATGCTGTGGCGATAAAGTCTTAGGATCAGAAATAAAACCACTACGAAAACGCTTAACTTTTTCTATTTCCTTAGCTTGAGTTTCTATACCCATATTAGCATGTATGATCCCTAAACCTCCCAGCAAAGATAAGGCTATCCCCATACCGTGTTCGGTTACTGTATCCATGGGTGAAGAAATAATTGGGGTGAGTAATTTAATATTTGAGGTTAACTGGCTCGTAAGACAAACATCTTCAGGCAAAAAGTTAATATACCCAGGTAAAATAAGAAAATCAGAGAAAGTGAGGCCTGAATTTTGAGTAAAAAACTCCCTACCAGGAAAGCCATCTTCTGATTTTCTCATTAACTAATGCCGAACTTCGCCAATGACAACGGTAAGATTAATTTTTGTAGCATTACGCAAGACACCTATCTTAATTGCTTTACCCACACCTTTACTAACAACTAATCCTTTTAAATCTGCAAATTTTTTAACAGTTCTACCATCAAGCTTGATGATATAATCATAAGGACGCACCCCTCCCTTCCAAGCAGGTGAGCCTAGCTCAACTTGTCCCACCAATAACCCTACCTGCTTATCTGGTATCCGCAGTTCTTTTTTTTGCTTCGCATTTGGTTCAGGAATAACACTTATGCCTATGTAACCATGTTTAATGGCCGCACCTGTACGCAATTTTTCGGTAATGTCCATGGCATAGTTAATGGGGATTGCAAAACCAATCCCTAAAGACCCACCAGAGCGTGTATAAATCATTTGATTGATGCCAATAACCTCACCTCTAATATTAAGAAGAGGTCCACCCGAGTTGCCAGGGTTAATGGGGGCATCCGTCTGTAATCGTGGTATACCATCTGTTGTACTAATATTCTGGCTCTTAGAAGAGATAACTCCCATGGTAAAAGTAGATGATAACCCAAATGGATTACCAATAGCAATAGCAAAATCTCCCACTTCCACTACGGATGAGTCACCAATATACACATGCTTCAAAGGAGATTTAGGTTGAATTTTTAATAATGCAATATCAGATGCAGGATCAGAACCAATAATTTTCGCATCATAGGTAATACCATTTGTGAAGGCCACTTTTACTTTTTCTACGTACTGTTTAGAACGATTGCGAGAAATAACATGATGATTTGTGATAATAAACCCTTTCGTATTAAGAACAAAACCAGAACCCACAAATCCCTTACGTTTTTGCTTTCCTTGTCCACGAGGTACGTTAAAAAACCATTTAAAAGTGGGATCGTTAGCAAAGGGATGTTCAACTGTATCTTCAATTTCAATGCGTACGACAGCTGGATTCACAGTCTTGTAAATTTGCCTCATGGCATCTTGCAATACCATAGCGTCTTTAATGACATCAGAGTCAATTAATGGACTGCCACTCGAACGAGCCGACAAAGCGAAATAAGAAGTAAATAAACAACATGTGGCACAGAAACCCACCAGGAGATAATATCTTACGCCAATTAACCAACTATAAAAAACCTGTAACATATAATCAATGCCTCCCGGACTCACATAATGACCGCATCGTGTCAACTATATTTATATAGAGCATTATACCAGACAAAAATTATCCATGGGGAACTGGGAACATAATTCTAGAACTTCATTACGTATTGCTTCTTTGAGGCCCGCATCATTTGGGGCAGACAATAGTTTAACGATCCAATCACCTATTTGCCTAAACTCACTTTCCTGAAATCCGCGAGTTGTTAAAGCAGCTGTACCAAGTCGAATACCACTACTAATGGCAGGAGGATGTATATCAAAGGGTAATGTATTTTTATTTACTGTTATACCAACTTCTTCTAAAATATTTTGTGCATCTTTTCCTGTAATATTATTACTAGCGAATGTATCTACCAGTAACAAATGATTATCCGTACCTCCAGATACAACCTGAAACCCTTTTGCTATTAAAGTTAGTGCTAACTCTTTTGCATTATGAATCACACTATGTTGATAGGTTGCAAAAGAAGGCTCCATGGCTTCTTGAAAAGCCACTGCTTTGGATGCAATCACATGCAAGAGAGGTCCACCTTGTATACCAGGGAAGATCTTAGAATCAATTTTTCTTCCATGTTCTTCTACATTACTTAGAATAATACCTCCACGTGGTCCACGCAAAGTTTTATGTGTCGTGCTAGTGACACAATGTGCATATTCCATTGGAGATAGATGTAATCCAGCGGCGATCAAGCCTGCTATATGTGCAATATCTGCTAGTAAATAAGCATTCACCTCATCTGCAATGGCTCTAAATTGGGCAAAGTCAATGAATCTGGGATAGGCAGAAGCTCCAGCAATAATTAGTTTTGGTTTATATTCATGTGCCAAGCGAGAAATCTGGTCATAATCAATGTAATGATCTTTTTGACGTACACCGTAGGATATAACATTATAGTATAATCCTGAAAAGTTTACTCTGGAACCATGAGTTAAATGACCTCCATGCGATAAATCCATACCTAATATTGTATCACCTGGTTTTAGAAAGGCGAAATACGCTGCCATATTTGCTTGAGAACCACTATGAGGCTGAACGTTTGCGTATTTAGCACTAAATAATTTTTTTAGACGCTCAATAGCTAAAAGTTCTATTTTATCAGCATTAATACAACCACCATAATAACGTTTTCCTGGGTAACCTTCCGCATATTTATTAGTAAAAGTGGAATGGCATGCCTCTAACACGGCACGAGAAACAAAATTTTCAGAAGCAATAAGTTCAAGAGATTCATGTTGTCTGGTATCTTCTTCCTGTAAAATTCGAAGAACGTCAATATCTTGTTTCTGAATATTAGAATAAGACATAGTCACACAGTATATGCATCAATCTCTTCCAGAAGCCGGGGTATAATTTCATCCTCATGAATTTTCCCTTTACTTTCTCCTCTAACATAAAGTACAGCAGATCCCTTGCCTGCTGAAATACCGATATCCGCTCCTTTAGCCTCTCCAGGACCGTTAACTAAACAGCCCATAACCGCCACCTTCACTGGCTTTTCAATGTGAGAGAGTGCTTTTTCGATGGTATTCGCAATTTTAAACAAATCTACCTCTAATCGCCCACAAGTTGGGCAGGAGATCAAAGTAACCCCAAAATTTACTATGCCCAGTGAACGTAAAATTTCACGACCTACCTTCACTTCTTCTACACCATCTTCTGTTAACGATACACGAATAGTATCGCCAATTCCTTCTGCCAATAATGTTCCTATTCCAATAGATGATTTAATTGTACCTTGGAATCCAGTACCAGCTTCGGTAACACCCAAATGAAAAGGATATTCACATATTTCTGCTAGCATACGATAGGCTTCTATCATCATACTAACATCTGATGATTTAAGTGATATAATAACGTCTTCAAAATTATTGGCTTCGCATATTTGTATGTGGTGTAGAGCACTTTCTACCATACCTTCTGCCGTAGGGTAACCGTGCTTACGCAAAATATCTTTTTCTAACGAGCCTGCATTTACACCAACACGAATAGGAATGCTATTAGATTTACAAGCAGATAAAACTTCTTTGATCTTTATATCTGAACCTATATTTCCAGGGTTAATCCGAATCTTATCCACACCCGCCTTAACTGCCATAATCGCAAATTTATGTTGAAAATGTATATCAGCCACCACTGGTAGATCAACCCGGGATTTAATTTTCCTAAGAGCTTGGGCTGCTTCTTCTGTGTTAGCAGTTACTCTAACAATTTGACAACCAGATTTTTGGTATCGTTGTATCTGCTCAACCACATCATCAACATCTACAGTAGGTAGTTTTACCATGGATTGCACACTCACAGGAGAATCCCCCCCAACAGCTATTTTGCCCACACAAACTTTACGTGTTTTTCTTCGTTGTGTAGACCATGTGGCTTTGTTTTTCATGAGTTTATCCATTGTTATTCAACAGGTAGACCTAACGCTTCCCAACCTTGCTGACTCTCACTGCCCACAAATCCACCTTGTATGTTATAAATTGCACTGATTCCAGCTTGCTGAAGCATCTCACAGGCTTTCTGCGAACGGGCACCAGAACGACATCCCACCACAAAAATGGTATCTTTGTTAAACTTTTTCTCTACACTATCAACAAAATTAGAGTTCAATACCATAGATTCATCAACTCGGTTCATAACAGGGACATTATATGCATTCTTCGCATGAGATTTTTGAAATTCTTGTTGGGTTCTTACATCTAAGTAAACAGCATTTCCCCGTATTATTTTTTCATAAGCTTCCTGAGGACTAATATTTTCCACTTCCATATCCTGCACCCGTAGATAATTAGACTTAGTTCATATGTCAAACTTATTTCCACATTACACTCTGAAAGTAGTGGGAGATACCCAAAATTCCATAATAATTTGTATATAATCATTAAAATAATTGACGGGATGTCTGCTACAATAGACGAAGTTCTCTACCTGGGTTCTACATTCGGGTTATGTTGCCTTATGTCTTCTGATAATATTAAATACGTTTTAGATCTTACGAAAGAAAAAAAGTTTGAGGTAATTTGTGCTGGCTTTGATCTAGTGGATGCCATCTTTAAAATTGATGTCCCCACAGAATTTTCTGATAGAAAGATCGCTGTCCAAGCAATACAACTACTTGGTGGAGGTTACATAAAGTATGGCTATGATCTGTCACGTGCCGCACGAGAAGAGGCTGCTCGGAATGCAAACGTAGAGAGGAGTGGTGATTCCCCGCCGGTAGTAGATGTTACTGCCGGAGTAGTAAAAGCTAATCCTGATAGTCCCAGCCCCATTGCTTCTTTGGTGGGTGGTGCTGTGGCAGATGAAAACGTTACTGTGACAGATGAAGACGTTACTGTGGCAGATGAAAACGTTACTGTGACAGATGAAAACGTTACTGTGGCAGATGAAAACGTTACTGTGACAGATGAAAACATTACTGTGACAGATGAAGACGTTACTGTGGCAGATGAAAACGTTACTGTGACAGATGAAAACGTTACTGTGGCAGATGAAGACGTTACTGTGACAGATGAAAACGTTACTGTGGCAGATGAAAACGTTACTGAAAATAATATAGTGGGTGAAAATGAAAGTGTTGCTGACGAGAGCGGTACTCTAGTTTCCTAAACCTATATTCTTACAGCACCTATTTTATTTTCTGTGTTTTAATCATTCTTGCAAAGGTTTACATCGTTCTTAAGAAAGAACTACATTTATTTTTTCTGGGTAGGGTTATTTTTGTTTTTGCTGGGATTTTCACCCTTGCTTTTCTAACATTATCTAAGTTTATCATTGGACATGTATCTTATGAAATTTCGTATTCTATTGTATTTTTATGGTTGAATCATTTTATTTTAGTTGTTTTTATTGCATGTAGTATACAGGCCTGGGAAGTTGATAATTCAGCCTTTAGATTATTACACCTTGCAGAGATTCCAGGTAGTAGCATCTTTCTGGCAAAATCTAGTGCCATGTTGATTATCTTATGTGGTTTATGGCTCTTTGAAATATTTATATGGGTTTTATACTTTGAACAAAATATTCTTCTTGATCTTAGTCAACATGTAAATTATATCCAGTTACTTGTGCTGAGTGGTTTTTTTGTATCTGCAATAACCGCTTGCTCATCCAGTATTTTAAGCTTAATGACATCTTTTACTCAACATTCCATTTTAATATTATTTGTACTTTATTTTCCTGTTGTGCTACCCGTTTATATAGTGGCCGCCAGGATTATGAACCAGATCCATGCGATTGATCACAGTAATGAATGGTCTCTAATTTATGCCAGCTTTTTTATTTCTCTTGGCCTTGGTCTGTTTACCTATGAGTTACTTTTAGAGGATTGAAAGTTACCACCTGGTTGATTGAGGACGTTATCTAGAGAAACTCCCTGAAAGCTAAAATAAAATCTTCCAATATACTTTTCAGAGAGTTGTGCCTGCTGAAAACTATAAGCGTAGCCTATTGATAATCTAAGTGGTATCGCTGAAATAGCAAGAAAGCGTCCATGTAATTCTGTACCAATACTAGTCTTGCCCATTCCAAATTCTGATATTGTATCCCATAGATTGCCATAGTCAAAAAAAGCAGAAAGATATATATCAGTTATAATAATAGGAAAAAAATCATATAAGCCAAAGGATTTCCACTCTAATAGTGGCAAAAAATATTCTATTGAGGCTAACATCATTCGTGATGCTGAATAGTGTGATGTATAACCTCGTACAGGTATACTTTGAAATTGTGCCACTTGTCGACCCTGATGTAAATAGATGCCAAAATTAGCCCCTAATTCTATAACATGATTTCTAAAAAAGAAATTAATATATTCTTTGTATTGTGTTTGGTACCAGTGTGAAAAGTATTGTAGCTCCGGAAATTTACCTAGTATACCTCCAGCAAGTAGAAAACTACGTCCTCTCTTACGAACAAGAGTATATGGATATGTATTATTAAACTGGTAAAATAACTGGATGTTACTTAAGCTCTGCACTAGTTTATTAAAGGTGTTTATATTTTTTGAATTTGCTAAATCTAGCGTAGAGATATTATCATTTCTACGATACACTGATCTACGAGTGTATCCGACACGCCATATAATATTTTGTTTGATTTTATACTGTATGAAAGGTAAGATAATATCTACATAGGCACTTTGCCGAAACGCAAGTATGGTATTTCGATAAGTTTGGCTTAGCCATATATCATTATTTGTATAGGTAACTTTTATATCAGGCCATAGACCAAAGTATGTATAGCTTGCTAATACGCCAAAACGTTTTTGAGTAACAAAATGATCAAATAAAACCTGGTATCCATGTTTTCTAATTACATCAGTCGAGTGTGTGATTATGAGTGTATAATAGAAACCATTAAGATTAGTATAAAATATTGATTTAGGTCCCCAATAGGTGGGTTTCAATGTAGACAGTGCATTGTAAGAAGAAGCACTTTTTGTGTTAGGAGGCTTGTATGGCATTTGTTGGTCTAGCACTAGAACCGTAAATGGTTTGCTACTTACCTTACTAACTTTACTAGATGAAAAATATTTCTTGGGATACGGCATCAATGCAATATTAAAACCATTTTTTTCATAGGATGCAAACACCAATAGATCCGCCTTATAATTTATATCAGGATACAAAGCTCCGCCAATAAGATTAGTTATTTGATGTATGTACCTTGTTTTTAAATTTAGCTCATAAATATTATATACACCATTTTGATCCGAAGTAAATAAGATTCTTTGTTTAGTAGGATGCCATGTGGGTTGTAGATTATTATGTCTATTCTCTATCAGTTTTATGACCTTTTTTGTTGCTAAATTCAGTAGTCCTATACCAGTATTACCTTTGTCTTTGTAGGAAAAAACAATGGTATCACCCTTTGGTGCCCATCTCACATCTTGTAAGTAGACATCTGTATCTTGGATTAAGATTTTTTTAGACTGTGTAAGCGGATCACCTAACAACATGCTATATTGATCATGTTTTATTTGAATCCACACTAATTTTTTTTTCGTATTGGAAAAATCTACAGCCAAGATCCGTTGACCATGTGAGATTTGTTTTCCTACATCTCGCCATGGCCAACTAAAATTAAATTTCTTATTTATTTGATGCTTAGATAAATAAAATATGTCACGGTACAAAGAAAAATTTTTATGATACTCCAAATCTGTAAAATATATTGCCTCATTCTCTGTCACAGAAAGGCTCGAGGGAAAATTTAGATCTGCTATCTTTTGCTTACGCTTGATTAACTTCGTAGGGATTTTATTATGCACTTTCATTTTTGAAAGAATTTTAATGTAATGATCGTTTATAGATAGTTTAACTAGTCTAGACCAATCTGTGCTATCATTTTCCACATAATATAAGTTATTTGTATTTGGAGAAAAACGTGGCAAGCCTGTGCGTGAAGATGAAGAGCTAAGTATGGTATGTATGGATAACCCTTTACTCTTGATCGATTGGATAAATTTTCTTTCTGATTTTTGTAACGCTTTTTGCCATTCTCTCCATAGTGAAGTAAGGCTAACACCCCAGGTATTCTTTATGTTTTTTGTTGTTTGGAATGGCCATACGTTATTTGCCTGCTCCAAAATAACCTTTGTGAAAGAAGCATGACCATATTTATTTTCTAAAAATTGTATGAAGCGGCCCCCATACAGATATCCATAACTATGTCTAGGCCACTGCCATCCAGTAAAGTAAGTAAGTTCTGTTAAAGAGGGCAGTGTTTTGTGGTATACATCCGACCGAATAATCATGTCTACGTAAGGGTTGTAATTTCTGCCTCGTTTTTCAGTGGATTCTATGTGTACTGCTATCCCCTCTAATATCCAGATAGGATTAGCTAGATTCATAAATCCTCCAAATGGATACCTACCAAATATAGTACGTATAACTTTAGAAAATCCCGTTGCTGAATCTAGATTAAGTATGTGAGTATATTCATGTATAAAAAGAATTTTTAACCAGTTTTTATAATAAGCAAGAGTGGAAGCCAGTTCAGGCCTTACCACAAACATATATATATGATTATAGGGTACTGGTAATGCCATGCCATTAGATATGTCAGTATTATCAGTTATAACAACATGAACCTTTTTTTGGGGTAGCCAAGCAAGACGTAGCGATAAAGACTTATGGTATTTTTCTGCTATATCTTTGAGTTGGTACACCCTTGTTTCTATACCTTCATGATAATGAAATATAAAGTTTGTTGATTCTAATGAATACCATTTAAGTTGAGGGCTAAACTTAATCGCATGCAGAGAACAGACAGCACATAGCCACCCAATAATGAAAAATCTCCACATATTTTTTTGTCTAACTGACAGGCTATATATAGTGGCCCAATAAAAATTAATCTTCATTACTGTACCTATTAAGTTGATACTATCTCGTCAAAAGATAAACTTGTTTTATACTGTAGAGTCAGTACCATTTCTGGACAGAATAGACTTGGTTAGTAGTTCCCCTTTGTAAAATAGCCTACACATGTTATTGATCATAATACAAGATCTAAATATATTTTTTGTTTTAATGTCTGATAATCTGTTTTTCTATTAAAATATCTTTTTAGTTGTTTGATAGCATTCTCAACCTGTCCTTTTTGCCGTGGTGATTAGATCGCATGCATATATATAAGCCTCTAAAATTTTATGTTTTCTGTTCCTCTGTCAAATTATTGTCTCTATATTTCCCACTCGAGAAAATAGATATTTCGAGGAACCTAATAATATTTCTGCTTGCAGATTAGGTATAAGCATTGCCATAATTTTTCTACAGCTAATATATCTATTTTTTATGTACACGATGTCTATTGCCCATACCTCCCCCCCCCCCCAAAGTCTTTTTCATACTATTTTTCATGCTGTGAATAGATCTAAAATAGGTATTTAGGGCTCTGTATTGGCTAATATGGCCTTAATATATGCCATTGATTGATTCCGTTTTTATCTTATAAAAGACAGCAGACTTTAATATATTTATTGTTTGAGTTATTTCTCTATAACTCATCTTTTCTGATAAATACTTCTGTATAAGTATCTGATGTTTGTAGTGAATTTTCATTGGTCGGTCTCCTTACTTTCAATCTTTTTAAGAAGAACGGCTTATGAATACCTTAAACTGTCCATAACCGGAATTGACTTTCCAATGAGTTCTACAACCACAGCAGAAAAAATTATTGACAAAAAATATGCTACAGTGATACGCTATTTTTATAGATTCATTGAATCTATAAAAATGTAAGGAGGAGCAAAGAAATGGGAAATAAAAAAATGGATACCAACGCAATACTAACCATTATGGGAATGGCCTTTGGGATAACAATGGCATTTATAGCTGGTTCGTTAGTGTTTACGGGATATATGTTTACTTATCTCAAACGTGATATAGACAAGTTGGATACTAAACTTGATAGACTATCCGATCTAATAATCACAGACCAATCAAGACAAATAGTAAATCCAATATTAAAAAATAACTAACATAACCAAACACAACACTCTAGAATACGGTACACCATAAAGACACAAAACAATATAAGATTTACCTTGACTATTCATCACTTACTTTAAAGTTAATA
The DNA here is from genome assembly GCA_965262015.1 of Leptospiria bacterium. Taxonomy (GTDB): domain Bacteria; phylum Spirochaetota; class Leptospiria; order Turneriellales; family CBDBES01. The sequence goes on from OZ253494.1 coordinate 953,866, forward strand.
ATGCGTTAGCATACTTCTTACCATAACTTATTCTCTATCATCTGCAACTATTTTATTTGACGTTGTCAAATAGGATAAGATATATATGCATATAGATGGATTTACAAAAAATGACTATGTCTTGGCCTTAAGCCTAGGTGGAATTACATATGATGATAAAATCAAAGAGAGATTAAAATTTTATTCTCTTGCCGAAACAACGTACACACTACTATATCATAATCTTAATAAATATGTAGATAAAGTCCATGAGGTAAAAGAGGTACATGATAAACTGGGTATCTTTTCCATTGATATCTACCATTCATCCTATCCAAAACTACTCAAATATATTTCTAATCCTCCTTTTGTTTTATTTGGTAAAGGCAATATTTCTCTGTTAGAAAAACCAAGTGTATCGATGGTAGGTACTCGCCAACCAAGTGGCATATCATTACGATGTGCTTCATTTGTTACAGAGTATCTGAGCAAATGCAATATCACGATAGTTTCTGGTATGGCTTTAGGCATAGACAGTATATGCCATCGAACAGCCTATAAAAACAAAGGAGGCACCATAGGTATATTAGCTCATGGCTTAGATTGGGTATATCCTAAGGCAAATTATGATTTATTTGCGTTAGCAAAATCTAAGCAAACAGATTCTGTATTACTTTTAACTGAATACTGTGCAGGAATTAGACCACAAAGATATACCTTTCCTAAACGGAATCGTATTATATCAGCCCTCTCACATGCTACACTATTATTAGAGTGTGGCGTGAAAAGTGGGGCTTTATTAACTGCACAATCCGCCTTACAACAAGGTAGAGATGTATGGGTTTTTGACCATGAACTAAGTCAAAATAATGAGGGAGGTAAAAAGCTTTTATATGACGGTGCTATTCCTTTAAGTAACTTTATCCAGATCACACATAAGCATAATAATCAGCAAGATAAAAAATTGCTTGATGCGTTAACTAGTCATTCAACCTACTATCTCGGTAATCATATGTGGATTGAATGCCAGATTATTTCTGAACAAACATGGCTAGATAGCTTATTTTTTACAGTATAAATATGAACAAATATTTACGATTGGTTTTGTTTGTTATGACTGTGTATGTTATAGAAGCCCAGCCCACTTTGTCTACAAATTTACCACAAATAATAAAAGCCGAATATAAACCACAAAATAAAGAGAACCGCTACAAACGTAAAAAATGGAAACATTGGAATGATGCTGACAAAGATTGCCAGAATACTCGCCACGAAATTTTGATTCGAGATAGCTTGATACCCGTTACTTTTGCATCTAAAAAAAAATGTCGAGTGATTAAAGGAAAATGGCTCTGCCCCTACGTTGGTAAAATATATTATAATGCCAGAGAAATAGACATTGATCATGTTGTTCCGCTAAAAGAAGCATACCGTTCAGGTGGACATAAATGGAACAAGGTACAGAAAAAGAAGTTTGCTAATGATATGCATTATACACGCCATTTGCTTGCAGTGAATGCAAAAAGTAACCGTAAAAAACGTGATCACGATCCTGCTCGTTGGCTACCAAAAAAAAATATTTGTAGCTACATAGATAGCTGGATCCATATCAAAAATACATATCAACTTAGTATAGATAATAGTGAAGAAAAAATTTTAAAAACCTGGCTCAACCGTTGTAGTAAAATAACAGTCCCTCATGTTCATGATAAATAAATATTTTGTAGAGCCTGCTTAATATCTGTATATTGAAAGTGAAACTTAGCATTGATTAGCTTTGTAGGATAGACTCTTTGACTGTTAAGTAAAATTAATGATTTTTCTTGCATCACCAATTTTAAGAAGAACGCAGATACAGATAATCTAACTCGATGCTTGAAGATACCCGCATATATATGAGCAAAATTAGAATAAGTCACAGGTGATGTCGTAACAGCATTAATAACACCGTGTAAGCTCTTATGCTGTAATCCATATAGAATAATACTTACCAGATCATCAATGTGAATCCAACTCAACCATTGTTTACCATTCCCTAAAATACAACCTAACCCTATAGAAAAAAATGTTTTCATTTTACTTGAAATACCGCCATCTCGCCCTATAACAAGCCCAATCCGTACAAATATAAAACGTGGTATAACAGACTGTAGGCTATTCAAAGATGATTCCCAATCTTGACATAACCTAGCTAAAAAGTCATTACCATATGAAGAGGATTCTGTCAGTAGAGTATCTTTGCCATCGCCATAAATACTAATAGCAGAAGAAGCAATGACTAATGCTACCTGGTCACCATATTTCTTCAATGCTTCAGTGATCATATGGTTTGTACCAATCCTTGAAGAACGCATGATATTTTTATTTTTAGTAGTCCACCAAGCAGAGTTGATGGGGCTACCTGACAAAGTAATAACAACATGTACATCTTCCCAGATAGATTCTGCATTGATATCTGACCAAGTCACCAGTTCACAATCAAAATCACATCTAGTTGATGCTTTCTCTATATCACGGGTAACTATAACTAAAGAATAACCTGCTTGTATCAAGCTCCTGGATAAATGACGGCCAATAAACCCACTACCACCAGTAATCAGTACCTTTTTCATATAATAACATTATTTCACTAGTCTATAATATTTTTATCGCCAATAAATTCTACTAAAATAATTGTGTTATTGAGTCTATCACATTTTAATCCGATTAAGAAGATAGCATGTTTTACACTATGTAGGGAAAAATGAGTATATATTTTGTTTATGATTCTTATGTCAAGAGAAATGACAAACTTATATCTTGTATTTCTTTACCCCCGAAAACTAGTTGGAATCTATTTGAAAATTTAAATAGAATAGCTTTTCAAGATCTGGAAGATCAAGGCATTAAAAATTGTCTCATGCTATTAAGTGCTCAATACTTTGAGCAATACCGCACAGACTGTAAGCAATATGTAGATAGTCTACTAACTATATGCAAATACATCAAGATTATCGTAATAGACGCTAATGAACAATCTAAAATATCATTCATGCCAGTGGAAGCTCATATGATTAGTATGATATTCCCCAGAAGAATATCTAATGACCTGATTATTGATATGACACACCAAACTATCCATTTGTTACAGCTATCTTCACAAGTTATTACAACACAAGAACAATTAACACTCACCACACAAGAAAGTAATCGTATGATTAACATTGGCCATTCTCTAGCAACGGAACATAACTTTGAACGACTATTATCGCTGATCTTAGAAGAATTACAACACATTGTGTTGGCTGATTCAGGCTCTATATACGTAATAGAACCCGATAAAAAAAAGGATAAACCCACACATCTCCGCTTTAAAACAACTTCTCTAATGATGGATGTAGAAGAGTTTTTATTACCTATTAGTAAACATTCAATAGCAGGCTATGTGGCCTTGACGGGTAAAGAACTAGTAATTGATGATGTTTACCAGTTGGAAGATCAAGAATACCAATTCAACTCTAAATTTGATGAAGTTAATAATTATCGTACTAAATCCATGATGGTAATTCCTCTTATAAATCATCTTAATGAAGTAATAGGTGTGATACAATTAATTAATCGGAAAAAAGATATAGGATCAAAAAAAACAGGATCTTGTTTTGAATATGATGATGTGGTTACTTTCAGCGAAAGAGATCTTTGTATGGCAACTTCATTTGCGGGGCAAGCTTCAGTATCTCTACAAAATAGTCTTTTCATACATGAGATATATGAGTTACTTGAAAGTTTTGTTCAGGCATCTGTCAAAGCAATTGAACAAAGAGACCCAACCACTGCAGGACACTCGTATAGAGTCGCTACATATACAGATCGTTTGGCCCAGGCAATCAATGAATGTGGACGTAGTGAATATGCCAATGTACATTTTGGTGATGAAGAACTAAGAGAAATACGTTATGCCGCACTATTACATGATTTTGGCAAGGTAGGTGTACGGGAAGAGGTTCTGCTCAAAGCTAAAAAGTTATATCCACGAGAATTTGAAGCCATTTATCTACGGTACTATTTAATACTGAAAGACATAGAAAGCCAGTATTATCAAGAAAAACTATCTCTACTACAGCAATGCAATCCTATAGATGACCAGCAATTGGAAACATTGAAAAACAAAAAGGAATCTGCCATTCGTAGGACGGATTATATGCTTAAAATGATTCTTGATGCCTCTGAACCAAGTATCCTACACCGAGGTGAATTTCAAAAGTTACAACAATGTACATATTATGGAGTGAAGAATTCAGATGGTACTACTATACCTTTTTTGAAAGAGAGTGAACTATTCAATCTATCCGTGACCAAGGGTACATTAAATGAATTTGAAAGAAAAGAGATTGAATCTCATGTTGTAAATACATACCTTTTCTTATCTCAAATATCATGGACACAGGATTTACATAATATACCCAAAATAGCTTATGGGCATCATGAAAAATTAGATGGCTCTGGTTACCCTCTAAAATTAACTGCTAAATCTATTCCTCTATCAACCAGGATGATGACCATCGCTGATATGTATGATGCCTTAACGGCACCTGATAGACCCTACAAACAATCAATATCTGAAGTGCGTGCTTTAGATATTTTGCAGGCCGAAGCCACCAAAAAGCATATTGATTCTAACTTACTGGAACTATTCATAAATAAAAATCTGTTTGCCAAAGTTGCTACAAAGGAATAGGCTAGAGTAAAAGGTTATGCACCAATAGAAGTAATTATATTGGTGTGCTTCTCTGCAAAATCAGAGAACAGAGATGGATGTACACAAGAGGCCATAATCTCTAGGGATTCGACTAGTCTTGGTCCTGGACGATTAAAAAATGCCTTACCATCTGTGATATAGACTCTCGCTGATGGATTCTTTGCTATAACAGCCTCTTCAATAATAGATATTTCCTCTAGCGTGCGTTCCATAGAAAAGCCACAGGGTTTGATCACAATCACGTCAGGAGACAAATCTGATACCGCTTCAGCACTAATATACTGAGCAGGCTCACCACTATCCTGAATTCCACAAGGCATACCACCAGCGTAATAAATTAAATCAGGCATCCAAGTACCTCCTAACATAAGTGGTTCTATCCACTCTAAGGATAATACCTTAGGCTTATAAGCAGCATTTTTTGCACGAATACTAATATTTTCAACCCTCTTTTCTAGAGCATTGCGAACTACATACCCGTACTCAGTTAGTCCTAGCACTCTACCTACTTTTTCTATATCAGAAAATACATTTTCCAAGGTCATAGCTTGTAGGCTTACAATAGTAATATCTGATTTAGGACCTAAACACAAGACAGCTTTTCGTACATCATCTAAAGAAACCGCACATACATCGCAAAGATCTTGTGTAACAATGATATCAGGTTCCAGACGTTTTAAAGCGTCTATATCAACATCATAAATACTTAAAGCATTTTGGACTACACCTTTAACTGCATGATCAATTTGTACACTAGAAACATTAAAATTAACTCGAGCACTAGTCAAAATATCTAGACCTAAAATGCTTTCAGGGAAATCACAACTATGTGATATACCTACAATGTTGTCCTCAACACCCAAAGACCACAATATCTCAGTGGCTGATGGCAACAAAGATACTATTCGTAGGTTACTTGTCACTTATTTACCCTATGGCAACAAGGCCACATAAGTTAGATTCCGTTAATATGTGTTTACTATACCCAGACAGGTCAAGATAAAAATGATACCCAAGATCTTAAAAACAAATAAAATAGATTATAGGTACAATATATTATTGTCATTATTATATACGTCACCTATGTACCATTTTACATAAATGACATGTTTTTTTCCCTCCATTGATCTATACACTAAAAATAGTACTATTTACGGTACGTCTCTGCCTAATACTGGTGAGCATCCCTTCTATCTTACTATTTGTTGCAATTATATCTGTCAAACATATGAGGGGGTAATATAACATTTTACATGGTATTGTATTGCTATTTTCTGCATAAACTTTTATACTCGACGTGTTAGTATGGCCATATTACTTTACTTATTAACCAAACTATATATTACTTTTTGTGCGAATGTGAAAGAAAAGTGTGGAATACATAACACGTTATCTTTGATTCATCTTTTTGAGAGAGAGTAAGCATTGATTGTATCAAATAAATACCCAATATGGCATCCCTTTTCACAAATGAAAACAGAGGGAGAGCCAATTATAATTACACATGGTAAAGGTGCCGAAATATATGATATCCATGGTAAGAGCTATATTGACGCTGTTTCATCTTGGTGGGTTAATCTTCATGGCCACTGTAATGAGGTCGTGCAGGCGAATATACAAAAACAACTCTCTGCAATAGAACATGTTATCTTTGCTGGCTTTACACACCCCCAAGCGATACAATGCGTCAACGAACTACTTTCTATCCTTCCTGCTAACCAGGCTAAGATCTTTTTTTCTGATAATGGTTCAACAGCCGTAGAAGTTGCTCTTAAAATGGCTGTACAATTCTGGCACAACAAAGGCCATAAAAAACATCATATTATACATCTACAAAATGCGTATCATGGTGATACAGTAGGTGCTATGTCTGTTTCTGGGAAAGGTGATTTTACTGCACCTTTTCTACCATTGCTATTCGATACAACGGAAATACCCGTACCTAATAAAAATAATATCCACCAGACCATAGCTCTTCTTAACAAACAAGTAAAACAAAAATCGATAGCTGCTTTTATTTTTGAACCCCTACTACAAGCTGTAGCAGGTATGAATGTATACGAAGCAGAATATTTGGATCATCTCATGACATGGTGCAAAGAACATAAGATCATTACAATTGCGGATGAAGTCATGACGGGTTTTGGCAGATTAGGGAAATATTTTGCCACTGACTATTTAGCACATAAACCAGACATAATTTGTCTGTCTAAGGGCCTTACAGCAGGTTTTTTACCAGTGGGAATAACATCAGTGACCCATAAAATATATGATACTTTTTATTCAGATGATCCATACAAAACTTTTTTTCATGGTCATTCTTATTCTGGTAATGCCTTGGGCTGTGCCGCAGCCGTGGCTAGTATACAGTTATTAAAAGAATCCTCTACACAACAAAGTATACAAAATATATCAAGACAACACCAAGAATTTGCTAAACGAATACACGACTACACTTTAGTGAAAGAGGTCCGACATAAAGGTACGATGTTAGCCATAGAGCTAGATACTAATGAAAAAACTTCATACTTTCATTCTGCAAAAAAAAGACTCTACCAATTTTATTTGTCCCAGGGTGTCTTATTAAGACCTCTTGGTAATGTAGTGTATATCTTGCCACCCTACTGCATATCAAAAGAACAACTTAATTATGTATATCATACTATAGAAGAATCATTAAAAATAATTGAAAAATAGATAAATGGTGTAAATAATTATAGATACAGACTCTACACAATGCAAATCCATCTCACATGAAAGATATATTTATTACAGGTATTGATACGGATGTAGGTAAAAGTGTGGTTTCTGCTATTTGTGTTGAGGCATTACAATATGATTATTGGAAACCAATACAGTGTGGTTCTCTAGAGCATACGGACACGGATCAAGTTAAACAATGGGTAACAAATTCCCGTACTACTTTCCACAAAGAATACATCCAATTCAAAACACCTGCTTCACCAAATATTGCAAGCTATATAGAAAACAAAGAAATCAATCTATCCTCCATCCATAGACCCAAAAGCCAAAGACCTATTGTTATAGAGGGTGCTGGAGGCGTATATGTCCCTCTTAATACAAAACAATATATAATTGATCTAATGGTAAAGTTAGATTGTCATGTCATTATAGTATCTAAAAATTATATTGGATCGATTAATCATACATTACTTACAGTGGATGCTTTGCGTAAACGGGGACTTCATATACTAGGAATTGTTTTTAATCTAGAACAAAATGATTACATAGAAAATACCATTTATCAGTTTACTGGTTTACCCAAAATTTTACATGTACATAAAGAGAATAATATGAATGTAGCCAAGATACAATATTATGCTAAACTACTTAAAAAAACAGATTGTGCCAATTATGTTAAAAACACTAAGTAATACATGCTACTATCCATACAAGATCTTAGCATTCCTGTGACATATCTTCCTGAGATATCATCCACTAATAGTTATGTGAAATCACATCCTGAATTATTAAACCAACAATTTCAACTTGTATATACATGGCACCAGACACAAGGTAGGGGTAGAGATAATCGTATGTGGTTGTCTCAACAAGATCAAGATATTTCCTTTTCGCTGGTATTTCACGCCAAAACTAACGAACTCACCCATCTACCTCTCATTTCGCTAATAGCCAGCTTGGGTATACAGCGTTACCTACGTACTATAGAACCATTCATACGAATTAAGTGGCCTAATGACCTCTATTATCACCATAAAAAACTGGCTGGTATATTATGTGAACCTATCTTAGAGCACAACATGCCCAAAATAATTATTGGTGTTGGTTGCAACGTAAATAGTACTGCATGGCCTCAACACATAACAGAACAAACCACTTCAATCAAAACAATTACCAAAAATCCTCATAATATAGAGCATATTATGATATCCATGATCCAAAGCCTAATCCTAACTTTACAAAACTATACAGCTCCTTTGTTAACGGACTGGTACCATGAACTTCAAGATAATCTTATCTTGCCTAAAAAAAATATATCTTTTATTGACGAAAATGGTAAACAAACAAAAGGGTATGTCCAAGGATTATCTCGAGACGGTTATCTACTAGTCAGAAATTCTCATATAACATGCAAAATAGATCAGTACTTCTAATCATATCATGCACAAAATAATTGAACACCAACTTAAAGAACTAAGACTTCTGAATACACAAAATACGATGAGTCTGCATTTTCATATATCAAAACATAATGGTAAATTACAGAAAGTTTTAGTAGCTAATCGTGGTGAAATTGCAAAGAGATTTTTTCTCACTCTACAAGAGGAAGATATACCTTCTGTTGCCATAGTAGCTGATGTAGATATTGGACAGTCATGGTATAGTACAGCTGATGAAGTAATTTATATTGGTGACTATACAAATTATACCAATATAGAACGTCTAATAGCGGCTGTGTTGTTATCTCAAGCAAATGGAATCTACCCTGGATATGGATTTCTTTCAGAGAATATTCAGTTTGTGGAAAGTATTGAACAAGCATCTAAAATCTACAAGCATGAAATCATCTTTATGGGTGCAAGTGCAACGGTCATGAAAAAGGTAGGCAATAAACTGGATGCTCGTAGAATTGCCAAAGAGATCGGAGTACCTGTTTTTGATGGTTCTGAAGATATTAGATCATACCAACAAGCTAAGGATGTTGCTAAACAAATAGGATACCCTGTCTTACTCAAATTAAATCAAGGTGGTGGCGGTAAGGGCATGATCATCGTAAACGATGAGGCAGATTTACAAGAGAGTATTGAAACTTGTAAAAGCATAGGAATAAGTTTATATAAAGATGATACGTTTTACATAGAAAAATTCATTACTCGACCTGCACATATAGAAGTCCAAATTTTTAATGGTATACCCGTGGGTATACGTAAGTGTGCTGTTCAACGTAATAACCAGAAAATTATTGAAGAGACAGGAGAGACCTGTCTTAGTCAAGATATTATTACAGAGCTCAATAAAACTGCCTCCCAGATGGCTCGTGCCTCTGGTTACGATCAAAATAATGGAGCTGGTACGGTTGAATTTCTTTTAGACACAGACATGCAACAAATTGGTTTTCTAGAGATGAATACCCGGCTACAAGTTGAACATCCAGTAACAGATATATCACTTGATATTGATTTAGCGAAGTGGCAAGTTCTTAATTTTGATGGTAGATTAAATGAAATCCCTTTAAATACGATACAAACACAACCCATTAATCACCATGCTATAGAGTGTCGCATTTATGCTGAAGACCCTTCAAATAATTATGCACCATCGCCAGGACAAATTACTGCATTAGATCTACCTAGTTTTATTGGCATACGCTGTGATTTTGGATTTTACATAAAAGACCATATCTCTTCGCACTATGACCCAATGATCGGAAAAATTATTGTTTATGCGAATGATCGTCAAGAGTGCCTAAAGCGATTAAAAAGAGCTTTATCAGAATTATATATTGGAGGTATTACAACTAATATAGCACAACTATACAATATTATTCAGCACAAACAATTCCAAGACGGTAGCTATAATAACCAACTTATAAAGCAGAACCCAGAGATTAATACTACACATATAGATAATTTACCATCTATGTATATTGCGATATTCGCCGCATTGTGTCACCGTATCAAACATATTGCTCTATCTGCTGAGGCCTGTTTAGAAAGTAATTCTTTATATGACTCTATGCTCATGTTAGACGACATAGAATTTTATGAAACCTATGATGTTAGCATTACTGGACAAACATATAAAATACGTATTATACAAAATACTATATTTGATTATCACATCTATGTATATGACACCTATATCACACGGTTTGAGTTACGTAGTCTTTCCCCCAATGCTTTTATAGTACGTCAGGGACTATTAGGTTATCGTATAAAACTCTATCATCACCAACAGAAAGATAGTACGTTGAGTTTACAAGTACGCTTTCCCAACCGAGAAGTATATCACGCTAAAGCGAATGTATACCCAAGTAACTCATCTAATAAACAAGACCCCCCTGGCAAAAAGCGTTCACCTTTCCAAAGTACATTTGTTAGACTTGCAAGAGAAAAACCAAACTCTAAGAAGTATGTAAGTATTGGTAGCCAGGTTAAAAAAGATCAACCTATTATGGTTATTGCCGCCATGAAAATGGAAACTACTGTCTATGCTCCAGTAGATGGTAAGATTACATATTTATTGGAAGAAGGTAATCTATCTAAACTCATGATGGGTACAACAGATCAAGGTCTTGTCATTGGACGCAGTATTAAAGAGGATGAAGCTTTATTTATTATAGATAACCCAAAAACTTATAAGACAGAAAACGATGTACAAGATCATGTAAAAAACAAACAAGAGGTTCAGAAACTTTATAAACGCCACTTCTCTTCTACTAAATCAAATAGCTTAACCCACTTAACGCAGGCCAACCAAGTTATTCAAGTGAACGACATCCATGATGCACATATCCTAGTAGACATCACTTTTGCTTATCTCAAAGGCTATTTCGCTGACACAGATATAACAAAACGTATTTTTCAATCTTTTAGTGAAGACATAGTACTTACACAATATACAGAGAAAGATTGCCTTGTACTAGAAAATAAAATTTGCTCACTTATTAATTTTTACATGAAGATCAAACAGATTTTTTCTCATGCAATTGCACAAAATGAGTTTTCTTATTTTGATGAATTAAATTTATACTATCAATCCTCTAAAAAAGGAGATAACTATCATTTCTTAAAAATCAAGCCCATACTAGATGAGATTTTGGATATATACGCTGAACATAATAACGCAACATGTGATAGTTTACGTAGTGATGAAGGAAACACGCTTATATTTTTATTATTACAAAAAGCATTTTACCATTGTATTTCTTCAGTTTTCATCATAAAAATTCTCATTCAAACTCTAGGTAAGTTACCCGGTATACAGTATCATACTAGTACTATACTAAATCAGCTTATCAAAGAAGAAGAAAAAGAAAGAGATACAGAAATAGCTGATTACGCAAGAAAAATATTTCCAGACTTACGAAAAGATTTTCTATTTAATATGTCTGAAAAATATGTAAAAGCGTATACAAAGTTTATCAAACAACCTTTTTATGATATTGAATCCACAACTCAGCAAAAAATTATCTCTTCTTTGTCAGAGCAAGGGAGTCATAAAACTGTAGATACTCCATTATGGTTTCAGACAATATGGGATAAAAAAGTACAGTTTTTAGATTCAAAATATGATATCTTACCTTTACATCCCATTAGGCCCAATATACTTATTTTTTCCGTATGTAATAAAAATGAACCTGAAGATACAAGGTATTTATGTATTGCAGTAATAGAGCTACCTTCAGCCACATCATATTATAATATAAAGAAAGCTTCTTATGCGATCCAACCCGTAGAGCAAGCTTGTATAGACATAGCAAAGACACTCCATATTTATCAAGGAATACAAAAACGTCATAATACCTATGGAGAAATCTATGTTTCTAGTAATGAAATAGAAGTAAGCCTACTTCATAAACAGCCAAAACATTTACACTACACAGATATTGTTGCTACGATGCATAACGTTCTCAATTATTTTTTTGGTATCCACTGTCAGGATATTACTGTACATCTTCTAAAAAATTCTACACCACTAAAGATACCTTTGCTTCAAGTCTCTTGCAAAGAAAAGAACGGTAAAATCTTCATGGAATGGGTAGATCAAAACTATGAAACATATAAATGGTTTCCTGAAAAATTATCCACGCAACAAGTAAGATTATATAAGTTGGGTAAATGGCCCATAGAAAAATGGATAACATTAACTTTTGATTCAAAAAAATACAAAGAGATTCTATTTGATATGTTAGATAAAACCATGTGGACTAATCCTAAGACTAACCGGCAAGAGATCAAACCCGTAGGCAGTAAAATTTTTCTGGGAAAAGTAAACCGTAGATATGCATGTTTTTATATGAAAGATTCACGTATTGCTGGTGGAGCAACAGGTGATTTAGAAGGTTTAAAATACGTAGCCGCCTGCTACCTTGCTACCTTGCTAGGCATACCTTTATATGTATGGAATGATGGTGCTGGTGCAAATATCAAAGAAGGTGTTGTGACACTAAAACGTGCGGCACAGGGTTTCATGAGTAATGCTCTCATAGGTGCTAGACTACCTCAGGAATACATAGCGAAGCTCTTGAAACAACTGCCTGATAAAAGATTAAGAAGCCTCTTAGATATGGTGCAATTAGAAGCAGAGCTTCTTAAACAATTGTATCCAGAGATTATACCACATAAACCATTTATAATCGCAGTGGGGACTGGTTCATCTACTGGGTTGGATGTATATGGTTCCAGTCAAGCAGCGATACAAGTTATGTTGGATGCCGACCAATCTTATCGTGTGTTGACGGGTGCTAACGTTATTGAAGCCGTCACAGGAGAGAAAATGACCAATTATGAGATTGGTGGTGCTCGTGTAATGGGTGAATGGACGGGTACAGTTAATTTGATAGCAAATCATAAATTCCAGCTTTTAGAATTTATATACCAGATACAAGAAACTTTGATACCTCAGAAACAACAAGAGATTCCAGTCAGAAAGAATAACCTAAATACTGATGAGTTACATGCATTTGAAGTAATAAATGAAAAAATTCTAATGAATAATGTGGATGACAACAAGTGCATACCCCTCAGCCAAAAATATTATAAATCTGGCTCACTATTAGCTGTCTTTGCCCAACTAGCTGGTTATCCAATTTTAGTTATGGGGGCCAGAACTGATTTCGGCATACACTCATTTGCTGCGATGACAAAAGCCCAGGAGATGTTATCAATTGCATATAAATTAGGTGCACACCAAATTTTAATTTTTGGTAAAAATATGTTACATCGCAATTATACAGAAGATGCTGGTACGTTAAGGGCCAGTATCAATTTATCAAAAACATTGAATGAAAAACAAGGCATACGAATCCATATTTTGACTCATCCAGATGCATTTTATGAATTATTAACCTATGCCAGTGCTGATATTGTTATCTACATAAACAGAAATAAACAACTACATCAATCATTAAAAAAAGTTATTCACCAAACTGCAGCCTTTGTGGTAGATTCATATCAAGATGCATTTAATTTAATTGCCAAATTACTCGCCTATCTTAATGATAAAGAAGGTACCTTAGTCTCTAAAAAAGATAAAACAGCCTTGAATAAGCCTTCCTTACCCAAAAGCGAAAATCAGCCTTTTGATATTATTTCCTCTGTTATTGAGCAGATATTTGATACGAATAGTTTCATTGAATTGTATAAGACAATGAATGATCCAGATCAAGGGCCTTCTCTTATTACTGGATTAGCTCGCATCAATGGTAAAACCGTTGGTATCTTAGCAGATCAACCAAACATTTTGAGTGGTGCAGCGGATGCATTAGGAACAGATAAATTTAGGATATTTGTTGAATTTTTGGAATTTACAAAAGTACCTCTGATTATGCTATCTAATTCTCCTGGTTTTCTACCTGGTGCTAAACAAGAGAGATTGCGTATTCAACAAATAGGTGGAGAATCATTAAATGTTAATGTACTTAGTACAATACCAGTAGTTAGTATTGTACTAAAACAAAACTATGGTGGCCGACTTATTCATGCTTTTTGTAAAGATTTAAGACCTGGGATTATTTCTATTGCACTTAGCAAAGCTATCATGAGTGTAATGGGTGCTGAAGCAGCATTTAATTTATTTCATAAGAAAAATTATGTTTCTTTATTGCAAGAGGACAAAAAACAAGAAGCAGATAACATGCGACAAAATTATATTCAGAAATATAATGAGCAGGCATATGCTATGAATAATGCTCTCAAGGCAGACATGATTGACTTTATAGTTGAAGACCCAGCCCATCTAAGGACAATACTCATTAATGCACTCGATGCATCCGAAAAGCAAGTTAAGGCTCTATTTCAATAAATAATTTCATACTAACCTTGTTTTATGACTATGCATCAACCTTTTATTTTTGAACTATATACTGAAGAGATACCTCACAAAGAACAAAAACGTGCTATAGATTTTACTAAGCAATTTCTAAAGATAGCCTTAGAAAAAGAAAGAATAGATTTCGATTCTCTCGAAGTAAGTGGTACAGCCAGAAGACTTTATTGTTATATCCCTTCTTTAGCTACTGAACAAAATTCTTTAGAGACAGTTTTAAAAGGCCCTCCTCATACATTGTGTTTTAATACAAATAAACAATTTAGTAAACAATTATTGGGTTTTTCTCAAAAAGTCCAAATAGCTCCAGAAGACATACAATTTAAAAAGATAGGTAATACCATTTATGCTATCGCATATGTTAAAGAAACTGCTCAACCTCTGGCAGACGTGTTAGCAAATATCATTCATACAATGATTTTAAAAATTAATTTTATAAAAAAAATGCGATGGCAGACGTCACAGATACAATATGCAAGACCTATTCTACACTATTTTTGTATGCTTGGCAAAGATGTATTATCTTTCTCTTATCCTAGTGTCTTATGGGAAAATATTCAATCAACATCATTGATTACGATACAAGATATCCCTGAAAAAAAAATATCCATTCAAAAAGCCTCAAATTACATAGAATGTTTAAAAGAGCAACATATCATTGTACATGCTGAAGAACGCAAAAAATATATTCGTGAATGTTTATTACAAGAAGCAAACAAACAAGATGTGATACTAGAAATTAATGAAAAAGTCTTAGAAGAAGTAAGCTTTTTAGTAGAAAAACCACAAATAGTGTGTGCTTCCTTTAAAGAGAGTTATCTACAACTACCAGAAAAACTGATTATTTCTGAAATGGAGATTCATCAACGCTACTTTCCTACAAGAAATAAGCATCATCAACTAACAACAAAGTTTTTCATTGTAGCAAACAATACAAACACAGATACAATAACATACGAAAATATACAACATGGTAATGAAAAAGTCATTAGTGCACGCCTTAATGATGGTTTATTCTTTTTTGAGAAAGATAGAAGGAAAAACTTAGAAACTTATATCGCTTCATTAAATGATATTGTATTTTATGAAAACTTTGGAACGCTCTTTGATAAAAAAGAAAGATTAAAAACTCTTGCTACACTATTATGTCAACGGGATTCTCTCAATTATAAGCATACAGACCTCTTACACCGTGCCTGCGATTTGCTTAAGGCAGATTTAGCAACCCATATGGTATGCGAATTTGAACACTTACAAGGGTACATTGGTTCCATTTATGCAAAAATGGATGATGAAAATAATGATATTGTACAAGTTATACAAGAACATTATTTACCAAAATTTCAAGGAGATCATTTACCAAGCACTCAATTATCCATAATATTATCCATAGCTGATAAAATAGATAATATCATGGCTGGCTTTGCTTTGGGTAAGACTCCGTCATCATCAACTGACCCCTTGGGCTTACGAAGACAAACATTAGCGATATTGGATATCTTGATCAAATATAAAATTGATATAGATATGTACCAGTATTTAATACAGATTAGTGACTTATATCCTAAACAAGAAAATCTTGCTCAGAAAGTTTTACAATTCTTTATAGCTCGTTTACGAACTACATTTGAAAAACATGATTTTCCCAAAAAATGGGTTAATGCTATTCTGCACATAGATAATAATCACAATATTTACCATAATTACCTTAAACTAGATGCCTTACGGCATATACAAGATGCCAATGAATTTGATCATGTTATAGAACTCTTTAAAAGGATGTATAATATAACCAAGGAATATCCCGATCTATCACCTTCAACTGTCTCTTCTGTTTTGTTTCAACAACAAGAAGAAAAAATATTATATGATATCTTGACTGCTCTTGTCCAAGCACAAAAAGAAGTAGATCTTAAAGGCTATGCTAATTTTTTAAATATTTTAGTTAATTCTAAAAAACAAATTGATACTTTTTTTGATAATGTTTTTGTAAATCATGAAAGTATAGAAATTAGGCATAATCGTATAGCATTACTAAAATCATTACTATCTACAATAGAATTTATTTTTGATCTAAAGTCTTTTCAGTAAAAATAGAAAATATTTGTCTAACGGGATCGACAGATAATAACGATGTAACACAGATGGTACGTATTATATTTTTCTCACTACTTGTGTTATGTTATATGACACAAGCACACTCCTTATCCAACACACGACCACTGGATGATGAACAAGCGATTAAGCAGATACACACAAAATTAAAAACAACACCTTACGATCCATCTCTATTATTTTTGATGGGTTGGTACATGCAAAAAAAAAATCTTACTAAGCGTGCTGAAGAATATTATTTAAAATGTATTCAAATACAACCAGACCATTCGCCTGCACTAATTAATCTAGGTAATTTATATAGCCGTGATAATAAATGGGATCAAGCAGAAAAATACTATCTACAAGCCCTACAACACCACCCCAACTCGTATCAAATACACTATAATGTAGGTGTTTTTTATCTCCAATCAAAAGCCTATGATAAAGCACTATCATCATTTCTTACTACAATCCGTCTTAATACAAAGCATAAAAAATCTTATGTAAACATAGCAATGTTATACCTCAAAAAATACAGTGCAACCCATCAAAAAGACTACATTGTCTTAACACAAAATATCTTAGATAAAGGACTAACGTTGGATAAAACATATCCACACTTCTATTATCATCTAGGTACTCTGTATGAATTGCAATCTATATACCAACTAGCTTTAAAGAACTATCAACAGGCTATGCGATACTATTCTAACCAATCTGCTTTTTATAAAAAAGCACAAAAGAAGATCGCCAATATATCTCATTTGCAAGCTACAAGCCAACCATAAAATTAGCTCTAATACTATAGTGTATACAGGTAAAATAACATAATAGAAAAAGCATATTAAATTGGATGGAAACAAACAAAATGACTGTTAAATCATTGCCCTCTAATTATTTTTTTCTTCAAGATATTTGAGCACACTATTGCTATCTTTTGTTTTCAGTCAAACTATCGGGTTTTGCGTTATTAACTTGATTTTGTTATTCATAATTTTTATAAACTCTGATTGTAATACATCTTCTATATCTTTATCTAACTGAAAAGAGTAACAACCATATTGATAAGGCACAAAATCGTACCCCCATGGGGGTTTGTTATTTGAAATGTTCGTCGGCAATATTTTACAATTCATTTTGCATTCTCAATAATTTTTATCTCATCAGCCGTGAGGCGATAAAGTTTGTAAACCATCTGGTCAATCTGGGTTTCTAAAGTGGTGGTGTCCTGGGCTTGTTGTTTGGCGGTGAGAATTTTATCCACTAACGCTATAAACGGCTGTTGTTCTGGTTTTGATATTTTTGGGATGGGGATATTAACTAAAGGTTCTTTATCTATTTGGTAGTTATTTCCTTGCATCTTGCCTTTGTAACGCAACCAAAAGGCAACTAATTTAGAGTTTAAAAGAGCTGTTAAATATTTAAGGTTGAAGCGGCTGGTTTTTATCACATAGAATGTTGCTGATAAATAACTATCAAAATTTAAATAAGTAAAAGTAGGTTCAGAAGGGCATTTACGCTGAACAGCAATTTTCTCGCCAATAAAGAATTTCTCTTTTCTTGCCCTATGTAAGCCATAAGGTTTATTGTCGGACGTAATAATTCCTTGAAATTTATCTAAATGTCTTTTTAAGTTTGGGAATCTATCGAGAGAACCTGCTTTGTTATAACTCGAATCGGTATATATTATAAATTTATCATCGCTTTTCTCTGGATAATATTTTTGAAACTTGCTTGTGTCAGGATAGTATCTTTTTAAAAATCTATTTTCCTCTTCGTTTAAATTTAACTCCTGTAATTCACTATGATTGACCCCAAAGATACCGTCCCCAACACTAAAAGTAGAATCAAGATTAAGCAACATTTTTTTTGTTACAAAGTCGTAATGAGGATGAATACCATTAGCCACTTCATTTTCCATTAAATAATCAATATCATTATTCAGAATTGAATTCAAGACGTTATCAATTCTTGGATTATTAAAAGTTATTAAAGAATCGTAATAAAGGGAACTATCAAAATCTAATGTGTATTTTTCGCCTAGATCATCATCAACATTAAAAGATAAAAAATCCGAAAGATGTTTTTGTTTTATTGAATCATCCTTCAGTAAAGAATATTTCAATGGATAACACTTGCGTGGTATTTGTTTTTTTATCAGATAAGTCATGGTTTGTATTCCTGCCGACTTAAATACTTTATAATTCCGGAAATCTGTAAATAACTTTATTTCAGTTTCCCTTAACACCTTATTTCTAAAAACAGAAGCCCCAGCACTTGTTGTCCAATTATTTTGTGCGATAAAACATTCAATACCTTTTGGCTTTAGTAAATCTAAACTTACGCAAGCAAAACCATACCACAAGTCCATTTTCCCTTGATAGTATTTTGAGTTTCTAAACCTATTAAATGCTTCTTTGCTCGTGTATTCCTTTATATACGGCGGATTACCAATAACAATATCAAAGCCGTTTTTAACGCCAAATTGCCATTCGGGATGAAACCAATCAGCTACGGCATTTTGATTATATAAATCCCAATGAACGATTTTTTTCATGCTGGCTACGACACCCTCGGTAATATTTGGGTTGTTTATTAGTTCGTCCAGTATTTGTTTGCGCAGGGTTTTGTCTTGCTCTCTATATTTGTGTTTGCTGGTTAGGGTATTGGCACTAAAATACTTGTGCCTGATGTCGGCTAATTGTTTTTGTAGTTCTGTTATACGGGTATCAAATATCCATCTTTGCTCTGGCATCTCGCCCAAAGGCAACAGGCTATTGGCAACAATAAATTTGGTTTCTAAATTAGGCAGGGCTTTGATGGTGTAATTATCGGCTTTGTCCTGGTTGGGGGTTTGCTCAACGGTTAAGCTGATAAAAAAGCGTAGTTTGCATATTTGAATGGCGATGGGTTGGATGTCCACGCCATAAATGCAGTTTTCGATTAGCATTAATTTCTTGCCATAAGCGTTATGCTGGTTTTGTTGTGAAAAAACCTGTTCTATCGCCGCTATGGCACTAGTACGACTGGCTTCATCGGGGATTTGTTGTGCCTTGTCGATTTGCTGTTGTTTGAAGTGGGTGTTTTCTGTATCCACTTTTTCTAAAATTAGCACCAGCCGTTGTAAAACCCCCATCGGATAAGCACCACTACCCACCGCTGGGTCAAGAATTTTTAGCTTATCTATGGCGTGGATCAGGGTTATCGTTTGTTGCTTACTCAAAGTGTTGTTTTGCTTGGTG
This sequence comes from Leptospiria bacterium, assembly GCA_965262015.1. Taxonomy (GTDB): domain Bacteria; phylum Spirochaetota; class Leptospiria; order Turneriellales; family CBDBES01. Next base: position 973,954 of record OZ253494.1, read on the forward strand.
AATTCAGATTCATCAAACAGGGTATTGATCTGCTTGTCTGTTAGATCTGTATGCTGATAAAAATGCTGCTTCAGGCTTTCATCCACCATGTAATTAACAATTTCTCGTGGGGTATAAAAACTGCCGGTGGCTTTGCGAGCCTGTTGCCCTGTTTCTGGATTATAACTAGCAAGCAGGTTTTCAAACACCTTGCCCAATAGCTCAGGGTCAAGGGCAACTTCTATGTCTAGAGAGGTGCTTTCTTCAACAGTAAATTGGTATTGATTAAATAAATCAATCAAGCCTAAATCATTTTCATCGTTGTTGAAAAAAAGCTGATTGTTAATTTTTAATGGGTTCTTTTTGTGTTCGGAAAATCCCTCCATCCGTATCATGGCTTTTTCTGGGCGAATATTTACATTCCATTCATCTATCCGTTTTTTGTCATTGGCGTTATTCCTGTCCAGCTTTCTATCTAAACTTTCAAATAAACCACCATTTAAAAAAGGTGTTTCAGCAAAGGACAATTTCCATTTTCCCTTATTTTTTACTAAAGCATGATAACGATAACGGTATTGATTGCCGTAGTCTTTCTTTGTACCTTGAAAATCTTTTTCGTCTCTAAAATCACGTTTATTAATTTCAACATTGAGCGTAGCAAAAAATAGGTTTTGTAATATCGCTTTATAAAAACTGCTGGGTTGGTTGTAATCAATCAGATTCTGTAAATTCTCTTGGTCAAATAAATCAGGATTGATGAGTTTTTTTTCTTTAATAAACCATATGAATAATAACCGCATCAACAGGCGAATCAGGCTGGTTTGGATGTGATTTTCCATTTTCTCATCATTTGGGAAAGTAACTTGCTTTTGTGCCTTTTTGTACCATCTATAAAGTTTATCGTAAAATTCTTTATTCAATGCTTCAACGGCAAAAGCTTCTTTTAGGTCTTGCAGGGTGGATTGGTTGTTAAGTTTTTTAAATCTTTCTTCTGCGGTTCTGGTTTTGGTATTCTTGCCAAATAGGTAAGTAAAGCGTTTGCTGGCTGTTTGCTCTTTTTTAATGCCTTCATCAGAAAAGCTATATTCAATGGCAATAAAACTAAACCGCCATTGCTGGTTATCCACATCAATATAAACCGCTAAGGCACCGTCTTCGATGTGAATTTGCTTAGCAACTAAATTGCGTAATTGCACACGGTTTCTGTTTAATGGGGTGTTGGGTTTGATATAAATTTCAAAGACGGGAAGTTCTTTATCATCATGGGTGGTGATTATGCCTAGATGTTGAAAAGATTCAACATCGTTATTTTCTATGTCGTCTATGGCTTGAATAAATTTTTTAAACTGGAATTTATCTGCTATAAAATTTAGGTAATTATCTTGATTGTAGGTTTGTTTTAATAGTACTAGGCTCATTATTTGGCTGTGTTTGCTAACGATTTATACAATTGTGAATTTAGGTTTTTTTAGCTCATTTTCACTTCGCTTGCAAGTTCATTTTATATTTTTTTTCATTGATAATACGGTCAATTATTGAGATTACTATCGAATAAAGTTCTTGACCTTCCCTATAGTCTGCTTTAGCGATGAATTGACAGCGTCCTTCTTTTTGTAGTTGCGTCACTTTGGTTTTGAGTCCTTTCCCCTTTTTGGTTATTCTCTTGCCTTCCTCTGGTGGCCATACAGCGATAGAATAACCACCTTTATAATTTAGCATTTTCATTGCAGGCACATCGGTCTCACCATCACCTATGTAGATCATTTGAGAAAAGGGTACGGGGCGGTCTGCTTCAGCGGTGGATTTGTTTATTCCCGAGTTATCCCAGCTATTGTGTATGCCTTTATTGATACGGAAAAGATATTGAATTTTGGTTGTATAGTTAATAGAACGAGCGGGGAAAATAGCAACATCGTTTGCGTCGTACAAAAAACCCGAAGCAAAAATATGGGTAAATTTCTTACCTATTTCTGAACCTTTAATCATTTCATCTATTCCTGATGAAATGATGTAATGTTCGATACTAATTTCATTAGAGTGGTTGCTTATATTATCAAACCACCTCTGAACACCTTCAAAGAACTTTAGATCTTCCCCATGCTCTCTTAAAGATTTTTTGTTAAAAGGTTGCTCTTCCTTGTCTGCTTTTTTGAGCATCAAGTGCATATAAGCAAGGATTTCATCCATATCATGTTGCTTGGCGTGGTGTTTCACATCAGTCCAAAACTGTTTTTTTGTCTGCCTAATGTCTAGAAGGAAACTGTTTTCCTGCATATTTCCACGAATCAAAGTGCCATCAAAGTCATAGCAAATAGCAATAATTGGTTTTTTTCTACGGCTCATGCGATCGTCCTCATTCAGTGTTTAGGTATTCTTTTCAACAATTTTCACTTCATCAGCGGTTAGGTCATAAAGTTTATAAACCATCTGATCGATTTGGGTTTTCAGCGTGTGTGGGGATATCGGTTTTGTCATTGGCCAGATGGTATGTCATCTGGCAGGATACGCACCACTTTTTCACCGTCCCAGACAACGGCATATTGTCCTAGTCTGCACTTTTTTTCCAAAGCAGCCGCCACGCTTTTATTGAGGGCTTTTGCTATTTGTTGCGCCTTTTTTTCTACGTCTTTAATGGTTGGTTCTTCTGATTGCTTCATGTACAGGCACTCTCCATAAGGGTTTGATAAATGATCTTGTTCTGAATGATTATATCCTGCTGTGTTTGAGTAAAAACAATTTTCTCCTACTTTCTCGAATTATCTAAACACAGTACACTATCACATAGTGGCACATAGTGATGGACAAAATTGTCAATGCTACATTTTCAATTATAAATTACTTATATCTTCTAAGGTTATTTGTTTTTCAGGATACTCGTTCCATTCTTTGCCTCCGAGAAGTCGACCATTTATCTTTTTGCTTCTTTTTATGCCGTCTGAACCCCAAGCCCCCCATTGCTTAAAAAAGAAAGCTGTATTCTGTTCTTCACATTGTTTTTTGATACTTAAAGCCCATTCTTTTTTCATTGGTCTTGCTTTTGCTCCACTTTCTCCGCCAACAATTACCCAATCTATTTCTGTCAAGTTTATTTCTCCAATATCTTCTAGTAGTGGTTCTATTGATAAAAACTTTATTGTTGCATCAATATTTCTCAATTTATCTATTCTAGGAACTCCATGTTTTTTATTCTCTACAGAAACTCCAAGCCAAATATTCTTTGGTACAGGTCTGTTCTGAAAATATTCAAAGATAGCGTCTTCTCGTTTAGTAAGAATTTGATAAATATGTTGAGGTGTTATATCAATTATCCCCATTATTTTATTTAAAAACTCAACAGGCACATGTTCGTGAAATAAATCACTCATCGAGTTAACAAAATACTTTGTCCCTTTTTTTTTCTTTAAAGGCTGTTCCAGTCTTTCTGGCATTATGGAAAATTCAAAACCATTATCATATCCGGGAGTTCCCATAGCTTTTAACCGCTTTGCCATAACCTCTGCATAGCAGTTTTTACAACCTGCCGATACTTTAGTACAACCAGTTGTTGGGTTCCATGTTTCTTCTGTCCATTCTATTTGGGTTTTAGTTGCCATAATTAAAAGTTACTTTTTTGGTAATTTTCTCAGCTATATTCCATTTTCCTTTTTGATTCGTAATATTAATATTAGCATCGTCATAAACAATAATTTCTGTTGCTTCACTAAGAACATTTAAAACATCTTTTGCATGTTTAGGCAAAAATCCTTCCATAATAGTGAAATTAACTATTTCATCATTAGTCATTTGCTTCTTATTTTCTAATTCTAGTCTTAATTTTTTGGAAAAAACATCAAATTTTCTAGTTTCTTGCAGTCCAAATAAACTAGTTTGCTTGGACTGTTGTTGCCTAATATCTACTCCTGCGCCATCTTCTGATTGGTTAAATGCAATTTTATTCATCAGCAACATTCCTGCTTGGTGTTTGGTTAAAAGGAAAATAGCGTTTTTACAATTTCCATCATCAAGTAATACAGGGCGAACATAATCTAATTGCAATTCTTGTTTAAGTTTTTCTTTTATTGACTGCATAAAATCATTAATATCACTATAATCGTCCATTCCCTTTGTCGTAAACTCTTCTACAAAAACTTTCGTTTTATGTGTTTCTGGAAAACTAGCACTTGAAAATCTATAACTATGAAAAATAGGGGTAAATAAAAAAACTTCAGAGTTTTTCAAAGACATTATTTCTTTTAAATCTTCCATTTTTACGTCAGAATATGTAAATGGATCAAGAAAAAAGAATTTTGGTATGTCGTTGTTTCTAATTTTTTTTAAAATACGCACGAGAATAGTTTGAAAATCAGTATTTCGAATTGGTAGTATGTCAATAGATTCATGAGAAAAATCACTAATTTTAGACTTTAGATTTTCAATATGACTTAACTCTCTATCGTTGAATAATATGCAAACTTTGGAGTTTTTTATATTAGGGCTAGTCAAAATGTATTTTGCTTGTTCAATTAACACTAATGGACTACCATCTTCATTACCATTATTTCCCTTACCACAAAACAAATCAGCAATTAAACAATTCCTAAAAGTTTGCAATATTTTAGGTAGATAACCTTTTATATACTCTTGGTAAACTTTGATTTTTGCGGCAGTTAAATCGCTTTGTTTTTTATAAAATTCTTTACTCATGCTTATATCCTTTTAGTAACCTTATTTACAAGTATAATCGATATAAATGACTTTCTTTTATTTTTTACTTTTCAGCTTCCTACTAACTTTTACTTACCAACAATTTATTTTCCACCCTCAATAATTTTTATCTCATCCTCAGTAAGGTCATAAAGTTTGTAAACCATCTTATCTATCTGGGCTTCTAAAGTGCTGGTGTCTTGCCCCTGTTGTTTGGTGGTGAGAATTTTATCCACTAAATCTATAAACGGCTGTTGTTCTGGTTTTGATATTTTCGGGATGGGAAGTTGTTGTAACGAGTGTTTATTATATTGATAACCTTTGTTACCTAAAATAACACCACCACAAAATTGTTTATAAATATATGTTATAGTCTTGGAAGATAACAAACCAGTCAAAAATTTTAAATCACTACCAACCAACATAAATCCCGTCTTCTCAATATAAAAATTATTAATATCAAGGTAAAATTTTTCTGATAAGGTTGTCTCAGGATAAACAATCTTTTCTTTGGCAAATTCTGCGTGATAACCGATTTGGTCTTGAGTTTCAAACCATTTATTGCCTGTCTTTTTTCTTGATTTTGTGCCATCTGATAATGTTTTTCCTGCTTGCTCTAATCGGTCTTTCCCAAAACTTAACAAGTGGTTTTTAATGGCAGGGTAATGATCAATATTTATTTTCAATACTGGAAAAGTGGTAATTATCCACAACCCCGCCCAATGGTGTTCATAGGCTTTGATGTCCCGGCCACGTAAAACGGGTTTGATGATTTCGGTAGATTTTTTGTCGGCGGCAATCAACTCATCTCGTTTGGTGGTATTGATAATAAAAGCCTCGTTAAAGCCTGTTAATACGCCACGATAGATATTTATATCCCAGTCTCTTAAGGGTGCTCCGATTTGTTCTATTTTATTTTTTAGGGCTAAAATTTTGGGAACCTGCAAGGTGTAGGCGTTCTTGGATAAGTCTGCAATCGCCATGCTAAATAATGGGTTCTTGTCTGCGTTTTTTGACGTGGGTAATTGTTTTTGGTAAGCAAAATTTGATTGCGTTTTTAGTGCTTTTCCGCAAAGCAGAATGTTGGTGTCCACTGTGGCATTTTCAAAAATCTGCTCGCCTTCAAAATCAATAATCTGTTTGAGCTGGGTTTTCTCTTTAAAAAAACCACGTAAATTTTCACCATATTTGGCACGCATCCATTTGTTAGAGGTAATGTAGCATAAATGCCCTTTGTCATTGAGTAGTTGTATGCCTTTTTCATGGAACAGTTGATAGATGTCGCCGCTTCTGGTGAAGGTCTTGAAATCGCAATTCTGATAAAGGTTCCCCAACCGCCCACCGTCTTTTTGCAACTGGATATAAGGCGGATTACCAATAACAATATCAAAGCCCTCTTTGACCCCAAACATCCACTCGGGATCAAACCAATCAGCTATGGCATTTTGATTATATAAATCCCAATGAACGATTTTTTTCATGCTGGCTACAACACCCTTGGTGATATTCGGGTTGTTTATTAGTTCGTCTAGCATTTCCTGGTGCAGAGACTTGTCTTGCTCTCTATATTTGCGTTTGGTGGTTAGGGTCTTGGCACTAAAATGCTCATGCCTGACTTGGGCTAATTTTGTTTGTAATTCTGTTATACGGGTATCAAATATCCATCTTTGCTCTGGCATCTCGCCCAAAGACAACAGGCTATTGGCGACAATAAACTTGGTTTCTAAATTAGGCAGGGCTTTGATGGTGTAATTATTGGTTTTATCCTGGTTGGGGGTTTGCTCAATAGTTAAGCTGATAAAAAAGCGTAGTTTGCATATTTGAATAGCGATGGGTTGGATGTCCACGCCATAAATACAGTTTTCAATCAGATAAAGTTTGCGTAAATAGTTGTGGTCTTGATTTTTAAAGCTATCAATAATTGTTTGTTTCTTTTTTTCTAGTATTTCTTGTGCCTTTTGCTTGGCTTTGGCATCGCTAATTTTATCACTGGTTTTGAGGTCTTCTTCTATACTTTGTAAATCAGGCAATTCGGCTAATTTTTGTTCTTTCCACCGCTTATTGTCTGGATCAAGAATAGCCAACAGAGCCACTAGCCGTTGCAAGATGCCCATTGGAAAAGCGCCTGAGCCTACGGCTGGGTCAATAATTTTTATGCTACTGATGGCTTTAATAAGTTTGGGTATTTCTTTCTCATAAATTAAATTGTCATTATCCTTGGCTAATTCTCCAGTCTTATCAGAGCTTGCAAATAAATTGGTTAAGCGTTCTTGATAAAGCTTAGCGTCACCATCATCGGGTGGCACGGCCTGGATTAAATACGCTTTCAGGCTTTCATCTACCATGTAATTAACAATTTCTCGTGGGGTATAAAAACTGCCAGTGGCTTTGCGAGCCTGTTGCCCTGTTTCTGGATTAGAACTGGCAAGCAGGTTTTCAAACACCTTGCCCAATAGTTCGGGGTCAAGGGCAACTTCTATGTCTAGAGAGGTGCTTTCTTCAACAGTAAATTGGTATTGATTAAATAAATCAATCAAGCCTAAATCATTTTCATCGTTGTTGAAAAAAAGCTGATTGTTAATTTTTAATGGGTTCTTGTTGTGTTCGGAAAATCCCTCCATCCGTACCATGTATTTTTCTGGGCGAATATTTGCATTCCAATCATTTATCCATTTTTTGTCGTTGGCGTTATTCCTGTACAGCTTTCTATCTAAACTTTCAAATAAACCACCATTTAAAAAAGGTGTTTCAGCAAAGGACGATTTCCATTTTTCCTTATTTTTTACTAAAGCGTGATAACGATAACGGTATTGATTGCCGTAGTCTTTCTTTGTACCTTGAAAATCTTTTTCATCTCTAAAATCACGTTTATTAATTTCAACATTAAGCGTAGCAAAAAATAGGTTTTGTAATATCGCTTTATAAAAACTGCTGGGTTGCTCGTAATCAATCAGATTTTGTAATTTCTCTTGGTTAAATAAATTAGGATTGATGAGTTTTTTCTCTTTAATAAACCATATGAATAGCAGGCGAGTGAGAAGACGAATCAGGCTGATTTGGATGTGATTTTCCATTTTCTCATCATTTGGAAAAGTAACTTGCTTTTGTGCCTTTTCATACCAGCGATAAAGTTTGTCGTAAAATTCTTTATTCAATGCCTCAACGGCAAAAGCTTCTTTTAGGTCTTGCAGGGTGGATTGGTTGTTAAGTTTTTTAAATCTTTCTTCTGCGGTTCTGGTTTTGGTGTTCTTGCCAAATAGGTAAGTAAAGCGTTTGCTGGCTGTTTGCTCTTTTTTAATGCCTTCATCGGCAAAGCTATATTCAATGGCAATAAAACTAAACCGCCATTGTTGGTTATCCGCATCAATATAAACCGCCAAGGCACCGTCTTCTGTTTGGATTTGCTTAGCAACTAAATTACGTAATTGCACACGATTTCTGCTTAATTGGGTGTTGGGTTTGATATAAATTTCAAAGACGGGAAGTTCTTTATCATCATGGGTGGTAATTATGCCTAGTTTCTCAAAATTTTTGACCTCGTTATTTTCTATGCTGATAGGGGCAAGATTCTTGGAAAACTTAAATTTGTCCGCTATAAAATCAAGGTAATTATCTTGATTGTAGGCTTGTTTTAATAGTAATAGGCTCATTATTTGGCTGTGTTTATTAATGATTTATACATAAGATTGTGAAATAATAATTTTTGGATTTTTATTTATAGATTTTTGTTGCTTGTTGGGATTGTCTTCTATGTGGCTGTTAACGTCATATTTTTTGATAATATTTATTGTGTTTTCTAATATCATAATATGCTTAATATTTTTTTGTAATTTATTAATATCTTTGGCTAATTTTGGAAAGGTTTTATTTTTAATAGCTTCAATAGCTAAATTTACATGCTGTTTATCATTATCATCAACATTAGGCATATTTTTAAGCCCTTTTAAAAAATTAATAGCTTTTATTTCTACCGTGGATAAGGTTTTATTTTGTGTTTGATTGACGATCTCTTGCTCTGTTTCACGCTTAAATCCATCTAGTGCATGTAGTACTTGCGAGTAATGTTGCTTAGGTAATTTTTCTGCTTTTATATCTGGAGTGCATTTGAGTAATGTAGCGGCTTTTATAAAGCTGTAACCTTTAATATCACCATTTCTGGTTAAATCATTTAGATTGGTATTTTTTTCTTTAGCTTTTACCATATAGAAACGACTACTATCGTTCTCTTGGGTACGTGCAAAAATAAGTGTACCATTTTTATGAGAAGTGTTTTTAACAGCATTTCTAACTTTGGTTGGCAATTTCTTGATACGTTTATATTCTTGCGGATTATCTTGTCTAAACTGCCGTATCTCTTCTAAAAAAGGGATAGTTTTATTGGCTTCCTCTTGAATATTCTCATCAAATATGCCAAAAGTCCCTATTTTTTCATCCACTGAATAAATTTGAGAATCTTCTCCTAATGCCGAATGAAAGGCCTGTAATTTAATTACTGCTTTTTTCTGTAATTCAATATCATGATCGATTTGGGCGGTAGGATAAAAATTATAGACAAAAATATGGCTCGCTATTTGCCCGATACGGTTGACCCGTCCGATGCGTTGCATCAGTTTGATGGCATTCCACGGGGTATCATAATTGATCACCGTGTTGGCACGGTGCAGGTTTACACCCTCGGCTAGAACGTCGGTGGTTAGGATAATTTGATAATCATTGCTTTGAGTTTCTTTTAGGTTGGCATCAAAATTCTGTGCAATGGTTTCTTTAAGTTTGTTACGGTTTTGAGAATTGATGCTAAGAGTTTTTTTGCCGTATTTAGTTTTTTTGATTCGCTCGGTCAGATAATTCATGGTGTCAGTGCTTTCGGTAAATAGCACTATTTTTTGCTGTGGATTTTTGGCTTTGTCTAAAAATTTGGGCAATTCAGTTAAAAAAGCATCAAATTTTGGATCTGTTGTTACTGCATCCCAATCAAGTCTTAGTTCTTCTAATATTTTATAATCCTGTTTTACATCATCAATAAAGCCTTCTTCAAAATCATTTCGGCAACGCACAATAATATTTGGATTAGTTAAACTCTCATTGTCAATAACCTTCATTAGTTCATCTTCTCTGTCGTTTAAAATATAATCTTCTATCTTAATTTTTGATCCAATGATAATTTTATTATCTTCAATCATTTTTATTATAACTTTTGAGGATGTTATAAAACGATCTAGGGTTTGCTTAAATGCATAAAAACTGCTATCCATTCTTTTAAGTAACAATGTTTTCATAATAGCAACTAATTGCTTAGAAATCAAGTCTGCTCTTTCATGTTCTTTTTTGAATTCTGGTTTTAGATAATGCAACACTTGATAACGGGCATGTAATAATCCTGAATTATCTTGTTTTTTGTTATCAATTTTTTTAATCGTGCTATCGTATAATTGTTCCAGTTGTGTTTCTAATTTGACGTAGACTGGTTGGGGTGCGGTTGTTTTGGGGAATACAATGCCCCGTTTGGTTAAATCTTTTTTATAGCGATCATTTTCTAATAAATCAGTACGGGTTCGGCGTACCATAAGTGAGGTAATCACTTTTTCACGAATTTCTTCATATAGTTCTGCTGCTTCTTTGCGGGCTTTATCTTTATCAGGTATTTTTCGTATTTCTTGATAATCTTTTATTTTTTTTGTAAAAAAACTAGCCAGTGGAAAATCAAGGGTGGAATTATTGCCGTCCTGAAATAATAAAATTTGGTTGTATAGATCTTTAGGGCCATTATTTAGTGGTGTGGCTGAAATCAACATCACTTTTTTAACCTTGCCATCAACAGTTTTTGTTTTGCAAATAAGCTGTAACTGGGTATAAGCTTCTGCAGTATCGTTGCGAAACTTATGTGCCTCATCAACAATCACCATATCGTACTTTTTAGGGTCTTTGATTTTATGCAAACTACCATTGGTAATAATTTCAAAGGCATCATTAATCCTACAATTGTCTAATGTATCCTTCCAGTTTTTTTCGAGTGCGGGCGGAATAACCAATAAAATTTTAGAGCGATAATCTGGATAGCCATTGTGATCATAAAACTGTTGTGCAATCAAAATGGCAATGATGGTTTTTCCTAAACCCACCACATCAGCAAGAAAAAAACCATTATGTTTTTTTAGCATTTCCCATCCTTCATTAACCGCATCCATTTGGTAAGACAGACGCATGAAGCCACTGGGCAAATCTTTAATAGAGTTAGGGTCAAATTCAATTCTTGAACCAAAATATTCAATCAGGCATTTTAAATACAGTTCATAGGGCGTGATGTTATCGGCTAAATAGGTTTTTTTGAGGCTAACCTCAGCTGCCTCAGGTAATATCTCTACACCTTCCCGCCATAATTTTTCAAACTCGGTGGTGGCAAACTGGATATCCTCATAGTCATTTAACAACACATTAAATTCATAATTAGGATTGGTGTTTGTTCCCATACCTGCATCGGTTAAGTTTGATGAGCCAGTAATCACACTACCAGACTTATGTGGGTTAAAATCATCTGGGCGAAATATATATATTTTAGCGTGAATGTTCTGGCTTGGATGTGCTTTGATTAGCACTTTCCCTGTTTGTACATCCTTAATAAATTGCTTAATACCCTGCTCGGTTTGCTCGTCATAGCGGGCTTTTTTAACATCACCAATAAATTTTTCCTGCCAATCTTCAATGGTTTTTTTATCATCACCTTTAAATAAAGATAAGCCATCAGTCTGCATCTCTTGGGTGATTCTATCAACATCAATACCCACCAGAATACGAATATGGTTAATATTCTCTAACAATGGACGTAGTTTGAAATAACCCGACGAGCGAAAATAACCTACTAGAACATCAAAATTGTTGATACTTTCATTATTGTCAAAAACACCTTTGAGTTTGTTGAATAAGGTGTTTCTGTTTTGATTAGTAAAAAATTTAGTACTCACGATAAGTTATTTCTATTACCCTCTGTTAATTTTATAAACCTCTAATCAACTTGAATATAAGTTTTTTGATAATTTTTATATCTGTGTTTTGAGTTTTTGTAAGTTCTATTTCAAAGTAAAAAATTAGTTTAAAGAATAAGCTTGTAAGTTCAATTGCTTTGCTTATACTACCTTTCCCCATTGTTCATTCTTGATTAATCCTTTCAATATCCTGAGTGGATATTCATGGTATCTTTTGAAATTTCTTAATGCAAATATAATCGCTGTTTATTGCATCAAGATGCATGCTTTGATTCCCCTCTGGTTAAACTAATTCCTTTATTAGTTTATGAAAACACTCAAATTCTTTTTCCTTTTGTTCTCTATTTTTATTGTCAAAGTATTTATAAATCGAGAATCTTACTGGTGCAAGGCTAGCTATTTCTCCTATACCTGGAATTATAAACTCTTTCATTTTGCACCCTTAATAATGTTTATTTCATTGGTGGTGAGGTGGTAAAGTTTATAAACCATCTGGTTGATTTGGGTTTCTAAAGTGGTGGTGTCCTGGGCTTGTTGTTTGGCAATGAGGATTTTATCCACTAATTCAATAAAAGGCTGTTGTGCTGGTTTGGAGATTCGTGGGATGGGAAGTTGTTCTAAAAACACTTTTTTATATCTATAGCCTTCCTTACCTAAGCCACCACCAGAATAAAACATTTTAAACGCATAGGTTATCAATTTTGCATGCAGAAGAGCTATTAAAAATTTAAGGTTCTCGCCACTCATAACAAATGCAGTTGCTTCTACATAATAATTCTTATCATCAAAATAGAATTGTGACTCTTTGACTATCTCTGAATAGACAATCTTTTCTTTTGTAAATTCTGTGTGATAGGCACAGCTTCGCAAGTTGTAGGGAGTGATACCCTTGTCCTGACGTTTTTCAAGTTGTGGGTAATATTGGTCTAAATGATTTTTTATAGCTGGATAATCATTAATATTGATTTGGACAGTGTCTTTATCACCATTGTGACTGTTAATAATCCACAACCCCGCCCAATGGTGTTCATACGCTTTGATGTCCCGGCCACGTAAAATAGGTTTGATGATTTCAGCAGAGTTTGGGTCGGCGGCAATCAACTCATCTCGTTTGGCGGTGTTGATAATAAAAGCCTCGTTAAGACCCGTTTTTATGCCATAGTTAATACGAATATCCCAGTCTTTTAGGGGTATGCCGATTCGTTCTATTTTATTTTTCAGGGCTAAAATTTTGGGAACCTGCAAGGTGTAGGCGTTCTTGGATAAGTCTGCAATCGCCATATTAAATAATGGGTTCTTGTCTGCGTTTTTTGACGTGGGTAATTGTTTTTGGTAAGCAAAATTTGATTGCGTTTTTAGTGCTTTTCCGCAAAGCAGAATGTTAGTGTCGACTGTGACATTTTCGAAAATCTGCTCGCCTTCAAAATCAATAATCTGCTTGAGCTGGGTTTTCTCTTTAAAAAAACCACGTAAATTTTCACCATATTTGGCACGCATCCATTTGTTAGAGGTAATGTAGCATAAATGCCCGTTACTGCTCAGTAAATTTACGCCCTTTTCATAAAAATAGGTATAGATATCGGCAGTGCCAGCAAAAATAGAAAAGGCTTTTTTGAATTGTGGCTTAAATGCCTTAATAGATTCTTGGCGTATATAAGGCGGATTACCAATAACAATATCAAAGCCGTTTTTAACCCCAAACATCCACTCGGGATCAAACCAATCAGCTATGGCATTTTGATTGTATAAATCCCAATGAATGATTTTTTTCATGCTGGCTACGACACCCTTGGTAATATCTGGGTTGTTTATTAGTTCGTATAGCATCTCCTGGTGCAGAGACTTGTCTTGCTCTCTATATTTGCGTTTGGTGGTTAGGGTCTTGGCACTAAAATGCTTGTGCCTGACTTGGGCTAATTTTGTTTGTAATTCTTCGATACCAGTATCAAATATCCCTTTTTGTTTTGGCATCTCACCCAAAGGCAACAGGCTATTGGCGACAATAAACTTGGTTTCTAAATTAGGCAGGGCTTTGATGGTGTAATTATTAGTTTTATCCTGGTTGGGGGTTTGCTCAATAGTTAAGCTGATAAAAAAGCGTAGTTTGCATATTTGAATAGCGATGGATTGGATGTCCACGCCATAAATACAGTTTTCGATTAGATAAAGTTTGCGTAAATAATTATGGTCTTGATTTTCAAAAGCACGAATAATATTTTGTTTTTTATCATTCAATATCTGTTGGGCTTGTTGTTTGGCATTAGTATCGCTAATTTGAGCACTGGTTTTGAGGTCGGCCTCAATAGATTGCAAATTGGGGAGCTCAGCTAGTTTTTGTTCTTTCCACTGTTTGTTGTCTGGGTCAAGAATGGCTAAAAGAGCCGTCATTCTTTGTAATAAACCCATGGGGAATGCACCACTACCCACCGCCAGATCAATAATTTTTATTTGGCTAATAGCGGTAATTAGTTTAGGAATCTCATTAGGATAAATTAGGCTTATGCCGTTATCTTTTGCTAATTTACCTGTGTTATCGGAAGCGGCAAATAAATTGGTTAAGCGTTTTTGATAAAGCTTGGTGTTGCCATCATCTGGTGGCATGGCTTGGATTAAATACGCTTTCAGACTTTCATCTACCATGTAATTAACAATTTCTCGTGGGGTATAAAAACTGCCAGTGGCTTTGCGAGCCTGTTGCCCTGTTTCTGGATTATAACTGGCAAGTAGGTTTTCAAACACCTTGCCCAATAGTTCGGGGTCAAGAGCAACTTCTATGTCTAGAGGGGTGCTTTCTTCGACAGTGAACTGGTATTGATTAAATAAATCAATCAAGCCTAAATCATTTTTATCGTTGTTGAAAAAAAGCTGATTGCTAATTTTTAATGGGTTCTTTTTGTGTTCGGAGAATCCCTCCATCCGTACCATGGATTTTTCTGGGCGAGTATTTACATTCCATTCATCTATCCATTTTTTGTCGTTGGCATTATTCCTGTCCAGCTTTCTATCTAAACTTTCAAATAAACCACCATTCAAAAATGGAGTCTCAGCAAAGGATGATTCCCATTTTTCCTTATTTTTTACTAAAGCGTGATAACGATAACGGTATTGATTGCCGTAGTCTTTATTTGCACCTTGAGAATCTTCTTCGTCTCTAAAATCACGTTTATTAATTTCAACATTGAGCGTAGCAAAAAATAGGTTTTGTAATATCGCTTTATAAAAACTGCTGGGTTGGTTATAATCAATCAGATTCTGTAATTTCTCCTGGTCAAATAAATCAGGATTGATGAGTTTTTTTTCTTTAATAAACCATATGAATAGCAGGCGAGTGAGAAGGCGAATCAGGCTAGTTTGGATGTGATTTTCCATTTTCTCATCATTGGGGAAAGTAACTTGATTGTGTGCCTTTTCGTACCATCTATAAAGTTTGTCGTAAAATTCTTTATTCAATGCCTCAACGGCAAAAGCTTCTTTTAGGTCTTGCAGGGTGGATTGGTTGTTAAGTTGTTTAAATCTTTTCTCTGCAGTTCTGGTTTTGGTGTTCTCGCCAAATAGGTAAGTAAAGCGTTTGCTGGCTGTTTGCTCTTTTTTAATGCCTTCATCGGAAAAGCTATATTCAATGGCAATAAAACTAAACCGCCATTGCTGGTTATCCGTATCAATATAGACCGCTAAGGCACCGTCTTCGATGTAAATTTGCTTAGCAACCAAATTGCGTAATTGCACACGGTTTCTGCTTAATTGGGTGTTGGGTTTGATATAAATTTCAAAGACGGGGAGCTCTTTATCATCATGGGTGGTGATTGTGCCTAGTTGTTGAAAAGATTTAACATCATTATTGTCTATGTCGTCTATGGCTTGAATAAATTTTTTAAACTTAAATTTATCTGCTATAAAATTTAGATAACTATTTTGATTGTAGGTTTGTTTTAATAGTAATAGGTTCATTATTTGGCTGTGTTTGTTAATGATTTATACATAAGATTGTGAAATAATAATTTTTGGATTTTTATTTATAGATTTTGTTACTTGTTGGGATTCTCTTCTATGTGGCTGTTAACGTCATATTTTTTGATAATATTTATTGTATTTTTAAATACCATAGTCGGCTTAATATTTTTACTACTTTTTTGTAATTTATTAATATCTCTAGTTAATTTTTGAAAAGTTTTATTTTTAATAGCTAGATTTAATCGTTGTTTCTCATTAACATTAGTATTAGAGAACTTGATGATTGATTTTAAGAAGTAAATTGCATGCTTCTTAGCTGGGGATAACAGTTTAGCTTGCGTTTGCATAAAGCTGTAATTGGCAATATCGCTTTTTTTGGTGTCATTTTGCACATTAGTTTTCACTATATAAAACTAACTGCTACCTTTAAATCAATTGCTGTTTTTTCTATTTCTAATAAGTAGTTTGATAAATTCAAACTTGGGTTTTGTTGGTTTTTTTAATAATTTGATGCAATACAATATTGTTTAGTTCCATATTCCAGTACCAGTATCTTTTGTATTGAGTATCTACTTATTTGTATCACCTCTCTGATTTTATTTTCTTTATCTGCAAACAAAAAACCCCCTAAATATTACTTGTGTTCGATTATACAAGCTCAATTGAATATTATAAAACAAAAAAATATATTTAGATCTTGTACTATGATTAATAATATGTGTAGGCTATCAGTGTAATGAAAAACAACTAACCAAGTCTATCCTGTCCAGCCCTCAGCTGACTCTCTTACTAAAGTGCTTTTTCTAATTTTATATTGTGATTGTAGACAACTATGGTGCATTATAATTAAACCACACATTATTTTTAAGAATAAGATTATTATAAAATGCAACCATAGTTTTTATTCTGGTCTCGTAAGAGTTTAAAGTAATATTTTTCTTATTTAATAAGTGTCCACGGTTAAAATTAAAGAGACTCTTTGTATGAGCAGAATAAAAAAATTGATCATTAGTAAGTAGATAATAACAATTAAACCAATCATACAAAAATATTTCTTTTTTTCTATTTTTACTAAATAGACTTTCACCTACAAATGGATTTTCTAGTTCAATGCCCATAATATCAAGAATAGTAGGCATAATATCTACTTGACTAGCATACCGTTTTGAAACCGTACCAATAGGTATCTTATAGCTTGGATTAATGGTATACATTAAAAAAGGTATATCATGAGTTATTTTAAACTGTTCTATAGTAGATAGCTTGCGTTTGGTATAGGGTAAAGCTCCATTTCCATTATCTGCTGTAATGATAATGATGGTATTTTTAAACCAAGTTTGCTTCTTAATCTGTTGTATAAATATACGTAGGTTATTATCTGCTTCACGAACAGTATTTAAATAGTTATTTAATTGAATATTCCCTGGAGTAAATTTTTTACGCTGTGTATTATTATGTAATAGATAAGGTGTATGTGTATTGACAGTTAAAATAATACTAAAAAATGGTTTTTTAGCACGATTCATACGCTGTATACTATATAACATAAGTGTTTTATCATCAATACCCCAGTCATTTTTCTTAACATGTTTAAAAGCAGGATGATCACGATCAATGATATGTTCTATTCCATGTAACGGGAAAAAAATATGTTTATTGTCAAATGTAGCTGTATAACTATGAAAGAAGAATGTGTCATAACCATTTTTCTTCAGAATATTAGGTAAACACAATAAAGACATATAGGTATGATCACGGAGTATTGAACCACTACCTGTGCTAAATCGTAGTGTATCGTGATACGAACAAAAAATAGATACTTCTGCACCTGCAGTATAGTCACTATTAGCAAGAAAGGTAGATACAGAAAAAGCCTGCTTACTCCAAATATCCAAAAAAGGCGTGGCACTATTTTTGGAGTGATAAGTCTCTGGCTTTGGCCCCATGTGATACTTACCAATTGATTCAAGTACAATAAAAATAATATTGGGTTTAATTTTAGGCTTTAGATGTGTAGATACTTTTTTTTTTATTAACGGATATTGTTTATGTGGGAAAATATAATTTTCTTGCATAAAGTAATTATGATCTGGAGAAATTAACAAATCTGATGGAACCACATACTTCTGAGAAGTGACATATTTTTCTTGCTGATCATGTGCATACTGAGATAGTAACATGCGATAAAGAACATTATTAGAATGGGTAGTATTATTATTATTATTTAATTTATTATTATAGAAAGCATTTAGTAATTGATTACCGCTCAAAAAAATAATTCCACATACCAAGATCCAACTAAAATGATACGCATAACCCCTACAATAATTTCTCTTATTACTTCCATAAAATGATGATATAGTATGCTTGGGTATACTATACCATACCCAAGCGAGTATAGTTAGAGGCATAATAACCAGTAACATAATAGATAAAATAGGTAGAATAGAAACACCGATAGACAAGAGAACGGCATAATCTTGGATATAATCATGGAGATGAGAAAAATTGATTAAACCTGCTTTATAATGGTGACTTATCGCTAGATGAATAATATTCAAGCTAATCAGAATTAAATATAATATCATACCTAAAGCATTACTAGTGATATGTAACCATTTTAAACGCCCTTGATAAAAAATAAGATAGCCAGTACATAGAAAAAAAGATAGATCAAGTAAATAGGCACTACAAAAATCTTTTACATAAAATAAATTATTTTGGGGGACTATACTAACCTGAAAAATATATACACGAAAAATCAAACAATAGAGACCAACCCATATTAAAAAAGAGCTTATACAAAAAATTTGACTTCTTTGTTCACGTATGAATTTCATTAACATTAAGGAATGCTTTAATTAATCTGGAATAATCAAAATATCCTGTAATTTTTGTTTAAAAAACTGAATATTCCATTTCTTATTAGGAAATTCATCTTTAAAAAGATATAAAATATTGCTTCCCATCGCTTCTTCACGAAGATCAGAAGGTGCATAAGCATACACTTTAATAGTTTTTGAATTAGTTATAAAATAAAGCTTTATTTTTGTAGATTTTATTAACTCAGCATTATTTCCAATATTAATAGTTTTCCGTGTACGATAAGAACCTACATAGGTATTTCGTAATAAGGCCATCTGCTTCTCTGGTATAAAAGGAGCTATACAACTGCTAAAACATAAACAGAGCAAGAAAAAATATAATTTATGTAAATAACTCATAACCTGCCTAATATAATTGCTTTACCTTAAAGCATAGGCAACACAAAATAGATAACTAGTGCGTATCAAATGGTTAAAGTTCAATAGTTGCTGACCAAGTAATACTCTAGCCCCCAACTACATTTTGCATATAGACTTGCATTAAGGAGTAAGCAATATTCTATCTAAACTATCTAGAGTCATATTCAAAGCAAAATCATAACCAATAAAAAACTTATAAAAAACACGAAACAAGACACTATCCACAGTTCCAGTTTCTGTAATAGTTACTTTAGTGTGTTTTGCATCTACCTCTTCCAACACAAAATCCCAGTAACCACCAAGTGGCATAGACGAATCTTTAATAGCAACCCGTAAAAATTTTTCAGGTTGTATCTTTGTAATATGGAAAACGAAATAGTTAGTATCTGAATAATACTCTTTCCATACTAATTTATCAGGTGTAGTTTCTTTTGATAAAATTTCTAGTTTTTTCATGCTAGGATTCATTTCTTTAAACTTTCTAACATCAACCAAAGGCTTCCACAATTTTTTTGGTGTTACAGCATAAGTTCTTTCAACAGAAACAATATGTTCTTTAGGCAAATATAATCCCACTCCAAAAAGTATACAGAAAATTCCTACAACACTAATACTTACAAATATAACTATCTTTTTTAGAGTTTCGCTCATATGCTTCTCTTCAGTTTTAAGTTAGGCCTTACCTACCTGTAAATAATCCAGCTCAACTGGTGTAGAACGACCAAAAATTTCTACCATGACGGTAACTTTATTTTTTTCAGAATTGATTCCATGAATATCACCTTGAAAATTTGCGAAGGGACCGTCTAAAATTTTAACTGTCTCACCCGTTGCAAACAAAAGTCGAGAAATCGTTTTGTCTTCTTTGATTTCACCCATTTCGGTAAATAGATTTTTTATCTCTTCATCTGCCAAAATTTGAGGTACATTACCTGAAGATATAAACCCCATCACTCCTGGTATATTACGAATTTTTTGTAAAAGCTCATCTGTCAGATCAAGCTCAATGAAAACATAACCTGGCATAAATTTTTTCTTAATAATTTTCTTCTTACCTCGCCTCAATTCTCCCATTTCAAGGGTAGGAACTTTAACCTGCTCAATCAATGCACCATCAGTCCATTTATCTTTAGAGTTTTCTATCAATTGTTTTACTTGGTCTTCCTGGGAAGACAGAGTCTGTAATACATACCAATGTCTAGACATTTAAGTTAAAACCCACCTTACAACATAGCTAAGTATGGAATCCAAAAAATAAACAAATATAGTAAAGAATACAACAGAAAAAAGTACAATGATTGTTGAACGATTAACCTCATCCCATGAAGGCCACACAACCCTCTGAAACTCTTCTCGTACACCACGTAAAAAAGTGAATATAGCTCTCATGCCACCATGATGCAGTACTAAAGTATGGCCTGTCAACTCATTTTATATCACATATTATACTGTATATTCTTAATTGGTACTTATACTTGTTTTGTAAACGTATATAAATTGTCGAAAATTTAAGCACATATAAAAATAATTACTAAATTTCCAAAGAGTATAATGTATTCTGTGTCTTTATCTTTGACACCGTACTCTGTAATTGTAATCACTCCACTGTGCTATCTCTCTTATGATTAATTTACATGGTACTACAATTGTATGTGTTAAACGGGATAATGTCATTACGGTGGCTGGAGATGGACAGGTATCCACCGAAACAACGATTCTGAAAGGCAGTGCCGTGAAGGTAAGAAAAATATTTTCAGATAAAATTATTGTGGGTTTTGCAGGTGCCACAGCAGATGCTTTTACTTTGTTAGAACTTTTTGAAGCTAAACTACAGTCTTATGGTGGCAACTTAATGCGTTCTTCGGTTGAGTTAGCAAAAGACTGGCGGACAGATCGTATTTTAAGACGCTTAAATGCAATGATGATTGTGACGGATGGTAAAATTATGCTTTTATTAACTGGTAATGGAGATGTGATTGAACCTGATGGAGATGTGCTTGCCATAGGTTCGGGTGGTAATTATGCCTTAGTAGCAGCCCGAACATTATTGCAACATACTAAATTGTCAGCTGAGAAAATTGCACATGAAGCTCTTTTAGCTGCCTCAAAAATTTGTATTTTTACTAATGAAAATATAGTGATGGAAACTCTCAAACGGATAAAATAGATAATAAATTATATGAAGATCTCTAATAAAGAATTAAAACCTAAAAAAATTGTTAAATATTTGGATACTTTTATTATTGGCCAAAAGGATGCCAAAAAAGCGGTTGCTATTGCTCTGCGAAATCGACTCAGGAGATTGTTAGTTGAGAATGAACAGCTTAAGAATGAAATCCATCCTAAAAATATTATCATGATTGGCCCTACTGGTGTTGGCAAAACAGAAATCGCTCGCCGTATTGCCAAATTAGTCCAAGCCCCATTTATCAAAGTTGAGGCAACCAAATATACAGAGGTTGGTTATGTAGGTAGAGATGTAGAAAGTATGATACGTGATCTAGCTGCCATTGCTTTTACCATGGTTCACAAAGAACATGTCGCTAAGTTAGAAGATCAAGCGATTCGTTATGTTAATGAACGTATTATAGATATTCTAGTGAAAGGCCATGACGATGTAGAACACTCTAATATGGAGGATACAAGTGAAGAAGATAAAAAGATACGTAATATATTCAAGCATAAATTAGAAAAGAATCAGTTAGACGATAAAGAAATTGAAATTAACATGGCTACACAAAATTCAACATTTATACAAATGTCCTCGATGCCTGGCATGGAAGATATGGAAAACCAAATGAATAATTTATTGAGTACTTTTTTACCAAAAAATAAGACGACCAAGAAGGTTAAGGTAAAAATTGCCCAGCAATTTCTTTTGGCTGAAGAAATTGAAAAGCTAATCGATATGGAACATGTAAAAACAGAGACTATTCACCGCACACAGGAACAAGGTATTATTTTTATAGATGAAATTGATAAAATCGCCTCGCGTATCTCTCAAAATTCCATGGATGTTTCACGGGAAGGTGTCCAAAGAGATATTTTACCTTTGATAGAAGGTTCTACCGTAACTACAAAATATGGTCAGGTAGATACAGCACATATTTTATTTATTGCTGCAGGAGCATTTCATATTTCTTCAGTAACAGATCTAATTCCAGAGCTACAAGGTCGTTTCCCTATACGAGTCGAGTTACAATCTCTTTCAAAAGAAGATTACGTTGCTATATTAAAAAGTCCAATGAACTCTTTAAGTAAGCAGTACCAAGCTTTATTATTAACAGATAATATATCCATTAAATTTGAAGATTCTAGTTATGAACACATCGCAGACATTGCCCATACTATGAATACAAAGAATGAAAATATTGGTGCCCGGCGTCTTTATACCATTATGGAAAAGTTATTTGAAGATATGTTATATGATCCAGAAAAATATCATACCAAGGTAATTGTGATTGACGTTAATTTTGTTAAGAAACAACTATCAAACATCCTACAAGATCAAAATCTAGCCCGATATATTCTATAAAACAATGAGGGGAAACTGAGTTTTTTCTTGGAAACTACTCTTTTTTAAGCAGATTTCTTATGTTTGTTAGAGCTTTATAAGGCTCTTCTACAATCACTAGATTAATTATCCAACTGGGTACATTCCCACCAGGGTGTGTTAAATTCCTTAGCGATATTCGCACTTTATTGTATGGTAAATAAGTAAGTGACCATGTACTAAATAAATAAGGGACTTCAATTTTATCTTGATTGTGTGGTTTTTTAGGTATACCATACACTTTATTAGAGTTGATATTAAGTTCTTTATAACCTTCGGCTGTGGTAGTACGAGAAACAGAAAATTTAGCTACAACATCACGATCTTGTATAAGTGGGTTAGAAAATACCATATAACCAAGCCAAGACTTTTGATCGGCAGACTTGTCCAACCGACACCCATAACTAATACTTTTGCTCCAACTGGGGTAATTAGAGAGTGATTTTAGAATACCCAAGAACTTTTTTTCAAGACCATTATAATTGGGAACGATGACATTGCCCCCAAACTCAACAGTATCATAACCCTTTACCGGTCTGGTAAAAACTGTTATCCCATTTTTAATAAGCTTAACCTTTTTGGGACCTTTTTGGTCTTCTTGAGGAACTTGGTATGCAACAGCTTGCAATGGATGTAAGGAGAATAGTAGAAGTAAAATAGAAACGAAGCAGTTAGAAATAAAAACCATGGTATATCATGACCATACCTCTAAAGGGGGGGAAGTTGTCAATAAATAATGCCCCTGCCCTCAGTAGAACCCACGGATACGATGGTTAAAAGAATCTGCCACGTATACAACATTGCCACCACCATCAACTGCTACACCATGAGGAGTATTAAATCTTGCTAAAACACCTGTGCTATCTTAAGATTTAGTCATACCACCATCAACTAACTATTTGCAAATATTTTAACCTCGCCCCTACCACCAGGGCCAAACAAACATACATACAAAATACGAGATCGCAATTATTGTGGTATGGTTAGCTTGCGGATACGATGGTTAAAAGAATCTGCCACGTATACAACATCACCTGCAACATTAACCGCTACTCCACTAGGAGTATTAAATCTTGCTAAAACACCTGTGCTATCTTAAGATTTAGTCATACCACCATCAACTAACTATTTGCAAATATTTTAACCTCGCCCCTACACCAGGGCCAAACAAACAGATATACAAGATCGCAATTATTGTGGTATGGTTAGCTTGCGGATACGATGGTTATAACGATCCGCCACATATACAACATCACCTGCAACATTAACCGCTAATCCTCTAGGTTCATTAAATCTTGCTACGTTACCAGCACCATTCTTAAAACTACCACCACCACCACTCTTCCCCGCCAACGTGCTAACCTCACCCGCAGGCGTTACCTTGCGGATACTATGGCTAGACGTATCTACCACATATACATTGCCTGAACCATCAACCGCTACTCCATTAGGATTAGAGAATTGTGCTACATTACCCGCACCATCACTAAAACCAAAAATACCAGTACCCGCCAACGTGCTAACCGTAATTACCTCATTACTCACACCATCCATGCTTATCTTGATCTTACGGATACGATTGTTATTCGTATCTGCCACATATACATTGCCATCACTATCAACCGCTACTCCAAAAGGAGTATTAAATTGTGCTACACCACTCGCACTATCCACAAAACCACTAGTACCAGTACCTGCCAACGTGTCAACCTCACCCGTAGGCGTTACCCTGCGGATACAATGGTTAAAACTATCCGCCACATATACATTGCCTGAGCTATCAACCGCTACTCCACTAGGCTGCTTAAATTGTGCTGAACCATCCGCACTATCCGCACTATCCACAAAACCACTACTACCAGTTCTCCTACCAGTACTAGTAACAGTACTAGTACCCGCAAATGTGCTAACCACACGGTCAGAAATTATCTCTTCAGACGTTATTTTACGGATATGATGGTTACGACGATCCGCCACATATACAACCCCTTCACCATCAACTGCTACTCCATAAGGAGTATCAAATTGTGCTACACCACCCGCACCTTCACTAAAAGCTCCAGAACCAAAGCCACCACCAGCACCGGTACCTTCACCCGCCCAGGTAACGACCTGGGCTACACCACCCATGCTTATCTTGATCTTACGGATACGATGGTTAAAAGCATCTGCCACATATACATTGCCTGATCCATCAACCGCTACTCCAACAGGACCATCAAATTTTGCTACACCA
The DNA here is from genome assembly GCA_965262015.1 of Leptospiria bacterium. Lineage (GTDB taxonomy): Bacteria > Spirochaetota > Leptospiria > Turneriellales > CBDBES01. Next base: position 998,581 of record OZ253494.1, read on the forward strand.
CTCGCACCACCTGCATCATCCATAAATCCCCGAATACCAGTACCCGCCAACGTGCTAACCATAACCACGGCACAGGTTTTATCACGTTTAAAGGCATAATATTTATCACAAGAAGTACATTTTTCAATATTCTTCTTAGGAGATTTGCCTGTTGATTCAACACCACCGTCACAAGTAAAATCAAACCCTCCGCAAATTTCACCATTTAGATCAAAACTAGGATCGCAAGAAGTACATTTTTCTGTGTTAGCGGTTGAAACCTTGGTTGTTGAGGCAACACCATTCGTACAAATAGGATCAAACTGTTTAGAACCACCATCAGGAGGGGTAGTAGCGACACTAGAGGCACCACCCCCACATTGGACGGGCACACTTACCATCAATACGGCAAACACACCGATCAAGAAATATCTTTTGCATACATGGAAAGAATGTTGACCTTGATCAACAACTTGTTCTAAAAATTTAGGGAAAGACTTATAGGTTGCTTGTTGCTTGTTGCTTGTTGCTTGTTGCTTGTTGCTTGTTGCTTGTTGCTTGTTGCTTGTTGCTTGTTTATCATTTTGGTACCTCTCTTTACTGCACCAATTATGGTGCATCGAGACACGAAGTTCTCGTTGGCATAGAATATCTTCTTAATGAATAAAATGTCAATTGTTTTTTATTTATTATCTTTCCAGGTTCTTTTTTTTCAGTAATTAAATATTCACTTTGCTGACAATCTGCCAGAAAAATGTTATGTATTTGGAAGGTCTATTCTGCTTTCTATAATTGGCTACAAGCGATTCTAATTTTACTAGGTATGTTATTCGCTATAGCGGGCGGAGTTGTAGGTCTACTCTTAATTGGGGTTACCCTTTTAGTATTCCAGCATTAGTAGGCTTTATTACCCTTTCTGGCGTTGCTGTTAGGCTACAGGAATGTATGTGCCGAAGTACAACAACCTCTAGCGACAGTAGTTGTGGGTGGTATTCTTACATCAACTGTGCTGACCCTAATCATCTTGCTAAATTCATACAATATGTATATCAATGAGAAAAATAGATATACATGAAAGAAAACCAAGCATCCCTACCCCGTAGCAGAGCAAAATATATACAAGACTATTGTGGTATGGTTATCTTACGGATACGATTGTTGTGCTGATCCGCCACATATACATTGCCATCACTATCAACTGCTACTCCAGTAGGCCCTCTAAATTGTGCATCTGAAATATTAAACACTAGAATGACATTGTCGCTACGGGCACCCGCATACAGATATCTTTCATTACCTGCCATAGTGACAGTTGCTAAAGCAGAAATCTCAAGGAGTCTATACTCGGATGTTCCTTCAAATCCTTCTACAAATTCTAGGAAATTGGGGTTGCCAATGGAGGGTGATTCAGGTCTCCTCTCTTGCTCTATATATTCCCTTACATTACCACAACTAGGGGAAAATAAAAATATTGTGAGAAAAACAAGAGATAAGATTATAGATAAATTGTCTAATGTTTTTTTACATCAAAGTACTTTTAAATAATTGGTATCCAACCCACAAAGATATATTGTGATAGGCTATCATTACAAGAAAAAACTGCTAACTAAGTCTACGCTGCCCAGAGCCGGTACTAACTCTCCACTCTTAACTATTCTATTATGAACAAAATATTCTTGCCTACCACTTCATCATGTATGATGTGACATAATCTTATGGCAAAAACTGAGTTACTGCCCGTTGTACAGCAGTCGCAAGATAAGGTTGATTTTTACAAACCCACGATAACAACACAGGAGCTTAAATCTGTTATGGAGTGTATGATACAAGATCAAGTTACTCCTGGCAAAGTAGTCAATCAATTTGCACAAGAATGTGCATCAACATTTGTATTTAAACAAGCTACTGCGTTATCCTCACTGCACACTGCATATCGTTGTGCACTGATGACATTGCAAACTGATACTGACGAAAAAGATAGCGAAATTATTTTATCCTCCTTTTCTCCCACATATATGTTAGATGCTATACTCTATGTAAAAGCAAGACCTCAAATTATAGATGTTGATAAAAAAAGCTTTCATATATCTACAGAAATGTTACTATACGAGATTAATGAAAAAACTAAAACTATCATTCTATCGTTTCGATATGGCTCATTCTATGACTATACACCTCTTTTAGAGCAATTAGATGAAATAGATCCCCATAAAAAAATCAATGTTATTGTGGATATTTCTGAATTACCTTCAGTTGACGCTTTATCCCACTTATTAGCTTTGCCAAGAGTTAAATGGGTAGTCTTGGGTTTTGACGTCAATATGCTAGTAACCATGGGGAAAGGAGCTGTCCTCTTGACCAATAACACTAAACTGCACCATAAGCTAGCCACACTAAATACATCTTCATATAAGATCCCATATCGACCAGGATACGACTACCAGATTACTGACTATCAGGCCGCAATGGGGTTGGATCAAATCAATATTTTATCTCTTCTACTAGAAAGGAACCAGAAAATTGGTAATTTATATATGAAAACCTTGCTCTCTTCTTCTCTCCAAACGTATTTTACACATCCTCAACAAGATATTTATACTAGCTTTCCTGTGATAGATAATAAATCAAATAACCTATTGAAACGTTATTTCCAAACTAAACATATTGAAATAAAATATCTTTGCCATCATAAACCATTACACCAACTTATGCAATTAGATCATAAAAAATTTATAAATACAGAAAAGCTATTTGCCACATCACTTTTGATACCTATCTATCCTTATCTAAATAAATTAAAAATAAATAGTGTTACCCAAGCCTTGCAAAAATTCCTATAAGTAGTGATCATGCAACCTCAAGACCACATAAAATTACAGGGATTATATTATAATATTCTTCAAGAGTTGGGTGAAAACCCTGAAAGAGAAGGTTTGATACGTACTCCCGAGAGGGTTGCACATACACTTAGTTTCCTCACATCTGGTTATCACCAAAATATTAAAGATATTATAAATGATGCGATCTTTCAGTCTGAGTCAGAAGATATGATCATTGTAAAAGACATTGAACTATACAGTTTATGTGAACACCACATGCTACCCTTCTTTGGGAAGGTACATGTAGCCTATTTACCTGACCAGCACATTATTGGTGTAAGTAAGATACCACGGATAGTGGATTTATTTTCGCATAGACTACAGATACAAGAAAGGCTAACACAACAGATCGCTCATGCGATTGAGCAAACTCTAAACACGAGAGGTGTTGGTGTAGTTATTAAGGCCCAACACCTCTGTATGATGATGCGAGGAGTACAAAAACAAAACTCACAACTTATTACCAGCACAATGTTAGGTGCACTTAGAGAATCGCAAGCCTCTAGAACAGAATTTTTAAGCCTTATCCAATAGACTAATAGCCTTTTGGGGATGTTTTATTCTGCAGAGATTCATAGTATTTTTTAAGTCTTGCTTTTTTCTGTGCATCTTGTTCATCGAAGTGCATATCTGCTCCATCAAAATTGACATCATATATACGAGATAACGCTTTAAAGCTGTCAAAGAATATAATTACATCCTCTGATCTAGTGAGTGGAGTAGATCGTAAAACAAGCTTAAGCAAAATAAGTGTCTCTTTACTATGTGGAAAGGAAGTTACCTTACGAGAAATGCCATGAGGTAATTTTACTTTGAGAGGTCTCCAACCCACAAAATCAATAGAACCAAAAGGTAGCACATGAACATTGCCATTCCAGTCCCGCACCCATGCTTCTAAGGTATATTCATTACCTCTACCAAGGACCCATACACTCAATGCTTCCACCTGACCTGGTAACTCAAGACCACGAATATCTGCATACTTAGGTTTATTATTTTCATCCAACTGCCCTAGTGGTTTACGTACTACATTAGTTGCTGGTGGCAACAACACTACCTTATTATGGCCTGGATAAACAAAGTTAAACTTAATACCAAGAGAATTTTTATTTGCTTGGTTATATCCAAGAGCTTGGGGTCTACCTGGAATAATTTTGGCACTAGCTGATGCATTAGGTGCTCCGGGTTCTGCAATGATGTCCCACAGTGCAGTTTCCCATGACTCTATAATAAATGTTTCAACCGCATCTTTATCAACATCACTACCTTCCAATGGACTTAACGCTCCAGCGAATACTGTTTCATTAAGTAAAAATACCTGTGCTGCAAATACCCATGTAAATAGTATAGCCTTTACAATTTTTTTCTCAATATTCATAATTTTCAACACAATGCAACCTCCTTGTTTGCTCTTGAACAATCCTACCACAAGTCCCTAATCTTGCTACCAGGATAAGATGATTTTGTTCTATCAACCTTCATCGTCAAATGATCTACATAGAAGTAAAAAGGACCCCCCACTTCTCGCTTATCTGATTCAACAAACATAGAGACGAACCTTAAGTTTTTATCAAATAGAGAAAATCGTGCATCTTGAGAAAGCCAACCAGGAAGCGTGACTGTGAGTTTTCTCCATCCGAAAAAGTTCAATCTGCCAGCACGTAGCTTATAAATCTTACCTGCGTAATTTCGGAACTTGAAATATAGAGTGTGACGATAATTTCGACCTAAAACCCAAATGGACACTTCTTTACCTATTCCTTCTACCCTGTACTCATGAGGTGGACGAATCTCTACTCTATCAAACCCTCGATCTTTAAAGTATGTTTTAATACCCAAGACATGATTTTTACCCTCTTGAAATAATTGTTTTTCAGCCGTAGTTAAATTAGATGGAGCATACACATCAACCATTTTACCCAGCTGTAATTTTGTTTGTACCTTAGTATCACCAAGTGGTGACGTAGAAAATGCACGCCAATCTTCAGCACTCTCAAAATCATTTAAAACATCATTGACTATAACAGATTTATTAGGCGTATTATCTGCTTCCTGTCCATAGACACCAGATAAAACAGCAAAAAACACAAAAACACAATAGAGAACACACATCCTACAAGACACCATTAAAAACATGATTCATAACCTCCACAACTTTAGAAAACTATCGGATATCTATACCATAATCTTTATCAATTATGGATTTTATTTTAGATAGACTTTCAATTATCTCATCTAACCCTTCGGCAGGTATATAAACACAAATTTTTTTATGGTTAGAAAATTCACTTAATTTTAGGTAGTAACCTGCTTCATTCTTTTTCAAATCAATTAAAAATTTTTTACTGTTCGTTAATATTTTTTCTGTATGTAGCTCTATTTCCATAATACCGTTAATATTAGATATCTATACCATAATCTTTATCAATTATGGATTTTATTTTAGATAGACTTTCAATTATCTCATCTAACCCTTCGGCAGGTATATAAACACAAATTTTTTTATGGTTAGAAAATTCACTTAATTTTAGGTAGTAACCTGCTTCATTCTTTTTCAAATCAATTAAAAATTTTTTACTGTTCGTTAATATTTTTTCTGTATGTAGCTCTATTTCCATAATACCGTTAATATTAGATTATGATGGCATGGCAATTGTAAATTAGTTAGTATTGAAAAAGTTCTTGGGAATTTATTTAGTATGCCGACTCGTCATATAATGGATATTCATAATTTTTTAGATACTGTTTACGTAACTGACTGTTTTAAATTTGTTCAGAATTTACCTGGTAAATCCGTAGATTTAATGATCGCTGATGGTCCTTATGCTGTCACACAACATGACTGGGATAAAATTAATAGTGTACAAGAATATAATCTTGATATTATTAAAATGGCATCTTATTTGCTGACTCATACAGGGAGTTTATATTTATTTGGTAAATCTGATTGTATCGACTTTATACCATATAATCAGTATCTACATTTAAACGCAAAAATTATTTGGTATTCTCCTGCTCGTTTAGCTCAAGGACGCAAAAACTATACTAATAATTATGATCTCATTGTACATTTTAGTAAAACAAAAAATTATACCTTTAACCTGGATGATATTCGTGTTCCTCAACTAGTGGAGCTTACTCACAGGATGCGTTGTGAAAAAGTACCTTCAGTAAAGGGAGGTAAATTTAGTAAAACCAAATTTAATAACAAGGGGAAAAATCCTGGCAATGTATGGGGTGATATCAAACAGCTGACATATAAATCAAAAGAATTAGTAGCCCGCCATGCCTTGAATACTATACAAAAGCCTGAAGCGTTAATGAAGCGTATTATTTTGGCTAGTTCGAATCCTGGAGATATTATATTTGATCCCTTCGTTGGAGTTGGAACTACTTTAAAAGTTGCTAAAGAGCTAGGACGACAGGCTTTTGGTTGTGAAATAAACAAAGAATATGCTCGTATGGCTACCCTCAGACTACATGCTCAAGATTACTCTTGTTCACTACAATCCTCAGGACATCCAGAAAATATAGAAAAAACATATAACCCGTGGTCAGAACAATCCAAGACACAGAATCATATAGTTGCCTAACCAAATCTTTTACCTAATTGATAAAAGTAATTGAGTTCACTATTCACTCGATTTGCCGTAGTCCACATTCGAAAATGGTAACCTGAGTTTCTTAGATGTGTTACATGTTGAAAAGCTTTCATATCTCTGCCTACAACAAGTGGTAGTGAAGAATTTGGATATAAATAATGAAACGTGGCTACCATAATACCATAAACATCCTGAGTATCATTTACTATATACGGAAAAGAATGTTCCACATCTTTCAAAAGAGGGTTAGAATTAGCGTAGGTATATTTTTGGAATGGCATTCTATAGTACATGGGCTGGGAAAATGGATCTAATATGATACGTATACGATGGGGATTAAGGGTATGCAAGATATAACTTATATGTTCATAAGAACCAAACCCAGGATCAATGGAGAATACCAGTTCTGGATTTATGTTACGTAAAAAGCAACCAGCCAAGGCTGTATCAGCACACCACAGTACTGGATGGTTAGGTTGTTTTTCTATTTCATCTAAAAATAAATCTGCTTTGGGACTACCTAACACGAAAACCTCAGGTTTAGGTAAAGATTGTATTTGTTGGATAGATTGAGTTATTTGCCATTCTTGTTGATTCGCTCTAAAATTATATTCCCAATATCTAGAAAGATACTGGATTGTTTTTAATCTACGAGCGGTTTCAGTTAATAAGTATGTAATATATTCATGGGTTTTGGATGTGTAAGAAGAATCCTCTGAAAAAGAGGGGTGAAATTGAACAAAAAATTGGTTATTGGCCTGTATCTCTCTTAATCGATGTTGTAGGCCTGTTTCGTTCCATACGAGATAGGGATAGTGGGCTTCTAAAAATGTATGAGGTTTAAGAGAATTATCTGCCTCTATGGGGAAAGTAGCAATGGCAATCCATAGAAGATGAGTTAGGGAGTTTGTACTAATACCTTCTAAAATGGAACGGTGAAACGGGGCCACCCATATTAGAATAGCTTTTTGTGATTTAGCTTGTTCTAGCTTAGATTGGAGTGCTTTTGCCTCTCTTCCTAGAGAACGATTACTATAAAACAAAACGAGATGATTGGCTTTTTGAAGGAGATACTGGCCATTCTGCACTACACTCTTCCATTGGGCAAATAAAGACATACTTTACTGCTTGGGTTTAGTTTGCTTAGTTATAGTCGTTATTATTCTTGATAGAAAAACTCGACAATGTTATTACTGGGATCTTTTACAAGAAAAGCTTCACCTTTAGAAATGGGATCTGGGCCAGATAAAATATCTATGTTATTTTCTTCTAGTATTTGTAGGGCGTCCGTAAAATCATCTGTATCCATGAGAAACGACAAAATGGGCATATCTGAGGGGAACTCCATTGCACCCTGTATCTGCAAAAACCTAACCTTAATATTTTCAAACGAGAGAACTGCACTCTCAGGACCTTCTTGTAAAACATCAAAATCTAAAAAGCCACTGTAAAACTCTATTGTTTTACGGATATCAGTACTCGGCAAATTTAAAAAAGCAAAAGACTCAATTACTATCATAAGCATGAACAGAATATAGTTGTTAAACAAAGCTACCACTATTTTTTCTATGAAGTCTATAAAATCAAGTTTAACTCTGGACAGTTTAAGATTTACCGTAGGCTGTTTTTCTTAAAATACTAAAAATAAAGAGAGCAAGTATGGTGAAAATTCCTTATTATCATCAACAAAAGGGACAGGTCAAAAATGGCTAACCCAGTCTACGCTGTCCAAAGCCAATACTAACCTAACTCTGCATTCTTAGCTTAATTCAGGTATTTTAAGTAACTGACGTTATATGTAAAAAGTGTCATCAACTGTACACAGTTGATGGGGTATTATGGTTATTGATGAGCAGAAAGAGTTATGTAGTTCTAACGCAAAAATTATAGAGAAAACAAATGCAGAGATTATAAAGAATTTATATGGAATCTGTATTATATTCTTAAAATTTTATGTAGATGATAAATTTAGACCTGACTTATCCTATCATTTACATTTTACAATATCGTCTGAAGAAGATAGTTATACTGCAATCTGCCTTGATACGGGTTCTATATTTACGGATACACAGGAAAATTTTGAAAATATATTGTTAACGCTTATTGAGGATTTCATTGATTGTTTGTTTTATTCAATAGACAGAAAATTTGAAAATTCTGATATTTACTTATTCAAGCATACAAAGGATAATAAAATTTGGGATGTGTTTAATAAAGTGAAAACAAATGCTTTTTATCAATCTATGAAAATGGAATTAGATTATAATGAAAGTATTTTGGAAGATGGGAATAATTTTAAATATGAGTACAAAAAAAATAAATTATCTATTATTGGAGAGGTGATAGAAGAAAGAAAAGTAGCAGTATAGTGAAATATACAAGAGAGCAACTAACACAAGCTCTAAACAACTGTAACAATGTATTGGACATTTATTCTAAATATTCTAAAAAAATAAAGATTAATTTTAATGGCATTAGGAAAGTAATATGGATTAACCATACGAATACAATACCTGAAAAAGATATTATATTACATATTGAAAGAATTAATAAGGGTTTGAACAAAGAACAACAACAAATTTCCATAGATGCATTTATTAGTGCTCTTAAGGAAGCTGTCCAGAGATGACACTGACGGCACCAAGATTTCATTTCCATCATTTAAAAATACTTGACATTTTTACTCTTTAGAACATGCATCCACACAGCTTCTCTGTGTTGCGTCGTGGCCGTGATAAGTCTTTCTTACACAGGCCAAAAAAAGAGATAAAATATTCGATTTAAACCAATCGAATATTAGGAGGCATCAAAAATGACATATAACCAACAAATCTATAAATACGTTACAACCTTTTTAGAACAGATTGCTAACCAAGGTCAACATTCTTTCAAGATATTCAAAGGGCATGTATTGATCAGTGCCTTTGCTATATTGATGGTGAGCATTCAATGTAAAGGTGAAGCTCCTCCGACGGAGGTCGGTCCTGGACAATTTGATCCTATTTGTCCCAACGGTGTTGCCTCAACAGAAAAAGTTTCTAAAGACGATATAGAAAAATGTGTTTCTTGCAATAACTATTATGCCTTAAAACGTGATGAAACCTGTGCCGTGGTTGAGGTTACAACGCTGGCAGGTGGTAACAAAATGGGAAGAGACACCTCTCGATGTGGTAGCAGCAGCAGCAGTGCCACTTGCACGAATGGCATAGGTCCTAAAGCACAATTTTCTCAGCCTTTTGGAGTAGCGGTTGATAAGTCAGGCAATGTATATGTGGCGGATCGTGTAAACTTGCGCATCCGCAAAATAACACCTACGGGTGTGGTTACAACCTTGGCGGGTACTGGTACTGAAGGAGTTACGGATGGTGCGGGTCCGTCTTCCAGTGATCCTAGTGGTGAAGCAAAATTCAAGCAGCTTGAAGATGTAGCGGTTGATGGCTCAGGCAATGTATACGTGGCGGATACGAAAAACCATCTTATCCGTAAGATAACGCCTGATGGTGTGGTTAGCACGTTGGCGGGTACTGGTTCTCAAGGGGATATGAATGGTGCGGGTCCGTCTTCCAGTAATCCTAGTGGTGTAGCACAATTTAATAGTCCTAGAGGTATAGCGGTTGATGGTTCAGGCAATGTATATGTGGCGGATTCGGGTAGCAATCGTATCCGTAAGATAATCACGGATGCTATGGGTAAGGTTAAGGTTAGCACGTTGGCGGGTACTGGTATGACGATGAATTTTAGGGGAGGGCTGATAAAAGGAGGAGATTTTATGGATGGTGCAGATGATGTAGCACAATTTAATAGTCCTAGAGGTATAGCGGTTGATGGTTCAGGGTTTGTATATGTGGCGGATACAAACAACAATCGTATCCGTAAAATAACGCCTGATGGTGTGGTTAGCACATTGGCGGGTACAGATTCTCAAGGGGATATAGATGGTGCAGGTAATGTAGCACAATTTAATGAACCTAGAGATGTAGCGGTTGATGGCTCAGGCAATGTATATGTGGCTGATCTTGAAAACCATCGTATCCGGAAGATAACGCCTGATGGTGTGGTTAGCACACTTGCGGGTGGGAACGATGGAGAGGGCCCTGAATGCGCTGGTATATTTAGCGATGATTGCAAGGACGGCACAGGTGCTTCAGCACAATTCAAAGAACCTACTGGAGTAGCGGTTGATGACTCAGGCAATGTATATGTGGCTGATAGTTTGAACAACCGCATCCGTAAAATAACCATACCGCAATAATCTTGTATATTATTTTACCCATCCCACGTATGGGGTGGGTATTTAGCCATTTTTTGGTTATCACCATGTTTCATATAAAATTAGTTTTTCTAATTTTATATTACAGTTATAAACTGTTTATATGAGGCAATTAATCTCTTACCACTATTGATTTTATAAAGTCTATAAAATCAAGTTTAACTCTGGACAGTTTAAGATTTACCATAAGCCGTTTTTCTTAAAATACTAGAAATGAAGAGAGCAACCAATACAAATTCCTTAATTACCATCAACAAAAGGGACAGGTCGAAAATGGCTAACAAATAACTAAAAAGATATTTTGACAAAAAAACAGAATCTATTATAACGTAAATATTTAATTCTTTTTTTATTCCTGTGATTATATGTATGCGGGCACAATAAAAATACAAAACTCACATTAGTACAAATAAATAATAGAAACAATAAGATTCTGTATAAACTTCAAGAGATTCAATCATTTGAATCCCATACAAGGATAATGTTTAAGGCATTTATCTTACATATTTTAATAAATAATTTATAAAAATGTAAAATAATACATTTTTCTAAGTATGATATATTACAAATGATAAAATAATTACCTAATCAATACAAATGGCAAATGGAGTTAAAAAATGAAACGAATCTGTTTAGGTGTTACTAGTATACTTTTATTACAATCTTGTACAAATGATATCATCCGAGAGAAAAAGACCATATCCAATATTCAAATCAAGTCGGTAGTATTATCTCGTGAAGCACAACTTACTTTTTATCACAAAGAACAAGTCCCCTGGTATAAGCGTCTACCTGTGAATGTTCAGGGCGTCATTAATAATCAAAAAAAGACAATACAGATTTCTTTACCCGTTGGGGGAACACATTATCCTTTGTATGGTACACAGACCTATGGCTTACTTGTAACTATTAAAGGAGACTTTAGTCAGGCAACATTGAATATGCAACCTCCTGTAAAAGATAACACTTATCGCATCCCTGTCCACAATATACAAGAAAAATTAGTTTTAAAAGTACGTTCCTTAGATAATATGTACGCAGATGAATATGATGTTAAACTGGTAAATAAAATTTTTCGTTCGGAGATCCCCGAAATATACAATGTTCAATTAAAACAAAATTTTATTGATGAATATTTAAGTGAGTTAGTCGTAAAGTTTGAATACGCAGATCCAAATTTCGATCCACCTGGTCCCCATCAATTTTATTTTTTTAGTTCACTACAACCCAAGACAAATTTCGTATTAGCAAGTCGAGGTACAAATCCCATACATCGCCTTACAGAAGATGACATCAATAAATATTTTTTAGTTCAAGTCATTCCATTTAACGCTGATTTAACAATAGGGCGAAAAGTTCTATCAGAGGTTACTAATAACCCTATACAACTTACTCTAGGACAAAATATTCGAGACTCTATTAAAATTAGTGCTATTGGTAATAATCCACAAGGTAATGCCAATAATGACTATGTCCTATTGTTTAATACATCTCAACATAATATTTCGTTAGAGAGATTTTACTTGGGTAGAGATTCTAACTGTGATCTATCTAATGGTTGGACAGAATATATTTCTCTATCGGGGCATCAGATATCTGCCAGGAGTTATCTTTTAGTTGGGAGACCAAATAATACCATATCCGCAGATATTCTATGGACTAATGGCTCGATTAATTCAAGTGGTTGTATTCTCTTAAGTACCCGTCAAACACCAGAGGATATGATTAATAATAATGATAATGTAGATTTTATCTCTTTTGGGCAAGCGGCATATCAAAATGAAATATCACAAGGGTCTCTTATTGCCATGCTGAGGGCACAACAATTTATACGTCGCAGAGGTAAATGCCTAGACCAAGATACAAATTCTAATGATGATGATTTTTATCTGGATAATGCGGATTTTGAAATACCTAATCGTTCTACTCTTCCATGTAATACCGAAGTAAATTCTCAACCTGACAGTAACGGAGTGGAAACACAACAAAACGTACTAGTAATTAGTAGCGTAGGTAATGCCTGGAACAATGTAGTATCAAATGATTACATCGTTTTATATAATAACAGTGAACAGAATATTCAACTAAATCAATACTATATTGCATTAGACCGTCAATGTGAGATTTCTTCGGGTAATTGGTATCGACAACACCGATTACCTAATCACTCTTTGAATCCAGGAAAATACTTTTTAATCACTCGAAGTAATAGTACTTTAAATGCAGATTGGAAGTGGAATATAACGATTGATAGTGAAGATTGTTTGGTTATAAGTAGCTCAAGTAGTTTACCTACAAAATCTTATGGAAGTCATATAATTGATTTTGTCTCATTTTACAGGAACACTGGAGAGAGCAATACGTATCCAGGTTCGTTAATGTTTGGTACGGTCTACCAACGCAAGGGAAAATGTCAGCATATAGACACGAATAATAACCATAATGATTTTGAGGTAGCAACAGTGACTACACCTCTTAATAGTCTTGCGACATCCTGTATAAAATAGGTGCAGTGGTGAAGAGTAATATAGCCCACTCTTTATGGTGGATTCCTTTTATCGTAGTAACATGGTTACTCTCATACGTAGGATGTACCAATTTACATGAAGCTCAATTTTATTATACACGCAATACATTGGCCAAACTACTTTTTGATCCAAATCAAATTGAATATGAAATATTAAACTTAATACGCAATGCTAGGAAGAGTATATATATATCGTTATATTCTTTAGAAAATAAAATAATACATGAAGCCCTTGCTGAGGCATTCTATCGAGGTATTGATGTTCAAATGACTACAGAACTTGACGAAGAAAAAAATTCCTCATGGCAATATCTTCATCAAGCTCATGTACCTATTCGTTCAGGAAATTTTTCTGGTATTATGCATAATAAATATTTTATTTTTGATGAAGAATACGTGGTTACAGGTTCTGCTAATTTAAGTAAACATATGTTTACTCAAATGAATCATATGGTCACTTTAAAGAATCGTATTTTAGCTAAAGAATACAAGAAAGACTTTACCCTGCAAAGAGAAGGCTTTTTTAGTACGCAGAAAGATCAAGCCTATCGGGATATTATTTTAGAAGGTAAAGAAGGAGCGTGGCATATACCTCCCATTAATGTTTCTTCATTTTCTATACAACCATATTTTACACCATACAAAAACACACTATATCAAGACTCCAATAATCAACTGGGCTTACCGGTTTGTCAGCAAACCTGCATTAAACTAGATAACTGCGAGAAACAATCTAAATGTACAACAAGGATGTGTTATGAACCTAAGAAACAACATGTATATTATAGATACTATAATTTTGATAGTAAAAAACACCAATGTGTTGCCTACGATAACGCCCTAAAAGTGATTCTAGATTTAATTAGAAAGGCAAAAAAGTCTATTGTATTTATAGCATTCTCATTTAGGGATAGGGCTATCATACAAGAGCTTATTGATGCACAGAACATAAGAGGTGTGGAGGTAAAACTATGGATCGATCACAGTCAGTATCGTTCTGGCTATAAGCTTAGCCGTCGTTCTATGGATGCACTAGCAAAAAATGTTACCTCTGTAAAATTATGTGAACCACCCTTTAAGGGAGGTCTTTTACACCATAAAGTCATAATGATTGATAATAACTTATTAGTACTTGGTTCCATGAATTTTAGCCAGAATGCGGTTACTAAAAATGATGAAAATTTTATTATCATCCAGAATGCGTATAGCTTGGTTCATCACTTTCAAAAGGAGATAGAAAATATAGATCGATACTCTGTTTCACTTAACATCTTAGAAAACTAGAATTGTAGATTCTGCATGGCTCAATCAAAAAATAGTAAGAATATTATTCTGTGTAGTGTTATATATTACATCTGTACTACCATATCATGTAACTTCTACCCTAGTACGATGCCAGCAATTAGTTTGCTAAATGGCCAAGATACACTAGTCAAAAAGATTATGAAAATGGAAACACCAACAGGAATCATGCCTAAAAACCTACAAGGTATATTCAATAAGAAACACACGTTTATTTACAAAGACCCTAAACAGTGGAATGAATTTTTTATTTTTAACCAAAATATTACTCTGCTCTTACTCTCTGTTCAACCTCTCTATTTTTTAGAGATCCGTTCACGTAATTTAAATTCTAACCTATATCGAGAATACCAGCAAGTTAAGAGAGGTAAAACGGGTGTGAATAAATCTCTGCAATCTCTTAACCAATTACATTCTATTGGTGAACATGATATAGGGATCTACTTCACTCCCCAAGAGCTGAGTATTAACCAGAATGGTTATATACAACAAAGAAACACACAACAACGTCATGTTGATCTTTTTAGACTTATAGAAGCGGCTAAGGAAATTTTCGTTTTTAGTCCTAAATTTACAGATATACATTTTTACAATATGATGCGGAATGCTTCCATCAATAAAAACTATACTCGGGTGATATATACAAAAATCACTGAACCTGAATTTCTGTTTCCTATACACCATTTAAAAACAGATATGCACTTCTCAATTATCATAGGCAAGCGATTAGAACTAAACGATAGCTTGTCAAAAGTTATACCTAGTTACCTAAACAGCAGAAGTGATACGAAAAAGTATACTAGAGATTTTATTGCATTCCTCTCTATCCCTCTACATACTACTTATAGCAACTCCAAAAGAGTACATGCCGTAAAAAAACAAGATGGCATAATGATTTTAATACAAGGTAATATACAAAACATCTTAGATAATCTTAAAGGTGAAAATATTATTTTAGAAAAAAAATCTAATTTCATTTTTTACCCTATCCATTCTAGAATTATATCTAAAAATCAAATCCGAATTCGCTTTTCTCTGCCAGTAAATAAAACAGTTATACAACCCCACAACTACTGTATTGCTGAACACAAATATCCCAGATGCACTCCCACAAATAAAATACCCATATATAGAATAGCAGTAAAAGATGCATATACTATCCAACTACATATTTCTAGTTTAGAATCCCATAAGGCATACTATATTGTTTTATCTCACCCACAAAGCCAATATAGCCGTAATACCTTTAAAAGTGTAACAAGTGTGGTAGCTGGCAAATTGTTATTTAGGAAAATACAATTTAATCGGAACCAATCTTACTTTGATGCAATCGTGACGCAAGCTGGAACATTACGTCATATAGCTATTTATAATCAAAACAATTTGATCTATCTTTTTACAAGCTCGCATATTTTTCAAAAAGGCGATACGCTAACCTTCTATTCTAAAGGAATGCAAATCAACAGTACCACTTCATTACAACATCATCATCTCTACGAAAATATATCTAACAAAGGAGCTGAAATTAGTATACAAGATCCTCTTGGTATCACCATAGATTATATCCCATGGCAAGAATTTCGGGACCGTCAAGATAAGTGGCTACAAGGTAGTCGTGATAGAATACAATCACATATCCAACAAAAAAATTGGTCTAGCCCAAACAAGACACTTAGCAAAAATGATATTATTAATTCTCATCTTCAAGAATGTATCGTACGCCGTTACACAACAAAATACCAAGATACTAACAAACGGAATGATTGGCATACATGTTAAACATGCGACTATACTATCTGGGCTTTCTTATATGGATTACTTGTATTACCACCATCTTTTCGTCTGATAATATTTATAATAACCGCATAGCATTTGAAAGTATGTTCTTGCATGTCAACAACGAAGATTTTACAAATTACAACCAGACAACATTTGAAAGAAACCAAGCCAATCCCTTACTGAATACAGATGACCAAAAAAATATTATTTATGGAAATATAAAACTTACTTTTAGGGTACAATATCAAAATATCCAATTGTTTTTTTACTTTTCACGATATGCTTATTGGGGTAATGATAATTTTCAAGGTAGAGATTTAGGGAACAACCCCATCCTAGTTAATAATCTATATGCCTTATATACCCCTATTAAAAATTTCAAACTTCTGTTAGGGCGACAACCATACCGTATCACAGATTCGTTATCTTATCTAATGTTTTATGATATTATTGATGGAATACAGATAAACTATAATCCATTTAGTAATTTTAAAGTACATTTCATGGGTGACGTTTTAAGTGTTGCTATAAGCCCAAGTGGTGTGGGCATATTCTCATCCATCCAAAAAGATGATGAACAACTAGAAAACTTTAGAAGCGATACCATTTCATTGAGATATGGTGTCAATTTGTCTTGGTCTACTACCTTACCACAACCCTTTACTAAAATAGAACGTATAACTTTTGTACCATTTCATTATTTTGTACGATATGGTGCGAATACACGAGGTGGTGCCGACCTAGCAGAAAATGGTAATAATGCTTTTAATAAAGCAGATAATGATTTTCTTATTTTAAGTGGTCTTAAAATAATTTCTAATATTACCCCAAAGAATCAATTAGAAATTAATTTTGCACACAGTTATGGTAAAGATGATCAAATCACACAAAGAAAAATTTATAATGGAACCAGTGTTTATGCACATTATCATTTTACATACATTGTTAAAAAAATTCTATTAAACCTTACTTCTACAATGGGTTACTTTCAACCTAATTTTGTTTCTATGAAAGCTAGAACCATGGGAGGATTGTTATTATGGGGCATCAAAGGTTATTATCCTTCTGCTTATACTAATTTTTACCATTTTCAAGATTATACTAAACAAAACCCTCAATCTGCACTATCTGATCGTACAATATCCAAAACATTTATAAAACTTAAACATAGTATGCAATCAAATGGATACCGACTTAATTTACACGGAGTTAGTTTATTTGCTACACAAGGTTTTAATTATATGGGTACAGAACTAGAAGCACATATCTCATATACTATTCAATCGTTTACCATTAACTGTGTAGGAGCAGTGTATTTACCATCTGGTTATCACCCCAGTCCATTACCTATAAACCAGCAGGCTAAAGATCCTATGTATGGTATATTTATATTTTCTAATTTTATGATTAATTTTGGTAATCAACAAAAAACGAATCAAGAAACAGACAATGTATTAGATCAATTATTATTTAATATAGAATAGTATATTAGTAATCATCTTACCAACTTAGATAAAATAAATATAATTTTTTTAAACTCTTGT
Source organism: Leptospiria bacterium (assembly GCA_965262015.1). Lineage (GTDB taxonomy): Bacteria > Spirochaetota > Leptospiria > Turneriellales > CBDBES01. The sequence continues at coordinate 1,016,463 of OZ253494.1, forward strand.
TGCTATTTTAGGCAAGTTACTAAGGGTATCTTACGGATGGTTATCTGTGAGTAGGCTTGGCCCCAAGGTTAGAATACTTTGAGATATCCTATATATTTTTAAAGAGAGGAAATTACAATGAAACGAAATATGATGATCATATGCATAGTGCTTACATCAATATGCTTACCGTCCTGCAATAAAAAAGAAATATATACCTTTCAAGGAGGTAATGTAACTTTATCTGACATAGATAATAAAATTAGTGCACAACTTAAAGATTTGGAGCAAAAAGAGTACCAGATTCAACAAAAAGCTGGATATGATCTTGCCATGGAGCGTATCATAGAGCTAGAAGCGATTGAACAAAAAAGTAGTAAAGATCAATTACTACAAAACTATTGGAACAAGCATCTTAAAATACCAGATAATAAAACACTTAAAGATTTTTATAAGTCTTATAAGCTAAAACAACCTTTTATAGAAATGCGACAAAGGATATATGACCACATTGTGCAACAGGACCAATCAAAATTACAAAAACAATATTTTAGCCAGTTAAGCAAAAAATATCAGTTAAAATTGCAAATAGAAAGACCAGCTCTGCCTTCTCTTAACATTGATATTAAAGACGAGCCTTTTTGGGGCAAAGAAAATGCCAAAGTAATAGTAGTGGAATTTTCTGACTATCAGTGTCCTTACTGTAAACAAGTACAACCTATTATACAACAAATTAAAACAGAATACCAGGATAAAATCAAGTGGATTTTTAAAGATTATCCTCTAGGTTTTCATAAACAAGCAAAAGCAATGCATATTGCAGCGAATTGTGCTGGAGAACAAAATCAATATTTTCATTTTCAACAACAGTTATTTGGCTTAGCCACAGAAGATATAGACAAACAGCTACTTGAATTGGCACATTCTGTAAAATTAGATATAAATAGTTATCAAAAATGTGTTCAGGATGTTAATAAAAAACAACAACAAGAAATTCAAGGAGATATCTCTGAAGGTAATCGAATAGGGGTAAAAGGTACACCATCTTTTTTTGTTAATGGGGAGCAACAAAACTCATTTAGAACCTACGAAGCCATTAAAGCTGTATTAGATACATATTTGAGATAGAATGTGAAACTTATCTTTCTAGGTAGTGGTACATCTACTGGCGTACCAGTGTTAGGTTGTTGTTGCAACGTCTGCAAATCACGTGATCCCATGGATAAGCGTAAACGTTTTTCTATTGCAATTCAAAGTCAAGGTATCAACATTGTTGTTGACACTGGGCCAGATTTTCGTACTCAATGTCTTGAAAACAATATTCAGTTTGTTGATACTGTATTATATACCCATTTTCACTATGATCACATTGGCGGTATGAATGATCTAAGAGCTTTTACTCTGCAAAGACCAACCTCTCCTATACAGACCTGGGCAAATACAATGACCTACCGCCACATAAAGAAACAATACCCTTATTTATTTGCTAAAAAAATAAAAAACCAACTAAAAATGCAAATTCAACTTTTTCAAACAAGATATAAACTTAGGCAAAAGCGTTCTAACAACAAGTATCAGCATATGAAACAATGGAAATATGGATTTAAAGAGTATATACCTTTTAATATAGGCCACATCCAAATTAAACCTATTAAACTTTTACATGTTAGAAATCCTGTGGTAGAGAGTGTAGGCTTTATTATCCAAGAGAGCATAGGGTATCTAACTGACTTCAAAAAAATATACTCCCTGGAATGGGCAAAGTTATATAAACTACCAATCTTAATCTTAGGTGCTCCACAATTTAAACCACATGCCACCCATATCACTATCCCAGAAGCAGTTTCTATAGTAAAAGAGCTACAACCCAAATTAGCTATTATAGGACATTTAGGGCATGACATGACCCATAAAAAAATTGCAAAATGGTTACCAAAAAATATTATACCTGCCTACGATGGTTTAAGTATAAAAATATAATTATGAAAAAAAGTACTTACATTAAGAGAATGAACGAATACTGTACTAGTCTACAAAAGACCATCTGTGATAAATTAGAAAAAATTGAGAAAAATAACATTAGTTGTATGTCACATCAACCCTTACCTCATGCAAAGAATACTAGAATTAATTATACAAAAATGAAGCAGGATAAATGGAAACGCCCAGGTGGTGGTGGTGGCGTTACTCGAGTTTTATCTGATGGCACTGTTTTTGAGAAAGTGGGTGTCAATGTTTCCTTTGTGCATGGTGTCCTGCCTACAAAAATAGCAGAAAATTTAAACCACAAAGTTAATGATAATTTTAGTGCCTGCGGTTTATCTATCATTATTCATCCTTGTAGCCCTAGAATACCAACAGTTCACCTGAATATCCGCTACATAGAGACTGGAGGTGGGCGATCTTGGTTTGGTGGAGGCATCGATCTCACGCCCTACTACCCTCATGAAGAAGACTTTAGCCATTTTCACAATACCTTATTTAAAGCAGTAGAAGCAATTCAACCTAATCATTATAATATCTACAAGGAGCAATGCGATCAATATTTTCATATTAAACATCGTAATGAAATGCGTGGCATTGGCGGGATCTTTTTTGACTATCTTGAAGATAATCATAAGGTATCTTTTTCTTTAATACAGTCCATAGGAGACCATTTTCTACGAGCATATGAACCCATTGTACTTAGAAGAGTGCATGAAATATATACGGAACAAGATAAGAAATTTCAACTCATCCGTAGAGGGAGATATATTGAATTTAATTTAGTGTATGATCGAGGAACTCTTTTTGGCTTAGAAACGAATGGAAGAATAGAATCTATTCTAGTGTCACTCCCTCCACAAGCATCCCATCTTTATAATTTTAAACCGTCCTATTGGTCTCCACATAAAAAGATGTTGAAATATTATCAACCTAAAAAATGGACTTCTTTTTAAAATATAATAATATCATCTCATAATGAGCACGACTATAAGTCAATAGCCCCACACCCAAAACAATAACAAAGATCGCTAAAACATATAGACGGGAGGGATGCTGAAGAATATAAAGTAAACTTAACAGAAAGGCCAAAGTTACCCCAATCTTACCCCATATATTTGGTCTAGCTACCATTCCATGCTCAAATAATAGATATATTCCCACTAATACACTGATTATTTCTCTGATGGCCACCAGTAAAACAAGCCATAATGGCAGGTCTCTGTAAACATATAACACAATAAAAGCAGATATAACAGTACACTTATCCGCCACAGGATCCAAGTAACACCCTAACAAGGTTTCCTGATTAAACCGACGTGCGAAAAAACCATCAAAAAAATCAGATACAATAGCAAAGATGATGATGCCCAATAAACCATATAATTGCTTATTACTTCCTTCTGGCAACTGGAAGCAATAATACATTCCAGGTCCTAAACCAATTCTACTAATAGAAAGTAGATTAGATAACGTAAATATTTTACTACTAAAAATATCACGAAGCGTTATATGTGTTTTGTTCATAAATAAACATTATACCACACTAACTAACTTCTATAGTCTGATGACGTTCTGGCCCAACTGATATCCACTTGATTGGTATTCCACAGTGTTTCTCTATGGTCAATATATAACTTTGTGCATTTGGGGGCAAATCAGAGAATACTCTACACTCTTCTGTTGATGAATTCCATCCTGGTAGTTCATGGTAAATAACCTTAACCTGGTTATAAGCATAGGACGGTACATAATCAATTTTCTGACCATATAATTCATATTCAATACCAATTTTGATGGTAGAATACGAATCAAGAACATCTAGTTTAGTTAGAAACAAGATATTACAACCATTTAATTTAATAACATACTTAAGTGCCTGGATATCTAACCAACCACACCGCCTTGGCCTACCAGTAGTAGCACCAAACTCATGTCCAAGTTTGCGTAATCGTTCATTCTCTTCACCATCCAATTCTGTAGGAAAGGGCCCCTCCCCTACTCGTGTAGTATATGTTTTCACAATACCAATCACATCAGTAATATACCTAAAATTAATACCTGTACCTGTCAATGCACCTCCAATCGAAGGATTAGAACTAGTAACATAGGGGTATGTACCAAAATCTACATCTAACATGGCACCCTGGGCACCCTCTAATAAGATTCGTTTATCCGAACGAATAGCCATATTCAAATAATAAGGGGCATTCACTAAAAAAGGCTTAATTAATTCTGTAACATCCTTCAACTGTTCACTCAATTTTTTCACATCATGGGGAGCCGCATCATAAATTTTGGTTAGTACTCTATTTTGCTTCTCGACCACATACGGTAAATAGTCTGTATAAAACTCCTTATCCAGTAGATAAGAGAGTCGAATACCTTGACGGGCAATCTTATCCACATAACAATTACCAATACCTTTTTTTGTGGTTCCAATGCTATGATTAAGCTCAAGTTTCTCTTTCTCAGATAAGACATCCAGTTCTTTATGGAATGGTAACAACATGTGAGCGTTGTCGGCCAAACGTATACGATCCCTGATTTGTATACCTCTTTCTTCTAATAAATTTACTTCTTGAATAAAAGCGAAGAGATCAATTACCATCCCTCCCCCTAATACACAGACCACATGAGGTAATAGAATACCTGAAGGAACTAGATGAAAGACATATTTATTACCGTCGACAATCACGGTATGTCCTGCATTATTACCTCCCTGGTACCTTACAACAAAATCAGTATCCTTAGCAAAATAATCTATTGCTTTGGCTTTGCCTTCATCACCCCATTGGATACCCATGACCACTAATACAGGCATTAGGCAAACTACAATCATCCTAGTTCTAGTAAATCTTTTTTTAATTGATCTATTTTACAAATATACTCTAAAATTAGGGATGGCTAACTATGGGCAGTAAATAAGTGGTATTTCGAGTGACTAAATAAGCAAAGCCCACAACCAGAATCGAACTGGTGACCTTTTCCTTACCATGGAAACGCTCTACCGACTGAGCTATGTGGGCAATATATGTTTTTTATAGCAGGTTTTCAACATAAAATGAAGACACCTTCATATATGGACACTGCCATCCCTAACGGTAGGAGACAAATAAATGAACAGAAAAACGTAAAGTCATTTTTCGTTGTAGAACTCTTAATTTAGAAAGTCAATCTTGGTTTTGGACAATTTAAAGTGTTCATAAGCTGTTCTTCTTAAAAGTATTAAAAGTAAGGAGAACAACCAATGAAAATTTATTACGAATAACGGATACTTATACTGAAATATCTATCAAAAAATAAATAGATCAAAGTCTGCTGTCTTTTATGAAATAAAATCAATCAATGGTATATATGAGGCAGAGTATGCTGAATATCCTACTGAAAAGAAAAGACTATACTTTGTTGTTACTTTGTAATACCAATAAAAAGTTTGATAAAGTAAGGTAAAGAGCGTATATTTATGGGTTGAACAACTTATGTTATAAAAATACTTGCTATGCACATTATACTGCATCTTTAATCACTTTTATGTGAGTTGGAACGATCTAAATCTTATCTTGCGTATAGGTCATGGGTATGATATTCATGCTATTATCCCTGGAGATGGAATATACCTAGGTGGAGCATATATTCAATGTGGATTTAGTTTAAAAGGACATTCTGATGCAGACGTAGTTATGCATTCATTAACTGATGCTATTTTGGGTGCTATTAGTGAATATGACATTGGCCACTTTTTTTCAGATAAAAAACAAGAGAATAAAGATCGAGATAGTAACGACTTTCTACAATTTGCACTTAGAAAGATGAAAGATAAAGGCTATATCATCAATAATATTGATTGCACAATCTTATGTGAAATACCTTCTATATCCCTTTACAGACAAAATATTCGTTCTCTATTAACCCAATACATGCATATTAATATAGACCAAATTAGTATTAAAGGAAAAACACATGAGAAGTTAGACTCTATAGGTCGTGGTGAAGCCATTGCTGCACATACAATTGTATTGCTCTCTAAATCCCTAACAGGTTAGACATACCTCTAAAGATCTAAACTCCAAAAAATAGTACTTATTTTGGGATATCGTCCATACCTGTATATAGTATGGCTATGGCATCGATGAATAGATATAACACTTGTGATATGTTTGTTGACAGAATCATGTTAAAGTTCATTTTGATCATGTCAATCTTATGGCAAGCAAAAAGGGTACCAACCAAATACAAGATAGTATTACCTTTGAAGAGGCATTCAGAGAGCTAGAGACTGTTGTGCATAAATTAGAAGAGGGTAAGGATAGCCTATCAAATAGCATGAAATTATATGAAAGAGGAATACTACTTAAACAATACTGTGAGGAACAACTTAAAGAGGCACAAGGGAAGTGGGAAATATTAAAACAGAAGAAAGATAGTCCTGGAACAGTAGAGATAGAACCCCTGCCAAGAGATATTGTACAGCAATCTATTTTACCCGAATAAAACTTAAAAACAAATGAGTGATGACTGCCTAAATGGGTACTCTTTCTTTTAGTCTCAAAGCTACACGTGGGTTTATACTACTTTTTTTATGTTTTATTTCAAAGTGTAAATGGCTCCCTGTACTTCTACCAGTATTACCCACTCTCGCAATCCTAGTCCCTTTTTGAACAACAGTACCCTTACGTACTCGAATAGACGAACAATGGGCATAAACACTAATATACTTATTTTTATGTCGGACAATTACTGTTTTACCGTACGCACCAAAAGAACCCGCATGTATAATAATCCCTTTGGCTACAGCCTTTATGGATGTCCCCCATTTTGCAGAGATATCCATCCCTGTATGAAAATGCCTTTTACCCAGTATCGGATGTCGCCTCCAACCATAGGAACTTGTAAGTTTACCTCGTAGAGGCCAGATAAATCTTGAAATATACCGATATCTTGTAGTAGGTAAGGGCTTAGCACCACGCAAAAAAATACGTTCACCCCTTTTCAGTTTAGGCGATATATATTTGCTTACATTACTTAGAGAAAGTCGATAGGTTTTAGCAATTTTACCCAGTGTGTCACCATTGCGAACTTTATAATAGAGTCCTATTTGTGATGGGATATGTAATACATCACCAGGATGAATTATATTTTTTTCTACTTTGGGATTAGCTGATGTGATCGTATATACCGGTATATTAAATTTATTTGCAATATTCCATAAAGACTCTCCAGGGCGAACAGTGTAATTAGTTGATTTTTTAACTTTGGATATGCCAACAATTTTTTTCTTTGAATTTTGTGCATCCTTTTTAGTCCCATCTACTAATCGTTTAGTTTCCTCTTCTTCAGCAGGGTTAGCCCGTATACTCTCGAAGTATTGGCTAATCGCATTGTCAATTTCTTCACCATAAACAATTACCTGAGGGTCAGAGGGAGGCTCAGAACTTTTAGGAATAACACTGGCATATTTGGGAGAAATATAACTAGTTAGAAAAATAATTAAAATGAATGAAATGCAACAACTAACCAAAAATAGCAGAATTTTATCAAAAAGTTTCATATATCTAAGAGAGACTTACCATATAACCCTCTATAGTATCGTCATAATGATAATAAGATTTAAGTAAAATTGTTACATGGACATAAGCTTATTTTGAAAAACTACCAACAATCATATCACCCGTGTGAAAATATTTTGCTGACCAGTCCGCTAACCTTTTCTTGGTTTTATAAATTTGTGAGCCATATTCCAATGTAGTATATCCCGACCCATAGGTAAAAGAATGTTCTAGGTTAAGATGGTATTTACGGAGCCATATTTTAAGAGCATGGCGACTAAAATACCAAAGATGTTCTGGCACATTTAGGTACCGCCACCCTATCCCGTATCGTTTTGCCCATAAACCTATGTGACAGGTAGACAGATATAGTTTGCCATTAGGAGTTAATACTCGACTAATTTTTTGTAGAATAAGGTCTATATTAGGTAGATGCTCTATAGTAGCCCATAAAGTAATTAAACCATATGTTTGATCTGCTATATTCATATCAAGAAAATCAACTTTCTGCAACGAGATGGCTTGTTTAAGACCTTCGTCAATCATGCTCTCTGCAATATCAATGCCTAAGGCATCCCATCCCCTTTTAGAAAAAAATTCTGTACAATGACCAGCGGCACAACCAATGTCTAGTGTTTTTTTCTCTCCAACCTCAAGTGTGTTTTCCCAAGCATAAAAAGATAATCCTTTTAAATTTTTTTTTAGAGTGCTTAGTATACTTTTTTTAACAATAAGAGAATGGTAGTTATTATAGCCTCTTTCTGTTCTTTGCGTAAAATATTCATCCTGGTAGAGTTTATTTAACTCTTGACCATCTGGTAGAGGGTATATCTGCCATAGATTACATTTATGGCAGTCATAAATAGAATATATCTTATTAACTCGAGATTTCTTGTGGTATTTAATAGATAAAGCAGATGAACAATGATAACAAATTGGTTGTAACATCTACTACATTAGAAAATCGCCACTAAGCATCTTTACCAATCACATGTACTACGTTAGTAGTAGCGGAGCCTCCAATATTCAAGGTAGCTACCCGCTTGGCATTTTCTACTTGATAACCTCCTGCTTGAGTAGATACTTGCTTGTAAGCATCAAGAATTTGTCTTGCTCCAGTACCGCCCACTGGATGACCTGCTCCAATTAAACCACCTGAAGGATTGACAGGTAAGCTACCGTCAAAATCAATAACACCTTCTTCGATAGATTTCCATGCTTCACCAGGTTTGGCCAGGCCAAAGTGTTCAATTGCCGCATATTCTGAAGTTGTAAAACAATCATGTGTCTCAATAACAGATAAATCTTCAGGACCTTGTATATTAGCCCTTTGATAGGCGTCCGTAATAGCTTTTCTTGTATGAGGTAAAGGATACTCACTATGTTGTGCCTCTTCTACTTTATCATCAAATAAAATAGGAGCAGTAGCATGTCCCCATCCCTGGATATAAGGTATATCGTCTAAATTCAATCCTCTTTTTTGTGCATAATCCTTTGCTTTGGTAGCCGAAGCTAGAAAAATAACAATACCTCCATCAGTTACCTGAGAACAGTCTGTAAGATGTATCATACCACCAACCTGCATATTATAATTATCATGTTTATTTGCATGTGCTTTGCTCATATACCAATCCCGGGTTTGTGCCCGTGGATTACGTTTTGCATTTTTATAATTAATATCAGAAATAGCGGCCAGATGTTCATACTTCAGGCCATATTTATCACGATATAAATCCCCTAAGCGACCAAAGAGCTTAGGGAATGGAAATAGTACTCCTTTGGCCTCTTTGTCATACCAGGCGGCAGTACCTAAAAAATCCCCGCCTGTCTTAGAGTCCACCTGTTTCATAAACTCAATACCCAATACCATACTACAATCATAAATACCTGCTTCAATTTCTGTACGAGCAGCCAAGGTAGCTACAGCACTAGAAGCACAGGCTGCCTCGTGTCTTGATGTTGGTAGTCCACGAAAATTTTTATCATAATTAACTGCCATAGCACCCAGATGCCCTTGACGATTATATAAACTTCCCGCAAAATTACCTACATGAATGACATTAATATCTTTAACATCCAGTTGGGTCTCGAGAAGGCCTCCTTCAATAGTCTCATTCATCATGGCCTGCAGACTTTTATTTTCTTTGGACCAGTTACGGGCAAAATCTGTTTGATAGCCACCTAGAATATAAACTTTTTTTTGAGAATTTTTTGACATATTTCCTCCTAAGCTAGTACAGCTCTTATAGAACACTACCTAGCAATCAAAAATCTAGATATTTCGGGTATGGTACATAAACTACCTTTTATATCTTTAGCTTCTAACAATGTAGTAGGTACAACAATTTCATGTTCTTCCATTAAAATGGCCACTTCTCTAGGACCCCCCAACAGATCTACCCAACCCGAAGGAGGTAGCCAAGAAAAACCATATGACATAACGGTGTCGATACCATGTATAAAACTTTCTTTAGGAGTAGCCTCACCTATCCTGTAAAAACTATAAGCGATGTAGCCCAATAGTATTGTCTTGATAATATAAGATTCTGATGATCTCTCTTCCAATAAAAGTGAAATAGCTTTCTTATACTGCCCATCACACAGATATTGTTTTATATTTTCGATAAATGCAATTTTATTACGTTTAACTAGTTTATGAGACATAGTTTGTGGATCTAAAGCAAATTTATTTTTCTCCGCATCTCGTTTAAAAAAACCGCCTTTGTCTTGTGCTTTGAGACCTAACATACCCTTATCTACCATGGCTTGCATATAAGCGGGCATCTTATGTGTATCATGTGCTTCATCCTGTGTCTGGTTAAAAATATTATCTACAATAGCTTTATGCACATCTAAACCTACTAGATCGATAGTGGCAAGAGGTGGCAGTGCCCGACCTGTATAACATCCCATCAAGTAATCCATTTCTTCAATACCAATCTTTTCTGCATAGATGGCAACATGATTCAATAGTTGAAAACCAATCCGATTCCCTGCAAAGGCAGCTGTATTAGACGTAACAATATTTTTTCTATATAGAACACGTTCACAAAATTCGTAAACAAATTTCTTAAATTCATCTGTATTTTTAGAGTGATAAATTAATTCATTAGCAATTAATTTGGATGGTGGATTATAAAAATGCGTACCTAAGAAGTGTTGTTGAAGAGATTCGCTACAATTAGATACCATTTCTTCAATGGATAAGCCTGAGGAAACAGTAGAAACAATGCTATCCGCTTTTCGTATTGATTCAAGTCTAGCAAAATATTGTTTTTTCAAATCAATATTCTCAGCAAGGGCCTCAAATATCCAGTCACATTGTGGTATAATCTTTTCTAGATCCTCATAACTATGAGGTTGAATATGTTCTATTAGTACACTACTTCTGGCCTGATTGACTGCATTCTCTATGCCCTTAGAAGCCTTTTCTTGAGTATTTGCAAAGAAATGACATTTTATGCCTGCCTGAGCAAAAATACCACCAGAAGTAGAACCCATATTCCCATTGGCACCCAGAATAGCAACTTTTTTGATCTCTCTCACAAGCAGGATAAATCTGTATACCAGGATGATTTGACAAACATTTTATTTTTGAATAGCAGAGTTTATAAACTAAAGGGAAGTTATGTTTATACGTGCTTTATCTTATGGTATATTTATGAAGACAAGTATAAATACCAAATAATTATTAAATTAAGGCTTATAGTTTCTAGGGAAACGTATAGTAAAGCGGGTATAATGCCCCTTAGAATGTACTTGTATATAGCTATTATGTTCTTCAATCACTTTATTAACAAAAAACAAGCCCATGCCTGCATTATTACCTTGATTTTTAGTGGAAAAGAAGGGATCAAATATCTTCTTAAGTAGCTCATCAGAAATTCCGCCCGCACTATCAATAATATTAATAAGGATAAACTCATGATGCTTGATAGTACTTAACTCTCTCTGCCCTTGCGAGAAATACTTGGTTTTATGCTTAGCATTCGTATCACTAATATATTCTGCAGTAATCCATAAATAAAGCTTATTCCGTTCTTCTCGTTGTTCTAGTGCCTGGAAGGTATTAGTGAATAAATTTTGGAATACTAGTTTTAATCTTTGTGCATCTCCATATACTGGAGATTTTCGATCTATTTTCCATAACCAATGTACTTTCAAAACTATTTTATTCTGATAAAGTTTCTTAGTAATCGTGAGGGCTTCACCAATAACCTTTCTAATATTAACTGGATACAAAGGATAGATATCTCTATTAACTGATCGTTGGATATTCATAATAATATCTAAGGCTGTTTTCAAACCATCTTTAACAAGACGGATATCAGGGTTGCTAGAAGGTTTTATATCTTTTAATTGATCTACTGTTAACCGTATCCCCAGTAAAATATTTTTTATTTCATGGATGATACTTTGTACGGTAGTCCCAATTGTTTGTAATTTAGCATTCCTATAATTAAGCTTTTCTTGTTCTTTCTGTAAAGTAACATCCACTAACGAATCAACTAACAAATAAGATGAGGTACTATCCTGAAGAAAATATTGCTTAAGCCAGAAAACAGATGTCTTAAAGGAAAAATGTTCTTGCTGATTATCAATTTTGATTTCTTGATCGACTCTAAAATTATCACGTGCTAATTTTTGGAACGAATCGTGCTTATTTTTATAAAAACAAAAAGTACATGGCGAATCAAAGCCAAACAAAACTTGGTAGCATTTTTTCCCCAGTGCTTCCGTATAAGTCTTATGATTACTTAATTCTAGTGCAGAACGATTCAATCTAGTAATCGTAAAATTTTTATCAATGAGAATAATAGAGGCATCCAGAGTATCGATAAGACTCTGCAATTGCCCACTTTTAAAGCTAGCCTGCGAATAAGGGAAATTTACTTGCTCTGTGTGATTAGTTTCTAAGGACATTTAAGATGAGGGGGTAGTTGTTTCTAAACCTACAACTACCCAAGTAAACTTTTAGGAGAATACTAATATTGTAAAGAACGATAAAAATGCTTTGATGTTTCAGCATCTTGACCTGTGCCATGCTGTCTTTGAAATTCTTGGGTAAAACGAAAAAGTTTCTCAAAGTAAACAAGATGTTTTTCATAATATTTTCTTTTAAAATCTAGACGAACTGGGCGTGACACGATATTTTCAAAAGCCCCCAGACGAGATGTATATGTCTTATCACCATTCACCTGGTGAGTCACTGATACATCACCATTTTCTTTAGTTAGAGGTTTAATGTCGACAACAGTGCTTATCTCAGAAATATCTTGTTCATGATCATAATCAGTCACGGTAGTCTGGACTTTACTTAAATTATTACCCTGAAAATATAAACGCATAGTCTTCGTGCGCAACCCTGATAATTCTGGAAGAAAATGTACTACTGGAATAAATGAGTAACTTTCTAATTCAATATATCCCTTACTAACATCCTTTGTAAATTTAGTTCGTTGGGGAGTATAACGAACATCTACATTCATCAGGCCTCGATACTCTTGCAGGCGTTTGTAAAGAACAAGGATCTTTTCATCCAAAGCAATCTCTGCTGACTTCATACTTGCAGAACTTTGTAAACTTGGATCAATAACCTTCTGTAAATTCTTGTCAATTGAAGTAAGTGAAGAAACACACAATAACAACAATCCTGTAAAAAGAATAGCTTGACCCATGCCATTCCATTGATTTTTTTTTCGCAACATATCTAATAATCTCCTTGCATGATAAACATCATTGGTACTATTTCGACTGGCTAGAAATCAAACTTAAATTACGGAGACTAATAAAATTTAACGTCTCAAAAAATCAATAACATCAGCCTGTAACATTTTCCCAAGTATCCGTGGGAAAAAACGCCTCATATAATATAACAACCATGATTCAAATGAAACAGGTAATACCCCAATATTACGTTTTACCGCTTTAACAATCTTATTCGCTACTTGATCTGGAGTATACCCCCTTAACTTATACAACTTGACTAGATTATCTTGCAACTTCATATCTGCCTTCATAGAACCTTCATAAATGGTGTTTCTTATAATAGGAGTATTAATAATACCTGGACATATGGCAGATACTCCTATATCATAACGAGCTAACGTTTGCCTCAAAGCTTCTGAAAAACCTAAGACAGCAAATTTAGTAGTCGTATAGATAGGAGTATCTTTTAAAGGCACATACCCCGCTAAAGAAGAGATATTTACAATGTGGGCAGGTTGTTTAGCCTGAATCATGTCATGAACAAAGGTATGACACATGTGAACAGTAGATTTGAGGTTGACATCTATTAACTTATCCCACGTAGCTAATTCAGTATCCATAAATAAACCAGCAGCTCCAATACCAGCACAATTAACTAATAAAGAAATACAGCTATACTGCTTTGAAACATTATGATAAAGCTTTTGAATATTATCTATGCTACTAATATCACATATATAAGATTGTACTGGATACTTGCAACCTTCCTCTTGAGCCATACGAACAGTATCTTCCAGGGCCTTCTCTTGTATATCAGTAGCAATGACAACGCAATTCAACTTTGCAAGAGCGATCACCAACGATCTACCAATGCCACTTGCGGCACCTGTAACTAAGGCAACTTGAGCATCTTTAATTTTCATAAGTAAATTCTATTCTTCATGTGATTCCACAAAATCAGCGATATACTTTGTTACCTTATCTTTTTGTGAAAGATGTACCCAATGGCCTGCTTTTACCCTGTGAATAGAAACACTAGTTATATGATTATGATATACATTAAACTGCTCAGGTTTAATGAAGGGGTCATCTAATCCAAGTATAATTTGTGTGGGTACATTTATGCTATTACGAGGAGGGATCTTTTTGAACATCATTGGAATAACATTTTTCCGGTATAGACTTAACATATTCACAATACCATGCATAGATTCAGGGTCCATTGTAGGCAATCCTTTGGCATCATTAGGCAGACTCTCTTTTCGTGTCATAATTTTGTACAACCAATTTCTTTGGTATTTTAGTAAAAACTCAAATAACCACGGTATATGTATCGCATAAATATACCAGCTGGATAGAAACTGTTTGAAGGCAGAAAATACATCTAGAGAGAAAAAAGTCTTGGATATATACCGTGCCATCAAGGTGGGATGTGGCCCAGAAATTGCTGTATAAGAAAGAACATGTTTACGATGACTCTCATCAAAAACAAAACACCATCCTAAAGCTGCCCCCCAGTCATGCCCCACAAGATGCACTTTTTTATTAGGACACAATTCCTGTATTACATAATCAATATCTACTAAAATTCTAGCAATCTTATAAGCAATAGGGGTCCGTGGTAGATCGCTCTTGCCAACCCCAACAAGATCAAAAGCTACTACATGAAAATCTTTAGATAAACCCTCTAATTGGTGAACCCACGAGTGATGGCTATCTGGAAAACCATGTAAAAAAATGATCGATGGCTTCTTAGGATTACCACCAGTCACAGCATGTAATTCTACACCAGGGTATTGGGTAGGTATTCTTTGTACTTTCACTCTATCCCCCTCTTACCATTTTTTCCGCTTTGCTTCACGCATATGTGGCAAATTATCATCCAGCCAATAAGCACCTGAATCATCTATCACAAGTAGTTCTTCCCATTTAACACCATAACCTTTGTAACCAATATGTGGCTCAACTGCCCACAAACCTTCGTAGGGAACATGGTCAGACTCGTACCAGTCATTCCAAAGATGTGATTTAACGACATGAGGCAATAAAGCAGATAAAAGAGAATGCGGAACAAGCCACTTGAATTGATCCAGACCAAATCGTAATAAATGTCGTTTACTTACTTGTTCGGGATCACGTACTTTCATAACCCGGTGGGCTAGAACACGTCTAGGATATTTTTTATGAATATTAACATAGCCATCTTCATGAAAGAGCTTATTTAATTTTTTATAAATTAAACTAAAATTAGATTTAAGATTGACTTGTTCATGTATGAACTTGCGATATTTGATCAAATCTTTACGCATCTTGGCATGAATGGTATCATCTTCTTCACCAAACATAATAGAATAACCAATATCGGCGGCATAACCATCTACAATTGGAGCGATATCTAGAATAACAGGCATACCTTTGGACAGCTTGCGCTTTGTAGGAAAAAATTGGATAGGAATAATAAAATACTTGAAGCGGGTTCTATCCCCAAACCAAGCGAAAGGCTTGTGGAAGAAAGTTGTTACGCCCTTAGCAGACATCCAATCTGTCATTAAACGTACAGCTTCTTTTTCGGTCATACCTTCTGTTAGCTGTTTACCCACTGACTCTACACATTCATAGGAAAGTTTTTGTACTGCAGAAAACTTGTCCAGATCTTTTTGTGAAAATTTATCTAATTGATATAAACTACTCATACACACCTTAGATAATTTTATTCTCTATGGAATCAAGCATTTTTTAGCATAAACCTACAAAACTCAATTGACAGTTTGTATCTTTCATTTTTACGCATAAAACCTTATTTGATTGAAACAATAAATTATTATTGTTTCGACTATCTTCTTAATTGGTTTCTTAGTAATCGAGAGAATTTTAATGCAATTTTGTTAATCTTCACTACCATGTGTACCAGCCTCTTTATCAGCTGCACGATGAGCATTATTAGCGGCATCTTCACCTGTAGCTTCAGCTACTTTTCTGGCAGCTGTACTCACAGTATGGCTGGCTATTCCCGTTTGGCTTTCACTCAGAGCAAAGGCCTTATTATATGCTGCATCTCCAGCTGTTATACCTTTTTGGATGCGGTCCAGTCTATCACCAACACTATAGTCTATGGCCCAAGGGAATCTGACAGATACACTGCTGCGTCTAGGCAGAAATGTAGAAGCCAATGCAAATTTTCCGAATTTAACTTTGAGTTTCTTAGATCGAGCATCCTTATCAAAACTAAGGCCTTCTTTGATACTCATGATCTCAATAGATACTGTACTTGAGTTGTCAGAAGGAACAAAATAATCGCTGTTTGTGGTGCTGTCTGGACACCTATGTGGATCTAATCTGAATGTGATGGCTTCACTATTTGCTGGAATAGTAACCGTTATTGTGCTTTTTGTATTCCTAAGGGACTCTTCATTATCTCCCCCTATGAACTTAAAGGAATAAAAATTAGCTGATAACGGGAAGCCGATACCAGGGTGGCCGATACCCCCTTGCACATTACAACTACCTCTATCATCTTCTATTATTGTCACACATTGGGTATTAACCCTAACCATAATAGGGCCTGTTCCAAGGCTCCCTGTTGTGAGAGTATCTGGACAGGGAGCCCCTGTCCCTGTAGTCGGTGCAGTACTGGGAACAATCTTAGTATGGCGTGGCATAATCTTTGGGGCTCTATGATATGCTGTTGTCGTCCCACTACCTTCACTGTTTTCTATCGCCCACATTAAAGTAACTGTTACAGGCTTGTCTGTTGGAGTCATTCTTCTCACTGTATAAACAGGCAAACGATTGGTTTTGATTGTATTCTTTATTGTTGCTATTCCATCTTCCAAGCAATCCGAGTATTCGCCTGAACAATCTAAACTTAGTGTGACATCCACCTCTGGCACCTCTGGCACCTCTGGCACCTCTGTACCAACCATATCGTCTGGATCGCTATCAATTACCGGAACGCTACCAGCCTTGCAATATGCAAAAAAACAAACAATTATTAGTAAGCCGTAAAGTAAATGGTAAAAGTATCTATGTGTGCTGTGCTGTGCTGTGCTGTGCTGTGCTGTGCTGTGCTGTGCTGTGCTGTGCTGTGTGGTTTTCATAGGGGAAACGTGTTACACATGCCTAAAAAATCAACACTTTTTTATATAAAATTGTAAAATAGAGTGGAAAGTTGCTACCTGCTATGGACTGGAGGGCCTATCCAGGAGCTGGACAGAATAAACCTGGGTATACATACATATGCAGAAGCCTCTAATACTCTTTAGAGTTTTTGAAATTTTGTATTTTCTGTTCGGCTGTTGTAGATAATAGATCCTGGATATTATCTGCCTGAGAAAATAACTGTTTCTATTATCTTCTTGTTTGGTTTTAAGGGGAACAGCAAAGTTTATAGTAAATTAGATTGTCCAGGTTCATAATGGAATTTCCAATAGAAAGCCATGACTTAATTATTAAGATATTTACAAGATATCTCATAATTATAGTGATAGATCATGTTTAGGAGGATTGTTTGATATTATGAGTCAACACCTCTTTTTATTAGTCTATTAGATTCGTCAGTCCAGTAAATCATGCTTGCAGAAGAATTGTCTAAGCTTAGTCATTACCATTTACGTAATATGGTGAATGTATGGGGCATGCCTGTTAGAGCAAACTGTACAAAACCAACATTAATCTCTAAGATCATGCATTATTACATGGATGATTATTATCTTAAAGGGGTATTAGAAAATTTAACGCCATTACAAGTTACTATTTTATGCGTAATACTGGAAAGTAAGACAGTTTTAACTCTAGGCGAAATTTCTCGGTCTATTCGAGTACAACCAATTAATGTTGAAAAAGAGTTATCTGTTTTAAAGCATTTTCTATTAATTTATCAAAAAAAAAATCGAGCCCGCATTACAAGTAATCTAGATAAATATCCTCCTTATGATGAAGTCAAAAATCGTATACTTACAGATAAGAATATCAAGGGAAATAAACTACGCATCACCATCGAAAAGATGGTATCTACAAAAGATATTGATACTTTTTCTAAGGAATATTTACATTTACTGGGGAAAAATATTTCTAAAGATAATTTGGTTACACAAGCCACAAGTACTAGTTTTCTGGAGAAGGTCTTAACAAAATTAAGTAACGAAGAAGCAATATTAATTGATGAAATTTTCCAAAATGGTGGTATCCTTGAAATTAATCATGCTCGACTTATTCTTGAAGAAAATAAGTTAAATCAAGAAGTAGCTATTCGTAGATTGGATAACTTACAAATCGTAAAAGATTTATATTTTGTTGAGCATCGCTTTATTCGTATGCTCATTATGCCTGTTGAGTTTTTTGAATATCTGAAAGAGAATCCTCTTGTTATTAGAGAAGTAGGCATTACTGCCATGGAAGAGAAAATTCTTTCTAATGAATTTGACTTCATCATTAATCTTAAAAAATTATTATTATTTATCTCTAATAAAGGTTTCACATTAACACAGTCTCAATCTATTAAACAAGTTGATCTTAAAAAAACAGAAGAACATATGATTGATATTGATGTTAGTCTTTTTAGAAAAAAAAGCCATATATACCAAGTGGAAATTGCCCTACCTATTCTAAAATTATTTAATTTAGTTTCACTTAAAACAGATCATCTGATTTTAGAAAATAATTTTGAAGAATTTATTAAAGAAGATATACTTGTTTTATTACAAGATATTCTAGCAAAAATTAAAGAAACCGAAAATAAATACACCAAAGGTGAAGGCTTTTTTCTTCCTACATCACTATCTTTTTATGATCAGGCTACTTTTCATGAATGTATTGAGATGATTGGAACTACAGGCCACATATCAACTAAAACCATTATTGCACAGATGATAAGAGAAAAAGTTGTCTTATCGCCTACCTTCAGCATACAAGAATTTCGAACCTCGTATATGGCAGAATATAAACGATTAGTTTCAGCTCTGCTTTATATGCAATTATTTGGTATTATTACGGTTTATTATCCAGAGCGTACTATTGAGTTATCAGAAATAGGGAAATATCTTTTCTTCCAAGAGCCTCTCACGATGGAAAGCACAAAGGGATGTCTATATGTTAATCCTGATGGTTCTATCTTAGCAATGAAAGATGAAATGTCTTTATTTGATATTGCAATATTAAAAGCCTTTTGTGTTCTTCAAGAAAAAAGTTATGTTTATAATTTTATACTAAATCGAGATTCCGTACAACAAGGTATTTTATTAGGCTATAGTATTGACAAGTTACATACTTTGCTAGTAGAAAAGTCTAAAACAAAATTACCCCAAAATCTATCTTTCTGGGTAGAAGATTGGACTAAAGAACTACCTATTATTGTTATCGAAGAAGGAGTAGTATTATTAGAAACATCCAACCCGCAACTTAAACAGTTGCTTGTGGGACAACTAAGAAACTCTAGAATTGTACTGAAAGATATATCCCCAACTACAATGATAATTGACAAAACAAAAATTAAAGACGTAATGTTACTTGCTGAAAAATTTGATATGATTGTTAAACTTATTCGTTAGATTTTTGTTATCTTATAGTAATTACAACTATAAGATATATGGGCGAATATAGGTAATGCGTTTGATTTGTTGATAGAAAGGGTGTAAATTAACTTTTAGCCCTTCTGCTTCCAATCCTTGCAAACTCTCTGTAAAATCAGAAACGAAAATTTTCAGATAGCCCGGAGTATTATTTGTATTATGGCTGTTTTGTTCATAGATGCTTTTTTTTAGCGATAGTGCTACTTCAACAGATGGATCAATTACTTGGAGTTGAGGATAAAGAGCTTGTATTCTACCCTTAATTAAAGGGTAATGTGTACACCCTAAAAGGACATGGGTTACTTGTTTTGTAATGAGATTATTCATATAGTTTTGAATAACCAGCTTAAACACTTTATCATCATCATAAGCTTCTTCGATGAGGGGCACAAATAAAGGACAGGCCTGTGTATGCAATATAATAGATGGATTATATTGATTGAGTAGAATATCATAGGCTTTACTAAGAATTGTAGAGCGTGTACCAATTACAGAAGCAATAGTAGTGGGTGTGACTATTTTTAATAATGCAGAAATACCAGGCTCAATAACTCCCATAATGGATACGTTAATGGATTTTTGTAATGTTGATAATGCAAAGGAAGATGCTGTGTTACAGGCAATCACTATCGTTTTTACTTGGTGTGCAAGTAAAAAATCTACAATCTCTCTAGAATAACGAATAATAGTTTCTTGGGATTTATTACCATAAGGAACTCGTGCCGTATCTCCAAAATAAATAATGTTTTCATTTGGTAGTAAATTTTGTACAGCAGCAACTATACTAAAACCACCAAGACCACTATCAAAAATACCGATTGGTGCTTGTGACATATTCAAGTAACTCTTTTACAATAACTACTTTGTAGTATCCTAACTTAGTACCAAAGATATTTGTTTCTATTATTTTGCATGTACCGTATTTATAGTTTTATTCAATAAAGGCTTTGTGAACCACATTTAACGCCCTGTGGGCCTGCTCTTTATCTATTACACATGAGATTTTAATTTCACTGGTAGATACCATCAAAATATTAATTTTCTCTTGAGATAAAACTAGAAAAGTCTTTGCTGCTACCCCTGAATGAGACTTCATCCCAATCCCAATAACAGATAAAATAGCAATTTCTTCTTTTACCTCTAATTCTCCTTGTTTCCATAATTGTATACATTCTTTTACAATGTCCTGGGCTTCTCTAAGATTATTCTGGGTCACGGTAAAAGAGATTGTGTTCATCTGATTTTTACCAATAGACTGTACAATCATATCCACCACAATATTCTTTTCTGCTAACATCGTGAATAATTGTGCAGCTATTCCTGGTTTATCTGGTATATCAATAACAGATATCTGAGCCTCATCATCTTTAAGGGTCACTCCTGTCACCCATATCTCTTCCATATTTTTATCCCCCTTATTTACCAAGGTACCTTCTCTAATATTATAACTAGAACGTACATGTAGTATAACACTATATTTTTTAGCAAACTCAACGCAACGAGAATGCAACACACCTGCTCCTAAAGAAGCAAACTCTAGCATCTCATCATAAGAAATGTGTTCTAATTTTTTTGCACTAGAAACTACCGCAGGATTGGCAGTATATACTCCATCTACATCCGTATAAATTTCACATTCTTTTGCCGAGAGCTCAGCTGCCAAAGCAACCGCAGTAATATCTGAACCACCCCGACCTAGAGTAGTAACATTTTGATTACTACCTATCCCTTGAAACCCCGCTACAAGACATACTTGATGTGTTTTAAACGCCTGTTTAATTTGTTGGGTATCTATTTTTTTAATCCTGGCATTACTATAATTGTCATCTGTCACAATATTAACCTGAAAAGCTAAAAAACTAATGGCCGAAATCCCTTCAGTATGCAATGCCATGGCTAAAAGTGATATTGATATTTGTTCACCCGTTGAAAGCAACATATCCATTTCTCGTTTTGCAGGGTTTGGTGTGATCTCGTATGCTAGTTTAGTAAGATTGTCTGTAGTTTTACCCATGGCTGATACAACAACTACCAATCGATCATTTGGCTTAAGTTTCTGTTTTATACGTTTAGCAATTTTTTTCAAACGGTCTACATCACTAACTGATGTACCGCCATATTTCTGAACATATATGGGATTCGAAATTTTCAAGTTAGTCTTTTAATATAGGTATAGTATTCTATCGCAATGTATGTAAAAATGCTCTAATTTCATCTGGAGTAACTTCTTGATTAATTTTAATAACATAAGTAGAGAATAATATATCATGTAATAGACATGGTTTTTGAGCTATCTCGAATATAACAACCTGTATTAAAGCAAGTGGGTAAAAACGAAAAAAACCTCTAAAAAAAGCATGTGCAAAGTCTAAGGGCCTACCATTCTTATCTACAACCATAATGCCAAGCTTTTTCCTTAGAGGAGACATACCTGGATGTTTTATATTTAACATTGATTCATGATAGGCGATATAGGCATGCCATAAAATAATAATAACAAAGAAACCCAATATATATATTAACGAACCTAAAGGTACAGCCATACCATTCATGACTAGTAAATTGTTTTTAATAAGATCTGGCCATAGCATATATTTTAGAGTACCCGGCAAAGGGATTGCATAGGTAAAAAGAATCTGTAGACCATTAAGCGTAAGAGCCCATGCGATTAAACCCAACCGCAGAAAATTTTTTTCGTAGAAATAGCTCCATATTCTGTAACCTATTGATGGTATTTCAATAGCAGGTATTTTCATTTTTATATAAAGGTCTTTAAAATATTCTGCTTTTTTGTGTTCTCCTATATCTAAAAAGGTATAGTAAGCAAATTTAATTTCTTCACTACTAAGATTATCAAACTTAGTCATATCTATACCGTCTAGCTTAGTATGTTCAACAACTTTCGCAGATTCATTTTGTTCGTTTTGTTCGTTTTCCTTTGGGGGCATCTTTATTTTATTTCCTATGATATTCTCGTCTTTCTTTTTCTAAGTCTACTAATTGGCTACCCGTAAAAGGTAGGCTTCCTTTAATATGGTGAAAGATATAGCCCCTTTCTTCCCAAATTGCATAATAGGCTGGAACAACAAATAAAGTTACCATGGAAGCAAAAGCAAGCCCCCATCCAATAGCCAATGCCATAGGTTTAAGAAAAGGGTCATCTCCACCAATTCCATATGCCGTGGGTAATATTCCAAAAACGGTAGTTAGAGTTGTAAGAATGACAGGCCTTAATCGAAGCAAACAGCCTTGTACAATGGCATCATATTGCTTATGGCCTTCAGATTTTCTTTGTCTAATAAAGTCTACCATTACAATAGAATCGTTCACTACAACACCCGCTAAAGCGATCATGCCAAACATAGCCAAAAAGCTAAAAACGAGATTTGGTAGAAAAAACAGTTTGTGCATACCAAATGCGAAAGTAACGCCCGTTAAACTTAACGGCACAGCAATAAGGATTACCCTAAGATACCTTAAATTATTATACAAGAGAATAAGAATAATAGCAATACCTAAAAGAGCGATAACAGCTGCTCGTTTTAAACTATCCATGGATTCTTGTGTATCTTCGTACTCTCCACCCGCTACTACTCGTACACCTGGAAATTTTTTTAGAGTGGGTTGTAATTTATCTAATATAGTTTTATTGACTTGCACAGCAGTTGTCTGACTTTCATTGATTTGGGCATTAACATATACAACCCTCTCAAAGTTTTTGTGTTGTATCTCGGATAAACTACCTTGTTCCCTAAATTTAACAAATTTATCAATGGCAACCATATTGCCGTATCGATTGCGTATTTTTACTTTCTTAAGAGAACCAAGTGTATTACGTAATTGTTTTGGGAAAATAACACGTATATCAATATCTTCATCAATATTTTTGATTGTGCTTGCAACGGTGCCACTGAAAGCCGTACGCACACTATTTGCAATCTGTGCTACTGTGACGCCCGCAAAAGCAGATTTTTTTTCATCTATGTCTACATTAAATTCTTTCTTATCAGATTCCCAACTATCTTTGATGCTATATACCCCAGGAACAGAATATAGAACTTGTTTCACTTTTTGAACAAATGTAAGAGTACTTTCAAAATTACTGCCCTGTATTTCTAATTGTATTGGTGCACCAACAGGAGGTCCTGGTGCCACTAGGCTACTAGCAAGCCGTATAAACTTTTTTGGTTCTTGTTTCACTATAGCAATTTTATATAAGGGTGATGAGTTGCCCTGTTGTGTTGCCTTATAAATAAAGCCATGCTTAGCATAAAAATAAATTTTTCTCTTTGAGGGTACATAAACAGAGCGATATATTCCATTTGAAGTAGGAAACGTAATCACTTCTTTTAAGGTTTTTAAATTAATTAAAGCAAGGGTATCATGAGTATTTACCCAAATGTGGTGTTTATGAATCGGATCCGTCTTGAGCCAGGAGATAGGGCGATTATAGATATGAGCATGCTGAACTTGACGGAAAGTTTTAAGGTCAAGCATATGTATATGACCTTGTTCAGAGCCCATTATAATTTGTTGATTAGCTTCATCCAGAGTGATGGCATTAATTTTACCCATAGGTACCTGTATATCTGGAATAAATCGCTTTTCTGCCAATTGATAAAGTGGTATACTGTCAATACGTTTACGAAGATTCATCTCATCTTCTTTATACTCCCATATATCTAGGTTACTATCTCCATACGAAATGGCACAAATATGATATTTTTCTATACATTTAATAAAATTAATGGTCTTTTTGTATTGATGCACCGAGTCCTTGTCCATTGTAGTAGGGTCAATCTGGTATACATATCCCAATTGTGAAGTAAAGATGTCAAAAGGAGCGTTAGAGATTGGATAAAATCCATTGACAAGATCAAAAACACCTAGATCAATAGTTTTTTGGGCAAGAACTTTATTGCTCTTTATGTCAAGAGATACATAGATGTTATCCATTGTTATAGCATTAAGCTGTTTACCCTTATTGACAACAATACCCCCTAATAGGGCCTCTATGTTCAATTTATACTGTTTTATCTGGTCGGTACGGGTATTCAACAAATGAAGATAGTTATCATTACGAATGTGATATAAAGTATCTTGGGCACCCTCCATAACAGCTACATGATGCACTGGTTTTTTAATGTCTAGTTTTCCTTGTAAGTAAGCATGAATTTGCCCAGCTGTTCTTCCTCTAGCTGCCTCTGGAGCCAGAAAGATTGAGATTTGTGCATAATTGGATCCTCGTTTCGTAAACGGATCATTTATATCAGTTTGCTGTATGCCTACCCTGGTAGTATAACTATCAAGTTCACTTTTAGGTAAAGAACCTATAGTTTTTTCCATAGATTTTAGTCTTGAACGTGTCTCTCCCAAAACAATACCTTTTTCTGTTTCCACAGAAAAGCTTATTATTCTAATCCCTTCTTTGGGGAAGAGAATAAAACCAATCTTGCCAATAAGATATATACTAAAGAGAAAGGTTGCAAATGTTATGAACAATGTAGTGTATTTATAAGTGATAGCACGTTCTAAAAGAGGACGGTAAACCTTGAGTAAGACTGCCATCAATTTTACCTGTGCTCTGTGTGCCCAATTTTTCCAACTCGCTGGCTCATTTTTACGTGCATCAGTTGTCTCTTTGCTTTCTGCAAGATCAAGCACATGAGCGGGTAGCACAAAAAAACTTTCTATCAATGAACCAACCAAGGCTATAACAACCACGGCACCCATAATCCATATAAATTTTCCCATTAAACCACTCATGAAAATAAGAGGACTGAAGGCAAAACACGTGGTACTAATGGATGCAACAACAGGCTTAACCATTTCTTGGGTGCCGTGAATGGCAGCCTGTGTAATAGGCATCCCTTCTTGGATATATCGATATATATTTTCTGAAATAATAATAGCGTCATCTACTACCAAACCGATCGCCATCACAAAACCAAACATAGACAATAAATTGATGCTTATACCAAAATACTGCATTAAAATTAGGGTAATGGCAAAGGCAAATGGCATACCCATACTCACAGCTATGGAGATACGCCATCCTAAAAAGAAAAATAGAACTCCAAATACTAGGAACAGACCAATAATAACATTACTGGCTAGCACGTTTAGTCTACGTCTTGTATACATTGACAGGTCATTGTAAGTTGTATAGCTGATACCTGCCTCTGGGTTTTTCTCTAGTATATTTTTTACATCACGAACTAGATGAAGAACATCGCCTTTGTTCCTTTTCAGGATAGCAGCAATAATAGCAGGCCGACCATTCGCATTTTCCAACATACTTAAGGCTTCAAATGTATCTTTGACGTTAGCGATATCGATTAACTTAACAGAGGCTCCATAGTCATTTGTGCGAATAGCAAGATTGCGTATTTCATCTAAATGATTAAACTCTTTATCAATCCTTACGTTATAGTCCCTACCAGAGTGGGATACGGTACCACCAGAGAGATTAAGATTTCTGTTAGCTAAAGATGAAATAATATCATCATGAGATATATTGTAACGTGCTAACTTGGCAGGGTTAATTTCAATATGGATTTCTCTACTGGGTTTACCTCTCACATCTACACGACCTATGTCAGGAAGTAACTCAATCTCATCGACTATATTACTTATGTGCTTACGAAATGCAAGCTCAGATATTTTGGGATCATCTTTGTAAAAAGCTACTTCAATAATACCCTGAAGATCAGTCTTGATCTCAATGACAGTTGGTTCTTCTGCATCGTCTGGGAAACCTACCTTAGCGATGTCAACAGCATCTTTGATTTCTTGCAGGGTCTTACTTTGGTCTGGTATACCCTCTTCTAACTGCATTGTGATCGTAGATCGATTTTCTAGTGATTTAGAAGTTATACTTTTTACGTATTCAATACCTTTTAGCTGTTTTTCGATTGGTATTGTTAATAATGATTCTACTTCTTGTGCTGCTGCCCCAGGATATATTGTGACGATGTTGACAAAGCCCAAATTCACTGGCGTAAAAACTTCACGTCTGGCTTCTATAACAGCAAATAAACCTGCCACAAGCAGTGCGACGGATATTATGTTTGTGATTAGACTATTTCGTACTAAAAAAGCAATTAACTTATTCACGATATATTATTTTATGGAAGGCAGTAATCCCTGGACCATTTTTCTCAAATTCCTTCTCAGACGGGTTCTTATGTAAGGTTTGATTAGACAACCTTTTATATGATAGTGATTAATTTTTTGCATAAACGTTAATATGTTTTCGTGTAGAGCGGAACCAACAATAAAACCATCAGCTATTTTTAATAGCTGTTCTGTTTTACTCCGTGAGTCTACACCAAACCCCACTAGAACAGGTAGACTGCTGTGGCATTTAATGGTTCTGACGATCTTATGGATCTTTACAATGTTATGTTGTGACTGTCCCGTAACACCTTTAGTAGCCACCAAATAAATAAATCCACGTGCATGAGAGGCAATTTGTTGTATTCTCTCTTTTGGTGTTGTTAAGGCAATAAATTGTATGATAGGTATATTATCATTATATTTTTTGGCTTCGGCAAATGGCAGATCAGGTATGATTACTCCTTTGACTCCCATACTACCTAACTTTGTAAGTAATTTATCCATGCCATACTGCCAGAATACATTAGCATATCCCATGAATAAAATAGCTCTATCAGGGAAGGCCTCGTATAGACGTATAACAAAATGGAATATATGCTCCCATTGAAATATGTAGGTAGCTAGGATTTCTTGGAAAACAGTTTGCAAGACTACACCATCCGCCACTGGGTCAGTAAATGGTATCCCAATTTCAATGGCATCAGCCCCTTCTTCGAATAGGGTTTTAGCTAGTACCAAGCTAGTATCCCAATCAGGGAAAGGGACGGCAAGATAGGGTATAAATAGGTAACCCTTCAGGGAATATCTATATTCTAGGTATTCCTCTAGTGCCAAATCAGACATATCGTCATAGAAAGTTTCATTTAAACAAATACCTATTGATTTAATTTGATAAAGAGTTTCTCTAGATCCGTTTTTTCTTCTTTAATCTCTTGGCATGTTTTTTGCGCTATTATCTTGCCCTCTCGAATGAATAGACATTGATCAGCAGTATGTGAAACCTCGCTTAGAATATGAGAAGATAATAAGATAGTATGCTCTTTTTTGAGAGATAAAATGAGGTTGCGTACTTCTATAATTTGTATGGGATCTAAATCACTAATGGGCTCGTCTAGAATAAGCACGGGTGGTTGATGTACTATAGCTTGAGCCAGGCCAAGCCTTTTGTGGTAGCCTGCAGATAATTGACCAATTAGATGATTTTTCTTATCTACTAATTGTGTTTTCTCTATACTATTTTTTATTGCTTCTTCTTCCCCTTCTATCGTACCTTTGCGAAGTCGGTAAAAAAAACTGAGTAACTTAACTACAGTCATGTTTGGATAAAAAGAACAGCGCTCGGGTAAATATCCGATTTGTTGTTTAAATTGCATGGGTTGTTCAAAAAGATTGATACTGTTAATGTAGATCTGCCCGCTAGTAGCGGATAAAACCCCAGTCAGCATACGTAAGGTGGTAGTTTTCCCTGCTCCATTTAAACCCAATAGAGCAGTTACCTCGTTAGGCTGGATACTAAAACTAACACCATCAACAGCTAAAAAGTCCCGGTATTTTTTTGTTATGTTGTTTGCCTCTACCACAATGAAGTATCCGTAACTTACGGCTGGACGTTTTATTTAATGATATTTAATGACAAGCTTATTTTTAAAGCACCCTTCATTTTTCAAGAGTATTATGTATCTTCTAAATTAAAGTGCAAAATTTATATACAAAAAATTTCAATGTAATGTTAGTTTATATTCTTTCTTTTTCATTACTCAGCACTACCATACTGGCCAGCAACTTTATCAACTATATCATAAATATCATTGTTAAATAATACATCGTTTTCTGTTTGTAGATCACTTAGTGTTTTCTTAGTTTTTTCCACAAGTGCATTCTTAATTGCTTGCTTAAAAACTGCGTCAGTTACACCCAATCCTCCATTAGAAAATTTAACTTTTAGGCTTTTGCTTGTCGTATCGTGAGCGAAGTCTGCAACTCGTTCGGCAACGGGGACAGCTGTTTGATCGAGACTCTTAATACCAACAGATATTGTTGATGAAGATTTAGTAGGAACTTCATAATCATCACTTGTACTGTTGTCTGGACATCTATGTGGATCTAAATGAAATGTAGTGCTTCGGCTACCTTCTGGAATCTCTACGCTTATAAGATGTATTGCCCGCCCAGTTCCGGGAACTGTCCCATCCTCTGGATCTTCTATAGCTCTACCATCTGACTTTATGAACTTAAAGGAATAAAAAGTAGCTGACCATTTATGATCTACATTGTTAGTCTGCAATTTACAAGAATGCCTTGCTATCGTAGGATTATAGGACATATCATCATATTTGAAGTTAACAAGAGGAGGACTAACCTTTGGATGCAGATCGTATGCCTTATGTCTACTAAGACCCACGTTTCTCATAGTGCCAGTCGCATAAGTCTTGCTGCCCCTAACACTTCCTATGCCACGACCAAAACCACTACCATCAGCGGCAGCCACGTCCCATCCTATCTTAACTGTTAAATCATATTCTGTAGAACCTTTTCTGCATAACGTATACATAGGTAAATTATCTGTTTTTATTGTATTGGTTATTGTTGCTATTTTGTTGCCTTCGGTCCCCTTCTTGCAATTCTTGTGACCTTTGCTTGAACAATCTAAACGCAGGAAGACATCTTCTTCTGGTGGATCAACATCACATGTATGAACATCCTTAATTGGTGGGTCGTTACTATTCGGTGGGTCGTTGGGGTTGGGGCTATTCGTCGGATCGCTAGCATCCACTGGACTGCTATCTCCTCCTGGACTGCAATACGTAAAAAAACAAATAGTTATTAGCAGGCCATAAAGTAACTGGTAAAAGTATCTATGTGTTGTGCTGTTGTGCTGTTGTGCTGTTGTGCTGTTGTGCTGTTGTGCTGTTGTGCTGTTGTGCTGTTGTGCTGTTGTGCTGTTGTGCTGTTGTGCTCATGAGTGAAACGTAGTTTTATATACTTACAAAAGCAATACTTTTTTTAAAAAAGTATTGAAAATTGTAGAAAGTTAAATTTGTATCAAGAGTATTATGTATCTTCTAAATTAAAGTGCAAAATTTATATACAAAAAATTTCAATGTAATGTTAGTTTATATTCTTTCTTTTTCATTACTCAGCACTACCATACTCTCCAGCAACTTTATCAACTACATCATAAATTTCATTGTTAAATAATACATTCCTTATTTTTTCTAGCTGATTTAGTACACCAGACGCCATCTCCGTACCACCCGTCTCCACCACATTACCATTCATATTCAAACTTACTTCACCACTACTCACCGTTACACTACCCACCTCTTTACCATCTGCAAATGTGGTCTCAAGTGCAGTCTCAATTGCAGTCTTAAACGTTATCCCCCCTATAGAAGTATCCAATTCCTCATTAGAAAATTTAACTTTTAGGCCTTTGCTTGTGTCATCGGAAGTAAGAGCTACACTCTGTTCGGCGGTATCGAGACTCTTAATACCAACAGATATTTTTGATGAAGATGCAGGAGGAGCGTCATAATCATCACTTGTACTGTCGTCTGGACATCTATGTGGATCTAAACGAAATGTAGTGCTTTGGCTACCTGCTGGAATCTCTACGGTTATACGATTTATTGCCTCCCCAGTTTGGGGAGGCAATAAATCTATAGCTCTACCATCTGAATCTAGGAACTTAAAGGAATAAAAAGTAGCTGAAAGATCATCAGACCGCACTATACAAGAATGCCTCTTTGGAGATGTATTACCAGAGTTGTAACGAGCATTAAAGTATCGGAAGTTAACAAGAGGGGGACTAACCTTTGGATGCAGATCATACGCAGAAGTCGACCCACTACTTCCTAAGCCACGACCAAAACCACTACCCTCACTGCCAGTCACGTCCCATTTTAACTCAACTGTTAAATCATATTCTGTAGAACC
The DNA here is from genome assembly GCA_965262015.1 of Leptospiria bacterium. Taxonomy (GTDB): domain Bacteria; phylum Spirochaetota; class Leptospiria; order Turneriellales; family CBDBES01. Next base: position 1,047,304 of record OZ253494.1, read on the forward strand.
TTTTCTGCATAACGTATACATAGGTAAATTATCTGTTTTTATTGTATTGGTTATTGTTGCTATTTCGTTGCCTTCGGTCCCCTTGCAACCCCTATAACCGCTTGAACAATCTAAACGCAGGAAGACATCTTTGTCTGGTGGATCAACATCACATATATGAACATCTTCGTCTGGTGGAGGAGGGCTACTACTTACCGGATCGTTACCAGCCTTGCAATATGTAAAAAAACAAATAGTTATTAGCAGGCCATAAAGTAACTGATAAAAGTATCTATGTGTTGTGCTGTTGTGCTGTTGTGCTGTTGTGCTGTTGTGCTGTTGTGCTGTTGTGCTGTTGTGCTGTTGTGCTGTTGTGCTGTTGTGCTGTTGTGCTGTTGTGCTGTTGTGCTGTTGTGCTGTTGTGCTCATGAGTGGAACGTAGTTTTATATACTTGCAAAAGCAATACTTTTTTTAAAAAAGTATTGAAAATTGTAGAAAGTTAAATTTGTATATGGACATATTTAGAATATCACATACATATATAGTAGTTAAAAATAAAAAAAGGTATCAAGGGGCTATTATAGAGCTATAAATACCTACTTTGATCTATTCATAAGCATGAAAAAGGCTTTTGGGGGGTATGAAATATAGATACAATGTATATTTAAGAACGGCTAACTACGTCTATTTCTGTCCAGAACTGATATTAACTCTCTAACCTAATTCAAATCTTTGTATAAAAAACGCTTGTCATAGCAATAGCATCATATACCCGGTACCGCATGGATTTGCGTAAATATGAAGCAGTTATTGTGATAAAAGATTCGGAATCATCTGTCGCAGGGTTGGCTAATCTTACACAAATTTTTGAAACGAATCAAGCCAAGAGTCTTGTTATGAGCAAACAAGAAGTAAAACCACTCTTTCACGCAAAGAAAAAACAGAAGAAAGGTATGTTTTGTTTTCTTAATTTTTATCTTAAGCCGTCAGCCGTCCATACCTTAAATACAACTCTCAAACGACATGCGGATGTTTTAAGTACGTTTATTATACTGTCCCCCAAATAAACAATTATGGCTAATGATTTAAACCGAGTACTACTCATAGGTAGATTAACACGAGATCCAGAACTAAAATCCACCTCTTCTGGTGCATATTTTTGCAAATTTTCCATAGCTAGTAATCGCAGTTACTATAAAAAAGAGACTGGCGAGACCCGTGATGAAGTAGGTTTTTTTGACTGTATAGCATGGAATAAACTAGCTGAAATTTTAGGTAAATACTTGCAAAAAGGTAAGCGTGTAGCCATTGATGGTAATTTACGTTGGTCACAATGGGAGAATCAAGAAGGAAAGAAACAGTCAAAGGTAGAAATATATGTTGATACGTTTCAGTTTCTTGATAATAAGTCTGATACGATAAACTCTAATGCAGTGCCTTCGTCAGGGCAAAATGCAACAAATTATGATTCTCCTCCTGCACAACCATCCACTAATCAAGATAATTTTATTAGCGACGATGATATGCCTTTCTAATTCGTTAGTAAAAAATGCTATTGTCACAATTATTCACTCTTTTTTTCTCTCTTCCGTTCAATTTAATCACAATTGCATTTGTGTTCTGGTGTTTGCCTAGTGCCGTACCAAGGCGCTACATCTTAACTACAATACTCATTATATTGGCTTCTTCGATACTATTACCACAACAAGCATTACTTACTTTCTGGCTACCAGGCGGTAGTTCAATAATCTTATGTATTATAGGCATCACAATCTTTTTTCTAGATAACAAACAGTATCATAGCACTATGAAAAAAAGCTATAAACTCAACCGCAATAAGACAAAACAAGAGTTAATGAAGATAGATGATATTTTTGAAAGACATAAAGCATATTTAGAACGTGTTAAGAAAATGAGTCAAGACCTACTCAAGAGAGATAAAGAGATCGGGAAGCAGGTTACGCTCTATTTTGTCGTCGCTATTTTAGCCACTTTCTTTCTAACAGCTATATACTGGATATGTGCCTACCACTACAATTGGGAGGTACTGAACCTTTTTAAAGAAGACTTCATGAAAAAATTGGATACTCTTTTGACAACCCTACAACATGATAAAAAATCTATTAGCACCAACCTAATGGATTACAAATCATATTTTTTTGTAGCTATTTTAATCACAAATGTATTATGTATATTTCTAAGTATTGCTGTATTACGTCTAATGAATATCCGGAAAAAAGTTATATCCTTTTACCCTCCTGAAATTACCTTTTTTCACATGCCTGATCATACAATTATAGTTTTTCTTGTTTTATTAAGCTTATTTACTTATGCTTTAGGAAGACATCCCACAACTTCATCTTTCTTTGAATGGACAATGACACTTCTGTCTATTAATGCCTTGTTATATATAGTACAAGGTATTGCTACTATAACTATCCACTTAAGAATTCGACTGTTGCCACCACGTGCTATTTTAGGCCTCTATTTTGTTCTAAGCTATTTTTCTATCCATATTTTTGTATTTATAAGTTTTTGCTTTCTTTTGATTGGTTTGTTAGATTTTGTTTTTGAATTTAGAAAAAAGGCTTTACAACCCAAGTTACTCACTTCCCACTCTTGACGAGTCTATTCATGAAAGTTTTATTAACAAAAGATGTCCCTAATCTAGGGAAAAGTGGCAATATCAGAATAGTCAAGGATGGTTACGCCAGAAACTATTTATTGCCTAATTCACTAGTAATTCCATTTAACGCAAACTCTAGTAAACACAAACAATTTTTAGAGGAAATGTCTTTGAAAAAAATCGCAAAAAGACGTCGTGAGGCCGAAGAATATCAGGGCAAGGTTGAAGGTGTAACGGTTACTTTTCAGGTTAAGGTAGGGGAAGGCGGTAAACTATTTGGTAGCATTACAAGTCTTCATATTCATAGAGAGCTTAAAAATCAAGGTATCGCAATTGACCGACGTGACATTAACCTTGATAGCCCTATTCGCAGTTTAGGTATATTTTCTGTATCTACTAAGTTATTTGATGATATTGCAGCAAGTATCAAGGTAGTTGTGCAAGATGAGCACGGTAATACATCCTTTGTTCCTCCCAAACCAGAAACGGAGAATGATGATTCGCTTGATGAATACAGAACTGAAAACGTTCAAGAAAATACATCTTCGTCTCAACATGATGAGAAATCTTCAGACGAACATGATGAGCAATCTTCAGACGAACATGATGAATCGTCCGAACATATAGACACTTGAACCCAAAATACCAATATGATGTCTTCACCTCCGTTGATGTCTATCCCCTCTACCCGTGAATATCTATGATGAAGAGGCCGAAAGTGTTGTATTAGGCACATTGTTCCAGAATGCAGATACTTTTAGTGATATTGGCGAATATGTTAGAGAAGATGACTTCTACACCGAATCACATCGACTAATCTTTCGTAGCTTTGCCCAAATGATTGACCAGGGTACCAAGCCTGATATAGTCTTAATCGCTTCAGACCTAAGAGAAAAAAAAGTATTAGAAAAAGTTGGTGGAAACACTTATCTAACACAATTAGCAAGTAGTGGTAGTCTGTTAAGTGCAGAATCCTGTGCTAAAAAAATCAAAGAGTTATCGTTACGTCGTTCTTTATTCTATCACCTTAAAGACTTAGAAAAACAAGTTTTTGATTCAGATGTTAGTATAGAGGCATTATTTTCAAAAGCTGAAGAATCTATATCTTCCACAGCTGATCGATATAGTGCACATGATGTTAGGCATATTAAGATGTTGGATCAGGACTTTCAGGAATATATTAAACATATAAAAGCTGCTGAAGGCGGTATCACTGGCTTACCTACTCATTTCAAAAAATTAGATGAGTTAACCACAGGCTTTAAAGCAGGACAGTTCATCGTTTTGGCTGCTCGACCTGGTGTTGGTAAAACTACACTAGCCCTCAATATCGCATCTCAGATGGCATTAAAATCTAATCTTACTGTTTTAATATTTTCACTTGAAATGAGTAGTATTGAGCTTTTATTAAAAATGGTATGTGCGAATGCTTTTCTTGACTCAAGCAGGGTTCAAAAAGGCTATATCACGGATAAAGAAATTCATAAAATTTACCAAGCATGTGCACAAATTTATGCTAAACAGATTTACATAGATGATAGCCCTCATTTGACCAGCTGGGAATTAAAACAAAGAAGTAGGCGATTAGCTCACCAATTAAATACCCAAGGTAATAAACTTGATTTTATTATTGTTGATTATTTACAACTTATAGCTGAAAAAACACGAGCTGAAAATCGTCAGGTAGAAGTGGCTCACTTATCCCGAACTATGAAATTAATCGCAAAAGAATTACATGTACCTATCTTAGTTGTTTCTCAGATGAACAGAGCAATAGAACAGAGGGGCAAGGACCATAAACCACAGTTATCTGATTTACGAGAATCGGGAGCTATTGAACAAGATGCTGACACCGTAATATTTATTCATCGAGAAGAACTATATAATCCTGAAATAGCCGAAAGTGAAAAAGGCACTGCCGAACTTATTCTTGCAAAACACCGTGCTGGCCCAACTGGCTCTGTTAAGTTAGCTTTTAAAAAAGAAACAAACAGCTTCTATGATTTTATGCGTGACGGATAGCTCTATTCTTTTAAACTAATTTTTGAGCCAGGTATAATATTATTATTTTTAAACCAACCTTGATTTGTTTCAATCACATATTGCACTAGCCCGTTAGACGGTACTAATTTTTTGCTTAAAGGTTGCATGGTTTTGATAGAAGTAACTACGCCGTTGGTATTAATAAAAGCAATACTCAGTGGAATATAAGTTGATTTCATCCAGAAGTTCACTATCTGTGGATATGACCATTCAAAAAGCATACCTGTACCTTTCTTTAAAGAAGAACGGAACATTAAGCCTTTTCGTTTTTCAGCGTTAGTTTTAGCAACCTCGCATAATAACTCCACAGGACTATTATGAACATCCCTAAAAATTACCGTCAAATAGGTAGTAGATTTGGTATTCTTTATGGAATCTTGTACAGCATCTTTCTCAAGTACTTTACTAACACATTGCAACGAGAAAAGTATACCCCCAAAACAGATAAAAATAGATATAATAGTAATTCTCAACTTCATTGCTAAACTGATCTGAGAATAGACCGATATGTCTGGCAAGTATATTTCATAATATACTTGCCATTTTATGTGCATTTTAGGAGGTATTTTATAATATGATGACAATGGAACAATTAGAACAACTAGAACATAGAATTGTAAAAGCTCTAGACTTAATATCAGATTTAAGATTAGAAAATACACAATTAGAATCACAAATCGAAGAACACAAAATTGATGAACAAGAAAAAAATGAAGAGATTAAACATTTAAAATTAGAATTACAAGAAGCCACTGAGGCATTACAAGAGATTAAAACTAAGGAAGCAGAGCTTGAATCCAAGGTAGTAAGTATATTATCCCGCCTAGAAAATATGAAAAATAAGACTACTAATATTGATATGAGCGATAACTCGACGCCTATCATGGAACGAGCTAAGTCAATGTCAGACAATTCTCATCAGACTGATCTTGATAATACTCCAACTCTACCACAAAGTGATTTTGAAGAAAAAGCCTTGGATGAAAAAACAGAGGTGCCACACGTTGTCCCTATACTGGATGAAATAGGCAATATTGAAGAAGATACACTAGAATCTCTTGAAGATACCAACATTGATATTTCAGAAATAGATTTAGATATTACTGGTACTTCTAGTACGGACGAATCTAAAGATGACAATGATATGCTTCTTCTTGACGATCAAATAGATACACCCTTACCTGACGCATCTACACAAAAACATAGTAAACAAGATGAAGAGAAAGTAGAACACCATGAAAAAAATAATCTAGATAGCGATTTAGCGGATCAAGACAATAGTCATGAAATTTTAAATGTCTTTCATGATGATGATGATTTCCTTATAGTTGATGACGAAGCGGATGAAGATAATCCCACTACTGCGAATACCCTTCATGGTCACTCTAAGGTATAAAAATGTCTTTGGTTGCAGAAGTTAACACATCCACCTTCTCTAAGGTAAAAGTAAAAATCTTGGACAAAGAATACGTACTCAAAGGGGAGGTAGATCCCTCTTACATGCAAGAGGTAGCTCTATTTGTTGATAAGCGTATTCGTGATTTACAACGTAGTCTGAACAGTATGAGCATGGATAAAGTTATATTATTAGCTTTTCTTAATTTAGCTGATGACCATTTACAACTACGGGTGGCTTCTAATGATAATACTCATGAAGGTGAAGCAGATCTGATATCACAAAAAACTGCTTATTTAATTAATCTACTTGAAGAAAACATCATCGGTAAATAATACAATAACTATCCGAGACGTGCACGTAGCTTGAGATAAGGTCCTCCATCTGTCACCTTTACCCACTCCTTGTGACCCTTACCACACATCCCTAGACCATTGATTTCAAACTCTTGAGACATCATGCTAATAGACTTAAGTACATCAGGTACATAACCTGTAATGATCACAGGTGAATAAACTTCACCTGTTAATTTGCCATTTGTAATTTTTTCAGCATATAAACCCTCTAACTGGATACCCCATCCTTTTGGATCTTCCATACCATTCGTAGCCCTCTTAATAAAATAACCACTCTTTACAGAAGCAATCATATCTTCTATGGTATCATGACCAGGTAAAAAGTATGTATTTGTCATTCTAGAATAGACTTTTTTCTTATAGGACTCACGGCGACCATTTGGTGTCCGTTTTATACCAAGGACACTGGCACTTCGGTGATCTGTGATAGGCTGTTTAAGTATTCCTTTATCAACAATATGTGTTTCACTTGCTTCTTGACCTTCATGATCAAAAAAATAACTACCAGCAACCCCTTTCAAGGCAGGCGAATCTACCAAGGTCACTAGTGGAGATGCAACTTGCTTATTAATATATTCTTTGGCTTTTGCTCTATTTTTCAAAAGAGTATCCGCTTCAGTGCCATGTCCAAAAGCTTCATGTGCTAGCATCCCAGACATACTAGGTGCAAAAATACAGGTATAAAAACCAGGTTGGATCCGTTTAGCTGTTAAAATTTTATTACCATCCTGCAACATCATATCTAAAAGATTTGGAGACGGAGAGATATTATCCCAGGAACCTTGGTAACCATACCCGTCATAAATATGAGTTGTATATTGCTTATACTTTAAAACTGCAGAAAATATAGCCTCTACATAAGAAATTTTTTGTTCAAGTTGTTTATGACGGCTAATATAATACTCATGATTAATTGTTCTTTTGAACATAGCTTGGCTCATTACCACAAGTTTATCCCGTTGCTGTATTTGATGTACAATATTTTGTGCTTTTTGTACAAGTTCACTTAATTCGGTTCTATCCGTATCATATGAAGCATCAAACTTTTTACAGGAATTCTCTTCTTCTCTCATATTAGCCAAAACACCACTACTATTATGTTTTTCTAATTCAATTTGAAAATTTTTTACTATGTTATTCAGCTGTTTATGAGAAATAAGAGAACTTGATGATTCATACACCACGCCATTTTTTACAACAGAAATTACGATACCTTGTTTGTATTCAAGCCCTTCAGCTAAGGTCTGATTTAGATTAGCATGAATTTTGGTACCATAAGACTTTTGGTATAGCCCTCTAACAAACTGATAATCTTTAAATAGAGGATTTAAAGCAGATTTAATATCATCTGGTGAAATGTGTTTATCTTGCATACAGTATAGATCGAAGATGTTAATGATAAGAGTTTTTGTGTCAAGAATAATAAAGTTGACAGTTTTTAGTTAAATTCTCTATTAAAACAGGCAGGAGTCATCTATGTTTCGAATAGTAAAGTTTCAACCTAATGCGGCCATTGTTGTGGAAGGCAAGATGGCAGATCAGTTTTATATTGTGAAAGAAGGGCAAGTACAATTAACACCCGAAATACCTATACCTGGAGAGGAGGTAGCACAACTATTAAAAACGGGTGATTTCTTTGGAGTCGTATCATCAATGAGTGGTCATCCGTATATTGAGACTGCACAGGCCATTTCACAGGCCTCTACCATCGCAGTACACAGGGACCAATTTGCTTGGTTAATCCAGAAAAATACCCCAATAGCGATGAAAATCATACGATATTTTTCACAACGTTTACGAGTTATTGACCAAGCTATTACTAAGTTGTCCTTCCATGACGACGTGCAAGATGAAGATATTCACTTAATGTTTAATGTTGGTGAATACTATGATCAAAATAATTTAGATCAACAAGCTATTACCGCATATCAGAAATACCTGTATTATTGTCCACAAGGTCCGCATGCCTCTAAATCTAAAAGTCGTCTACTGAGCTTGGGAGCTAGTGATATCTCGGAAGAACCCTCAAAAACCAGCCTAACTACATCGTTTAAAGATGGAGTTATGATTTTTATTGAGCATGAGCCGGGTGCAGAATTATATATTATCCAGCAGGGCAATGTGAAAATCACAAAAATTGTTGATAAGAATGAGGTATTGCTCGCAGTTCTACGACCTGGCGACATCTTTGGTGAAATGGCATTACTGGATAATAAGCCTAGATCGGCATCAGCTTGTGCCTATGGTGACGTAATAGTATTTGCCGTCAATAAAGCAAACTTTGAAACTATGGTACAGATGCAACCCCAACTAGCTGTAAAATTGATCACTATTTTAAGTGAAAGAATTTGGGCTGCCTATCGTCAGCTAGCTAATCTATTAATTATTGATCCACTAGGTAGAGTGTATGACATGCTGCTAATTCTAGTACAGAAGAAACAGATAGCAATACAACCTAAGACTTCTTATACATTTGATATTGGAGTACAAGAACTGAGTGACATGATTGGTTTCCCTAAAGAAGAAGGTGAAAAACACGTCATTGAACTATTAAAAAACAAAGACTTCAGATTAGATGGTGGAAAAATAATATGTAGTGATTTGGTGGAATTAGAGAAACAAGTCCTTTTCTACCGTAAAAAGACAGCCATTGAAAGAAAGCGTGATGCAACTATTTCTTCACGCTACTAATCTCATCCCCCTGCTTTAACTATTATATTTATATAATATATAGATGGATATTGCAAAAGAGGCAAGAGATGATATGCAACTTACCCATATTAGTGATTTATAGAAACCAAGTTTTTTACTAGTCCTTTGTAGCCATTTATCTGTTTCTTTAATTTCTGCTTCTAACCCCAGAATAGTTTGTTCAAACCTAACTATACTATCGACAGTATGGCGATTACCCACATGCTCATCTACCAATGGTGCTATTTTTTTTAATAAGCCAGAAATAATGGGATAATATTTAATAACACTATCAATAGTAAGTTTTTTTAAAAATAAAGACATAAAGTTAATAGACCTCAATGATTAATTGTCTATCTATCAACTGTTTATATTCTAGAGAATCGATCTTTAAAGAAAGCACACTTACTATTCTATTGATAATACTATTCTTCATAGACTTAAGCCCACATAAATAGATTAAAGTTTTAGGGTTAGATAAAATTTCTTTCATCTCTGTATGATATTTTTCAATTAAATGATCTACATACATCTTTTCACTTTGTGTACTTGATGTTTCTCTACTTAAGGCAGTATCATAGCTTACCCATTCATTATATTTCTGCCATTCTTCATGATATAACAACTCGGACTGATACTTTACTCCTAGAAATAAATAAATAGGATGCTTAATTGGATGTCCCATTCGTTTTAACTTTTGTAACATACCACGAAAAGGAGCAATACCTGTTCCTGTCCCAAAAAATATATATGGTCTATCTATATATTCTGCCGTAGGTAATAGAAAATGCTTACCTGCTGGCCCAGTCAAAGAGACACTGTCGCCCACTTTTAAATCACATAAATAATTTGAGACAATACCATACTTTTTGGTATTTGTTTCAGGGTCTAAATATACTACACGTTTTACACAGATTTCTACTTGATTGGGGGAAGAAGAACCTCCATGAGCAGATGCAATGGAATACAATCGTAAAACTGGTTTTGTAACATTAGCAGTTTCGGGTGTAACAAGGACCCCAACACTTTGCCCTTCCGCAAAATTAAGATCTTGTTTTGTTTCAAAAACAATGTGTTTTACTTGATTTTCTGGATCATCATGTGAAAATAGATCACGCATTTCTACAACACGTGCTTCTAATGGACCTGATTTTCTATACGTATTTACTGGAACAACCGGGAAGATAGAATTTAAGGCACTACTCATTATCAACTCCTATATTAGGTTGGGGGAAAGACCAGAATATACCGCTTAACTAGACTCTTTATCACTGGATTTTACTGCTGAAGATTCATTATCTTTACTTTGAGTTTTATCCTGAATTTTTTTATTTTCGTTAGATTCTGTTGTATCTTTCTTATTCTTGTAGTCAGTAACGTAAAACCCACTTCCTTTGAAGTGGATACCAGCACCGCCTGATATCTTTCTTTTAATCTCTTTACTGCCACATTCCCCACAAGATAATTCTGGTGATTGTGACATACCATGAAAAACTTCAAAACCGAAATCACATTGGTTACAATAATACTCGTAAGTAGGCATAGGTTATACTCACTTCAGATCATGAAAAAATGATGGAGCTGTCAATGCATTAATTGGTTACTATTGTAGAATCCATGGACATATGTTACAGTTATTGCCTAGGCCACTTTCATAGATTCGTAAAATCTCTTTGTGGTGTTAAAAAATCTTCTTAGTTGTTTGATTGTGTTCTTGATCTGTTTTTTAGCAATGCTAAAAGGAGTTTCCATTGGTTGCTCTCTTTATTTTTAGTATCTTAAAGAAAAACGGCTTATGAACGCCTTAAACTGTCTAAAAATGGAACCTACGCTTTCAAATTTTCTAAGACTTCATAGAAAAAATGGTGGTAAGAGATTAATCGCCTCGTATAAAAAGTCTATAACTGTAATATAAAATTAGAAAAACTAATTTTATATGAAACATGGTGATAATCAAAAAACAGCTAAAAAAACTAAATACCCCACCCCAACGTGGGATGGGTAAAATAATATACGAGATTACAATTATTGTGTTATGGTTATCTTTCGGATACGATGGTTGCCCGTATCTGCCACATATACATTGCCTAACTTATCAACCGCTACATCTTCAGGCCTTTTAAATTGTACTGAAGTACCTGTGCCATCAGAACTACCACTACCGCCACCCGCCAATGTTGTAACCACACCATCAGGCGTTATTTTGCGGATACGATCGTTATCACGATCTGCCACGTATACAAACCCTTTACTATCAACCGCTACTCCACTAGGCTTATTAAATTTTGCTGAAGTACCCACACCATCAGAATTACCACTACCGCCACCCGCCAATGTCGTAACCACACCACCAGGTGTTATTTTTTGGATACGATCGTTATCACGATCTGCCACGTATACAAACCCTTTACTATCAACTGCTACACTAACAGGAGTATTAAATTGTGCTGGACTCCCACCACCTGCAAATGTTGTAACCGTACCTGTGGACGTTATTTTGCGGATACGATCGTTCACAGTATCTGCCACGTATAATACATTGCCTGAACCATCAACCGCTACTCCATAAGGATTACTAAATCGCGCATCGGTACCCATGCCCTTCGTACAGCCGGAGGAGGGGGGAGTACATGGCATGCCTCCTACCCCACTTACGTTACCACCTGCCAAGGTTATAACCGTACCCGTACCCGTACCACTAGAAGGAGGTGTTATTTTTCGGATAAGACTTCTAACCGAATCTGCCACATATACAAACCCATCACTATCAACCGCTACACCTTCAGGCTGATAGAATTGTGCTACACCAGGCATCCCAGGCATGTCATCCATACCGCCCACAGCACCAGTACCTGCGAATAAACTAACCGTACCTGTGGACGTTATTTTGCGGATACGATGATTCTGACGATCTGCTACATATATTATATTGCCTAAACTATTAACCGCTACTCCAGCAGGCTCACTAAATTTTGCATCTGTACCCATGCCATCTTTGCAGGACTCTCCTATTGTTGCGAGGATAATGCGAGTAGTAGTGCCACATTTAGTAGCAGTACCCATAGTACCCCCCTCGTTACCACCTGCTAACGTTGTAACCGTAACCTCGGCACAGGTTTTATCACTTTTTAAGGCATAATAGTCATCGCAGGAAGTACATTTTTCTATACCCTTCCCAGGAGCTTTACCTGTTAATGGCACACCATTGGGGCAAATAAAATTGAATGGTCTGCAAAGTTCACCATTTAGATCAAAACTAGGATCGCAAGAAACACATTTTTCTGTGTTAGCGGTTGAAACCTTTTCTGTTGATTCAACACCATTCGTACAAATAGGATCAAACTGTCCAGAACCACCACCAGAAGGGGTAGTAGCGTCGGCAGAGGCACCACCACCACATTGGACAGCAGCACTTACCACCAATACGGCAAATACGCTGATCGAGAAGTATCTTTTGGATACATGGAAAGAATGTTGACCTTGATCAACAATTCGTTCTAAAAATTTAGGAAAAGACTTATAGGTTGCTTGTTGCTTGTTGCTTGTTGCTTGTTGCTTGTTGCTTGTTGCTTGTTGCTTGTTGCTTGTTGCTTGTTGCTTGTTGCTTGTTGCTTGTTTATCATTTTAGTACCTCTCTTTACTGCACCAATGTATGATGCATTGAGACACGAAGTTCTCGTTAGCATAGGATATCTTCTTAATGAATAAAATGTCAATTGTTTTTTATTTATTATCTTTCCAGGTTCTTTTTTTTCAGTAATTAAATATTCGTTTTGCTAACAATCTGTCAGAAAAATGTTATGTATTTGGAAGGTCTATTTTCTCTAGCGGGCGGAGTTGCAGGTCTACTTCTTAGTAGGGTTACCCTTTTAGTATTCTGGTATTAGCTGGATTTATTGCCCTTTCTGGCGTTGCTGTTTTAGTTAGCATTGTTTTGGTTGGCTCGTGAGAAACGGCTTATCACAGCCACAACGCAACACAGAGGAATTGTGAAATCTTGGTACCGCCAGCATTATCTATGGACAGTATCATCATATATCACCTGGATATAAGCCACTCTACTTGTCGGAGTTTACTTGGCGTTTTAATAATAGAAAAAATAAGAATGTGTTCAGGGAATTTATGAAAAGGACTATTTTGTAGTTAGTTTAACTTAGTTAGCACGATTCATATTTCTCGCAATACCATTTCCGCCCAACAAACCTATTGCAAGCGTTACAAAATGACTTAGTATAAGATAACCTTCTTGTTGCCCGTCTACAAATACTATCAAATAAACTGATAATCCTAAGATAAATGCACACACACAACAAGCAAATAATAAAAGATGATTACGGATCTTTCTGTTAGCCGTTATATTTTCCTGTTGGTTGTCGATCTGTTTACTACTTAGTTCAAAATTTCTCTGGTTATTTTTATCATTTACCTCAAGTAAAGAACTATCATTACGGGCTTGCTTTATCCTAAGCTATAGATACTTGTTCTCATTGTCCAAAAATTTCCCAATGGCTTTCTCTTGAGAAAAATTATTTTGAGTGTGATCATTCTTAGACGTATCTTTCCTATTCATTTATATTTCTAATAGGGATCTCATTATTCATACTTAAAAGAGAATGCCGTATTTTTCTAAGATAATGTCTTTTTTCTTCAGATGAAATTACGATCTTACCTACATGAGACAAAGAAGCAGTAGCTTTATGTAACATTTCTGGACAAGTCTTTTGTCTATATTCTATTTCCTGACAAGCATCAGCAATACTAAGAACAGAGACATCATTAAATACTCCCATACCATAACCCTCCAACATCACACGTTTCGACATATCAGCATACACAATCAAGTAATTTTTGTAAAATGCCCATTTTCCGATCTATCACACGAATCTTTGATTTTAATGTAGATTTTTTCAGCTGTCAATTCGCTAACATTGCATATCAGCGAATTATACTCATGTGTGTCATCGTCTGACATGCCATAATGAATAAAATCATCAGTTGGGTCACATAACCTATGTGTGCCAATTGTCTTTTACCAATGCTACAATAAAATCATATGCCTCAGTAGAAATTCTTTCTACAAATAAAAATTCATCCGTAGTCAATTCGAAAAGATCAGCTTGTCGCATGCGGATTTCTATACTTTGTTGGCAATATATATTGTCAATAAAGTATAGATGTCTATTGTAAAGATTCTTGATGTTGGGAAAGGCCATCAGAAGGGTTAGTAGCGTCGGCAGAGGGGAGAGGGGGCACCTCCACATTGGACGGTGCTTACCACCAATACGGCAAACACGCTGATCGAGAAGTATCTTTTGAATAAAAGGTTTATAACCGCAATATAAAATTAGAAAAACTAATTTTATATGAAACATGGTGATAATCAAAAAACAGCTAAAAAAAGAAAACTAAATACCCCACCCCCAACGTGGGATGGGTATAATAAGATACGAGATTACAATTATTGTGGTATGGTTATTTTGCGGATACGATCGTTACCCGTATCTGCCACATATACATTGCCTAACTTATCAACCGCTACATCTTCAGGCCTATTAAATTGTACTGAAGTACCTGTGCCATCAGAACTACCACTACCGCCACCCGCCAATGTTGTAACCACACCATCAGGTGTTATTTTGCGGATACGATGATTATTAAGATCTGCCACATATACAAACCCTTTACTATCAACTGCCACTCCATAAGGCTTATTAAATTTTGCTGAAGTACCCACACCATCAGAACTACCACTACCGCCACCCGCCAATGTTGTAACCACACCATTAGGTGTTATTTTTTGGATACGATAATTATCACGATCTGCCACATATACATTGTTTGAACCATCAACTGCTACACTAACAGGCCTATTAAATTGTGCTGGACTCCCACCACCTGCAAATAAGCTAACCGTACCCATACCACTAGAATCAAGCGTTATTTTATGGATATGATTGTTCCCAGTATCTGCCACGTATACAATCCCTGAACTATCAACCGCTACTCCAAAAGGTTCGCTAAGACTAGTACCCGTCAAGGTATCAACCACACCTGCAGACGTTATCTTACGGATACTATTGTTGAATCTATCTGCCACATATACAAACCCATCACTATCAACCGCTACACCTTCAGGCTGCCGGAATTGTGCTACATTACCCGGACCATTCATAAAACCTCCTCCTTCTATCATCCCTCCCATACCATCCGCAGTCATACCAGTACCTGCGAATGAGCTAACCACACGACCAGGCGTTATTTTGCGGATACGATTGTTCTGACGATCTACTACATATATATTGTCTAAACTATCAACCGCTATTCCAGCAGGATTATTAAATTCTGCTGAAGTACCTATGCCATCCATACAGCTGGAGGAGGGTGGAGTACATGGCATGCCTCCACCCTTGTTACCACCCGCCAACGTTGTAACCGTAACCTCGGCACAGGTTTTATCACTTTTTAAGGCATAATAACTATTGCAAGAAGTACATTTTTCTATACCCTTCCCAGGAGCTTTACCTGTTGATTCAACACCATTCGTACAAATAAAATTGAATGGTCTGCAAAGTTCACCATTTTTCTCAAAACCAGTATTGCAAGAAACACATTTTTCTGTGTTAGCGGTTGAAACCTTTTCTGTTGAGGGAACACCATTCGTACAAATAGGATCAAACTGTCCAGACCCACCACCAGAAGGGATAGTAGCGTCGGCAGAGGGGGCACCTCCACATTGGATGGTGCTTACCACCAATACGGCAAATACGCCGATCGAGAAGTATCTTTTGAATACATGGAAAGAATGTTGACCTTGATCAACAATTCGTTCTAAAAATTTAGGAAAAGACTTATAGGTTGCTTGTTGCTTGTTGCTTGTTGCTTGTTGCTTGTTGCTTGTTGCTTGTTTATCATTTTAGTACCTCTCTTTACTGCACCAATTATGATGCATCGAGACATGAAGTTCTCGTTGGCATAGAATATCTTCTTAATGAATAAAATGTCAATTGTTTTTTCATTTTTTATCTTTTCATGTTCTTTTTCTTTAGTAATTAAATATTTAATTTGCTAACAAATTGTCAGAAGAATATTATGTATTTGGAAAGTCTATTTGCTTTAGCGGGCGAAGTTGCAGGTCTACTTCTTAGTAGGGTTACCTTTTAGTATTCTGGTATTAGCTGGATGTATTACTCTTTCTGGTGTTGCTGTTTTGGTTGGCTCGTGAGAAACGGCTTATCACAGCCACAACGCAACACAGAGGAATTGCGTGAATACATACTCTAAAGAGTACAAGTATCAAGTATTTGTAAGTGATTGGCTGTGGAATCCCATAGATATATGTTACAGTTATTGCCTAGGCCACTTTCATAGATTCGTAAAATCTCTTATGTGGTGTTAAAAAATTAAAAGAAGAATGTGGGCTTTTTGTATTATACCACGTGAGATATTCATCCATCTTTTTTTGTATTTCTTATATGGATAAATTTGACTAAGAATCCATATCTGCTTCTTTTCCTAAATTTCAACGAAATCTTTCTATCTTGCTGTTTAATTGAGGTGTACAAGGTTTAATCAAATGATGATGGATATATTATGTTCTTGTAATATCTGTTCAAAACCACATAGCCTATCTTTCTCTTTTCGAGTACTATTTAGAAAAGAAATATATCTGTAGGTAAATTCCACACTATTGTCAGTTTGTATAACTTTAGGTTTACCATAAGCTCCATAAAAAGCTATTGACAGATTTAGTATAAAATGGTTGGTGTAGCCATCTAACGCTCATCTTACTCACTTTAAGTAGCTGTATCCCTACCTTTATGGCGACTCAGACCCCAAACGAATAAATATTCACTAATATCATTCATATCGTGTCTGCTCGCTAGCAGATAAAGTCTCCTATTGTATACTTACCTGAATCCCTTATACCTATACCTTGTTGTCAATACTAATCTGTGAACTACATGCAGATAGATTATATATGAAACATAATATGAGATTACTATTAATTATACTAGGAATATTTGGTATACATAGTTTATATTCAATACAAACACCTGAAAAAATCCAATTTCAGAAAATAGATGTTCAAGATCATACCATAGTCAATCAAATAACAGGTAGTGTATTTACTCAAGATCACCATCCGCTATCTAATATTCATCTTTGTTTGATAAAATTAGATAAAATTTCACAAAAGCAACAGAATAATAGATTGCATTGCTATAAAACAACTATTTCAGATAAACAGGGATATTTTAAAAGCACAATCATAGATCAAGGTACTTATCAAATTAAATATGAAGATAAACAACATAAGTATAAAACATATATAAGCCCCTCTATTGTAGTTCGTGAGAATCATCTCATACAAGGTCAACAGTGGAATATGAAACCTGCATATTTAAAAATAACTGAACAATATTTTAAACTAAAAAAGGAAGTACGTATTTACATAAAAAATAAATTAAATAATCAACTTGTTAAACAGAAAATGTGGATACAGTTACAACTTGACCTTGATAATACACCTGTAAAATGTACATTATATGAGGAAGAGTTTTATAGTTGTCCTTTATACAAAGAAATAGAAATTACTAAACATGAATCTACAGAACTTAAACTATGGCTAAAAGTAACATACCAAGATAATACTTTTGACATACAAAATCAAATTATTATTAAAAATCCAGTCAATCAACCAGTTAAAGATAGGTTGGTAATATCAAAACAATCTAATAACTATAAGTTAGTCGAAGAGAATAAACAGTATTTATACACACTTTTATGTGATACTCAGTTAGCCCAAGATAGTGTAACATTAGAATTTCAAACTTATTTTCCTCGTATAGATCAAGAGAGTGATTTTTTTGATTCTCATAAGATTATAGCTAATTTCATGGGAGATATTACAAAATCAATTGCCTTATCTTTTACTATAAATAAGCAAAATTTTAGACAGGTAATTTCTCTAAAAAATTTTGATCACAAGTTGGCAACTATAGAACATAATTATTCACATCGTAACTTTAACATCCAAATGTATATCTATAAGAAAAAGAAAAATGGTAGTTGGGAACTAAATAATAACTACCAGAATCCCCTTAAACAAAGTTATGCAATAGAAGCCTCGTCCATTAATTACATCACTATTAATCTAAAGAATGTAACTACAACAAAGAAGCAAACAAATATACAAGTATCTGGAAATATTTGCCTAGACATACCCGATGAAAAAAATTGCAGTAAAGAAGATATCCCTAATAGAGCTGAGATAATACTTAAACTTCCAAATAAAAATTTATTCTTTTTTACAAATTCTAGTAAACAGAATGTATTTAGTGAAATCATCATAGAATCTTTAAAAGCATCTCAAATCAAAGAAATTAGTATATCATATAGACCCTCTACGTACCAGACCGTAAATCTAATTAAATGCTCCCCTGAATCCACAATGCCTGATTGTTTTGTATGGGATGACGAAAACAAACACTTACAATTACCTTACATTAATTTAATCCATAAAAAGAATTATATCCAAGAATTATATTTAGAACTTACTAGTATTAATAGTCAAAGTAAACGTCTGCCTTTCTCATTACCTATTAAATTAGAAATAGAAGGGAATTCTTTTTTTGTAGAAACAAGTCAAAATTCTAGTACAACTGTAAGGGTGGAACTTAATCAAGGATGCTATATCGGCGAAAAAATAAATATTACCATCACACCAACCATCCCTCTAGCACTTAAACAAATTTTATCTACTATACGTCCAAAATCAGACATACCATACCAAACAAGTATTACTTGCACACCCACTAATCATTATCACCTAAATGTCATGTACAAGCATGGTATTTATATTAAAGGTTCTGTATTTAATACATCTCACCAGGGAGCTCAGGACTTATCTCTTATGATAAAATATCATGGAAATATCTTGCATGAAATACGTACTAATGCAGAAGGTCAGTTTTTATTCCACCTAACAGATACATTTTTAAAACTACCGAGTAAGGAAGTATTACATATCTATACTAAGGATGTCTCTAAACCTCTTAAGGAGATCTCGCTCTATAATTATAAAATAGGTGATACAATAAATACAGAAATTATTATTCAAGATAGTGATACTGGAATAGAACTATGGTCTCTTGTAGGACACGTATACGATGAAAACAACCTGTCTGGTATTGAGAAAGTTAAGGTACAATTACATAAAACCCATCTTGATCAAAAAATAGATATTGGGCAAGCCTATACCCAAAATAATTGTCAAGATAAGTCATCCTGTATCTTTCAAATATCTCATCTCTCTATTCCTAAACGATATGACATTACTAGTGTACTAAAATCATACTCGATTAGTATGGAACATCCTTATTATCAGGCCAGAGACTCTATCAGTGTAGCAGATATGATAACAAATATTAGTATCCTAAAAGAGAAGAAACAAATCATTATTCATGCACAAAAAGATAATTTATTTTTAAGACCAATAAAAACGATATCTCTGCTAATAAAATCTAGTATGAGTTTTACATCCCAAAACATTACACCCTCTAGCGTATTTATAAAATATATCCAAAACAATATACTGGTTCAGATCCAAGATTCTACAAAAAATATTTTATATAAGGGTAAATTAGAGTCACCTATTGTACTTACATGGGAACAGGGTATTATGCAAGCATTACAAAATGAAAAAACAAATAATATAAAATTTCAATATTTTTTAAAGGAGCCCCATGAGATTCATATGGTGATGGAAGAAGTGCAAAGCTTAAAAGAATTATGCTCCGTTAATATAACAGAAATTCATTTAAAACCTCATTTAGTATTCAAAGCACAAATTCATAAACAGCAATTTGATATTGTAGCTTTACAAATGAATTTTTCTCAAGCCTTGTTACAAAGAACTAAATTACCAGCTTCTTTCCATCTTAATGATATGGTATTAAATAAAAAAAATTGGGAGATCGCATTTTTAGACATGACATGGCAACCAAGTACAATGCGCTACCTTCCCCATAAAAACAAGATTGAAATTGGATATTTGACTTGGTCATCTATTCAGCCTACGATACAAATTCGTCAGACAAAATCTTTTTTGAAACAGATGTTTCATTTTTACTTTGTTGGCTGTAAAAATAAGAGATGCTTAATAATAAATGAAAAATTAGCTTCATATACTTTTTTATTTCAAGCATCCTATAAAAATTGGCTGGGCTGGAATGACATAATCGAATATGAAGATCTCAAAGAACAAATAAGTTTTACTTTATCCATAGATAATATTACCATTACACAGCCAATTGAGGTAACTACTAAACTAAAATATGATAGTGATTCAGAAGGTCCTTTTAAAATACAAATAGCACCTAGTTTAAAAATCAAGAATCTTTCCACAGATATCATTAACCATTGGTATAAAAATGGCATCCCTAATACTAAAGATATGAAATTGAATTTACTGGATTATAATACCCTAACAACACATAAAGAGCCTGATAAAGAAATTTGGATATTTAGAATGCAAATTGTACACAATAAACTGCCTGCAAATTTAACCCAGTATCCTTTGCATAAAAATATTCCTAAGGATGTATTAAAACAAATGTCTTTTGTGGAACAAAATAAAAATGCGTATGTACGAGGCTGCTATGCTTCTTTTTTTTACCCTCGTTACAAAAACTATGTAAGATGGGATAAATTATCATGGGTTGATGCTAAAGGTAAAAAAGTAAAAACAAATAAGGGTAAGGGTTCGCATGTATATATTGGTTGTCAGAATACAAATCGATTTAGTCGTGCCTGTCCTAGTAGAAAATATCACTGGCAAGAAGTAGAGCAACATGACATCCAAGGTTATAAGGAGTATACTCGACGTAAGCGAAATAATAACGAGAGAGGTAACCCTTATGGATGCAATACATTTTGTACGTTAGCTGTCAGTGCCATGGCATATGATTATCTGGGTTTTGATCTACAAGCCCCACCAAAATCCATAAAAATTGGTAACCAAACTTTTACAGATTTAAATGGAAATAATATATCATATGTTCTAGAAAATGACTTATTAAATTTAAACTCTACTACATATACTTTGAAACAATGGTATTTAGCAGAACAAAAAGCTAAGGAGGGTCAATTAGTTTTTATTACACTAGATAACTGCACCTCGAAATTAAATAGGCAATGTAGAACAGGTCATATTGCAGTCCTCACTGGAGGAAGAAAAACTAATCAGAAAACAAAGAAGAATGCGGTAAATAATTTGTACATATACCAGGCAGGAGCTTCTTTTGGATTTATGACTTTAGAACAAGGTTTTGGATATTATATTTATGGTAGACCATCAAAAATTAAATTTGTGGTAGTACCACGCCCTACTTCATGATTATGATACAAAGAGCTACCCTGGTATATATTACTGTAATCTATCTAATATCCTTACCTATTAGTGCCACTGATACTTCTGTAAAACAGATTAATCACTTTTGTCTAAATAATCAAACAAATATGGTAAAGAAATATCTGGAAAATAAAATATATCGTATTCTAGCTGCGAGTAATAATGAAGATTGGTATTTTCAACCTAAAGGTATTGTAACATGGTGTGAATCCTATTCAACAGCTTGCTTACTTGAACCTACTATACAAAAACACAAAGGGCAATGGATTATCAAAAACTATAAATATGGCGTAGAATTATTAGTCTATGACGAAAAACACTCCCTCGTGATACAGATGCCTATTTATTTTTTTGTAGATAAGCCCAAGTATCATGGATTATGTATAGGACTAATCAAAGGACAGAATGTAAATAAGCTAACATGCCAGGAACATCAGAAATTTTATGTTCCTGAAATTTATTTAAAAAAGAAATTATTACCTTGATAGGGTTTACTTTTTTTCTTTTAATGAAGCTAAAAAAGGAGCTATTTGTTTATTGGCAGAATCAATACTTTGTAATTTTAGTGCATACTCTGTAGCTTTATCATATAAACCTTGTATTTTATAGAGCTTCATGGCTAATATAAAAACCTCTGCTTTTTTCTTCTTGGTAACTACCTTATCAATATAATAACAAGCTTCCTTATACTGTTTTTTAGCTGTATATAACTTTGCTAAAGCGAATAAGACATTGGGTATGTTTTTTATTAGTTTATTAGCTTCTAGTAAATAAGATAAACTTTGGTCTATATCCGTTTTTAATGCTTGTTGAGCTTGTTTATATAGTACAGTAAGTTCATGCCATTTTACATCCAATTGTAGTGAAAATAAAGTTATATCATCCTGAGGGGAAAACGAGGAAGAAAACATTGTTAACTCTTCTTTAACTTTTGTATGTATTTCTTCTAACGTATTATTTTTCATTTCACTAATAATATGTAAAAGTCGCTGCTCACCAAAAGGTTCATTACTTTGATTCGTATATTCTGTAATACCATCTGTATAAATAAAAATCTTATCTCCACTATGCAATAATAATGATTTTGATTCATAATCTTGAATGGGCTTGGGGAATACGCCAATTAAAGAACCATTTGTTTGTAAGGATATAATTTCATCATTTTTGTAAGAATAATACAGGGCATGGGCATGGGCGGCATTACAATAAGAAACTTGATTAAGCGAGTCAATTTTTATACCAAAACAAGTTAGATAATCATCCGTCTTGATAATACCAGATAGCTTAGCATTCATATCAAAAAATATTTCATCTACTGTGCTATCAGCGGTAGAAGTATTATAGAGAAACTGCTTAGCAGTCATAGTAAGCAAGGCAGCTGGAATACCATGACCAGATACATCGCCAACAAAAATATAAAGATGATCATGCGCTTTAATTACTTCATAAAAATCTCCAGAAATCATTTGTAATGGTAAATACGTTGTAGAAAAAGATATAGCATTCCAAGGATAAATCTCCTTAGGCATCATTCCTTGTTGTATGGCAGCACCTGTTTTAAGGCCCATTTCTACTTCTTTATTCTGTAATTTAAGCTCTTGGTGAAGAACATTCAATTCAGAAGTAAATTTAGCTGTTTGAATCTCATATTCACGATGTACTCTATTAATAGCACGATCAAGTTTTGTGTCTTTGGCTAATTTACGCCTATGTCTATATTGACTGATACGGCTTATAAAATTATCTTCTTGAAAATAATCAGCCCAATAGGAGACATGTCCACGTAAATAAAAGATATTATTAATATTATATTTAGGATTAGAATCAGTTATATTATTTCCATTTTGGTCAAGTATTGAATTTTTTGGTCCTGCATAATATTTGATATTATCAATTTCATTAAAATCAAGAGGAGAAAGGGGTGTACTTCTTTCCAAAAATGTATAACGTTCCGGATGATTTCTAAATTTGGTCTGTAACATTGTCTTTACTATACCATTTAGCATATACACACTGGATAAATGGGGCCTCTTAAATTCACTAGGTAAACGCTTATAAGTCCATGATAAACAGGTTCTTTGTGTTCTATTCTTCTTATTTCTCATTGTGCGACTACGGGCTATACTAACGATACTCATGATATTACTAGACTGTTTGACTCTCTTCAATAACATCCGTAACGGCATAGTACGTACTATTGATGAGATAAGGGCATTCCTATTCCCCATAAACGCACCTAGTTTAGTATATACCGTTGGATCATTATCAAACCATTTTAGCCATTCTATCATAAAAGCTACTTCAAGCAGATAAGAATTCCAACTTTTATTACCCATTAAGTGTCGATGAATACTACTACCCGACTTGATACCAAGATTAGCAAATACGGAATCACATGCATCTTGTCCTTTATGAGTTTTTAAGAATAATGTGGCCTGTTGTATATAGCTTGAACTACGCTCTTTTTTTGTAATAGCAACATATAGATCAATAGGTTGCTTGATTATCTGGACATTATGAAAACAATCTAATGGTAAAGGTTTCACTTATCTTACCCAAACACAATCCAATTTGGAATTTACTATCATATATATTACCCTCTTTGCATTTATTAATTAGTGCCTTATATACTCCGTCCAAGATAGCCAAGAAAATATTGGTACAAATAGAGATTTAAAATTAGTCCTAGTTAATGAAGTACTAATATTTAAATCTCTTTGGTTAGTAGCTTGTTCGAAGCTACTAGTTGCCTCTGCACTTCCAGTAAAAGCAGACTTATGACAATTATTATACTTACCTCTCTCAAATAATGCTACTCCACTAGTTTGTTGAACCAAAACACATACTGCAAAATTAAATACATTAAGATTTTCAAAACGTACCTTTGTTCCATGCACTAGTGACAGACCTGCTCGATTATGTGGAGTATCCTTTGGCACAACCACATAACCATTGTTTAATGTTGGATTGGAAATAGGTTCACGCAAAGGAATAACACGATTATTTGTTCCTTCAATGCCATTATCACCATCCAATGGAAATAATATATAATCTTCTATACTCCCTACCCAACCATTACTCCAATTAATTTGATCACCTAAATTTTCTGTAGCGATCAAAAATTTTACATTTACACCACCACCAATAATGGATAAACCATCACCTGCATTTTTATGCAAATGTATATGGCTTACAGATATATGCGAACCTACAGCACGCAATGTTAATCCAGCTAATACTTGTTCTCTAACAAACTCTTTACCAGCAAACTCTATCCGTACATAGCTCATCTTACCTGCATTACCCCCCTTATTACCACCAAACAAGCCAGTTCCAGCTAAACCAGTTCCTACATTAGAGCCATCTGCTTGTTGACCAGCATTATATCGTCCATTACCATTAATAATAATCCCACCCCAATCACCCTTATTACGATGTCCAACCGATTTTCCACTAGTGAAAATAATGGGACCATCGGAGCGTCCATCTAATGATATGTGTGAGCCTCTTTCGAAAATAAGTACTGTAGGCTCAGATACTGCTGCTAGAACCGTTGTACCCGATGCAATTATTAACATTGCACCACTCTTAACACGCACATAGCCCTGCATACGCACACAAGATTTACCTCCTAATCCCCCCCAAAGCGTTTTCTTACCTATTACACCAGTTTTAATCTCACCATCTGAATTATTCTCGTAGTTACATGCCGTAGTGGTTGCTGGAGCAAAATTAACTGCATTCTGTGTTTCTTGAACAATGTTCGAACAAGATAATATAAATAATATACTTATTAATAAAATTTTTACCATAATAAAAGTTACTCCGACAACCTAAATTGTACTAATTGGTATGTTTTACTCATAATTGGATTGTTAAGCTTATCATAACTTGGTTTGTAACGTTTCCTTTTGTAAGCTTTTACAGCTGCTCGATCGAGACCAAAACCTAACTTTCTACCAATGATTTTAGCATTCAGCACCTTACCAGTCTTAGATATCACTAACTCCAACATAATATTTCCTTGAATAGCATTTCGCCGAGCAGCTATTGGATAATCGATCACAACATTAGACTTGTCTAATGGTACAGGCATGCTGGCACCAATAGATAAAGGATTTATAGCCTGGGCTAGAAATTTTTTCCGCTCTAGTGCTTTCTTTTTAGCTTGCTTGGCTTTCTTTTTAGCTTGCTCGGCTTTCTTTTTAGCTTGCTCGGCTTTCTTTTTAGCTTGCTCGGCTTTCTTTTTAGCTTGCTCGGCTTTCTTTTTAGCTCGCTCGGTGGTCTTTTTAGCTCGCTCGGTGGTCTTCTGCCCAGCTTTCTCTTTAGCTTGCTTGGCTTCCTCTTCAGCTTGCTTGGCTTTCTCTTTAGCTTGCTTGGCTTTCTCTTTAGCTCGCTTGGCTTCTTCTTTAGCTCGCTTAGTTTCTTTTTCAGCTTGCCTGGCTTCTTCTTTAGCTCGCTTAGTTTCTTCTTCAGCTTCCTTGGCTTCTTCTTCAGCTTCTTTAATTCTATCTAATCTTTTAGAACGAAGCTTTTCAATGGGTATAGGAGTACCTGGTATTGTTAATTGCGTTTGTATCTTAGCTTGTTCTTGAATAATCTCTTCAGGCTGTTTATCAAATGGTACAAGTATTTTCTCAGGAACTTTGTCTAACTTTACTTGTTCTGGTATAATTTTTTCTTCTTCTGGTATTTCTTTCTGTACTTCTTCCTGTACTTCTTTTTTGCTCTTAGACGTAGAGACTATATTAAAAGCATAAATAATCTTCTTATCCTTCTTAGATAGCTGGGCAGTATAGGCTGCCTGCTCTGAGGCATACTCCACTTCTATCTGCCAATAATAACGCCCAACATCTAGATCATTAACAATAAAGCTTCTACCGGACACTAGTTTATTAATAATTATATTGCGCATCTCTTTGTCTTTGGCAACAAGAAGTCGTACAGGCACTGAACGTTCTAAATCCCAACGAAATCGAATAGCTTCACCCAACTTTGATATAGAATTATAAGCAGGAGACTGTAATAAGAGCCCTACCGAGCCTTCAATACGGAAATCATGGGGCACAGAAGCGGTTAATTGCCCATCACGCTGTCCAGTGACCTGCCAATACCATGTACCAGCTGACAAGGCAACCTTCTTTTGGAATCCATTGGTCTTATATATAGCTTTTTTATCAAAAGTTTTTGTAGAAGAAATATACAACTCATACGAATCTAGATCCACTAATGCATTCCATCTAAAAAGAATATCATACTTAGATTTACGACTGTCTAAAACAAACAGACCGGCTGGCTCAGGATGAATACTTAAAATATCAATTTGATGAAGTGCTTTTTTTACTCTTCCACTCTCTTTATCCTCGACAATAGATAAAACCTCACCTGCTATGATAATGTCTTCACTTAGATCTTCCTCTACCTGCCCTGGTTTATCCTTTTGTCTCTTTGCACTCTTCTTTTTTTGCCCATCTTTTGGTGCACCAAGCTCATTCTGAGAGACTGCAGCAACTTTCTCTGTGGGCGGGGGCTTTGCCTTATTTAAACGTACTGAACCACTCTCCACATATACATTAGTTTGTTGATTAATTCTTTGTAAAGTAACTTCGGCATCACCAATATTAATGATAGAATCACCCAAACGTATTTTAGTAGTATCTGTTTCTGAAGCCCCAGTGGCTCGTAAAATACCACTGTTAAAGACTAAACCAAGATCTTGACCATGAACCTGTATTTGCAACAAAGAGTTAGATTCTATTTCAATAATACTACCTGTTCTAAGAACAATCATTGCACTCGAATTCTCTTGTGTAAGGATATAGTCGTTATAATATACATCTGAATCTATGGCAATTACTTCCCAAATAAAACGGCCTGATAGCTTCCGTAATACAACGTTAGATGTATGCACTACTTTACCTAGAACTTGTGCACCTGATTCATGAGAAAGCGAACGGGTAAAATGTAAATAGACAAGAACAGACCAAATAATAGAATTTAGTAACAAAAATAATATAACTTTTGTACCGCCCTGACTTTTATTAAATGAAGGATTTTGTAACATATTTTAAAATACGTAATCCAGTACAATATGAAAATTACGTCCTTGTTTATACTCATACACTACTTGCCTTGTTGTACTTCCTGGTAAAATAGTTGTTTGTGCGATTGCAGGATCAAGTAAATTGGATAATATGAAGCGCATACGTAAAGTATCGTAAAGACGCTGAGTTATTGATACACCCAAGCGATAAGCTCTTTCTTGTTCAATCTGGTTACGGAAACCTTGAACTCCTACTCTCGTAATGTACCGACCTGTTGTATGAAAGATCATAGAAAATAGAGTACCATACTTCTGATGAGCATAATTTATACTAGCATTAACGATATAAGACGGTTGGCCTTGTAAACGTCTCTTTGTGTCCAATAAGGAAGAGGCGATTGTAGCAAAAATATCAGGATTATTAATCTCTTTATACGATATAGTGTTGGGGAAGTCGATTCTAGAACTACCCAATGTGAGATTACCTGTAAGATAGATATCACCCCAAGTTAATGGAAGCAACTGATCAAAACGATATCTTCCTTCTAGTTCAACACCATAAACATGAGCCCGATCAGCATTAAAAAACGTATAGGTATTGCTTGTAGAAATGATGGGCAACTCCTCAATTGGCTTCCTAATATCTTTGTAATACCCACTAATGGATATAAAATCCTTTAAACCAAAATACCATTCAAAACGTATATCTACATTATCAATGTTAGATTTTACAAGTTGAGAGTTTCCAAAGATAGTATCACCAGTAACAGCACTGGTGGTCACGTATGATCCAAACTCTCTATAATCTGGACGGGCCATACTATGAGAGTATGACGTTTTTAATTTTACATTTTCTATAACAGTATATGACAAAATAATAGAAGGTAAAATATCATAGTCAATAAACTCTGTTTTATTTGCACTGTTAGTCAAACTTAAAGTCTGTGAGCCAGTTACTAACTGAGAATATTCAAGCCTAGCTCCAGTAGAGAGATGAATCTCACGTGTAAGGGGCATCACTAATTGAAAAAAATAGGCATAAATACTTTGGCTAGATTGGGTACGATTCCCTGTATCATTATTTTCAGTAAAGCGAACGCCATCTATAAGCTTGTCGTCTAATATAGACTGAAAGACACTTTCAGCATCATTTGCTAATACATTGGAGGAGAATTGCGAGCTATCACTAATCTCCCAAAGAAAACTACGTAATAAATTATCTCGATTACGATATAAATAATTAACACCAGTCTTAAAATGGGATTTGAATTGGTCCCACTGTCTAAAATCAAACTTCCAGTATATTGAGCCATTATAAGTAGAATCAACATGTAGGTTATAATCTCTATGAAATTGTTGCACTAAGTAATTGTCTGCTACAGCACCTTTATGGTAGTTTGACTCTCGTTTATCAGGTTCGTCTCTTGTAGAAAGAGAATAACCAAAATCCCACCCTAATTTATGAGATTTATCAATGGAGTGAATTCCATCTATACCAAGAAATAAAAAACCTTGACCAACATAATGTAATAAATCTTCACGAGTAGCACCATCTAAATCACTTTCCACAAAAGTACGTACGGCATTGTTACTAGAGTTATGGCTATAATAAGCTACAAAATTCAGCTTATTCTGTTTATTTATCCAATAATGAGATGATAAAGCCAGACCATACGTAGTTTGGTAAGCAGAGAGGTTACTAGTTTCAGTTGATAGTAGTGCACCTGACGTATTATAAGCATCTTTTTTCTCCACACGATTTTGTGAAAGTTCTCTAAACAATAAAGAGAAAAAATAACTAAGGTTAGAGGTTGGGCTAAAAACATGCTGGTTGGTATACTGCACGATCCCATTTATCTGTGGAAGTGCTCTTTTGCTCCGGATATTCCAAATATTATTATTTGCAAACAATTGTGTAGTTTGGAATTTAGCATCATTATCTGAAGGCTGTACGATTTGTTTAGATAAATCACTTGGGAGCCGTCTATTCGAATCAAATGAACTCAAGCCCAAGCCATCTAATCCGCTACCATCATAAGTCTGAAAAGATCTAAAACTAGCCCGTGTATTAAAACCCATAACAAATATTAGATTAAGTCTTTTTTTATCTATATATTCACTGAGATGTATATTCGTAGTACCACCCGAAAATTCACCTATTCTACTGGGAGAGTAGATCTTATCAATAATCACATTGTCAATGAGATAAATTGGGAATATACTTGAGATTACTCCTTTAGTATCAGGGTCTACTGAACCAATCAAGAAATTATTAAGATACAAGGAACTGTAACGACGACCAAGACCACGCACATGAATAAAATCTCCGTTGATCGTATGCACACCTGGGATACGTACTACCGTGTTGGCAACATTATCATCTATGAACTGTGCACTTAACTCAAAGCTAATCCCATCTTCAAATCCATCATGACGCTTTCTTCCTCCAGTCAAAGCAGATTCACTATTATTAATCACTGTTACTGGCCCAGCACTTGAACTTGTAATGGTACTGGGCAGTGCATCATAAGCAATTTTTAAATGATAATTTCTTACTACAGGCGAAACCTCTACCTCATCAATATCAGTAGTAGTATCATCTTTTTGATCACTACTAACACTTTGTGTTGCAATCTTATCTTTTAAGGAAATATAACCAGGAAGCACTAACTTCATCTTGTATATCTTCCCAGATAATAGCCCAGGGAAGGAATAAAAACCATCTTTATTTGTAATTTCAACTAACGTTGCGGGGCCTTCTAATAGCACAGTAACCCCAACGACAGGTAAGTTCGTTTCATAATCCCGCACTGTGCCTTGTAAAGTTACTCCAAAGAGAACAGAAGGCATACAAACCAGGAAGTAAGATATCCAATATTTTAAATACATGTGAACTATAAACAAAGCCACCACACATGGCCTTGTCGCAATAACGAGCCAATAAGATGAAATGTCAACACACTATTTACGACATGGTACTGCATTAAATTCATTAATTTTAGTTAAAAGATGCTCAAGATTACCATCTATAACAAAGATAATAAATATAAAATACTTTTTCTACTTTAGTTTTTCACTAGACTGTCGCTAACTTAGTATGTGGGAGAGGATATCCTCGTAGGGGGAGGGAATTATTATGAAAAGGCTGTTATTAATATTCTTTTGTATTTCTCTTGGGCTACTTGCTGGTCCCAAAGATAATATTAGCAATCCATGGGATACTACTAATATTGAAAAGGAAATTAAAGTGCTCCATGCTAATCTTGCCAAAATATTTAGTAGTAATGATATAGATGGAATTAAAAATAATCAGTACAGTACAGATATCAATATGGGCTATCATAACTTTTTTAGTGATCGTGAGAAATATGTTTATCGTCAGAGAGCTGTATGTTATTTTTCAGGTTTAAAATTACAAAAAATTGTATTCCTATACCAGCAAAGTGATACAACAAGATATTTCACAGAAGTAAGGCGTATAGAAGTAAATAACATAGGTGGTAAAACCATGGGTTCCATGCAGATTATATATGTTAGTTGGACATTGGATGAAGATCTGACAAATAAGGCAGTAAATAGGCAACTATTACCTCTCGATCCTAAACAGGCATTCCCTCCCGCGGCAGAAATTAAGATATATCATTTAGAATCTTTGAAACCTAGACAGAGATATTCCACATTAAGAGAGTACAGAAAAATGTTAAATAAGTTAGGTCGTATGATTGAATACCGGATGCAACACAAAGAATACCAAAAAAATATTCAAGTGAACCATTCACTTAAAATTGGTAAGAACAACTAGAATAGTGGTTGATAAAAATAGTATAGTACATATCCTTATAACAATGCTCAGACATGTTCGTTAGCTTATAAAGGCAAAAAAATAAAAAGCAAGACCAAGTAAAACAGTTAACCATAGACAAATAAACGCTACACGCCCTAGTCGCTTATGCATGAGGCTACTTTGGTTTGGAGATATAGAAGTTCGAAAAGCATACATAGCATGAGAAAAAGTAATTGTCCACATAATGACAGTAGATATGGCAAAACATAAGTGTATCCATAAAATAGGCCAAACTAAGGTTACATAGTATTTTGAATTCTTAGCACTATCTATCCAACCGTAATAACGTACTTCAATTTCAAATAAAATAATAGTGAAAATTAATAATCCAGTTAAAAATAATTGTAATTTTCTATGTAATAGATAATTCCGTTGAAAACGTACAGTATAAATACTATATGTCAGAACCATTAAGGCAAGAAGGAAAATAACAATAATAACGTCCATTCGCCATGAAGCACGTGAAATATTGATAAATAATACCATACTTCTCTGAAATTCTAATTAAGATACTCAACAACTAAAAACAATCTTTAGCTATAAAAAAAAGCGGGCGATGGGACTCGAACCCACGCTAAAAGCTTGGAAGGCTTTTGTGCTACCGTTACACCACGCCCGCATCAGTATTGTTAATGTGGCTGGTGAAAATGGAGTGATGTTTGTAAATCTACATCTCCAACAGGTAATTCATTAGATTTGGCAAAATAATGAAAAAATACATAACCAAATAAGCCTACCGAACCCATAAATGCTCCTATCTCATTCCAAGATACAGGGAATCTATTTTTTATATTAAATCCACCGTATACACTCCAAATAATATCCATAAACCCCATAAATAAACACCAACAAGCTATGCCACACAAAACTTTTGGTTTTCTTTTAACCTGTCTAGAAAGTAATACAATAAACGGTACAATAAAATGCCCTACCCAGAATAAGATAGTAAACAGGCCAAAGAAATTTTTATGAGTAAAACGTAGACGTCTTTCTAAGTAGATAGTTTCTTCTGGTAAATTAGTATACCATATTAACATGAACTGTGAAAATGCAATATATGCCCAAAAAATAGTAAACATAAGTAAGAACTTACCTAAATCATGATAGTGCTCAACTGTAACTTGTTTTAGTCCATTATTATATTGAATAACATACAAGAGAATAATCCAAGCTGAAATACCTGAATATGCTGCACCTGAAAATACATAAATAGGGAACATCGAAGAATACCAATGTGGTTCTAAGGACATGACAACATCAATTGAAAAAAAGGCTAATAGATATGCCATCCCAACCATATAGCCTGCTCCCATTCTTACTAATTTGTCTTTTATGGCAACTCTTTCTGTGGGATTACAATCATCCTGCACTAAAGATTTTTTATGCATCATACGCCCTAACATATACAGCATAACAAAATATAAGACCACACGGGAGATGAAGAATGGAGTATTTAGATACCAGGCTTTAGCATCCAATAGTGTATCCTGTTTAATCAGACCAGTGCAATCATGATTAATAGTACAATGTTCATAATGGGCCCATTCATATATGTGAGATAGACTAAAAAATAAAGCGATCATAAATAAAAAAGTAATAGGAAGTATATATACCATGGTCTCTGGGATACGGCGAATAGCAACTGACCATTTAGCACCTGCAATAAATTGTAAGGCTGTAAAAAAGCCCCCACTCACGGAGACTGTGAACAGAAAACATATCACTGCAAGCAACAATAACCAACCTTGATCAGGCGAAATATAGAATGTCATCATTAAGGTTACAAGCCCCAAACCTACCATGCCCAATAAGATAGAACGCACATCTGAAGATAGTATAAATTTTTGCATATTATATCACCCTAATAAATTGTATTTGTTACCATATAACAGCGGATTTTTTTTGTAAATACTTTACGTAGTGTGCAATAGCCCATTTATCTTTTTCTAATATATGCGTTGAATAGCTTTGCATAGAACGTATACCCACTTGAATTACATGATATATCCGCTTAGCAGGCCAGGTAACAGGAGGCACTTCTCGATTAGGCACCTGCACAAGAGGTCTCACTCCAACCCATTTTTTCTTAATTGGACCATCACCTTTACCACTAATACCATGACAAGGAGCACAATAGATAGCATATTGTTTTTTTCCTCTTCGTAAAACAATGTTACTGATATGATTAAAAGGACTTTTTAATTCAGAAGCTATTTGATCATAATTCTGTAAATACTCTTTCATAGTATATACAGAAGATCCATAAGGTATAGTATTCTCAGGAGGTAACATTGCCCCCTGTCGCTTACCAATAAAATCATACTCTTGTGAATCTACAGCAGGTGAATAATGCATATCCGGGAAGTAATCATAGCCAACACATCCTACCTGCAAGAATATGAACAAAAAACAACTACAACGTTTCATAGGTATTTGTCTAATCACTTAAAACCACCTTGGTAATATGGTGAGGCAAATCACCTAGTATGGTTTTTATTTTTTTTTCATCTATCTCATCACCAATCCAAATACATAAACGATCTTGGGTTGTTCCTGGTGCAAATAATGGCCTACTTGGCTTATATGAGCGAGATAAAAACAAGAAAGCAACCAAGGTAAAAATACCACTGAATAAAATTGTTAATTCGAAAGTAATAGGAATATAAGCAGGCCAAGCGAAGAATGGCTTACCTCCAATATTCATAGGCCAGTCTATCACATCTACATAGAACATAAAAGAGAATGAAAAAGAACAGCCCAAGATACCACCCAATAACGTAAATAAGGTTAACCATGAGCGTTGTAAACCCATTGCCTTATCTAAACCATGTACAGGAAATGGAGTAAAGCAATCTATTTTTTCTATATGGGAAGCAACTAACTTCTTCGTGGCCAAAAGTAATGTAGATTCATCTTTAACATACACCAACCATCCAGAATTAACTTCTTGGTAGCGAAACAGACCTTTGCGAATATCACTAAACTTCATACTGTCTTCTCATTATATTTTTTTATGCTCTAACTCTAAACGTTCGTTAGCTTCATCAGCCTTAACTTCGCTAAATGCAATTACGGGTAGTACTCTAACAAAAATAAGATAGAGGGTAAAAAAGAAACCAAACGAACCTAATAAAATACCATAATCCACCCAGGTGGGTATGTAGAGGTCCCAACTAGAGGTCAAAAAATCCCTGTGAAGAGAAGTAATAATGATAACAAAACGCTCAAACCACATGCCAATATTCACCACAATGGACACTGCGAAGAGTACATATATATTTGTACGCAATTTTTTGAACCACATAAAATGTGGTGAAACCACGTTACAGGTAAACATTGTCCAGAATGCAAATGCATATGGACCTTTAAGTCGATTTAAAAATACATACTGTTCAGGTTCATATCCACTATAGGCTGCCATAAGAAATTCCATGGTATAAGAAAAAGAAACGATCATTCCTGTTACCAGGATAATAATACCCATATTTTCTAAATGCTTCATGGTAATATATGCTTTGAGTTTAAAAACTTCACGAGTTATAATGAGCAAAGTAAGTACCATTGCAAAACCCGAATAAATAGCACCTGTCACAAAATAAGGTGGAAATAAAGTTGAATGCCAACCAGGAACAACGGCAGTAGCAAAATCAAATGAAACAATTGTATGTACCGAAAGGACGAGGGGTGTTGACAAAGCCGCAAACATCAGTACCATTTTTTCATAATGAGACCATGCTCTGGCAGAACCAACCCAACCCAGTGCCATGGCTCTAATGGATATCTTTTTTACTTTAAGTAAAAAAGAGGAAATAGGCCCTGTAGCTTGTAATTTTTCTTGGCGGTCCCTAATATTGGCTAGATCAGGTACCAATCCCATGTACCAAAAAATAATAGAGATAAGAGCGTACGTAGTAATGGCAAATGGATCCCAAACAAGAGGTGATTTAAAGTTTACCCATAAAGGGCCTCTTTCGTTTGGATAAGGTACGGCCCAAAAAATAAACCAGGGCCTACCAACGTGTATAATGGGAAATATACCCGCCGTCATCACCGCAAAAACTGTCATTGCTTCAGCAGCACGATTAATGGTAGTTCTCCATCGCTGTCTAAAGAGATATAGGACAGCTGAAATGAGAGTACCCGCATGGCCAATTCCAATCCAAAACACAAAATTGACAATGTAAAAACCCCATCCTACGGGATTGTTAATTCCTAGAACTCCTAGGCCTTTATAAAAAGAAAAACCAATCAAAGTAAACATCATCAAGGCAAGACTACCTGTAATACTAATTGCAATATACCATAGATTCGTAGGGAAACTTTCTATAGGTTGAAGAACTTCATCGTCAATATCCTTGTATGATTTACCTATAGAATATGGACTTGTAGTTTGCGATGACATAAATACCCTAACTATTAGATACCTTGGTCATATAAGACACAGATGGTTTAACATTGGTCTGTAATAATACCTGATAGGAACGTTGAGATTCTTTCTTTGCCGTAACGGCACTTAGTGGATCATTAACATTACCAAATACAATCGCATCAGCGGGACATGCTTGTTGACAAGCAGTTTCTAATGTTTTATTATTTGTTTCAAGAGGGCCTAGCCTTTTTTGTTGACGATGACTGGAAATTCGTTGCACACAAAAGGAGCACTTTTCTATCACACCTCGTGAACGGACAGTAACATCTGGATTCAGGGCGTATTGTTGCGGATCTTGTATCTTATCTTCCCAATTTTCGAACCAATTAAAGCGACGAACTTTATACGGACAGTTATTTGCACAATATCTAGTGCCGATACATCGATTGTATGACATCCCATTGAGCCCATCAGATGTATGTGTTGTGGCAACAACAGGACAAACATTTTCGCATGGTGCATTTTCGCAATGTTGACACATGACAGGCTGAAATATAACACTAGGGCTCTCAGGACTGCCTGTATAATAGCGATCAATTCGCAACCAGCTCATCTCTCGCCCAACTAATACTTCACTCTTGCCAACAGCTGGTACATTATTTTCGGAATAACAACTAATGACACAAGCTGAACAGCCAGTGCATTTGCTAAGATCAATACTCATGCCCCATCGATCATTCTTATAGGCATGTCCTGGATACAAACCTTTACCAGGTAAATGAGGAGTACCTGGTTCCATTTTGCTATAGTTACTTAGTCCAGAGCGTTTATTTTGTTTATACTCTTTGAGAGTAGTATGATGAATAATACCTCGATTAGAAGAGCCTGGAATCTCATGATGCTTCTGCGTAGTTGCGATTTTTTGTTGTTTACCTGTTTTATGAGCTTCTACTTGGATACCACTATAAACAAGCCCTGTTTTACTGGAGCCTGTAATTATATTTGTGTTTACCCCAACACCCTTTGCAATTTTACCCAATTTAGAATGACCAAAGCCCAAAGCAACTGCCATAGAACCTTCTTGTAAACCAGGTTGGATAAATAAAGGTAGCTCAAACATGAGAGAACTTGTTGTAATACGCAACATATCATTAGTAGACCATTCATTTTTTTGGGCATCCTTGATTGAAACAGCCACATAGTTACCCCATGTAACCTTTGTAACAGGATCTGGAAGTTCTTGTCTAAATGATATATTAGCACCTGAACCATCTCTTAGTTGTACGGTTTCATACACACTGAGCCTATAACCTTTATCTTTTGTTCTTTGAGAAGGAAATTTAAAGAGTAATTTATTAGAACTATTAAACTTACGTTGTGACTCTTGTGTATTATGGCCTAACCTACCTATTTTACGAAAACCCTTACTGAGTGTATTGTTCCAGTTAGAACCAATATACTTAATAGACACCTGATTCTTAATGTAATCGTAATAACTCGTATCTAACTTATCTGAGATAAGAGAAAGCCATACATCACCCGCTGATTTTGTATCAAAGAGAGGTCTGATGGTAGGTTGAGCGATGTAGTAGTAAGAATAAGATACAGCATCGCTCCATGCTTCCATGGGATGGCTAGTGGGCAAGATAATATCTGCTAATTCAGCTGTTTCATTAAGATGGTCTGACAATACTATAACATTCTTCACCTTGCTGATAGCAGTATAAAATCCCATAGAATCAGGTAAGTCAAATATTGGATTTACTCTATCAATTACCAAAGTGTCGATTCTCCCTGATTTCATTTTTGCAATAAGCAAGGGTAAATCAGAGAATCCTGAAACATCACTATTTTCTTGTTGGCGATGGGATGGTAAAATCGTTTTACCATCATTTTCTAGAAGGGTATTTAATAAACTTGCTACATAATGGGCCTTACCTGCATAACCTACCTGTGTAGAAGGACCACCCGCAACTATTAGAGAAGAACCCTTGTGTTGTATGATGTTATTAGACAGACGTATCAAGTTCTCGACTGGAAACCGACAATAAGTAGCTACTTTATCTGGGGTATAATCTGAAAGAAAAATTTTCAGCTCAATATTTTGACTATATGAAGTTTTTGGTAACAAAAGATGTGCAAGACCCAAACCAAAAACAATATGCGATCCTGAACGAATGGCTAAACGTTCATCAGCATTAGCACCTGTAAGGGACATCATATCTTCTGCAACAACTAATTGAGACATTTTTTTAGATTTATCTGGATCACGGCGAGAAGAAAATTGTTTAGTAAATAATTCAGGACTGAGCCATGTACCTAAAAAATCAGCCCCAATTGACAGGATAAAGTCTGCTTTATCAAAGCGATAAAAAGGGATTAATCTCTTTCCATAGGCCAATTTTTCCCCTTCTATAATTTCTTGGTGGGTGCCAATTGGATCGTACACTACTTTTGTAGCTTTATATTGAGCTACAAATTGGTTCACGAGATTAGTTTCGGAAGGGCTATAAGAAGGACGTGACATTACAACAACATTACCTTTGCCATCTAAGACATCTTTAGCTTGTTGAATAGCAGACTTCCATGTAGCTTTCCTACGCTTACTTTCTTTTCGTACAAGTGGATGTTTTAAGCGATCTGGATCATATAAATCCCATATACTAGCAATTGTATTGGCATCCACTGCACCCTTAAAAAGAGGATGCTCATGATGACCTTCAATCTTAATTGGCTTACCCGAACGTGTGGTCACCATAATGGGTACTACGTTACTATTGTTTACATAAACACTAGCAAACGAATCAGAAACTCCAGGTACATGATTAGAAGGTCGAACAAGATACGGTAGAATTTTTTCTGCGGGTCTTTTGTGACAATTTATACTTGCTAAACTCAAAGAAGCACCCATGAGAGTTAAAAAAGAACGGCGATCTAACTGTAAGCTTAGGCCACGATCTAATAGCTTTTGTACCTCTTCACTAAATTCTCGATCTTCTACTACCTCTTGCAATTGCTTGGATTTTTTAGAATATGCTTCTATATCTTGGACATCTTCATAAGACTTCCACAAAAATCCATTAGGCTGGAGAGAATCGATTTTATTTATTTCGCTCATATATTATCCTTGTCCTCATTAGTAATGGCAGGTGGTACAATCTAACTTAGCACCCTTAGATGATTCTTTACGATGACAGTCAATACAAAAACCCATATTGAGTGACTTGGCCTGACCAACAACTTCCATGTTTGCAACATCACCATGGCATACTGCACAGGCTTGCTTGATGGGTTGATTAGGCTTATGCAAGGCTTTTATATGGATAGCATGGGCAAAACGGACGTGATCTGGAAGATTGTGTACTCTAACCCATTCAGGCGTTTTCTTTTTTTGTAAATACGTATGTATTTTTTGCACTTCTGGTTTACCATAGCCCACAGCCACATGGCAATTGAGACATGTGTTAAGAGAGGGAATACCTGCCTTTTTACTACGAGTAACTCCACTATGGCAATAACGACAATCTAGACCATACTGGCCTGCATGTAACTTATGACTGTAAGCAATTGGCTGTTTTGGCGTATATCCAACCCTTTTTGCAGGGGCAAAAAAAGACCACAACAAGACTACAAAAAGCACCGGAACAAGTGCGTAGCGGGCAATAAGTTTGATTTCATTCACAACCAAATAGATATCTTAATGATCAGTTATCTTTTAGATGTAAGACATAATGTGCAACTGCTTCTATATCTTCTCTGGGGAGG
The DNA here is from genome assembly GCA_965262015.1 of Leptospiria bacterium. Classification (GTDB taxonomy): domain Bacteria; phylum Spirochaetota; class Leptospiria; order Turneriellales; family CBDBES01. Next base: position 1,086,829 of record OZ253494.1, read on the forward strand.
ACGTCTTTCCAAGCAACCATGACAGTACCTGGTATGCCATCGAAAATTGTTTTTTGCACACTCTCAACATCACTACCCTGCTTAAATGTATCTTTCTTAAAATTTCTAGGATTAAAGTGAGCAGAAGCTGGGCCATCTCCCATACCCTGTAAACCATGACAACTAGCACAATTGGATTCGAAAACAAGCTTCCCTTTTTTTTCTAAGGCACTTAACTCTACTACTTGAGGCGTGTTCACAGAATTAGAAGAATGCTTTTTATGACACTGTGAGGTAAGTAGACATAATGTGCAGATTAATACGGAAAGCAAAAATCGATTAAGAACATGCGGCACGGCTCATATTTTTATACAGCTAGATATTATGTCAAGAGTTAAGAAAAACAAATTAAAAAAGATGATTGGAAAGTCGATATCTTCCATGTTAAAGTGCGAAAAAATATATTTAGTCTTGTACTATGGTCAATAACATGTATGTGTTATCGTTACAAGGAGAAACTGCTAATCAAGTCTATTTTGTCTAGAACCGGTGCCGACTCTCCAACTGAATCCATTAACATTAAACAAGTAACTTTGATTATAAGTTGCCAACATGAATATAATCCAATATTCTAACTTATGTCTTCTATTGATATAAAATCAACAAAAAATAATAGTCGCTATTCTGCCACTCTGACAGTATCTGCAAACGAACGTGAAGAGGCAATTAATGCCGTAATACCAAAAATTAAAAGCAACAAGAAATTACCTGGATTCCGTGTAGGTAAAGTACCTGATACCTTAATCAAACAAAAGTTTGCCAGTGAAGTGAAGCAGTACGCTGGAATGTTTTTAGTAGAAAAAAACATAGAACCAATTAGTGTAAAAACAAAAAATACCATCTATAAAGTGGTACATATCCAAACAATAGATGAACATACGCTTGAAATAATATACGACATCATGCCCTCCGTTAAATTAGGTAAATTGAAAAATAAAGACCTCTACCTAGCTACACCCGTTATCTCTGATGAAGATGTAAATGAGATATTATCTGAATTGCAATACAAATATGCACAATTTACCAAGAAAGAAGTGCAAGATGATATTAAATACACTCCAGAAAATCGTATCCAATTTGATATTGAACTTTGGAAAAGTGATGCTCCCATTTCACCACCAACCAAAGAGCAATACAGCACTTTGGATGATAAAGGTTGGTTGCCCCCGAACATTAAGGAACATATACTCAACAACAACCCCAAGCCTGGTGTTGAATTTAAAACGACATTCCAGCAAGAACATAATGATAAAAGCATAGATATTACTGCAATATGCACTATACATGAAATATACGATATGACATTACCTGAATTAACCGACGAGTTCATCAAAACGGTAGAAGCTAACGAGAAGTCTCTTAATCTAAAAGATTACAAACTTAAGATGAAAAAAGATACTGAAATAATGCTTCAAAAAACATTTAATAATTACATTGTGAACAAACTTCTAAAGGATTATATAGAAAATTCCCAATTTATCTTACCTGATTCGTATATCATAGATCAAATAGAAGAGCAAGGCCATGCTAAAATGCAAGAAATACAAAATTTTAGTAAAGAAGATACACAAAAGCTTTTCGACCAAGTAATAGTAGAAGAAAAAAGGTCTATGGTCTTTTTAAAAGTTTTTGAAGCAACCAAAGAGATATTAAAACTACAAGACGATGTTACAAATCATGTTGTTGAATACGCCAGGGATACCTACGACGAACAAACAGCTGAAACCGTTTTAATGGAATTGCAGAACCAAGACAAGAAAAAAAGCCAACAAAAAAATCTGAATTCGAAGGTACAGAATATTGTATCTGAATATATGTACCATGTGATTTATCTCTATGTAGAAAAGAAAAACCTGATAAAAAATAAACGTCAAGTGACTATGAAAGACTTGAACGATTTATACCAAAAAAACCAGATCTAAACGAATGACGTCACTTCAATTTAAGAAGGATCTTATCACTTCCTTTATGGAGTCACCTTTAACTCCCGAGGCTAAACGATACATTATATCGCACCAGGATAAACTTATTAGTGAAGGTGCATTTGATAGTCAGTTAACATTCGGCACGGGTGGGGTAAGAAATATCATGGGATTAGGAACCAATCGTATTAATCATTATACCATAGCCAAATTAACATATGCTCTAATCCATACCCTGCAAAAAAAAAAAGGTACGTTTATTATTGGCTATGATTCTCGCTCTAACGCCAAAGAGTTGGCATACATCACCAAATATATTTTAGAAGAACATGACTATTCTGTAATCATCTTTAGCCAACCAATCCCCACCCCCTTGGTATCTTTTGCCATAACCATGAAACAGGCACTTGGAGGCATCATGATCACTGCCTCACATAATCCACCCAATCATAATGGTTATAAGATTTATGCTAATCATGGTGAACAGATTACCAATCCACAAGACGAACAAATTCATAAAATTTTTCTTTCACTTCCCTATACTTGTATTACAAATAAGATTCATGAGATAAAGCCTCAAACATTATCTGAACAAAGTAAAGATCAAGAGAATGGAATCATCCAATCTTACATCAAACAACTTATAGCAGAGCCCTTTGTGCAAAAAGGGGAAAAAAAGTTGTCTATCCTGTATTCACCATTGCACGGCACTGGTGGGTGGATCTTTAAAAAAGTATTTCATGCACTCAATTATAGAAACTTTCATACTCTCAAATTACAATATCAACCTGATGGTAATTTTCCCACTGTAACCAGCCCTAACCCAGAAGAAGCTGCCTTCACTGAATTACTAAAACACGGCAAAGAATCTAATGCCCAGTTGTTACTAGCCACTGATCCAGATGCAGACCGACTGGGTTGCTATGTTTATCATCATAACTCTTACGTCCATTTAACTGGTAACCAAATAGGTTCTCTTTTATTATACTATATGATACAAACCAAACAAGAGCATCTAAAAGCACCTTTTTTCTGCAACACTATTGTTACAACAGATTTACAAGAGAAAATTGCAGAAGAACATAATATAACCATACACAAGAGCTTAACAGGATTCAAGTATATAGCTAGTCATCTCATACAAGACCCTAAAAATTTTTTATTTGGTGCGGAAGAATCTCTAGGCTATTTAGGTATCCCGTGGGTACGTGACAAAGATGCTGTTTCATCTGCTGTGGTACTTGCCGAATTAGCTAACCAATGTAACTTAGTAGATACACTCAACGACCTATTCATACGGTATGGGCTATATCACGAAAAACTTATTAGCATTGCACTAGAACACTCGGCTAAAAACCAAAGGTTCCAGTCACTCATGCAAAACTCTGATAGATACAGGAACAAAATGATTGGTAACCGGAAAGTAGTGGATATAATAGATCTCCAGCACAAAAAATCATCTCTCCATCGTCCACATCACAAAACATGGCAAGACCTCTTTGATTACCTACCTCAAGCTGCTCTTATACAATTATGCCTAGAACCAGAGGGGAAAATTATTATTCGCCCATCTGGTACCGAAGCTAAAATGAAAATATATATTAATCTCAGACACCCTCAACAACCTTCACAAGAAACTCTCAAACAATATAAACAAGACATACAGAAAGAAGCAGATGAAATGGCACAACAAGTAATCAACATGCACTTATAAATAAAGTATTTACACACTTACACCAAGAATATAACCTATAGCTCATGCAAACTTTTACCACAGAAGAAATGAAATTTTTACAGTTGCTTGAAAATGGAATACAACCGTCTGATGATATGATTGCTAATAAACTCAAAATTGATATATCCCAGGTAAAAAAGCTTAGAGATAAATTTGAAAATGATGGCATTATCCTAAAATATAAAGCGATTATCAACTGGGAAAAGATAGAAAGCCAAGACGTCGTAGCACTCATACAAGTCAGTGTGCAGACTAGTGAAGGTGTTGGTTATGATAAAGTAGCTAAAGCTGTAGCAGATTTAGAAGAAGTACAAACCTGTTTCTTACTTTCTGGTTCATTTGATCTTTTAGTAGAAGTGGAGGGTAAATCATTAAAACAAGTTGCTTTTTTTGTTGCAGATCGTTTATCTACGATGAAAGGCATTAAACATACTAAAACAAATTTTTTATTAAAACGATATAAGCAAAATGGTGACATTTTGTCGGCCAGTAAGACATATCGACTGCCCATTGTGATATAATCACTAACTATTTTTTTCTGTCACGCTGGAGATGATATTTCTCTAAACTATTTTCTAAAAAAGTAACAAAATCTTGTTTTTTTCTGCTCATTCCCAAGAAAGAAGCGATTACTGTTTCCTGTTCAGAAATAATTCCGTAGAGTGGCAAAGCAATGCTATGGAACTTATCCGCCTGATATCGTTGATTAACCACATATTGTTCAGACTGCCCATCCGTGTAAAGACGTACTAAAACAAAATCGTTGAGTAGATCACGTATCATTTTCTGTGAAAAAATATTTTGCTCCATCCAACGGCAATTGATGCATGTAAAACCTGTAAAATCAATGAAAATAGGTTTATGAAGTTTACCACTCTGTTCTTTGGCAACACTAATAGACTTTAACCAGTGTATATCTTCAGATTCTGGGTAACTTACTAAATGACTTCCATAAGTAGTGGGAGGTAATAAAACTTCAATCCACTTTATCGAAGTTTTATTTAAAGATCCCAATAAGAACATGCCACATAATCCAGAAAGAATAACCACAGTAATACTCGTGGGGAGAGAGAATTTAGATATACGAGGCAAAGAGTTTTTTTGCAGAAAAACATAAATAACTCGGATAAAATACAAACTTAATAAAAAACACAGAAAAGATAGAATCAATAAAATGATATCTCGGGTTAAAAAATGAAATTGAAATACCATATCTGCATTGCTTAAAAATTTTAACGAAGCAGCTAATTCAATAATACCTAAAATAAATTTTAAATGTATTGTCCAATTACCTGATTTAGGCAAATAATTCATCCATGTAGGGAATAAAGACAAGATAAGAAAAGGTAAAATGAAAGCGATGCTATAACAAAACAGACCTATCAATGGATACAATATAGTGCCGTAAGATGCAGTAACTAAAACAGTACCAATAAAAGGCATGGTACATGTAAACGTTGTAAGTATCAAAACAAAAGCAAGCATCACAATAGATACGTACTTAGCTTGAGTATGAGTACGTCTCTCGAACATAGTGACAAGCTTGGGGCTAATCACAATATCAAATAGACCAAGTAAATTTAAGGCAAAGGCTATAATAAATAAACCAATAAATAAATTTACCCAGGGATGAGTTGCTAAAAGATATAGACTCGTAGCACCAAACAAGAAACTAAATAAAATACCTAAACTGCTAAAAAGAAATACAAAGATAGTAACAAATAGTAAAGCTTCAACAATAGGATTGGTATCATACTGATCCTTGCGGTGAAAAAAAAAAGACACCGTCAACGGTAGCATTGGTAAAACACAAGGAGTAAGTAAACTAAGTGCCCCAGCACCCATCGATAAGGCAATGTAGGGTAGTATGTCTATTGTTGTGCTATATACCATAAAGCTAAAAAAGTACCAATAGAAGAACCCAACTGTGGTAGAAAGAATAAAGCAAAAATTTTACCTAGTCTATTTTTTAATAGAGTACTTATACGATCGACATCATGAACAAAATTTTCAAAGTCCTTTACTTGTGGTTTATACATCTTAGCTTCTAAAAAAGCAGCTACCCAACCTGGTTTTAAAATAGGATTAAAATTACTAATGGGAGCTACCATACCCGACAAGAGAATTGTTAAAGGATGTCCTAATGCAATTAAAACCATAAATGCAGAGCAAGAAAACTTGATGATACACCATGCGATCCAGTTTGTATAAATTTTTTGTGGATTATCCCATCCAGTGAAATATAAAAAAAGAGACATAATACCCAAAATCGGTAATAGACTTTTAAAGATAAGCCATATCCGGTTAGCCTTCTTATATTCTGTCAAAGAAGCCAAGCGTTCGCTAATAACAGGCTTATTAGTTTTATACTTGTTTAAAAACGATTGTATACCCACTACATGCCCCATCCCCACAACCACTAGAATATGTACTTTCTTTTGGGCTTGCTCATATTTTTGTGCAAGCTGAAGTATATTTAAAGCAAGATATTCATCTCGTTCATCTAAAATAACATTTTTGACCGTCTGGTAACGACTGGGTAAATTTCTGAACATGTCTTCTATAATATCTTTTTTTTTCATTTCTTCAATTTCATTTTCAGCTAGTTCCACCTTCACAAATAAACTGGATAGTAGCTCAGAGAATAGAAGAAGGCGTCCAAAAAATCCTGCTCTAGACCAGGCACGCTTTAAAGTTAATTGTACATCTCTGTCTCCCAATTCAATAATTTTTTTCTGTTTCTTAGTGGTTTCAATAGCAACCAACATCTCTGCACCAGGTTGAATATCTAGTTGGGCACCAATCTTTTTTTGAAAGCTAGACAATATTAAAGATGACATTAATAAAAATAATTTTTTCTCTCGGATAACTTGAACTACATCCAAATTCTTCCACCGATTCTTATCCGTGAGTGCCTTATATCGAGCCTCGCACAACTCTACCATAACAACATCAGGATTTTTCTCTTGAATAAAGTTTTTTACGTCTTCTACACTTTGATGGCTAACATGTGCTGTTCCTAGTAAGGTCACATCCACACCAGCTACAACTTGGTAAAAACAAGGATCATTTTTAGAATGAGATTCTACTGTCTTCATGATTGCAAAAAATAAGCCTCCACCCTTTGTAAAGCTTGATTTAACCTAGTAATTTTTTCATAATAAGGAAAACCAAACCGTAAGAGATTATAGCCATTTTTTTTGATACATTTACAATGTATCCCATGACCATTTAAAAATGAGTATAATAAAAAACTATCCATATTCTTAAAATGTATTGAAAAATAGCCTAGATAGCTTTCTGCATGTTGTACCTCACTAAGAGGTAATATACCGTTAATAGCGTATAAATCAAACATGATTTTATTTTGGTGTAGGATCTGAATAAAATGACTAACAAAGTATTGGCATAAAAATCTACTACGTTCATAGACTAATGACGTACCAACCAAGGAATATATTTTCAAAGACTCTAATAAGGCAGAGTAAAGCACAAAGCTCTGCCCTCCATGAGTTTCAAACTGAGTTAAAGGATAATCAGGATCTAGAGCTTCACCATTAAAAGACAAGCCAGATACCCGCTGAGTAATCTCTTTATGCACCCATAGGCAACCCAGACCAGGCAAGGAAAATAACCATTTATGTGTGCTAGAAAAAATAAAATCTGCTTCTATAAAAACAATAGGAGACACACCAAGTTGTTGAGAAACATCTAAAATAATAATGCAGTCTGGACAAATTTGCCGACATATTTTGACATGTTCACAAAGGTTATAATGACCAGCCAGATCATAGGTAGCTGAAGAAATAAAAAATATAGTAGGCTGATATTGTTTGAGTTTATCCCCAAAAAGAGAAATGTTATCTAATTCTTCTTTGGATAATAAAGACAACTGGCATTCTGGACGCTCCACAAAAAAACCAATGCCTCCACTATGTTCGTGTGGTTGACTTAAAATACGAAAGGGTAATTCTTTTTTTTCTTGATGAAAAAGATTTAACAGAACAAAACCAAGTAAGTTAATACAGGAGCTAGCAGACAATGTAATCGCTAGATGGTGGTCTTTGGGTTGCCAAATTGTATCTGCGATAGTTCTTGATTGTCGCAGAGCATCACGACCAAGTTGGTATACACCCAAGGGGAAAGAATATAAATGCTCTGCCTCAAAAAGTTGGTATGATTGCCTAGCAGGTAAAGACGAAGTTCCTATTGTACCAGGGTTTAAATTGGTACGTTCTGATGCAAAATAAAAAGCATAAAAATCATCCCATGCAGAATGTTCTAGTGATACCTGGGAAAGTTGAGATATTGAATCCCCAGAGGGTATGGGCTTTAACACCATTCAAATGAAGGACGAATTATACTCGGCTTAATATATTCTTTGCACTTTTCGGCGTAATCAAACATGTCAGAAAGTACTTCTTCGATGGAATGCATTTTAGCTGAAGTGTGTAGATAATCAGTTTCAATATCATAATCGTGTTTATTAGAGAGTATTTCGTTACGTGGATTGTACACCCCACGATCGATATGTGTTTGGATAGATTTAGAAGCAGAAACTTTTTGGACCAAGGTAGCGATTTCATTAACAGAATATAATTTCTCTGCAACATGATTAATCACACGATGCTCTCCAGGTTGAGGTTTATCCATTAAAATATTTGCTAAAGATGTCACTGCATCTTCCAATGACATTAACCCCGTCCTCTGATAACCTGTCCCATAAATCGTTAATGGAATTGATAACAGAGACTGAACTAAAAAACGATTAATAATCGTACCAAAATATTCATCATAATCAAAACGCGTAAATAAAGCATGGTATGCCGTAAACGGCTTAACCGATAATCCAAAAATAGTTGACTGCATGATGTCTGTAACACACAGACCCCACTTTCTACATGCCATGGAAATAAAATTAGTATCATTGATTTTAGAGATATGGTACACATCATCTGCTTCTCGAGGGAAAGGAGTACGTACTATCGCTTTTTTACCCTTATATTCGGGCAAAAAATAACCTTCTGGTATATTTAAACCACATTCTGCATATTCACCAAATGAGCCTAGTTTGATGAAATGCGTATTAGGTAAATAATCCTTAAGATACCATAAAAGTTGAAGATTACCTATCTCGTTATTCTGTATTGTTGATGTGGAAGATTTCATATTGCGCATGGAGTAATGTGCGGAAGGTTGTTGTGCTAGATGATAAATTATATCTGGCTGGTACTTACGCAAAAGAGATAAAAAACCTTTAGATAAAATATCTTTTTGATAATAATGTAAATTTTTTCTTTGAAAAGTTTTTTGGAAAACAGCTATTCTGTGTTTTAAGGAACTAATGGGTGTTAAACTCAAACCACCAATTTTTTTCACTAATTTTCTACGAGAAAAATTATCTATAATAAAACATTGGTGCTCTGGGTATTGCAAAGCCAATTTCATGGACAGAGGCCAACCAATATAGCCATCCCCTCCTAAAATAAAAATATTAATACATACACTCCTATAACAAACATATTATGTCATTAATCCTACTAATTGAAATTTGATTTGAGAGCGTAAAGATCATTTAATCATATATTACAATATATAAACAAGTAATCATATAAAACTATATCTCCTATAAATATTTTACTATACACAATAATTAACATTTTGTAAGAGATGACAGTGGCTATAGATAATTTATCTTTTCTACATGAATTAGAAGAGATTATTAAACAACGTAAAGAGAGTAAAAGTAGCAACTCATATACATCTCAACTATTTGACCAAGGTTTAGATGCTATTTTACAAAAAGTTGGTGAAGAAAGTATTGAGTATATTATCGATGCGAAAAACAAGAATAAACAACGAGCCACTGAAGAAGCCAGTGATCTTTTATTTCATTTAATTATGTCATTAGCGGCAAATGACATCCATCTACAAGACGTAGTTAATGAATTACAAAAAAGAAATCTCAAGAAGAAATCTTATGAAAATTAAAACTACACATAGTGCAGGGGGCGTAGTTATACAAAAGAAAACTCGTAAAATTGTAATAGTAGAACAGAAAAACTTTGTATGGTCTTTACCGAAAGGACATGTAGAACCAGGTGAAGATCCTTTGACGGCAGCTTGTAGAGAAATTCAAGAAGAATCTGGTATTCAACAACTTGAATATATTAAAGAATTAGGTATGTATCAACGCTATAAGCTTGGTCCCCAAGGTGAAGATGTTAGATCAGAACTCAAGTCAATTATAATGTTTCTCTTTGAAACAACAGAAAAAAAATTACAGCCAGAAGACCCAGAACATCCCAGTGCTATATGGGTAGGAAAATACCAAGTACCCTTGGTACTAACACATGTCAAAGATAAGGAATTCTTTGAAAAAGTTTTAGCAGATGAGCTCCAAAAAAAGTAACCGCCTAAGTGTTGTTCGAATAAAACATTCTGTTTTTTCTTGCCGTCCCTCCATGATTCTTGTTATGGTGTGTATTACATTAGCTAGTGTAATGCTCAGTTGTAGAAAAAATATAGTTACTTATACTTGTTTACCTCCAGATATATTAAAGACTCAAATCCAATCTACCTACACAGAATATACATCTATTAACCTCGATGCAAAGCTATCAGGGATACTCCAAAATCTTCCATTTGTTTATAAGGCCCATCTGCAAATTACAAAGAAAGATTCTTTCTATCATATTAAAATAGATATTGTAGATCCCATCTTTGCCAGTCCTTTAGTATCCTTAGAACTGGCTAAGCCCAATAAATTACTGCTAATAGACCACATTGCTTCATCCAAAAAGACTTTTAATACAGCAAAAAATCCTACATTGCGTTTTATACAACATAACATACCCATCAAACATATAATTCGCTTTCTTACGAGTTTTATGCCCAAAGAACTTTTTGATTCAAAAACGCAATATAACGCTACAAATTGTAACTTTATGTTTCAAACACCATTTCATAATGTGACACTAAGTTTTGACCAAAACCGATTGAAAGATTATACTTTTCAGGATAAAAGAAATAAGACAATATTTGGCATCTATACTACTTCCTTTATACGTGTAAATAATAGGATATATCCTGGAAAAATTAAGATCCGGCTTGGCTCTCATCGTAATTATATTAATATTACTTTTAGCCTACCAGATAACTCATGACTGATGTTCCCATACCTCGTATTCTATCGTCAATAGATACTGAGGCAAATATTCTTTTTATAGGTCATGGTAGAGTAACCAACTATCTAACGACAACCTATTTATCCCACCATAAAAATCTATACGCTATTTGTCGTACCAACCGCTTCATTCACAATAAAAAACATGAAAAACAAATCCATTGGATACAAGCAGATGTAAATATATTAAATAGTCTGAATATTCTAAAAACACATGTATTCCACTACATTATATACGCTACTTCGCCTGATAGCTATACAGAAGATGCTTATCAACTGGTATACTTGCATGGCCTACTAAATGTTGTCCAATTAATTAAACAATACCAACAAAACCCCAAAGTCGTATTTATTTCGAGTACAAGCGTATATGGACACAATACAGGTGAATGGGTGGATGAAGCATCTACTACTTTATCCTCAAGTTTTTCGGGTAGAATTATACAAGAGGCAGAAAACCTACTCTTGCACCATCTACCTTTTGCTAATATATTGCGGTTTGGCGGAATATACGGTACCAATCCCTCATCCCTAATTAAACAGATAAAAGATAAAACCATCCGTATTCATATACACACTAAACAATATACTAATCGCATTCATATACATGACAGTGCTAACATGATATATACATTACTAGTCCAATCAGATACATCTTATTCTGTAAATACAAATGATAATATTTTCCTAGGTGTAGATTGTTTGCCTGAAAATAAAAAACAGGTAATAGAATGGATTGCTAAGAAAATACAAGTACAATTACCTAGCACCTGCTACGTTCAAAAAGAAATCAAAAATAAACGTTCTGGCAATAAACGATGCTCAAACAAAAAAATATTATCTTTAGGGTTTCAATTCTCTTATCCTACATATCAAGAAGGATACCTAGACCTTATACAAAAAGTTTGAGAATCTTGTTTGTAAACAAAATAAAATAACTATACAGTCCGTAAATAGATCATTCCTGTTATTTGTTAATCTATTATTTTACCTACCTTGATAAAAAACACATAAAGTGATGTATTCCCAATAGAATGACCTATGTATTTAGCAGGTGAACTAATATAATCTCTAATATTTAGGTGAAGTAACTTGGGAACATTTTTGTAGCTAGAAAAAATATGACCAAAGTGATGACGATTAATAAATAATTTAGCTTGCTTAGAAGGTAATTGCATATCTAATAAAAAATAATAGCTTTGGTGTAATGTGATTTTTTTAGTTCGCTTATTCGAGTGGTATACAATATCACGTGGAATAGTTAACCACACTGGTACCCCATCTATATGGCCAAATATACGCACCGAAGAATAACGCTTAAATCTATTAACCATGGGATTAGTGTCTCTTTCTTGCTTATCCAGCAGAAAAGGCATGACTGTGGCATTTAATAAAATTTGTAACTTACTTCTAGCAATTACATTTTCTGTGGCTAACCTTTCGAAGGCCAATATCACATTATTCTTGCCCAGGACAAAATTAGGAAGAGAATTAGTATCATACTTAATTGCCTGTTGGCGTTCTAAAGGTATCTTGTTACTCTGATAGAGATCCCAACCCTCTTTAAAAAGATAAACTTCCCTCAAAGAAGATAGGCCAACTTTATGATAGTATAAAATATCACGATATAAAGCTTGTTTACTTGAAGAATTTTCAATCGCCACATCACGCCAAAAATGTCTACTTTGTTTATCTAAAGAAGCAGAACCTACAATAAGTATATGAAATTTCCTTGACAAACGTCTAATATAACTTTTGATAAGTACCTTGGTCTTTGGGAAACGGATTGTGTTACTGGCGCCAACAGTCAAATAACACTGTTTACACTTAGGATTACCTCGATTAGCCAATTGATAGATGCATTGTAGCCCTTTACCCAAACCATTATCGATATAAGGCAAACTACCCTGTACACGAATTTTTGTTAACACAGATAGTTGTTTTTGCGATGGTAATATGCGTACACTTTCCCCCATATTATTAAAAATACATACACCATAATGTTGAGAAGTCAAGTCCTTGAATAGGGTTATCCATGACATCCATTCTTGGTATTCACTACCCGATGCGTTCAGTAAGAATAATGACAACATATTATTGTCATTATTATATTTTGGGAATAAAGGATTATTTTTGCCAATAGATGACTTAAATCGCTTGTGAAGATGCTCAGACATAAGTAACCATATATCATTAGGATGATGTGTACGGATTGTAGTAGCCACTTGATTAGAATCTACATAATAAATAGAAGATTCATAAAAGTAGCCTTTCTCATTTTCATAGATATAGGAAAGTAATAAACGGCTTACACGAAGCTGAGACGCTACTTGTTTTAATTGGTCTATGTGAATGGGTTTTCTAGAAGTTAGGCCTAATCTTTGATACACAAACTTGGTAAAACGATAAGGTTTTATAAAATCTAAGACAATAAATTTTAAATAGTTAGCAATAACATGGCCAATCTCTACATCATTAATCTCTGCTTTTGGGCGTAACTGAGGGCCATGTATAATCTTGCTAGTATTGATATTTTCCGTGTATACAGGCAAAACTGCTAGTCTAGAGATGCCTGATATGTGTCCTAACGAGAGAAAAAGAAAAAAGAATGAGGTACTACAACACCACAGCAGGTGCATTGCGTTTTTCCATCTGAATAATTTTAATTTTAATTTCTTCCCGTCTGTCTTCTATGGATTGACCTTTAATTTTTTCTTGCAGATTGATAATTGACTGTAAAATGGCTTCCGGCCGAGGCGGACAGCCAGGAACGTAGACATCCACTGGTAAAATACGGTCTATCCCCTGTAAAACAGAGTAAGTATGAAACATGCCACCAGACGAAGCACAGGCACCAACAGAAACAATAAATTTTGGATCTGCTAATTGTGTGTAGATATTATATAAAACAGGAGCCATTTTATAAGTAATCGTTCCTAATACCAATATCATATCAGCCTGCCTAGGCGAAAACGAAGATCTTTCCGCACCAAAACGTGCTATGTCAAAATCCGCAGCAACAGTGGACATAAATTCAATTCCACAGCAAGCTGTTGCAAAGGGGAAGGGCCACAAACTATAAGACTGTCCCCAGTGAACAAAATCCTGTATCGAACCCACCACAAAGTTATCCCCATATTGGTCTTTCTTTGGACCATATGTACTTTTGGCTGTATCCTGAGCCTGTTTTGCAGCGTTATCGCTATGATTACCTGGCTTAAGTTTGTAAACGTTCATTAATCCATGTCCTCCCATATAAGACCTTTCTTTTTGAGAATATAAAAATAACCAACTAATAATACAAGAAGAAAAAGAAACATTTCCAGTAAGATAAAACCACCCAGACCAACTTTTTTAAAACTTAAAAAACTTACCGCCCAGGGAAACATAAAAATAGCTTCGATATCAAACACAATAAATAATACTGCAATAATATAAAATTTTACATTAAATATACCTTTGGCGTCACCAATATACGGCACGCCACATTCAAAAGTATCTGGGCGAGCATCTGATTTTTTTCTGAGTTTGGGGGATATAACATGAGATAAAACCAGAATCAACCCTGCAAACCCCACTCCAAATCCAAGCTGTACCAGAATAGGCCAAAAGCTACTTGTCATACCCCACCCAGTAGAGTACAAAAAAATTACATGTCAAGTGTATTTAAAAAAATGCTTATAAAATCCAAGGAAGTATATTACACTCTGTGTTACCCTGAGAGGTATGTGAAACTTTTCATAAGGTGTCAAAAAGTTTACAAAGAAGTGTGGTCTTTTTGTATTATACCACATGAAATACTCATCCATTTTAACTCGTATTTTCTCTGTAGATGCATTTGACCAAGAATCCATATCTGCTTCTCTTCGCCATAAGAAATAAATAAATTATATTCTTGCTCTTTTATTAATCTTCACTACCATGAAAATCAGTGGCTTTATCAGCTACTACATGATCTGCATTGTTTTAATTACCTTCAAGATTAAGAGCATCTCTAACCAAACTCAAGAGCATAAGTATGGGCTTTATTAACGTGATCAGTATTCTGAGAGTCAAAAGTTCCACCAAATTTCTCACTCTCAGAGTTTCTCAAACGATTATTCTTGAATTAAATTTGGATTTCATGGATGCATCTTCAAAAGCATTAGAAGGGATCCCGTCACCAACGACAGCCGTAATTCCAATAGATACTGTACTTGTACTCGTACCCATTCCAAAGGTCTGATTACTTCTTCCTGGTGCTAGAGATTCCCCCCCCCCCACCATTTATTTGTATAGTATGGACACCTATGTGGATCTAACTGGAATGTAGCGATTCGTTTCTTTTTGGGAACAGTAACAGTCAGTATTCCATGTGTGTTTATGTTATCTAGTTTGTTGGCGTTGTAGATCTTGGGATATCTGTGGAGTTGAGTAATACTCTGTTGTATAACTACTACAAGGATTAAATCAAACCCAAAGACATAAGTTTGGGAATAGAATTACCAGACTATTCAAGATTTTTTAAAATTAGTTGACATAATTGATAAATCATGTCTATTTTATGGTATATGGGCAACAGAGTTGAAATGTATCATAATCCAAAGTGTAGAAAGAGTAGAGAAGTTTTACAAATATTACGTGATAATAATATTAATCCCTCTATTATCCTTTATCTAGATACTCCCCCTGACACGAAAGAACTGTCACAGATTTTACGTAAGATGGGGAAAAAGCCAAGAGACATATTTCGTAAATCTGAGCCACTTTATAAAGAGCTTGGCCTTAAAAACAAAGACCTAAGCGATGAAAAACTATTGGGATATTTAAATACATACCCCATATTAATTGAAAGACCGATTGTCGTGAATGGACAAAGGGCAGTTATTGGCAGACCCCCTGAAGATGTCAAAAAAATTATCTAAGAAAATTAATTGGCTTTTTAAATCTCAGAAACATTCATACTGCCACACATTGGACAACATGCCTCTTCGCTTTCGACCTCGTCAGCTGTCTCTTGGGCATCCCATCTATAGTCACACTCTTCGCAGACATAACTAAGAAGTACCGATATAGTGCTCACTTCTATCTCTTCTTCTTCTTCCTGAACAACATCTTCATCCTCATCGTCTGGAGTTTTAGATTCTATCTCAAAGACATCATCATCCTCTTCTTCATAATCAAATGAACTGTATTCGCTCATAAATGACCTCCCTAATAAGTATTTTAACTCTCTATAGGCTAGAGACAGTGCCTATGATAACATGGTACTGTGACTATCATAAAATGTGATTATATTCACTTTTTGTCAAAATTTTGGGTACTTTCTAAATTGAAGTGCGAAGATTATCTTTACTCTTTAAATACTTCATTGGGTGTCTAAGTAGCCTAATATCTTTCTTAGTCTTGAGTTAATTTTATCAATATATATTAAAAAAATACAAATGTTTTTTCATATCTTTCCTTCAAACTTGACTTTCTAATACAAAAATAGTTTTCTATATTTATTTCGGGTGACAATATAGCCTAAAATATATTAGAGGAACCTGTAGATAGAGTGTATCTGTACATAACGTATAAGATACGAATACCGATCTCCCCCCAGACATAACCTACCATTTATATTGAGGTATAAGTATGGATAAATGTATAATGTGGTTACACAATGTGTTTACTGGTTTTTTGAATAGTATTTTACCAGAAGTATGTGCTGTTTGCCATAAAAATTATGTAGCGATTCAACAGCCATTATGTAGAATATGTTTGGGTAGCATTACAATAATCTCTATGAAAGATCGTTGTTCTGTTTGTGGCCACTGTTTGTTGGGCAGGGATTGCGTTTCATGTGCCAAAAGAAAAATATTTTTTCATAAATCTGTATTTCTTTTTTCTTATCAAGGAACAACCAGGATTCTTTTACAGATGGCTAAATTTCGTAAGAGAAGAATGGCACAAAAATATATTTTATATTATATGAAACATCATTTTGGTGCTTTACATAAGCTCATAGAAGAATATAATTCAGACATTCTTTTATTAAATATGTGTTCATCCAAAAAGTTGTTATACCAATTAGTAAAAAGAATCGCTACTCATCACAAAGTACCCCATATTTCTATTTTTAAAAAAGTAAATCTTGCTATTCAGAATAAATTTCTACATGAAGAAGAAAGATATTTACAAGTTGAGAAGAATATGGAACTCAATGTGCGTTACATTGAGCAATTAAAGCAATATAGGGCATTTCTTATTATAGATGACGTATGGACAACGGGTGCCACTTTAAACTATGCTGCTAAATTACTTACTGAACGTGGTATTTGTGAGAGTAACATTTATGTGTGTTCTCTCTTCTATCGAGAGAGAAGACAAGATACTATAAAGGCATAATGCGTATAGCGTGTTATTGAGACAGGAGGAAAGATTGATGGCTACAGCAGATTCAGGTGATAAACAAAAAAATCTAGACCAAGCTCTGTTAGAATTAGAGAAAAAATATGGTAAGGGGGCTGTTATGAGATTAAATGAGCAATCACATAGTGGTGTGGAGAGTATCTCGACAGGTATATTGCCTCTAGACATAGTTTTAGGGATTGGTGGCCTACCAAAAGGTAGAGTTATCGAAATTTATGGGCCTGAGTCGTCGGGTAAAACGACACTAACCTTGCATGCCATTGCTTCTGTTCAGAGACATGGCGGTATAGCTGCTTTTATTGATGCAGAGCATGCTCTAGACCCTGCCTATTCTAAAAATATTGGTGTGGATGTAGATAACCTACTTGTATCACAGCCAGATTCTGGCGAGCAAGCATTAGAGATTACAGATTCTTTGGTTCGTTCTAATGCACTAGATATTATTGTTGTTGATTCGGTGGCAGCCTTGGTTCCTAAAGCCGAAATAGAAGGTAAAATGGGTGATTCTCACATGGGACTACAAGCTCGTCTAATGAGCCAGGCACTTAGAAAATTAACTAGCACCATACATCGCACAAATACCATTCTCATTTTTATTAACCAGATTAGAATGAAAATAGGTGTAGTATTTGGTTCTCCTGAAACTACTACTGGTGGTAATGCTCTTAAATTCTATTCTTCGGTGCGTCTGGATATTCGTCGAATAGAAACCCTGCTAAAAGATAGTGTAGCTGTTGGTAATAAGGTTAGAGTTAAAGTAGTGAAGAACAAAGTTGCCCCTCCTTTTAAGAAAACAGAATTTGATATTTTATTTAACAAAGGTGTTTTGCGTGAAGCAGGCATCCTAGATGCTGCCGTTGAATTAAATTACATAAAAAAAGCTGGTACCTGGTTTTCTCTAGGAGATACTCGTTTAGGACAAGGTCGAGAAAATGCTATACAATATCTTATTCAACATCATGATATTGCCAATAAATTAGAGATTAAAATAAGAGAGCATTATAACATGGGTGAAGTAAAGCAAATTTCTGAACCATCTTCTGTTGACGTGCTTAATAATACTCAAGACACTGGCGATGCACAAAAGATAGCTTAACCTTTTAAGACGATTTGAGGTAAAATTAGAGTGATCTCACCTGACTAAAGAAGGAGGGACTGGCGTATTTGTGTTTATGCGTTCACCTAATTTTTTACCAATAAATAAACAGAGATAACAGTTTATTTGCTTGCTATTTTTCATCTACATCAGACAACTAAAGCATATTACTGTTTAATCTTATTAATTTATATGCTTTATAAGCCTAAAACACATGACTTAGAAAAATCAGTTAGTTGGTGGTACGGATGACAGTAAGCTATATGAATATTTTAGTAGGCTACAGCTTTAGTGCTGTGTTTTAACTATTACAGAATACTTATATTAATGTTGGATACAGTAAAATTTATCTAATCAACCCATGCTTGAACAATTAGCCAAAAAGGTTACGCAGGTATGCCATCCAATGATCATAGTATGCAGGGCCGAAATTTATGTCTTTTCGCCTCAGTGTTTTCTATAGTATGAGTCAAACAGAACAAAACCCTGCTCAAAGACTTGCCTTAAAGCATGCGAGTATATTTTCTTTTTTTACCATTATATCTCGTATTCTAGGTTTATTAAGAGAATTACTCAAATCTTATATATTTGGTTTAAGCTATCTCGCTACCGCATTTGATATTGCTTTTCGCATACCTAATATGTTACGTAATCTATTTGCTGAAGGTGCAATGACACAGGCAATACTACCTACTTACGAACAGTATAAAGCTAAATATTCAGATAGCAGACAAGCAATTACTTCTATTATTATATATGTATTATTTGTTTTATTACTGCTTTATGGACTTCTTTTTTATTATAGCCCTGCATTAGCGTCATGGCTTTTAGATACAAAGACCATACCAGTCACCACCATTGGTTTAACTGCACAATTATTAAGAATTTTATTTCCTTATCTTATTTGCATTAGTCTAATTGCAATACTTATTGCAATTCAGTATAGTCATGGTATTTTTTGGTCTAGTAGTGGTTCCTCTGCTTTTTTAAATCTATTTTTAATCTCTATTTTTAGTTTATATTATTTTTGTCTACGTGATAAAGAGCCTCTAAGGCATTCAGATATTATCATTTTTGCCTATATCCTTTTGGTGGGTTCATTTGTTGCCTTAGTATTTCACTTATTTTTTTCCCATCACAGACAGATTGGTATGGTATGTTCATTTCGGTTATCACATCCTATTCTAAAAAAAGTATGGGTTTTAATATTGCCTGCCATGTTTGGGGCTTCATTGCAACAGATAAGCCAACTTACTGATATTTACCTGGCAACACAACTTAAGCAATATGCTACCGAAGCTGTTTCTTCTCTAGTATACGCACATAGAATTTTACACCTTCCTATAGGTATTTTTGGTGTTGCTCTTTCGACTTCTGCTTTAAGCTCTTTATCTAAAGCAGAAGTAAATAAAGATCACGCAACTTTTCAAAGTGTGTTTTTTTCTTTCGTTAGGGTTAATATTTTCTTACTACTACCTGCTAGCATTGGTTTGTACGTTTTATCTGAACCTATTATTAAAATAGTATATGAGCGGGGTATATTTGATGCTCAAGCTACCTACATTACATCTATTGCTCTCAAATATTACGCACCAGGCTTATTATTCTTTAGTTTACAAAAATTATTTGTATCTGCACTATACGCTCAAGGGCGTGTTCGGCTTACTGTGTGGATGACATTTTTAGGTTTTATATTGAATATAATTGTCAGTATACATTATATGTCTACTCTATTTCACGGTGGTATCGCATTAGGTTCTTCTCTGTCTGCTATTATAGTAAGTATTATCTATTTGTACCTTTTATTATCTTTTAGTCATATGAAAATGAGTATGATTTCTTTATTGCCTATTTTAAAGCTATTATTTTTAAATATCTGCTTTTTATTTTTTGCATGGGGTTGCAGGATGTACTGGTTAGACTCTGTAAAGTATTCTAATTATTTTTCTATGCATATTATATGTGTTGTGTTGTGCTCTCTACTATTTTATGGTTTATTGGCTAAATTGTTAAGGCTAAGTGAATTAAACCAGATTATACAAATCATGAAGGCCTCGCCAAAAAAATCTGCCCGTTAGTAATTTTCTTACGAGATGTTCTTTTGATGTAACTCTTTTGACTTATTCATTTTACAATAAAGAGTGGAGTAGTAACCGCTTGATAACTACCATAATTTTACAGTATACTAGTTTTTTCGTTCTGATGGCTCGTGCATGGGAACATTTATTTGCACAGATACCCTATACTGCTTTATTATGGTATCAAAATTTAATGGAGCCAGTGATTAATTATTTAGGACTGAATTGGACTTTATTTGCTTCTAGTTCGGCCCCTTATATTATTCTTTTGCAATATGTTATAGGTATTATATTATTTATATGTGCTTTATCTTGCTTACCCATTCGTTGGCACACAAGGCTTAGAATATATTGCATTTTTCTAGGTACTTATCTTTTAATATTTTTTGCAGTGTTAAAATGGATGGACAGTAATTTAGAATTTCCTCATTTAATAGAATATACCAGTCAGTGGATATCTCCTATGATCTTAGGTTTATTACTAAATGAGAATCAAGGCAAGAATAAAATAACACTGACAAATAAGCATATACAGTTAGCTAAACTAGGTATTAGCTTAACTTTTATAGGCCACGGTATGTATGCCTCTGGGGTTTACACCACTCCAGGTAATTACATTGATATGATGATAGTTACTTTTTCGATAACTGAGCACACCGCAAGAAACTTATTAAGAATAATTGGTATTATGGATATTCTTGCGGCTATTTCTCTTTATAGCCCTCAGATTGCTTTCTTCCCATTGGTATATTGTTTAGTTTGGGGCTTTATGACTAGCATAGCTCGATTATATATGTACGATAATTCTTATGATTTCACGAGTTACTGGATTTTCCAGTTTATGGTTAGGACAAGCCATTACAGCCTACCTCTATTGATTTTACTAGAGTCAAAAAAACAGAATAAATAATATATATAAAATATCTTTGCTAAATCAGTAATATAAGAGGTTTATTCTTTTATGGCCATAGTAAAAATTCAAAACTGGTTCTGTACATCAATGACAGCTTGAACATGGTAAAGCCCTTATTAGCTGTTCCTTCCTATTTCGAATAGCCTATAGATACTATTGATCATAGTATACGATCATCACTATTGTGGTATGGTTAGCTTGCGGATACGATGATTCTGACGATCCGCCACATATACAACATCACCTGCAACATTAACCGCTACTCCACTAGGATTAGAGAATTGTGCTACGTTACCCGCACCATCCTTAAAACCTTTAGTCCTAGTACCCGCCAACGTGCTAACCTCACCCGCAGGCGTTACCTTGCGGATACTATGGCTAAACACATCTACCACATATACATTGCCTGAACCATCAACCGCTACTCCACTAGGATTAGAGAATTGTGCTACATTACCCGCACCATCCTTAAAACCTATAGTCCCAGTACCCGCCAACGTGCTAACCGTAATTACCTCATTACCCACACCATCCATGCTTATCTTGATCTTACGGATACGATTGTTAGAACTATCTGCCACATATACATTGCCATCACTATCAACCGCTACTCCAACAGGACCATCAAATTTTGCTGAACCATCCGCACTATCCACAAAACCACCAGTACCAGTACCTGCCAACGTGTCAACCTCGCCCGCAGGCGTTACCCTGCGGATACGATGGTTACTAGAATCTGCCACGTATACATTGCCTGAACCATCAACCACTACTCCAACAGGCTGATTAAATTGTGCTACACCACTAGGATTATTGGAGGACGGACCTGCACCATCATTAAAATCTCCTCCTGGATCACCATTAGCCTTAGTACCAGTACCCGCCAACGTGCTAACCGTACGGTTAGAAATTATCTCTTCAGACGTTATTTTACGGATACGATGGTTACGACGATCCGCCACATATACAACCCCAACACCATCAACCGCTACTCCATAAGGAGTATCAAATTGTGCTACACCACCCGCACCTTCACTAAAAGCTCCAGAACCAAAGCCACCACCAGCACCGGTACCTTCACCCGCCCAGGTAACGACCTGGGCTACACCACCCATGCTTATCTTGATCTTACGGATACGATGGTTAAAAGCATCTGCCACATATACATTGCCTGATCCATCAACCGCTACTCCAACAGGACCATCAAATTTTGCTACACCACTCGCACCACCTGCATCATCCATAAATCCCCGAATACCAGTACCCGCCAACGTGCTAACCATAACCACGGCACAGGTTTTATCACGTTTAAAGGCATAATATTTATCACAAGAAGTACATTTTTCAATATTCTTCTTAGGAGATTTGCCTGTTGATTCAACACCACCGTCACAAGTAAAATCAAACCCTCCGCAAATTTCACCATTTAGATCAAAACTAGGATCGCAAGAAGTACATTTTTCTGTGTTAGCGGTTGAAACCTTGGTTGTTGAGGCAACACCATTCGTACAAATAGGATCAAACTGTTTAGAACCACCATCAGGAGGGGTAGTAGCGACACTAGAGGGGCCCCCACCTCCACATGAAATACTTACCATCAATATGGCAAATACACCGATCAAGAAGTATTTTTTGCATACATGGAAAGAATGTTGACCTTGATCAACAACTTGTTCTAAAAATTTAGGGAAAGGCTTATAGGTTGCTTGTTGCTTGTTGCTTGTTGCTTGTTGCTTGTTGCTTGTTGCTTGTTGCTTGTTGCTTGTTGCTTGTTGCTTGTTGCTTGTTGCTTGTTTATCATTTTGGTACCTCTCTTTACTGCACCAATGTATGATGCATTGAGACATAAAGTTCTCGTTGGCGTAAAATATCTTCTTAATGAATAAAATGTCAATTGTTTTTTCATTTTTGTAATTAAATACTCACTTTGCTGACAATCTGCCAGAAAAATGTTATGTATTTGGAAGGTCTATTCTGCTTTCTATAATTGGCTACAAACGATTCTAATTTTACTAGGTATTTTGTTTTCTCTAGCAGACGGAGTTGTAGGTCTACTCTTAATTGGGGTTACCCTTTTAGTATTCCGGTATTAGTTGGCTTTATTACCCTTTCTGGACGTTGTTGTTTTAAATGGCATTGTCTTGGTTGGCTTCTTTAATCAACTTAAACTTTCTGGCGAGACCATACTATGAAATTAATTACACAGGGAACCTCTCTACGCCTTAGAGCTGTGATGATGACTGCTTTAACAAGATAAGAATATATATCTTAGGTTTTCTGCCCATGATGTTAGGCTACAGGAATGTATGTTTTGAAGTACAACAACCTCTAGCAACAGTAGTTGTGGGTGGTATTCTTACATCAACTGTGCTGACCCTAATCATCTTGCTAAATTCATACAATATGTATATCAATGAGAAAAATAGATATACATGAAAGAAAACCAAGCACTCCTGCCCCTGCACACATTATTGATCATAGTACACGATCATCACTATTGTGGTATGGTTATCTTTCGGATATAATAATTATTTGAATCTCCCACATATAGATTGCCATCACTATCAACCGCTACTCCAACAACTCTTTTAAATTTTGCTACATTACCCGCACCATCCACATCGCCACTCGCACCACCCGCACCACCCGCTAATGTGCTAACAGAAACCACACCCGCAGCATCCGTGGTTATCTTACGGATGCGATAGTTATAAGTATCTGCCACATATACATTACCTGAACTATCAACCGCTACTCCTCTAGGATCATTAAATTTTGCTACATTACCCGCACCATTTGTAGAACCACTACTACCAGTACCCGCTAATGTGCTAACCACACCACCAGATGTTATCTTACGGATACTATGGTTACTAGAATCTGCCACATATACATTGCCATCACCATCAACCGCTACTCCTCTAGGCTTATTAAATTTTGCTACACCACCCGCACTATCCGCACTATCCACAAAACCACTACTACCAGTACCCGCTAATGTGCTAACCACACCACCAGATGTTATCTTACGGATACTATGGTTATTCATATCTGCCACATATACATTGCCTGAACCATCAACCGCTACTCCTTTAGGATCCTTAAATTTTGCTGAACCATCCGCACTATCCGCACTATCCACAAAACCACTACTACCAGTTCTAATACCAGTACTAGTAACAGTACTAGTACCCGCAAATGTGCTAACCACACCACCAGACGTTATTTTACGGATACTATGGTTATTAGCGTCTGCCACATATACATTGCCTGAACTATCAACCGCTACTCCACTAAGATAATCAAATTGTGCTGGACCATTCGCACTATCCACAAAACCACTACTAGCAGTACCCGCCAACGTCTCAACCTCAACCACACCACCAGCATCCGTGGTTATCTTACGGATACGATTGTTACGTTTGTCTGCCACATATACAACATCACCTGCAACATCACTATAAACCGCTACTCCTTCGGGATAACTAAATTTTGCTACATTACTCGCACCATCCTTAAAACCTCTAAGACCACTACTTGTAAACTTGCTAACCGTAACTGATGCACAGGTTTCATCACTTTTAAAGATATAATAGTTATCACAAGAAGTACACTTGTCCTGTGTTGGCTCTGTAGGAAGCTTTACCGTTGAAGGGTTTCCATTCGTACAGGTGGGATCAAACCCTCCACAAATATCACCATTTATATCAAAACCACTATCACAAAAAGCACACTTTTCTGTATTAGCAAAGAAAACCTTTACCGTCGAAGGGGTTCCATTCGTACAAATAGGATCAAACTGTTCTCTACAAATCTCACCATTTAGACTAAAACCACTATTACAAGAAGCACACTTTTCTGCATTAGCAAAGAAAACTTTTACCGTCGAAGGGGTTCCATTCGTACAAATAGGATCAAGGGTAGGAGGTTCTATGATTAGCTTACGGATACGATTGTTTGTCCAAGTACTTCCCACATATAGATTACCTAAGCCATCAACCGCTACTCCATAAGGCTTATTAAATTTTGCTATATTACCCGCACCATTCATAAATCCACCACCAGAACCCGCCAACGTGCTAACCACACCGCCAGACGTTATCTCTCGGATGCGATGGTTACTAGAATCTGCCACATATACATTGCCTGAAACATCAACTGCTATTCCTTTAGGCTCATTAAATCTTGCTACATTACCCGCACCATTTGTAGAACCACTACTACCAGTACCCGCCAACGTCTCAACCTCAACCACACCCCCAGCATCCGTGGTTATCTTACGGATACGATTGTTATCAGAATCTGCCACATATACATTGCCTGAAACATCAACCGCTACTCCATTAGGCTTATTGAATTGTGCTACATTACCCGCACCATTCATAAAACCAGTACCACCAGTACCCGCCAACGTCTCAACCTCAACCACACCCCCAGCATCCGTGGTTATCTTACGGATGCGATGGTTCTTCTTATCCGCCACATATATATTGCCTGAAACATCAACCGCTACTCCAACAGGAGAATTAAATTGTGCTACATTACCCGCACCATCCATAAAACCTGCAGTCCCAGAACCCGCCAACGTACTAACCACACCACCAGACGTTATCTCTCGGATGCGATGGTTACTAGAATCTGCCACATATACCTTGCCTGAACTATCAACCGCTACTCCATGAGGATAACTAAATTGTGCTACATTACCCGCACCATCCATAAATCCACTACGACTAGTACCCGCCAACGTGCTAACCACACCACCAGACGTTATCTTACGGATACTATGGTTATTCTTATCTGCCACATATACAACATCACCTGCAACATCACTATAAACCGCTACTCCTCTAGGATCCTTCAATTGTGCTACATTACTCGCACCATCCATAAATCCACTAACAGTACCCGCCAACGTCTCAACAGATACTGGAGTACAGGTTTTATCACTTTTTAAGGCATAATAGTTATCGCAAGAAACACATTTTTCTGTGTTAGCATCAGGAACCTTGGTTGTTGAGGCAACACCATTCGTACAGATGGGATCAAACCCTCCACAAATATCACCATTTATATCAAAACCAGGCTCGCAAGAAACACATTTTTCTGTGTTAGCATCAGAAACCTTTACCGTCGAAGGGGTTCCATTCGTACAAATAGGATCAAACTGTCCAGAACCATCATCAGGAGGGGTGCTAACGACACTAGAAGGGGAAGGGGCTGCACCACCCACACATTGAATGCTTACCATCAATATGGCGAATGCACTGATCAAGAAGTATTTTTTGAATACATGGAAAGAATGTTGACCTTGATCAACAACTCGTTCTAAAAATTTAGGAAAAGACTTTTTGTTTATTTGTTTATTTAGCATTTTGGTACCTCTCTTTACTACACCAATGTATGATACATTGAGACATAAAGTGCTTGTCGGCATAGAGTGTCTTCTTAAATGAATAAAATGTCAATTGTTTTTTCATTTTTGTAATTAAATACTCACTTTGCTGACAATCTGCCAGAAAAA
Source organism: Leptospiria bacterium (assembly GCA_965262015.1). Classification (GTDB taxonomy): domain Bacteria; phylum Spirochaetota; class Leptospiria; order Turneriellales; family CBDBES01. The sequence goes on from OZ253494.1 coordinate 1,113,715, forward strand.
TGTTATGTATTTGGAAGGTCTATTCTGCTTTCTATAATTGGCTACAAGCGATTCTAATTTTACTAGGTATTTTGTTTTCTCTAGCAGACGGAGTTGTAGGTCTACTCTTAATTGGGGTTACCCTTTTAGTATTCCAGCATTAGTTGGATGTATTGCCTTTTATGGTGTTGCTATTTTAAATAGAATTGTCTTGGTTGGCTTCTTTAATCAACTTAAACTTTCTGGCAAGACCAGGCTATGAAATCAATTACACAGGGAACCTCTCTACCCTCAGAGCTGTGATCTTAACTGTTTTAACAGGATAAGACTATCTTAGGCTTTCTGCCCATGATGTTAGGCTACAGGAATGGGAGCCAAAGTACAACAACCTTTAGCAACAGTAGTTGTGGGTGGTATTCTTAGACCCTAATTGTTTTGCTAAATTTATACAATATGTATATCAATGAGAAAAATAGATATAAATGAAAAAAACTAAGCATCCCCACCCCGTAGCAGGGCAAAATATATACAAGATCACAATTATTGTGGTATGATTATCTTTCGGATACGATGGTTATCTGTATCTGCCACATATATATTGCCTGAACTATCAACCGCTACCCTATAAGGTTTATTAAATTGTGCTACGTTACCCGCACCATCCATAAATCCACTAGTACCAGTAGTACCCGCCAATGTGCTGACCATAATCACGGCACAGGTTCCATTACCTGTTAAGGAATAAAAGCTACTACTACAGGAAACACATTTTTCTGTGTTAGCGGTTGAAACCTTGGTTTTTGAGGCAACACCATTCGTACAAATAGGATCAAACTGTCCAGGACCACCATCAGAAGGGGTGTTAGCAACACTAGAGGGGGCATCACCTCCACATTGGACGCTTACCAGCAATACAGCAAATACACTGATCAAGAAGTATCTTTTGAAGACCTTTAAAGAATGTTGACCTTGATCAACAACTTGTTCTAAAAATTTAGGAAAAGACTTTTTGTTTGTTTAGCATTTTGGTACCTCTCTTTACTGCACCAATCTATGATACATTGAGACATAAAGTGCTTGTTGGCATAGAATATCTTCTTAAATAAATAAAATGTCAATTATCTTTTATTTCTGTAATTAAATACTCACTTTGCTGACAATCTGCCAGAAAAATGTTATGTATTTGGAAGGTCTATTCTGCTTTCTATAATTGGCTACAAGCGATTCTAATTTTACTAGGTATGCTATTCGCTATAGCGGACGGAGTTGTAGGTCTACTCTTAATTGGGGTTACCCTTTTAGTATTCTAGCATTAGTTGGCTTTATTACCCTTTCTGGACGTTGTTGTTTTAAATGGCATTGTCTTGGTTGGCTTTTTAAATTACCTTAAACTTTCTGGCGAGACCAGGCTATGAAATTAATTGCACAGGGAACCTCTCTACCCTCAGAGCTGTGATCTTAACTGTTTTAACAGGATAAGAATATATACCTTAGGCTTTCTGCCCATGATGTTAGGCTACAGGAATGGGAGCCAAAGTACAACAACCTTTAGCAACAGTAGTTGTGGGTGGTATTCTTAGACCCTAATTGTTTTGCTAAATTTATACAATATGTATATCAATGAGAAAAATAGATATAAATGAAAAAAACTAAGCATCCCCACCCCGTAGCAGGGCAAAATATATACAAGATCGCAATTATTGTGGTATGATTATCTTTCGGATACGATGGTTATCTGTATCTGCCACATATATATTGCCTGAACTATCAACCGCTACCCTATAAGGTTTATTAAATTGTGCTACGTTACCCGCACCATCCATAAATCCACTAGTACCAGTAGTACCCGCCAATGTTGTAACCACACCCGCAGACGTTATCTTGCGAATACGATGGTTACTCGCATCTGCCACATATACATTGCCTGAACTATCAACCTCTACCCCTCTAGGGTTAAAAAAACCACTTGTCAACGTGCTAACCACACCCGTAGACGTTATCTTGCGGATACGATGGTTATAAGTATCTGCCACATATACATTACCACTACCATCAACCGCTACTCCTCCAGGCGAGCTAAATTGTGCTGCATTACCCGCACCATCCATGTTCCCTGCAGTACCAGTACCCGCCAACGTGCTAACCACACCCGTAGACGTTATCTTCCGGATACGATGGTTATTTTGATCTCCCACATATATATTGCCTGAACTATCAATTGCTACTCCTCCAGGCGCTCTAAATAGTGCTACATTACCCGCACCGTCCATAAAACCTGCAGTATTAGTACCCGCCAACGTTGTAACCACACCCGCAGACGTTATCTCTCGGATACGATGGTTACTCTGATCTGCCACATATACATTGCCTGAACTATCAACCGCTACTCCTCTAGGGTAAGAAAATAGTGCCATATTACCCGCACCGTCCATAAAACCTGCAGTACCAGTACCCGCCAACGTGCTAACCACACCACCAGACGTTATCTTCCGGATACGCTGGTTGTCCGTATCTACTACATATACAAACCCTGAACCATCAACTTCTACTCCTATAGGATAATAAAATTGTGCTACATTACCTGCACCATTCATAAAACCTGCAGTACCAGTACCCGCAAACGTCTCAACAATAACTGGAGCACAGGTTTCATTACTTTTAAAGGTATAATAGTCATCACAAGAAACACATTTTTCTGTATTGGCAGTAGGAACCTTTACCGTTGAAGGAGTACCATTCGTACAGATGGGATCAAACCCTCCACAAATATCACCATTTATATCAAAACCACTATCACAAGAAGCACACTTTTCTGTATTAGCAAAGAAAACCTTTGCCGTCGAAGGGGTTCCATTCGTACAGATGGGATCCAACCCTCCGCAAATCTCACCATCTAGACTAAAACCACTATTGCAAGAAGCACACTTTTCTGTATTAGCAAAGAAAACCTTTGCCGTTGAAGGGGTTCCATTCGTACAGATGGGATCAAGGGTAGGAAGTTCTATGATTATCTTACGGATACGATGATTGTTATAATCTGCTACATATACATTGCCTAAACTATCAACCGCTACTCCTCTAGGCTTATTAAATTTTGCTACATTACCCGCACCATCCATAAATCCACTAGTAGCAGTACCCACCAACGTTGTAACCACACCCGCAGACGTTATCTTCTGAATACGATGGTTATTCATATCTGCCACATATACAAACCCTAAACCATCAACCGCTACTCCTCCAGGACTATTAAAACCACTTGCCAACGTGCTAACCACACCCGCAGACGTTATCTTTTGGATACGATTGTTACCAGTATCTGCCACATATACATTGCCACTACCATCAACCGCTACTCCTCCAGGACCCCAAAATTGTGCCACATTACCCATACCATCCATATCCCCTATAGCCCCAGTACCCGCCAATGTGCTAACAGAAACCACACCCACAGCATCTGTAGTTATCTTGCGGATACGATTGTTATTCGTATCTGCCACATATACATTACCACTACCATCAACCGCTACTCCTCCAGGCGATCTAAATAGTGCTGAACTACCTATGCCATCCGCAAAACTATAAGAACCTGCACCTGCAAAGCTGCTAACCTCAACCACACCCATAGAATTCGTGATTATCTTCCAGATACGATGGTTACTGTTATCCTTGTCTGCCACATATACGTTCCCTAAACTATCAACTGCTAATCCTTGGGGCTTATTAAATCCACTTGCAAAGGTGCTAACCACACCCGCAGACGTTATCTTGCGGATACGCTGGTTATTTTCATCTGCCACATATACATTGCCCACACTATCAACCGCTACTCCTCTAGGATAATTAAATTGTGCTGAACTACCTATGCCATCCCTGCACGTGATAATGGTGCCAGTAGTGCCAGGACATGGAGGACCCGTAGTGCCCGTAGTGCCAGTAGTGCCAGTACCCGCCAACGTCTCGACAATAACTGGAGTACAGCTTTCATCACGTCTTAAGGCATAATAGTTATCACAAGAAGCACACTTCTCTGTGTTGGCGGTAAAAACCTTTGCTGTTGAGATAATACCATTCGTACAAATAGGATCAAACTCTTCTCTACAAAGTTCACCATTTAGATCAAAACCACTATTACAAGAAACACACTTTTCTGTATTAGCAAAGAAAACCTTTGCCGTTGAAGGGGTCCCGTTCGTACAGATGGGATCAAACTCTTCTCTACAAAGTTCACCATCCAAACCAAAACCACTATCACAAGAAACACACTTTTCCGTGTCAGTAGTAAAAACCTTCACCATTGAGGGGGTTCCATTTGTACAGATAGGATCAAAGATGGGAATAAGGGTCGCACCATCATCTTCACCATTCATCTTGAACATACCAATACCACGGTCAGAACCAGCAGTAAAAACATAGTATCTACCATCAATATGCACAGAAGCAATAGCTCGAACATTACGAAGGTGTAAACCTGGCATAGCATACATTACGTTAACATAGTCTAAACCACTCGCTGAAGCACGATAAATACCCATAGAATATGTGTTGTTAGGAAACAATAGATAGCTGGTATCTGCATAATAAATATGCAATAGGTTAAATATACCAGATACAAACTCCTGTCTACCATTGTCGAAATCCCATAAAATACTAACTATGTGTCTTAGGCTACCGTCCGTCCTGGATACCTCAAACAAGCTTACACTACCAATACGATCACCCGCAACCAACAAAAAAACAGGAGCATTTTCATTTGCACTAAATATCTCTAAGGCACTTATAGCATAAAAACCATACCGATTGGGCCTTCCATACCCAAAGTCATCTGTTTCCACCGACCCCTCGGATACTACATCATCATGTCGAATACTGCTGATATAGGTCATGGCACCACTACTATCCATTCTGTAAGAGGTTAATAGGCTGTTATCTTGCCTGTCCATGCTACCTACAAAAATAACTGGATCACTTGTACTTGTAGTCTGTATAGAACGAATGTCAGCTATCAGTGGCAACAGCTCGTTGCTATTAAGGGGAACTGTACTCTCTAAGGTAACTTCATCGTTCTCGAATTTATAAATACTTAATCCCTTGCCTTCCAAGACACTATGTTCTAGTACACCACTGCCCACGATCAAAAAAGTATCCGTGCCGTGAGTTACCACATGCAGATATGAGGTATATTTAAGGTTAATATCTTCTGTGTCTGCTCTGGAATCAATTATGGTGAGCTTGCCGTCTGTACCGACCTCAAAAATATTAAAACCACTCTCTTTAAAAGAGCTAGTAGCGACATAATGTTGTTCATTTACCTGAAAGGTAATTAGCTCATTAACTTCTTCTAAATGGTAAGCCGGGCTATCAACATCCATTATGGTTTGGATATGTTCTAATTGTGCATCTGAAATATTAAACACTAGAATGGCATTATCGCTACGGGCACCCGCATACAGATATCTTTCATTACCTGCCATAGTGACAGTTGCTAAAGCAGAAATCTCAAGGAGTCTATACTCGGATGTTCCTTCAAATCCTTCTATAAATTCTAGGAAATTGGGGTTGCCAATGGAGGGTGATTCAGGTCTCCTCTCTTGCTCTATATATTCCCTTACATTACCACAACTAGGGGAAAAGAAAAATATTGTGAGAAAAACAAGAAGTATATGTCTTAAAGTACGGATCATACAATCACTTTCTCCATGGTAAACTTATCGTCATAAAAGATTTAAATTTAAGTCTGTCATATTTTTATACTCTTTCTTTACACCGAAGAGATAAGATTATAGATAAATTGTCTAATGTTTTTTTACATCAAAGTACTTTTAAATTACTATAAAAATCTGCTGTCTTTTATAAGATAAAAACAAAGATAGCACCTAAAGCATTATCAATGTATCTCAAACATAATTACCAAATTGAGTAAGTTCTCACATATTAACTGCTAAATTCAGTTGACACCATATAGACATCTATAAATGTAAATTCACTTTTGCTCTGGTATGAGCAATGGGTGAACAACTAAAAAATATAAATTAGTGTAAATGCAACTCTCCGCCCATTTCCAATGCATCCATCCTGATTGTGGGAAAAAGTTTCCCTTAGATCAAATTATATATCGTTGCCCTGAAAGCAATGGTTTATTAGAAGTAGTCCATGATATGGAAGCTCTAAAAAATCGTTCAGCCCAAAGTTGGATTCGTCTCTTTGATGAACGTTATAGGACTTCAAGCTACCCATATGGTTCGGGAGTTTGGGGGAAAAAAGAATGGCTTCTTCCACAAATAGACAACAAACATATTGTATCCATGTATGAAGGAACAACTAATTTATTTCGTTCAGAGAAGCTAGAAAGCCTTTTTGGGCAGAGAGAACTATGGATTAAATTATGTGGTAATAGCCACACTGGATCTTTTAAAGATCTAGGAATGACTGTTTTAGTTAGCCAGGTAAAATCTATGATTGCTAACGATAAGGAGATTCAGGCCATTGCCTGTGCTTCTACTGGTGATACATCGGCTGCATTGGCTGCCTATGCAGCAAATGCTAGTATACAAAGTGTAATTTTATTACCTCGAAACAAGGTATCCATTGCACAATTAATACAACCTATCTCAAATGGTGCCTTAGTACTGGCCTTAGATACTGACTTTGATGGATGTATGCAAATTGTTCAAGAGTTAACACAAGATACTAGTATCTATCTTGCAAATTCCATGAATAGCCTACGTATAGAGGGACAAAAAACCATTGGTATGGAAGTAGTCCAACAATTAGACTGGACTGTCCCCGATTGGTTTATTATTCCAGGAGGTAATTTAGGTAACGTAACTGCTTTGGGTAAAGGACTATTAATGATGTATGAACTGGGCTTGATCCAAAAGCTACCAAGAATTGCCTTAGCACAAACAGAAAAATCTAATCCTCTTTATCTCTCATATTTAACTGGTTTTAAAGAATTCCATCCCGTCACTGCAAAAGCGACGCTGGCATCTGCCATACGAATAGGCAATCCTGTCTCTGTAGATAAAGCCATACAAATCCTAAAAAATCTTAATGGAGTTGTTGAGCAGGCTAATGAAGAAGAGCTATCTAATGCGGCATCCCTAGCTGATTTTTCTGGTCTATTAACCGACCCGCATACAGGTGTTGCCTTAGCGGCACTACAAAAACTCCAAAAACAGCATGTTATTAGCAAGGATGAAACTGTTGTGGTAATCTCTACGGCTCATGGTTTAAAATTCATTGATTTTAAACTGAATTATCACCAGAATAAGTTAAAAGAAGTTAAACCACAATATATTAATGAACCAAAAGAAATAGAACCTGACATCAATATAGTCAAAAAATTAGTACATGAAACTATTAATAATAATATTAAACAGGGCACTCTGGTGAGATAATTGACTATGTTAGATGATACTATGGACAAATCATCCCTGCAACCAGCCACTCTTTCAGTTCATGCTGGTGAATTATATAGTGAACATTACCCTATCACTACGCCTATTTTTCAAACATCCACCTACTACTTTGCTAAAACGAAAGACCTACATGATTTTTTTCAAGGTAAGAGCAAACGCATTGCAGAGTATGGTCGCTACGGTAACCCTACCCAAAAAGCTGCTGAGAAAAAGTTAGCCGCTTTAGATAAAGCTGAAGCCTGTCTGCTATGTTCTAGTGGAATGAATGCTATTACATCTACCATTATCAGTATGTGTCGTTCTGGAGATCACATCATTATCACAGATGATAGCTATAGACGTACCCGACAGTTTATAATGGAAATAATATCTAAGTTTAATATACAATTCAGCTTTGTCAAACCAGACATACAAGAGATCCAAAAAGTAATCAAGCCCTCAACTAGGTTATTAATATCTGAATCACCAACAAATCCTTATTTATACCTACTGGATATCCAGAAGGTAGCTGATATATGCAAACAACATAGCATCAAATCTATCATCGACTCCACAATCGCCACTCCATATAACCAAAACCCTATTGAGTTTGGTATTGATATTGTAATACATAGTGTAACAAAATACCTAGCAGGGCACAATGACATATTGGGGGGAGCTATACTTGGGAAAAGTCATCTAATTTCTGCCATAAGTGATTTCCAGTCCATGACAGGTGGTATTATGGATCCTCATGCATGCTATTTATTAATCAGAGGTTTAAAGACGTTTGCTTTACGGCTAGAACACCAGAACCAATCCGCCCTTGAGATCGCTAGAACTCTAGAAAAGAATAAATATATTAAACAGGTATGGTACCCTGGTCTGCCTTCTCATCCTCACCATGCAATTGCCCGTAAACAGATGAAAGGCTTTGGTGGTGTAATCTCGTTTATGGTTGATGCTGATATAGATAAAACTTCAAAGTTTATAGATTGTCTGCAAATACCTAAAATCGCACCATCCATGGGAGGCGTGGAATCTCTAATCGAACAACCTGCTTTAATGAGTTACTATGAACTATCAAATATTGAAAGAGAAAAAATAAGCATCTTTGGTAACCTAGTACGCTTATCCGTGGGAATTGAAGATACCTCTGATCTTGTGCAAGACATAGAAAAAGCTTTAAATAAGGCACTTAAATAATTATTATGTCATGGAAATTAAACTTACAAAAGAAAATAGCAACCAGCGTGCTAGCTCATATCGGCAATACGCCATTAGTCCAGTTTCATAACCTTACACAACACTTACCTAAGGGAATCAAAATTTATGCGAAAGCCGAATATCTCAATCCAGGTGGATCCATTAAAGATAGACCCGCATTACAGATGGTATTAGATGGATTAGAATCGGGAGCATTAAAAGAAGGGAAAACCATTCTAGATTCTACTAGTGGTAATACAGGAATTGCTCTAGCTATGATAGGTGCTATTCTGGGTATTAAAGTGGAACTATGTATACCCGAGAACGTTTCACAGGAAAGAAAAAAGAGGCTTCTTGCTTATGGAGCGAAGTTAATTTATACTTCACCTTTAGAAGGTTCAGATGGTGCCATCATTAAGGCAAGAGAGATCTACAAAGCTAATCCTCAAAAATACTTTAAACCAGACCAATATAATAATTTATCTAATCCCAAAGCCCACTTTTTACATACAGGACCTGAAATTTGGGAGCAAACTCAAGGTAAAGTTAGTCACTTTATTGCTACAATCGGGACTACAGGTACTATTATGGGTACAGGAAAATTTTTAAAACAACAAAATTCTAATATACAAATTATTGCGGCTGAGCCTAATGATGCCTTTCATGGTCTAGAAGGTTTAAAGCATATGGCTTCTTCGATTGTACCATCCATTTATGATCAAAGCAAATTAGATGATATAATACCCATACCTACAATGGAAGCCTATGCAATGGTAAGAGAAATCTGCAGACAGGATGCACATTTTATTGGCCAATCAGCAGGTGGAGCTGTATGGGCAACCTTACAACTTGCTAATAAGCTAGTTGCCCAGGGCATAGAAGAAGCCACTATAACTACTGTCCTATGTGATGGTGGGGATCGATACTATTCTGCTAGATTATGGGATGACGTGTAATTTTATTCTAACCAACACTTTACTGCAAACTGAGCATTTGTGTTCAGTCTATCCAACATTATAGTGTGTCCTGCTAGTTTATAATAGCCATAAGCCACAAGAGGTTGATGTTTATCAAAATAAAAATAATCACCCAAACGCACTAAACCATCTTTGTAATTCACTGCTTTAAAAATTTTATCTGCCATATTATAATCTTTTTCATTAAAAGCAATATTCCCTGCCCGAATTAGTTTTGCTCTTTTCGTACCATCTATATTTTGATCCATACTATATCCCTTATAAGTGGGTGAGCAAGAGTGACAGAAAACCACGAGACACCCACAAAATACTTATTTTCTATAGATTTAGCTCGGCTAAATCAGTTAATTGGTATAAGGAATAAAAATCAATTCCATGTTTTTTTAATATAGCTTCACCTCCCTCTTCTCTATCTACCACACAAAAAGCAGTAGTCGCCTGAATACCATTATCTTGTAAAATTGTATGTGCATGCAATAATGACTTACCCGTAGTAAGAACATCATCTAATAAAATGACAGAAGATACTTTTTGGAAATGTCCCTCAATCTGTTCTCTAGCCCCATGTACTTTAGGTTCTTTACGAACTACCAGAGGTAATATATTGTTATTTTTCTGCTGTGCGATTAATGACATGGCATAAATGAGGGGATCAGCACCCATCGTTAAGCCTGCAAAAGCTTCTGGTCTATTATCTGTCTTCTCCATTATAAGATCCAACATATGAATAGAAATGTCCATTAGATATTCTGGTAGCAATAAAACTTTTTTAAGATTCACATAATAAGGGCTCTTCTTCCCAGATGTGAGCGTAAAAGGAGATTGGTGATTTTCCTGGTAACAAAGTTGATGAATGATTTGCAAAAGCAGTTGCTTACTATTAGACTGAGGCATTATTTTATGAGTGAATACATTGCTTTAGCAATTTAGCCTGATTATTTGGGCTTGTTAATGGTTGAAAAAGAAAAGAACCAGCAACTACCATATTGATATCCTGATTAAATGGTAATTTCTGTAAAATTTGTGGTTTGATACCGCCATCTAACTCTAATAATGTAGGTAGGTTACAAGTTTTTTTAAGCTGAATAAAGTCTTCTATTTTTTGTCTACTACTTTCTATAAATGCCTGACCATAATATCCTGGCTCCACCGTCATAAGTAAGCATAAATCAAAATAAGGTAAAATATTCTGCACTGCACTTAGAGGAGTATTAGGTTTAATCGCCAAGCCCGGCTGAATACCAGCATCTTTAATGATTTTTGCTAGTGGTAAGTGATCATTCGTAGCTTCATAATGAAACGTTAAGAACTGAGGCTTTAATGGCAAATATTTAGGAATCTCCTTCTCTGGATGGCTAACCATTAAATGCACATCCAGGGGTTTGGTACTCGTTTCTTTCACTTCAGCACTCAATTGTTCGCCAAAAGTAATCTGGGGCACAAAATTACCATCCATAATATCTAAATGTATATAATCTATCGCCCCTACTCCTAAAGTAGGCAAAATAGACCACAGGTCAATGAGACGATGAGCTAATATAGAAGCAGATACCAACATCAAAATCAAAAAGGTAGTCCCTAAAAATATAAGATCAGGAGTAACTCTCTAAAGCTCTATGCTTTGCAAAGTAAAATGCAACAGCGGCTCGCCAATCTTTTTCTCTGTATCAAGTGTATTTAATAGTTGCCAGGACTTCCATACACCAAAGTGACTATGTGTATCAACAAACAATGGGATATCAGTATATGTTTTATCTAGTAATAAGTAGGCCTCTGGTTCATAGAAAAACTCATCTTGTTTTTCTCCAGGCTTGGCTGGGATATCAATCCTACGTCCAATGGTTACAATAGCATTGGACGGCAAACGCATATCTACCGCATTTACCCACGTAGATGAGAATGGATAAATCTTGGATGTATCATGATCAGACGTGCCATCATAACGCCCCACCATAATACGCCAATAAACTTTATCCTGAATTGTTTGCCATGTCATCTCAGGGGCTACATTTTCAAATTTACTTTTCAATATAAAACCTGCCTCTTTCTGAGAGTTTACTTTTTTGCTTATGATTTTGAGTGGAGTTCTAATAAAATATGCCATGCGTTTTATGATATGTACATTCTTGCCAATCACTTGAGGAGGTTGAAATAAAGTTAATTCTTTACCAAGTGAAACTAAATAGGAAATAGGAATATCTGGTGTAATGGACGCACCTGCCAAGGGATATTGTGCCAAGATGATTCCTTTGGGACGGGCACTAGGAACATAGGTTACAACACCCTTCTTTAACTTGAACACTCTATTATGTGCATGAACACTGTTCAAAATACTAGGTACTAATGATTCTAATTTATCTACTAACTTTGGTGCATGAAGGGTGGCCTTACTCTGATTCACCAACAAAGTAAGTTTAGTTCCTTCCCTAACTACTTCGCCAGGTGGTACGCTCTGAGAAATAATATACCCTTCAGGGTATTCGAACAGATTAGTTGTTTTCATGTATATCTTTAAATTCTTACTCACAAGAGGATTGTGATGATCAAAATATAAGGTCCCCACCAAGGCAGGTACAACCACTTTCTCTTTATAAGAAACTCGTAAGCTGATAATAATAAAAGAGATGAATAATAGTAAAAACAAGCCTATTGAATAAATCAATACAATCTGTGACCAGTTATCCAATAAAAACTCATTTTTTTTCATAATAAGATGCCTTTTAATCTTCCGCTCGCTTGATGCTGTCAAGTGAATTGACAATTATTATCCTAAAAACATAGATTGTAAAATAAAAAATACTTTATATTTACAATATCATGTTTTTATGGTTCTTGGTCTTACAGAGAAAATGGCAATGTATTTTAAATTCTATTTACTGTTACTATTCGCTTTATTGTATGGAGTAATTATTAATATGCCCGTTCAAGCACAAAAATCGAACTCTCATTTAGATATTGCAGATCTAGAAAATATATTCCAACAAAGGATTAAAAAATATAGGTTAGACAATGGCATTCGTGTTGTTCTAATGAAAAATGGGATTAATCCCACCATGGCATGCTATCTAAAAATTGGTGTTGGCTCTGCTGATGAGCCTTTCCAAAAGGCTGGTGCTGCACACTTTCTAGAGCATTTACTCTTTAAAGGGACCAACAAACTAGGTACAACAAATTTTAGAAAAGAAAAGGTCTACTTAAATCAGATTAAGGCGATTGGTGAAAGACTGGATAATCAGGAACGCATGTTGCTCAATCCTTTACTTAGACAAAAAGATAAAGAGAAAATACAAAATAAAAAAGAGCAGGATCAACAGCTACTAACTAAATTAGATAAATTATCATCTGTCTTTAGAATTAGTGAAGAAGATTCCCAAGCTTATTCGGCAGCTGGAGAATATGGCTATAATGCCTACACATCAGCAGACCTTACGAATTATCAGATACAACTACCTAAGAATCGACTGGAACTATGGGCATGGTTAGAAAGTAATCGCTTCTTGAAGCCAGTCTTTAGGGAGTTTTACACAGAACGTAAAATTATACAAGAAGAACGAAAAATGCGTTATGACACAAAACCATCCTCTCTTCTTCTAGAACTCTTTGTAAAAACAGCTTTTGGTATGAGCCCCTATGGCAAACCAGTGATTGGTTTTGCAAGTAATATACCCAGGTTAAAACAAAGTGATGTAGAGGCATTTTTTGCAGAGCATTACATACCATCTAGAATGGTCATTACCATTGTTGGCGACATTGAGTTTGAACCCACATTATCTACCATCAAAAAATATTTTTCGAAGATACCCACTAAAGAAACACCACAATTTCCTCCTATTGAATTTGTACCTACACCAGGCCGTAGAACTGCCATATTATCTGCTGATAATTCGCCTTATCTCATCACGGGTTGGTATCGCCCGAGTATGTATGATAAGGATGATATTTTATTTGATATTGTTAGTAAGCTTTTAACAGAGGGGTTATCTTCACGATTAGTTAAACGTCTAGTTATTCAAGAAGAACTTGTTCAATCTATTGACTCATACAGTGCTTTCCCAGGGAGTAAAATAGACAGTATATTTCCCATTATAGCTACACCGTACAAAGAACAAGACTATGATAAGGTACAAAAAATTATACAAGAAGAATTGCAATTACTTGCTGAGAAAGGCCCAACTAAGCAAGAGTTGGAAAAGGTAAAAAATCAGTTTTATGCGGAGATAACATCTTCATTAGAATCTAATTCTGGTTTAGCTGAAGCTTTGTCTTATTATGAAGTACTACTGGATGATTATAAAGTATTTTTTACTTATCTAAGGGCGGTACAGCAAATCAATCCAAAAGATATTCAACGAGTCATACGTACATATTTTATAGAAGACAAGAATACAACTGTCTGGATTAAAAAAAAGTAGAGTATCTTCATCTTGGTATACATGACACTGCCAGGTAATTATTGCTTATGGCAGATATTATGTCTCATATAATGGCTTTAATTGACTAGGCCTGGTTATAATGAACACTTCTAAAAATATAGTAATACTAATAATAATAACATTCTTATATCCCATGAATAGATATTCGACAATGGTACAGTGGAATGATATCACCAGACTCCGGAAATATGTTACCGTAATTAACCAAAATGAAACAAATTCTCTTATTAATACTTTAAAGAAGCCCCAAATCGCACATTATACTACCTCATTCATGATAGGCATGTCATATTTTAAACAAAAACAATACCAGAAGGCTATTATATGGTTAGCACGTGCCTATTATATTAACCAGATAGGCCCACATCGATACTATCCGCTAGTAGTATATCGATATGTCACATCTTTTAGACATATCTTACTAACAAAATCCCCTCTACATGAAGAAGTTTTATATCACCTTGCTTTGTCATATCATAATCTGAACGAAGATCACTACTCTCTTAAATTCTTACATCTATTAGAGGGTAATTTAAGCCCTGCCTTACTAGAAAGATATTTGTCTTTGAAAGCAGATGTTTACTCAGGTAAGCAATTTACTAAAGCCCAGGCTATTTATAGAAAATTAGTCCGTACTTTTTCTAAACCATCACATTATATACGGATGGGTTTTTTCTATGAAAAACATAACAAGAATATTAAAGCCTTGAGATATTACCTCAAAGTACTAAATTTTATCCACAATAAGTGGACTTATAAATTAGCCACTAAAGAGATCTATAAACTTCTTAAACAATATTCTTATCTCAAAAAATATTTAAGTAATGATGATTGGGCTTTTTATGTAGAAGGACTAAGAATAATAGCTAAAACTCATAAGGCTAGTAATTATATAACACGTATCAAGACCAACAAGCTCAAACAAAAGCATAGTCGACTACTCTATCTAAAAACCAATAGTCTACTTATGTTTCGCAAAAGACAAATACAAAAAGGTACTACATACATTAAACGACATATTACCCAGCTAAATGAAGAAAATCAAGTACTGCTTAGATATTATGCCAGTAACTATTTGTTGAAGAAAAAACGCTATAAACAAGTATTAAATATTATACCTACATTCTCTAAAAATCGGCGTAACATGTTGATACGTGTGCGAGCACTCTACCATATCAAACATCGTAATAGAGATAGTGGTGCTAGTTACTACCTCAGTCATTTTGATGCTGATTCTGTGATTGCTGAACGGTGTTTTTTTTCTAAATGTTTTGAATATATTCTAGGACATAAAATACAAAATGCACGAAGTTGTTTATCACGCCTTACTCAAGTAACTAAAAACGTACCGGTTGGTGGAAGAAGTAGATACTTTCTAGCAAAAATGTATGAAAAGAATAATCTACAAAAATCTATACAAAATTATAAAGAGGTATACCTTAATTCACCTTCAGACTATTATGTATTTAAGGCTCTCAAAAAAGTTAAAGCTAAACATGATTCTTTACCAATAGAAAATAATATAACAAATATACGTCAATGGATAGCAAATAACATCTCATCACCACGGTCCAAGAAAGATTTTTTTCATTACAAGGCACAACATCCAGGTTATGCCGTAGACCCATTCTGGAAAAAATGGGAAGAAAAATTAACTGATATTATAAAACAGGCAGACAACAAATCCCGGAAGGCTTTATTACTGATCGCCATGCGTCATAAAAATATTGCACAACACTATTTTCTTAAAAATACAGACTTGATGGAACGTAATTTATATTATCAGCAAGCAGGCCATCTCATTCAAGATCCATATCTAAAATTTACATATTTACAACACTATTTGGTTAAACATAAATATAATATAGATATTTTTACACTCTCGGAGAAAGCCCGTAAAACTTTATACCCTACACCTTATCTAAAATATGTTGAGCGGGCAACCCAAAAGCTAAATTTAAAAAAATCTCATATCTATGCCTTGATGAAACAGGAGTCAAACTTTAATCCTGGAGCAGTTAGTTCAGTTGGTGCTACGGGTTTAATGCAAGTCATGCCTTCTACTAGTCGTGATGTGAATAAAAAGCTCAAAATACGTTCATTAAATCTAAAGAATCCTGAACACTCCATTCGTTTGGGTGCTAAATTCTTTTCATACATTAAGAATCATAATGTTAACATATTTGAAGAAATCGCTACTGCATATAATGCAGGTCCCTCTCGCCTACGTCGTTGGAAAAATACAATTTTTAAAAAACATCCACCAGATATTGCATTTGAGAAAATACCCTTTAGAGAAACCAAAGTTTACGTTAAGCGTACAGGACGTTACTACGATAGATATAAAATATTATTGCAATATCCATAATTTTTTTGATTTTATCTGATTTATGAATTATTATTTTTAATAATGAGGCGACTTTAGAAAATATATGATAGATGCTATTGACGGCCTTTCTTCGGGTATTAAATCTAACGAAATCATACGAAAGCTTAAGCAAGTAGAAAGACAACCCATCCAAAGACTTAGAAAAGAGCAAGGTGAAACCCAACTAGAAATTGATGCCTTTAAAAATTTAATTCAAATTGCAAATAATTTGACAGAAGCTAGTAAATACTTATATAATTTTGAATCAGCACTTGGTGCTAAGAAAGTAGATGTTCTTCCGTCTGATGCTATACGTGCTCAAGCAAAAAAAAATGCTAGTGTTGGGGAATATGATCTTCAAATTAAAAATATAGCATCTAAATTAACAATAGCCAGCAACCAGATGTCTAGCTCAAAGGTTTTACCATCTGGCTCTATATCATTAAATAAGCAAAAACATGATTTTGAAGGTGGTTCACTAAAAGACCTTTCCAAATTTTTTAATAAGCACTATAAGAAAGATCTTGAATCTAAAGTGATCCAGACTACTCCAGAAAATAGTCGACTGATCCTTAAAGTAAAACAAGAAGGACAAGATGGCATTTTAAATGTACAAGATCCCAATGGAATTTTACAAGGAATAGGAATTTACCAGGATAAACCCATAGAAAAGCAAGCTCCTAAAAATACAACACCCAAAAAGATACCAGTACTGATACAAGCTGAAAAATTACAATTATTAGAAGATGCTCTTGTAACAATTAGTCCAGATAACAAACAAATTCAGCTCAAACAAAATACATCTGCTATCCTAGACATGACACTATCCATTCCACCAGACGTAACAATTAAAGGAATAGAAATTAATCTACATAGTCCAGAAAAAAAGAAACCACAAATACCAATATTGAAGCAGTTATATTTAGCTACGCCTCTAAATATAACCATAAAAGATGTTACACTAAATACCTATACCGCTATACGTAAAAATAACCTGGAACAGAACAAAGACCAAACTAACCATGAATATGGTGTAACTCTATATGATATGAATACTATAGAAACGAACCATAATTTACAAGGGAAATCAGGTAAACACATAATACCTATTTCGAAGTCAATTCAACGCATCAAATTTTATACCAAGAATCATGACATTAATTTTTCTGAGATATATGTTCTTTATGAACCCTCTAAGAAAGATACAAAAACTCTCAAACAAGATTCTGGAGTTTCTGCACCAAAACAGATACTCTCTAAAGAACAACAACAAAATATGTTTCCTAATTTAATTCACCCTGCTGAAGATGCCCATCTAAATATAGATGGTATAGATGTCGTACGGAAAAAAAATACAGAAATAGATGATATCATCCCTGGAGTATTATTAGATTTATTAAAAACTTCTGATCAAACTATTCAAGTTAACGTGCAACATGATATAGATCAAATGAAAGAACAACTATATAGTTTTGTGAAGGCATATAATGAATTACTTGAGATAGCTTACCAGACTAGTACTGTTAAAGACCTAAATACCAAACCAGGAAATTTTGACATCACGGCTAAACTGCAAGGCAAAACTCCTCCACTTATTGCAGATTCTTCAGTGCGGGGTTTAGTCAATGGCTTAAAAAAACGGATTTCTAATCCATATCCATCTTTTAGAAAACCCAATCTCACAACAATATACGACATAGGGATTTCAACAGGTGTTTTAGGTAGTGAATGGTCTAAAATCTCAAAAGGCTATCTAGAGGTAGATGAGGCAAAATTAATAAAATATCTTAATAAACACCCTATTGCAGTAAAAGAATTATTTGGTGTAGATAGTAATGGTGATTTAAGAATTGATAATGGCTTGGGTTATACGTTACACACTTTTTTACAGTCTTACTCAACTACCTATGGTACAGGCATTTTACAAAATCGGATTAAAATTCGTGAGGAACAAATAGAACACTTAGACAAAAATATTGAAAAGATAGAAGAAAAAGCTACACAATACGGAGAAAGACTAAAAACAAAATTTGGAGCTATGGAAAGTGCCATCCGGCGACAAAAAGCAACGGGCGACTATCTAAAACAAAAATTTAACCAAAAATAGTTTTTGGTGTAATCTAACCATGAATGGCACGGCCGTTGCTAGCCAGACTAGCTTCTTTCAATGACTCAGACAATGTTGGATGAGCATGTACAGTTCTACTAATGTCTTCACCAAAAGCACCAAACTCTATACCCAAAACAGCTTCGGCAATAAGTTCTGAGGCGTGTGCACCAACTATGTGAATACCAAGAACTTTATCAGTTTGTTTATCGGTTAATACTTTAACCTTACCCTCTTCTGCATTCATGGCTTTAGCTCGACCACTAGCTTTAAATAAACTACTACCTACGTTATACGCCACACTATCCTGAATAAGTTCTTCTTCTGTTTTACCAACCCAGGCGACCTCTGGATGTGTATAAATTACCTTAGGTATCGCATCATAATTAACACTACTTTTTTGGCCACATAGGTTTTCAGCCAATACAATGGCCTCTTCTGAAGCCTTATGCGCTAGCATTGGACCATCAATAATATCACCAATAGCAAATACATTAGGTATATTAGTTTCATAGGTATAGCTATTAACCTGTATTTTATTATTTGGTGTAAGAAGTATTCCTAATTTTTCTAGACCAAGATCGTCAATAACTGCCTTTCTACCAACCGCTGATAAAACTTTATCAGTAGTTAATGTTTGGTTTTTTTTGTCCTTGGTTTCTATCACTACATTAATGGACTGGTTTTTTATTGTAACAGATTGTACTTTTGTACCCAGAAAAAAATGTATCCCTTGTTTTTCTAATATCCTCTGGGTAAGCTGTGCCA
Source organism: Leptospiria bacterium (assembly GCA_965262015.1). Taxonomy (GTDB): domain Bacteria; phylum Spirochaetota; class Leptospiria; order Turneriellales; family CBDBES01. The sequence continues at coordinate 1,132,953 of OZ253494.1, forward strand.
TTTGCTTGTCTGCACCATATAAAATATTGGGCATTAATTCTATTATACTAACTTCTGAACCCAGGCGATTCCATATTGATCCTAGTTCCAATCCAATTGCACCTGCACCTATCACAATCATACGCTTAGGTATTTCTTCTAAAAAAAGTGCATGATCAGAGGTAATTACATGCTTACCATCCACTGGGATATGTGGCAAAGTAGACACAACAGAGCCTGTCGCTAGAATAATATGCTTTGCCTGTATAGAAATACTCTTTCCTTTATCTGGTGCAAAACTAACCTCACTGTTTGAAATTAACTGTGCATGTCCTACAAAACGGGTAATTTTATTTTTCTGCATAAGATAATCAACACCTTTAGTGACTTCAGATACAATGTTGTCTTTACGCTTGAACATTTGTTTTATATTCACTTTTAGATTAGATAATTCTATACCATGCTGTTTAAAGTTTTCTTTAGCGTCATAAAACTTTTCTGAAGAATCTAATAGTGCTTTAGAAGGTATGCAACCTATGTTTAGACAGGTTCCTCCTAATGCTTTTCGCTTGTCAATGATGGCCACTTTCTTACCCAACTGAGCAGAGCGTATAGCAGTAACATAACCAGCAGGACCTCCCCCAATTACAATAATATCAAATTTATCCATTACTCACACCTCGTTACAATTATTAACAATCTAACATCATCCTAGCAGGATCTTCAATCATGTTTTTAATTTTAACTAAAAACTGCACTGCCTCTTTCCCATCTATCATCCTATGATCATAGGAAAGTGCTAGATACATAATAGGCCTTATTTTTATTTCACCATCCACAACAACAGGACGTTGCACAATATTATGCATACCTAAAATACCAACCTGAGGTGGATTGATAATTGGGGTAGATAACATGGAACCATATATTCCCCCATTTGATATGGTAAATGTAGCACCCTGCAGTTCATCCAAGGTAATCTTTTTGTCTTGTATACGCTGTACCAAATTAGCAAGACTTCGTTCCATCTCAGCAATAGATAACTGATCCACATTGCGAATAACAGGCACAACTAGCCCTTTGGGACCACCTACTGCGATACCAATGTCATAGTAATGTTTATAAACAACATCAGTACCACGAATCTCTGCATTAACTTTTGGGAATTGCTTTAAAGCTTCCACACACGCCATGGTAAAAAAACTCATGAAACCAAGTTTAATATCATGCTTTTTGTGAAATACTTCTTTGTATGTACTACGTAACGACATAAGAGCATGCATATCCACTTCATTAAATGTAGTAAGAGTGGCTGAGTTGCGTTGTGACTGTAACAAGTTATTTGCGATCACTTGCCTAATTTTACTCATTGGCTCTACTCTCTCTCTCGAAGAAATATCTGTGGTAACAACTCTGCTATTGGATGATGATTTTTGTTCTGCTGTTTGTGCCAAAACTGAACGTATATCTTCTTTAGTAACCTGTTGATGTTTACCTGTACCATGTAATTGGCTTACATCTATATTATCATCAGCAACTAACTTTCGAGCTGAGGGTGGCAAAGTTTTATTGATCTTATCTGTTGTATTATTACGATCAACTACATTCTGGTCAGATGGGATTGATTGATCCATGGAACTCTTACCTATTATTGGTATGGCATTGGTATCCGTAGTAGCCTGGGCTGTTTCATCAATTATTGCTGCAATACTGCCTACCTTAAGGACTTCACCTGCACTGCATTTATATTGAATGAGCTTACCTGCCTGTGGTGCTAATAATTCCAAAGAAACTTTATCTGTCTCTAACTCAGCAATAGCTTCATCCATTGCAACAAAATCGCCCTCTTGCTTTAGCCAAGCACTTAACGTCACTTCGGTAATAGACTCACCAACTGATGGAATAGGTACCTCAATCATAAATAACCTCCTGTATAGTCTTAAATAGTGGCTCTATTACTGCGATACCACCTTGTTATTGACATCATACTGATAATACTGCTTACGTAATGTATTAATTCGTTTTTGGATATATATCTTATCTAATTTTTCTGAGGCATTGGATACAAACATCAATGTCCTCACAAAATACATATGAGACATATGATATAATTCTAGTTTGTAATATGTCTCTGCTAAATGAAAATAGATCACAGCATCTTTTTGATTTTTATTTTCAGAAATATGTGATGCTAGCAATAATTGAGAGAGAGCCTGATTATATAATTTACGTTTATATAATAGCCAACCAAAAGAATCTAGATAAGCTTCATTAGCAGGTTCTACCTCTAAGGCATTAGATAAAAGTTTATGTGCATCTTCATATTTAATATCACGTAATAGATATAGATAACCCAGATAGTTTAAATAATTACCATTTTTCGTATCTAAATCAAGTGCTTTTTTAATTTGAACTTCTGCTTGCTCGAACTGACCTATTTTTTCAAAACACATCCCCAAATAAAAATAATAATTAGCAGATAGCTTATTGGACTTCGCAAGTGCAATAGCATTTTGTATATTCTCTATGGCCATGGAATAGTATTCATTTTTTTTATCATCAGCTAATTGATAGTACAAAACCCCCAGTAAAAATACCGGCTCGGGCCTATCTGGATACAACCAAACTAATTTTTTAAATTCTATCATAGCAAGCTCTGTCTGCTTATGGCTACCTTGTTGTAAATTCCATCCTAGATGCATTCTAAGAATGTAACTCCTTTGCTTGCTGGTGACAAATAAAGTATCTTTCTTTTCCATTTTACCAAATAAATCTGGGTAATTATTATGCATATTTACTATGTACTTACCATATTGTAGACCAACACGATAATAAGCTAGAGAATGTTGATAACGGTGACGTTGGCTTAAGAGATCCCCATATTCTAGACAGGCATTTTGGTAGAGATAAAAAATATTTAATAAGTCTTTTAGACCCTGTTCATCTATCTTCTTACCTTGTTGCCACTGACGATACCAGTTATTATCTTTTTTTTGTTTTTCTAGAATATCAAAGATCGCTAGCATGTTACGTTCCGCTAGTTTATAGCCACTTACCTTCTGGGCCAAATGTGCTATAAAGAATCTTTGTTGAATCACTTTTTGCAAATCATTTTTAGCAACATAAACCTTTAACAAGCCTATATGTGGCGAAAGCCAGTATGGATGCTTTTTAATGAGTTGATGAAAAAGGGATTCTGCTTCATCTAAATTATTATCTAATTCAGCTAATATAGCTCTAACTAATAGAGAATCTTTTGTAGACATCGCTAAGATTTTTTTTGACAAAGCATACACACGAGAATTTCCTGAGATATAATATATTTCAACAAGAGATTTCATGCTCTCCACATGGCTAGGAAATTTTGCTAAAATCTTTTTGCTCATTAGGGCAGAGTCTTGAAATCGACCTCTAATTTTATACAGACCAGATAAAGCATGTATGATCTTCCATTCGGTAGGATTAATTTTGAGCATTTTTTGGTAGTATTCCAAGGCACCTTGATAGTTATCTTTCTTGTAATAATAATCTGATAAGTAGGCATAAATACCATATAAAACTGTTGTATCACCCTGTTGCTGTGCAATAATTTCTGTGCGTTTTAAATAATAAATGGCACGACTTAATTGTTTTTCTATATCATAAATTAAGCCCAAATAATATAAAGTATCCACATGTAGCGGATCTATTTCTTCCATACGTAAAAAAACTGTCTTCGCTTCTGTATAATTTTTCTCTGCAAAATAAATATGTGCTAATAAATCCAATGTATCAATGTCTACATCCACCATAGATACAGTCTTCTTAAGATATGTTATAGCCTTATCTTTGTGCTTACTACGATACTCAATGAGAGCGAGGTAGCGCAAGGGAACGACACTCTCTCCATATTTATGAATATATTGTAAAAGTAGGTTTTTACTCTGTTCCCATTTTTGGTTATAGTAGGCCTTAAGACACTGACTTAATTCATAATTTTTTTCGGGTTTGGAGGGTTTTTCGGGTTTGGAGGCTAGCAGACTGAGGGTTAAACAAAAAAGTAAAACAAACCTGAAAAACTGTACCATGCCTAGTATACTATAGCGACGCAGGGATTTGAACCCCGGACCGCCGGATTATGATTCCGTTGCTCTAACCAACTGAGCTACGTCGCCTATCATGGCGCGGGCAGGATTTGAACCTGCGACCTTTGGGTTATGAGCCCAACGAGCTACCAACTGCTCTACCGCGCAATCTTTAAAAATCACATGAATAGGCTAAATAATAATAAGTCAATCATTATTTTGGTGTTTCAAAAGTTTATGTTTGGAAAGTCGATACCGGTTCTAGACAGAATAGACTTGGTTAGCAGTTTCCCCCTGTAAGGGTGAGCCTACACATGTTATTGATCATAGTACAAGATCTAAATATATTTTTTTGTTTTAATGCTAGATAATTTATTTTTCTGTCAAAATATCTTCTTAGTTGTTTGATAGAGTTTTCTACTTGTCCCTTTTATCACGGTAAACCTGGGCCACATGCATCAATTTTGTTTTTATTTCATAAAAGACAGTAGACTTTGATATATTTATTTTTTGAACTATTCCTCTATAACTCATATGCTTTGATAAATACTTCTATATAAATATTCGATGTTCGTATTATATTTTCATTAATCATTCTCCTTACTTTTAATCTTCGTAAAAAAACAGCTTATAAACACCCTAGACTGTTCAACTATGGACTTGACTTTCCAGAGTTTTTTACACATATATTTTATAAAATAGCTTGACGTTAGAAAAAAATAAGAGTAGACTGACGTCTTATTAAGTTACAATGGGCATTATATACAATGACTTATATGAGATTGGTTGGCTTTTAAGTTATTTAGTTAGAAATAGCAACCAAAGATATTAAAAGTTCTTGAATTGCAGTAGTTTTACTTAGAAGTTTCCGGAGAAATTTGAATGGAATTAGAACAATTACCAGAAGTACAAAAAATCATTAATATTGGCAAGGCCAATGGTGAAATCACTTATGATGAGATTAATGATATTTTACCTGAAAGGCTTACCAACTCTGATAAAATTGATGATGTTTTTATTTTACTAAATCAATATGGTATTGATATTATTGAGGAATATAATCGTAAGCAAGTTACCAAGCAAAAATCAGCTGAAAAAAACCCCATACATAATGAATTTGCTGAAAAGAGGGTTTCAGACACTTTATTAAAAACACTTCATGATAGAGGTTACATCATGGAAAAAATAGAGGGTGAGACATTGACAATTCAAGATGTTGCTCTCCAGTTTATTAATAAAGGACATGATCTTAGTGTGCTCAATCAGATATTGAACGATGTAGTCATTCAAAAAAGTAGTACGAGTAAACAAAAGAAAGGTACTACGCGCGATTCTATGGCTGATGATCCTGTTCGCCTTTATCTTAAAGAAATTAGTAGAGTATCACTCATATCTAATAGCAAAGAGGTTGAATTAGCTAAGAGAATTGAAGCAGGTGAACATATTATTGAAAAATCTATACTTCAGTCATCTTTACTTCGTAATACATTTGTAAAATATTATCCTACAGTTAAATCCAGTCAAATGAGAATCACTGATATTTGTCGTGCCTCAAAAACTTATTATGTTTCTCAAGAAGAAAAAGATAAGCTTAAAATAACTTTTATAGAAAATATGGAAAAGGTTATTAAGATAGATAATAACATCCAGGAAATTAAAATTAAGTTAAAGAGGTGTTCGCAAACTGATAAGAAATATCATACCATGTTAAATGACATTGATACGTTAGAGAAAAAATGTGCTGCATATGTAATTAAAATAGGGGTATCACAAAAAGAACTCAATAGACATGTGAATAAGATCAAAAGCATGATATTTCGTATTAAAGAGATACAACATCATTTTGCAAGATTAAGAGAGAAGTATGGTTACGACGTGAAAGAACTTAAAAGCTTTAACCGCAACCTAGAGCGTAATGAAGATGTAGAGGGGATTACTAGATTATTAGGCTGTCCTGTTGCACAAATAAGAGACACCATCAAAGATATTCGTAACAGTGAACGTAAACTTAGAAGAATGGATCAAGAAGCAGGTGCTCCAGTTGAAACAATTTTATCCTGGGGTGAACAAATTTTTCAAGGTCAAAAGGAAATTGAAATTGCTAAAAAAGAATTAATCAATGCAAATTTGCGTTTAGTTGTTTCTATTGCTAAACGTTTTGCAAACCGAGGTATGCACTTTTTTGATTTAGTGCAAGAAGGCAATATTGGTTTAATGAGAGCAGTAGAGAAATTTGAATATCGTAAAGGATATAAATTTTCTACTTATGCTGCTTGGTGGATTCGTCAAGCGATTGCACGCTCTATAACAGAACAGGCTGCAACAATACGTATACCAAGCCACATGATTGAGCAAATTAATAAAGTAAATCGTGAAATCAGGTTTTTCTTACAAGAAACAGGGCGTGAACCTAATGACATAGAGGTCGCAGAAAGATTAGGATGGCCCCCTGCCAAGGTAAAACAAGTACGGAATGTAGCCAAAGAGCCAATTTCTCTTGAAGTCCCCATAGGGCAAGATGAGGATTCAGAATTAGGAGATTTCGTAGAAGATAAGCAAGTAGAAAGCCCCATGAAAGCCACGGCACAATCTATTCTCTCTGAACAGGTAAAGCAAGTTCTAGCGACCCTACCTGCAAGAGAGCAAAAAGTAATTAGAATGCGTTTTGGATTAGATGATGGTTATACTCACACCTTAGAAGAAGTTGGTTATATTTTTAAAGTTACTCGTGAAAGAATTCGTCAAATTGAAGCAAAAGCATTACGCAGACTACGTGCACCTACTAGAATGCGTAAACTACGAGATTTCCTAGACCAATCTTAGAGTACTTCAAACAGATATATTGTGTTCTGGCTGCTCCATGATGTATTGGTTATTTTCTTGTAGATATGGCACTTTTTGTTGTAATGTAACACTTTGAAAATATCGATCTACTCTCTCCATGTAAGTTTGTAGGTCATCTAATTTACGTGGATTTACCAGATCCCCTGAAATTACCATAGGTGATACACCTTTATTTTTTTTGTGTTCAACGGATACTTTTATCATCTCTTTAAAGAAAGACATGATATGCTCAGTTTCTATTCCCTTTAGGTTAAATAGTAGAATAAATTTATCAATGGCAATTCTATATATGGAATACTGTACCTGATCTTGGTAATGTGTTTTATTATTTAATCGGAATGTAGCATATAAATTCTTATGTAATTGATAAGCCCAGTTTTTAATATTACGCTTAGAAGATAGGTGAATGTTATGTATATATATGGCTAAAGCTGTAAAATGAGTCTGTGATTTTAATTTTTCACTTAATATAATATGAAAGTAAGGATAAGTATAAAATTGGGTATCTTGATCTATCGTTGCCTGATCAAATAATTTTTGTTGTACTAAGTGAGTAGATACGGTGGAAGCAATATGCTCTAATTTAGCTATCATACTTTTTGTAAATGTATTCTTCCCTTTTAATTGTACATACAAACTACCTATAATGACATCATTTTTTTTTAAAAGTACTACCCCCGAATATTCCTCCTTACTTAAAAATAAATCTTTTTTATATGGGTTAAATTCTTGGACACATACAGGTATCATTTGGTTTGTACTGCCTTGTATTGTGAGATTCCCTATTTTCTCAATATAATGTTTCCACTGTATGTCTTCCCATGTAAAAAATGATACTTTATCACAAGGTAATTTTCTAGTAATTAAATTAATAACAAATTTGATCTGACCTTCTAAATTATACAATGATACCAGTTGATTAATACAAATAGATTCTAAAGAATCTTGTGAAAGCATAACATTCTGGGTATTCTTAGTAGATATTGGAGTAACTGATTTCTGACGAACAGTATTATCCACTGGAAGATTTTTCTTATAATCTAATTTATAAGAAAATATCAAGAAATAACCAATAATAATATAAATAGCAAATAAAAATAAGATGCCAATATTTTGTGTACTAAATAATTGGCCTTGCAGAATATCCTTATTGGAGCATAAAAAAAGTATTGACCTATCTAGCATAATCATTTTGTAACCAACCACGTTAAATTGGTTAATAAATTCACTTGATAAAGACGAAGAATAGAAGCTTGTTATAATGTTTTTATACATATTTTGATTAATTGAATATTGATTATAAATGCTACCATAGATTTGTGTTTGATGGATATTGCTAATTAGAATGGCATGAATTGAAGGATTACCTTTAAAGGCTGAAGCGATATTTCTTACAATACTATTTTTATCATGTAGTTGTTCTTTTACTTGTTTCATTGTTTTAGAGATATATGCATCAGTAGATACTCGACTCAATGAAGCAACAGTTAGCAGAACAAGTCCACCAACAACGATCCACATGTTAAAATAAATATTTTTTTTTCGATTATTCATCATCTTAATTAATATCGTCAAGTTCGGACATAAGAAGAAATTCTGTGAGTACTATTTGTAAGCTAACCTATAAAATAACAACCTCCCATATTAGTAATATATGAAGAGAGTTAATCCAGAAACATATCCAGGACATATAAATATAATTTAAGAAAATAGTAATCTAATTATATTTATCACGATAATGTTGTGGTGTTCTATCAAGTCGGGGAGTTTTTTTACGTAATTGGTTTTGTTGTTGTTCAGGTAATTTAGTTATCACCTGACATTCGTTAGAGCAACAAGAAGAATATTGTTTCTGGCATTTCTCACATTGAATAAATAAAATATGACACATAGTATTCATGCAGTTTACATAGGTGTCTGAGCTAGCATCACATTGGTGACATGTAGAAATGATATCTTTTTCAAGTTGTTCTCCCAATCTTTGATCAAAAGTAAAGTTTTTCCCTGTAAATTTGTTTTGTATTTTTTTCCGTTTTACTGTATTAAGATAATTTGTGATTCCACCATGCAGTTGGTATACCTTAGAAAAACCTTTTTGTTTTAAGTATACACTAGCTTTTTCGCAACGGATTCCCCCCGTACAATAAAGTAAAATTTTATTGTCCTCTTTGCCTTCCAATATCTCAGGCAGAATTTGAATCTCTTCTCGATAGGTAGTCGTGTTAGGGCACAAAGCGTTCTTAAAATGACCAACCAAGCTTTCATAATGATTACGTACATCAACCACAACAACATTATTTTCTTCCATTGTCTGATTAAATAATTCTGGGGAAAGATGCATGCCCACTTGATTCATATTAAAGTGAAAATTTTCTAACTCTTCGGCTACAATTTTATCCTTACATTTGATGGTTAGTTTTAAAAAAGCATGTTGATCCGCTTGTTCTGGCTGGACGGAGTGATTAATATGCACCTTCTGTAAAAAAGAAAAAAATTTGAGTACTTTCCGAAAAGAACGGTAGTATATATTGGGTACACTAATCTGAGCATTAATACCTTCATTGGCAATATATATCCGTCCTAGTATGTTCAGATCTGAAAATTGCTTATACAGGTTATCCCGAAAAACTCCAGGTTCATCTAATTGGCAAAAACAATAAAAAGACACAATATATCTTAGATATTTTTCGTCTTTGAGTTTCTTTTCTAATATATCTTTTGAGTAAATATTATGTAACGGCATATAACCTCATCGATTGACCAAGTCTTAAATAAAAGATAGAATTCATTACGTAAATATTTTTATTTTGTCTCAGAACACTTTGTTTATTAGAAGGTAAAATAAGCTACATCGCTACTTCACACTAGTGAGGAGCTTATTTATTTTTCCTGGTTGTGCCCAGTTCATTGTTCCTTCCATTTGCATAGAGAGCAAATATTTTTCGATTACTGGATTTTGTAATTCTTTAATTATTCTACTAGCCTCTTTTAAAGAGGGACAAGGAATGTATGCTTGGAGCGACTGGTTGACTTGCCATCTACCACGACTAATAATAGGAGAGAATTTTTTTCTCCCATACGCTTCCCATACAACCTTATATGGTGTAAAATTATATTTACCCACACCAAGCATCGCCCACCAAAGATCTTTTTTTATATACGAGTTTAATATTACACCTTTTCTATTTTCTAGAATGCTTTTGAATTTAGTTAGATAGGAATAAAGCATATCTTCTTGCAACATTTGATATTTATCTAGTGGTTTTCCTCGTTCATTGTAAGGTAATAATACCCATTTTGTTGCTTTTATAGTTTTTAGTTTAAAATTATGAGAAACTAGAAGCGGATAAATAAACTTCTTTGGTAAAATTATTTTATTATTAAGCATACATAACTTTTCATCAATATCTTGGTAGTTACCAAAGAAAAAAATTGTGTTAGCACCACAAGTATTCACTCCTTGTCTAGCTTGTGATTCTTTGGGAATATAAATAGATTTTAATTTAGAGTATTCATCTATATCACCTTTCTTCATAATAGAAAGTGGTGAAACTTGACTTAAAATGGGTCTTGCTTCATACGCAATCCAATGATTATTTTGTTTTTGCCAATAAAGAATAGGGTATGAGGTGTTCTTGCCTTTTATAAAATATGCTAATCCGTGTCTAGTCGTAACAAAGGGGAATGCATCAGTATCTTTCAAATCATAGATGCTCTTGATGGCAAATGTATTCTCACCAATTTTGTATTCTCTAAAAATATCATGTACACCCTCATTTAAGAAAAGTGAGAGAGGCAAGAAGAAAATTGCTTGTCCTGAATCTTTTAGAAAGCTCATCATACTCCTTTGTATAATAAGTGATGCGATATCTATGCGAGACCCGCCTAATAATAATGCTTTTTTATTTCTAACTAATTTATACCTCAAAAAGTGTTCTTTCACACTTTTTTTATATTCATTTGGTAAATCTGTAAAATTTTTCCATGGAGGATTACCAAAGATAATATCATAAGAACATTGTGGTATCTCTAAAAAATCTGCATTTATAAAATTACAACTCATATCAACATGATAATTCTGATTAAATTTATTTATTGCTTTTAAAAAATGTACAGTATGAAGCTCACTGCCAAAGAGATTTTTGATAGGAAGATTGTGCAAAGAATATCCTTGCTCTTTCCCATATTCAACTAATGATTCTAATAAATTACCCTCACCCATGGTTGGGTCAAATATAGTTGCACCCTTCATCCAATCTTTAAACATGGAGCTATTTTCGATAGCAAACTTTCCCCATTTGACTGGAGTAAAAATATCACCTATTATAAGTTCATTAGTTGCAGATTTCACTTGGTTTATTTGGTTTCTGTTTTATTTAGGTAAATTTAATGAAATACATACGGCACTAAAGAGAAATCTACTCTCCTGTGAAATGAATATTATGTACTTTCTCTCTATTCTTAATAAGACAGTTTCCTGTGTTTCTCTTATGTGGTTGCACATAAGAATTAGAACAAAAAAGTATTATACTTGATTTAAGGAAGTACCCTATCTAATGCCTTCCTTAGGGCATCTTCTTCAAACGGTTTTGTAACAAAATCTTTAGCGCCAATATCCAGTGCTTCAATGATTAGTTGTTTTTGCCCAACAGCACTTACCATGATTACTTTTATTTCTTTGTCTTCTTGTAAGAGTAGTTTTAATGTTTCAATGCCATCCATTTTAGGCATGGAAATGTCTAACGTAACTAGTTCTGGCTTTATTTTACTACACACCGCAACTCCATCATGACCATCACTAGCTTCCCCTACAATTTGATGTCCATCTTCTTCCATAATATTTTTGATATGTAATCTTGCAATAAACGCATCATCAATGATTACTACTCGACTCATATTGGTTTTATCCCTTGAAATGCTATATTAATTTCTAAAGATCCCACAGTTGAATCTAGTACAATAAATACAGTAGGTACTTTTAAAAAATCTACTTTCGCTATTTCAGTATCTATGATTACAATAGGCGGGTTTATACTTATCTTATCATGGTTGCCAGCCAGTACAATACTAGCCTTCCCTGATATCATGTTTGCTACTTCTCCTAAAATATCTTTTACCAGTTTATTCCGTTCTGCTGGTAGCATATTAGGGAACATTTTTCTTGCAAAGCCTTCTGCCACTCCTTTACTCATTGAGTATACGACCTGCCCGTTGAAAGACTTACTTACAAATTCAATGACAATAGAAAAGGAGAAGCTAGGTTGACTAGAATGCTTCATATGAACCAGCCGTTTCTTTAGCTCTGTTTTCAACTCGCTTTCAAAAATACTAATGGCACTCTTAACAAAAGTGAGTGAATAATCTTGTTTCCCCATCATTTTATCAGCCATTTTAATTAGTGCCCCCTTATAAAATATCTGTTTTATGTTTTATTGGTATTTTAAATAATATTACTGTTCCTTTATTTTGTTTAGTTTTAACCATGATATCACCATCTAATGCTTGAATAGATTTTTTGATATTAGATAGACCAACACCCCTACCTGAAGTATCACTAACGCTGGATACAGTTGAGACTTCCTCTGTAAATAAAATATTTAATAATTGTGCTTTCGATGCAATTGTACCTGGTTGCATAAGCTCTTTTTCTTGTGCCACCTGTTGCACCTTATCAAAATTAATACCTCTACCATCATCTATAAATTGGATAATCCAGTAGGGGATATTATCTTCTTTTCGTTCTTCAATGATAATTTGCAAATTGCCTTCTTCGCTTTTATCTTGTTTGAGTCTTTCTTCAGGCATCTCAATACCATGGTCTATCATATTTCGAATAAGATGAATAAGCTTTTGTGCCAAATCTTCAAAGATATCAATGGGTAATTTTACTTCACCCCCTACAATGGATAGTGGATTAATCTTTTTACCTAATTTAACTGCTAACTTATTTGATATATCAATAAAACGATGAAAAATATGCTTAGCTGGTACCCTGCGAATACCTTCAACAATATTAATCAAATGATTATCTTGAGGGTAACTTTTATGAACCGTCTCGGCAATTTGGATTACACTAGAAGTTGGAACAGATAAAAAACCACTCTCTTCTACCCATGCATCTCCAAGTTTATCTTTAAAAAATTGTAATTCATCATAAAAGGTATTTTGTGTTTTTTGAATTAAAGTTTTAAATTTATCTAAATTTAGATGAGAATTTTCACTAAGATCACTTAAAATATTTTCAATTTCAAAGCAAAATTTACTTGTTTTGTGAAAACTAAAAAAACCTAAATTAGCTTTTAAATCATGAACGTCAAATAATATAGATTTTAAAAAATGAATATCTGTTTTTTGTATTGTATTTATACTAACTACCTGTTGGAATATATGAAATAATTCCTTAGCATCTCGTATTAGATAACTAAAATATTGATTATCTGTTATGGCCTTTATAAGAACATCTTGTACTTCTTTTTCTTCAGATAGCTGTATATTCAATTGTTCTTTTTCAGATTCGTCTGTCATGATACACATAATCCTATTATCTTCTATTACCCTATATTGGATATGTATATCCTTTACATGACTATCATCATCATCATCACTATGAATCTGAATACTAGAGTCTAGCAGATTAAATAATACATCTGCTTGTATTTTATCTTTAAAATATAAATCGAATGAACTTACGAAATCGGCTTTTTTAGGACCACTACTAAAAAGAACTTCAGCTGGGTTTTTACCCTCTAGATTCTCTTGCGAAAGTATTCTATGGCATTCTTGAGAGTACCCAATCTCTATCTTCATAGAACGATCAAAAGTAAAAAATCCTTGATTAGTTAGTGAAAGAAAGTTTTTTAATGCCCTCGTTTTTTCTTGAAGATCTCTTTCTATACGAGCCTTATAAGATTTTGCTAAATGACCAATCTCAGTTATGTATGGTTCTGATTCATTTTCTTCTAAGTCTTGATTCAAGATACGATAAAAATCATATAGTTCTGTTGATACATTATGTTCACTAACATTAAGACCTAGTTCCTCTTCTTCAGGAGTTACTCTAAAGCGAATAAAATGATTAAATGTCCTAAAAAATAGATAAGGTATGCCAAAACTCCATATTCCAGCTGTCAAGATACCGACGTTTTGAACCCATAACTGTTCCACAAAAGATAATGAAGTTCCTAGATTACCACGATTAAACAAAGCCACAGAAAGGGTACCCCATATACCGTTTACTAGATGAACTGGTATTGCGTCTACCGGATCATCTATTCGCATTCGTTCTAGAAAAACCTTACCTAGCATAGCAAATATACCTGCAAAAATACCTATTATAGCAGCTGAGCGAATATCAACATATTTGCAGGAAGCTGTAATGGCAACTAATCCAGCCAACATCCCAGTGATCATATCTCTGGGATCAGAACGCTGATATATCATACGTGCTGTTAAGAATGCTGTCAACAGAGAGAACATACTACAAATATTTGTTGTTAGCAAAATCGAGGGGATATGATCATCAAATGTATAATTTGACCCTCCATTAAAGCCAAACCAACCCAACCATAAAACAATAGCACCAAATCCAGCCACAGGTAAGTTACTACAGCCCAATTCTTTAACCTTGTTGTCTTGGGTAAATCTACCACTTCTTGGACCAACCACCATGATTAGAGCAAGGGAAACCCAACCCCCAATAGAATGAACAACAGTCGAACCTGCAAAATCAATGAAACCTATATTCTCTAACCAACCTTTACCTGCACCTAAGGCACCACCCCAAACCCAATGACCATAGATAGGATAAATTAGACCTGATACTAACAAAGCTACATAGGAATAAACACGAAAATAGATTCTCTCAGCTATTGCCCCGGATACAATGGTAACAGCAGTAGCACAGAATGCCGTTTGAAACAGAAAAAATGCAACTTGAGAAGAAGAAAACTTTGTGGTTAGTTCTGGTTGATAGAAGTAGAATCCTACTCCCAATAACCCTAATAACGAGTTTCCAAACATTAGTCCAAAGCCGAATATCCAATATACAATAATTGACACAGATGAATCAAAAATATTTTTTACTGCTACGTTAATACTATTCTTTGAACGAATAGAACCTGTCTCTAATAGAAGAAATCCTCCCTGCATAAAGACAACAAGAGCAGTACAGATAAGGAGCCAAAGGATGTCTAGATTATTTAATAACATCTATAAAACAGTACTCAGAAAATAAGCTATGTATTACTACACGACACCATGCATAATTATAAGACACAATGTGTCTATTTTAATATTATACCGTTGTAATGTGTTAAGATACTTATTATCTAGATTAGCTGTTCTTGATTGCAACTTATAGAACTGATACCAGTCTGCAGATGCTGACTCTCCAATCCAGCTTCATACTGACATAAAAAAATAGTTGCTATTTTAGTTAGTATATGTATCCGTGTGGACATGAGACCTTACAAAAGATTAGTTACGTTGTTGTTTGTCCTATTTACTATTATGACACTCTGTACCCATTGCGGTGCCTCAGAGGCTGATGATACAAATGATACAACAGAACCTAGTTGTAAACAAGTAGGTACAGCAAGTCAAGTAACAGGTGATGCGAAATATCGCTTTACTGTTTCTGCAAAATGGAGCGAGAGTACTCATCCTGATGCTTATCCGGGAGCTAGTGCCCATTTTACCACATTTGCAGGTGCTGCCCATAATAGTGATTTTGTAGTATTTAAGACCGGAGAACCCCTTTCCACTCCAGGCGTGGAAACTTTGGTAGAAGAGGGAAGCATCAATGCTTTTAAAGCAGAAGTGGAAAAGCAGGTAAGCAATAATAAAGTAAAAGAGTTTTTAAAATTAGTTGAGTTTAGGGGTGATGATCTAACTAATTCTCAGTGTTTTGAGTTCTGGGCAACTACAGCTTATTCAAACTTTAGCGTAATATCTATGGTAGCCCCCACTTCTGATTGGTTTATTGGTCTTTCTTCTATCGCTTTAAGAGAAGGAGACACTTGGAAATTTGACACAGAGAAAACGTTTAATGCAAGAGTCTATGATGCTGGAACGGAAAAAGATACCAAGCCATTTAATCTAGTGAATGCTGATGAAAATCCTAAATTAGCCGTTTCTCTAGAATCCAGTAAGTTTCAAAGTGGTGAGTTAACTGTTGGTACTTTCTCTCTTAAGCTTGTTGAAGTAAAAGAAGAATAATCAAAGACCAATGATTCTGTTTTTTACTCACTTCTAATAGTGAGGATATTCATAAAACCCTTATTTTTAGAGATTTTATGAATACTTTTGTTGTGTAATTCCAGATATGCTGTCTTACATTCTACGTAGATTTTTGTATGCGATCCCTATTTTATTTGGGGTAAACTTTATTGTTTTTATTTTATTCTTTTTCATTAACACACCCAACGACATGGCTAGATTGCATTTGGGTGAAAAAAATTCAACTCCTGAACAAATATCTAGATGGAAATACCAGCATAATTTGCATTTACCTTATTTTATTAATTTTGGTTGGAAACAAATTGCTTTGCTTTCTGCTAAACAAAAGAGAAATCAATTAAAAATACTGTTGCCTTCAGGTAAATATCGCTTAAAGCTCACTGCTTCACAAAATGTGTTTTTAGCCTGTAAAAAAACTCTCTCATTACAATTTACTAATCCTATGGAAGAGGGTCCTCTCTCTAAAACAATATATTTATCAAAGAATAAAACAAATAAAGAATGGTCCTTTGAAGTATTGCCTAACACAAATAATCATCTAATAATTGATTTTATGGCACAAATACCAAGTATCTTCCATTATGTAACACTGGAAATCCAAGACTCACTAACATGGTACGAACAATTTACACAAACCATATTTTTTAATAAATCTTTGCAAATGATATTCTTTCAATATGGTAAATCAGAAGATGGACAAAGTATACTCTCTAATTTAGCTAATCGGCTATGGCCTTCGTTATCAATTACCGTGCCTGCTTTTATTCTGGGCCTGTTCATAAATATTATGTTGGGCATGTTACTTGCATTATACCATAAAAGTTTAATGGACGAAATCATTATGCTATGTATGATTATAAGTATGTCTATTTCCATCTTATTTTATATTATTTTTCTTCAGTTTGTTTTTAGTACATGGCTTAATTGGTTTCCTATTTCTGGTTTTTTATTTGATTTTAATGTTTTGCGTTTTGTTTCTCTACCCATCATAATTGCCATTATAGGTAGTTTAGGGGGGAATGTGCGATTTTACAAAACAATTTTCTTAGAAGAAATTAATAAAGACTATATTACCACTGCAAAATCTAAGGGGCTCCCTCCTCATCGTATTTGGTTTGTACACCTCTTAAAAAATGCGATGTTACCTATACTAACAAGCGTAGTTGTACAAATTCCATTTCTTTTCATGGGGAGTCTGGTACTCGAGTCTTTTTTTTCTATTCCGGGGCTGGGCTCATATTTAATTGAGGCAATTTATAGACAAGATTTTACTATTGTACAAAGTATGGTTTCTATTGGATCATTCTTATATATTATTGGGCTTTTATTAACTGATATAAGTTATAGTATTGTAGACCCACGAGTAAAATTTAGTTAAAAGTAAATCTAAGCAATATTTTTTTATTAAGATAGTGATTTTGCATGATAGGTGTCTACAATACCAGCACCTACAGAATCTCCCCATACGTTAACTGTTGTTCGGCAACGGTCTAAAAACCAATCAACCACCAATATCATACTAATTCCTTCTATTGGTAGCTGTACCGCATTTAATACCATTACTAACATAATAATACCAGCCTCGGGAATGCCTGCCGCCCCAATTGCCGCCAAGGTAGCTGTTAAAAAAATTAATATTTGGCTACCCATGTTTAAATCTATATTGTAAGCTTGTGCAATAAATAACGCCGCCATTGCCTCATATAAAGCTGTTCCATCCATATTAATGGTTGCCCCCAAAGGTATCACCGTATGGCTTACACTAGGTGATACAGAGTTTTTTGTCTGTACACAATTTAGTGTAACCGGTATCGTTGCAAAGCTAGAAGACGTAGCAAATGCAGTACCAAGTGCTGTTATCATATTTTTAAGGTATCCAATGGCTTTTTGGTGGCAGAATAAGGCAAGCAGAGCAAAAATTAAAACACTGTGTATGCCCAGACCCAAGGTTACTGCAAAAACAAATCGGCCCAATTGAGAGAATACCTGCCATATTTGCTCGTGGCTACCCATAGAACCTATACGTACAGCAAGTAAAGAGAAAATACCAATAGGCATTAGCCATATCCCTTTTTGCACAGCACTCATCATAATTGTGTGTAGACTAGTTATCAAGCGTTTGATAAGAGATAACCGCTTAGAGTAAATATTAAGCAAAACACCAATCGTAATGGAATAGTATATACTTAGTAAGGTAGGAGAAAATAAACTTTGCATAAGCATGCTAAGAATACCTTGATCTGGTTTAGACAATTGGGGCACCACCGTATTGGTAACCATAAATCCCTTACCAGGTTGTAATAAATTGACCACCACTAACCCCACAAAAACAGCAAGGGAAGTTGTAGTAAAATAGTAGAGTAATGTATTCTTAAAAATATTATTTAATGTTCGTAGATCAGCCAAAGAGGCAATACTATGAATTATAGAAATAATGATAAGAGGATGTACTATCCATTTTAATCCAACTAAAAAATTATGACCTGTTCCACGTAAATAAGCAGTATGTGCAGGGTACACATAACCCATACTAATGCCTAATACAACAGAAGAAACAATAAGAACAAGTAAGATACTAGTATGATGCTTACTAAATATTTTAGAGAACCACTGGAACATATAGCCTCCCTTGTTCAATCAGATATACTATGCACATCATATAATACAAGATACCAGAAAACCATGCTAAACGTATAGAAGCCTACATTTGAACCCATATTAATGGAATTCTCATCACAGATAGGACTACTTTTCAAAGCGTACCTTTACTTTTGTCCCACCTAAATATTTGAGTATCTTGACGATAGTGTTGGTTCAAATATTCTACCTCAATCTACAATAAAACCCAGTAACCTGGCGTTTACATAGACCATATGGCTTGCATAAATGTAAAATAGATTTTTTGTTGAATATTGCCCTGCTCAACCAGCAAGACTATTTATAAAATTAATCGCAGATTTCCTTTCACAAACAGCTATGGCTCTATCTACATTCGTAGTAAGACATCTTGCATACAATCTTACTCTCTATATCAACCATGAGAAGGACCAATCTTGCTTGAAAAGTCATAGAGCACCACAAACGAAGACCGATAGGAAAAAATAAGGTCGAATTTTTAATCGTTTGCGATGCAATAACAGTTTATCCCGTTTACTTATCTAAAAGCAATGACTACGCTCTACTTATCGACATAGGTCTATACAACACAAGTAAAAAAAAAAATATTAGCTAATTCATAGACATATGTTACATATACTATAACATGATTGATTGTGTTGACAGTTTTTTAGTAAGATAGCTACCCTTCACGGCTGACCCTGTCCAGCAAGGCAAAGAGAATACCAGGATTGCCTTGGAGAGATTTATTGGGGTTTATGGTAAACTTAAAGTTGTACAAACTGACAATGGTGTGGAATTTATTTACAGATATATTTTTTTTCTAAATAGTACTCGAAAAAAGAAAGTTAGGCTATGTGGTTTTGAACAGATATTACAAGAACATAATATCCATCATCATTTGATTAAACCTTGTACACCTCAATTATAATGTTTCTGTTTGTAGATTAGGGATAGTCATTATCTTCCAAGATACCGTTCTATCGCAACATAGCCGTAAGTCTTATTACTTAAGAAAAACAACTTATGAACACCTTAAAATGTCTAACTCCAGACTACCTTTTTCATGCACATCCAATAATTTTTATTTACTTTACCTAAAAGCATATAAAAACTAACCGTGCCGTGGCGAGGTATTGATATACCAATATATCAAAATTCATCCTTGAGGTAATTTTATGAGTAGAAAAATTTTAATATCTGGAGCTAGTGGTTGGATTGGAAGTACATTAATACGTGAGTTAATTAATCAGTCCTACAAGGGTTCAGATATAATATCACTAGTTTTACCAAATGATAAGATAAATATTATTGAAAACTATAATACGCATATAGAATATGCAGATGTTAGAAATCATAGTCAGATAGATTCTATTTTTAATAAATATCAAATTACTAATGTTGTTCATCTTGCTTCTTGTATCTCGCTATCACGATGGGGATATAAAAAACTATATTCTGTGAACGTAGAAGGCTGTAAAAATCTAATCCAGATTAGTACAAAATATAAGGTAAAAAATTTCATATATATAAGCTCGATAGAGGCATACCCAATCAAAAAATCAGGTAAACATATTATTCATCCAGATATGACAATTGATGTCAAAAAAACGAATGGATCACCTTATGCAAGAACCAAGGCTCAAGCACATATAGAAGTATTACAAGCATGTCGTGAAAATAATTTTCCGGGGATCATCATAGCTCCTGCTGGTGTTATTGGAAAATATGATTATCAACATGCAACCATGAACAATTTAGTCGTTAAGATTGCTAAAGGTAAGGGTATACCAGGTATAATTGATGGAAGTGTCGGTTATGTGGATGTAGTTTCGCTATGCAAGGCAATCATAGTTGCAATGGGGCAAAAAGAGAATAATCAAAAGTTTGGAAAAAGTTACATACTATCGTCTGAGGAATCTATTGCAATAGAACAGTACATAGAGATAATTATGAAAGCATTGAATAAAAAAACAAAATTACCCCCTAAGATATCACGTAGAATGTCATATATTCTAGCATTTTTCATTGAAGTAATCTCTTTCATTTTTCGAAAACAACCTATTTTATCTAAGCTAGCAATTGATATGACGGGACAAGACATAACTTATGTGATAGATGATGCCCAAAAAGATCTAAATTTCCACCAAAGAGATTTACATGTAATTATTGAGGATACCTTAAAATGGTTTAAAGAAGAAAAAATTATCTGAAAGAATAGTACAAATATAACGTATTGCACAGTTGAGAGAAGTATTTTCTCTCAACCAATGAGATACTGAAAGAGTAAAATTCATCATCGCACTCCAAAACGGAAGATACGATTTTGCCAAATAAAGTTTATCCAAACAGATAATAATTAATCTAAACGATGCAAGCGATTATTGATGTTTGAGCCCAACCCAGTATTCCTAAGTTCTTGCAAGGCTCGCCTGAGGTAAGAAAGTTAGCTGAACGTTCAAGTTCTATAGCGGCAATGGATAACAAGGTAGCATATAGTGAGCTAATTCATTAAATGGATGTAGCTGGTGTAGAAAAAATGTTTCTTTCTGCTTGGCACCGTCCTGGTAAATCACTAATCAGCAATGATGAGATTGCTACCTGTATTAAAGACTATCCGAATAGGCTATATGGAATAGCAACGGTTGATCTATAAAAACCAGTTCAGGCTGTGCAAAAATTACAAAGAGCAGTAAATGACCTAGGCTTCAAAGCCCTGCGTATAGTTCCGTGGTTATGGAAATTAGCTCCAAATCACAAGCTCTACTACCCTCTCTTTATAGAATGTATAAAGTTAGGCATCCCCTTTTGCAATAGTTCTACAAATATAGTAACCAATATTTGAATAATATGGTTTTTTTGCTTTGCAGTTACGAGTCTTTCCATAAAATTGCCCTAACCTCTGTGATTTATCAGAGATATTAGTGTACCACAGGCCAGATAGCTCAGTCGGTAGAGCAGGGGACTGAAAATCCCCGTGTCGGGAGTTCGATTCTCTCTCTGGCCATGTTTTTTGATTGACAGATGAACACAAGCTTATACTCGTATGGGCTATGGACATTCATTACAGACAAGGGACTAGCTTTCCTAAACAATCTGATTTATCTTTTAAGTGGGTTTTATTAGATGCCTCTAAACAGGTGACTGGCAGGGTTGCATCTTATGTTGCGGGCAGATTATTAGGTAAACATCTACCTCTACATACACCTGGTAGCTTAATTGGAGATAGTGTTGTTATTATAAATGCTGACGAAATAGTATTTACTGGCAAGAAGAAAGACCAAAAAATTTACAGGCATTATTCTGGATATCGAGGTGGTTTGAAGACTAAAAAACTAAAAGACATTCCTTCGTCAGTAGCCCTCATGTATGCGATAAAAGGAATGCTTCCTAAAAACAGATATGGTAGAAAGTTGCTCAAAAGAGTACGTATTTTTAGTAATAATAATCATAATATGCATGCACAGTCTCCTGTTACCGTTGCTATACCCTAGGTAATATATTTATGAGTGAGGAACAAATACCAACGAATGAAAGTACACCTGATATAGCAGAGGAAACAAGCGTTATAGAAGAGATAAATTCCACAGAAAAAACACCTATCATTGCTCCTGTGAATACAAAGAGCAGGTCTGTTAAAAAGAAAGATTATCCATTCTTTGTAGGGCGACGTAAAACTTCTATTGCCTCTGTTCGATTGTTTCCTGGTACTGGCCAGTTTATTGTAAATCGTAAGCCCCACGATGTCTATTTTACAACTAAAGATTTATCTAAAACGGTTAAACGACCTTTGCTTCTATTGGGGTTAGAGAACAAGTTTGATTGTTTTGTACGTGTTAAAGGCGGTGGTGTACGAGGCCAGGCTGAGGCTATTCTCTTGGCTGTTTCTAGAAGTCTTAGCCATAACTCTGAGGATATAAAAAAACAGCTACGTGCTCGTAAGTTTTTGACTCGTGACCCTAGAATGGTTGAACGAAAAAAATACGGATTGCATAAGGCAAGACGTGCTGTACAGTTCTCTAAAAGATAATTTATCCCTGATTGGTTTTATTCAGGATAGCCTAATGTAATTGTAAACTTGTAAGGGGGAGCAATGAGGCTTGCATCATGTGGATTTTGTGTAATGACATATCCCGTTCCGTTAATCTTATGATCACCTGGATAATGTTTCCATATAATCTGCATCACATCTTTTTTACTACGTCCTATAAAGTTTGGCATTTTATTAGATAAAAAGTTTTTAGAAGAAAAGCGTAATTTTTTTAATGGAGTTACTTCCATAGTATATTTACGGTATAGTAAAGGTAATATAGACTCTAATATTTCTTTAAAGGCAGGTGCTGCGAGTAAACCACCTTGTCGGCTATACTGTGGTTCATCAAATAATATAAACATAGAAATTTTAGGTTTTAAGATAGGAAAGGCTCCAATAAAAGACACTTGATAAATTTTATCAGTATAACCATGACGACCAACCTTTATGGATGTTCCTGTTTTCCCCCCTGCCCTGCCCTGTTTAGAATTTATTGATGCATTATGCCCAGTGCCCCCTACTTCTGTCACAGCAGATAAATATTGCATGACTTCCTGTGCCACTTTAGAAGATACCACTCGTCTTATTTCTTTTCTCTTAGCCTTATATATGAGACGCTCTTCAATTGTACTTATTCTATCTACAATAATAGGTTTTAATAACATGCCACCATTGAAAATACTATTTACTGCAGTTAATAGTTGTAATGGAGTACCCGCAACCCCATAGCCTATGGGTATAGACATACGTAACGTATGATCCCATTTTTTAAGATGGGGTACAATCCCTCTACTCTCTCCAGGTAAATTGATATGTGTTGCTGAACCAAATCCAAATTTCCTAATCATGGCATCTAATTGTTCATCACTTAGCTGTTCGCTTGCTAAAATGATACCCGTATTACAAGAAGTCTTAACAACTGTTCTAAAATTAATCTTACCATGCTTTCTTGTACAATTAATTTTAAAGTCTTTTCTTCGAATATATCCTGGACAAAAAAAAGTTTGATTAGGTTTAATAACTCCATGTGCTAATAAGGCACTCATCGTTATAATTTTAAACGTAGATCCTGGCTCATAAATATCTACTACAGCTCTATTTTTATAAAACATCTCTTTGCTTTCTTGCAAACGTAAATCTTCATTAGACAATGAAGCAAGAGCCAAAATTTTACCTGTTGCTACTTCCATAATGATACCCAATGCTCTTTTAGATTTGCTTATACGCATTTTTTCCTTAAGAGTTGTTTCCATTTGTCTTTGCATAGTCGTATGAATAGTTAAGTATAATTGTTTACTAGTAGTAATATTATTTTGATCAAAAGACAAAACATCATTGTATTGAAATTCCAAACCAGCTAAGCCTTCATTATCAACACCTATAAAACCAAGAACTGGTAGAGCCATATCTGCATAAGGATAATATCTACCAGGTTCAACATGCAAATCAATACCCGGTATTTTTAAAAAAGTTAATTTATGTGCTTTCCCCATATCTACCTTGCGTTCGAGCCAGAAAAAATTTTTAGTTCTATTCTCATGAATAAGATCTTGTATAGAACTTGCGTCTCTATTGATAATTTTGGATAATAATGAAGCTGTCTTATCAATATCCACTAACTCAATAGGACGCACACCAATAGATGCGTTATCAGCAGATAAAGCAAGAGGTTGTCCCAGAGCATCTAGTATATTGCCACGGCGAATTTTATTTCTCTTTTGCCCAGAATAATATGGTATAGTTGGTGAAGTAGTTAACTGATAACTACGATAGATAAAAAGGGATAGTAAACAAACAAAAATAATGATTACTATAAGTACTTTACGATGATAGCTTGTGGTTTTAAAGCTTTCCTTTATTATAATCGACACACCTAACAATTAAAAATGTGTAGTTTACTGTAAACTTTATTTCTATGTATACTAAATAGTATTTATACTTATGTACTTATTAACAGTTGATATAGGTAACACACACGTTCTACTGGGTGTATGGTATCAAAAAACACTCATGTCCACTTTTCGTACATATACCAAGGTATTGCGTACTGCCCATGAATGGGAATGCTTAATTCAATCATGGTTAGATAAAAGTTTTCCTAGTGGTACCAAGCAGTTATATGTTATTTACAGCTCTGTGGTACCCAATATAAATAAAACCTTGGTAGATTGTTTTAGAAGCATGAACATTACAGACATCTTTGAATTAAATGTAGCAATGAAACTTCCCATTACTTTTGATTATCCTACGCCATCTAGCTTAGGAACAGATCGTATTGCGAATGCTGTTTCTGGAGTATCTTACTACGGTAAAAATTTAATTATCATTGATTTTGGAACAGCTGTTACATTTTGTTTAATTGATAATGCTATTTATAAGGGGGGAGTAATCTTTCCAGGTATGCAAACAGTAATAGGAGCTTTAACGAAAGATGCTGCCCAGCTAGTCGATATACCTTATCTAGAACCTAATTTTAATTTATTAGGTAAATCTACAAAAGAAGCCTTACAGATTGGCATGCAACAAGGTTATAAAAGTCTAGTACAAAATATTGTATCACAGCTCAAAGTATCTCGCATCTCTCATCAGATTCAAGCAGAGAATGTGCAAAAATTTTCTCATATCAATCAAACTAATCCAGATGAAGTATTGGTGATCGCTACGGGTGGTATTGTCGAAGATATCCCATTTAATCATGAATTATTTGATATTATTGATATTAACTTAACGCTAAAAGGCCTAATGATTACTTTTTACTTGAATCTTTAAGAAGCTATTACATATGTGTCGTACATATGTTTTCTCGTTTTAATCATTTAAACACATTTTTGCTATGCTCTCTCCTGTTGATGTGTGGTGCTTCTTTAAATTCTACTCTGCACGCCCAGGTATTTAAGATAGATAATCAACAATATTTTACGAACGATCCTACTATACAGGGTGCATTAGAACAAACTGTAAATAGTTTGGTTAGCGAAGTAAATCAGCTCTTTGCAGGTTATAATTTTTCCCCTTTTATAACTGCTATGGGGCGATCATACGTAAATTCAACACATGGTACCCAGTACAGTTATGGTTCAGCACCTTCATTATTTGATGTTGGTGTGTCGTTGGGTGTAGCATATGAGCCAGCAGTGGAGCAGGGCCTTATTCAATTATTACAGGGTGATCTAGAGATTGGCCCTGATAACCAAGTTCCTGGGGTTGGCTTGGGCCTGAATGTAAATATGTGGGTTGGTTTTAAATTGGGTGTCTTAGATAGTTTTATAGGCGACATTATCCCCAGCATAATTGAACCTTTGTTCATTACTATTAATGCTCTTTATGTCACCATCCCTAATTCTATTTCTATTGTGCGAGGTAATTTACTCAATATTGGAATTAATGTACAGTATCCTATTTTAAAGCCTATCTCACTTCCACTTGGGCTATTGAAGTGGAAAGGTCTATACGTAGGTACTGGTATTAATTACCACAGTTATAACCTCGTATTGCAATCTTTTCAAATACCTAGTGTCTCCACAGGAAGCGTTGAAGGCATTTCGACATCCTGGGCAGGTGATATTCGTCTTGGGACTAGTCAAAAGCAGGTTGTCATTCCATTCGATATTTCTACTGGGATGCAGATCCTTCATTTCTTGGGTCTATATACTGGTTTAAGTTTAGAATTTATTGCAGGCCGCAGTGTATTGGTTACAGAGAGCGTTTCAGAAATTGAATCTACTCTCAATGGCAACAAGCTATATTCAGCCAATGCTACGTTAGACCTTGGTACATCTCAACGTACAACCCCTGTGCTCTTTAGACCATTTATTGGTATACAATTTGATCTGCTTGTGATCTCGCTATTTATCCAAGCTAGTTATGAAGTAATTGAAAAAGGCTTCGCACTACAACTTGGTTTTAAAGGTGGCTACTAAACCAAGTCATTTTGTTATTTCTAAAGAAACGAAAATAGCTTTCCAATTACCCTTTGATTTTTAGTAAAGGAGGAATAAAATCCATGAGTAGTGGCATTGACTCTGCTCCTAATAAACCGCTTCTTTTAAAGCTTAGTCGTAGGTTATACCGTGCAACCTCATTTTCTTCAGAAATATTTCTTGCGTATTTTATAGACTTCCAGTAGTGTTGTATCGCTTTATTCTCATTTTTAAGCAACTCATAAGTAGAGCCTAAATTATTATTAATTATAGATAAACGATTAATAAGCTCTTTTTCTTTTTCTGTGGGACTATTATTCAAATATCCTATTTTATTTAATTGTATCTCATAAAAATTTTGCAAAAACAACAAATGACCTAATGCACTTTTGAGATACTCATCATGTTTATTGATACTGTTATGACTTTGGGCACCCAGTTTATATAAAGCATTTGCTTTAGCTAATTCAATATTTTTATATTGATCAGCCATCGACTCTTCCAAAGGTATCTGCTCCCAGAAAGCAAGTGACCTCCGAAAATTACCTCGTATATAGTAAGACCATCCTCGGTAATAGTTTAACTCTATTTCTTGCACCATAGAACCTAACTTAATTTCTTCTGCTTTATCAAAGTATTTATCTATTTTATCTAGCTGAGTAGTAAATGCATGAAGTCCAGATTCTAACTGGTTATTATAGCGATCAACTTCTTGCATACGCTGCCACGTACTAAAACTGGGTGGACTTAAATCATCAATGAGCTTAAGATATAATACCTTACCATAGTTAAAATACACTCGCCCTGCATCTCCTTTGATTAAAACTTCATCTTCTGGTTTACTACCTAATAAGATAAAGGTAGCATCATCCATAGTACGCATAGCCAACTCTAATGTTTTTCTGGCTAAATCATAATCCTTAAATTCCATCAAAATTTCTGCTCTTGTATTAAGTGCTAAATAGTGTTTAGGGTTGAACTTATAAGCGTATTCTAACTGTTTTAAAGCCATTTTATTTTCCTTTTCTATTTTTCTGTAATATCTAGCACGTTGGTAATAACCCTCCGCAAATTCTTTACCATAAATCACATTACCATATATATCTTTCTCTTTAGAGTGGTATAAAATATTTAATAGGATCATTATTTTATCTTGAATATTAACATTATCAAGCAGATCTCGCTTAGCTATATTATATTTTATACGAAGATGATCGTCATCAGGTAAATCAATATAGAAACTAATTAATTGGGCTAATAAGTGTAGAGGAAGTTCTTCCTCTAAATCCAGGGTATGCCGAATTCTGTTATGATATTCTATAACTATTCTAGGATCATGATCTTTGGCATAAACAGCTAAAAGGGAACGTAAAATCCCAGTATGCCCCATAATACCTTTAGGATTATTTTTGATAATTTTATGAAAGTATTTATTAGCACGAAAATAATCACCCTGGTTGTAGTACACATTGCCAATTCCACTTAAAGCATGTGTAATAACTTTATTTCCATGAAATAATGGTGTTGAAGTTTCAAAAGTAAGAATCTTATTAAAGTAATCTATACCAAGTAAATTATTAAAGTATAGACTTGACCTAAAACGTTTAATAAGATTAGTATGAAATTTTCCCAAAGCAATAAGAGTATAGGCGTCATCTTTCTTACCGTCTAAATGTGTTTTTAAATAAGCACCTTTTTTATGAATATGTGCAATAATCCCATTAATAAAAATATTCTTATGATTATTAGATGTAATGTATCGTATAATTGGGATACCTTGAATATCACGCCAAAAAGAGTGCATCTCTTTTATATCATTATCAGTATAATTTTTTATTGTATTAGTAAATTCAATTTTACCAAATAATTTTTCAAATGCTTCGTCATACATACCTACTGCCTGGTAAGCATTAGCATATTGTAGATACGCAAAAACTTTACTTGGGTAGTATGCAATAGCCTGTTGAAAACGTTTTTCTGCTTCGCCTATGGAAGATATATCTGGTTGTTTTGGGCTATGCAATAGTAAACTTTGTTTACCCTTACGAATGAGATATTTATAAATATTAGGCTTTATTAAACTATAGTATGTTGTAGTCAAAACTGTAAGAGTAAATAATGTTGCCATAGCTCCAATGCGGATGCGGTGTAGCATACGCTCTCTTTTTGAAAGGATATCTTCTTCAAATTCTGGTTTAGATAGTATGATCTTGTGGGCCTTACGTGGCTCATCTAAATTATCTAAACTAAAGCCTAGATTATTCTCTACAAAGTTAATTAATGCGGGCTGTTCTGCATTTTCTAATACTAAAGAGATTAATTGTTTAGTCTCATCTGGGCCTAATTTTTCCTCCACCAAAGTAGTAATCACTACCTTTTGTAATCTAAATGGATATCTCTTTAGGGCTTCACGAAAGAATGAAAGTTCTTCAAGGCTCATTCCAGAAGCCGTATCTGTGGCAGTGCTTTCGATATCAATATTACTTATAATATCTGTTGTTGCAGTGTCGCTAAAATTCCCAATCGCATCTAAATCGGGTACTTGAAAGTCATCCTGCCCAATCGCATCTAAATCAGGCACTTGAGATGCTTCCTCCCCAATTGCATCTAAATCAGGCACTTGAGATGCTTCCTCCCCAATTGTGTCTAAATTAGGCACTTGAGATGCTTCCTCCCCAATTGTGTCTAAATTAGGTACTCGAGATGCTTCCTCCCCAATTGTGTCTAAATCAGGCAATTGAGATGCTTCCTCCCCAATTGTGTCTAAATTAGACAATTGAGATGCTTCCTCCCCAATTGCGTCTAAATCAGGTACTTGAGATGCTTCCTCCCCAATTGCGTCTAAATTAGATACTTGAGATGCTTCCTCCCCAATTGTGTCTAAATTAGGTACTTGAGATGCTTCCTGACCAATTGCATCTAAATCAGATACTTGAGATGCTTCCTCCCCAATTGCGTCTAAATCAGATACTTGTTCTACTTCAGAAGAGTCATCTAAATCAGAAGCTGATAGGGTATTATCTTCCTCATCTTTATTTTCGTCATTAAATACTCCAGTTAATCCATTAATAATTGCTAACTCTTCTTCAGAGTACTGTAATTCTTGTATTTCTTCATTATTCTCAGCCATAATTTGTTATTTTTTTCTCATTAAAATAGCACCATTATACGATATCTCAGCCATAGTATCACAAGTATACTTACTCAAAACAGTTATCGGAATGTAGTGCAGAAACTCATTAAAAAAATCTTTTTAGCATATATCTTATGTCATCCAGGTTTATATTCTCAGAATCAACCACTAGATTCTAAGTGGCAAGAAGAACAAAAAAGTAATATAGAGTCTACACCTGTTTATTTTTTCACGCAACTTTTTAGGCTTAACCACGCCATACAATCTCAAGTAATCTACTATGTCGATGTACAAAATACTAGCCTTACTAAAAAATCAATTTTATTTACCTATAAAGCCATGCATGCTCGAAAAGTTTCTCTTGTTTCTAATGCATACCAATATGCTAAGGTACATATGACACGTAATCCCCAAGGTATTTGGTTTTATATTATGCCATTTGACAATCGTGTAAAAGATACTGGCGGTAAAATAGAATACCAGTATTTAGTTGATAATGTATTAGATAGTGGTGAACAAGGGGAAGCACATTTACTTATGATAGATATTTGTTGTTCTTTTAAGAAACAAGGTCTCACCATAGTAGATTTACATAATGAATACAGTAACACAGTGTCTTTCAAACTATATGCACCAAATGCAAAACAAGTTTCTTTAATAGGTAATTTTAATTCATGGGATGCCAGACTAGATATTATGAAAAAAACGAAAAATGGATATTTTGAATATACTAAACACTTTGTTAAGGGTGATTATGTTTATTTATATAGAATTGATAATAAACTCAATCAAGATCACCATCACAACTCTAAAAAACATCACCCTATATATGGCGTAGTCTCACATTTTATTATACAGTAATGTATCATGATGCCAACATACATTATCAACGGGTATATGGTGTTACTGGAATAATTGGCTCTGGTAAGAGTACTGTTGCAAATTTATTATCAAAAAAAGGTGCGTTTGTTATCTCGGCTGACAATATCGCAAGAGATTTACTTAATCATAGAGAAGATAAAAACATCATAAAACCCATCATACAACAACTACATAATAAGTTAGAAGTTGTATCATTAAAACTATATAATCAAAGTTTATTTAATAAGGAGGGTAAAGTAGATAGAATGCAACTGTCTCAACTTGTATTTAATCATCCCCAATATCTAAAGTATTTAAACCAATTATTACATCCAGAAGTAGAAAAAAAATTTATAGAAACAGTAAAGTTAATTCCTCAAGATAAAATTATTCTATATGACATACCTTTATTGTTTGAAACAAAGCTCCACCATAAGGTGAAAAAAATTATTCTAGTGTATACTACTCAAGAAATTGCAATACAACGTGCTATCATGCGAGCGAATATGAAGGAAAAACAAATAAAAAAAATCATTGCTAGCCAAATTTCTATTGAGGAAAAAAAACATAAAGCCGACTATGTGATTGATAACGGGGGTGATTTCAGACAGCTTGAAGACCAATTATCTAATATTTGGGATGTACTTACTCGTATGAACTCATTATGAAATACGTATACATAGTTCACTTAACTCGCCGACGCATCGTTGCTCTTGCGGGGGGAATGCTTTTATTTATAGGCACTACTCTATGGTCTGCTTTATATATACAAGATTCGTCTGACCATTCAAATATGCAAGTAGTTACTCAGAATCCTTTCAAGTATCCACCTAAGATTAATGTTATTCAGCCTTCTCCAGAACATTTTACGCCTGCAAAAAAACAAAATAATGACGTACTAATTGATGTACTAACTCCATTAAACAGACAAAGCATCCCTGTCACAAAAAAATGGAAGGCTCTTGCCATCAAAAAAGACCCCATTGCTCAATTTACCAAGATACAGCCTAAACAAAATATAAAAGCTCCTAAGGTAAAAAAGCGATTATTTTTCACCATTCAGATCGCTTCTTTCAAACATGAAACTGAGGCTTTACGTTTACAGAAACAGCTAGTACAAAAAAACTTTGATGCCCGAGTAGAGCAAGGTGTACGTTTTTTTCATGTTCGAATTGGGATAGGGGATAATAAAAAATCATTAGAAGCACTAAATAAGAGGATTCGTAAGCATACCAATCTAGAATCATTTGTATTGCAAGTGAAAACTAATCTTAAAACAAGCTAAAAAATATTGTAGTAATGAATATGGATAGTCTACTATCTTTACAAGATTTATCCTCTCATGAATTAAAACAAATACTAGATTATTCATTTCGTTTTAAGCGTTCTCGCCGTTCTTTATGGCCTACAAAAACTTTAAAGCATAAATCTATAGGCCTATTATTTACTAAGCCATCCACTCGCACCCTAGTGTCTTTTCAAGTGTCTATTAATCAATTAGGAGGATATCCTTGTGTTTTAGATCCTAATCATTTACAACTAGCTCGTAACGAAGACTTACAACTTACAGTAGACATACTTTCAGGTTATTTAGATGGCTTAATTATCAGGAATCATGATCATGCTTTATTAGAGAGAATTCGAGAAACAAGCTCCATACCCCTGGTTAATGCACTATCAGCTCAATCCCATCCCTGTCAATTTATAGCTGATATTATGACAATATTTGAAGCAGGATATTCATCTGATCAAGCAAAAGTTTGTTTTATGGGTGACGGAGCAAGTAATATAGCACATTCTTTAATGAGCGGTACGGTTTTATTGCCCTTTGACTTATACATAGTTTGCCCCAAAGCCTACCAACCAGCACCCGAGTTATTACATTCTATACAAAATCAGGGAGGCAAAATAACAGTCACCCAATCTGTTGATTCTATTATTAAAGATATCAATGTATTTTATACAGATACGTGGGTATCAATGGGGCAAGAACAATATGCAAATGAAAAAAAACGGACACTACAACCTTACCAAATTAACTCTAATCTCGTTGAACGTGCAGACAAAGATGCTATTATCATGCATTGCCTACCAGCTAAAATTGGTGATGAAATTACTTCAGATGTATTCTACTCAAAGCAAAGTTGGATTATGCAACAAGCAGAAAATAAATTATATACAGCGAAAGGTCTTTTACATTATTTATATTCTAGTTAATCTAATATATGTCTTTTTTTGATGTTTGCTATGGTGCTTATAAGCAACCATTAACTCCTCCGCCTAATTGGAATGTATTTTGGGAAGAGCAATTACGTTCTTTTGCCAGTCAACATCTTTCTAGTGAATTATCTGTTTTCCCCTCTAGTGGGAAAAAGATGTTTGATTTACGAATCACATGCAACCAACATGATACTATTTCTGCTAATATATTATATCCTTCAAAGATAAAACAAGGATCCCCTAATAAAGCTCCACTAGTTGTTATTATAGAAGATTATTTCAAGATACCCAAACTACATAAGAAGATTCAAGAGTTGGGTGCAATACAATGCACTATGAAATTACGTGGGCATGATATTAGCATTTCTTCTGAAACCGATGAAGAGACCAAGTTTACTAGCTATGGTTATTTTCAAGAGAATCTAATGGACATAAAAAAATATTATATGCATCGCCTATTTGAGGATGCCTATCAGTTACTTCAAGTAATCATCCATCATCCTGACATTAATACATCCAAGATTATTGTATGGGGTAGCGGGATCGGTGCCTCTGTGGCTATTTTCCTAGCAGGAATATTCAAAAAAAGAATCCAAAATTTATTATTACAATTACCTGTATTCTGTAATATCCCCATTAGCTTACCAATATCTGAAGCTCTGTGCATGAAAGAGATTAAACAGTCGTTACATAACAAAAATCATAAAGAGAAAAAACAAATTATGGACAATCTAAGCTATTGTGATTCCATCTTTTTTGCAAATAGAATTGTTATCCCTACTTGTATGATTGCTAATTTAAAAGATCAGGCTTCCGAGCCACAGAGTGTATTTTCTATATTTCACCAAATCCAAACAGAAGATAAAGAGATGCATCTTTTTACTGGAAAAGACAGATTAATGGATGAAGAGTTAGAGAAAGAAGTTTTTAAGATTGGTATCCAATACATTACAAACGCTTTGTAAGAGACCATTTAAGGCCATCAAAAAACATATACACAGCTAAATCTACATGGATTCGGGTGCCTCAATGCATAAAATATTGAGTCCTGTTTGAATTATAAGAGCCGTTAATCTACATAGATGTAGCAATAAATATGCTTCTGATTTGATGGCATCCTCTTCAGATAATACCAACCTACTAATTTGATTATTAGGGTGATGATAAAATTTGGTGAAATAATGTGCCATCTTATATAAATAGGCATTCAATCGATGTATCTCTAATGTGTGGGCTATAAAATGTAACTCATCTTTAAAACGAGAGATATGGACTAGCAGGGCTTCCCTATCTGAATCAAAAATGAATTTGTCTTGTAATTCTCTTAGAAAATGACTAATATCTGGTATCGCATCCATCGAATAATTCACTTCCTTGAAAATGGAGTATATTCTGGCATGAGCATATTGGATATAATAGACTGGATTATTTTTACTTAGATCTAAGGCAAGTGTTAGATCAAAATCTAGATGTTGGTTAGAGGAACGAGCTGTGAAAAAAAATCTAGCTACATCTCTTGGGATACTCTGTAATAGATCATACATTGTATGTAATTTCCCTAGACGCTTACTCATCACAACTATTTTACCGTTCTCTAATAAATTGACCTGTTGAACGATTAAAATATTTAATTTTTTTTTTTGTAAATAACCCAATCCTTCCATGGCACCTTGTAACCTAGTAATATAACCATGGTGATCAGGTCCCCATATATTATGAATATCTGTAAATCCTCTCTCAAACTTGTTCCTATGATAAGCAATATCAGCTAAAAAATAAGTTGGTGTACCGTCAGAACGTTTAATTACTCGATCTCTATCATCATTAAATTGGGTACTTTTAAAAAAGTAAGCATCATCTTTTTTATAGACCAGGCCTGTTGTTTGTAGATGCTGAAAAGTTTGTTCAACTTCTTGGTTAATGTGCAACTGTTCTTCTGAAAAAAATTGATTAAAATCCACTTTAAAATTTTGAAGATCACGCTTTTGGGATTGGATGAGTATTTTCATACCTAACTTTGCAAAAATACTACTAACCCGTGTAACATAATCTTGAATATCCTTTGCGTCTGATAAATGAGTGTATGACGGTAGGCTTGGTAATACCACAGATGGATCCTGAGATAGAGAGGTGGCAATGTCCTTGATATAATCCCCTTGGTAAGCATTATCAGGAAGCTCTACATGAATGCCTGCATTTTGCAGATAACGTATGGCCACACTAACCCCTAATAAATGTATTTGGTTACCGTGGTCATTAATATAATATTCACTAAACGTATCTATATTCAGTTTACGTAATAAATTACAGATAGAATCACCGATAGCAGCCGACCTGGCAGATACGATATTTAAAGGTCCTGTGGGATTAGCAGATACAAACTCAAAATGAACTTTTTTAGCTGATGAAGGAATACTCACCCAATCTGTCATATGAAAATTAGGATTGAATAAAAACTGGAATGCCTTTTTATGTGCAGTGAAATTAAGAAAACCTGGACCATCGATGTTAATATTCTTTATAAATTTATTTGTTTCTTGGGTAAGCATTACATTTCGTATACTACCGGCAATTTTTTGGGGAGGTTTTTTTAGAATGGTTGCCAATTTCATCGCAACATTGCTAGCAAAATGGCCTAATTCTAGTTTAGGAGGATATTCTACGGTAAAAACAAATGTTTTCAATAGATCTTTTTGATTGTTCTCTTCTAAAACTACCCCCACGGCTTCTAAGATGGAGTGGTATAAAATATCCATGGATAACATAATTTACATCTCTTATAGATTTCTACTCAATATCCTAATTCATCCAAATATAATTATCATGAATTAAGATTGACTATTAGCAAGAATACTTTGTATAACATCAGCATCTAGTCTTTGTAATAGATATTTGTAATCATCTAAAGTAATAGCGTATAAAACACTATCTAGGCTTTCCCATGTATATTCTACTTCGTGAAAGAAAGAACTTACCTGTTGGCCCATACTGGGTAATATTGGTTGTAAGAAAATAATAAGGATTCGAAAATAGTTTATACTAATCGTAAGAACTTCATGTGCCTGCATTTTATCTGTTTTCACTAGTTGCCATGGTGATTGTTGATCAAAATATAGATTAGCTTCGTCAGCCATGGCACGTACATGTGCAGTGACTTTGCTAAACTCTCTCTCTTCATAACAATTTAAGATCACATTTTTAGATTTTTCGACAAACGTATGAATCATATTTATTACATTTTGATTTAGTGATGCCAATAAACTACCTGAAAAATTTTTTATCAATAATTGCACTGTGCGAGAACATAAATTTACTATCTTACCAATGAGTTCCGTATTAATCTTAGTAGCAAAGTCATTAACATTAAAATCTATGTCATCAAAAGAAGGGCCCAATTTTGATGCATAATAATAGCGTAAATAAAGTGGAGATAAAACTTTTAGATAAGAACGAGCTGTAATAAATGTTCCTTTTGATTTACTCATCTTTTCATTGTTAATGGTAAGAAAACCATGAACAAAAATCTGTGAGGGTAACCGATAACCTGCCATCTTAAGTAAAGCAGGCCAAAATAAAGTATGAAAGTAGATAATATCTTTACCAATAAAATGTACCATCTTAATATCTTCATCTATCCAAAATTCTTTGTAATCTCTCTGGTTTTTTACACACCATTCTTTTGTTGTAGCGATATAACCAATAGGTGCATCAATCCATACATAAAAATATTTATCTTTCTCTCCAGGAATAGGGAAACCAAAATAAGGGGCATCACGGCTAATATTCCAATCTTGCAAATCTTGATGAAGCCATTCATATAATTTATTATAAATTTCTTTAGAAGTATGTGTTTTAGTCCAGTCTTTTAAAAACTCTTGGTATTTTTGCAAACGGAAAAAAAGATGTTTACTTTCTTTTTCTACAACAGGCAACCCTGATACAGAACTAACAGCATCCTTCATATCTAAAGGAGAATATGTACTACCGCATACATCACAAGAATCACCATATTGATTTTTAGCATCACATTTTGGACACGACCCTTTCACAAACCTATCAGGTAAAAACATTTGATCTTGGTTACAATATGCTTGTTTTACCGTCTTTGTTAGAATACAATCATTTACCTTCATCGCCTTGTAAAAAGAAGCACATAATTCCTCATTAGTTTCTGTATGTGTAGAAGAATAGTGATCAAATTCAATTTGAAAATCTTGAAAATCTTTTGTATGTTGAGTGAAACTTCGTTCTAAAAGTGTTTCTACTGGAAGACCTTGTTTTATTGCACTCAACATAATTGGAGTACCGTGAGTATCATCAGCACAAAAAAATAAAACCTCGTCTTTATTTTTCATTTTTTGAAAACGTACCCAAAAATCTGCTTGAAAATATTCTACTAAATGGCCTAAATGAATATCACCATTAGCATAAGGTAAGGCAGCCGTAACGCAATATTTCATTATTCTCTATCTTGAGATTGTGTACACAGTACAAAGTTTTTCATGATTTGCAGACCTTCTTTAGTTAAAATAGATTCAGGATGAAATTGTAAACCCCAAACATGCTTATATTTTTTTGCCTGTATACCCATAATCTGATTATTTTCTGTTGTTGCAATAATTTCTACTTCTTGCTGGGGCAAGCTATTTGGATCTAATATTAAAGAATGATATCGGCCTGCTATGAATGGAGATGGTATGTTTTTTAGTATACCCTGCTGCTGATGATATACGGCACAACTTTTTCCATGAATAATTTCATTGGACTGTATCGTCTGACCACCCAATACTTCACCTATAGCTTGGTGCCCTAGACAAATCCCTAAAATAGGGACTTTCCCCATACATCCAGAAATGAGTTCCTTTGAGATGCCTGCGTTGCATGGTTTTTTAGGACCGGGAGATACAACTAAACCTGACAAAGAAACAGAAAGAGCTTCTTTAACAGATATAGCATCATTACGATGAACAATTAAATCTTCACTGAACATACCAATATATTGCACCAAATTATATGTAAAGGAATCATAATTATCAAGAATTAAAATCATACTACACCACTGTGAAATTACATTCCTTTATACAATAAATCAATGGCTTTAAATAAAGCACGCAGCTTATTGTCTATTTCTTGTTCTTCCCCTGTAATACTTGAATCAGCAACAATCCCTCCTCCAGCTTGCAAATAAAGTACCTGTTCTTTTACTATCATTGTACGTAATGCAATAGCAGTATCCATATCATGATTAAAATTAATATAGCCAATTACTCCAGAATATAATCCTCTAGTTTCCTTTTCTAGTTCATCAATAATTTGCATGGCACGCACTTTGGGTGCTCCTGAAACAGTACCTGCAGGAAAAGTGGCTCGTAAACAATCTAATACATCCTGACCTGGTTTAAGCTCTCCTACCACATTAGAAACAATATGCATAACATGTGAATACTTGTCAATTTGCATATATTCATCTACTTTAACAGAACCATAAGTAGCAACTTTCCCTAGATCATTTCTACCAAGATCAACTAACATAATATGTTCAGCTTGCTCTTTAGGATCTTGTAACAGTTTTTCCTCTAAAGATATATCTTCTTTAGAGTTTTTACCTCGTTGAATAGTGCCTGCAATAGGTCTGATGATTACCTTGTTTGATACTTTTTTTACTAGAATCTCAGGAGAACTACCTATCACAACGCAGTGCGGATCGAAGTTAAGATAAAACATATATGGACTAGGATTAGTAACTCGCAAAGCCCGGTATAACCAAAATGGATCATGTTTATACTCACCAGAGTATCGTTTAGAAAGCACTACTTGAAAAATATCGCCCCCATATATATATTCTTTTGCCTTGTGGATCATATTAGCATATTCAGATGACGTCATGTTAACTTTCCAATCCATTGTATCAGAGATACTCTGATCTCGATCACCTTGTTTATCGCTTGGACTATATTGTTCCCATGGTAAGCCTAAATTCAAATACTCTTGCAAAAATACATCAGAAGTAAGAGTATCACTCAAGCCTGCTATGCTTTCAGTAGCTTCGTCATATTTATACTGCAGGAACTTATCACTAGGTAAAGAATCGAGAGGTAAAAAAATATTAGCGATTATTTTTACTACCCCTCTGGTATGATCTAACCAAATTAATAACTTAGGAAAAACAAACATAATATCAAATATATCTAGAGGATCAGATTTGTTTTTATTTACAGACGTAGATTCATAATAATGAATCATATCATATGTACAAAAACCAATGATACCCGCATAGAAACCAGCTAATTCATCAGATTCATATAAATGATGTTGTGCAATAGCCTCTCGCAAAGCATTTAGGGGATCTAATGCCGTTAATGAACTTGTAGTGCCAGTAGCATACTTAATTGAAAATATACCATCTTTACCAATCAAGATTTTTTCAGATTCTATACCTATGTAACTATACTGCCCACGAGATTCACCACCAACTACAGATTCTAGTAAAAAAGAATATGATTTTTTCCATGCACCAGATTTTAAATACAGGCTAACAGGCGAATCTAAATCATAAACAAAATCTCTATAAATAGGTATAACATTATACCCCTGCTTGGCAATAGTCTGAACCTCGTCACGACTTAAAGAAAAAGAATAATGCATTGCACTATTTTGCAGGAGTTTTACTGATGTATTGTATAAAACGCTCTATTTGCTTTAAACCTCTTTGTGCAGAGCGAAAACCTTGAACGCTCGCAAAGCCACTATGGTACATGCCCTGTACATAGAAAGCATGGTTGACTTTAGAGGCCTTACTACGAGATTTCTGATGAGTAGTACGTTCCATTGCATAGATAGAAAAGACATCAACTTCGTCTTCATCAATCCATATACCTACCTTGATAATGGGTGAATCAGGCAAACGAACAGGAACATTAGTTAGCTTTGTGTTACTTTCAAAATTAACATGAAGTTCTAATAGACTGTATACAAAACGTGATATGGTTCGATGAGTTAATCTTTCATCATGTTTTACAAACCACAACTGTTTTGAGTTTTTACTTTTATCCATAGCACGTTTAACTTCAAATTTATTGTCAAAGGGCTTGATATTTTTAGCTAAATAGGGATAATCAGTTAAGAAATTAATATCTGGCTGAATAATAAGCTTATTCACCTTTGTGTTGTCTAGAACAAAGGCTTGTTTATTTATCCAATTTTCTAGCCCTCTTTTAAGAGCATGCAGTGCATATGTCTTAATAACATATGCCTCATTCTTCATAGAGACATAGACATTTTTTTGGTCAAAAGTTGTGCCGCCAATACATAGCTTATTCTCCACATCCG
This sequence comes from Leptospiria bacterium, assembly GCA_965262015.1. GTDB lineage: Bacteria > Spirochaetota > Leptospiria > Turneriellales > CBDBES01. The sequence goes on from OZ253494.1 coordinate 1,173,189, forward strand.
TTACTAAAATCAAGTAACTCTTACATTCTTCTATGCCATATTCTGATCGCTTCTCTTGTGCATTGTGTATTTGAGTTTCGTATTTAATATCTAAGAGATTTTGTAATAAGCGATTTACTCTAGGTTTTCCATAGAATATAGTTGGTTTGTTATTTCTCAAAAATTTTATCTGATATAACTGACCGTAAACAGCATGAGGATTTGACGCTATTTCAATACCATAATGATGATTTTTATCTTGAAATTCAATTGAGTGCAATTCATCATACGAATAACTAAATAAACTATGTCTTCTATCTAGATTGGCATAAGGTAATAAAATAATACCTAGTACAATCATAACCAGTACAACAATTAACAAAGCAACCTGGTTTTTTTTCATAAGAAAAGTAGTTATTAGTCAAATAAGATTAGTTAGACCCACTGGCTTGGATAGAAAGCACTTCAAGCTTATGATATGCCTGACGATGCCCCCATTGCCTATAATAATTTTTTCTACGCTTATATTTGAAACCATGAATTTTTTTAGCTTTAATTTCTTCTATAATCTTTGCTTTTACAACCATTCCATTAATATAAGGCTTACCTATTTTCATATTATTCTCATCTCGAAAAAATAACACTGTTGAAATAGATATTTCACTACCTATTTCATGTGGTAATAACTCAGCATAAAAAATTTGCTTAGGCTCTACCGTATACTGTTTTTTACCAAGATCAATAATCGCTTGCATGTATAGTTTAGTGTAAAATAGAACTTGTCAAGTAGTCAATTATTTTTTTATCCATACCCATAAACAAGGTAGAAAGTTGTATATCTTCTATTATGAAGTACAAAACTTATATACGAAAAATGTTAAAGTAATGTTAATCTATATTCTTTCTCTTTTACCAATTATTCATCACTACCATATTGACCAGAAATTTTATCCACTAGACCATAAGCTTCACGGCTAGAGCTATCTCCAACAAATACATTTTTACCTGTTATATCTGCTAGATGATCAGATAGATCATCATTAATACCTATCATCAGATTAGGATCTGCGATCTGTTGATTAAATTTGAATGTCCTTAGAAATGCACTCTCAATAGCCTCTTTAAAAGTTTTACCACCAATAGTAGCCTTCAATTTGTTGCCAAACACATCGTCCGTGTCCCCGTCCATGTCCTCGTCGTTTACATCTGTGTATAGGAATTTAACTTCTAGTTCTTTAGATGTCCCATCAGAAGTATAAGCACTGTTACTGTCGATACTAACAGATACTGTATAGCTACTAGGTCCAAAATGATCTCGTTGTACTTGTATTGTAGTACTGTCTGGACATCTATGTGGATCGAAACGGAATGTAGTTTTTCGCCCGCCTGCTGGAATCTTAACCTCTATCGTTGCTTTTGTTGTAGTTGTTGTAGTTGTTGTCTCAACTTTAGTAATCTCAACTGTAGTAGTGTCAACTATAGTTTCAATCAAACCATTAATAAAACCATTAGCAATAAACTGCTCCAACATACTAGCAGATGACTTAATAGCAGATGGCTCGCTTATGAATTTAAAGGAATAAAAATCAGCGTCCAAATAACGCGAAGGACCATCTGCATCTGATAACCTATTACAACTCATCAACTTACCCCTGATCTCCGCCTTAGCGGTGGAGTCGCTGAGATCAGCATCGGTAAGACTATCCACGGCATCCACGATATTAATGTCAGCGTTATCACGCCTAACATCTTCGAAGACGGCAGTAATTTGCGGGGTTTCCCTATATACCAGGCCACGCCCGCCACTACCGTCATTGTTGTGTACCTCCCAACTTAAAGTAACTGTCAAAGGGCTGTCTTCTGCAACATCTCTTGTTACTACGTACCTAGGTAAATAATCACTTTTTATTGTATTTTTTATTTCTATGTCATCATCGGGATCACAATTTGGGATAGCACACTCTAAACTTAGTGTGACCCTTGGTAGGTTGCTGCCATCTGTGGGGTTGCTGCCATCTGTGGGATTGCTGCCATCTGTGGGATTGCTGCCATCTGTGGGATTGCTGCCATCTGTGGGATTGCTGCCATCTGTGGGATTGCTGCCATCTGTGGGATTGCTGCCATCTGTGGGATTACTGCCATCTGTGGGGTTGCTGCCATCTGTGGGGTTGCTGCCATCTGTGGGGTTGCTGCCATCTGTGGGGTTGCTGCCATCTGTGGGGTTGCTGCCATCTGTGGGGTTGCTGCCATCTGTGGGGTTGCTGCCATCTGTGGGATTGCTGCCATCTGTGGGGTTGCTGCCATCCGCTGGATTGCTAGCATCCCCTGGACTGCAATGTGTAAAAAAACAAACAGTTATTAGTAAGCCATAAAGTAACTGGTAAAAGTATCTATGTGTGGTGTGGTGTCATAGAGGGAATAATGTATTTTATGTGCTTACAAAATCAATACTTTTTTTAAAAAAGTTGTGAAGTTAAATTCAGCTCTGGACATTTTAAAGTATTTATAATCCGTTCATCCTAACTAATAAGATTAACAGCTATGTTGTGGTTGCGGTAGAACGATATCTTGGAAGATATGACCATCTCTAATCTATAAGCAAAAACATTAAAAGATTCATGGAAATATTTATTTTCTCGATCAAACAACTAAGAATATATTTTAACAGAAAAACAGATTGTCTGACATTAAAACAAAAACAATATTTAGATCTTATATTATAATCAATAACATATATAGGCTATCTTTATAAGGAAGAATGGCTAATCCAGGTCTATGTTGTCCATAGCTACCATTAACTCTCTAAAAATATATAATCCTTCAATAAAATTACTTGCTGGTGTGATTGTATTTCAGAGTCTGAACGATTGTAGTGGATTTTGTGTATGGATGTTTTGTACCATTTATTTACCACTTAAGTAGAAAATATGAAGACAAATCGTTCCATTGCAAAGAGATTCCGGAAAACTGCCTCGGGCAAGTTGAAGAGAGCCCAAGGCAATAAAAGTCACCTTTTGTCAAAGAAAAGTTCTAAAAGAAAGGCTAGATTAGGAAAGACTGTTTATCTTAGTAAGACAATGTCTGCAAAGATGAATCAGGTCTTATAGGTAATTATCATGAGAGCAGTAAATGGTACCGTCCATCGTAAACGTCGAGCAAAAGTTTTAAAGCAAGCTAAAGGCTTTCGTGGTGGTCGTAAAAGACTTTATAGAACAGCTAAGAATGCTGTGATGAAGTCTGGCTTATGGGCTTATCGGGATAGAAGGCAAAAAAAACGTTTTTTCCGACGACTTTGGATTACCCGTATTAATGCAGCATGTAGACAAGAAGGACTGTCTTATTCTATTTTTATGAAGTATTTAAAAGATAATAATATAGAACTCAATCGCAAAGTTTTGAGTGAGATGGCAATCAATAATGTAGAAGCCTTTCGTTTTATAGTGAAGTCTGTTACTAATAAATAACATACCTCTTGAACTGAGTAATCCTACCAGTGTCATTGCTTGTTTACTTAAATGCTTAGTATAATAATTTTCCCCTTTTAGTAAGCTTTGGGGGGAAGGCCATTGCATAGTTTATTATAATAGGCATGCTTTCATGCTCCTCAGAAACGATTCAATACCATCCTTCAGAGATAAGGTAATCTAATTTTCTGGATGGTTTACTGTAGCTTGCTTATTAACTGCAACAATGTTTTTCTTTGCTATATCCAATAACTCTTTAGGTGTTTTATCTGGAACAGCATCTTTACCAGCTATACCTACCAATATCTCCTGGAAATAGCGTAGTGTAGGTTCATCATTCATAATACACTCCCATGTTGCTTTTAACTGCTCGGTTACACCGCCGTGCTCATAAAATAAGTCAGAAAACTGGAGTAATTCATCATGTGAAATAGCTAGTTTTTGCGTAACACCATTAAACACGGTGCTTCTACGGTGATTTAGAAGCACGCTTGCGAAATATGCCGTCATATTGGCATTTTTTTCTTCTTTTTCTGGATCTGGATAATTTTTGGACTGGTTATTTGTGATTATAAGGTTGGTCATAGGTTCTCCTTCTAAATGTGGTAAGATTACTTATTAAGACTTTAATATTTAAAATAGTACAACACTATTTTTACATATTTAATAAATTTAATGGTAAAATTATTAAATCTTAATTTTATTTACAATACGCAATAGTTGTACAGATAAAATGCTTTCTTTAATCCCTATTAATTGGCTAACATATTTATAAGGTATCCGATAGGAAATATTATGTTTTTTATGTTGGTCAACTACATGGACATGTTTATTAATTTTCTTAGACATGTCGTGAATTAATTCTATTATGTGTGCAGGTATTGCAGGATGGTAGTATGAGTCACTCCATTCTTTTTCTTCACGAGGCCACTCAGAATTATTTTGGAAAAGTCTGTATACATATCTGCGTAAATCTTCTACCTTCTGGAAGGTAGAAGTGAGTTTATCTTCTTCTTCTTGTAATTTATTGATTTTTTTCAAAGCAACTTCCTTTAACTTAGCAATTTCTAATGTAATTTGATCCGTAGATATTTGACAGTGCTTAGCTAACCACTCTATATCTTGAGCCTTAAAATCAAAAAAATGTACATAGGATAATTTGAATATTACCCTTTCTTGTATCTTTAGATCATCTAAATTATCTATAAATTTATCCCAATCTTTCGTATCAACATTAATCTTTTGATCAATGGTATCAGGAAAGTCCTCAATGGAATTTTGTAAACTACCACTCTCTGCAATATATCCGTATGTTTCTGTAAAAACTTCTTGCTTACGACTTCTGAGAAAATCAATACTCAAATTGCGTAAAACAGAAAAAAACCAGGTACTAAACTTTGCTTTCCCCCTAAAACTTGACAGTCTATTACCATTATAAAGGTGTTCAATAACATATAAATAAAACTCCCCTGCTTCATACTGGTTACTCTGTAAATATTTTTTAGGAAAAGTATAAATATAGTTAGAATATAATTCGATAAATTTAGCTGTTGCTGAACTACTCCCATTTTGGATTTGTTTAATCAGAAATCCTACCTCTTTTTCTAAGTCTGTTACACTTTGCACTTAATTCTCCTCTTTGAAAAATAGCTCTTACCTATTCGACGGTAACTGATTTTGCCAGATTTCTGGGTTGATCTACATTACAATCTCGGTATAGAGCTGTATAATAAGCTAAAAGCTGTAAAGGTATGACGCTAAGAATAGGAGAAAGAGAAGACTCAATGTATGGTATAGTAATAGAATAATCTGAGAGTTCTTGGATTTCATGATCATCTTCTGTACATATAGAAATTACTTTACCTTTTCTAGCCTTTACTTCTAGTAGATTAGATAACATTTTATTGCGTACTTCTCCCCTAGGTGCAACAACAATGACCGGTATCTTTTCAGAGATTAAAGCAATGGGTCCATGCTTAAATTCTCCACCTGCATAACCAGAAGCATGAATATACGACAATTCCTTCAATTTTAAAGCACCTTCAAGAGCTGTTGGGTAGTTTTCAGATCTTCCTAGAAAAATGACATCAGAATGATCTTTTAAGAACAATGCAATTGTCTTTATTTGATGAGTTTCAGCTAATATCTTTGAGACAAGTGCGGGTAGTTTTTGTAAATTGTCAATATTTTTTTCAAGTGTTTCATTACTAATAGATTTTTTAGCTAAGCCCATGTATAATGAAAACAAGAATAGATTAATTAGTTCTGCGATATAGGCTTTTGTGGAGGCCACTCCAATCTCGTGACCTGCCATCAGTTTAATAAGCCCATCAGCTTCACGTGCCATTGTAGAATGTACATTATTTACAAAAGCTAGAACATATAAGAACTGAGATTTTGCACTGTGCAGACTCGCCAGTGTATCGGCTGTTTCACCTGATTGACTGATACTAATCACCAGCGTATCACCATGTAGAACAGGATTCCTATATCTAAACTCTGAAGAAAAATCAGAATCAGCAGGTATTTTTGCATATTGTTCCAAGTATCTCTGTCCAATTAAAGCTGCATGTAGTGACGTTCCGCAAGCCTGTAATACTACCCTGCCTATTTGTTCTAGATCAGAGTTCTCCATACGCATTTCAGCAAAGTTAATTATATATTTACCATCTTTTTGGGTAACTCTATGATTTAGTATATTTCGTATAACATCTGGCTGCTCGTGTATCTCTTTCAGCATGAAATGAGCATATTCTCCCTTAGTAATATCATCCTCTTGGACCTGGATAGGGCTAAATTGAATTTCTATGGGCGAATAAGACCAATCAAATAAAGAGAATGTATTATCAGAAAAATACCCCCATTCTCTGTGATGTAAGTGATAATATTGATCAGCGATATGTATTAGAGCAGGGATGTCAGAAGCAATTAATGCTTCTGACTGGCTTTCTTTGCCATAAGCAATAATAAGCGGTGTGCCATCTGATGCAAAATAAAAGTTATTTGGTACATCTTCACATATCACCGCAAGAGCAAACTTACCTTCTAACTTAGTAAGTGTTTTATAAAATGCTTGTGTAAAGTTCTTTTCCTGAGTAAGATGGTATTCCAGTAGGTGGCATATGATTTCAGTATCAGTATCTGATATACAGACATAATTTTCACTTATTAAAAACTTTTTAAGTTGTAGATAATTCTCTATGATACCATTATGGACTACAGCAATTTTTTTATTAGCACTTATGTGAGGATGTGCATTTAAGAGGCTAGGCTCACCATGTGTTGCCCATCGAGTATGGCCAATCCCAACCCCACCATAGACAATTTTGTCTCTTAGTAGTTTTTCTAGACCCTGTACCTTCCCAACTGATTTATTGATTATGATCTCATTCTCTCCGCTTTCGATAGTAGCAATACCAGATGAGTCATAGCCTCGGTATTCTAGACGTTTTAGACCTACCAGTAAAACAGAAGAGATAGGCTTTTGCCCAGCGTATCCAACAATCCCACACATATAATTACTACATTGATAATAAAATGAGTTTCCATAATGGTGACATGATATTAAATAATATCATGCAGATAAGCAGAATAGATAAGCATGTTACAGAGGTACCTAAAAACCATAATAAGAGTAAGCGCTCATTTAGTGATAAAATCACTCGAGCACCTAGAAAAATAAGATAGATAGAATAAGTGCATCCAAACAGCATTAAATACACTCCTATGTAAGGAATGGGGTAAAATAGCGAGCAGGCTAAAATTGGTAACGAAGATGGAAAAAATATCTTAAGATTATTATACGGGAGATGCATAGAAGACAATTTTTTTTCCACTTCTCCACCCACTAAACAAACAAACCTAATAGTTACACAGTAAATAATAAAAGCACAAACAACAAACAAAACAACCTTAAATATTTTCTCGATAGAAAATCCATGGCGAATACACTGGTCTGCAAACAAAGTGACACATAAAATGATAAAATAAACAATAACATTATTTTTTAATAAACTCCTAAAGGGAGCTAATCTACTCCACTTGATGTCTAAAAAAACAAGATTCGGTTCACAGAAAATTCTTTCCAGGAGTAAAATAGAATACCTGGAATGTGCCGTATAGTCCTGCCTGTTAACGAAAACCGCCTGCAATTGCAGGCACTAAAGATAATTCATCACCATCTTTTAATTTTGTGTCAAGATAGTCTAGGAAACGAACATCCTCATCACCTAAATAAATATTCACATAGCGATATAATTTGCCTGACTGATCATAGAGCCTATCTTTAAGAAGAGGATATTCCTCAACTAAATTACTCATGACCTCAGCAACAGTCTCCCCCACCAAACTAAGTTGCTCTTTATCACCAGCTTGTCCTCTCAGCTGGCTAGGTAATCTAACCGTAATCATTGTTATCCGATGTAATGCTAAACAGTAAGTTGTCAATCAATTTACATATTGAAATTATTTTTATTGACAGAATATCCCTAACATCACCTGCGTCGTCAAGGGTTATGAGGAAGGGCATTCATCCAGAATATCGAGAGACCATTTTCATGGATCGTTCCTCTGATTTTAAATTTTTGACTAGAGCTACCATTAAAACTACAGAAACAATGGAATGGGAAGACGGTAACACCTATCCATTAGTTATGGTAGAGATTAGTTCTGCTTCACATCCATTTTATACAGGCAAACAAAAGTTGGTGGATTCTGCTGGTAGAATTGATCGCTTCAAAAAGAAATACAAAGTAAATACATAGGCCTGACTGAAGTCCCCTAAAAGAATGAGCAAAAGGGCTTCATTCGCAGTCTATTTCAAGGAGATGAACGATATGAATGGGAAAGAACTTTTAAAGTGGGCAAGTAGTAACCAGGTTGAATTTATTGATATCAGGTTTACAGATGTTATGGGGGCCATGCAACATTTTACCATGCCTTTACATGCTGTTGACCAAACAGCTTTTGATTTTGGTATTGGCTTTGATGGGTCTTCCATCCGTGCGTGGAAAAATATAGATGAATCAGACATGCTGGCCAGATTAGACGCTTCTGCACATTACATCGATCCTTTCTTTCAACATAAAACATTGGTTATATTAGCAGATATTTATGATCCCAAAAATGATGCTCCTTATGATAGAGACCCTAGATATGTTCTTAAAAAAGCTGTTCAATACTTAAAGTCAACAGGTGTGGCAGATACAGCTTATTTTGGTCCTGAAGCAGAGTTTTTTATTTTTAATGACGTACGCTATTCCCAAAATAAGAATAGTGCCTCATATCACATTGATGCACTTGATGCTGACTGGAACACGGGTCGTGATGAACAGCCAAACCTAGGTTTCAAAGTTAGACCTAAAGAAGGTTATTTCCCAGTTCCACCAAATGATATTTATCAAGATATTCGTTCTGAAATGTTATCCCTCTTAGAGAGAATGGGAATCAAAACAGAAAAACACCATCATGAGGTAGCATCTGCTGGACAGGCAGAAATTAATCTTGTTGTAGATGAAGCTTTAGCTATGGCAGATAAACTACAACTTTATAAGTACGTAGTTAAAAATGTTGCTAGACAATCAGGGTATTCGGCTACTTTTATGCCCAAACCTATTTTTGGTGATAATGGTTCTGGTATGCATACACACCAATCTTTGTGGAAGGGGGATAAAAATTTATTTGCAGGTACTAAACAAGACTATGCTCATATATCATCTTTGGGTATGTTCTATGCTGGTGGTATTTTACACCATGGCCCTGCTTTATTAGCTTTTACTAACCCAACTACTAACAGTTTTAAAAGGCTAGTTCCTGGTTTCGAAGCTCCTGTAAATTTAGTATATTCAGCACGTAATCGTTCGGCAGCCATTCGCATACCTGTTGCGGTTACAGGCGATAAGGCACGTAGAATTGAATTTAGGACACCAGATCCTGCTTGTAATCCTTATACCGCTTTTGCAGCCATGTTAATGGCTGGTTTGGATGGTGTGACTAATAAAATAGATCCAGGTCAACCATTGGAAAAAAACTTATATGAGGCAACCAAAGAAGAACAATCTACTATGAATGCGGTACCATCTAATTTGACCAAGGTATTAGATGCTTTGGAAGAGGATCATGATTGGTTGACCAAAGGTAATGTGTTCACTAAAGATTATATTACAAATTATATTGGATACAAGCGTCAGGAAATTGAACAGGTTGTGAACCAGATGCCGCATCCTTATGAATTCTTTTTATACTATGATGTATAGAGGTGTTTGCTACATATAAACATTTTTTTGTTTTTTGTATTCTTTTGTTGTGTTTGACTAACCTATTTACAAGGCCTTCACCTTCAAAGAATCGTTTGCTTAAGCTTACCCCATCCGAATATTTTGTTTTTCGAAGGGAAATGGTAGAATTAGATATTGCTGTGAGAAATATATCATCTTCTTTGGCCAAAGGAGATGACAAGGAACTACTTAATGTCTTACTTGCCCTTAAGAATCAACCTTTCAAGAAGAATCCTAAGCATATTGTGAGTTTTAAAAGTATGAATGCAAAATTTCAAAAAGCTAATTATTATAGGTATTTACGTAAAATATACACATATGCTTATTCTATGGAAAAAAGTTTGCAAAATAATAAGCCCCGAAATTCGAAAAAACGTTTTAGATATCTTTATAAAAAATACCAATCCCTATTAGAAAATTGTCGAGGATGTCACCACTCTCTAAGAGTAGTCAGTGAGATTTGAAAATAACATTATATGCTTAATATATTATTGAACTCCTACTATAATTTTCATTATTATAGAATTAGCCTTTATAAGAGATATAAATTTCTTTATACCATTATTTCTCTCATGATATTATTGCTATGGGTCTTTGCTTTCAAGAGTAGCATTATGGATGCAAATAACATACCTTCAGGCTCTATGATACCCACATTAAAAATAGGTGATTTCTTATTTGTTAATCAAATGCGATATAAATTGCGGATACCATTTACAGATATTATTTTACTCTCTATAGACCGTCCCAAAAGGGGAGATATCGTTACATTTATACCACCACAAGATGAGTTTTTGGCTGGTAAAGTTTTGGTTAAGCGTATTATTGGTATGCCTGGTGATGTTATAGCAGTATCCAATAATGAAATTACGGTGAGTGGCACCCCTTATCCTACTAGTATGGAAACTAATAGAACTATATTAGCAGACTTGGATTACCCACCTTCTCAAAGCGGGCAAACTATGAATGATTATAGTCTTTACAAGGAAAAAATTATTCAACCCAACACGCAACAAACTATCGTGGAACATTATATATTAAAAGAAACAATGAGACAATATAGATTCTCTTCTTCTATCAATACTGATAATCGGCAATGGGTGATCCCCAAAAATAAATATATGGTGATGGGTGATAATCGAGATAATTCAGATGACTCGAGAAGATGGGGCTTACTAGATATTAGTCAAATACATGGTAAAGTTTTTATGATATATTTTTCTATTAACTGGGGGGAACGATTTAAAAATATATATGATTCAAGAAGTTCTTATCCTTTTTTTAATTTGTTTAAATGGATGTTTGGAGACTATCCTAATGTGTATATACGCTGGGATCGAATAGGCCATCGAATTTTGTGACAGAACCGTTAGCTCCTTATGCAATACCCATAGATGATTACGGAGAGCGGGAATATATAGAAAATAAACATCTCTTTCGTGCTCATTTTGAAAGAGATCGTGCTAGAATTGTACATTCAGAAGCATTTCGTAGGCTTGGTTATAAAACCCAGGTTTTTTTTAATCATTTGGTTGACACTAACACACCAGTTGGCATGCGATATTTTCGAACACGTCTGACGCATAGTATTGAAGTTGCACAAATTGCACGTAGTGTTGCACGCCATTTAAGAGTATGTGAGGATCTTGCTGAGGCAATTGCATTAGCACATGATATTGGTCATCCTCCTTTTGGACATTCAGGAGAAAAAAAACTAAATGCTCTTATGCATGCCCATGGTGGCTTCAATCACAATAAACAAACCTTGCGTATTGTAACTCATTTAGAAGTACAATATCCTCAGTTCTTGGGCTTAAACTTAACTAGAGGAACTCGTTTGGGTTTACAAAAACATAATAAATTACCTGATAATCATAGTCATTCTATTGAAGCTTTATTAGTAGATATATGTGACGAGATCGCCTATAATAATCATGATATTGACGATGGTATCATGTCTGATATGATTCACATAGATGACATGAAAAATATAGAAATATGGGTCACACAATGGTCCCAAGTTACCCAAGCATATCCTAGTATGAACCCCAAAGCACGGCTTAAATATGCTGTTCGTTGTCTAGTCAATGACATGGTTACCCATCTTATATCTAATGTGAAGAAAAATTTAGACTTGTACCATATTAAAAATTTTAATGACGTTTTATATTTTCACCAGAATCATCCCGGTAAAATGTTAGTGTGCTTTGACAATAACTATTACCAGCAGATTCTAGAAATAAAACAATTCTTAAACAAACGTCTGTATCATCATGAAAGCATACAACAATCCATCATCACTAATGATGATCTGTTAGAAAAGGTATTTTACTTCTATCTAGAAAATGTTCTAGAGATTCCTGAGCAATATAAATCCAAGGAGATTAATCACCATCAAATGGTATGTGACTATATTGGAAGCATGACAGATAAAGACATTATAGATCACTATGAACGTATATCATAGTGATCTTACTATAATTTATTCTAAATAGTTTATATTATCCTAGTAATACAGGTATTATAGAGGTGCTAGTATATTCAAGTTTTTTCATTATAAGTCGAATGTTTATACATGAATATTATGGTCAATGGCTCCCCTATAGATTTCGCATTAGAGACAGATATACCCTTAATAGAAATATTAGAACATATTCGTGAATGGGGTGGTCAGCATAAAATGTATATTCTAGACTATAATGTTTCTTGTAAAGACGACAAGAATAATGTAACTACTGAGTTATTCTCTAATCATATTTCCCATTTAGATATTTCAATGGGTACACAACTAGATCTATTGAAAGAAAATATTGAGGAATTAGACCAGTATATTGATAAAACTCTCAGTTTTATTATACAGCTAATGAAAGTAGAAAATTCTAGTACGGAAGATCGAGATAGCCTACGTGAAGCTTTATCCTGGATAGTGGAATCTCTGGTTGAAATTAAAAAAAGAGCACAAAAAGATATAGAAGAACAACTGATGACTCATATTGAATTATTATATCAGCATATCAGTAATGTTAAAGACATTATAGATAATAAAGCTGTCATAAAATTAAGTATTACACTAAATTCTGTAAAAAATTGTATCCTTGGATTAAAGAGGACATATCTTTTCTCGGATGCTAGTAAGCAAGATTTGAAAAGATTACTACAAGAATTTTATGGAGAAATACCCCATGTTTTAAATGATCTCGACACTATTGCAACCTACCTTACTGTTGGAGAAGAAAATAAAGCTATTATGGCAATAGAGCATCTGATTGAGATTTTATCAGATGGCATTACTCTGCTTTATCTAAATCAAAAAAATGAGGTAGAACGTAAGAAGATAATAACTATATTGAATGAACTCACAAATGATCTTACAGTAGGTAACTTAGTCAATTCTGCGGATTTAATTGATTATGATTTACGGGACACCTTACAGGTTTTAACTGGATAGTGTAATGTTATATATTTGGGCTAAAGTCGTACATTTGGTGTTTATGGTCGCTTGGTTTGCAGGCCTGTTTTATATATGGCGTTTATATGTTTATCACAATGATTCTTCAGACGTATCTGTAAGAGAGCAATTAGCCGTAATGGAAAAAAAACTTTATTATATCGTCATGTTACCCGCTAGTATGCTCACGGTTCTTAGTGGTTTGTATATGTTATTCAATAATCTAGATCTACATAAAGAGAAATGGTTTTCTATCAAGTTAATCGTGGTATTATTGTTGATTGCACACCATATTTTAGCGGGATACTATAGAAAAACACTTTTGGCAAATAAAAAGTACCCTGCTTATTTCTTTAGACTTATGAACGAAGTGCCTACCCTAGCATTAATTATTGTTATCATCATGGTAATTGTACGACCCTTTTAAAAAACTATAGCATTTCTTTTTTATAATTAATAAAGGTAAATCCTTCATGGGATTCCTGATGGTTAATTTGGTATATTTTTGTGTCTATCTTGGGGAAAAATCTATCACCATCATATGTGCCGTGTAGCTGCGTAAGATAAATATTCTCAACTAACATCTCATCTAAGGCTTCTCTAAATACATTCTCTCCGCCAATAATAAAAATATTTTTGCTACTATCACAGTATTGAATGGCCTCTTTTAAGGATGTTGATAATACACATGAAGGTAATTTTTTTATGCTACGGCTTAGGACAATAAATTGTCTTCCAGGTAAGACTTTACCAATGGAAGTAAATGTTTTTCTACCCATGATTAAAGAAGCACCCATGGTTAGCTTTTTAAAACGTGCCATATCAGATGGGACATGCCATGGTAATCCTCCATTGAGACCAATCACATGGTTATCTGAAACAGCTACGATTAAAGAAATGGAACTCATTTAAATCGCTACCTCTGCTTTTAGAGGAGGATGATAACGATAATTATTAATTTTTATGTCATTATATTTAAAATCAAATATAGATAAAATGCCTTGTTTCAGAGTTAATGTAGGTAATGGCATAGGGGAGCGTTGTAATTGTATATGGGCTTGTTCTTGGTGATTAGTATATAGATGTGCATCCCCAAGTGTATAAATAAGTTCATGAGCTTTCAACTGGCATACTTGTGCCATCATATGTAGTAACAAACTATATGAAGCAATGTTGAATGGTAAACCAAGGAAAATATCTGCACTACGCTGATATACCTGACAAGAAAGTTTCCCCTCTGAGACATAATACTGGGATATCACATGGCAGGGTGCTAACGCCATGTTAGGAAGTTCAGAAACGTTCCAGCTAGAAACAACCAAGCGCCTACTAGTAGGATTAGATTGGATCTCTTTAATAACATTAGATATTTGATCAATAGGCTTTTGTCCCGCTCTATTAGGCCAAGCCCTCCACTGTATACCATAAATAGGACCTAGATCTCCATTATCATCTGCCCACTCATCCCAAATAGATATACCATTTTTCTGTAAATATGTTATATTTGTATTACCTTGTAAAAACCATAATAATTCATGTACAATAGCTTTAGTATAGATTTTTTTTGTAGTTACTAGAGGAAAGCCTTCTGAAAGATCAAATCTCATTTGATAACCAAATAGGCTATAACAATCCGTATTAGTTCGGTTGTTCTTATAGATACCTCTTTGTAGAACATCACGTATTAATCGTAGATATATTTCCATGGTCCAGCAACTATATAATTTCTAAGAAAATTTTCTTTAGTGTAGAAACTAGGTATTCTATATGTTTCTTTTTCATGGGGTAAGATAAAAAACCTACTTCATAGGATGATGGTGCAATATAGATATTTGCCTGTATACATTTTTCAAATATCTGAGAGTATAAAGCAGAGGCCTTATCAGAAATCTGATCTGCACTACGCATAGGTAATTGTTGCGACTTGTCGTGTATTGACAACCAAAAGATAGAATTTTCAACAACTATATCAACCCCAATAGATTTATTACTAAATATGGGCATAATATTCTTGTGATATAGATCAACCAAATAGTTAGATAAATAATTTAAGTGTTCGTATACATTTTCTTGTAATAAAGATTGTAATGTTGCATAACCCGCTACCATGGCTAATGGATTACCAGATAAAGTACCAGCTTGATATATATCTCCTTCAGGAGCTAAATGAGACATAATTTTTTCTTTACCAGCGATGGCACCAATAGGCATTCCCCCACCTATAACTTTACCATAAGTGGTAATATCAGGTATAATCTGATATTTTTCTGTAAATCCACCAAAACACAAACGAAAGCCTGTAATGACTTCGTCAAAGATAAGCAGAGTATTATGTTGCTTAGTAATCTCTCTTAGTTTTTGTAAATATTCAATGCGTTGTGGTAGTAAACCGCTATTTGCAGGCAGTGGTTCAATAATTATCACGGCAATCTCATTAGGGTATTTATGGAATATATCTTCTAATGATTGTTCGTCATCCAAAGGTAGAACCAAGGTTTCCTGTAAAGTTGAAACTGGTATACCGGCACTATTACCACTTTCATTTTGGGAAGTTATTAGACCAGAACCACTTTTGACCAATGTACTATCAGAATGTCCATGATAACATGATTCAAACTTAACAATTTTATTTCTATTTGTTATACCTCTAGCTAATCGAATAGCTGTCATAACTGCTTCTGTCCCTGAATTTACTAAACGTACTAAATCAATATGTTGGATATTATTGACAATTAATTGGGCTAGATTATATTCATACTGGGTAATAGTACCGTATGAAGTCCCTTTAGATGCCTGTTTTCTGATTGCTTTAACAACTGGCGGGTAAGCATGTCCTAGTATTAAAGGCCCCCAACTATTTAGAAAGTCTAGATACTGGTGGTTATCTATGTCTTTTATCCAACAAGCATTTGCCTTTTTAATGGCAATTGGTGCAATATTAACATTTTTAAATGCCCTGACAGGTGAATTTACACCACCAACCATAACTTTTTGTAGATTTTTCCATAGAGTTTTAGATTGGTTAAAGGATTTACCTTTTAAAGATAACATGTCCTACTGTGCTATATATTCAGAAACTTGTTGCTTAAACTGGGTAACAATTTTATCAATCGCACCTTCCGCTATTTTCCCACTAATTTGTGCTAGTATTTTTTTGCCTCCACCTCCTACTTTATCAGTATACATTATGTGAGGGAGCATGCTCTTAACCATATCATTTACATAAAATGAATGGAGTTTTGAATATTGTTCACTAGTGGCAATCACAACAGACCATGTTTGTTCTGCAGATAAAATACTTTGTAAAATAAATATAGCATTTTCTTTCATGCCCCTTAATGCATCAGCTATTTGTTTAAGCTCTTGAATACTAGTATTTTCTATTGAGTAAAATATCACGGTTTTACTATTAATTATTTCAGATATTTGTATGATATTTTGTAGCTTCACTTTTGTTAAAGGCAGATGGGAGGTTTTTTTATGTTGTTTTTTAGTTTGTGATAATATATTTCGTAGTTTGGCTTGAATCTCTATGCTTTTTCGATAAACAAGAGGAATATTATTGCCTTCTGTGAATAACACAGCACATTGTTTCATATCTTTTTCTTCAGTTTGATGAGCTGCCTTATCTTGTATGCTGTGCCAAATCTGTTGATTCTCTTGATGTAGAGCATGTGCTCTCATGATGGCTTCTTGGTCAAATATAGCTTCAATTCTACGACTACCGGATCCAACACTACTTTCTTTTACAATCAAAAAAACATTAATATCTTTTGTATTTGTTACATGCGTACCACCACATAGTTCACATGATACATCACCCATTGTTACAACACGCACCTCATCACCGTACTTTTCATTAAAAGTCATTACAGCTCCTAATTTTTTAGCATTTTCTTTGGGCATGTTTACTGTCTTAACTAACAAGGCATTTTGTATTGCTTGATTAACCGTAGTTTCTATTTGTACAATATCTTTCATAATTACTTTTGCAGGATGCGTAAAATCAAAACGTAGATATTCCTTGTGTACCAAAGAACCACTTTGTTTTATATGATTACCAAGAATTTTATTTAAGGCAGCATTAAGTAAATGAGTTGCACTATGACTTTTTTTTAAATTATCTCGATTGTTCTTGTCTATAACAAGATACACTTTATCCGCTACACGGATTGTACCTTCTAGTAAAACACCATAATGTAAAATACGGCCTTCAACTATTTGTGTGTCATAAACGTCAATACGTGTTTTTTGTTGGTTCATTGACTTAAATAAATTAATATAACCAATATCTCCAATTTGTCCACCAGATTCAGGATAAAACGGTGACTGTTCCGTGGCGATTATAATATTATTATTAGCATTGTTGATGGAATGATACGTAAATTGTTCTCGTCTAATTTGTTTATGCCACAGCCCTAATACCGTAGCTTGGCTTTCAGTATTCTCATGGCCTATAAAATAAGTTGCCATAATATTATTAAGATCAATATCTACTTGTTGCCCCTGCCATGCACGTTTCCCTTGTGTTTTCTGTTCTTGCAATTTGACATGGAAGCTTAACATATCAACACTAATGCCTTCTTGCTGTGCTAACGCTTGCGTCATATCAATAGGGAATCCAAATGTGTCATAAAGTAAAAAAGCATCAGCACCGCTAATCACACCTTGTTCGATAGAGTTTTCCATAACATTTTGAAATTTATCCATGCCAAAATCTAGAGTTTGTAAAAATTTTTTTTCTTCACTTTGGATGGTATTTTTTATAATATTCTTTTGTTGTTCCAGCTCAGGATACCATTTTTTGTAGGTATTTATAATATCTGTTACCAAGCGATATAATATAGGTACATGCTGTCCCAATGCTTTGCTACTTAATATGGCTATTCTAATAATTTTGCGTACTACATAACCACGAAATTCATTTGAAGGATAAATACCATCCGTAATAGCAAAACTACTAGAACGTACATGATCAATAATAGTATAAATATTTTTCTGATTGTGCGGGTGAATATTAATGTCATATAATTTAGTAACTGCCTGTGTTAATAATTGAAAGTCATCTGTGTCAAATACAGAATCTACATTCTGAGTTAAAAGAGCGATTCTCTCTAAACCAGCACCTGTATCAATACCTTGGCTCTGTGCATTATGAAAAATCCCTTGACTATCTTTTTCATATTGGTTAAATACGAGATTCCAAAATTCTAAAAATCTTTCCCCTTCATCACCTGGCTGATTACAGGTACCATTTATATCATAATTCACTCCTCTATCAAGATAAAGCTCACTACAAGGACCGCATATTCCAGTGCTACCTACTGGACCCCAAAAGTTATGTTTCTCACCTAGTCGTACAATCCGTGAAGTGGGTATCCCAATATGATCTTTCCATAGAGAATATGCTTCGTTATCATCTTGATAGACACTAACCCAAATAAGTTCTTTATTAAACTGTAGATGCTCTATGGTATATTCCCATGCAAGCTCGATAGCTTTTTGTTTAAAATAAGCACCAAAGCTAAAATTTCCCATCATTTCAAAGAAAGAAAGATGTCGTTTAGTTTTCCCTACTTCTTCTATATCTGTGGTACGCATGCACTTCTGGATGGTCACTACTTGCTTATGAGGTGGGGGCGAAATACCAGAAAAATAAGATTTAAAAGGGACCATCCCTGCACTAGTAAATAATAAAGTATGATCTTCTTGAGGTAATAAGCTAGCACTATCTAGAATATGGTGCTTGTTATCTTTAAAAAACGTTAAAAAAGAATCTCGGATCTGTGCAGTACTTAACATAGCAAGGGAAAAGAGGGAAAGGCTAAATCTTGATGGAGCGTTTTATTTTTCAATCTGTTTTAGTGCATTAAATACATGCTTTACCCTGAAAAAAGCAGTCATATTAGCCATAATGCAAACTATAGAGAGACTTATCATTAATCCATAATAATAGCCTGGTGTACCAGAAAATATATAGTATGCAAAATTAAAAAAGGGATCTAGGCTACTACCTATTCCTAAAACCATAACTCGTTCTCCTCTGTGCATGTAACCTCTTCCCATACTAACAATATGATCAATGTTTCCTAAATTTCTTCCTCTTTCTTTTGCATACGACATAATAGAAGAACCCAATAGTGATAAAAAGGCAATAACAACAATGTATAAATTGTATGCAAACATTTTATTATTATCTTGAAATATACTAAAACATAAGATAATACCCGCAAAAACAAAATTATCTGCATATCTATCTAATACAGAATCTAGAAAGGCACCTGCCTTAGAATCTATACTATAATGTCGTGCCACTCTACCATCTATCATGTCTAGTGAGCCTGAGAGAATAAATAGACAGCCTGCTGTACTAATTGAACCCATTGCATAGGCTACTCCCGCAAGAACAGATACCAAGCAAGAAATAAATGTTATATGGTTAGGTTTTATTTTACAAAACACAAAAAAATGAAATAGAGGTGAAAACAAAAAAGACCAGTACATATATAGAAGCTGTGTACTTATCTTACTGGTTATTTTCTCTGAGGAAGAGTTATTGTATTGGGTACTTGGATATTTAACGAGATAGAATATGTATAGAAAAAATAACAATACAACCAATATAAGTATATGAATAATGCCCGTACTAATCATTTATAGAGTAGACAATATCTAATTAAAATAGCATGCGTCTATTAAAAAAATAGCCGGCCCTAAAATACAGTATGGATGTTAGTACCCTATAACTGGACTTGACTTTCCAAAAAATGATCTTTACAGTTTACAAGTAGACTCATCTATATCTGGCGAGTGTTGTATACTTGTGCTGCCTTAGCTCAATTGGTAGAGCATCTGATTTGTAATCAGAGGGTTGGGGGTTCGATTCCCTTAGGCAGCTTTTATGACAACTTCTTACTTTATGCACTGGGCAGGTTCCCGAGCGGTCAAAGGGGGCAGACTGTAAATCTGTTGGCTCAGCCTTCGAAGGTTCGAATCCTTCCCTGCCCATAATTCATGGTTAATTTTGAAGAGGCCGTCAAATCAAATCTCCTCTCTAAAAATTATGCGAGAGCATTAGAGCAAACTAGAGCATGGTTAAATTCAATACCTTTAAAGGGTGATGTAGTAAGTCATGAGGCATATAGTCTTGCTGTTGAAGTATATTACTATATAACATTTCTTCTAAATCGTAGTGAACGCTTAGAGACTCTTACAACCAATAAAGGGAAAGCATATTTTTTTATAGAATGCTTAGAGGGCTTACACAAAATTAGGCAAGAAAAAAAAATTATTATAGAATCAAGCTGTTGGTCTACGATCTTACTTGCTCTACATAGTGATATATCATATTACCTTGCTAAAGAGTTAGCTGGCCAAAGGTCCTATAACCTCCATGAAGTAGACGTGATACAATTAGGTACATCATTAATTGAAATAGGAAACTGGTCTGCTGCACAAGATGCTTTAGAGTTTTTACAGAATATACATTCTAAACATGCTTTGTGTCATTATCTTTTAGCTTATGTGTACTTTGAACAAAATAAAATACAAAACTTTTATATATCATTAAGAGAAGCTTTATTTCTTGATCCTGCCATTATGCTTAATAGAGAATTTTGCATCAAAGATGATTCTTTTGTAGCACTATGGGAGCAGGTCTGCCACCAGGAATTTACTGACCCATCTATTAAATACTACTATTTTGCCCTATTAGCAGAGGTTTATGGTTTATATAAAATCCGAAAAGATCTAACTAAAACAGATATTAAATCTCTAGAAGCAGAATTTTATAGCCTATACCAAGATAATAATACCCATGGATTTAAACAAGATAAAGTTAAATTTCGCTTACTCCACTACTTAACATGGTTAATTTACGAAGCTAACCGTACAAATACAATTGCTATTTTAAAGAATTATAAAATTATTATGTCAGAGATAGACAAAAACATATACGAACTATTTTGTACAAATAATATATAGTAAAATATGATATTAAATTTTAAACTTTTGCACGATCGTTAATCCCATAGACAATAAACCTGAAAAAGTATATAAGGCTAAAATTGTAAGCACCGCATCATGCCACTTAAAAAAAATAGCTCCTAAAAAAATAAGAGATATAAAAACACAAAACCTAAACATCATTAATTTTATTGATGTTGTTCCACCTGGTTTCTTGTATCTAACACGGCTAACCATTAAAAAAGATATCAATATAAACAAAATAAGGCTACCTGTTTTGAGAACCGTATAATGGCTAGAAATACACATTAGGGTAACTAAACCACCTGCCACAGGAGACGGTAAACCTACAAAAACACTTGTTGTATCCTTCCTGAGACTAAACCGTGCTAACCTATACGCCACACACACAGGATATATTAAAGCAATCATAATACCAAAATTCATGGGAAACCCTAAAATAGAGTATTTGATATCCTTTAGATAAATATGATAATACAGAAACGCTGGTGCAATACCAAATGTAGTCATATCAGCTAATGTATCAAGCTGTTCCCCTAAAACAGATTCTGTATTAAGAAGACGGGCCACTAATCCATCAAAACCATCAAGTAATACAGCAACCAGAACAAGAGAGCTGCATAGAATAAGTGTTTGTTCACTTATTCTATATGAGCTACTAGAACCTAGGAGAAGTACAATAAACCCACAAGAAAGATTACCCAGCGAAAGTGCATTGGGCATCCAATTTTTACGGATCCTAACCATGTATATCAATCACAAGGTGGTAATTATGCAAGATGTCAATTATGTTATTATATCCATGGATTAGCTAATAGTTGATTAAGATACTCATTGATAAATCAGAAGCTTTCTACAGCACTATATGACAGCTAACCTTATTATGATAATACTAATTTTTAACATTCATACTCTCTATAAATGCTCTGTTATCTTTGGTTTTTTTCATTTTATCCAATAGTAGTTCCATGCTTTCAATAGAAGAGAGTGGAGAAATGACTTTACGTAGAATCCATACCTTTCTTAAATCATTCTCTTCTATCAATAGATCTTCCTTTCTTGTACCCGACTTATTAATATCAATAGCTGGATAAATTCTTTTATCAGCTAATTTACGATCTAAATGTACCTCCATATTACCAGTACCTTTGAATTCTTCAAAAATTACCTCGTCCATTTTTGAACCAGTCTCTACTAACGCCGTGGCAATAATAGTGAGGCTACCACCTTCTTCAACATTACGTGCCGCACCAAAAAATCTTTTAGGCTTATGTAGGGCATTAGAGTCAACACCACCCGATAAGACTTTGCCTGATGATGGGATAACTTGATTGTATGCACGAGCTAGACGAGTAATGGAATCTAGTAAAATAACTACATCTTTTTTATATTCCACTAGCCTTTTAGCTTTTTCAATAACCATTTCAGCAACTTGGACATGTCTAGATGCTGGTTCATCAAATGTTGAACTAATGACTTCACCCTTAACATTACGTGCCATATCTGTCACTTCTTCGGGGCGCTCATCAATTAATAATACAATCAGTACAACTTCAGAATGATTGGTAGTGATAGCATTAGCAATACTTTGCATAATCATGGTTTTTCCACTTCGGGGAGGGGCCACAATTAAACTACGTTGTCCTTTACCGATAGGTGCTAATAAATCTAGTATCCGTGTAGATAACGCTGTTGGCATATATTCTAACTCTAATCTATTGTCAGGATACAATGGAGTCAGATTATCAAAATAAATACGTTTTTTAGCTTGTTCGACAGGTTGTGTATTTATTAATTCGACTTTTAAAATCGCAAAAAAACGCTCACTATCTTTTGGCGAACGAATAGAACCGTATACACAATCCCCTTTTCTGAGATTAAACATACGAATCTGAGCAGGGCTAACATAAATATCATCCGGACCAACTAAATAATTATAATTCGGAGATCTTAAGAACCCGTAACCATCTGGCATAATTTCAAGAATACCTTCTGCATAAACCAAACCATCTTTGCCATTATTTTTAGCTTGAGCCTGCAAAATAGCGAAAACCAAAGCAGGCTTTTTAAGAATAGTTGGATTCTTGACAGATAAATCCTCTGCCATTTTGAAAAGATCTTCCATACTCTTGGCCTTAAGAATAGAAATTTCCTTCTGTTGTGTCATCTCACTCTCTTGTTCTACATTACTATTATTTTTCAACATACCTCAGACTCCCATTATAGCCTACCAGATATATTTAACATTAAGTAATCTTCACGACAACTTAACATAGAATACTGTGGCCAAGTGCCAAGACTCATATCATTATATTAATCAAGGATAGGCTTAGTTATAACTCTACTCTATAGAATTGGCAGTTGGCGGTATCTCTAGGATTTGTCCTGGGAAAATTAAATCAGGATTTCTAATCTGAGATCTATTAGCCTTATAAATTTTAGGCCACAAAATAGGATTACCGTATATATAATCATACTCTGCAATACGCCATAAACAATCAGCACGACCAGGTATTTTTTGGACAGTATACTGCTTAGCAGATGAAGAATCTCGAACTAACGTATTGGAAGAAGTTCCTAGTGCAAGATCAAGACCTACCTTATTCTTGAGTAAAATAGCTATTTGGGGTATTTGATCTTGCATAATGATAACCAACCTTTCTACTTCATCAGCATGTTGTTTAGATTGGATATATTCTTTTTTCACAAGTGTCTCTTTTGATAGTACTAATGATTCTTCAGCAGCTTTTAAAGTATCACGGGCAGTACTTAATAATTCCAAAGCCTCGGGATCGGTATCAAAGAATTCTTTGATGTTATCTTGAGTTTTAATACTATCTTCAACTGGGGCAAATTGAGATTTTGCATTATTGAGTTGTTTAGTGGCTTTAAGATAAATCTGCTCAGACCAAAACTCTAAGGAAAGTTGAAACGTTTTCTCAGCATTCTCACGTGCACTTTGTGTCTTTTGGGAAGCTGTCTTTAATCTCTTCTCTGACAAGGCGACCCGTGCATCAGCGAGGTCTTTCTCTGCTTTTCGTAAATGCCCAGGTGCTTTTTCTCGTGCACCATATTCTTTCGCTTGCATAAGAGTTTTAGCAATGTTATCTAATTCAGCCGATAAATTCTCTGCTTGGGCAACTGCAATGTCTTGGGCTTTCTCTGCTTCTACCTTAGCTAATTCGTATTGTCTAAGAGCATTAATATACACACTCCCATCTCTGAGTTGATCACCTTCTAATAAAAAATTATTACTGTTTTCAAATTCGACCTTGGCAAAATCTTCGGCGAAGGCTACACTAGCTTCTTCAATTGCCTTTTGGGCTTGCAATCTAGCTTCTTTTGCTAACAGAGGAGCTGACTTATCAAAGGCTACCTGCCCCATATTAAAAGCTTCTACCGCTTTCAATTTAGCTTCTTCAAATTTCTTTGCTTCTACTAACACATGTGAATCAAGTAGACTAGCCTTTGCAGCATCATACTCTTCCTTGGCATATTTCTCTGCTTTTACAGCTTCACTTTTTTTAATAATGTGCCTAGCCTTGCCCATCTCTTCAACAGGTATTATACCACCACCACAATTTATAATAAATGGTACTGCCAGAACAACAGTGATCATATAAAATTTTCTAAAAGTCAACATAATAAACTCCTTCGCACGAATTCCACATTTTAAGAATAAACAAATAACTCATTAGGTAAATCCAAATGATACATCGAATCCAGGCTAGTGATGTATATTAAAAAATAAGGCTAACCCTGTCAACTTCATTTATGCTTAAAGCATCATATCTAATTAGAAACTTGTAAGTTTCATTTTAAAGTACAAAAAATTAATTCAAATAATAAGCTATACACATTTATCATTTGTGGAATTTAAGAAGTTATTCATGATACTAAGATCTTTGTAAAATATATTGCAGATGGAATAGAATGTACATAAAACATTATTATAGGCTTAATTTATTGTGGATTAAGAGTATAATTTAATACAGTTGACCTAAACATTATAAATAATTTTGGCCATATTTTATAAGAGCATAATATCAATCATCATTTGATTAAGCCCTGTACACCTCAGTTAAATGGCAAACAAGATAGAAAGATTTTATTTGGATTTGCGAAGAAAAGCAGATATGGATTCTTGGTCAAATGTATCTACAGAAGAGGTAAAAGTCATGAATGAATATCTCACCTGATATAATACAAAAAGACCACACTTTTCTTTAAACTTTTTGACACCTTATGAAAAGTTTCACAAGGCTCTTAGGGTGGCTTAGAGTATAACATATCTCCATGGGTTCCACAGACGTAACACAGAAGGGAGCTTGATTTATATATCATAGAATCTAAGAGGCTTATATTGAAACAATGTAATATTCTATGGAGCAGAGATAAGGATTCTTTTATGCTATTGGATTGTGTAGTCAATAATGTAAATAACAACCTAACATATAAGAGGTCAATTAAATGAGACAACCAAGTACAATAAAAATGAATAATACTTTTGGAAATGTAATGGATGTAATAGTGAAGGATAATAAATCAGATCGAACTTCTTCTTGCAAACCTTTTGTAAAATGGGTTGGTGGTAAGAGGTCTATCATTCAAGAACTAGAAAGTAGGGTACCAGAAGAATACAATCATTATCATGAAATTTTTTTAGGTGGTGGTGCTTTATTTTTCTACTTACAATCTAAAAAATCTTTTCTATCAGATATAAACCCACACTTAATTATTACTTATGAGGCAATTAAAAAGGATGTAGAAAAAGTAATTCTCCAGTTAGCAGAACATAAAAAAAATCATTCTGAAGAATATTATCTAAAAATAAGGAGTGAATTTTCCTTAGACCATGAAAAACATGTTATAGCTGGAATGTTTATTTACCTAAATAAAACTTGCTATAACGGTTTATACCGGGTAAACCAGAAAGGTATTTTTAATGTTCCTAGTGGTAAATACACTAATCCGCCCATACTAGATAAGGATAATTTAAGGAATTGTTCTATTGTTTTACAAAATACCACAATTAAAATTATGGATTATACTGATGTAGTACCTAATAAAAATGATTTTGTCTATCTCGATCCACCATACTACAATACTTATGATCAGTATTCCTCTAGGAAAATAGATCATAAGAAATTATCTGTATTTTGTAATGTCTTGAACGACGATGGAGTAAAATTCATGCTGTCAAATTCAAATGATGATTCCATCCAAAAACTTTATAGAAAGTTCCACATAGAAAAAATTGAAGCAGGCCGATCTATTTCATGCAAGGCTGACCAAAGAAAAAAAACAAAGGAACTTATCATAAGAAACTATGGGTAGTGGTGGCAGTAAAGCTAATAAATCTGGTTCTAATCTAGAATGGATAGTTGAATCTATGATCAATAAGTATAATTACAAGGAATTTGATATTAAAAATAAAAATGCCTTTGTTCATTGTAGGGACCTGTTAGGAGGCAAGTGGTATGTAAAACAAGCATATATTGGTAAAACAATATACGATACTCCTAGATATTGTGATTTTATAACTTTTAATGAGAATAAACACAATACTGAGTTATTGGCTATTGAGTGTAAGTGGCAAGAAACAAGTGGTTCTGTAGATGAAAAATATCCTTACTTGGTTTACAATATAAGTATCAGTCGTATTAACACAATCATAATATTGGATGGTGATGGTTATAGGGAAGGTGCTAAGAAGTGGCTTTACAATATGGTTGACGAAATAATGTACTTAAAGGCTGTTTATTCCATCAAAGAATTTAAAAAACTTGTTAACTCCAACTCTTTACTTTAGTAGTTTATTTGTATAGTCACCAAACAAAACCATTCCAAAGAGTATTACTTAAAAATAAGGAGTAAATTTTCCCTAAACCATGAAAAACATGTTATAACGGGAATATTTATTTATCTAAACAAAACCTTGCTATAATGTTTTGTACTGGGTAAACCATAAAGGTATTTTTAATGTCCCCCAGTGGTAAATACACTAATCCGCCTACACTAAATAAGGATAACTTAAGAAATCATCCTGGTGCTTTGCAAAATCCCACAATTAAAATTATGGATTATACCAATGTAGCACCTATAAGAAATGATTTTGTTTCTTTTGATCCACCATACTACAATACTTATGATCAGTATCCTTCTAGGAAAATAGATTATTTTCAACCAATCTTCTATATTCTCCATTAGCTTGTTCTAATTGATTCAAAATACGATTTTGTATGCTTTTCTCAGCATATTTAAGACCAGAAGCAATATTCATTGCTAACTGCTTCTTTTGATTATCCGTCATAATCTTAAATAAATCTCCTGCTTGGGAAAAGTTATCTTCTTCCATAGAGTCAAACCTTTTCATCACCGATTCTTCTATATTCAGAGGAGGTTCTATTACAGAATTATCTGGTTGAGGAAGATTATCATCATCATTAGGATAAAAGTTTACTTTATCAGACTGATTATCATTAATATCTGCCATAATTCCATCTCTTTGATAATGATTAACAGAAGATTGTGGTGCATTTACTGATAAACGATTATAGTTTACTCCCAAACGATACCTTTGAGAATCGGGATAAGTTAGAAGGCGTGCTTGTAAAACCTTGTCGGGAGAAACCCCAATACCAGGTACCAAATTACCTGGACTAAATGCTGATTGTTCTGTTTCAGAAAAATAATTTACAACATTACGATCTAAAGTCAATTTACCTATAGTTTGCAAAGGAAAATGTTTATGTGTCCACACCTTTGTTAGATCAAAAGGATTAAAGCTTTGATTTTTAGCTTCCTCTTCAGTCATGATTTGGATCTTGACTGTCCAACTAGGATAATCCCTTTCTTCTATGGAGTCAGTAAGATCCTTTTGAGCTCCATGAGAAGGCATTTTTGAAGCCTCTTCATTTGTTAATGTCTTTATGCCCTGGTCTGTCTTAAAATGCCATTTTATCCAGAACCTTTCTTTTTGTGCATTCCAAAAGCTTAGAGTATGAGAGCTATATCCATTTAAGTGTCTATATGAATAGGGGATCCCTCTGTCAGACATTAAAATAGTCAGTTGATGTAGAGATTGAGGATGATTCGCCCAAAATTCATACATAGAAGCAGGATCTGGAAGATTTGTCCTAGGATTCTTTTTTTGAGAATGAACAAAATCCGGAAATTTTTGCGGATCTCTGATAAAAAAAACAGGGGTATTATTGCCAACCATATCCCAATTTCCTTCTTCAGTATAAAATTTAACCGCAAAACCTCGAGGGTCTCGTGCGTAGTCACTGGAATCTTGACCTCCTCCCACGGTTGAAAATCTTAAAAAAACTTGGGTTTTTTTTCCAATTTTCTCTTTCTGTAAAAAATTGGCTATTGTATATCTAGACAAATCTTTCTCTAAGGTAAAATAACCGTAGGCACCAGTACCCCGAGCATGAACTATTCTCTCTGGAATCCTTTCTCGATTAAAATGTGCTAATTTTTCAAATAGCTGGGTATTTTCAAATGTTAAAGGTCCTCTTTCCCCAACTGAAATACTATTATTATCTTCTCCTACAGGAGAGCCACTTTGCGTAGTTAGTCTTTTCTTCATTGAATATTATCCTCCAATCCACAATTTTATCAAATTAAACCATAGGTTGCCCTATCCTAAGCCTAAACGGTATGACTCTTAAGTGCTTTCCACAACTCATAGATATAATCTAAACATAGGAAACAAAAGAAGATGAAGAGTCAAATAAATTTTTAGTCTATGGAAGTTGGTACCAGTTATGGACAGAATAGACCTGGTTAACCCTTTATTTTATAGAGTGGTATTTTCATTATATTATTAGTTAAGAGTACAAAATATCTGTGGTTATAATAAAATAAAGAGAAAACTATATTAAACACAAATAGCCTTCATATACTCTCCTAAAAGAATATGAATTTGAAGAATGTGCTATGTAGCGTTTATCTAAGGTCATTTGGCTTCTAATTTTAAAACACCACGTGGACACACAGACATACAGATACCACAACCTACGCATGATGCCCGTACAATATCTTTACCCTGCATAGCATATTGGCGTACGTCTATCCCCATTTCACAGTATGTAGTACAATTACCGCATGACATACATTGGTCGCCATTAACCGTAATTCTAAACTTAGAAAAAAACTTTTGTAGTATGCCCAAGATCGCAGCTTGAGGGCAACCAAATCGACACCATACCCTAGTACCTGCTATGGGATAAAAACCAGTCCCAATTACTCCAGCAAATCCAGCACTAATAAAAAAAGCATACCATTTTTGTACTCGAAATGCCATAACAGAAAATTCATCCTGTATCCCACGAATTTGATTATAGCCTACAATAATGGTGGTAACGATGGCGATCAACAAAACACTATAAATACTAATGTGTTCTATCCTCCATGAAAGTTTACTTTTATTGGATAAATGTCTAAATGGATCGCCAGCAGTATTGGCTAAGGCACCACAACCACATACCCATGAACAATACCATCGTTTGCCAAAAAAATAGGTTAATATGGGTACACCTATAAGGGCGATTATGGCAGACCATAGTGCTAGAGCAAAAGGTAACTTGGTTAGTGTGTTGGGGTAAAAAGCTTCTATTTTAAGAGGCCAAAAATAGTGAAAATAAAATGCAGGATAATTACTAGCTTCTAATAAGCCAGGGATAATAAAGGCTACCACTAATTGAAAAAATATTACAGAATAGGTGCGTACTTTTTGGTATTTATCATTTTTCCATCTTTTTACAAATCGTATACCCATAAAACAGATAAAAAAGGTATAAAGAAAACCATATAAAAACCATTTATCTGCTTTTTTACGTCTAAGTGAGTATGAAATAGGATGTAGAGCTGATATAGCAGGGTCAAACGTTCGACTGAGAAAGATCATCTTGTTTCGTGCAGCATATACAACAGGTTTAAAACGATCCATCATCTGGGAAGGATATGTTGTTTGGTAGTACTTCATGATTGCTTGAGTAGCTATTTTAAATTGTATATTTTGTACTTGGATTGGTAAATTAGATGCAGCAATATGTGGACTTAGTAGCCGTCGTATTCGAATTTTGTCAATATCATATCCCCAGTATAGAATCACATAAAAACTAAAGAGGATAATAGTCAATAACCATGCCCATAGCCCTCTGTTATTTAGTGAGCTTATTATATTCATTTACTTACCTTGAACCATGCATTTTGTATTTCTAAGGCATAAGGTTTGAAAAACTCTGGATCAAAATTAGCTTCTGCTATATGTTCTATCACATAATCGATAGTACGTTTTTCTTGTATCCATGTGTGGCAAATATTTTGGCGTAAGCGAATACCCAAGGTATGTATCCCGATTATTTGTTTATTAGATTCGTATACAATTTTGATAGTTCGCCTGCTGCCCTTTAGTCTAAGTAAAAAATGTTGTGTATCAGAAAGTGTATTTTCTCCATACGTATGATAGTCAATAGAAAAAAACTTAGCTGAGTTATATAATATACCTCTTTCATATGTTTTATTTTTACCTAGGATATTATCTGCTACAACGTGAGCTTGTTGTTTACCAGTATACCATATACTTTCTATCGTATGTTTACCTGTTGAATTCATTATTTCAGCACAGTCTCCACATGCATAGACATTATCTATATTAGTACGTAATTGTTTATCTACTAGAATACCCTGATCAGTTTTTATAGGTGACGCTTCTAAGAAACCAATATTGGGTTTTACACCTGTGGCTAATACTACAAGGTCGCAAGGTATGGGTTTTTCATGACGATTAGTGATCACAGAACCTGCTTTACCTTCTTCATTGGGTAAAATTTCTTCTAACTCAGTGTCCAAATGCAATTCAATACCATGTTCTCTTATCTCTTCATGTATGAGACTACCTTCTTCGGATACTAGACAATTTTGCCAAAATGTTTTATCTCTCACAATAAAAATAGTACGGATCTTTTTTGTATACATCATTTCAGCCACTTCTATGCCAATCAAGCCCCCTCCCACAATAATGGTTGTAAATTCTTTATGTGCTTTTTGGGTTTTCTGTTGTAGTTTTTCTAAGTCTGGTATGGAGGTAAAAGTTTGTACTCCATCCAGGTCCTCGCCAGGCCAATTATAGTAGGCTCCCTTGCTTCCCAACGCTAAGACTAATACATCATAGGTTAAATCAGGATGATCAATTAAATGAATATTTTTTAACCTAAAATCAATATGCGAAACCTTATCATGCACTAAGTGTAATTGATTTTTTTTCCAAAATGAATTAGGGTAGGGTTGGGTATGTTTAAATTTCATGCTGCCCATATAAATATACATTAGAGCAGGGCGACTATAATGGTATTTTGTTTCTTCAGAAATAATGGTAATTTTTATATCTTGTAAATTTTGGCGTAACTGTTGAGCTACTGTGATACCAGCTATACCATTTCCTATAATTACCACATGCATATAAAAAATTATGGCCAGTACTTCATTAAATAAGATAAAAATTTATAAAAAATAATATTTTGGTTTCCATAAATGGTATTATGGTGTTTAGTACGTAATTCCATAAAAAAATATTGTATGATAGTTGCAATGGTAAGCCGATTCTCTTTGGATCGATTGGGTATATGTATAGGGCCTATGGACGGCAACATCCCTTCTACAAGATTATCTCTAATGGAATAGTAAAGAGGCATAAATGTTAGTATAAGGATCTCATTTTGTATTTCTATGGTTTCTTTGGGGAATGCTATTTTCAATGATTTTATGCCCAATTGATTAAAAACAAGAAAATCTTTTTGGTGAAATACTAACCTATCCATATTATCTATGAGACGCTGATCCCATTTTTTATCACATACCTGCTGGTAAATAGGTTTGTGTTCATAACCACTTAAATGCCAAAATCGTTTCCATGGTTCTGGCGAGACAAGGGACGGATCCCATGTTTGTACATAAGGCATCTGGATACACCGTGATAAAATGGTATCCTTGACAACTGTATGATCTTCTGCTGATAATATAAAATGTGTTTGTGGGGGCGGTTCTTCCAATAATTTTAGTAAGGCTGTTTCCGCTTCATCTCCAATATAGCTGATATCAGAAAAGTAAACAAATCTTTTATCATGCTTATATGGAGAATAAATCGCAAAAGTCTGTTGCAGGTGTCGAATTGTATTATGTTCTAAAGCGTTAGACTTACCTATTTTGATTGTTTTAGCTTTAAAGTAATAAAAGTCAGGATTCCCATTATCTGTTAATATTTTTCGCAAATTATTTGTAGCAATGGAATCTATTTCTTGCTCTTTAGTCTTGTATAGCTCTTGTAGGATATAATCCAATAGCCATTTTTCTTTATGAGGGCTTTGTGGGCCAGTGAATAAAACAGTTTTAGGCCATCCATTTTGTATAAAATGTTGTGTCATAGTTTCACCAACACTAGATAATTGAGTGGCCATATATGGTATTGTGCACTACACTACTAAGAATATACTGGTGTAAGCCACTTATGATATTCTTGATTTGCACCTGTAACAATATTAAAAAAGTAATCTTGGATTTGTTTAGTAATTGGGCCAATGGAGGGTGATATAGTATGCCCATCAATATGTTTGATCCAGGCAATCTGCACTCCCGTGCCAGAGAAAAAAGCTTCTTCACAACTGTATAGCTCTGTTCTAACCACCTTACGTTCTTCTATGGTAATATTCATTTTTTTGGCGATATGTATTACCATGTTTCGCGTGATACCTTCTAAAATAGATGAAGAGATATCAGGAGTAATAAGTGTATTATCTCTCACAAGAAAAATATTTTCAGCTGAACCTTCACATATATTCCCATGAATATCTAGAAATAATGCTTCGTCGTAATTGTGTCGCACTGCCTCAGATTTCGCCAATGCTGAATTCAAGTATCCGGCAGACGCCTTAGAGCGAATAGGTATCTGGTTATCACTTATACGTACCCAACTAGATATACATATATTTAAACCTTTATTTACATCTAGGTAGTCATTTAATGGGATGGCATAGAGAGAAAACTCATCTTGCACGTTCTGCATCACAGGTGTTAATTCATAGGACGATTTGTAGACGATAGGTCTAAGATAAACATTACTTTCCCAATTAGATTTTTGCAAAATAGATAAGGTAATATCTATTAAATCGTTTACCGTATATTCTAGGGAAAGTCCCAAAATTTTTGTGGAGCGTATGAGACGTGTATAGTGTGCAACTATTTTTAACAAGAACAATTGTTCCTGTTCAGCATTCCAGTAGCCCCGTATGCCACCAATGCACGCTGTTGCATACTGTAAAGCATGGGTTTGTATATTGACTTTTGCCTCAGATAATAAGGTTATTTTACCTTCAAACCAACAATATGTATCTAGTTGATCTCGCATATAATCTTTAAAACACTCTATACATCCAAGGCCATAAGTGATAGATACAGTATCACATAGCAGAGAGAACGTATTTTAACTTTCTTTTGCTATCTTAACTTTAGGGGCAATAAACAATATACCTTTGTAATGACCACAATCAGGACAAACACGATGTGGTATGCCATAAGTACCACACTGTGGGCAAGGCCTTAGGTTAGGTTTGCCAATTGCATGATGTGATCGCCTACTACGTTTACGATGCAGTGAAGTTTTTCTTTTTGGTACGGCCATATCCCAGATATCTAATCCTTTATCATAGCACACACCGTCAAATTTATTTTTATATTATGGTGGGATTAGGTTGTGGCGTCAAATCTGGTTCTGGACAATTTAAGGTATTCATAAGCCATCCCTCTTAAAAATATTAAAAGTAAGAAGAACGACCAATGAAAATTTATTACAAACGATGGATATTTATCAGAAAATATGAGTTATAGAAAAATAGCTCAAAAAATAAACATATTAAAGTCTGCTATCTCTTATGAGATAAGATAAAATCAAATCAATCAATGACATATATGCACAATACCTTACTGAAAAGAACGGAAAATAAGGCCTTTGATTGCTAAAAACAGCTCTAAATTTCCATGTAACGAATTTTCTAGTAAAGTTTTTTTCTATCAGGACGAATTCTATATGAATATATAATCGCCGTACGACTCTGAACCTTCAGGTTTTTTTATAAGCCTGAAGGTTTTTTTATAAGCCATTATTTCTTCAATAAGTTTGTTGCCATTAGTAGGCTTTTGGTATACTCCTCTTGTGGCTCATTAAACACCTGTTCTACCTCACCCTGCTCAATAATTTGCCCCTTACGCATAAAAGCTACTTCATCTGCCATATACTTAACAATATGGAGATCATGTGTAATCATTAAGTAGGTCAAACAAAATTGCCTTTGCAGTTTATCCAAAAGATTTAAAATTTGTGATTGGATAGAAACATCCAATGAGCTTGTAATCTCATCACAGATAATAAACTTAGGTTTCAGTATAAGTGCCCGTGCAATGGCTATTCTTTGTTGTTGTCCACCTGAAAATTCATGTGGGTATCGATTTTGCATGAAGCTATTTAAGCCAACAGCCTCTAAAGTTTTTTGGATGGTCTGATCTCTTTCTTTCTTCTCTTGAGACTTGAAATGTACGAGTAAAATTTCTGATAACATGCTATAAATAGTTCTGCGGGGATTTAGTGAAGAATAAGGGTCTTGAAAAATTATCTGATTTTGCTGTCTAAATAATGGTAGCTTGTATTCTGTTGGATTCATCCCATGAAAATATATTCCTCCAGTTGTTTGATGATTGAGATTGAGTATGCTACGTGCTAATGTAGTTTTACCAGAACCTGATTCTCCCACTATAGCAAATGTACTTTCTTTTTTAATCTTAAAACTTACATTACGTACGGCATGTACATATTCAGATTTTTTTCTAAAAATATAGTTTTTTTTAGGATAACGTACATCTAAGTCTTCTATCGTTAGATAGTAATCCATTTGGAGTATTTTATTGGGACGAGCTTCTAGAGGAGGTTGAACTATAGTTCGTGAGTTATTGTTATTTTCTTCTTCATACATTAAGCAAGCCACTGACTGTCCATCCTGAATTTTATGGTACTGAGGTGTATGGACATTACATTGGGATTTACTAAAATAGCATCGATCACTAAAGTCACAACCTATGGAGCGATATTGTGCAATATTGGGTATACTACCTGGTATGGTATGTAAGTAATATTCTCTTTGATTATCTCGAGGAAGAGAAGCCAATAGCGATTTTGTGTATGGGTGTTTAGGTAACTGGAATACTTGTTTAATAGGGCCACTTTCCACAATTTTACCTGCATACATAATATAGACATGGTTAGCAAAATTTTCTACTAAGGGTAAATCATGTGAAATAAATAAAATTGCAGTACGATATTTCACTTGCAATTTTTTTAATAGTGATAAGATACTACTTTGTGTAGTTACGTCTAATGCAGTGGTTGGCTCGTCTGCAATTAGTATGGAGGGGTTGCATGAAATAGCGATAGCTATCATTGCCCTTTGTCTCATCCCACCGGATAGCTGATGTGGATAAGAGTGGAAAATCCTTACGGGATCATCCATGTGTACATCTTTCAATAGTTCAATTGCTCGTGCATATGCCATTATAGCATCTGTCTTGTCGTGGTATCGTATACTCTCCGTAATTTGAGTACCAATTGACAGGATAGGGTTTAGGCTTTTCATAGGGTCTTGGGAAATCATAGCAATATGCTTTCCTCGTATACGTTGTAATTTTTCTTGGGATAAAGATAATAAATTTTGGTTATGAAATAAAATTTCTCCTGTAAGGGTTACTTGAGGGTATTGGGGCATAAGGCGTAAGATTGATAGTGCTGTCATACTCTTTCCAGAGCCTGATTCTCCAATTAGAGCAACCGTATCACCTTCATCTATCTGTAAAGAGATACCCCGTATTACAAATCCACTTTGATCAAAATGGGCATATAAATTATCAATTATTAGCATTCCAGAGAAACTAATTAAGTGATTTACGGTAAACGTCAACATATTTATGGTGTGTAACTCCTCTTTCTCGTGCAAATGGGATGTGTCTCTATTTTACACGGATTTGGAGTTTTGTATAATGAGTTCCCAACTAGATACTTTACATTCTTCCCTGGGTCAGGATTATCAATATGGTTTTTCTACTGATGTAGAGAATGATGCTCTACCTATAGGATTAAATGAAGATATTATACAGGCTTTATCTGAACGCAAAAATGAACCAGCATTTATGTTAGATTGGCGATTAGATGCATTTCGTAAATGGCAAACAATGAAAGAACCGCACTGGGCCCATCTACATTATAAACCAATTGATTACCATAACATATGTTATTATTCTGCTCCTAAAAAAAAACTTAATAGTTTAGATGAAGTGGATGCAGAAGTACTAGATGCATTTAACAAGTTAGGCATACCTTTAGAAGAGCAGAAGGCTCTATCGGGTGTTGCCGTGGATGCGGTGTTTGATAGTGTATCTGTTGGCACCACTTTTAAAGATAAGCTTGCCAAACAAGGCATTATTTTTTGTTCTTTTTCTGAGGCTATTCAAGACCATATGGAGCTAATCCAAAAATATATGGGTTCTGTTGTACCTGTTAAGGATAATTTTTTTACTGCTCTGAATTCTGCTGTTTTCAGTGATGGCTCATTTTGCTATATACCTAAGGGGGTGAGATGCCCAATGGAGTTATCTACTTACTTTAGAATTAATGCGGCTAATACAGGACAATTTGAAAGAACCCTTATCGTAGCAGATGAAGGTAGTTATGTTAGTTATCTTGAAGGTTGTACAGCTCCTCAACGAGATGAAAACCAGTTACATGCGGCAGTGGTAGAGCTGGTTGCTTTAAAAGATGCCACGATTAAATACTCTACTGTACAAAATTGGTACCCTGGCGATAAGAACGGTCGGGGAGGCATTTATAATTTTGTTACAAAACGAGGCCTATGTGAAGGTAAAAATGCAAAAATCTCTTGGACACAGGTTGAAACGGGTTCTTCTATTACATGGAAATATCCTAGTTGTATATTGCGTGGTGATAACTCTGTTGGTGAGTTTTACTCTGTTGCACTATCAAACCATTGTCAACAAGCTGATACAGGTACTAAAATGGTGCACCTTGGCAAGAACACCAAGAGTGTTATTATTTCTAAGGGTATTTCGGCAGGGAGGGGGCAAAACTCTTATCGTGGTATGGTTAAAATTGGTACAAATGCTCATAACTCCCACAATTATACACAGTGTGATTCTTTAATACTAAGCAATACATGTGGTGCAAATACATTTCCTTATATCGAGTCTTGTAATTCTAGTGGTATTATAGAACATGAGGCATCTGCGTCTCGTATTAGTGAAGATCAACTATTCTATTTACAACAACGTGGTTTTGATCGAGAAGAAGCAATCTTATTAATTATTAATGGTTTTTGTAAGCAAGTATTCAAAAAACTACCTATGGAATTTGCTGTTGAAGCCCAAAAATTATTAGCAATCAGTTTAGAAGGAGCAGTAGGATAAATATGTTAAATATTTGTGATCTGCACGCTACTATCCAGGATCAAGTTGTTCTTAAAGGCCTTAACATAGAAGTAAAACCTGGTTCTATACATGCAATCATGGGACCCAATGGTTCTGGCAAGAGTACTTTTAGTAAAGTTTTGGCAGGTAATCCAGATTATGAGGTTACACAGGGGACGGTCTCATACTGCGAAAAAGATTTATTAGAGTTACCTACTGAAGAACGTGCTAGAGAAGGTCTCTTTGTTGGTTTTCAGTATCCCGTAGAAGTGCCTGGCGTAAATAATATGTATTTTTTAAGGTCTGCTTGTAATACCATTCGAAAATATCGCAAACAGCCTGAAATAGATGCCGTTAGTTTTTTAACTCTTGCTAAAGAGAAACTGAAATTACTGGGTATGTCAGAAGAATTAATCTATCGTTCACTAAATGAGAACTTCTCTGGTGGTGAAAAAAAACGTAATGAAATTTTACAATTGTTATTGTTAGAACCTAAATTAGCTCTTTTAGACGAAATTGATTCAGGATTGGATATTGATGCTCTCCAATATATAGCCAAAGGTATTCATGAATTTCATTCCGAACATACTGCTGTTATATTAATAACGCACTATCAGCGGATATTAAGTTATGTGGTGCCTGATTGTGTTCATATTATGGTGGATGGTCGTATAATTGAAACTGGGGACAAGACCCTTGCGTTAGAAGTTGAAAAACATGGTTATGCCACTCGTGGACTCGTTGCCTAAATGTTAAGTCTAAGAGTTTCTTTTTATTGTCTTGTTAGTCGTGTTATCTAATTCTTTATTCCAAGGAAAAGAGTTGGCGGAATCCCTCCTTCAACATCATGTATTACCCACTAGAAAAGATGATTTATGGCGTTATTCTGGTTTTTCTCGTGAATTTGATGTACCTTCACCTACACTTTCATCCGAGACGAATAGTGTAATTACTTCTCTTCCAACTACACTAATACCTAATCAATACCAGTTATGTTTTTATAATGGTTGTTACCATCAAGGAAATAGCGTAGTATCAGATACGTTGGGTAATGATATTTTACATTTCTCAGCGGCAAACCTATCTGAAGAACAACAAAAAAAATATTTACCATATTACGATAATAATCCTACAGAAGAAAAACATAATTTTTTTTCACTATGGAATATAGCTAAATGGGAAGATGGTTTAATTCTACACGTCCCTACTGGTTACCATGCCAAAGAAATAGTATATTTGTCTTTTTTGACTGCAGTATTATCAGAAAATAGCTGTGCAATGCGAAATACAATTATTCTTGATGAAAATTCATCATTAGTTATAGTTGAAGATCATGTGAGTTTGTCTTCAGCACGATATTTTAAAAATATTTCCACTAAAATTATATTAAAGCGTGGTGCAAAACTTAAACGCTATGTTGTTTCCAGGGAATCACAGAACACATCTTGTTTACTGTCAACAGATGTAGAGTTGGAGGGCGAAACTAACTTGCAGTCGTATGATCTGTTCTTAGGTAACCCTATATTACGCAATGAGATACAGGTATCGATGCTTCAGCCCAATGCGAATTGTGAGCTATACGGTTTATATCAAGGATATGAGAACCAGCAAATTGATCACGCTATAGAAGTTCACCATAAGTGTCGTAATACGTCTAGTTTGCAGTGTTATCGTGGTATTTTACATGATGAAGCTAGTGGTGCTTTTACAGGGAAAGTGTATATTCATAAGGATGCTTCAGGTTGTCGTGCCTCTCAAACTCATAAAGCTATCTTGTTGTCTGATGCAGCAAAATCCTATGCACGTCCACAGTTAGAAATTTATAATGATGATGTAGTTTGTTCTCATAACGCTACCACAGGTTATTTGGATCCAGATAGTTTATTTTATTTACTTTCCCGTGGGCTTAATCTTGATGCTGCTAAAAAAATATTGGTATCCGCTTTTTCAGATTTTATTTTATCTTGCATAGATAATGAATTAATTTATAAGCAAATATACCTTTTATTTAATTCACCAGAGGTTGCAAATGACTGATATAAGCTACTTGTATCAAGATATTATTATGGATCACGATAAGAATCCTCATAATTTTTTTGAGATGGCTAATTATACACATAAGGCCAATGGTTACAATCCTCTATGTGGTGATAAATATACTATTTACTTATGTGTTCATGAACAGGTAGTAAAAGAGATAAGCTTTCAGGGTATAGGTTGTGCTATATCTAAGTCATCGGCTTCTCTGATGACCGACCTACTTGAAGGCAAAAGAGTGGAAGAAGTAAACAGATTAGTGGATCAGTTCCATGACATGCTATTGAAAGATAATGCATTAGATGAAAAGACAAGCCAGGACCTGGGCGTAGCAGTGGCTTTATCTGGTGTAAAACAATTTCCCATACGTCTTAAATGTGCAACACTGGCTTGGCATGCGGTTAAAGCAAGCATAGACGGCCAAACGGAGGCTTCAACAGAATAATATGGAACAAAATACATTACAAGATAAAATCATCTTAGCATTGAAGACATGTTATGACCCTGAAATACCTGTTAATATTTATGATCTAGGTTTGATTTATGATATTGCATTAAATCAAGACAATGTAGTTGTAATACAGATGACACTTACCTCGCCCAATTGCCCTTCTATTGAAAGTTTACCAATGGACGTACGTGATGTAGTGGCCTCAGTAGATGGAATTAAAAGTGTTGATATTGATTTAGTATGGGAACCTCCTTTTTCACAAGATATGATGTCAGATGAGGCTAAGTTAACATTGGGTCTTTTATAGGCATGGATTTATTATTAACTTTACTTTCTGTTCTTCTTGGATGTGCACTTTTATATGTGGTTTTATCCTATCGGATTGTGTCAATTATTGATAACCACTTTAAAAATTATTATAGCAACCAAGTGCGTAATGATATGCGTGAATTTTACCATGAGATGGAAAGCTATATTGCTATTTTTGATAATAAAATTAAATCATTTAAGGTACTAATAGCAAGGCAAGAGAAAATAACAAAACATTGGGATCAGTTACTTAAAAAAAAAGCTAATAGAGATACATTAGAATATAGCAGTACAACAGATCTCATGCCCGATTCTATACAGTTCCCAGATGACAATGAGCATAAGGATTTTTTAGCAGACCTCTTCAATCGAATGAAGCAAGAAAAAAATAGTTTGGATAAGACCAAAAATTCTCAGAAAAACAACACAGAAAAGCAACAGGTAGATTACGGTGCAACATTACAGGCCAACATAGGTTATAATCCTTCTACTGAAGAGACAGATGTCGACACTCAGGATAGAATTGCTGAAGAGATCTTAAATTCATGGGGAACTAAAGATGAGACTAATTTAAGTACTAACCAAATACCAAGACACACCTCGAACAACAACACCTCTCAACTCAGTTCACGGGATGCTTTAAGAGATATTTTACATAATTCCCTCCTAACACAAACAACAGATACAGACATTAAACCAAATATGAAGGATGTAGCGATGAGAGCCTTAGCAACATTTGGTGCCTCTGTAAGGAAAATATTCTATGATAATAGTAAAGATACAACTTTAGCCCCATCTCCAAATAAATTAGATACAACGGATATAAATGTGGAGAAGCAAACCGTATCAACAGCCCACAACCAATTTATAGATATGTTACAAAATGAAACCAAGCATGTGCCATATCGTTCACAAGACACAGTTACTACTCCTTACCCTGTATCTAAGCCTAATAAAGGAATTTATGACTTAACCAAGGATAAGCAATCACCTAAACATAAAGAAGCACAGGAATTTAAAGATAAAAAGAATGAATCTGTCATCAATAACCCATTAGGCACAGACGCATTATTATTATTTATTGAAGATTTAAAGGATTACTCTAAACGTCCAAAGTCCTTGCAGGCACTATTGCATTATGGCTATGATCTTCATACTTTAATGGATATGTCTGGTATACCTTATAGTGATTTACAGGCTACACAGAGGATTTACAATTTAAAATAGATTAATATAAATATGTATAATAATATCAAATATCTATCTGATGTAGACGTGAGAGGGAAAACGGTATTAGTTAGAGTAGACTTTAATGTACCTCTCGATGGTAAGGAAGGCTATGTTACAGAAGGGACTAGGATTGTGGAGTCTCTGATTACACTAGATTATCTATTATCTAGACAAACTAAAATTATATTACTTTCTCATTTAGGAAGGCCAAAAAAGTACTTGGATAAATTTACTTCTATGCAAATCATTGTAAAGAAGTTACAGTCTTTACGGTCAGATATAGACTTGCATTTTATTGGTGATATTCTAAGCGATGAGGGACGGAAACGTATTTCAGAGATTCATTATGGTCAAATATTTATAGCAGAGAATATTCGTTACTATCAGGAAGAAACCTCGACAGAACCCCAAGTTCGTCAGCAGTTTGCAAAACGCCTTGCCCAGTGTGCTGATATTTTTGTTAATGATGCTTTTGGTGTATTACATCGTGAGCATGCCTCGATTGATAGTATCCCACAGTTTTTACCTTCATGTGCGGGTTTGTTGGTAGAGAAAGAACTATATATATTTACTAAACTTGAACAAACCATAAAAAGACCCTATGTAGCTGTAATCGGAGGCTCTAAGATCTCTACAAAATTGAAGGCATTACAAAATTTACTTAAGCATGTAGATGCAATTTTAGTAGGTGGTGCTATGGCCTATACCTTTATGCACGCTCGTTTAATTAATATAGGTAACTCAAAATATGAAGCTGACTACCTTTCTCATGCATCTCATATTTTAGATACTGCTACTTACCGTCAGAGATCTGTGCATTTACCAGTAGATCATATTATCACACGTGATTTAGGGGCTAGTAAGCATAAGACAGTACCTTTGAATATTTTGGATGGATGGATTGGTGCAGATATTGGTCCTAAAACGATTAAACGGTATAAAAAAATTATACAAAAAGCTAATACTATTTTTTGGAATGGCCCCATGGGTGTTTTTGAAAATCCTGCTTATGCGAAGGGCACTTCACAGATCGCAAAATGTATTGCAAAATCCCACGGCACCACAGTCATTGGTGGCGGTGATACTTTATTCGCTGCCCAAAAAAACCAAATTATAAACCAAGTAACACATATCTCTACGGGAGGGGGAGCTTCCTTAAAATTAATTGAAGGTGCTAAGTTACCTGGTTTACAGGCTCTAGTTGAAGTTAGCGAATGATAGATTCTTCTCTTAATGTTTTAGTTTATATTCTTATGCCCATTAGCTATGCTGTGGTTGGATGGTTTACAAATATACTCGCATTAAAAATGACATTTTATCCCCTACGTTTTGTAGGGATACCACCGTATCTAGGCTGGCAGGGTATTGTCCCCCGAAAAGCTAAAAAGATGGCTTCTCACGCCGTCAAGATGATAACCACACGCTTAATAAATATACATGAGGTTATTGGTAAGATTGATCCCATTAAGGTAGAGGAAGCCTTACACTTAGTTATGTCCACCACTATTCAAGATATATTGCATAACATCCTAGATGAAGTCAACCAAAACCTATCCTCTTTGGTACCACACAAAATAAAAAAACAAATTTTAGAATCTTTGCAAAAGGATGCTAATCAAACTTTGCATCATATTGTGAATGACTTTAAGAATAATGTTGATACATTTTTTGATTTAGAGAATATGGTAGTTAGATATCTATCTGGTGATAATGTTAAACTTATGGTTGAAATGTTTGAAACAGTTGGCTGGAAAGAATTTCAATTTATCAAGTATTCTGGTTTTATTTTTGGTTTACTTTTGGGTATGATCCAGGCAGTGTTGTGGCTCGTTTATCCTATTTGGTGGACTATTCCATTACAAGGCTGTTGTGTTGGTTATTTTACCAATGACATGGCACTAAGAATGATTTTTAGGCCACTGGAAGAAAAAAT
Source organism: Leptospiria bacterium (assembly GCA_965262015.1). Lineage (GTDB taxonomy): Bacteria > Spirochaetota > Leptospiria > Turneriellales > CBDBES01. The sequence continues at coordinate 1,216,831 of OZ253494.1, forward strand.
ATACTTTGGCTTTATTCGATATCAAGGACTCTTTCTAAAAAGAAAGAAAGAAGTTTGCAGAAGTTATGCCTCTTTAATTTCTCGGGAGATATTAACAGGTAAAAATATTTTAGTAGAAATTTTATATGGCTATTCTTCCCAAAAAATAACTGAGCTTATACATGATACGGTGACGAATGCTATCAACCAAAGTACCGAAAAAATAGGTTCGTTGGCTAGTTTGATCTCTGAACAGAAATTTGAGTCAGCTAAGAAATATAGTATTTCTCGCATGATGGATATGTTGCCTGATACAATCCAGCAATTAGAGTCTTACCTAGATGATGTTCTTTGTATAGAAGAAACCATTGCTACTAAAATGGAACAATTATCCAACGAAGAATTTGAATCAATCCTACGTTCAGGCTTCCAGGAGGATGAACTTTTATTACTTTTAGTTGGTGGTTTTATTGGTGGCTGTGTAGGTTTGTTGCAAGTGCTCTATCTAATAGGTAGATGATATGATCCCAGTTTAAAACTGATTATAGTGGTATGAACCATTGCTAGACGGACCAGTATAACCCCCTACTATCCAGTGGATGGTAGAATTTTTTTCTGGATTTTTGATTACTAAGTAATGCAATCCTGAATAAATATGCTCAAAACTATACTTATTATTGAGTAGCCACCGTGAGCCATTAAATTGCAAAAAATCACATGTGAATTCATGCACCAGCTTATCGTTTTCTTTTACTTTCATAAAGTAAATACCCCATCTATTGGTTACTTGATTACCTTGATCACTAAAACGCATATATAAAGATAAGCTTTGAGGTATTCTATTTTGTTGATCCTGATGGTATGACTCTCTATTATTTTGCGTATCATGCTTTTTTGTGATCATTCGAGTATGTATAGGAGGGCGTTTATCTTCAAGTAAATCTTTAGGATAGGTTAGAAGAGGATTTTGGAACTGATTGGTTTGGGGATTAAAAAAGAAAAAATGTAAGTGTGCACCTCCAGAATGTCCAGTTTTACCAGATAAACCAATTTTGTCATTTTTTTTGATATAGCTAGCAGCATCATGGGGCAAAGTTACTTGGTTGAGATGCATATATCCACTCCAGAATTTTTTATTATGCTGGATAATAACGGTTTTACCTCCACCTGGAATGGGTTCATTAAGTCTATGTTGATTGCTCTGTATCCATATTATTTTTCCTGCCTGAACAGAAAAAACCCTTATATTCTCACCAGGTATGTCCAAACCATTATGAAAGTGGTCTACCCTAGATTCTCCAAAGGTTGAGCTAATAGTAACCTTATGTTTTTCTGATACCACAGTTGGCCAGCTGGGACCTGAAGCATAGGCATGGGTAGCCAACAGGACCAGGAAAATAATTGTATAGTAAGGCAAACTAATGAATTATATTTGCAGAAGAAAAATAATATCTGCCGTACACACTGGCTTATCATTACCTTTAACTTCAAAAGTAACACCCAAGGTAATTTGTACCATCCTACGCAGGTCTCTTACCTTAGCCATAGCAATTTTCATACGCAATTCACTGTCTACTATAACCGGATTAAGAAAACGTAGGTTATCTACTCCATAGTTCACGACCATTTTAGCTTGTTCTATATCTACAACTCCAGACATTAAGTAAGGTAATAATGACAAGGTTAAGTAGCCATGTGCAATCGTTTTTTTAAATGGGGATTCTTTTGCACAACGTTCTACATCAATATGTATCCATTGAAAATCCTTTGTTGTCTCAGCAAATTTGGTAATCATCTCTTGATCTACCACAATATATTCTGAAATACCAACTTCTTTACCTACCATTTCTTTCATAGTCTCTACACTATCAAATTTAACTCTTTCAGACATACATCCTCCTCAAATATATTGTACTAGTTGTAATAGTATCAGACACACTGTAGAATTATAACATGGACTGTCAGTATTTTTATGAACATTAAGTGTGGGATACTTATAAAAAAATATATTTCACACTATATTATGTCGATACATTACATAAGGAATTGTTTATAAGTTATGTTAAATTGGCATGTAGTATCTAGTATCTTTGTATATGTTGTAATTAGCCTCTTGATGGGTTCTTTTTTTCATTATATTTTGAAAAAAAATATTATTGGGGGTGTGCTTGGGGGCATTTTCCTCTCTTTCATTGGTGCCGTTCTAGCAAATTTTTTTATTGGTGATGTCTTTCTTAAAGTTATAACATTTATGGAAAATGGGTTGGCAATTTCAAAAGTACATGTATTGTCGGGGCTATGTGGTGGATATTTAATGTTATATATGTTTGATAGAATGAATCATTAATGGGGGCCGTCTGTTCTTGTATGATTAAGTTTTGGATCCAGCGTATTATTAATAGCATCTCCCAGTAAATTTACTGTTAACACTAATAATAACATAAAGATAAAAGCACTGAATAAATTCCACCAAATTGCAGGAGTTCGGGCTAATTCGAATCTAGCTTGTGTAATCATATTACCCCAAGAGAAAGTGGTAGGGTCAATTCCAATACCAACATATGTTAATATTGCCTCGGAAAGTATAATATTGCTAAAACGCAGAGTTGAAATAATAAAAACAATATGTAATACATTGGGTAGTATATGTCTCAAGATAATTCTGGTATGAGAAAGTCCAATTACCACTCCTGCCTCAATATAGTTCATCTGTTTGATTTTTAAAGTTTCAGCTCGTATTAAACGACATAGATTAGTCCATGATGTAATGCCCATGACACAACAGAGATATACCATCCTTTGATCTGCGGCTTCTAAGCTATCAGTGCTGTGGTGTATTGTAGTAACTACCAACATAGCGGCAGCAATAAGCAAAATATTGGGTATAGACTCTAAAGTGGTATAGATAAATTGTATGATATCATCTATAATACCTTGAAAATATCCTGCTACTATACCTAAGATTACAGCAAGTGGTATGACAATTATTATGGTCATACTACCAATAACAAATGCAGTACGAATCGATTTGAGAGATTTATATAGTACGTCGTATCCTGATTTATCTGTACCAAGTATATGGTACTGTCCATAAAATATACACAATGCCATGAATATGACAAGAGGAAAAATACTAAGTAAAATTTGGTTTTTATATCGACTATATTTACCCATTAGGTATAAGAGCATGAGTATTCCACCTATCATCATAGCAGACAGAATTAGTGCTTTTAAACTAGATAATATAATATCATTAATATGATTTTCATGTATACCTACGTGTTTACCTCCATATTTAAGTCTAACGTGATCATAAACCATTTTTTTATTTTTCAATACTGTTGTTTTGGTATGACTATAAATGGAAAACGGGGCAGAATAGGTATCTTCGATTTGATTAGATAGCGAGGGTAAGGTTTTATCCAGAAGACTGATGGAAGTATAATTATCACTAGAACGGATACGAATACTATCCAACAATGCAATAACAAAGTATATTACTATAATAATGCTACTAATTACTGTAAAACGCTGTCGAAAAATATTGTGCCAGAATTGTTTTAACTGCTTATTTATGGTGCTTTTCAAGACGATATAGAAGAACAGTGCACCCATAATGAAGATAAAATAATCAGTTATTAATATTACCATGAGGAAAGAAGCTTATTACAGCGTGTATACATTATCCCCTATTCCAACTCTCAAGGGGATTATACCACTATTTAGTGATTGTAACAGATGCTATCAAGCATATTTTACTTTATGTTTATTACTTAAAATAAGATTGACGCTGAATCTTATTATTAAGGGATAATGGGGTTACTCTTATTCTATGTCTATGCTGCTTTCAGATCGTACAGTTAACCATACAAAAGCTAGTCATCACGAGATTATATCTGCGGTTGGCCAGAAAACTCATACTTTGTTGTTACTTCATGAGGGAGAAGTCTTTATTTGCCTGCGTGATAAAGATAATAAACTAAGACGCTTATATACGCTTCAAGCACCATCAACACTTGGTTCGATGTTCTTGAACAAAGATCAGGTTTATCAGTATTATATTATTGCTAATCATACGCCTGTTTTATCTTCCTTTGAAACTACACTAAGTAATTTACCCCTTATGCTAGGACAGCAGGCAAATATTGGTGTTATTTACTTAAAATCAATATATAAAGAAACCACTATGATGTATAAAAAAGTATTACAGTTATACAATGTTTATAGCTGTATAGTAAAATATCTGAATGCTCTAAGTCTTGCTTATTCTAAAATTACACCTCTCATTTATAGCCAGTTTATTGAGGGTAAACTTGTAGATGATCTTGATCCTATACAATTGAACGCTTGTAAACTATTAGAGAAGTATCTAGAGAATCATCACCTCTTGCCTGTTAAATTAACATTAGATTTTTTTAAAGAAGACTATATCCCCATACGAGATATCCAGATCAACACCAATTCTTCTGATCTTCGTGTTTTAAAAGAGATACAGAAGAATCTTACTATTCCTACCAACCAACTAGCGACTATATTACAGCAAGATTGTACTATAATTACTAAATGGAGTACCCAATTAATTCCTGCTTTTTATGGTAATCTACAACAGGTGCAACTCATCATGGATAAAATCGATCTTAAATTGCAAGATCTGTTGGATCATAAGACAGGTTGGTTAGCACGTTTTGTCAAAGATATTGAACAGATAGATAATGATCTTGGTCGAGATAATGTAATTGCTAGAGAAAATGCTGTTTGCATTGCTAAATTTATGTACAGTTTTATTAACATGCTAGAGAAAGAGATGCATGAGTTATGGGATATTTCTTTAAAAAAACATATAACAAGGGATGCATGGGAGGCTTTACGGTGCTTTATTAATACACATGAAGAAGAGGTAAAAAAGAAAAAGGTAGGAGCAGACAAACAAGACGTTGATACTGTAACGGAAGAAAAAGCCCTACACTTTTTTAATAATTTTACTAAACGTATTTTTGAGTATAGTGAGCTTCCTCTTGAAGAATGTGAAAAGTACAACATCCATATAAATCAACTTAAAGAGCTAGATAACTTTTCTGATCGTGGTGAGAAGTCTACCTATGCTCGTAAAGCAGTGAATCATGTTTTTTGGAAATTATATGAAATAGTTGCAGTAAAGCATTATAGTCAGCAGAATCAAAATTTGACAAGAGATTTATACTTATTTCTTAACTATGGTTTACTGGACACGGATATTATAGAAGTTAAAGATCTAGTATATCTATATAATTTAGATATCCAACCATCTTCAAACGTAAATGGGCATATTCCCATTTATAGTGGGACAGAGTGGCTCCAAGCCATTTATAATGGGGAAGTAGATACTAGTATTAATGAATTAGGCCTTACTCTTTTTGAGATTCTTAAACAACAACATCAAAATAGAACATGGAAGAAAGCAACAGATATACCCCCAGATATTTTGAATCCTGTAGAAAAACTAAGATATGAAATAAAGAATATAGTGGCTTCTAGTTCAAGATTAGTTGCGGAATCTCCATTAAATTACATAGCTATTTTAAATAAACATACTCTGCGAAGTACAATAGAAGAAACGTTGGTTACTAAACAGGCTCTTTCTGAACAGTTAGATAAATTACTTACTATTGATTTTAGTTGCTTTCATCGTGAAATTTTACATGAATTTGAAGAAACTGCCATTGGAAGAGAATTTATTCAAATTAAAGTGATACCTAATTTTATTTTTATGCCATCTTGTGGTACTAGAATACGTTGTTGGCAAGAGCGAGAAGGTAAGCATAAGCGTTCGCCTGGAAGAATGACAATACCTCATATCTCTAACGGCGATCTATTTAAAATGCTAATTGAGGGTATTGGTATTTATCGATGGGAGATGCTTAAGACAACGCTGGGCCTTGACTGGAATAACATTACAAAGTCATCTCTTACAGCAGACTATATAAATTATATACAGTTTTTTAAAAAGAATAAAGAGTTATCCAATGATGCTAAAGAAAAAGTAGCTCGTGAATTTTTACGATGTCGAGATGATAAATCTAGATTTGTTAATGACTATGAGAAATGGATTTTATACGAATCAGCAGGTGTTAGTAGAATGAATAAAGTAGTGCGTTGGGTATTTATTAAACATGTTCCATTCCCTAAGGGAATACGAGATAAGTTGGTAAAATTACCTATGTATGCTGAATTAGTTAGGAAATCTACGAATCGCCATCGACGAAAAGCCATGGAGTATGAACCTAGGCTTAGGAAATATGCAAAACATTGCCCCAATGTACCTCAAGAACTATCAGATACTTATAATTTTTATAATATGGAAAATAGTATCGAAACCTAAAAAATTAGGATGCATAGGCTTTATAATCGTAAATATTATTTTGAGATGTTATGGCTTACGGTAGCTTCTTTCTGATAAATTTTTTGTTTGCATAGTTGATTGCTTCTTGCAATTGTTTATCTAATTCTAAATCAAATATTGGCCTTTTCTCTTTGTTGGCAATGAGCAACTCGCTTTTTAGTAGAGACTTTACAGAAAAATCACTTAGTTTTTGAAAGCCATTTTCTTTAAGTAGTCTTTTAAGGGCTTTCACGTTTGTCTGACTATATTTATTATGTTTATTAGCAAATTTTTTGATTAGTTGGCTGTCTTTCACAGATGGATACAAGCGTTTGTCTTGCTTTGTGAATGCATAGGCATCTACTTTAATATCTGGCTTAATACCTTTTTTATGAATAGATACACCAGACGGTGTATAGTATTTTTGTATCGTCAAAGCAATGGCTGTTTTGTAACGCAAAGGAATCACACTCTGTACTGATCCCTTCCCAAAAGTTTTTGTCCCAATGAAGATGCCTCTCTTATGATCCTTAAGTGCACCTGTTACAATCTCGCTAGCTGAAGCAGAACCTTGATTCGCTAGAATAATTATGGGAATGTTGGGTAAGATCGTATTTTCTGGATCAGCACGAAAAATTTTATTCCGTTTAGTATTACGCCCTTTGGTTGAGACTAATACACCCTTAGAAATAAATAAGTTTGCTATCTTGCACGCCGAATCTAAGAGTCCACCTGGGTTCCATCGTAGATCCAGAATAAGTACTTTTATATTTTGTTTTTTATATTCTACTAATACTTTTTTTAACTCTTTGTGAGCTGACTGGGAAAATTGTTTTAATTTCACATAACCAATTGGACTTGATGGTATGATGGTATTTTCTACTACTTGGATATGTATAATTGCACGAATGATATCAAAGTACAGCACTTCATTAATGCCGTTTCTTGCTATTCCAATATTAATGGATGTTCCAGGTACCCCCCTCATGAGACCAACTGCCTGCGAGAGATTCATATTTTTTGTTTCCTTTTTATCAATATAAACAATTTTATCTCCGGGTTCTATACCAGCACGCATCGCAGGAGTACCATCTATAGGAGAGATAATTGTTAGTTGTTTTTCTTGCACTGTTACTTCAAGCCCCAACCCACCAAATTTACCTCGAGTCTCAACCTTGAGTGCTTCTAACTCTTCACTTGTCATAAATCGTGTGTGAGGATCCTCAAGAGATTCTACCATCCCTTTTATGGCACCATGCCAAACTTTATGGGTAGTTATATCATCTACATAGTCGTTTTTAATATGATGTAAAGTCTGATGGAATATTTCATTAAGCGCTTCTTCAGAAAGCTTATGCTTATTCTCTTTATGTCTAATTTGTGCCCATGTACCAAAGATAATACACGTGAGACCTATAATGGCAGTTAAAAATTTATTTATCCTCATATGTTATAACCCCCCCTATTGCATATAATATATCCTAGTCAAGAATATTTTATATGGCGTAAGGAAACTTGCAAATATACTGTAGGTTTGAATAGGCACTACAACAATATTAATTCTAATGTTCTATTATTTGTCACTGAAGAATCAGAGCGACGGAGATAGAGAGCAAGGCCTAAGATAAGATCATCATGTGTCGCCTGGTTACATTCCTTTATATCTCTCAGAATTTACCTGGTGGTTTTCATTATGTCAATATAAAAATGGCTAACTTACTAAATACGCTTGGATAGTTAGCACCAGTTATGGACAACATAGATTTGGTTAGCAGTTTCCCCCTTGTAATGATAGCCTACACATGTGATTTCTCGTAGTACAAAATTTAAATATATTTTTTTGTTCTAGTTGTCTTCTGAATTTCTTTTGTTGTGGAATTTCGCCCAAAAAATTACAGTCAATACTATACTAAATAATAGTATTATGAAGACTGTATTATATACCTTTAAATAAAATAAAATATTCTCCCAATTATTGCCCAGTAGATAACCACCTGCTATAAGTAAAGAACTCCATAGAACAGTGGCCAGGCTAAAATATAATATAAAGAGAGAAATATGTAGCTGTGACATCCCCGCAACAATAGATATAAAAAAACGGATTCCTCCTGAAAAACGAGAAAAAATAATAATAAGCAAATTATGTTTGTAAAATTTTTTTTTAATCTTTTCTATTGCATGATCGATCTTTTGTAAATTCCATATTTTTATCTTGGTAAGAACAAGCATAGCTATTTGTTCTCCAAAATAAAACATAGTTACAGCACCTAACACGCTACCAAAATATACAGCACTGTATAGTGTCCAAAATGATATGATGTCTCGTCCATACAGATATCCACCAAAAATGATGACAGTATCTCCAGGGAAAGGAGGGAATATGTTCTCGGTAAACGCACTAATAAAGAAGACTATCCAGTACATAGGTTCGCTTAAACCATACTCTATAAGCTTACTAACTGCCATTTTTTAATAACCACTTTTTAAGAAACTGGCCAGTAAGAGAGAGAGCATTATTTGCCACATTGTCTGGAGTACCTTCTGCTACTATCTGTCCTCCATTTTTGCCTCCACTGGGTCCTAAATCAATGATCCAATCTGCTGTTTTGATTACGTCCATATTATGTTCAATAATAACAACAGTATTCTTATTATCAACAAAGCGGTGTAATATAGCTAACAGCTTTTTGATGTCATCAAAGTGTAGCCCTGTTGTAGGTTCATCTAAAATATAAATAGTCTTTTTAATGGAATTTTTAGATAACTCTTTAGCTAATTTTACACGTTGTGCCTCTCCACCAGATAAACTGGGTGCAGGTTGACCAATTTTAATGTATCCCATACCAACATCATACAGAGATTGTAATTTTGCCTCTAATTGTGGTATATTCTTAAAAAAAGATAAAGCTTCTTCAACTGACATTTCTAAAACTTCAAAAATATTTTTCCCCTTATAAGTAACCTCTAAGGTTTCATAATTATAACGTTTACCATGACATGTTTCACATGCCACATAAACATCCGGTAAAAAATGCATCTCTATTTTTTTTGTACCATCACCCTGACAGTCTTCACAACGACCACCACGTACATTAAAAGAAAACCTGCCTACCTTATATCCCCGGGCTTGGCTCGCAGGGAGGTTGGCAAATAGTTCACGAATAAATGAGAAGGCATCTGTATACGTTGCTGGATTAGATCGAGATGTTCTACCAAGGGGGCTTTGATCAATATAAATCATTCTATCTAGATACTCTGTTCCTCGTATGGTTGTATATTTTCCTGGTAAAAGATAACTAGGATTAAAATAGTTATGTAAGGCTTTGTATAAAATCTCATGTACTAATGTGCTTTTACCACTACCTGAAATACCCGTAACACAAACAAACTGTTCTAAAGGTATACAAACATCAATGTTATGCAAATTATTTTCTTCAGCACCTATAACAGCCAGATATTTTTGGTCTGTAATGTCTCGCTTGGTAGGAACAGGAATAGTTATTTTACCAGATAAATATTGACCGGTCAGAGATTCTTTATTGGTAAGCAGGGAAGGATAATCACCATTATGGATCACATAACCACCATGTTGCCCTGCACCAACACCAATATCTATAATATGGTCGGCCATCTCTATGGTCTCTTCATCATGTTCAACCACCAATACGGTGTTGCCAATGTCACATAAACTACGTAAAGTTTTAATCAAGCGGGCATTATCACTTTGATGTAAGCCAATAGACGGCTCATCCAGTATATACAAGACTCCAACCAAAGCTGAACCAATTTGTGTAGCCAATCGTATTCTTTGAAATTCACCTCCAGACAGAGTACTGCTCATTCTATCTAGAGTAAGGTAGCCCACCCCAACATTATTTAAAAAGTGAAGACGACTTTTAATTTCTTTTAAAGCTTGTTTTATAATGATCTGTTCTTTGTCTGTGAGTTGTATGTCCTCCATAAAATCATAGATATCTTCAATACTTAGATGTGTAAGATCAGCTATGTTTTTACCCTGGATATGTATGTTTAAGGCATATGGTATGAGTCTTTCACCATGGCATTTTGGACAAGGCATAAATACCATATATTGCTCCATTCTCTTCCGATAAAAATCAGAGACGCTATTATATCTCTTACGCAAATAGGGTATCAAGCCCATAAATGAAAGGTCTTTCTCATGTAGCGATTTGTTTTTATTTTGGATACCATACAAAATGATATCACGAATTTTTTGGTCTAATAAATACCAAGGTGTATCTAGATCTATATTGTGCTGTGTAGATAAAACATGTAAAAGAAGCTTGTAGGATTTGTACAAAGTAGGTGTCCACTTAATATTAATAAAGGGATGTTCCTTGAGATTCGCTTTCGGTGCACTTATTACTAGCTCGGGATGAAACTCTAGAGACGCACCAATACCAATACAAGAGATACAAGCTCCTTCTGGGGAATTAAAGGAAAAATGCTGGTGGGTGATCTCTGGGAAAGAAATATCACATTGATGACATGATAATTTCGTAGAAAAATATTTAATCTGTTCTTTTGCCAACGTATCATGAGTGGATTGGTAGCTAATAATAGCTTGTCCCTGACCTTTTCGTAAAGCTAATTCCATAGAATCAGCTAGCCTAGTCCGATTCTCTTTATAAGAATCTGGGGTAAGTGTTAAACGATCAATTACCAATTCAATAGTATGTTTATGTGTTTTAGCAAGTGGAGATACCTCTTCTATACGAGATATTGTACCATCAACTCTTACACGTAAAAATCCTTCCCGTAACAAAGCATGTAGTAGATCTTTATGTGTCCCTTTTTTAAGTTTAACTATTGGCGATAAAACTTGTAGTGTGATATCATCTTTCTGGATGATTACTTTTACCTGTGCCATAATGCGATCTATGCTCTGTGCCTCCACAGGGGTTTTACATTCTGGACATCTTGCTTTGCCAATCCTAGCAAACATAATACGAAGAAAATCATATATTTCTGTGATAGTACCTACTGTCGAACGAGGGTTGTGATGAGTGGTTTTTTGTTCAATAGAAATCGCAGGAGAGAGCCCTTCAATGCTTTCTACTTCTGGCTTATCTAGTTTCCCCAAAAATTGCCTGGCATAAGAAGATAAAGACTCCATATAACGTCTCTGTGCCTCTGCATAAATTGTACCAAAAGCCAGCGTACTTTTACCACTACCTGAAATACCTGTGATAACAACTAGTTTATCCCGTGGGATATCTAAATTAATATCTTTCAGGTTATGTTTAGAAGCTTTTACAATACGAATCATTAACGGATTGGAAGATATGGTCAATATTAGTTAAAAAATCTTTAGCATCAAATACTTTATCCCATTGTTTTTCTGATATTTGGCTTAATGCGGGATGCTGTCGCAATTGGTCTGGGAAATAAGTGTTTTTGGGATCATCCCATACCTGCATGGCTAAACTTTGGACTATATCATAAGCTTTTTCTCGTGTAATTTGTAACTCTTCTGTGATGAGCAATAAAGCCCTGGAAGAATAAATTAATCCTCGTGTTTTGTTTAGTACCTCTTTACTATTTCTTTCAGATACATAAAGATTTCTTATAACAAAATCAAGTTTAATATACATGTATTCGATGAGAGACAGGGCATCAGGAAATAGAATTCTTTCTGCAGAAGAATGGGATATGTCTCTTTCATGCCACAATAAAACGTTATCCATTCCACTTGATGCATAACCTGTTAAGATCCGAGCTAAACCACATATTCTTTCACATAAAATAGGATTTTTTTTATGAGGCATAGCACTAGAACCTTTTTGATGTGCCTGAAAAGGCTCTTGTACTTCTCCACTTTCTGTTTTTTGTAATAAACGAATTTCTTGTGCTAGTCTAGCAAGGCCTTGTCCTGCTAGGGCAATTGCATTCAATAAATTAGCATGTCTATCTCTAGGGATTACCTGTGTACTTATTGGCTCTGGCTGAAGGGATAGCTTTTCTAAAACAAATTTTTCTAAATCAGTAGGTACCTGTGAATAAGTGCCTACTGCACCTGATATTTTACCGTAAGCTATCTCATTAAAGGCATCAACTAATCTAGTATAATTGCGGAAGCCTTCTGCATAAAAACCTAAGAGTTTAATTCCTAAGGTTGTTGGTTCAGCGTGTATGCCATGTGTACGTCCCACTACAATAACATTCTTATGTTGCTCAGCCTGTTTGTGCAAATTATTTAAAAACGTCTTACAGGCACTTATAATAAGTTTAGAACTCTCTATGATAATACATGACGTGGCAGTATCTACTACATCCGAAGAGGTAAGCCCAAAATGTACATAGCGAGACGAAGTTCCAATATTCTCTGCCATATTTGTTAAAAAAGCTAGAACATCATGATGAATCTCACTTTCTATTTCTTGAATACGCTCTACATTAAAACTAGTTTTTTTTTGAATGGCATCCCAATCATTTTGTGGAATCTTACCTTGATTAAACCAGTATTCACAGGCACCTAATTCTATCTTTTCCCACACAGAAAATTTATACTGTAAAGACCATAAGTCTCTCATCTTTGTAGTAGAATATCGATTAAGCATGATCAATAACCAGCGGTAACGGATGGGTGTTTATTCATCCACAATTAGTAATTACAATGAGATGAAGGAATAGTAGTAAGGACTTACCCAATAGCTTGGTTACCCTTTTCACCGGTACGTATACGTATGCATTCTTCCAATGGTTGAATAAAAATTTTTCCATCACCAATATTTCCCGTCTTTGCAGCAGATACAATGGCTTTAATTGTCTTATCGACAGTCGAATTACTGACAGCAATCTCTATTCTAATTTTTTTAATAAGATTAATCTCTTCTTTGGAACCACGGTAACTCTCTGTATAACCCTTCTGATCACCAGCACCTAGAGCATTTGTAACGGTTAACTTGCCAACACCAGCCTCTAAGAGAGCTTGTTTGACATCTGTTAATTTATGTGGTTGTATTAAAGTAGTAATCAATTTCATAAAAACCTCACTATTCAGTCATAAATGTCTGGAAACCAGCATACGCTTCCATACCATGTTCTGAAATATCCAATCCTTTCAGCTCTTCGTCTCTAGAGACACGCAAACCAAGGGTCTTCTTGACAAGATAGAAAAAAGTGAAAGCAGAAATAAAACTACACGCACCTATGCTAACAATACCTAATAATTGTACAAGAACAGTATGTGATGGCTCTGAACCAAACAACGCAACAGCAAGTGTACCCCATACCCCACAAGTAAGATGTACCGAGATAGCCCCAACAGGGTCGTCTATTCGCAGTTTATCTAATGCTAGTATGGAAACAACAACTAATGCCCCAGCAAAAAGACCAATAATCACAGCATTCAAAGGGGTTACTATATCAGCAGAAGCCGTAATACCAACCAAACCAGCTAAAGCACCATTCAACGACATAGAAAGGTCAGGCATGCCAGTAATGATCTTCGCTATAATAGTGCTTGCGATAACTCCTGCCGTTGCTGCCAGTGTTGTATTCACCAACACCAAAGAAATTAGTTTGGGATCAGCAGATAAAACGGACCCACCATTAAAACCAAACCAACCAAACCACAGAAGGAAGGCTCCCATAGTAACTAAAGGCATACTATGGCCATAAATAGGACGGGAAGCACCACTTGGTAAATATTTACCAAGGCGAGGCCCCAATAGAAGGACACCAGCCAAAGCACCCCAACCACCCACAGAGTGTACAACGGTAGAACCAGCAAAATCATGGAAGTTAAGATTACTTAACCAACCTCCCCCCCATACCCAACTACCACAGAAAGGATAAACAAGAGAAACGTAAGCAGTAATAACTAGTAAGAAAGAATTGATTTTAATACGTTCAGCAACTGCACCAGAAATAATGGTGGCAGCAGTAGCGGCAAACATGCATTGAAATAAGAAATCTGTTAAATAAGTATACTTACCCCCTGCATAAGTAGCCAAACCTGCATCACCAAAGCTTAAGAGATTAGACAAACCAAAGCCTGAAAAACCAAGGATATTAGGGATGATAGAGTTATTAGCAAAATCAGGGTACATCATATTAAAACCTATCAAAGCATAACTAAGTACACCAATAGAGAGGATCATGGTATTTTTAAATAAAATATTTACGGTGTTTTTTGCTCTTGTTAGGCCTACTTCTAATAAGGCAAAACCTAAATGCATAATAAACACCAACATGGCACATAGCAACATCCACATATTCTCTACGATAAAGCTTGTTGGATCAATTTCCGCACCAAGAATATTGGAGGAGAAAGAAATAAGAAAAACAATAAATAAACTAATTTTCACATCCCATAATGATATTCATATGTATGGCGTCAATAATTGTAATGCAATATATTGTGAAACCCACTGGAGATACCCCCCTACTTACACAAAGTAGTGGTTTCTAACAAATAATAATCAAATATACAATTTAACCGCTGTTTATTAAGATATATGGGTGTGTAAACATCACCCAATTGTAATTTTCAAGGATTATGATAATGAAAACGAAGGCTCGTACTTTACAGTATATTAGCTGATATTTTATAAGTAGTATAAAATATGCTATAAGTGATATAAAATATATTATAAGTGGTATAAAGATTGTATGAGTGATATACACCAAATGGTTTCAACCAACCAATATTCATCTTTCCAAGAATACATGACTATAATTTGTCTATTCTTAGTATAAATATCAGTATTATATTCAAAACATTCCTGAATGTTTGATATACTGTTATTCTCTACTACACTCTTGGCCAGATCGGCAAACTGCGTTATGTCATCAATTTTTTTATCTCTATTTTTCTTACAGATATCATTGTAATGATTAAACATCGCACTTAGAGAAGCATTAGAATCTGCTTATCTTGTCACTCAACACAATAAGCAGGTATTAGACGGGGAGTTTATTCTTGAATAATGTGCTTTTAGCGTTATTTTATTGTACCCATATACAGCAAAGTATACTAAATTCTTATTGCAGTTAGAGATATATATTTACATGTGGAAGTATAGTGAATACTGAGGAAGAATCAAATAACTTTGAAGGTCCAAAAGATGATGATGATCAGATTAGCTATTCTAACTTAAGTGACCATGATATCAATATTAGCCCATTTGATTATGCAATTGATACACTAATCAGCTTTATAGAGAAACAGACTATCTCCATACCTGAATTCCAAAGATATTATGTATGGAGTAAAGAAAATGCTTCCTTATTCATAGATTCTCTACTAGCAGGAATTCCAATACCTCAGATAGTATTGTATCAATACCGTGATAAATACTTAATTATTGATGGACAACAAAGATTAATGACTATTTATTTTTTCTTAAAAAAGAGATTTCCTAAAAAAGACATGTCTGGACAAATAAGATTATCTATAGATAGAGAACAGCATCTTTCTGAGAAGATATTATCAGATGAAATGTTATTTGATAATTTCAATCTCAAATTATCACAAGAAGATTTTCCGGATTTACATGGGAAAAATTATGGAACTTTAGATGAACAATATCTTAGTAAGTTTGAGACTAAGACTATACGTTGTGCAATAGTTAAATATTTAGGAGATAACACTCAACATGAACAAATAATGTCTGAGCTCTTTAAAAGGATTAATACAGGAGGCTTCAATTTAAAACCTCAAGAAGTTAGAAGTAGTATACACAGATGTGATTTTTATTCTATGTTAAATCAAATTAATCTAGACATAAATTGGCGAAACCTACTAAATAGACCAACAATAAATACACGTATGAGAGATATTGAAATATTGTTAAGAGGTTTTGCCATCTTACTTTACAAGGAAGAGTATAGTACGACACCTGTTAAATTCTTAGATCATATTTCAGCTACTAAAATTCGTAATTTGAAAAAAAGTGAAGTAGATTTTTTGCATAAATTATTTTTAAAATTTTTGGATAAATTTAAACATATAATACAAGAAAGATTAATTACCATAGAAAATGGCACTTTCAATATCCCAATGTTTGAGTCCATTTTTTATGCTTTATGTCATGACAGCTATAGAGAAAAAAATTTTGATAGCATTGATACATTCAAGGATATCGAAATATCATTGAAAAAACTCAAAGCAGATGAAGCCTTTAGAAACGCTGTTTTAAGCAACCAAAGACATACCAAATCTAATTTAAAAATAAGGTTAAATAGAGCTTATGTAATAATTACAGGAAAAAATCCTGTAGAATTATCTTAAATTTATGATATGCCTGTTGATTACGTTATTAAAGAATTTGAGTCTTTTTGTAATATTATTGCTTTGTTAACTAAACAAAATATAGGACAGACGAAGATATTAAATGAAATTCATGATGTTAACAATAGTTTCAGGATAACATTTATCATACATGCATATCATTTTCTCAACAAAAAATTGAATGATATAATAAATAGTATTGTTAAAAAACATACTAAGACAGATAATTTATCTATTAATGTATTAATAGATAATATCATGAATGAGAAACATTTGACTCAAATTCAGTGGAGTGAAAAAAAACTTCAAAAATTTTTTAATAATATAACAATAGAAAAGCATTATACGGAAGGGCCCCAAGCGTTTATCAAATTGCGTAATGCACGTAATAAAGTAGCTCATAATAATACTATCTCTGACGAATTGTCACTGAATGATATTTATAAACAATTTACTCAAGCGAATGAGTGGTTGGATGATGTGTGTAAGGCTAGCACTGACCCCTTTAATGGAAGATAAGAAGAGCTAATATATCGTAACAAGCAGATAATTACTCTATATAAATTATTAACCTTACATTCGATTATACAGCCCTAATTGAACATTGTAGAACAGAATCTTCACCGTATACGTGTAACTTGCACTCATATAGCTCTTAGAACTTAAACACTACGTGTAATAGTTACACAAATAGGGTGATTTATAGGCCTTTTAAATAGTAATTTCGTTTGATTTTGTCCAATTTAATGTGCTTTCCCTATTATTCTATTCTACCACCAAGAAACAGAATTAAACAGTGCATATGTTTATACAAATTATAATAAAAATGATATATCAAAAGAGACTTTGACTATTAATCCTGAATTATTTATTTCAACAATTAAGGATTCGATACAACAAATCCAACTTACAAAAGAAAATTTACAAATGAGAGATTATAAGATTAGTACTAACGAAATAAGAGAATGTGAATGGCAGACTTATTTCTTAGAGAAAACAAAAGAAAAATATAAAGACGATAAGTTAAATAAATCAATCATAACAAGTAAAAATAAAAAAGTTAAGGCTCAAGTGATTGTAAATGCAGAGATAGAACAATTTGATAAATTCTCTGAAGAGTTACTACGGAAATGTCAAAATGTGAAATTACAACTAATCAAGAAGGAAGTAGAATATATGTCAAATCATGTTTGCTATGATTTTCTTAACAAACATGATAATAAAGATGCTAAGTTTTATGGTAAATCATATAAGATACTAAGAAATAGCATTTCTGTATGGTTAGAGAACGATGTACCTGTTAGAGAAGATAGATATTCTATCTTAGTTAACCTACTTGATCAAAAAGATGGTAATACTGAATTTCAAAATTTTCTTACAGATACATTAGTTAGTTATAGAGAAAAATTTCATAAACCTATACAAGCCAAGAGATTAAAAGATACTAATATTTTAATACCACCTCAACAAATGTCATTCTCAAATGATTACGAAGAACAATCTCATATTAAGAAAAATGCATATCACAAATTCTACTTTATCAAAAAAGAATTAATAGGCGATCAAACAGAGAAAGATTTCATAGACTTTATTGACGAACAAGATAATGTAATATGGTGGCATCAACAAGGAGATCAAGGTAGTGAGCATTGTAGCCTTGTGTATAAACAAGACAACCAAAACTATTTATTCTATCCTGACTTCATAGTACAGACTAAAAAATATACTTATATTTTAGAAGTGAAAGGTTCTGAATCATCTAGACACATGAACACAAAGCTAAAAGCTGAAGCATTACAAAAATACCTACAAAATTATATTAAAGGTATTCATACCATTAAGGGTAGCATTGTGAAAAAAGATAAATTAGGTAGTTGGATTATTAATGCAGAAAATATATATGACCTCAATAATGATTCAGATTGGTTAGACTTTAATATTCTCTAATGACTTTGAATTAGCCAGGTAGGATATACCAACAAGAACTGACTTTCCAATCCATAACCATACTCACCCTTTCCACAGCTGTAACGATACCACGTGAAAATATTATTTGACACCTTACTATATAATTCTTAGTTTCCTCTTGCTTAATGTCTCAATTTGTTTTAAATTTTACACGGAAGTATTATCTTCACTTACTGGTTTTTGTTACTATTCTCTTGCTTGATTTTTTTACGAAACTATGGGCAGTTGATGCCTTGAATCATAAAATCATTAATCTTATAGGTAATACATTAAGATTCCAGTTAGTTTATAATACAGGAGGTGCTTTTGGTATTTTTCAAGGTCATCCAAATATATTTCATGCCTTAACAGGTTTTGCTATCATCTTTTTTGTTATCTACCTGATTAAGTCTCCATATCAATCATCCGTTTTTAAATGGTCAGTTTGCCTTATCCTGAGTGGTGCTATTGGTAATTTTATTGATCGCTTTTTTAGGATAGGTGTGGTTGATTTTATTGATATGGGCATTGGTGCTTTACGTTGGCCAACGTATAATGTTGCGGACGCTTCTATTTCGGTTGGTGCTTGCTTGTTGATAATTGCTTTCTATCTAGAGGATATTCATGGCACAGTTTAGTTTATATACTTTGTCTTAATATAATTATTTTTTGTTAATATTTTTCTGTATATACCTCGCCTGTCTCTCTATTGTTCCAGATGATTCTGTCTATGGCTAATGAAGCAATATGAATGATACCGCTCCTGGTTTACGGGATTATTTGCAGATAGATGGGCAGAGGTTAGATCGTTCTATTCATGGCAGATGGGCATCCCGATTTTCTAGAACACAAGTTCAGAATCTAATTAAAGAAGGGCGTGTTAAAATTAATGGTGATGTAATTAATAAACCTTCTTCCATCTATACAGGACGTTCATTAGTCGAAATTAATCCATTTCCTAAGTCAACTTTTCATTTACCTACTGATATGAAGGCAGTGGAGATCCCCATATTGTATGATGATAGCCATCTAGCTATTTTACATAAACCTCATGGCATGACAGTTCACCCAGGCAATAACACGGGACAGGATACTCTAGTACATTTTTTATTGTCTAAGTTTAAAAATTTATCGAATATGCATTCTGGAAATGTCACAGAATCTAATCAAGATAATTTTAGACCAGGTATTGTACATCGACTAGATAGAGATACAGAAGGCTTGATAGTTATTGCTAAAACAGATGCCACACATGTAAAACTTGCTAAACAATTTGCTGAGAGAACAATCGATAAAGAATATCATGCCTGGTTATATGGTTGTTTATCTAAGAGTGAAGAGACTATAAACGGTTATATTCAACGTCACCCTATTTCACGTAAGAAGATGCTTTTTTCTTTTACAAAAAAACTTCAATCAGCGAAAGAGGCTGTCTTATCATATAAAATTTTAAAACAGTTAGCAAAATATACACTAGTACGTATTAAGCTATATACTGGTAGGACCCATCAAATTCGATCTACGTTTTTAACGATGGGTACACCTATTGTAGGTGATAATATATATGGTTATAATAAAATGCTTGAAGCTGACCATAAGCTTCAGTTGCTTTTAATGGCAAATGCGATTAGATTTATACATCCCATATTAAAAAAAGAATTATCATTTAAGCTACCTCTACCAGAAAGATTTACATCTTTTCATAGGTAAAATCTATATGTTACTCATTCCAAAACTCTAAGATGCCTGATATCGCAATTATTGGAAGACAAAATGTTGGCAAAAGTACTTTATTTAATTCGCTAATTGGTAGTAGAAAAAGTATAGTATTCAATCAACCAGGAGTTACACGTGATATTGTGTCACATGAGATACCATGGAATGATAATGGCGTGTGGACTCTCTTTGATTTTCCAGGTTTCGAAAATATAGATGCAGTCAAAGATGATCTATTAGTGGAGCAGTCTATTGAAAGAGCTATAGCACAACTTCACAGATTTAGTTTACTATTATGGGTTATCTCTCGTTTTGGTTTAACGCCTTACGAAGAACTTTTGCATCAATATCTAAGAAAAATAAATAAACTTTATTGGTTAGTAGTTAACTTTGTAGATGATCCTTCGCTTGAAGATGCTTGCTATAATTTTTATTCGTTAGGAATGGATAAGATATTTTTTGTTTCAGCACTTAATCACAGAAATATCCAGAATATGAAACATGCGATTATAAAGTACTTCCCCGTAACTAATCCTAAGGAGACTAAAGCGTCACCACCGTCATTAGAAAAAACGCAGAAACCCTTAATGCGTTTAGCAATTATTGGCAAACCCAATACAGGTAAAAGTACTTTATTTAATGCTTTATTGCAAAAGGACATGGCCATGATCTCAGATGTACCAGGCACCACTCGTGACAGTCTAGATGCAAAGCTGTCTTTTCATGGACAGAAAATTACATTAGTTGATACAGCAGGATTACGTGGCAAAAAAACAAAATATGATGTAATAGAAACTTTTTCTGTAATGCGTACCCAAGAAAACATTCAAAAGGCTGATGTAGTTATCTTACTAATTAATCCTTTGGAAGGTTTAGATAAACAAAATAAAACCCTCATCAATTTAGTATACACTTATCATAAACCTTTAATTCTGGGGATTAGTAAAAGTGATATTTTATTAGATAAACCAGCACAAAGAGAATGGCTTGAAGAAGAAATAAAAGATTTACAAAGAATTTTTTGGAAGTTCCCCGTACAATTTAATAGTGGTTTGTATAGTAGAAAAATATCTAGTCTCATCCATTTATCTGTTAAATTATTTCATCAGTCTAATCAAGCTATCCCTACCCCCCTAATCAATAAGATGTTTGAAAAAGTTAAAAGTAATGTCACCTTTAGTTCATTAGGTATTAAAGTATATTATATTACACAGGCTAATCCCAGATGGAAGTTTATTATTTTTTCAAACCGAGCAAAGCTACCTAATTCGACTACTAGATTTATTGTTCGCCAATTAAGCTTATTATTAGGCCTGCAAAATTTACCTGTTTTTATACACAATAGAAAACATAATTCTTAATTTTCCCATAGGAAATGTATAATGGAAACTAATAATGATATTTTAAAATTAGGTGCAAAAAAACTTCATTCTAGATTAATTCTAGGTACAGGTAAATACCTCAACTTACAATCCATGCAACAATGCCATCAAATATCTCAAACAGAAATGGTTACCGTGGCATTACGACGGGTACCTTTACATGATATGTCAACTAAAAGTAATATTCTAAATTATATCGATACACAAAAAATTATCTTACTAGCTAATACAGCAGGAGTGGCCTCTGCTGAGGAAGCTTTAAGGTTAGTACGCATTGCATGTTCTATGAAGTTGAACTTTATTAAGCTAGAGGTGATTGCAGAAAGTAAAACCTTATTGCCTGATCCAATAGAAACTTATAAGGCCGTTAAACTTATAAGGGAGCATTACACAAAAGATGAACTCTTTGTTATGGTGTATACTAATGACGATCCTATTCTTGCACTTAAACTATATAATGCTGGTGCAGATTGTCTTATGCCTGGCGGTAGCCCCATTGGTAGTGGTAGAGGTATACAAAATATATATAATATGCGTATGATCTTAGAACTACTTCCTGAGGATGTGCCCATTATTTTAGATGCAGGAATTGGATCGCCTGCAGATGCGGTACTCGCTATGGAAATGGGTTTTGATGCTGTATTATTAAATTCAGCAATTGCACAAGCACAAGACCCTCATAATATGGCTTTGGCTATGTATCATGCTGTCCAGGCAGGCAGGTTATCATACCTATCTGGACGTATGGGGAAAAAATTATACGCAACAGCCTCAAGTCCTGAATTAGACATATAGTAAGCTGATAGATTTATTCCCTTAGATGATTTAAAATTTTTCGGTAATCTTTTCCTATAACAAAAATTAAATCAGTAAATAAAGAGCGGTTAATCGCATAATAGATTCTCTGTACTTGCATAGTCTCAGCAGAGGATGTTAAATAAAAAGGGTTTGTATTAACATCCAATAAAATACTATTTTTGTAAGTATGGTGATCTGCATTACTAAATTCAAGAATTTGAAATCCCTTGTGATTCAAATATCTTCTAAACTTTTGTGCTAGTCTAGGCGTATCTGTTCCATTACGTACTTCAATTGTAGGTGTTCTATTTAAATAGTGAATTTTTTTTTGGTTTAACTTTCTTTTAAAGTCATTCAGATAGTATGAAGTTGCTGTTTTATCTATATAAAACTTGTTGTTGGCTTTGTTGATGGGTACTTCCCAAAAAAGAGGTAACCAATCATCATTACTAAATAATATATTGGATAGTATGCTTAGTTCCCTATAAGAAAAATTTGTTTTAACATTTTTGAGAGCAGCCTGAAAAATATGTTTATTTTGAAAAATTTTCCATTTTTCTTTCCTTTCTCGCCAAAAATTAAGTAGTATATTATAATGTCGATAACCGACCAGAGACTTTACATATGCTGATCGTTCATCTAATTGTAGTAGCTTACGAGTTAAAGGTCCATTTAATTGAAATTCCCCTGTGGGAAGTATCTCGGTGTTAAGTATATCAGGCTTCCACAAAAAATAATTAATACCATCCGCTAGATCAATAACATTAGCAATATCATTTATATCACATATTATATAGTAGGGTATATTAAGCGAAAAATCTTTAGCAATAGTCTGTATCGTATGCTGAAAATCTTCTTTAAGCAAGTTATCACCAATAGTAGATGTACTTGTTTTATTAAATCTTGTATCAGGGAAAAAACTAATAAAACCTATTCTTTTATTTCTAGAGTTAACGAGTGCAATGCTTATAAAGAGAGATTCTTGTTTTTTCGTTGATCCTGTGTGTTTTTTACTAATTAAAGCGATACCAAAAGTCTCTTTATGATATAGGTATATCTTAAGTTGCTTACCCCCAAGTAAGTAATATATATGGTAACCAAGATAGGCAAGTAAGGCACATAATAATAAGATAAGAGCAATATTTTTGATTTTGGACATACCTAACTCTATGGTGTCTGTTTTAAATTATTCTCAAATAAACTCATTTCATCTATCTTAGTTTTTAAGAATTCATGACGCTCCCTGTCTCGCTCTACAAGATGTTTAGGTGCATTATTCACGTATTTATCCTGCATGAGTTGCTGATCTATCTTATTGTATTCTTTTTCTAATTTAAGAATTTCTTTTTCTAAATTCTTTATTGTTTGTTCTATATTAATTAAATTTTTAATAGCAAGAAATAATATCCCTGTTTGTATACGGACAGAAATATCATTTTGTGTTTTCTGATAGTCTTGTTTTATCGTAAAATGAGAGAGATAAGCGAGTTGTTTAATGTGTTGTTCATGTGTTAGTAAGGTTGTTTCGAGAGAAGCGTCAATGGTTGTAAAAACAACCGATATTTTTTCTGTACGTTGTAGGCCTAATTCAGCACGCAGATTTCTTAATTTATAAATGAGAAATTTCATTTTTTCCACTGTATCATAGGATGATATCAAAGGTAATGTAATAGATATTTTTTTAGGCCATTGACTAATCATTATAAAATTATTTTTTTTGTCTTTAGGCCAGTAAGAATATAATTCTTCTGTGATAAATGGCATAATAGGATGTAATAACTTAAGTATATTACAGAAAATAAGATTTAATACATAGAGTGTATTATCTCGTTGTTCCTTTTGTTGTAGACTAATTTTAGCAAATTCTATATAGTAGTCGCAAAAATAATTCCACGTGAATTCATAGATAGATCTAGAATAATCAGCAAATTTATATGAATCCAGGCTAGTCTCAATTTCTTGCAGTACACAATTAAATTGGTGTATAATCCACAAATCGATAGTACTTAGTTTAGTATCATAAATCTCTGATAGAGGGTTCGCCCTCTCTTGATTCATCCAAATGAAGCGTGCAGTGTTCCATATCTTATTACAAAAAGATCGATATCCTTGTAGTCTACTTTCATCGTACACAATGTCTTTACCTTCTGGTAAAATACTCATTAAAAAGAATCTAAAAGCATCCGTACCATACTCTTGCATTTTATTTAAAGGATCAATGACATTACCTTTTGATTTACTCATTTTCTTTCTTTGGGTATCACGCACTAAACCATGAATATAAACATGTCGAAAGGGTATGTCTTGCATCACATATAAACCCATCATGGCCATTCTTGCAACCCAGAAGAAAATAATATCAAAGCCAGTAACCAAAACATTATTGGGATAAAATCTATTATGTAGTTCTGTGGGCTTTGGGATACCTGTAGAATTCATCAACGTCGTTTCATCCCATAACGTTCCAAAAGGCCATAAGGCTGATGAAAACCACGTGTCTAGTACATCACTATCCTGTTTGAGTTCAATGTCCTCTGATAAGAGATATGTATTTCTTATTTTTGCTTCATCAAGACCCACGTAAATATGGTTGTTATTATCATACCATGCAGGAATCCTGTGCCCCCACCATAATTGTCTAGAAATACACCAATCTTGAATATTCTCTAACCAATCAAAGTATAAATTTTCCCAGCGGTTAGGAATAAATTGGATTTTTTTATCTTTAACTGCTTGCATAGCTGGTTTGGCAAGAGGTGCCATATTAATAAACCATTGTAAACTTAAGTAAGGTTCTACGATAGCACCTGAACGATAACTATGACCAACGCCATGTGTATGTGTCTTAGTATTAATAAGATATTTTTGTATTTTTAAATCTTCTACAATTTGTTTACGTGCATGTTCACGTGATAGACCTGCATATGTACCTGCATTTTTATTCATACGTCCTTGTGCGTCTATGACCTGGGTAATAGGTAGTTGATGGCGTAAAGAACACTGGTAATCATTGGGATCATGTGCAGGTGTAATTTTTACGACACCACTACCAAAGGCAGGGTCTACCATGGTATCTGCTATGATGGGTATCTTTTTATTGATTAAAGGTATGGTAACATATCGACCCACCATATTCTGGTATCTGGTATCTTCTGGATGGACGGCTAGGGCTTCATCACCTACAATTGTCTCTGGACGTGTTGTAGCTACTTCTACATAATTATCTGTGTCTATTTCATACTTAACAAAATATAACGTACCATTAATTTTTTTATATTCAACTTCAATATTAGATAAAGCGGTTTTCTGTACAGGACACCAATGGATCATACGTTTATCCCTGTATAGAAGTTTATCTTGATACAACTGAATGAAAACATGTTGTACCAAACGGTGAAATCCAGGGTCTAATGTAAATCTAGCATGGTTCCAGTCAACACTCTCGCCTAAACTCCTTTGTTGTTGTGTAATGGTTGTACCCGAAGTATTTTTCCACTCCCAAATCTTGCTTTCAAATTTTTCCCTACCTAAGTCATCTTTGTAGATATTATCTTTAGCAAGCAAACGTTCTACTACACTTTGCGTAGCGATCCCAGCATGATCTGTACCAGGCAACCATAATACACTTTTCTGTTTCATACGGTGGTATCTTGCTAAAACATCTTGTATCGTATGATTGAGGGCGTGACCCAGATGTAGACTACCCGTTACATTGGGAGGAGGTAAAACCATAGAGAAATCCCCATCTTGCTTGGAACTTTCCTGGTGAGAGAATAGATGGTTAGACTCCCATAGGGCATACCATTTTATTTCTAGATCATGGGGTGCATATCGGCTTTGTAGATCTTTAGTAAAAGGATTGCTCATAAGTAACTAAAGCGACGTTTTAAATATTTTACTAATCCTTTTATTACATGGATAATATGTTCTTTAGATAAATCAAATTCAATCTCTGCATTTTGCGGGACATCATATTTTTCATGTATACCAACAAAATGCTGTATTTCATTATTCTCAGCCTTATTGTATAAACCCCATATATCTCTTTTTCTACACGCTTCTTGTGGAGTAGATACATAGACTTCAATATAATTTATACATAAACTACGATTATACTGCCTTACCTCATTAAAGGGAGAAATAAATGAAGCGATAACAGTTACACCATTTCGCTCAAGTAGACTCGCTAAATAGCCCATGCGTTTTAAGTATACTGTTCTTTGATCTCTAGTGAAGCCTGTGCTAGGTAATAATGTTTTTACATCATCACCATCTAGACGTTCCACTGGAATATTCCTCTTTTTTAAAAATCGGTATAGATTATCTGCGATCTCTTTCTTGCCACTACAAGGCAGACCAGTCAGCCACAGAACAAATGGTGTGTATCTTTCTTTCCCAAAGTGAATTCTATCCCATATTCTTTCGTGAAGATAAAAAAGTGAAAACTTAACAATAATTTCTGCAAGACCCACCTGTATAGCAGCATTTATTTCGCCTGTGAAAAGAAAGACTAAGATAATAGTTGTTATGCTATTAGTAATTCGATGCGAAGTAGTTTTACTAATACTACGTAGATTCGATTCTCGGTACATAAACTTTAATTTCCTTAATCCAGAAGATAATATATAAACTTATTGACGCAACAGAGTAATAGAAAGTCATTTAATAGCGATATGGTGTCAAAGAATATATATTGGCATGGTGGGAATATCTCTACGGAAGAGAGAGAAGCTCAGATGGCACAGAAAGGTGCGGTAATATGGTTTACCGGATTATCCGGATCAGGGAAAAGCACACTCGCTATAGCATTAGAAGAAGTCCTTTTTAAAAAAAAGAAATATACTTATGTATTGGATGGTGATAATATTCGCCACGGACTTAACAAAGATCTGGGTTTTTCAGAAGAAAGTCGTAAAGAGAATATTCGCCGTATTGCTGAGGTCGCACGTTTATTTCAGGACTCTGGTTGCATTATAATTACTGCTTTTATTTCTCCCTTTCGAGAAGATCGAAAATTTGCTCGCAGTTTATTATCCTCCAATCGTTTTCTAGAAATATTTGTTGATACTTCTTTGGAGACATGTGAGAAACGAGATACAAAGGGTTTGTATGAAAAAGCACGTAGTGGTGAGATACCAGAGTTTACAGGAATATCATCCCCCTACGAAGAACCTGATAAGCCAGAGTTAATTTTAAGTACAGAAGATCATGACGTGAATAGTTGTGTGAATATGATTATAGAAAAATTACAAGCATCATATATTATCTAATTTTATTAATTTTTTTCAGTGTTATAGTGGCGTGTACTTTACCTTCCTTGATTGTTACCTCGGGACCAACCCGAGAATTCATGGATCCTATTCGTTTTTTGTCCAATTCTTCTACTGGGAAAATGGGTTATTATATTGCTAAAGCAGGTATACACAATCGGCTTAAGGTCACTTTTATTTCTGGACCTGTGAATGAAAAATTTAGTAGCGTGGATGATGCAAATAATATACAAGTGATCTCAACAAATGATATGCTTGAGGCTGTTCTCAGGGTATTTTCCTCTAATTCTATTTTAATTATGGCTGCCGCTCCTGCAGATTTTAAGATTGAAGAAGTTTCTGATAAAAAGATTAAAAAAGTAGACCAAAGTAGTTTAACCTTGGTTCCTAACCCTGACATTCTATCCTGCGTGAACCAATATATTATTGAACATAAATGTGAACACACATATGTTGTGGGCTTTGCTGCGGAAACACATAATACTATGGAATATGCCAAAAAAAAATTAGTAGGGAAAAATTTAGATGTGATTTTTCTTAACAATCTTTTAAAATCTAATTCTGGTTTTGGCAAAGACACAAATGAACTTACTGTATTTTTTCGTAATGGTAATATTGCAAAGTGGCCTATGGCAACAAAAAAAGATTTAGGCATGCAAATTATACAAACTACACTAGCCGACTTTAAAACGATACATCACTCTTCGTAATGATTGGCATCATCATTGCTCTTTACGAAGAAGCGTACGTATTGATACATCGTTTTAAATTAATTCACACTGCTCTACCACATGAATATGTGGGGGTTATAGACGGGCATTCGTGTTCTATTTTTCTTTGTTCTGTTAAGGTAAGAAATAAAAAATATTTATCCAAGTGGTACGATCAGTATACATTTTCTTTTATTTTTAATATAGGATTTGTAGCGAGCTTAACTAAAAAATTACATTTAGGAACTTGTTTAACAGTGCATCAGGTATATCAGAAAACAGATAAATGGGTTTGTGATCCACCACCAGAATTATTGATTGGTTTATATACTAGCTTACTTACTGTACCAGAAATACTACAAAGCTCACAACAAAAGAAAACTCAAAGAAATGTATACAAAAATATGGTGGATAGTGCTGATATGGAAGCAGGTTATCTATGTAAAAAGCTATATAATCAATATGGATTTTCATTAAGTAGGTTTATCATTTATAAAATTGTTGGAGATACATTACATGATCGTAAATATCTTTCTAAGGAAAGATATTTACGATCCTTTTTTAGTGAACAATCTTTCTCAAAAAAAATTATGATGTTACGTAAAGCAGGATGGTTTGCTGGAATGACTATATATTTACGCAAACTATATCTACAACAATGTTTGCAAAAACAGATTAGAAAAGCTATAAAAAATACAGATAAAATCAATTTTTCGAAGGTGAAGTCTAGGCGATTGTAACGGCATCACTAAGATAAATATCTTGAATGGCATTTAACAATTCTATACCTTCTTTAAGAGGTTTTTGGAAAGCTTTTCTGCCACTAATAAGGCCCATACCTCCCCCTCTCTTATTAATAACAGCTGTACGAACAGCTTCAACTAAATCATTTTTACCAGAAGCACCGCCCGAATTAATTAAACCAATACGCCCCATATAGTTATGGGCAACTTGATAGCGCACCATGTCAATAGGATGTGTTGAACCCATTTGAGAATACATTAGAGGATGTGTTTTTCCATAACTTTCCCCTGGCGGGGTAACAGCTTGATAGCCACCATGGATTGTGGGCAGCTTTTGTTTTATGATATCCGCCCCAATAGTCACACCCATATGATTAGCCTGCCCTGTAAGATCCGCACTACTATGGTAGTCCTTTTCGTCCTTTGTAAATCCAGGATTTCTTAAATAACACCATAAAACGGTAAACATTCCCAATTCATGACTACGTTCAAACATAGCACTAATTTCTTCAATTTGCCTAGACGACTCATTAGATCCAAAATAAATAGTAGCACCCACTCCCACAGCACCTAATTCCCATGCTTGTTCTACACTAGCAAATAATATTTGATCGTGCCTGTTAGGTAGAGTTAGTAATTCATTATGATTTATTTTAAGGATCATAGGTATCTTATGTGCATATTTACGTGCGACACTACCTAAATTACCCAGGGTAGTGGCCACAGCATTACAACCACCCTCAATAGCCAATTCAATAATATATTTAGGGTCAAAGTAATGGGGATTTAGAGAAAACGAGGCACCAGCAGAATGTTCTATCCCTTGATCAACTGGTAGAATGGATAGATAGCCTGTTCCCCCTAGTCGGCCATGGTTAAAGGTTGCTTGTAAATTACGCATAACAGGTATACTTCTATTAGTGTAGCAAAAAACATCATCCACAAAGTTAGGTGATGGAATATATAGTTTATCTTTGAGAATAGTGTTGGACTGATGACTCAACAAATCAAAGGCCTTATCTTTTCCTATTAATTCTTCTATATCTGATAATGTATTGAATGCCATAGCCACCACAGAATTTAAGAATAGATACATAATGACAAGTATTATACCTTTCCATATTCTAAAACGAAGTATTGATTGATTTTATTTTTGGATATTTATGTTTAAGATACATTGATATTGCTTTAGGTGCTATTTTTATCAATAATATGCAATGTATCATTGTGAAAGTACTTTATTTTTTAATAGTCATATTGCTGTCTAAAGATGACTCTACCAGTATCCGTTTATCGTTATATACTCTCATTAGTCGTTCTCCTTACTTTTGATATTTTACCATCTTCGACAGCTTATGAACACCTTAAATTATCCAACTCCATACTTAACTTTCCATTCTAGTAGCACAAGATCCCATAAAAAAGGTTGACTTATATAAAATACATGTTATATAATCTTCGTGTCATGGTCCGTATGATTAATACATATACTTATTACTTAGCTACCTGTCTAACTGGGTTGCTTGTGTTCTCTTGTACGGGTCCACCAAATCTTCTTAATAAGTCTCCTTTGCAATCTAGTATAGCCCACTTTCGATTTGCCACAGAAGAGACTATAATAGACACAGGTGCCCATAAAATACGTATTAGGGCTAATGAAATCTTAAAGTATTCCAGAAGGGTCAGGTTTGTTGTGAGTGGAACAGCATTTGCACCTCGTGATTACGCATTCGCAACAAAGCCATTTGTTCTACATACACCAAACTATCCCAATCATCATGTAAAAAATATCATTGAAATGCCAGCAGGAACAAATCAGATAGATATCAGCCTAACCGTAAAAAAACAATTACGCTGTGAGATAAAAACCATCCAATTAAGCATAGAAAACCTTGATGGTAACATGGAAACCCTGTAACTTAGCTTAAAGCATATACCACCACCCTGTGTTATTACCATTGCAGGGGATGGTACGTCCGGTAGTAATAACGGTCTTGGTACACTAACTCAATTTAATGGTCCTCGTGGTATTGTAGTAAATCATTTAGGGGAAATTTATGTCTCAGATAATAATTATATAATACGTAAGGTAACATCAATGGGTGTGGTTAGCACATTGGCGGGTACTGGGGCTATAGGGGATATGGATGGTATGGGTAATGTGGCAAGATTTAAGTATCCTACTGGTGTAGCGGTTGGTAGTGCGGGGGTTGTATATGTGGCAGATAGTCAGAACCACCGTATCCGTAAGATAACGTCTGGTGGTGTGGTTAGTACATTGGCAGGTACTGGTATTAGGGATGATGGTACTGTGGGAGGAGGGTTTATGGATGGTGCGGGTAATATAGCACAATTTAGTAATCCTTATGGAATAGCGGTTGATAGTGTGGGGGTTGTATATGTGGCAGATAGTCAGAACCACCGTATCCGTAAGATAACGTCTGGTGGTGTGGTTAGTACATTGGCAGGTACTGGTATTAAGGATGATGGTACTGTGGGAGGAGGGTTTATGGATGATGCAGGTAATGTAGCACAATTTAGAAGTCCTACTGGAATAGCAGTTGATAGTGTGGGGGTTATATATGTGGCAGATATTAGTAACAATCGTATCCGTAAGATAACGGTGTCTGGTACAACGAGTGAGGTTAGTACGTTGGCGGGTGAAGGCACTACTACGGGTACTCCATGTCCTGGTACTACTGGCACTACCATCACGTGCAGGGATGGTGCAGGTAGTTTAGCACAATTTAATCGGCCTGGTGGAATAGCGGTTGATGGTGCAAATAATGTATACGTGACAGATCTTAGTAACAATCGTATCCGTAAGATAATCACAAAAATCCCCACCATTGATCCCATTTGTACGCATGGTACGGCCTCAACCATCAAGATTTTTACCGCCAACACAGAAAAATGCATTTCTTGTGATAGTGGTTTTAGTTTGGATGGTGAACTTTGTAGAAAAGAGTTTGATCCTATCTGTACGAATGGACCGGACCCCCTTCCCTCAACAGCCAAGGTTTTTACTGCCAACACAGAAAAATGTGTTTCTTGTGATAGTGGTTTTGGTTTAGATGGTGAGCTTTGTAGAAAAGAGTTTGATCCTATGTGTATGAATGGTGTTGTCTCAACAGCCAAGGTTTTTACTGCCAATACAGAAAAATGTGTTTCTTGTGATAATTATCGTGTGTTAAAAAATGATGAAACCTGTGCCGCAGTCACTGTTGAGACCCTCGTGGGTGGTAACACTGGGGGAGGCACTACATGTGCTGGTACTGGCCGTACCAGCATGTGCAGGGATGGCACAGGTAATTCAGCACAATTTAATCAGCCTAGAGGAGTAGTGGTTGATCATGCGGGCAATGTATATGTGGCAGATGCTGGTAACAATCGTATCCGCAAGATGACAGTGTCTGGTACGATGAATAAGGTTATCGCATGGGCGGGTGCGGGTACTGGTACTGCTGGTTTTATGGATAGTGTGGCACCGGCACTGGCACCACAATTTAATTATCCTACTTCTGTAGCGGTTGATAGTGCGGGCAATGTATATGTGGCAGATGCTGGTAACAATCGTATCCGCAAGATAACACCTAATGGCATGGTTAGCACGTTGGCGGGTGGTGATGCGGGAGGGGTGACTGCTACTGAATGCGGCACTACTACCCTGATAACCCCCGCAACAAGTGGAGAAACCTGCAAAGATGGCACCGGTACAGATGCACGATTTAATTATCCTAATGGTGTAGCGGTTGATAGTGCGGGCAATAATGTATATGTGGCAGATACTAGTAACCATCGTATCCGTAAGATAACGATAACCATGAATTCTATGAATAATGAAGTAATTACGGTTAGCACGTTGGCGGGTGGGGGCATTACGGGTACTCCATGTGATGGTACTACTGGCATTACCATCACGTGCAGGGATGGTGCAGGTAATGTGGCACAATTTAGTTCTCCCAGTTCTGTGGCTGTTGATGGTTCAGGCAATGTATATGTGACAGATCGGGCTAACAATCGTATCCGTAAGATAACAGTGTCTGGTACGATGAATAATGAAGTAATTACGGTTAGTACGTTGACTGCTTCTACGCATGGTGCGGGTAATGTGGCACAATTTAATCAGCCTGGTGGAATAACGGTTGATAGTGCAAATAATTTATATGTGGCAAATACTGAAAGTCATCTTATCTATAAGATAACACCTAGTGGTGTGGCTAACATATTGGCAGGTAGTGGTCTTACGAATGGTCCATTGAATACTCCTTATGAAGTCGCGGTTGATAAGTCAGGAAATATATATGTGGCAGATACTGACAATCATCGTATCCGTAAGATAAACATTCCACAATAATCATAGCTTGCTTCTTAAGCTATTAGAAGATATCATAGTAATATCAAAAAACTTAGGTTACATTGTTAAACAAAAATATCTTGGTGAAATTATACATAAAATAAGCTTAAGGCCATGAAAAGTATTAAACTGCTTAACACCCAATGAGGTATTTAAAGAATAAAGCTTCAATTCATACTTCAAAATAGAACTTATGCACTCTCTATGGCTTTCATAAAGAATTTATATAAAATAATTGACTTAATAATACACTCTGTTACAGTAGACGGTCTGAAGTCGTTAAAGTGACGAAAGGAGAGGCCATTTATGCTTTATCAAAATCTATTTATAGTTGTTTGGTGTACATTGTTTACAATGAGCTGTGCTCAAAGGTCATTAGATCAATATTCTCTTTTTAAACAGTCATTCGGAGACCCCGAAGAAACGGCCTGTGATTATCAAAAAACTGGAGACAAAAAACTCTATTCAGGTGCCCTTACAGTGGATACTGAGTGGAAAGAATGCGTCCGTATTGCAGGTATAGTTAAAGTACTAGATGGCGTTACATTATCTATTGCACCAGGCACAATCGTATTAGCCAGTCCAGTTATCACTTTTCTTGTTGTAGAAAAAGGTGGTATGATCCAGGCCAATGGTGATAGTGTTACTCCTATTATATTTACCAGTGGGAAAAAGGTTGGTGAAAGGACTGAGGGAGACTGGGGTGGAGTTGTTATTAATGGTGCGGCTCCTATAAATATTGGTGACGATTCTACTGGTTCTAATATTGTTACAGATGCTGTTCTAGGAGACTTTGGTGATGTCCCAGCCATTGCTGACCATAGTAATGGTACTTTCTCCTTTGTACGCATTGAGTTTGGTGGTCGTCCAATCACATTTGAAGCAGATCCTTCCCCCTCCTTACAATTACGTAGTGTTGGTACAGGAACTACTATTGGAGACGTTCATGTAACGCAGGGTAGTGGTGTTGGCTTGATGGTTCAAGGTGGAACAGCCACCCTATCAAGAGCTATTGCTACATACCATCAAACAAGTCAAATGGTAATACAGGATGGTTATGTAGGTACTATGGAAGATATATTTTTGTCAACAGATACAACTGCACATGCGTTAACCATGATAAATAATACAGAGGATATAGCCAAGACGCCAGCTACACATGCCACGATTAATCGCATGACAGTTTTGGGTTCACTCACATTAGCTGACGCTATCGACGTTGCAGGTGAAGAGGAAAAAACCATTGGTCTAGATTTGAAGGATGGGGTAACGCTTGCACTAGATGCATTTCGCATTGGAGATTATAACCTATGCTTTCAAGGCGAAACTAATGTTACCATAACCTTTGTTACTGAATTTACTTATGCATTCTGCTTTGTGATAAGTAATGGGTTTACTTCTTCTCTTGCTCCTATAAGGGGGAGGGGGGATCCCAATCACCCCCTGTTAATACAAGATATAGGTGCACAAGATCTCAAAACCACTGTGGATGCTGACGCTTCTCTAGCCTATCTTACCTGGACTTCTTATCCAGAAAACTAATAAGAGCATTCCATAAAAATATGTGTTGATCCTTTGTTTTAGATAAGCTATATCAGCTGTATGGCTCATCTAGATATATTTGTCTTATGTTTTTGGATTGTTACTTTTTTCTTATATCTTCTTAGTTTTAAATATCCTAACAAAGTATCTCGTCTAACAACGGGCTTAGTTTTTGTATTAAATTTAGCTTTTCATGTTTTTGCCATTGTATGTAAAAATTGGGGCTATCAATATACGCTAATAAACACTATCTTTGATTTTTTTTCGGGTATAGCTGTTAGTATAGCTAGTATTTATTTTTTTATAGAACTAAAAATTAAAAATCGTTCTACTGGCTTTTTAATTATCTTTATTATTATAGGGCTACATTGCATTTCTTTCATACCTGCTGAACCCAAAGTGCCTTTTAATTTTGCCACTACTAAACTTTTCTTATTACACGTTTGGTCAGCCATGGTTGCTTATGCTGCTTTCACTCTCTCGGCGGTTTATTCTTTATTTTATTTATATCTATTTGCTACCTTAAAACAAAAAAAGTTTGGGCTATTTTTTCATAGAATGCTTTCTTTAGAAGAATTAAACCATATGAATATTATTTCTTGTATTATCGGTTTCCTTCTATTTACCTTTTCTCTTGTGCTTGGTAATATATGGAGAAAACAGGTTTACGGTAATTATTATGGTTTAGATATTAAAATTATTTTATCGTGTGTAGCGTGGTGTGTATATGCCGCATATCTAGTAAGTAATTTATATAATTACACACATGAGAAAAAACGAGTATACTTATCTTTAATTGGTTTTTTAGTTACGTTATGTTCTTTCATTGCCAGCAGATTATTTACTAGATTTCATAATTTCTATTATTAATTCTATGAACATTGCTTCATCAGATGTACAAGATAACACCCAAAAACTACACCTATTAGGGATTAGTCATAAAACAGCAAACATTGAAATAAGAGAAAAATTTTTTCTAAATGAAAAACAGATTAAAAAAATATTATCTCTAATACACCAGGAAGTTTTTGTTAAAGAAGTATTTATTCTAAGTACATGCAATAGAACAGAATATTACATAGTAGCTAACGAAAGTGATAATACTTTTAAAGCACTACAAAAAATGTTACTACACCCCTATCCAGATATACACAAAGATGATTTTTCATTGTTTTACTATAAAACACATCAAGATGCTATCTCACACTTGTTTCAACTAGCCTGCGGACTAGATTCTATTATCTTAGGTGAGACACAGATTTTTGGCCAATTAAAGTCTGCTTATAAAATGGCACAAGAACAAGGCGTAACTCATATTTACCTAAATAAACTTATACATGCAGTCATTGAAGCTGGTAAACATATTCGTCACCATACCAATATAAGTGCTGGAAGTACTAGCATAGCATCTGCGATTATAGAGCTAACTTCTAAGATCTTTAAAGACTTTAAAGATAAAACTGTTTTATTCATAGGAGCTGGCAAGATGGGACAGCTAACCATGCAATACTTTTTTAAACAGGGTATAAAAAAACTATTGTTGTGGAACCGTACAGTTAGTACGGCTCAGAAGTTAGCTGAAAAATTTTCAGCTGAAGTAATTAGCCTAGAGGCATTGCCTGCTTTAATCACAGACATCGATATTATTGTGTGTAGCACAAGCTACCAAGGTTATTTAATAGATTATTCCATGATAGCAAAACATATGCAAAACTGTATACGTCCTTTACTATTAATTGATATGGCTGTACCCAGAAATATTGACCCCAAGATACGTGATTTGCAGGAAGTTTTTTTATATGACATAGATTCCTTACAAAATATTATTTTAGACTCCACGCAAAAAAGGCAACAGGCAATACCATATGCTATCAAAGTTATCCAACAGAAAACACATGAATTTATACAGTGGTCTAGTTACCTACGTATACGACCCACAATATTACAACTCAAGCAAAGAGTATATGAATACGTTGAAGAGACAATAGAACGAACCTACATAGATAATGAAATGTACAGTCAGGAAGATTTACGTAATAGTTTGAATCATATGGCAAAAAAAATACTCAAAATGCCTATTGTACATTTGCAAGAATATATCAGTAATGATATTGACGGAGAGATACGTATTGATGTTTTGAAGGAGATATTTGATTTACAATCACTAAAAAATTTTGATGAGAACAAATGAAATCTCTGCGTATTGGCACTAGGAAAAGCCCACTAGCCTTATGGCAGGCAAATTTTATTAAGGATCAACTATTTAAATCATATCCAGCATTAGAATGCCTTTTGGTAGAAATAGAATCCAAAGCTGATCTCATGCTAAACACCGCTTTACATAAGATTGGTGATAAAGGTCTATTTACTAAAGAGCTAGACAAAGCTTTATTAGATAACCAAATTGATATATCAGTAAATAGCCTAAAAGATATACCAACAAATTTTCATAACAATCTAATGCTATCTGTAGTTACCAAGCGTGCTACAGCCTCTGACGCTCTAGTTAGTCAACATAATATCCATACTTTAGATGATTTGCCTCCTAAAGCTATTGTAGCAACAGGTAGTCTAAGAAGGCGTTCACAACTCTTAAATTATCGTCCTGATTTAAATGTCATTGGTATACGTGGTAATATAAAAACACGTTATCACAAGTTTTATTCAGAAAAATATG
This sequence comes from Leptospiria bacterium, assembly GCA_965262015.1. Classification (GTDB taxonomy): domain Bacteria; phylum Spirochaetota; class Leptospiria; order Turneriellales; family CBDBES01. The sequence goes on from OZ253494.1 coordinate 1,254,568, forward strand.
ATGCTATGCTTTTAGCTTACATTGGCATAGAACGTATGGGACTAACCAATACAGTACGCCAAAAAATTCCTTATGAGATTATGCTACCTGCAGTAGGACAAGGAGGATTAGGTATTTTATGTCGTAGAGATGATCAAGAAGTACAATCTATTATTCACAAATGCCATGATATACCTTCTTATCAAATTGCTTTGGCAGAACGTAGTTTCCTCAGAAAGCTTGAGGGAGGGTGTAGCAAGCCCATAACTGCCTATGGATTTTATGAAAATGGCGAAATCGCTCTACATGCTTTTGTGGGTACAGTTGATGGTATATATACATTGAAAGATAAAGTGCAAGGCAATCATAACCATGCCAGCGAGTTAGGTATACAATTAGCTACAAAGATGATAGACAAAGGGGCAAACGACCTGCTAAACAACAAAGACACTATCATCACTGCATAATATTTGTAATAAGCTGAATAGTGGTTGCATGGCCTGCCATAACTCCATTGGGTAGTGGGCCATTATGATTTAATGGAATGGGTTGCCCACACTGGTCTAAAACAACGTACTGTTTCATGGTGTGTATGAGACACACGCCTCCAGCGATATCCCATATATTTTTAGGACGTAAAGAAACAACAGCATCAAACTCTTGAGTAACGACAAGACCTAGTTTATATGCAATAGACCCAACAACAACTACATCTTTAAAAAGGGTGGGACGGGTTAGATCGCCCAGAAGTTTTTTTTTCATTTCACTTCTAGAAACACATATACGCATATCTTGGGTAGATGATATTTTGCGGGGCTGATAAGATAATTCTTTGTGGTTATGGTATAGACCTATTTTAGGTCCACCATATAACAAAAAATTTTTTACTGGATTATAAATAAATCCGAGTAATGGCTCATTGTTTTCCACTAATCCTATAGAAATTGCAAACTCAGGTATTCCTTTAATAAACTCTTGGGTCCCATCAATGGGATCGATAATCCACATTCTGCAAGAATTAATTTTCATAGAATAATTCTTAATATTATGGTATTCACTAGTCTCTTCTGATAAGATTAAATCATTTGTAAAATAATGTTGTATAGTGCGAATTATCAAATCATTACATTCTGTATCAGCTTGAGTAGCTGGTTCATTCGCCTGTTTAAAAGATATTTGGTAATTTTTTGTATAAAAATAATCTTTAAGTAATATACCAGCTTTCTCTAATACTTCTAATATAACTTTGATTTCTTTTTGATATAGACTCATAAATGCAATGTATAATTAGTATTATGTTATATATGCTATAACATGATTGATTGTGAAACCCACAGACATATCTTACTATCTATTTCACCATATCTTACTTTAAAAGTCATATGCATAGCTTAAATACATCGAACCACTCGTAAACACCTCTAAGTTCTATTTCTTACTGTAAAATAAAACTTACCTATCTATTTAATTACAATTTCTAAAAGGGTATTTTAGGTGTACAATTAGCTAATCAATTAAAAGTTCAATAAAAGACGGTTTGGTTTATGGATCATAGAATCAGACAATCTTATCAAAATAATAAATCTATATTTACAGGTACAATCAAGATTATACAAAACATATATCAGTGGTTTAAAGAAACAAACACGTTTCTAAAAATAAAGGTAATTTTGCAAGAAAAGAAGCCTCTATACAAAGCGGATCATGTTATGGCTAAATACAACCACAAACCGATACCTCATGCACGAGTAGATGGTGATTTTCTCACCACCTACTGCTAGAAACCGTATCGTATACTTTAAAAAACTGCCCAACACTAAGTAGGTGGTGATTTTTCACCACCTACTGCCTACCTATCTCTGTCCAGAAATAAGGTCGCCACAGTTAGGAATAGAAATTCCAGTTGTAGGACGTGGTGTGACACTATCACAATAGAATGTAGTACCAGTACCGTCGTAGTCGGCGTATTTGAGAGCAGGGATTTTACCAACAACAAAGCTCCAAGCACCTTTTGTGTTTTTAGTAGGATCATCCCATGACATACCAGCATTATTCGACATCAACATGGCGGCACGCTCTGTTGCGGTTCCTGTACTACCTATACTTGATGGAATGGAGGTACCATATTCATCATCCATTTCCCCAGTTGCAGTGCCAAAGCCATAGCTGTCAGTAATATCTCCACCGCCATCTTGAGATCCTACCAAGCCTCCAACCGCATCATTTCCATCTCCTCCGTTTACAGCACCCGTAGCGTAACTCGCGGTTATGCTTCCACCAGATCGATATCCCACTAAGCCTCCAACCGCATCATTTCCATCTCCTCCGTTTACATCGCCTGTAGCGTAACTCGCGGTTATGCTTCCAACACCCATCTTGGCTCCTACCAAGCCTCCTACCGAACCATCTCCATCTCCTTCGTTTACATCGCCTGTAGCGTAACTCGCAGTTATGCTACCATCACCTTGAAAAAAACCCACCAAGCCTCCTGCAATATCACCATCATTTCCATCTCCTCCGTTTACATCGCCTGTAGCGTAACTCGCAGTTATGCTACCATCAACTTGAAAACCCACCAAGCCTCCAATGTAAGCAAAAGAGCCAGTGTAATCGGCAAGGTTTTTTACCAGGCCTATATTACGGATATCTGCATTGGCTGATATACCTCCAAACATCCCCATCATAGAGACATCTCTTCTACGAATAGCCAAACCCGTAATAGTGTGGCCGTTACCTTCAAAAATAGCATTAAAACAGGTATCATCAACCTTGCAAATTTCATTATCATCAGCAGCAGTTCCTATGCCAATGGGCTTCCAACCCCCTTCACTTACTACAAAATAGGGATCAGCGTTATCGTTAGCATCTAGGGTATACCCAGCCGTGCTATCACCGCTCCAAGTACCATTACTGCCCTTATCAAAACTAAGATCTTGGCCAAGCTCGTAGCCGTTACAGACCGTAACTGCATCAGCACCACCGCAACCAGCTTTGTCACCATCACCACTACTTTTGGTTTTATAGCTGGTGCCCGTAAGATTATAGCGGATGTTGTGTAGCTCACCAAGAGTACAAATCTCTATCAAGCCATCGCCGTCACTGTCTACATCAATGGTATCGAGTATGCCGTCACCATCGCTATCGCCACTACCTACAACACAAGCGGTATTAACGGGGGGGGGGGTATCATCTTTCGAGGCACAGCCCGTAGACAAAAATACACCAAAGAGCATAAAAGCCATAAGACCCGTACACATCACTGATAACCATTTTGCATGCCAATTGACACTATTCATGAACCTAGTATTCACATTTTTTATGTATTCCATATTTGTATCCTCCTAAACTAGACATACATTGCCTAACAGGTGAACATGATTTTCATGTAGGCTATACAGTCAAGAAATTTAATCCAGCATGTAGCTATTTTTATTTTAAAATAAAGTAGAAGTTACCCTCTGTTTAGCAAAATTAAGGTATTCCTTGCAATTATCCATGTAAATAAAATCTCTCTGGTTTTCCTTACTTACTAAGGCAACTGTCCCAGAACCACCAAACATATCTAAAACAATATCATCTTGATAAGTATAAAACTTGATTAAACGATAAACTAACTCTTTGGGGAAAGGAGCAGGATGTTTTTTTGATAAAGCAGTTTCGGGTTTAATACTCCAAAAAGAATTTGAAAATTCAATAAATTCCTCTCTAGTAATATCTGCTTTACTAGGATCCCCTTTATGTTGTTTTGTTTCTTTGCTAAATACTAGCAGAAACTCGTAAGGTTGTACTACATACGGGTTGCTTGGTGATTTCCATGAACCCCATGCTGTTCTTTTGCTAATTACTTGTTTATACCATAAAATATCGCCACGCATGATAAATTTTAGATTTTTCATCTGTTGGATAACATCTGCATATAAACTCATATAATTACCATCATAGGTAATGGAAGGTACGTTAATGGCTATTCTACCACCTGTCTTTAATACTTGATAAGACATCTGCCAAGTTTCTTCTAAAAATGATAAATAAGTTTTGTAGTTCATCGTATCATGATGATTCTTATATTGGATGCCAACATTATACGGTGGTGAAGTAATAATGAGATCTATAGAATTTTTCTTGATTTTTGACATCAATTCAATTCTATCTCCTAGGTAAAACTGGTTTACTGTCAAAGGATCGGGAATATGATGAATGTCCTGGGAAGGATTTTGCATATGATATCTATTCTCTCTAACATCTTTGATTGATTTGTAAATACATTTTACAGTACAAGAGAATAGTTATTATGAATACTCTAGAGAGAATCGTACAACATAAGAAGAATCTTCTTTCAAAAAAACAATTTAGTTTCCTTAAAAACATACCTCAAAGCAGTAACAATTTTAAGAATGCCATTCAAGGTAAGAAGCATATATCACTTATAGCAGAAATTAAACGTAGTAGCCCCTCCCAGGGTAATATTAATCCTGGTCTTGATCTTTTGAAAACTGTGCCCTCTTATGAACATTATGCTTCGGCAATATCAGTTTTAACCGAGAAGAAGTTTTTTTCAGGTTCTTTATTAGACCTGGAGCAAGTTAGAAAACTTACTCATCTACCTTTGCTTAGAAAAGATTTTATTATAGATCCTAGACAAGTACTTGAAGCTAGGCAATGCGGGGCTGATGCTTTTTTGCTTATTGTTGCTATTCTCTCTCCACAGAAATTACAGAAACTTCTTGAATTAGGACGAGAATATAATATGCATGCCGTTGTTGAAATACATGATAAAAAAGAATTAGAAATTGCCCTCTCTTGCAATATTGATATTTTAGGGATTAATAATCGTAATTTACAAGACTTAACCATTGATCGAGAAAACACTTTAAAAATGCTCCAGCATATCCCCACAAGTTTAAAAGAGCGATTGGTAATTATTTCTGAATCAGGTTTTTCTCAAGCTAAACATATTCGCCCCTTTCATCAACAAATAGATGCTATTCTAGTAGGATCAAGCCTAATGAGTTCAACGAATATAGAATCCACTTTAAAAGAACTTACCAGTTAAGACGTAATCATAGATTCATTTACCTTGCTGGCTTGCAGGTGGTTATTTTACCTTAAAAAAGGTGAGCATCTTGTATAGGGCATCAGATAGCTTATCTATATCTTGATTCGTATTGTAAAAGTATAAACTTGCTCTACATAAAGCGGGTACTTTAAAAGCATCCATCAAAATTTGGCAACAATGGTGACCCACTCTAATAGCAATACCTTCTTGATCTAAGAAAGTACCTGCATCATGAGGATGTATATCTTTTATACTAAATGATAATATGCTGGTTTTTTTTATTCTCTTGTTCTGCACATCTTCTAGAGACGGCCCATAATGTATTATTTGTGGTAATGATAATTTTTTTAAAGCATAGAGTAATAATGTATTATCAATTTCTTGAATAGTAGAGAGACTAACTGCTTCCATGTAAGTAATGGCAGCAGACAAGCCAAATACGCCAGCAATGTTAGGAGTACCCGCTTCATACTTGTATGGAATCTGATTATATAAGGTCTTTTCTTTAGCGACATCTAAAATCATATCGCCCCCACCCATAAATACAGGTAGGTGATTAAGTATACTTTCTTTACCATATAAAATACCAATACCAGTGGGACCCAACATTTTATGAGCAGAGAATAAAAGAAAATCAGGATCTAAAATCTGAACATCTATTTCTAAGTGGCAAATTGCCTGTGCTGCATCAATAATAAATAAAGCACCTTTTTCTCTAGCGTAGTTTCTGAATGGCTCTAGGTCATGAATAATACCAGTAACATTAGAAACCAAAGAAAGTGATACGATCTTAACCTCTCTATTTTGTAGACTGTGCTTTATTTTCTCAAAGGCATCTAAACATAAGATGCCATCTATGGGTGACACCGGAATATATTGGATTTCGAGGTTATGTCTTTCTGCCATAATTTGCCAGGGAACAATGTTAGAATGATGTTCAGATTCACTTAGAATAATAACATCTTTACTTGCAAGGGGATTCTTCCATGCAAACAAATGTGGAATATGATTTAATTTATTTGCATGGGGTAAAATATAACTAAGTAAGTTAAAGCCTTCAGTGGTACCCTTGGTATAAATAATTTCTACACTGGTATTGGCATGAATAAAATTTTTTACCTGTTCTCGTGTATCTTCATATATATCTGTTGCCTGAACGGACAACTGGTATACGCCACGGTGTATATTAATGCTAAAATCTTTATAATACTTTTCTATCGCTTGGATTACAGACAAAGGTGTTAATGAAGAGGCGGCGGAATCCATAAATGTCACCTCTGGATTGGATTCAAAAAAAGGAAAATCTAGTTTAAAATTACGCATGTTTTATCAATAATGATGTTCTTTTAATTTTTCCCTTCAACTTGTAATGCTGTTAATGCTTTATAAAATGTGGGAAAACTTGTTTTTACCCATGCACGTTCTTCTTTCGAAACATAAATTTTATCTGGAGCATTAAAACCAAGATTGGCATGTGCTTTACTAATTATATTGGCAATTTCAAAACCCATGATGATACGATGATCTTGAAATCCCTCTATTTGCCCCTCTGGTACATGGGATGGCCTACCTTGTATAGAAAATCCATCCTCCCATTCTTGAACAGTATAGCCAAGATTAATCATATTTGTACATAAAGCATGTATACGATCTGATTCTTTATAGCGTAGCTCTTTCGCGCCACGCACTAAAAAAGTACCCTCTGAAAACATTGAGGCCACTGCTAAAATAGGTATTTCGTCTATTACAGCACTAATCATATTTTGATTTAATTCTATATTATGCAAATTTATAGTATAACACACTTCAAATGTTTCTCCATTCTCTCCACATTGTTTATTTTTGTGTTGCCTTGCAATATTAGCCCCCATTTGTATTAATACATCTATGTATTGACTACGAAATGGATTGCTAAGCACATCACTTACCACTAGGCTACTATCTGGGATATGCATAGTTGCAACTATAAAAAAGGCTGCGGAAGAAATATCATTCCATATATGCCAGTCTCTGGCATATATGCGATAAGGTGGTGATAAACAGATAGACTTAGTTTGTTGTACTGTATCTGTCTGTAATGTTAAATTGACCCCAGCATCTAAGAGCATGTTTTCTGTATGATTACGTGATGGTTTGATTTCTTGGATAGTAACATTAGTTTGTGAGGCAATACCAGCAAAAATGAAGGCAGATTTAACCTGTGCCGAACCTAATTCTTCTTTAAGATATAGATTATTAAGCTTTGTCCCTTTCACTCTAATGGGTAAGGTATCCACATTGCTAAAATTGGCCCCTTGTTTTTGTAAGATACCAGTTATACGTTTCATTGGACGTTTTGATAAACTTTGATCTCCACTGATCACAATATCAAGACCTGGTATACCAGCGAAAAGACCCAAGAGCAAACGGGCCGCCGTACCTGAATTGCCTACATTGATGGTAATGGTTTTTTCAGGTATAGTAAATAATGACAAACCAGGGGATTCAATCTCTACACGCTTATCTGCTTCATGTAATATATAGCAAACACCTAATTGCGAAAAAGCATTTAACATACACAAAGTATCTTCAGCATATAAAAAATTTGTTAGTGTTGAGCAACCCTGCGACAAGCTTGCCATAATTACAGCCCGATGAGATAATGATTTATCACCCATTAGATTGACAACACCTTGCAGATGAAAAGAACGCTGAATAATATTCATTTAGAAATGATACCCTAAACCACCTATAAATCTTAAACCACTAGTTTGGTATGGTGGTAAAATAATGTAAGTTTGGTTTGTCAAGTTTTCACCTTCAATATAACCATTAAAATTTTTAGAAAACTTATATTTAAATTTTATGCCTAGCAAAGTATAATAAGGTAAACTACCAGTATCTAATTTTCTACTGCCTGTAAAAGTTAAATTAGTATGCATTTCAAAACCCTTATATATAAACAATGCTTTTAGTACTAATTGTAAAGCAGGTCTAAATACAACAGATTGTATTTGCCACTCCCCATGAAATAATACATCATATTGAAAAAATGATGCTACTTGATGTTGCCATCCTACTTCACCAATTAAAGCATTAAATCGTCTATAAGAATAGCTGTATAACTGTTCACTATTTTGTACAGGTGTAGTATAGGACGTATAATAAACCCATCCTGTTTTAGCTGATAACTTGAATTTATGAAAGAGAGTAATATAATTTGACCAATATATTTTCCATGCATTCTCAGGTTCACTTAAATAAACTGGTATAAAATAATTTTGGTAGGTAAAACGTTCTGTAATCTCCATAATGGATGAGCGTCTTTCTGTTTCCAAGATAGAGGTCCAATATGCTAATGTTGCTTTTACTAATAAATAAGGTGCAGGGAGAAATTGGTTATTCTGTGCCATAAAGAGTCGCATTCCTGCTTTTAAATGTACTTCCAACTTGTTTTCTTTTTCTTTGCCAACATAGGCAAAATAAATAGGTAAAGAGAACCAAGCGAATACATTTCCATACCTATAGACATTATCTTGCAAAGCATAGGTATTTTCTCGACCCACTAAAAAATCAGAACTGATGTTAATAGAATTATATTTTCCAATGAAAGTACGCCAGTCTGCTTTCCCACTTACATGAAAATAACGTGCTGTTTGTTCATTTCGTGCCACTCCTTCTAATCTTCCATTAGTGTAATTACCAGATAGCCATAAATTAATTTCATTACCACTAAAGCGGATTCGGTTTTGGATTTGAGCGTTCCAATAATTTTTATTCTGTTTGGTATAGAAGGCATTATTGTGTAAGCCTTGATTTTGTTGATAATAAGATACTTTAGCAAAGAGCTTGTATATTTTATTTGGTGTTACATCAATCGTAGACAATAAAGAGTCGGATGATAAACTAGAGTTTGTAATTATCTTAAGATTATTACCCTCTCCTGATTTTTGTTTTCTGTCATATCCAATGGAATAAGAATACTTAGGGGTTGCATTTGTGAAAGTCGCATTTGTATCAACACTATTATAAAGCCCATAATGTAAATTGATACTAGCTATCCGTTCTTGAGAAGGTATACTTGCCTCTTGTCTACTAATTTTTTTTAATGTTTCTAAGTGATCCCATCCCAAGGATACATTTCTACTAGGTAATATTAGATTAAAAGGTGTTTCATAAGATTTCATGAAAAACTCATCTTTACCTTCAACTAAAATTTCTGTATCTTTTGAAGGGATCTTTTCTTCTAGTATTTTTTCTTTTTTAGCATCTTTTTCGATATCATAACTTTCTTCTTGAATGGTTTTAGACTCTAAAATATTTCTATATAAATCTTTTTCAAAAATAACTTTTGACTTATGTAGATCATCTTTCTTTTTTTTGTTTGTTTGCACATAAATAGGTTGAATTAAAACGACACAAAAAAGAAGGTAAAGGAAGTTCAGAAACCATGTTGGAATTAGATAACGAACTAACATCCTGTAAATAATATCTTTACAGACAAAAGAATTGAAGTAAACTGATAACCATACTAATACGTATGATTTTTAATAACTCTTTTCATGTCAAAGATTTTAATTCTATCCTAATAGCTGGTGCGGGAGGTATAACAGGACAACATTACAGTCGTTTATTATTACATCACAATAAAACTGTTTTTGCCTATGATGAGAATCCTCATGTATCATATCCTCCAGAGTTAATAAACCATTCTAAATTTAGACTAGTCACAGATGCTATATTAGACAAAAAAAAATTCTTTGACCGGATTGATGTTATTTCATTAAGCCCGGGCTTCCCCTTACAAAAAGAATTATTTTCTAAATGCAAAGAACTGTCTAAACCAATTTTTAGTGAATTAGAATATTGTTTTCCCTACCTACAGGATTATGTATGGGTAGGTATTACAGGCACTGACGGGAAAAGTAGCACCACTACCTTTTTGACTCATCTGCTTAATGTAGCTGGTTTGTCTGCGATTGCATGTGGTAATATTGGTATACCATTTTCTAAATTAGTGTACGAGCAAGAACAAATTAATTCACATAAATGGGATGTATTAGTGGCAGAGCTAAGTAGTTACCAATTAGAATTATCAAGAAATCTTGCTTTAGATTGTGGTATTCTACTAAATATCGCACATGATCATTTGAACAGGTACCCCACTTATGCAGAGTATGGTCAAGTAAAATGGAAGATTGCTGGATGTATAAAAGAACAGCAAAAATTTTTTATATCCAAAGACCTATCTAATCATATAGTTTACAATAAAATCCAAACACACCCTATTACAATTGTTCCAATTGATACAGATCTCTTGTCTAGCCCACTATTTAAATGGACTAGACATCATACTTCTCACCTTTTACATACCCCTGATAGTGATGTTAATTTAGACCATACATTTACAATGGCCAAACATGATCTAGGCAATAGCTTGTTTGCCTTAGAAGCATGCCAATTTATCTCTGAGCATATCAAACATCCCCAAAAAATTGATATGCTTAGATCCTTGCAAGACGCATTACATACCTTGCCACGATTAGCACATCGTTTTGAAGTATTTAGTCACTATAAAAATATTGACTTTATTGATGACTCTAAAGCAACCACTATCCAGGCTGTTTGTAAAGCCATAGATTCGATAGAGGGTCAATTTTACATGTTTTTAGGGGGGCAAGGAAAGGGAACTTCCTATTGGCAACTTGCTAAAATTCTTAGCCAAAAGGATGCCTATATCTTTTTGTTTGGTGCAGAAAAAGATAAGCTACGCATTAGTCTTTCAAAAGAGAGTAATCACATTGTAGGCACATTTTTTGATTTAGCACAAGCCTTTAAAGCTGCTTGGGAACATGTGCAGACAAACCCTATTTTTTTTCATCAATTAACAGAACGCATTACATTTATTTTATCTCCTGGATGTACGTCATGGGATCAATATACTAGTTTCAAAAAACGAGGCGAACACTTTAAACGACTAGTGATAGATACCTTGCAAGATATCCATAATAAAAATCTTCATCCCCCACAAACATAATATCGTAGTGTATACGGTTACACTAGTTCTATAGTATAAAGTAAAATTTACAGATAGATAATTTAAATCTTCATAAGCCGTTATTTTGATCTAATAAAATTTTTTCTGATTAATTTATTGTATTCCATTATAAATTCTTAATTTTACATACAAAACAAAATCCTCATTGCATATGTCTAATTCCTACTGATTTAACCTTTAAAATTTATACATATAGTATTGTTTATAGGCCTTTTATAGCTCTATTTATGTTTGTATATGGCTTGGTACTACTTTAATGTAAATTGATGAAAAATTATATTGTCTAAACGTAGACATAGAAAAACATATATACTATGTTCAAGAAAGTTCGAATTGCAGATTTAGATGTTAACTATATTGAAGGCGACCAAGATGGTAATTATACTTTTTTATTACATGGTTACGGAGCCAATGCAAAAGATTTAATCTCTTTGCATACATATTTACAGCCTTCTAACCAACCTAAATATAATTGGTTTTTTTTAGAAGCACCTATCAGTCTAGACGATAATTTTCTGGGGAAAGCTTGGTTTCCTATTCCAGAAATTATGACATTTACACCAACTATTGATTATAGTAATACAGAACCAAATGGCATGGCAAGTGCTCGTGAAAAGATTACTCAAGTAATTAAGCAAGTTACACATGCACAAAATAAAAATAAAATTATATTAGGTGGATTTAGTCAAGGTGCAGTAATGTCTATGGATGTTTTTCTACACTTACCCAAACCAAACTTTATAAGAGGCGTGCTTCTTTTTTCTGGTACCATTGTTAATAAAACAGGCTGGAGCAAGATGGCAAAAGAGAGTACCCCTTTTCATTGCTTTCAAAGCCATGGGAAAAATGATCCTCTATTAACCTATGCTAAGGCAAAAGACCTATGCGACCTGATAAAGCAAGCGGGGATAACTCTAGATTGGTATGATTTTGACGGGGGACATGAAATAACGATGAACGTTATGGATAGGGCAAAAAGTTACTTAGAAAATATTTAATGGGATAATGTGTTCAAGCAATCCTCTATACGCTCAAGACCTGTTTCAATATCTTCCATAGATGTTGCATAGCTAATACGAAATGCATTTTCCACGCCAAAATCTATACCAGGTACAACAGCCACGAGGTGTTTGCGTAATAAAATTGCCGTAAATGCTTTGCTATTACTATCTTCACCAAGATCCTTTTTGTACTGCTGGAAACTCATAGAACTCGTAATCTTGCTTAGTAAAGAAGGGAAAACATAAAAAGCACCATTTGGTTTGACGCAACGTATCTGTCCCATTTCATTAAATCTCTGCATCACCTTGTCCCGTCTTTCTAAAAAAGTCTGGATAAATATAGTTGTAATTTCATTGGAGTGAGCGAGTGCTGTTTCTCCTGCTTTTTGGACAAACGTAGTAGCACCAGATGTACTCTGTCCTTGCATTTTAGATATAGCTTTAATGATTGCCTTGTTATGGCTTGCTGCATAACCCAGACGCCAACCTGTCATGGCAAATGCTTTAGAAAACCCATTGACGATTATTGTTCTAGGTAGTAGATCGCTGGCAACCATGGGTAAATTATAAAATTTTAAATCATCATATATACATTTTTCATAAATATCATCACTGATAATACATACCTGAGGGTATTTTTGTAATACTTTGGCCAATCCTTCTAATTCAGATTTTGTATAGACTACACCAGATGGATTAGAAGGTGAATTGATAACAAATACTTTTGTTTTAGATGTAAGAGATGTTTCTAATTGTTGGGGCTTGATTTTATAGTTATCTTCAAACGTAGTTTGAATAATCTTAGGCTTACCTTCAGCTAATAAAACCATATCATAATAACTAACCCAATAAGGTGTAGAGAAGACAACTTCATCACCAGGATCAACAAGCACCATAAATAAATTATATAGAATTTGTTTTGCACCTACACCAACATTAATCTGATCATCTGTATAGCTTAAACCATTATCTTGCTGTAATTTTTTGCAAATCATTTTTCGTAAAGACAGGAGACCTGGGACAGGTGAATATTTTGTGTAACCTTGTTGTAAGGCTTTATGGGCAGATTCTTTAATAACATTAGGAGTGTCAAAATCAGGCTCACCAGCACCAAAATTAATAATACTTTCACCCTCATCTTTAAGCTTATTTGCCAAGGCGGTAATCGCTAAGGTACTAGACGGTTGTATAAGTCCAATACGATTAGATAGTTTTATATCTAATTGCATAAATGATTTATCCTTTTCTAGCATGTGGATGTGCTTGGTTAAAAACACGTTGTAACTTTTCAATAGCTACATAAGTATAGTTTTGTGTAGTTGAAATACTAGTGTGGCCTAACATCTCTTGGATATGTCTTAAATTAGCACCATGATTGAGCAAGTCAGTGGCAAAAGCATGTCGAAATGAATGAGGAGTATATTTTTTTGTAATTTGTTTTTGGTGCAAAGTTTTCTTGAGAAGATATTGTACACCACGGCGTGTTAAACGACCGCCTTGTTTATTAATAAACAAGGCACTTTCTTTGTGTTGAAGTACTGTCATGTGTTGCGTACGAACAGATAAATAATGCTGTAAAACAACACGAGCATGTGATCCAATAAAAACAATACGTTGTTTATTCCCCTTTCCTGTTACCTTAATAGTGTCTGCAATACTTTTTTCTGTGAGGGAGATATCTTGTATAATATCCAATGCATCCAGAGATAAGGCTTCTGAAATTCTCATTCCACTAGAATATAATAAATGCCATAGAGCAGTATCCCTATAAACCAGAAAATTATTAGTATTTTTTACCGGGGAGTCTAATAACTTAGACATGTCAGCAGATACAATGGGCTTGGGTAAAGATCGTTTATATCGAGGCATAATAACATGATTGGCAGTTTGTGATTGGGTTAAACTCTCTTGGTAACAAAATTTATAAAATACTTTTAGAGAAGAGAGTAACCGAACCTGACTACGTTTACTAAGTTTTTTTGTATAATGCAAATGATACTGATAAGACGATAATGTGTCTTTATCAAGTTGCTCCCATCCAACTTGATTAGTCTCCACAAAGTTAGCCCATATTTTTAGATCTGATGCATAGGCACTATATGTATTCTCTGCCCATCGATCACTCCCTTTGATAAAATCTAAAAAGGCATCAATACAAGGGTCTATATCAGGAGACTGTTGCATGTTCTTGAGTTTCTTCATTCACTACAAAAGCACAGTCTGGATTACAGCATGTATATGTAATACCCTTTTTAAGTACTTTTTCTGACATAATCAATTTACATTTTGGACAACTTTTATCTGATGGTTTTTCTAACATAATAAAATCACAACCCGTGCTGGAATAATTTGAACAACCATAAAATTTACGATTCTTTTTATTTTTCTTAGCTACAACCTTCCCGTCACACTTGGGACAATCTCCCATAGGGATGCTTTCAGCATAACGACAACCTTCAATAAATTTATCACAACCAATAAAAAAGCCATTTTTACCTAATTTCTTGTATAAATTCCCGTCTGTACAACCTGGACATTTTCTGTCAAGATTGATACGAATAAGATCTCTTTGACTCTCCATGTTTTTGAAAGCATAATCAATATCATTTTGTAAGGGGCCAAAAAAATTCTGTAACATTTTGCGCCAATCAGATTTACCCTGAGCAATAATATCTAATTTTTCTTCCATATCCGCTGTAAACTGTACATTAACAATATTAGCAAAATATTCACTTAAAAGCTTATTAACTATCATACCTAACCAAGTTGGTAATAATTGTCGCCCTTTCCGTTCAATATATGATCGAGAATCCAAGGTAGCAATGGTTGGCGAATAAGTTGCGGGTCGACCAATCCCTGATTCTTCCATAATCTTAATGAGAGAAGCTTCTGTATATCGGGCAGGTGGCTGTGTAAATTTTTGGTATTTAAAAAATTTATCCAGCGTAAGTTCTTCACCATGGGCAAGTTTCACAGGTTTTTGAGATTGTTTTTTGCTACTTCCCATCACAACTCTAAAACCAGGAAAAACCTCTCGACTGTAAAAATGTTTGAATAGATATTGATTTTCTTTTCCATTAGTTACAACCTCTGTCGTAATCAATTGGTCCAGTGCATTAACCATTTGTGACGCAGCAAAACGATCCCATATAAGTTTATAGATTTTATACTGATCCGCACTAAGCGAAGCTTTAATTGATTGTGGTGTTCGTTTCATATCTGTTGGGCGAATGGCTTCATGTGCGTCTTGTGCTTGCTTAGAAGAACTATATATCCGTGGTTTTTCTGAGAGAAACTTGTGGCCTAAATTTTCACGAATATAATCTCTACACATTTTCATACCTGAATCAGAAATACGGGTGGAATCTGTACGAATATAAGTAACTAAACCAACACTACCTTGTTTAGAAAGATCAACACCTTCATACAATGATTGGGCTATAGACATGGTACGCCTTACACGAAAATTAACCCTGGTAGAAGCTTCTTGTTGCAATTTACTAGTTGTATAAGGAGATGATGGTTTGGTAGACCTCTCGGTGGTTTTGATGCTAGACACACGAAAACTACTACCCTTAATTTCCTCTTCTATCATTTTCATTTCTTTGTCATTGGGAATTTCACATTTTTTATTATTTTTTTTAACAAGTTGGAAAAGAAAAGAATCGTCTAGAGTTTGCTTTTTGTCAAAAAAAGTAGCTTCAGCTTCCCAGTACTCTCTTGGTAAAAAAGCCTGTATCTCACTTTCTCTATCACATAAAATTTTAAGCACAGCTGATTGTACCCGCCCAGCAGAAAACCTTTTAGAACCAAACTTATCTTGTAAGACTGGTGAAACACTATAACCAACCAATCTGTCTAACAAACGCCTAGCTTGCTGAGAATTTATCTTTGCTTCATCCAATTTTCTAGGATGTGCAATGGCATATAAGACTGCTTCCTTGGTAATTTCGTTAAATTCAATACGGGATATATTATCATTGTAAGCAGATAGAACACGAAATAGATGCCAGCTGATTGCTTCGCCTTCTCTATCAGGATCTGTCGCTAGTAAAATTCTTTCTACTTTTTTTGCTGACTTTTTAAGATCAGCAAGAGTAGGTCCTTTACCTCGAATAGTTACATAGCTAGGCTCAAAATTATCTTCAATATCAATCCCCATTCTACTTTTAGGTAAATCTATAAGGTGTCCTTTGGAAGATTTGATTTGATAATTCTTATTAAGAAAGTGAGACAAACTACGGATTTTTGTTGGTGACTCTACAATAATTAACGTTTTCATTTTCTAACCTATCTTTAAAAACTTATATAATCTCTTTTCATGAGGATTAACTTGCCAGAATAACTTCTTGGTATTAAGCTTATTCTCGTCGTTGGTAATGGCTACCATTAATTCAGAATCTACTAAAAACTCTGATGTTTGTGTTTTATTAAGCATCATATGAGCAATACGTAGACCCTCAAAGCCATTTTCAAGAGGTACTTGAATGCCTACTCCCTTAACACCCCTAAAATCACTAGCGATGAGCATATCCGTATGCAAAATATGCTTTAGCCAAGCAACAAAATCTTTTGAGAACAGATAGCCACGCACATAATGATGACCTAACTCAAGATACACAAATTTATTGGTTGGTAGAGCAATACTGTTTAAGAATAGCTTACCCCCGCTAGCCTGGGGCTTGAGTATAACAAATGCAACCAAACCTATACCATTATTTAACCGATAAATCATTCTCAAGCCCCAAAAAAGTACCCATGCTAGTGATAATGTCAGACAATAAAAAAATAAATATGTTACAAGTTGGTTTTTATTATGTGCTACTAACATATTATCTAAGTCTGCCTTGTGACTCTGCATATTATATTCCCAGGCTACCAGGCTATTACTGTGGGAAGCATGGCAAATCAAACAGGGTTTTTGAATATTCTCTAAGAAATAAACTTTTTTATCTTGAGGTAGAAATGAATACTCCAAGGCAGTGCTATTTTGCGATTGGCTTGCTTCTTCTAAAAAACTAAACCGCATGGGCACACAACGTTTATGGCCAACTAATCCAATCTCTTGTTTTTTATGTAGTGTTTTACAATTCAAAGCCATACGCCATAAATAAACATCATCATGCCCAGAAGAAAGCTTAATATTAGTAACAAAGTTTCTTTGAGAGGCTAAGGACAACTCAATCTGGTAATTAATATTCTGTATATAAACATGAAAATAATAAACAACTAACACTACCACCACGCATAGTGATAGGAACATACACAATAATAAGACTTTATAAGACCAAAGAAAGGGATGTCGATAGATACGATTCAGGATAAGATAAGGACTAGGTAACATTCTGTCAATATCCTAGAAAAATATTTAAATTATTAGCCTGTGTATTTTTATATAACTTATCAATA
Source organism: Leptospiria bacterium (assembly GCA_965262015.1). Taxonomy (GTDB): domain Bacteria; phylum Spirochaetota; class Leptospiria; order Turneriellales; family CBDBES01. Next base: position 1,272,050 of record OZ253494.1, read on the forward strand.
GTATTTTTTTCTATTTGCCGAACAGATTCTTTGGACATACAAAATTTTTTACCAAGGCGAGCAAGAGATAGAATGGGGTAACCATCAATACCATACCTATGCTTAATAATTTCTCTTTCCGTAAAAGTTAACTCCTCTAATAATTCATGAATGGCCTCAACAATAGCATTGCTAAATACTATTGCTTCGGGATTATCATTTGCTTGCGTAGCAAAATTTCTTATTTCTTTATATGCAACTTTATAAGACAAGGACCCATTGTCTGAATGCTCTAATAGGCTATCCAGAGGTACATAACTAAAGGCAAGCTGGTGTATTTTTTCAATTTCGGATGGATCCGCCACTAAGTCTTCAGCAATTTCATGACTTGTTGGTGAGCGATGTAATTTAGCTTCTAATTCTTCTTGAGACTTATTAATCCTTCGTAGAGTCATCCGACGATTGATAGGCAATCTAATGAGAGAAGAACGTTGGTTGATTAGTAACATGATAGCTTGCCTAACCCACCATATCGCATAACTGATGAAAGAATAATTTTTTGTGGGATCAAATTTGTCTAATGCCTTAATAAGACCAATATTCCCTTCATTAACTAAATCTAAAAAACTTAGACCATACACTTTGTATTTTCTAGCAAAGATAACAACAAAACGCAAATTTGCATAAATAAGACGTTTCCTAGCTTCGGGATCACCTTGAATAGCTTTCATGCTGATCTGCATTTCTTCTTGCCTAGAGCGAATGGGAGGTATTTGATTAAGTTGTTTTATATACCAGGAGCACTCTGGATCTGAATCACGTATTAAGGCAGATTTATGCTCAGGAATTGGTGATAATAAATTACTATTAATCTCATTCTGTAGATTAATCTCATCCACAGAAAGTTCGAGAGATTTAGAAATCTGATAATTTCGAAACTGCCGTAATCGACGCATTTTTTTAATATTAATGGCACGATTAATAACAGCCTGAGTATATTGCTCTCGTTTTTTTTTAGTTCCAGTGGACGATTTACTAATATTGTAATCTCTTGGCACTATATATTTGGCTTTAAAGTGGGGAATAATATTACATCTTTAATAGAAGATTGATTCGCAAAAAGCATAATAATACGATCAATGCCCATACCAAGCCCACCAGTGGGAGGCATACCTATAGCCAACGCATTAACAAAATCCATATCTGCATTCATGGCTTCGTCCGAACCAAGGGAGTGCATCGCCTTCTGGGAAGCAAACCTTTTTTCCTGCTCTATTGGATCATTTAATTCACTAAATGCATTACCAATTTCTTGGCCAACAATATAGAGCTCAAAGCGCTCAACTAAACCTTTTTCATCTGGGCATTCCTTAGCTAAGGGCGAAATAGCTTTAGGAAAATGTGTTATAAATGTAGGTTGTATGAGTGTTGGCTCCACATACTTCGAAAATACCTTATCCACAACATCCCCGAAGGTATGACAAGACTCAAGCAATAACTTGGAAAGGGGTTTTACCATACATTTAATTTCTTCCATATCTGGGAATTCCATAGTAACAAATACAGAAAAATCTAAACCTGTCGCCTCATGAATAGCTTCAAGATAACGTTTTCGAGGCCATTCCTTCTGGAAAATAATTGTATGATCGCCATACGGCACACTATACGAGTGCATTACCTCCGTGCAAATATAACTAAAAAGATTTTCCACCAAAGACATCATATCCCTATAGTCAGCATAGGCTTGGTATAATTCTACCATTGTAAACTCTGGATTATGTTTTGTACTGATACCTTCATTCCTAAAGTTACGATTCATTTCAAATACTTTTTCAAACCCCCCTACTATCAACCTTTTTAAATATAACTCAGGTGCTATACGTAAATATAAAGGCATGTTTAGGGCATTATGATATGTCTCGAAAGGCTTTGCGGAAGCACCAGAAGCAATAGCTTGCATCATAGGTGTCTCAACCTCTAAAAACTTTCTATCAATAAAAAAAGTTCTTATACACTGGGTAATGTTAGAACGTAAAATAAAAATATCTCGTACAGCAGGGTTAACCAGTAGATCAACATATCGCTTACGGTAACGACTTTCTATATCTTTAAATATATCATAAACTACCCCTTCTTTTTCTTTGACAATAGGCAAGCTAGATAGGTTTTTAGATAATAATTGGATGTGCTGTGCTCGTATAGAGGCCTCACCTGTTTTTGTATAAAAAGGTTCTCCGTTAACACCAATGATATCACCAATATCTAGTTGCTGAAAAACAAAATAATCTTTCTTAGATAATAATTTATCGTTTGTATATATCTGTATCTGTCCACTTGCATCACAAATATGCACAAAGCCTGCCTTGCCCATTGGTCTTTTATGCATGACACGTCCAGCAGTTTGAACATTATCAACATCTTTAACCTCTTGCCCAATAAAATGAGTACTTAAAATATATTCAATGGTATCTTTTCTATGATAGTGGTTAGGATATGGGTTAATACCTTCCTGGTAGAGTTGTTCTATTTTATCTTGCCTATTACGCTCTATATCCATATTAGATAAATAAACCAGACTCTTGTATGGACCCCGATGTGGTAATATTTAAGTGCTGCAAAGCTAAATTGGTTAATACACGCCCACGTGATGTACGTTTTACCAAGCCTAGTTGCACCAGAAAAGGTTCCACAAAATCTTCTAATGTAATCTCATCTTCAGCAAGCATAGAGGCAATGGGCTTAATCCCTGTGGGGCCTCCTTGGTAACTCTCTGCCAAGGTTGTTAAAAAAGCACGGTCTAAGGTTGTTAATCCAAGAGTATCAATATGCATCTTGTGCAGACTACGAGATACAATAGCAGACGTAATGCTCACAGATGATGTGCTACCTCTCTTTGCTTCTACAATCGCATGATCCCATATTCTACGTAATAGACGTATAGCGATTCTAGGTGTACGACGACTTCTCGTAGCAATCATAGATACTGCTTCATCATCTATAGAAACATTCCAGATCTTAGCCGTTCTTTGCAAAACACGTTGTAGCTCTTCGTTATCATAGTAATCAAGAGTAAAATGAATACCAAAACGATCCCGTAAAGGTGCGGTTAATAAGCCTGCTCGAGTAGTGGCACCAACTAAAGTAAAAGGAGGCAATGTTAATTTAATCGTAGAAGCAGAACTATGGTCCACTAATGAAATATCAACAGTGCCGTCTTCCATTGCTGAATATAATACCTCTTCTACTGGGACGGGTAGACGATGTATTTCATCAATGAAAAAAGTATCATGAGCTTCGATGTTCATTAATAATTTAATAATATCGCCTGGCCTTTTGATGTTAGGAGCAGCTAGTTGATAAAAGTTCCCTTCTTGTACTTGATTAATAATCCTGGCCAATGTAGTTTTTCCTAGGCCGGGAGGCCCTGAAAATAAAATATGATCTATTACCTCATTCCTTAATTTTGCGGCCTCAATATATATCTCTAGATTATCAACAATTTTTTTCTGGCCTATAAACTCTGATAAGGATGAGGGCCTAACACAAAGTTCATCTTTTTTGTCACCTTTAACAATAAGACTTAGATTATGATCTGTACTAAGCATTTTGATTCTCTAAAATAACCATAGCTGTAGATAAATCTTTAATATGTGAAATACTAAACCAAACATGTGTAACAGATAATTGCATACAGGTTTGTTTGATCTCTCCAACTACACAAATACTCTTTTTACCATGACTACCTTTCAAATAAATTTCTTTGTAAGAAACTCCTGGATTATTACGAGAAAAACCACATGCCTTAACAACAGCCTCTTTAAGAGCAAAACGTGCACTTAAGTAGGGGATTGGATTTTTTTTACTCAAACAATACTCCAATTCTGATTCAGCATATACACGCTCCAAAAAAGCATCTCTATACTGATTATACAAATTAGCCACGCGCATGTTGTCACAAATATCTGTTCCTAAACCAATAATCATATATTTCGCATAAATACCCAAGATGAAACCTGGAACGCTTCAATATCTTGTTCATTGTATTTGTAAAGTTTTTTCTACACTACTAGATTGTCTCTCAATAGAATTAGGAAGTCTATCTTTCTTTTGGGGTGATGTAATAAGCTCAAAGTCATCTTTAGTATTTTGAATATTCTCTTCACTCGCAGTATCAACAGAAAATACCTCCGAACCGGATGGCTCTGCTGTACGAGTTTTATAGACTTCCGGTATATCTTTTGTAGCGATGCCAGAGGGGGTAACCGTCTCTTTAATAAGATGTAGACTAATTGCCACATCAGAAGGTAAAACTTCTACAATCATTACTTGTTCTTTAAATGCAGTAATTAATGGAGAAATTGGAACACTCATAGGTGAATTCAACTGCCCTATGTAATTCTCTGGAGTCTTCTCGTTATAATCAAACCAATCCAGATTAACAACAGCCTTAAAAAGATTTGAGTTAAGCTGTTCTAATATTTTAGGGTCACCACGTACAATAAAATCCACCTTAGTATTACCTAGTTTAGTATAAATTTTTGGATGTAGATTAGTTACTTGTATGGATATATCATTGAATTTTCGCTCATTTGTTATGTCTTTTTTAAGAATATCCATTTCTACTTCTACACTTTGTGTAGCAAGTCTGATCATTGGATGAGGAGATAGCAAAGCTAACTGAGTTGTTATTTTTTTAGTGACTTTGGTTATATTCAAAGGTTTGGACAAGATCTTTATTTGTTTACTAAAATGGTTTTTGGTACCAAAACATAATATCTTATGTGGTTTAACCTCTAATCGCCCCTGCCGGTAGCCTTCAGCAATATTGCCTTTGAAGGGTACTTTCACCCATAAATATGTTTGAAATATTTTGTCTAGATGCACACTAATTTTGTCTTTGTAGCTGATAGTAATGCTATCAGGGAACAAACTCGTGCTTAAGGTTAAAGGATAATCATGTACACCAATACTACCACTTGATAGATCAACCTTACCTTGTAAGCTTGATGTAGAAAATGTTAAATCTTGTTTTCTACCTCGTATGGTAACCTTGGTAAAGACAGAAGGCCTAATCACATATGCTAATTCATTAGGTATATTTACATATGAAACAGGGACATTTAGTATTACAGTATCATATTTAGAAATATGTACATATGACCATAGCACAACAGCAAAACAAAAGGCTATAACTTTCCCTTGCCAATTATCACGAATCATACCAAGTATATACTTACTCATTATCTTCCTCTATACCTATAGGCTGATATGCATTGGGAACAAGTGTAGCCCATCTTTCTTTTAAAGTATGTTCATGGAAGTGATTTAAAGTACTATGCAATAATTTTGGGCTTACACGCAATCTTAATTTCCCAGAATAAGCTAGTGATAACGTGCCTGTCTCTTCTGACACAATAATCACTAAGACATCTGCTTCTTCTGATACACCTAGACCAGCCCTATGGCGAGAACCATGTGTACTACTTAATAGTATAGAATTTGACAAAGGTAAAAAGTTAGCTGCTGAAACAATGCCCTCATTATCAATACATACCGCACCATCATGCAATGGATTCCCAGGATAAAAGATACTAATCAATAACTCCACACTAAGCTTAGCTCTCAACTTGATGCCCATCTCAATAATTTCATAAACCTCTTCTGTATTAGTCAAAACAAGCAGAGCACCTATCTTATGTGCTTGAAAATATTGTACAGCTTCTTCTATGATGATAAGACGATCACTATCTATATTTGGTGTTTTAGGCATCCATCGCAATACTCCCATCCTATAGAACATCTTCCGTAATTCTGGTTGTAAGATCAGTAAAATAGCAATAATAACATAGGAAGATGTTTTTTCAAATAGCCACTCAAGTGTTTCAAGATTGAGCCATTGTGCCACGACAAACACAAAAAACACAAGCAAAAAACCACTTAAGACTGGTATGGCACGGGTATTTTTTATTAGACGATATACAACATATGCAATCGCAGTAATAAACAAGATATCAATGACTGCTGAGCCAATATTAACTAAGCCAAAATTAATCATCAAATATTATTCTAAAGCAGATAAAAGACTTCTCATGTGCACAGTATCTTGTACGTCATGTACTCTTAATATATCAATATCTTTGGTACATGCGAGGTAAGTATGCAAGATTAAACTAGCACAACCTCTGTCCCTGACATTGTCGACATCTAATAACTTAGATATAAATGATTTTCTGGACAAACCAACCATAACTGCATAACCATCCTGTTTTATTACATCTATCTCCTGGAGAAGTTTGATATTGTGTTCTGCTGTTTTACCAAAACCTATGCCAATATCCCATATAATGTTATGAGACATAATCCCCTGTTGGTTAGCCTGCCGTGTTCTTAATCTTAAAAATTCTAGTACCTCATGAGTTACATTTGTATATTGAGGGTTAATCTGCATATTTGTAAAACTACCTTGTGTATGCATAATCACTACTTTACTGCCGTAGGTAGCAATATTCTTTACCATTTCTGCACTCTGTAAGCCTTGCACATCATTGATAGTACGTACGCCCATATCAAGTACTCGATTAGCAACTTCTGGCTTGTAAGTATCAATAGAAATTTTTTCACTAAATAGCTTATCGCCTATGCTTTGCTTAATGTCAGCTAAACTATTTTTTAATAAATTCCACTCATCTTCCCATGTGATAGGCTGAGAAAAAGGACGAGTACTTTCGGCACCAATATCTATCATATCAGCTCCACACTCCAAAAAATCATTTGCATACTTAATTACTTGGGGAGGGGTAATATATGAGTCAGGATAAAAAGAGTTTTTTGATAAATTGATAATACCCCATATAGAGAACATAACCTATAAAATACCCCTAAACTCAATATGATGTTGTACTGTTTTGTCTAGAGGATTCTGGTCTACTGCGTAACCTATTGTGAGATAGTTGAAATCAAATAAGAGACCACCTGTAATATTACTACCATTTAAACCAACTAATAGTGATGTATAGCGAAAGATATTAATAGATACACCAACATTAGAACGTATATTTTGTATATTAGTCACAACAGCATTAGCTCCAACATAAATTTTAATTGGAGTACGAAAAATACGAATAGCACCTGATAAACGTATAATCACATCTAACGGAACATAGTTGGAAGCTGACGTAGTGTTTTGTATAATACCTATATTATGTAAACTAAAGCCAATCTCAAAGAACGAGGTAACGAACTGCATACCCATATCTATACCACCACCCGCTAACCTCACCTTCCCCAATTCTTCAGCTAAACCCATGATATTTACACCTGCTCTCCATGAACCAAACTCATAGGCATAGCCTAAATATCCAACAAACCATTGTGGCTTTTGAGTAGCATTAGCAATGCCTAGGGCATCTGTACTGTCCACATCTCTTATTTGGGCTCCTAAAAAACCAACTCCAATTGTACCAATAGGCGAAGTTAGGCTTGTACCCACAAAAATCATTTCTGTTTGTAAAGAGAGAAACGACAAACTAGAATACAGCTCTGCATTAAAATTTAATGGCTCTGCACTACCAGGGACATCCGCATTGTCATGAGTAGTTTCATTATTGTTGAGTTCATCATGAGAATGAGCTATACCTGCTGGATTCCAGTAAATAGATGCAGGGCCTGTAATACTAGCTGTGTAGGCTCCACCCAAAGCACGAACCTTGGCACCAATACCTAGATGCAAAGGAGGTATGGCTAATATTGAAGAAAAACAGCATAATAAAAAAAATTGACCTAAAAATAAACGCATATTTAAAAATTAGTTAATAATAATTTTTTCTACGGTTGTACCAACAGAATTAGTCTCCTTGATATATATAATCTTGATAAAATAAATCCCTGCAGGCACTCTATCGCCTCTACTATCTATACCAGCCCAACGTACTTCTTCTCCCTTATTAAAGGTTCTTGTAAAAACCGTGTCATTATATATATTAGAAATATTAATGACTACGTCACCATCTTTAGATAAAACTTGCTGTAAGGCACCACTCAATTTACGGCGGATATTAATAAAACTACTTACCTTTTTAGGAGTATATGGATTAGGGAATACAACAACGTCATCTAAAGTAAAATCAACCTTAGAACAAGATAACATCTGAGCTATAAAACACATGTAGATAACTAATTTAAATAATGGTAATATGATGCGTGTCATTTGAAAGCGATATATTTTACACCCTTGATGAAGTATCTCACCACAAAAGATTGCACTCGTTTTGAAACTGATGCAATGATGCCTGCTTATCCGATAAAAGTAAGTGACAACATGTCAATTGTAATTTCTACTTGTGAAAATCAAGGATTATTGAATCGATTATGTCACTACAAGGTGTTTATACTGCACTCATCACACCCTTCCATGAAAATAACCAAATTGACTGGGAGAACCTTGATAGCCTGATCAAAACACAAATAAATAATGATATAGCAGGTCTTGTACCCTGTGGTTCTACTGGTGAAAGCCCAACACTCACCCATAACGAGCATAGAGAATGTATTGCGAAAACCATTGAAATTGCAAAAGCATATAATCCTGCAGTTACTATTATAGCTGGTGCGGGTTCTAATTCAACCACGGAAGCCATTGTGCTTAGCCAAGCAGCCGAAAAAGATGGAGCTGATTACATATTATCTGTCACACCTTACTACAATAAACCCACACAAGAAGGGCTATATAAACATTTTTCTAGGATCGCTGATTCTGTAAATATACCTATCATTCTATACAATATTCCGGGACGCACTGGAACGCTTATTTCTCTTGAAACAACATCTAATCTTGCACAGCATCCTAATATTTGTGGCGTAAAAGATGCAACAGGCGACATTAATTTTATGACACAAACGATACTTGCTACACAAGAAGAAAAATTCGTTTTATTATCAGGAGATGATAACCTACTACTGCCAATACTATCAATAGGCGGCTGTGGAATAATTAGTGTGGCTTCAAATATCATTCCTCAACTTCTCTCGCACATTGTAAATAAATATCTATCTGGTGATATAGTAAGTGCGAAAGAACGATTTTTGGAAATATTTCCTTTGTGTGCTGCACTATTTTGCGAGACTAATCCAATACCTATTAAACATGCTGCATCTCTGTTAGGGTTTTGTAGAGATCAATTACGACTACCACTCACTAGATTAACTGAGGCTCACAAAGAAGTCATACACAATGCCATGGTTAAATTAAACTTATTAGAATCTATGAAATAATAATATGAAATTTGCTATTATAGGTGCAATGGGAAGAATGGGACAGGCCATTGCCAACCTTTCCGTAAAACATCCAGAATTACAACTAACCACAGCTATTGAGCAAAAAGAACACCCTCATTTAGGACAACATTACGGAAAATTATTATCTAATTATGATATCGACATACCTCTTATTGCTATGGAAGATATTGCACATCATGACCTGGAGGGTATAATTGATTTCTCTTCACCTACGTCCACTATACAGATACTAGAATATGCTTTAAACTACAATATCCCAGTAGTGGTAGGTACTACTGGAATGTTGAGCGAGCAAAGTGCTTTAATGAAGACATACTCTAAGCGTATACCTATATTATATTCTTCAAACATGTCTCTAGGAGTGAATATGTTATTTTACTTAACGAGAAAATGTGCAAATATTTTGGAAAAATTTTCTTTTGAACCAGAAATAATTGAAAAACATCATAAGCTAAAAAAGGATTCGCCTTCAGGTACAGCTCATACATTAGCCAGTATTATTCTCGAAGAATATGGTTGGTTAGAAAAAGACATAGTCCATGGAAGAGAAGGTCACATCAAAAATAAACCAGTAAAAGAGCTGGGTATGCACGCCATCCGAGGTGGGAATATTGTAGGCGATCATGATGTGCTCTTTATCCAAGATAATGAGTACATCACTTTATCACACCATGCTAGTGATAGAAATGTTTTTGCGGTGGGTGCCTTGCAAGCTTTGTTATTCATACAAAACCAACCACCCAAGTTATACCACATGCTTGATGTCTTAGAATTTGACTTATAATGTAATGGAAAAATTTGTAATACAAGGTAAAAAACCCATAACAGGCACTATTACTCCCCAGGGTAATAAAAATGAAACGCTTCCTATTTTATGTGCCAGCATTATGAATCAGCATGAAGTACATATTCAGAATGTCCCTTGTATCGCTGATATCAAACAACTCATTAAAATTTTACGCTATTTAAAAGTAGAGGTAAATACAAAAAATGATTTCGAATCCCTTGTAGTTAAAACAAATAAATTAGAATATAGCATACTACCTAAGGAGATGGTACACAGTTTACGTGGCTCGGTAACATTATTAGCTCCTCTACTAGCCAGATGCGGCAAAGTTTTTTTACCTAAGCCTGGTGGGGACAAGATTGGAAGAAGAAGAATTGATACTCACTTACTTGCCTTATCCTCTCTAGGTACTCAAATACAAATTACTCCTGAAGGATATAACTTACAAATAAAAGAAATAGTAGGGTGTAATATTTTGTTGGACGAAATGTCCGTAACAGCAACAGAGAATGCAGTAATGTTAGCCTCCGTGGCCAAAGGAACAACAGTTATTGAAAATGCTGCCTCAGAACCACATGTGCAGGGGATTTGTCATTTTTTACAAAAACAGGGCGTTAACATCCAGGGTATAGGTAGTAATCATTTAACTATTCATGGGGTAGAGGGCTATGAGAACCTGGGACCTACAAGCCATACAATAGGTACTGACTACCTAGAAGTTGGCTGTTTCATTGCAATAGCAGCCCTAACAGGTGGCACCTTGTCTATAAGCAATGTCAATGTAAAAGAGATGAGAATGATTGATCTTTGCTTTAGAAGATTGGGGATAGAAATAGAATATGAAGATTATTACATACATGTAAAACCTAATCAAAAACTCAACATACAATCTGATGCACATGAGCAAATACCAAAAATTGATGATGCCCCGTGGCCAGGCTTCCCTGCTGATATGATATCCATAGCCTTGGTTATTGCCACCCAAGCTACTGGAAATATACTAATACATCAAAAACTTTTTGAAAGTAGATTGTTTTTTACAGATAAATTAATAAGTATGGGTGCTAAAATAGTTTTATGTGATCCACATCGTGCTATGATTATTGGACCCACAGCATTGCAAGGTGCTACACTTTCTTCTCCTGATATTCGTGCTGGCATGGCTCTTCTTATCGCAGCCCTATGTGCCGAAGGTAAATCTGTTATTCATAATATCTTCCAAATTGATCGCGGCTACAAGCAAATTGACCAACGCTTACGCAAGTTAGGGGCAGACATACAACGCATTAAATTATAGTAATTACTGTGTAGGTTGAGAAACACAAATTTCTGATAAAATAGCAACTAATCTGCTAGCTAATATAGGTTTTTTAATCCAGGCATCTGCCTCTATTTCCTTAAGAGAAGATCGTACTAATTCACCTTCCAAAGCACTTAATGCAATAACTGGGATAGTGTGGTATTGTTTATATTGTTCTTTATTTTTTAACATCCATATAAGATTATAGCCCGAAACCTCTGGCATCAATAAATCACATAAAACAATATCAGGCATCAGTAATTTATTGTGTAGTGCTGAAATAAACTCCAGACCATTATCATATGAAAAAACTTTAAAACCTGCTTGTTCTAAAGTTTTTTTAATAAAGTATAAAAAAGATGGATCATCGTCAATGCATGCAACATTTTTAATAGTCATAAACAACCCCCTCAAATTATAGTATAATGAGACTCAACGTAATGTATAAAGCCAACAATATTATTTAAAATTAATCTTACCTGTTTCTGTATGGTATTCTACCATCTCTAAGATATTTTCAGGTAGGGTTTCTTTTGCATCATGACTTTGTATATAGTTGATTAACTCCTGAAGGTTATGGGGAAAGTGACCATGGCTGAGTTTATAGTCTAAAATATATTTTTCTAGCTTGTCTATAACTTGCTGATATATTTTTTGTAATTCTCTTTCATGGGCTCTAGTACTGCGTTTAAATTTATCCTTAAAGTTATCATACAAAAAAGTTATCTTTAGATTAACCTGATGTCCATGGTCAAGTTCCCCGCCAGGATGAAAATTATAATCTATTTGTATTGAATATAGATCATTATCCATGTACTGTATCCCACACCCCATATTAAAATCTGTGCGTTGATAGTCTCTTGATAGACCACCCCTAATAAATACAAGATTAAAGAACTTATATTCTACCCCGCTTGAATAAATAAAATTATCACTTAACTCGCTCTTTGTAAAATAGAATTTTATATTAGTTAATAGAGTCAATGTATGCAAGTTGAGAGATAAAGCCTGCCAAGATAAACCTATCTGAGTTGCATACGGCAAGTTATTCTTGGTATTTAAATAAGTTAAAGGCAAACCTAAATTTGTGAAGGATAATGAAATCAGCAAAATATCCCCAATATAATTGGTATATTGAGTGAGAATGGGAATAGTAACAGGAAACAAAGCACCTATATTAAAAGCAAAAGAAAAGGTATCAAAAGTAAATAGACGGCTATAATATAAATTTAACCCAATGCCAAGATGCCACTGATATTTTTTAAAACGAAAACTCTTTGCAGACATTAGACCAATCTGGATGCTATAAATAGAGTTTGCACCAATAATAAAACCCTCGTTATCAATTTCTTCAAAAATATATGGAATATGTAAATCTAGAAGAAAACCTACAGGATAATTATAAAACCGTTTAGAGCCTAAAAGACCAAAATATCGATTAACAAAAGGACCTTGATCAAATTTAGTAGCTAGTTCAATATCATGTGTAAAAATAAGTTGAGCTGGATTATGCTTCGCATAGAGAAGTCCTCCATTTGGTAAAGTAATACCTGTACCTGCTAAAGACTGGTTAGAGGCTGAAAAAATTTGATCAAGTAACAAACCTGTATGTACGGGGACACCCCATACATACAAAGTTTGTGTAAAAAAATAAGTATATATCAGTAACCACTTACTCTTTATAATTGTCTTAATACAACCTCCACTCTTCGATTAGCAGAAAAAACTCTGCCTTGATTATCTTGTACAATAGGCGATGTCTCACCTTTACTATGAATTTTAATCTTATGCTTAATCCCTAACCCGAGTAAGTAATCCTGAACAAACATAGCTCTTTGGTAAGATAAACTCAGATTATATTTATCTGTACCTTGTGTGTCAGCATACCCATGTATAATAATTTGCACATTTTTGGTGGATTTAATGAGATGGCTTATAGTTTGAAGCATCACTAGTGCACTGTTATTAGGCGTCACACTACCTGATGAAAAATAAATAGCAGGAAATCGAAGGTTTGGATCTAGTAAAGTAATACCATTTGAAAGAATTGGTTTCATAGGATAGGTGAAGATAGTAAGCGTATTAGAGCTACCTTGATTACCTGCGACATCTGTTATTAACAGCATTATCTTAAAGTATCTCTGATTTTCTAAAAGCAGAGCACCTTCATTAGAACCATCCCATATAATGAAAGGAGGTAAAAAACCAGAGCCAGATATCCTCTTAATTGTATCTCCTAACTCATTAGTAATATGTAGCCTGTAGCTACTTAATATAAGATCATGGTAAGATCGAATATATATTTTGGTAGTTTCATTTTGTGAGTTATTATCTGGAGTAAAACCCTCATCATTCGCCCATATACTAACATGTAAATTATGTTTTGCGAGATGAACAAGATGAGGTATACTTTCAGCATGCGTTTTATCTGTAAAATTTAAGCGCAATATAATTATATACTGCCCCACATCTTCTGCAAACCCCTTTGTATTTAAACCATTCCATGTAAATTGTTTAGATAGATTATTCTTACCATGCTGACGCATGACTAATGTATGTGTTTCTTTACTAAAACATACAAGCTCCCAAGACGCAATTATTTTATTTTTAGGCCATTCCGCAAACATAGGTAAAGCATCTCTAACACCATCTCCATTAGGTGAAAAAAAATCATAAGCAAAAGTTAACCTAACATCTGGTTTATGCTTAATCACATAAACAGGATGGGTTATTTGAGACCATCGATTTAAATACTTATCTATAGCAGTAATTTTAAAATGAAAAGAATCACCATCATCGAATTTATAGGCACGAAAAAATGTATCACCTAGCATTGTTCTTTGATTGATGGAGTGAATAATACGAGTACCCATTTTATGATTATTTTTATACATTGTAATTTCATAGAATTTAATTTTACTCTTAGCCGTAAGATAGCATGTAAATTTATAGAAGTTATCCAGAGATAGATAATGATCAGTAATATGATAAAAGAATTTAGGTTCTGAAGTAGACAATTGTATCATCCCTAAAAACCACTGTTTTACTATTTTATTATTAGATAACTGTGCTTGGAATTCTATGGAATAATTACCATCCGGAGCAATATTACCATTAGCATTTCTCCCATTCCATACTATAGTTTTAGGAAAATTAAATTCTCCTTCCCCATTAAGACTTAGAGTATCCGGCTTAATAATTGCAATTATATTACCTCGTGAATCTTTAATAACCACATTCCATAATCTTATTGTTGAATAATCAGAGTGATTAAAGTTAATTGTCAAAAAATCATGTAAGCCATTCGCATTTGGCGTGATATAATCTTTAGGATGCATAGTATAACTGATCTCTGTATTACTAGATGTTGCTTGATGGGATGCAATAAAATCATGAGAAACATAGGTATTAAAATTAATTTCATGATTCTGCTGGAAAATATTAAAGCGCTTTTGGTTATAAGCCAAAGAGAAACCCAATGTAGCAAAATTCCAAGTTTTCTGGCTTTGTATACTTATACCCCAATCATGATATTGATTGAACAGATTATGTCGTAGATAAACTTGTAAACCCGCAAAATGAAGCAGAGATAAGCCTAATCCATGAAAAATTAGAAATGAAGAAAAGTTGCTATATGTTATCATTCGGTTGATATAATACATAGAAATGATGGAAGTTTTAAAAAAAGTAAGACGATTCGTAAGAAGAAGCTTATTAACTATATTATTGAGTACATCACGTTGGGTAGATATCTGCATAAGTAGATCCGTTGTCACCGCATACAAACCTATAGAGCCTATAATAGGCTTGGCCAATAATATAGTATTGTAAACTAAACCTGATACAATAAAAAATATTTTTTTATCATTCTCTAATACACATTGTAATCCTAGACCCCAAGAGAAGTGTGGACTGATTTTATTCATCGTGTAAACATTGATACCCTCGAAAGATGTAAAATTTAGTAGAGATGCATTAAAAAAAAATTGCTGTTGTTTATAAGAAGTACCAGAAAAAATATTTAATACGTTATTTGTTTTATTTGTCAAAATATTTATATGACTACCCATAATAAAACTTTGAAATTGCCCTGCCAACAAAGCAGGATTAAGCTGTGTTGGTTCATAAATATTTTGGTATCTTGACGCTACATATTCACTACCATAGAGATATGTGTTGTGCAGAAATAACCATACACTTAATATTAAAATTAACATAATCATTTTTAGATTTTCTAAATATGATAAAAATTCTTTGTGGAAGTTAGGAAACGGTACACTAAATACCGACCGGTAAGCGGAGGAGTTGTTAAGAGAATATGGTTAGCTCGTAGGGATTATCCTAAAATTGACTATACAATATATTGTCAATCTTTTATTTGCAAACAATATGAAAGAAAATGATACTACTGAAGAAAAAGTTTTTATTATTAAATGTAGATTTAAATCTGTTAGTAATAAAATATATGGTATTCTTTTTATAAAATTTAATGCGGGGTTTCATATGGCAGAAATAACCAAAGTAATTATCGCATCTTACTCAGCTGTCTTTATGAAACCCTTAGAACTTTTTACAGGAGAGAGTCTAAATGGTGCTATTAGTGAATTAATTTATAAAGGTGATTATCATAAAAAACAAACTGTTACTTTACAAAACACTCTGGATAACTCACTCAAAGACCCAACCTTTGTCAATGACCTCGATAATGCTATTAAAGATAAGGAATATAAAAGAGCAATGGGCCGACTATTTGAACCTATGTTGGGGAAAGCACTCTATGATAAAAAGATTGTCATGGAAATTGCCCTGGAGATGGATTCATCCTCCACAGAGGATTCTATTCACGAACAAGAAATACACCAGGTACAAGCGGACTCTTTAGAAGACACGCCTGATATGGCTGTGGAAGAAATCATGATTAATACAACGTTTGTCTTGTCTCCCGTAGGTGGTAAGGTAGTACGAAATATCCAACCTAACGATATTGTAATGGCTATGATCGTCCACGGGGGCCCAAACGAAGATAATCTTATTTCTCAATACCATTTAAGTGAAGGTGCTGGTAAAATAGTACAACCCATTCCTGGCAAAGTTATCTCAAATACACAAGTAGAAAATAAGCCACAGCACAAGTTACGTATACAATTTGATACACATATCTTTTCTGAAATATTGGAAGAAATAAACGTCAACGTAAAGTTATTTTATGGATCGCCATTTGTCTTTTTATCTGGCAACATGCCCATAGAAAAGTCTCAAACACCTAATAATACACAGCATCAAATATCACAGCCTGTTGCATCCATTGACCTCCCGCCTGTGAAAAGTCACAAAAATATTCCGTTCGTCCAAATTTCTCTCTTCCTATTGATTGGACTACTGTTTTCGTTAATGGGGGTTTTATATTTTATTCTCTAAAAAGAATATACTTGCGATCTTAGCTTCTTTAAAGGTATGAGAGAGACTCTATGCGTTTTTCCTTACCTTTAATTTTATTGTGTTTCTTGGTGATAATTTTAATTATTTCTGATTTTATATTTTTACCTGTCCTCATATTACAAACACAGAATTTTACTAACATAATACTATATATTATCCTAATAACAATACTATCTTTTGGACTATATCATATAAAGTCTTACCTAAAAAAACACTATCATAACATCCAGCACACTCAAACATCACCTCGGAATGCTGAGGATACTCTTTCTCACAACTATGATGTAGCTACACAATCACATAAGATTATGTTTACCTTCATGGCGAATAGTATCCGCTATACCGTACAGATAGTATTTTGGGTAATTTTGTTCACCACAGCTGTATACATTAATACTTGTATTTTTGCACGAGAATAATAACTTGCACAAATAGCAATAATAAGTAATTATGATTGGGGCAGTTTTTTTTCAGGCTCACAAGTAATCGGTGCATTAAAACATTGTAATTTAACAATATCACCTTCTTGTAATATACCTAGGGTGTTTTTTAATGTAAAAGCAATGTTAAATTCCTTATATTTATTAATAAAATTTGTGAGGTGTAATATAATTGATAGATTTGAAACAATATTCCTTGATAGACTCAAATAACCCTCCAAAGAAACGTTAAATAAACTAGAATTTATTTGTAATTTATTCATATCAACCGTGTTATTTTTGATAAATATATGGTGTTTAATAGTATTAATGACCAAAGCATCAATATTTCTACCAATCATAGGAAGACTAGCTTCTGTTTTTAATATAAGATCATCTAAGTCTAAATCAAGATCAAATAACCATTCTGACTTGTTTTGTGATAGATTATTACTATCAGCTATAATTTTAAATCCAGAACTACGCAAGGTAAATGGCACATATACTTCTAAATTAGCTACCATAGGGCCAGACTCAAGAGATAATTTTAATTTATCCCGTAATACAAGATTGAATAAGGAAATATGACCACGTAGAGTAGTAAAAGTAATTTTATGACTTTTTTCTTTGTTCGCAGATAAAGGTATAGATAGATTAGTAAACTCAAAATACCCTGAGATAGATATATTATACGTACTATAACTTATAGATTCACCAAAAATAATTGCTTGATCAAGGAATTTTTTACTAATTGATTTAATTGGGAAAAAAAGAATAATAGAACCTATCAGGCTAATAATTCCAATCAATAATATAACCACTATATTCTTAATTAAAACTAATCGAGATAAACTTGGAGAAGATTCTCCATCATTTACAGACACCCCAGCAGTAGATAAGGCAAGTTGAAGAGGAGTAGTCTTGATTAGTGTTTCGTCTTGTTCTTGTTGATTATCTAAGGCCATGAATTACTTATTCCTACCCAAAAAAGTAGCGATTGTAATAGAAACGCTATAATAACCCACTTTTTTTAGAAGAGGTCGGGTTGCTAGGTTAGTTATTTTAAGAAATTTATCTGGATAATTTTCAACCTGATTAATTAAGGTAAAGATAGGTTGCATAGGTATCTCTTTAAAAGTGATTTGAACTTCTGATTTAATATATTTTTTCTCTACCTTGCTACGTCGAGGAATAAGGTTTGGATGAAAAGATTTTAAGTTATTTTGTACTAGTAATTTTTCTATATCAATAGTAACATCTGAAGCACCTTTTTGATTAACAATATTAGCAGATAAATTTTTTAGTAAACGATACTCCCTACCAAGATTTTGTAATACTATCGACTCATGTGTCCATTGATCTTCCTGTTCTTTAATATTAGCTAAGAGGTTATTTGCCTTATACAATCCCGCTAAAAATAACATAATGGATAAAACAATAGAACCCCCAAAGAGAATAAGTTTTTCACGTTCTGTTAAATGTAGCATATCTGATATCTTTTATGGGTTAGATGGTATAATCTGACATTTAAACTTCCATTGTATTGTATTATTTTTTCCTGGGTCTGTGCGCTTAGAACAATTCACTGTTGCAAATACAACATTCTTTGTTATTGCAGTCTGTAAATCTTCTAGCCAAGCAACGCTCTCTACTGAACCTACCACTGAAATACTTTTGCTATCATATCGTATCTTATTAACCACCAAACTATCATTTACAGGTAAAGAATTAGTTAACTCAAGTAAGAGCAAACTAATAGGATAATCTTGAAAAAAATGTGTAAAAATATCTGTTTTTTTCTTTAGTAAATTAACCTGCTTCTGAGCTGACCCAACAAGTGATGTATGTTTTTTCGGCAGTCGAGTGATACCAAAATCTTTTTTGTATTGTGTGACATTAGCTTCATAATGTTTTTCCACATTTTTTTCATAAAACCATAGATCAGCGACAATGGCACCTATAAAACTTATTAAACCAAAAGCAAAGAGGATAAAAAAAGTAAGCCTTCTATATAGTGGGGATTTATAAACATATTTTTTTAAGTCTTTATCTAAAAATCTTAATTTATGGCCAGCATGATAAGCAATAATACTACCAAAAGGCAGAGTGTATTCACGGGGCCAGCTAATCAGGGGAGTCTTCTCATAGGAAAGACTTACTATATTGCGATTAGTGTAATGAGATAGAAGTGTTTCTAGAGGCGACTGGTATTTTAAATCACTACTTAATATTATGGGTAAAGAATCTGGAGAGTAGGTAAGAGATGTTTTTGTTGGTATTGAAGAATTAATAGTCACATTAATCTCTTTTTGAAATATATAAGAAAATTCTTGAAATGCTTGAATTAATAGATTCATATGAGATTTAGAAAGTTTATACTGATTTTTATAGTGTCCATAATCAACATTCTCTAAATCAGTAATACCCATTTTAGCAACTAAATCAGCACTTTCTGTGAAATCTCTACCCCACTTTTCTGCAATAAGCTTTATTAAAGTATTATATCCCAGACTAATATTGCGAGCACACAACCATTCATTAGAAGACACATGAATTATGTAAGAGTGATTTGATGAAACATGCAAAGCAATATAGTGTTCTTCTTCAATGTAACTACCCAGATGATAAAGAGAATCTATCTCTGCATATAAACCTAAAACAAAGATATTGTATTTTTTGAATAGAGAAAGATATTGGTATAGAACGTTCTTGAGGCAACCTACTATAACAACCCTTGTAATATTATTATCATAGTCGGGATAACTATAATAATCAAATACAATTTCATCTAGAGGATAGACAATTACATTACTCAGCTCAAAAGGTATGGTCTCTTTAACCTGATTTTTATCTGTAAAAGGTAAAACGAATTCTCGCATGAAAGTGCTTTCTGTGGGGATATTAAAATAAACCCCTATATTTGTAGGATAATTTTGTGTAATAAAATCACAAATTAAATCATGATTTAATTGATGCTCAGGAATATCTCCTAAGATCAATGTTTCGCACTTGAGAATATTGATATCTGTGATAGTGGTTTTCCAGCTTAGACTTCTGATTAGATTGCCCTGCATACTCAAAACAACAGGAACTCGTGTTTGTATGTTATTCGGCATAAGATAAAATTTGCCTATTTAATTTATTATAGATAACAGAAGATTTAGCTAATTGAGAGCCTACCGTTGCTGTCACTACAATTTTATAGACATCCCCATCAAATTTTAAACCATATTGATCAATATTGTCAAGTATTTCCTGACTGATGCCTGGGATACTCTTTAAATCAAGTATACTTAACATACCTCCTAGTGCTTTTTTTTCTGCACGTCTTCTTAAAATGTGTTTTATAATTTCTTCATTTTCTATCTGTTCCAAAACTGACCACAAAACTAAAAAAGGTGCTGTGTTAACATTAATTCTATCTAAAGATTCTGAGCCAGCACCATGTATAGTAGGAACTAACTCAGCAGAAATGTTATTAGCTAATATAAAATCATCTTCTGTAATTAACTCAAGCTCTTCGTCGTACAATGAATCATCAGAATTAAATCTATCTCGTATATCTTCTGTACGAATATCTGTATACAATAAACTATAATCAAATCCTGGAATCAATAACAGTTCTTCTATACTATGTAGTTTAGAATTTTTAACACGCATGGGCGTGTCTAGAGATGCGTAATGTTCTTTTTCATAACCACTTGGCATAGGTAAGTTATTATTATCAATCCAATCAATCACACCATCCCATATATTAGTTGGTATACCAAGATGCTCAGACAAACGATGTAATCGATCCAATTGTCGTGCATTTAAACTATCATCCCAATTATTAACTAAATAATTAATATTAATTTTACCACTTAAATCAATTGCCTCATAAAGGATATACCCATTACCAAATGGTATAGGTATAGGTAATTCTAAATAACCATATCTTTCTAGATCATGGAATAAATCTAAAACAGTAATAATGCCACTGTGTGCCAGATACTGGGCTTTCAGATGCTTGCCTCTTTGATCGACTGACTTATATTCTTGAAATGCATTATTAAAAAATACTAATACTCCTGAAAAACTAAGCATCAATACCGTAACAGTCAACAAAAGGATAAGAAAACCCTGATTTTCTGAACGTACAACCTTCATTCAATTACCCTAACCGCCTAACATCATTAAAAAATATCCCACAAGCAGGCTCTTTAAACAGCCAGGACGTGCCTTCATAAGATGTAAATTCCGAATTTTTTAACACTAACTCAACCTGGCCAAATAGCTGATGAGGCAAAGGAATCCTAAACTGAGTTAGTAAGGTATGAAAGCTAACCACCTGTTCCTCATGTACATACCCACATATCACCATAGTAAAATTAGTAAAGTGAGAATTAAGTGTGGTATGTTTTTTATATGTACGCTTAATCTTTTTGCTTAACATGTCTACACTCATACAATCAGTAACACTAAACATATGCACATAATAACGATTTACTGTTTGATGATCATGCTCATAAAAGAATAAGCCATCCCTGGTTGGATTTATATGCAAACGTTTTACTAGTATAGTAGGACTGGAATAATCATAACCCCCTATCCGAGAACTTAGATAAGACAATAATACATCCATAGAGGTAACCTTGCATGTAACTACCCCAAAAAAAGGTCTAATAAACTTCATAAGATAAGATATCAATTGATACGATAATGCTTTTTAAAATAATCTTTTCTAGTTTGGTAGTATTTTTTAATACGATCAGTTATGATAGAACATTTAAATTTTATAATAGATAAGTTTTTTTCATTATAATAAGCGATTGTAGAAACAGGAGCTACTTCTCGTATTGAACTGGTCAAAAATACTTCACTAAAATCACTCATACTATCTATCATAATAGGTTGTTCCCTAAGTTCAATAGCATTGTCTTCGCAAATACTTCGTACTTCCTCACGGGTCACGCCATCTAAACATCCTGTACTAAGACAAGGCGTATAAACAATATCATCCTGTATAAAAAAAATATTAGAGTAAGAGCCTTCTATAATTTTACCTTCATCATTAAACAATAAAGCCTCATCAAAACCATGTTGACAAGCTTCTTTCTTGGATAAAAATGATATAGGGTTGGCACTTAATTTTACGTAAGGCGGTAAATGAGTAGAGTACCCCGTACTCACTGAAGAACATAATAATCTGTAATGAGTTTGTAAGACGGATAAACTTTGTAGTGTAAGAGCTATCTGATTTCCATTCAATATTGTTGATCGAAAGTGTTCTTGATTAACTAGAAAAAAAATATTTAGTCTATGGTATTTTTGCTTAGCAGATGTAGAGGCTACTAAATTAGCAATTCTAGTTGGTATATTTGCCAACATACTAAGATCCATATTAGGTACTAGAAAATGCATACCTTTTGATAAACGTTTTACGTGATCTTGTAAAAATAAAGGTATACCATCTTCTAATAAAATAGTTTCAAAAATGGTTACACCTGGTTGATGCCCTAGTAAAAAAACAGATTTAATGATGTTGTCTGCAGGAAATATTGTTGAATCGCAGTCAATTAACACGTCGTACAGTAATTAGACTTTAATGAATTTAGATATTGAAACAAACTATTTATTAATTATTTAATGAATCAAAGTATTTCTACGATTCTCTAACCTATGAGCAAGTGTATCCAGAATTTTCATGCTCCACTTAGAATGTAAGTTAAATAATAGATCAAAATTTTTAAGTGATAACTCTAGAAGCAATGTATTTGTATTAGCAATTACATCAGCAGAACGGGGTAATGAATCAAATATAGCCATCTCTCCTACAAAATCACCTGTATTTAAAATATCAACCTCTTGTTGTTTATCACCATAATTTACAACGACACGTACTTCTCCAGATAAAATAATATAAATCTGTCTACTCCTTTCTCCTTGATGTATGACATAATTACCTGTATTAACAGATACAGAATACTCTCTAATCATTTCTTCAGGAAACTGCTCATAGCTAGAAAAAGAGGACTCATGCAATCCATCCATTATACTCTCATTTAGATCCTCTGTAGAACCTGCTGGTTCTTCTGGTACATCATGTCTTAAATCCATGCTCATATGTCTTTCTCGTGAATGATAAATACGGATACGCTTACTAAGAGATATGATCGCTTTTTTAGCAAAAGATGGTATTGTCTCTATGGTTTTTAGACAATCATCATAAGTCCATAAAACATAATGAGAACCTGAATGGGCTGTAATATGTCCTACTCCAGGAGAATTGCACAAATGATCCTCTAAGCCAACAAATGAACCAGGGTAATAGGCCTCATATAGTTTTCTGTTAGGAGTAAGATTTACTTGTCTATGTACTTTGCCCTCCAACACATATACTATGGCATTAGGTAATGTTTTATCCTTAAACTCCAGTACTACCTTATCTCCTATGGCCTCTTCTATAAGACCACGGCGAACATATGACTTAACTTGTGTAATATGCATTAGCAACTTGTAGTACTATCGACTTACCTGTACCTTTAAATTAAATATAGAGAGTTTTTTTAGAGAAAGAAACATGTTAGACTTAATTCAATAACACCAGATGCTTAGGCAAAAGTTGTATATTATGTGTCTCCCAGAATGAGAAGGCAATTTTTTTAGGTAAAATTTTTTCTAATAAATGTAAGGGTAAATACGACAGTTTATCCTGCAAGGAAATACCTAATAATGAACGACTCTTGTATCCAATTACTAAAACATCTGTTTTATAATGACTAGAACGCAAAATGTTGGGATCAAAATTAATTGTCTTCTCTAGGGTATCGCTACTTAAAATATAACAAGTAATAGGATAGCTACCAATCGGGCGACCTAAAAAACCATTGGCTACCTGTTTTTCAATATAAACATCTTTAATGATACTACCTATAGGGAATGTGCCTGCTAACATCACAGGATCAATCTTTTCTCTAATTAGTTTTTTATAGTAATGGAATCTATACTTTAATATAGTATTTGATTGGATATGTTTTTCTGTACGCCGTAATCTTTCTAAACCTGTATTTTCAAAAACTAGCACCTGGCGGATATTAATCCGACGCAAAAATATCCCTTTGTCAAGCAAAGAGGCGAGAAAGTCATAATTCTTTCTAAAAGTATCCTTTGTTTCACCAGGCAATCCATGTATAAAATTGAGGCCTACTGTTAACTTAGGCAAAGAACCATTTTTTTGTACTCCATATTTATGAATAATATCAATAGCAGTAGCAACTTCTTTAGGAGTTGCTTTTAGACTATTGCGAATAATAACTTGTTCATCTGCGGTTTCCATCCCCATTGCCGCCGTATCTAATTCAGTATTATAAGATGTAATAATTTCTGTAATTTCTTCTGCTTCTTTTGGGAAGGTAGCAAGTAAACCAGGATTAACATTGTCTAAATGTAAAACTTGAGTATCTGGGGCAACACTACGTATCCCCTTATATAAGTCTTTAAGAAATGCAGGACGGGGTCTTGGGAATGTATTCTTAAAATCATCCATATCTGCCATATAAGTATATAAATCTGCTTGTCGACCAATGCGAAAATTAGATATTCCACAAAGTTGTAGAGCTTCAACTTCAGACAAAATATCTTCAAGAGGCCGAAAAACAGGTCTTCCATATAAAGCCTCTGTGCAGAAAGAACAAAATACATTGCGAGTACATCCTTGATAAGTTTCTATTTCAGCAATTAAGTGGGGAAAACGAAAATGTAACACCATGACACCAGCACCCTTGATAGCGAACTCACGAATCAGTGAATAATCTTTACGAACTTTAAATTGGGTATTTATTTTCTGTATATCTTTCTTGGTCGAAAATTGGTAAGCAACATCAGAAATATCAGGTGAACATAAAATACCTCCTTTAGATTGAATGACACTCTTAAATTTTTCAGAAATAAATTTAATAGGACCGCCAAGAAAAATAGGCTGATTTGGATTGCGATCCAGAAAGGTAAGTATTTCTGCTAAAGTGCCAATACGGCTACCAAGATATTTCCCAGGTACAGACGAACCCCCTACCAGAAAAATACCTACATATGTCTTATTTAAACGAAACTCACTTTCTCGTAAGTGATCAATAGTAAGGTAGTCAACTTCATTAGTAGAATCGGCATGCAACAAGGCACCATAAGTATAACGAACATATGGACTTACATAAGGAGGGACGCCAAAACAAGCCGGCTCATCTACATAGAAATCTAATACTAGATACTGGTCATGATTTCCAACGAGGTTTATCATTTATCTGCTTTTTATTTTTCTTAGATAAAAGTGCACTTAGCTCTTCTAATTCATCTCTAAGTAGAGCAGCCTTTTCATAATTTTCTGACTGCACAGCGGTCTCTAGCATATTATTAAGTACATCTCTTTTAGAACGTAATTTAGAACCCCGCCGAGGCTCTATTGTATCCATCAAAGGAAGATCATTGTAGGAATCATCACTAGTATGTAAAGTATACTCCTCAACATTAGAATCCCCATCTATGGCATTAAGGTCTTTAATGTCAATTGCTACAGCTTTATAAACTCGCTCAGCAATAAAAATAGGTGCTTTAAAACGAACAGCGAGTGCAATTGCATCCGAAGGTCGAGCATCAAAAATTAAATCTTTACTGCGATCATCTTGATCAGTACAAATATAAATTTTAGCAAAAAAAGTACCTGATTGAAACTTATTAACAATTACTTTATTAACGATATGCTCTGTAGATTCCAAAAAATTATGCATTAGATCATGCATAAGTGGCCTTGACAACTTTTGAATGCCCAAAGCTACTGAGATAGAATAGGTTTCTAATGGACCAACAAACATAAGAACTGCTTTAAGAAATTTAGTACTCTTGAGAGTTAAAGCTAGACCCATCTCAGTAACAGCAACTTCAATAACTTCAACTAATATCATAGACTACATGCATTCTTGCCAGAACGATTAAGTCTTGTAAAGTATAAAATAATGAGTACTGCAGATTCTGTGTGGAAAGTTAAAACTATACTTAACTTTCCACACACAAACCTTGTATATTGGATTAAATTACTTTGTTAGCTATTATTTATGATAATTAAAATTTGCAGAAATATAAGAAGCACTAGAACATTTTGATTCAGAAGACAAAGTAATTACTAAATATGCGAATTAAGATTGTATTTAATAATATATTGGATGATTTTTTTTTCAGAGAAACTAGGAGTAAAAAAGGTATTATACGTAGGCATGCTCTTGTGTTTGGATATCTCTTGTAGTTTCTTTAGAAGACATGGAATGTTTTAATTTACCCAAGAGGGTATTACTAGTAACAGCATGAATTTTTACATCAACCGATTGACCTAAAAGTGCATCCAAACTCTTATTCGTCTCAAATATCACTTTTTTGCTGTTCAACAAACTGCCCATCAACATTTCATGGCTACGTTTTGAGTGCTTTTCTACTAAGACAGATACGTCTTTGTTTAAATAGATTTGATTTTTAGCTAAAGAACGTTGTAATTGTTGATTGATTAACTTTTGCAAGCGCATCTTTTTTTCTGCTTCAGATACATCATCCTCATATACCTTACTAGCAAGCGTCTGCTTTCTTTGCGAATAGGCAAACATAAAGGCAGAATCAAAATCAGCTTGTTGCATTACCAATAATGTATCTTCAAAATGTTTGCGTGTCTCGCCAGGAAACCCCACTATAACATCCGTTGTAATGCAAACATTAGGTAGCATATGCCGTATGTAACCAACCAAATCAAGAAATTCAGCCGAGGTATAATTTCTCTTCATTTTATCTAAAATAAAATCAGAACCTGCTTGTAAGGGCATATGCACATGATTACAAAATCTAGGATTATTTTTCATAAGATGAATTAATTTTTGAGGAAAATCCTTTGGATGGGGAGATGTAAAATAAATACGTTGTATCGTGGTTTGTTCTAGTATGCTTTCAACGAGATCATAAAATTGTATACCCTCATAACAATAGGAATTTACATTTTGGCCTAGCAAAATAACACTTTTAAAACCAGCATCTACTAAATTTTGGATCTCGATAACAATGGCTTCTCTTGATTTAGATCTTTCTCTACCTCGAGTAAAAGGGACCACACAAAAGGAGCAAAAATTATTGCAACCACGCTGTATCGTAACAAAGGCAGTAAGCTGATTTTTTGATCTTTGTAAGTGTTGCTCGCTAGATGGCATCATGTCGTCATATATTTCTGAAGAAGATAATTCGAGATAAGAATTAGACGATGGACTGGAATATAAAAAATTAGGCAGATTACGTAAAGAGTCAGGCCCCATAATAAAATCAATAGAGACATTGTAGGTAAATAGATCGTCTTTTAAATTTTGTGACATACAGCCCAAAACACCAATTTTGGCACCATTTTTACGTAAATGAGCCAAAGCTTTTAAACGATTATATACTTTTTCATGGGCATTTTCCCGGATGGCACAAGTATTTAGTAAAATTAAATCCGCTTCTTCTGGGTTGAGTATGCATACAGCATGATTTTTTTCTAGAATATTTTGGGCAATCATGGAATCATAAACATTCATTTGACAGCCGTAGGTCTCAATATAAAATTTCTTCTTAGTATCTAACATGATATTAATGAATAAACCCGTTTGCATTAATCGATAGCTTGCTTTTCACAAAATCACTTTTACTAAGCCGTTTGATTAAGCCAATGGTTTTTTGACTTTTATCATAATGTGGTATACCATCTTTATCTAAATATAAAGGGACAATCTTGCCTTTAAGAAAAGTACCATCTGCCTTTAGTTTAGTTTTGAGGATGTATGATAAACCTTTGTATTTACTTAAACTAAAAACATGATAACCAACAAAATTACCTAATGAATATACAATCAAACGATGCCTGTATAGCTCCATACCACGTGGCACATGAGGACCATGTCCCAAGATTAGATCCACTCCATGATTAATCAAATGATGCGAGATCTTAACTAAATTTCCCCTGTTCTCGCCATAGAAATACTCTTCTTTATTTTTTACATGAACAGCTTTATTCCCTTCTGCACCTGCATGTATCGAAGCAATAATAATATCTGCCTTGTGTTTAGCTTTATGCACTAAGGCAATAGCTTGTGGTAGATTATGTATCGAGTTTAAGTTAGATGTGTATCCAAAGGCAATAAAAGCCACTTTTACACCTTTACGTTTCAAGTAACTAATACTATTTTTCTTACCTGTGGCCACAATCCCACTGCCCTCAATGTAGAACATAGTATCTAAAAAACCCTTTTGAAAAAAATCATACGAATGGTTGTTTGCCACACTTAAAACATCAAAACCAGCATATTTGAGACTTTTTACATATTTAGGTGGTGTACGAAAGGCAAACACCTTACTACGTGTGGTATCTTTTCTTGTTTTGGGATAGTTGGTAAGAGTACTCTCAAAATTACCAAATAAAATATCAGCACCCTGTAAATATTTACGTACATGTGAAAACAATAATCTACCTTCTTGGGCAGGCAAAGCCTTACGACGGAAATTAGTACCTAGGACGATGTCGCCAACAGCATGTATGTCAAGAGTAACAGGTTTCTGTGAATAAATCCAGCTTGAACATAAAAAACAAATGCAAATACAATAACAAACTATTTTACTTAACATCTTGATTAGAATCTTTAATTTTATTAGCAAAATCATGGGCACAATCACGTAATAACTGGGTTAATTCTTTATTCTTGGTAGCTTTTTCATAGCTGTCTGCCATTTTAAGTATAGTTTGGTAACACAGCAAATTCATTTCATGTATCATCATTTTGTTGGTCCATAGATCAATACCAAAGGTTTGTTTTTTCTCTGGATCCCATAGAGTTAATAACAGTGCTCTGCATTCTTGTATATCATTAAATGGTGAATCCGTTGCCTCCCATGCAATTTTAGTGGGGTTATCATTATTATCCAACTCAATTTGAAAATTGATGAATGCTTTCTTTTTATCCGTCATGATGATTGTAATGAGACATAAAAGGTAGACGCTGGGTCTATATTTTTTTGTAAGGATGAGATAAATAATTTGCCTGCATGCAGGCAATGGGGTCTGTGCGTAGTCAATCCTGAAGATGGGGACAGTCTAAGTATTTGTAAACTGTGTTTATTACGGGGTATTACACTCGATCAATTAATGTAAACGACCTATGTTGCTTGCATGAATTAATGCAAGCAAAAAGATACAGAATCTAATCCAATTATCGTAAATAATAGCTAACCAAGTCTACGCTGTCCAGCGCTAGTACTGACTCCCCAATCTATATACCTAATATAAATAGTTAAATACTTGACATATTATCGCACATTGATATCTATTGATAATGATTATCAATTTCTATAAGATAATCTAATAAGGAGGTCTGAGAAGATGAAAATATATTATTTAAAGTGTAAGTGTGCAAAGGCATTACTATTAGGCTTGTTGAGTTTACTTGTGTTACAATGTAAACAACAACTAGATGTACCAGATACATATTCCTATACAAGTCGGTTTGACAGTACAAAAAGCAGTGTAAATTACGCTAGCCAAACTTTCCGGCATGTTTTAATACAGGAACTTAAGTCTAATATAGGTAAATTATCTGTGGAAAATACAGCGTTGACTGCTGAGAAAGTAAAAGCAGAACTTACTAAGTATTATGAGTTTGATTCAACAAACAATGGTACGGACAATCTGACAATTACTTCTGAACCATCACCTAAACAAAAAATGTTCAATGATTTAAAATCTGATGCCCCCAATTTAAAGAAAAAAATTGCGGGTAATGATAAAATTGGTCAACACAAGGATTGGTCAAAAGATTTTATAGGTTGGAAAGATGGGAGCAAGGTAATTTCTCCAGACGATTTAATTCAGTTATGGTTTACTGAATTAGCAGATCTTATGGCAAGTCGTTCAACAAGTCCTGAAAATGAGCCAGGTACTAAGACAGGTGTTGAAAATCCAATAACCAAACCTTATGTATCTGCGGAAGGGTTAGACTATCAACAATTAATCCAAAAATTTCTTGGTGTGGCCATTGCTTGGTCCCAGGGAGCTGATGATTATTTAGATAATGATACACCTGAAAAAGGTTTAAAGGCAGATAATAGTGAAGCTGTTGAGGGTAAATTGTATACCGAGCTAGAGCATAATTGGGATGAAGCCTTTGGATATTTTGGTTCTGCTCATGATTATGGTAGCTATACAGACGAGGATATTAAAAAGAAGGTTACAAAGGATACTGATGAAGATAGTACCATTAATTTATTGAGTGAATATAATTTTGGACATTCAACTAATTCAGCTAAGCGTGATTTCGGTGTAGCAAAACTAAGCCCAACAGATTTTACGAGAGATATATTTCTAGCTTTTCGTCAAGGACGTAGTTTAATTTCTTCGAACGAAGGAGATTTAAATGAAACTGATTTAGCAAAGTTGATTGAATATAGAAATACAATTCTACAAGTATGGGAAAAAACCATTGCTTCGACCGTAGTTCACTATATTAATGAAGTTTTGCAAGATATGGTTAAATTTGGTGATGAGACGTATGGCTTTTTAGATCATGCTAAACATTGGTCAGAATTAAAAGGATTTTCTCTAGGATTGCAATTTAATCGGCTTTCTCCTCTTACCAAAGAAAATTTTGTTAAATTGCATGAACATATTGGTCAAAAACCCGTTTTATCTACTGGGTCAGACTTAGAAAAAAGCAATTACAAAAAAGCCTTACTTGAGGCCAGAAATATCTTAAAAACTGCTTACCAATTTAACGATAAAAATATTGGTGATGAAAAAGGTGCAGGTGGATGGTAATTATTAAAGAGTCTGTATCTTTAATTTTGAAGTGCAAAATTTAGTTTAAAAAACAAGCTCATTATTTACTCCATAAGTAATTTAATACCTATAAGAGGCACAAATAATGAGCTATATATTTTTCTAACATGATATTTATGATCATGTTAATGGGTATTATCTTACTGATTTATTACATAATTCTTACCAAAAGCCCCTCCCTTTCCCCTTGAGCTACAATAAGCGGTGACTATGTATTTTGTTGCACTAAACTATTGCATCGATACCACACGCCCTACAACTGGAACACCCATTCCCATTCCCATTCCAAACTATGGTACCCTTATTTCTGGGAGAAGATAGGTAAGGCAGTAGGTGGTGAAAGAATTACCACCTACTACACGAGTCAGTCTTTTACGAATGTATCTGCAGGTATGCAGGTATAGAAAGTCAGGCATCGTAGCTAAGCGAAATAGACTTAGGTTAGCTATTATTTATAAAAATTAAATTAGAACTTGTATCTTTTTTAACTGTGTTAGCTCATGCAACCAATGCAGTTGTTCACATTAATTGGCCCTGTAGCAATACCTCTAATCAACATAGCTTACGAACACTTAAACTGTCCAGAATTGAGTTTAACTTTCTACAGAGTATCACTTGTAAATAGAAAATAGATTTACAAGTAAATAAAAATAGATAAGTTTGTCGTATGTCAGGTCATTCAAAATGGGCAAATATCAAGCACCGGAAACAAGCAGTTGATGCAAAACGTGGCAAGGTATTTAATAAATTGGTTAAAGAGATAACTGTTGCTGTTAAAAATGGGGGATCTGACGAAGCAGTTAATCCTAGGTTAAAAGTAGCTTTGCTACGTGCTAGACAGGCTAACATGGGGCGAGAGATTATTGAGCGTGCAATTAAAAAATCTTCAGGAGATACTAAAGAAAATTTTGATGAGATTTTGTATGAAGGTTATGGAAGTGAGGGTGTTGCTTTTTTAGTAGAAGTAATGACAGATAAAAAAAGCCGCACTTTGCCTGAGATAAAAAGTATTTTCTCTCAGTTTAATGGCCGTATTGTAGAAACAGGTGCCGTAAGCTATCTTTTTAAGCATGAGGGTATTATTTTATTGAAAGGCCCAAATGATCCAGATCAACTATTGGATTATGTGGTACAAATTGGTGCACAAGATATGGATTATGATCCTAATACCTCTGTAATACAAACTGAAAAAACAGAGTTTCATGCTGTCTTAAACCAGTTAAATGATATTGCCGCCAAAGAAAACTGGGAAATTACAGAATCCTCCCTGCAGTATGTTCCAGAAAATACCATAGAAACAGTAAGTAATAAATCACGAGAAACGAATGGGAAACTGACTGAAGCATTGAATGATCATGATGACGTCCAGATGGTATATTCTAATTTAGGGTGACATGTATTTCTTAGGTATAGATCCGGGCTATCATCGCTTGGGTTATGGTATTGTCCAGAGTGTCCCCAAAACGAATACGCTATTGCCCATAGACTTTGGTGTCATAGAAACAAATATCCGGGATTCATACCCTGAGCGTCTTCTTTTTATTGATCAAGAGATTAATCAATTACTTTCTCAAAGAAAACTTACACACACTGCAGTTGAGCAAGTATTTATCAATAAAAATGTTACAACTGGCAATGCGGTCATAGAGGTAAGAGGTATCCTCTTACTGGCGTTAGCTAAACATAACGTTTCGGTAGTATCCATCGCACCCAATCAAATGAAGAAAATGATTACAGGACATGGTTTTGCAGATAAAAAACAAATACAAAAAATTATAGCTAAATTTTTATCACTAGACAAAGTACCTCAACCTGATGATGTTGCAGATGCGTTGGGTCTAGCTTTTTGTGCATGGTTAGATCATAAAAATAAAAAATTTAAAAATAAGTTAGAACATTTATAAAATATTTTTTTGCTTTTGTAAATATTCTCTATTAGCATACACTTCATTAATGGATGTCATAGATAATTGGTTTAATTTTTCAGTTAAATATTTTAAGGTATTGCTTAGTAAACTAATCCCATGGTAGATGAGTCCAGTATAGAGTTGAACAAAAGAAGCTCCTAATATAATTCGATGCCAAACGTCATGCGGTGTCATTACGCCACCACTAGCCAGTAAAATAGTTGATGAAGGTATATTTTGGTAAGCTAATTGTAAATAGTATTCCGCTAATTTTTGGATGGGCTTTCCTGATATGCCTCCACCGAATTGAGTAGCTGTGTATATGTTTTTCTCTGAGTTTAGCAGTGAATACTGTGTAGATGTATTACTTACTACAATACCATGTATGTTTGCATTTGTGATGGTTTTGATTAGTTGAAGAAATCCTTTATCACTTGATTGATCGGGGGATAGCTTTACAATTAATGGTATGCTGGTGGCATTTGTAGTAATATCTAGTAATTCTTTAATGTAGGTTTGTGATTGCAGGCTTCGTAAACCAGGTGTATTTGGCGAAGATATATTAATGGCAATGTAACTTATGTGTTCTTGAAGTTTATGTTTTTCGTTTAATTGGTTAATGACGTGTATCATATTTTCATACTCTTGTGCTGTATTTTGTATTTCTGTTGTTTTTGATTTACCAATACTAATACCTATTGATTGCAATGAACTAATCTTATCAGCTTTGCTCTTTATATTTTTTATACCACGTAACAATCCAGGGTTATTAAAACCCATCTTATTTATAATAGCTTGTTCTGAAGAGAAACGCTTAATACGAGGGAGCGGGTTGCCTTTTTGTGCTTGTGTAGTAAAGGTGCCTAACTCAAAAAAACCAAATCCAAATGGCGCTAAATGAGAAAATAATAGACCTTCTTTATCAAATCCAGCACCTAACCCAACAGGACAAGCGATTTTCTTTTGAAATAAAGGCGTATGCAATGGTCTTATAGTATCATCATTGAGATCGATAGTTTTAAGGAATAAAGAAAGATATGGCAAAAGTCTACCAAGCATATTATGAGCATCTTCTGGAGAAAGTTGTAGTAGAAAACGATGTGCTTTTTCTTGTCCTTGATCTTGTAACCAGTTAAATACAGAATGCAACATTATTATGTACAAAGTTTAGATGGAACGAAATGAAACTTTATTCAATATTGAATGGCTTCTTAAAGTGCTTTTTAGTCTTTCCTATTTCTTCATTCGAAATACTATTTTGCTCTTGCATGATGTCTAGTATACTTTTTGTTTTAATTTCGTTGCATTCACTCATCTTTAAATTTATTTGATGACTTTCTTGAGTTTCGGGGTCAATAATAGGCGATGGAATGTAGGTGGTTACCATGGGTTGGGGACATGCTGGATTATTTAACTTTCCACTACGAGTTACTTGTCTAACAATTACGTTCTTTGGTGGTTGTTTACTAAAGGGTTTGGGTAAACCTTTGCGTTGTTTATAAACTTGATACATTAACTTGCCCCATATTGGTGCCGCTAGAGTACCTCCACTTTGATGTATTCCTAAAGACATATTACCTCGGTCTAATCCCATCCAAACCACAGCAATTAAATCACTAGTAAATCCTCCAAACCAGGCATCATGCCAGGAGGAAGTAGTGCCTGTTTTCCCGGCAACATCACCTTCAAATCTCCCCTGGACTCGAATACCCTGATGTGCCGTGCCTGATGTCACTTTTTGCATCATTTTACGGAGAATAAAAGCTATCTCTTCTTCCATAAGTTGTAACTCATTATTTTGTTGTCGGATAGATAACTGTTTATAAATTTCTTCCTCAAAGTTATGTAAAGTATAGCCTTCTGTGTCAGTCACATAAATAACTGGATGAGGTATTACATCTTTACCCTGGTTAGCGATTACTGCAAAGCCTTGTAGTAATTCCATTGGAGTTAATTCAGATGCCCCCAGAGCCAGCGAGGGATTTGGGCTAAAACGACTAAGTGGTAATTTGGTTAACTTACTTGCAAACTTAATCAAAGGCTCTGGACCAATAAGATCATATACCTGGATAGAAATAAGATTCATAGACATTGATAATGCTCTAGTGACAGATACCGACCCATCATAATCACCTTCATAGTTATTAGGCATCCACACAGAACCATCTTCTGCTACATTATAAATAGGCGAATCCACAAAGCTTTTGTAAGGATGTATTTTACGTTCTTGTAAAGCAGCACCATAGACAAATGGTTTGAAGGCACTACCAGGTTGTCTCCGTGCAGAAATGGCACGATTAAATTGATCTGAGGCCTTAAACTCCCTTCCACCAATCATGCTAAAGATTCTTCCATTATTAGGATGCATTACTAACAAAGCACATTGTACCTGCAAGTTTTGAATAGAAATATTATCTTTGAGGTATGTACTAGTGTTCTCATAAATCGCATTTTTAGGTAAATATAAACTTAATAATTCTATGAAGGGGGCTTTTTTACTTTTGAGTATATTTAGGAACTCATTTTTTAAAGAATGTTTTTTTTGTATTGTAGCCAAAGGAAGTATTTGACCTATCATTTGATAGGTACGCATTAAACTTTCATTAGACATATTTTTTGAAAGAATATTTGCTGATTTTGCTACTGGGTCTGCCTTATGAACAGCTTCCTGCATCAGATTTTCAGCGATTAATTGCATATCTAAGTCTAGAGTGGTATAAATATTTAAACCTTTTGAATATAAATCTTCTTTAGAGATTCTATTTTCTAGAATTTGTCGTACATATTCCATGAAATATGGTGCCCGATTTTTACGTATACCAAAGCTATTTTTTGTAGAAGGAACAAGCATTACTTTTTTAATATATTGTTTCCAAAATTTTGCATGTAGAATGTACAATTCTTCTTTTGAAATTTTTGTTAGTTTGGCTATCTTAGATAAGGCTATTTTACTTTTTTGATAAGATATATTAGGATTTTTAAATGGTGAGTACTGGTTGGGTGACTTTGGTAAAGACGCCATAATGGCACTTTCTACAATGTTGATGTCCTCTATATTTTTTTCAAAATAAAACTGTGATGCTGAGGAAATACCATAACTACCGTGTCCCAGGTAGATTTGATTTAAATACATTTCTAGTATCTCATCTTTCGAAAAGTGCTTTTCTATTTGTAGAGATAGTACCGCTTCATATATTTTACGTAGTAGTGTTTTTTCTGATTTGGTGTATAAGCGCTTTACTAACTGCTGGGTGATGGTTGAGCCACCCTGGACAATACGGAAGGCTTTTATGTTAGCCCATAGTGCTCGTAATATGCCCCCAAAATCAATACCAAAGTGCTCAAAGAAGGAGGTATCTTCAACAGCGATAAAGGCAAGAACAAGGTGTTGGGGAATATCATCTAAAGAAACTAATTCTCGTTTATGAAAAAAAAGCTCGGAGATTAATTTACCATGTATGTCATACACCTTGCTAGGTAAATTAGGTCGAAATTGGGATAGACCACGTATTCGGTGGTTGGATTCAATGGAGTATAAAACAACACCCAACAATATACCCCCGCATAAGGCCGTTCCCAAATAGGCAGCTATTATCGTGTTAAAGATTTTTTTTGCTGGTTTCATGGATTATTGAAAAGGAAAAAAAGCAACTATTTGCTCATTTTCTTTTCAATAAATTCTACATGCTTTCTAATTTTTTTGTCAAACTTTTTAACTTTCATTTTCTCAGTATGTAGTTTTTTATTTTTTGTTGTTGTATAAAACGTTCCCGTCCCTGCGGTTGATTCTAGTTTGATCAGCTCCCTCATAATAACACAACTCTCCTAATCTTAATTATATCGTATTGTGCTATTCAATCATATACTGTAAAGCTTTATTGTATTTCACTTTAGAATCCGTATTGGAGAATCAAGTCTAGTTCTGGATAATTTAAGTGTTTATTGCGAGATATTACACTCGATCAATCAACGTGAACAAACACAGTTGAAAGAAGATACAAGTTCTAATCCAATTATAGTAAATAGTAGACTACTTAACACCCAATGAGATATTTAGAGAATAAAGCTTCAAAACGGAACTTACGTATCTCAAACCAAAATCTATAAATAAAAGTATTAAATAATTGACACATGCAATGATAGTTACATCTGCATTGTATATTGATGTAACTGAAAGTTAATCCTCGATAGCTCAGTCGGTAGAGCAGTTGGCTGTTAACCAATTGGTCGCAGGTTCGAGTCCTGCTCGGGGAGTTTTATTTACCACATAATTAACATATTTGGTATAGAATTTTAATGGTTCTATTTGCTAAAATTACGAATAAGAATGATGGGGTACATATTATGTTAAAAAGATGTTGGAATTATTTTCAACCATTTGAACATATCATTTTATGTTATATCTTTTGCTTAAATCTCATTTTTATTACTTTTAGTTGGGATATTGCTCTATGGGCCCCTAGTTTACTTTCCCATACTGCATTGATTCTCTTTATGATTGTTATCAATCTAATCCATGAAGAGAGTGCGTGGTGGTTGTATTTGATAAAATCCTGGTATTTTTACTTTATCATCGTGTTTCTGTATCAACAGATAAATACTGCTAATGGCCTAATTCATGATGGGACATTTGATTATCTTATCATCCAATGGGAAACATCTATCTTTGGTTCTTTGCCAACGTTGTGGTTATATTCTGCTATTGATATGCCTTTATTAACGGATATATTATCCATAGCATATATATCATACTTATTTATAGGAGGTATGATTGTTTTTCCACTCTACTGGAAAAAAGATAAGTTAGAATTTTCTCGTTTTAAATTTGTTTCTTTGTTTATTTTTTGCTTATCATATCTATTTTTTGTTATTTTTCCGGTGGCTGGTCCACAGTGGTGTTTAGAAGAAGCCCAGTTATATCATTTGAATGGTTTATACATGCTTGATCTCTTGCAAAAAATTCAAGGTCAGTCTCCTTGTGGTGCTGCTTTCCCGTCGAGTCATGTGAGTGCCTCAACTGTTCTGTGTTTATATGTATGGTATACAAACAAAAAACTGGCTAGGTTTCTTACGATACCCTTAATTATGATTATGTTAAGTACTGTATATCTTATGATGCATTTTGTATTAGATGCCATAGCAGGTGTGGTATTTGGTGTAATGGTATTTTATCTTTCTTATTATGGATTTGAATATTTCTATTCACATAAATTTCGTTAGTTCACTCTATTATATAGTTCTGGATATTTCATGGGGATGTCAGAGATAGTTTTGTGCCCTCATGATCAAACTGCATGGGTAACAATACCGCTTCCATCTCATATTTTTTTAGTATATGATGGATCTGCTCTGTAGGGTTAGGCTGGTTATGAGGTATTATAATCATTAAGGTAGAACCTGATCCAGATAAATAAATCCCAATCCCAGATATTTTCTGTATGGCATAAAATATCTGTAAAAGTTCCGGTATCAGTTGTAGCCTTTGTTCTTGGTGAAAATAATCTTGTAGATAAGTTGATAAGTTGTTCGATTCCATTTTTGTCCACTCTGGTTTGGCAAATAAAGATGCCATAGCCAGTAAATGACTACTTTGCCGAGTAGCTGTTTCCATAGAAATAGTTTTGGGAATCACTTCCCTGGCTTTCTGTGTATCCAATTGATAATTAGGTATAAGTGCTAAATAGGATACAGGTGCACGAAAAGTCAATGGGATAGCATAATAATTTTTTTGTGTACTAGAATAAACGTTTGCAATCAATCCCCCTTTAATGGCTGCCGAGACATTATCAGGATGCCCTTCTATTGTACATGCACTTTCTAGTATAATATTTTCATCTATATCAATATTATAGAGGTATTTGATTACAGACATGGCTAAAAAAAGTCCCCCCACAATAGCCGTGGCAGATGAACCTAGGCCTCTCGAAAAAGGAATATTAATATCCATTTCAATAATGATGGGGTGAGTTGGTTTGCCTATCTTATCAAATAGATATTGATAACTATATATGAATAGATTATCTTTTGTTTGTTCTAGAGGCTTGGTTGTGAGTGTGGTGGTGGTATGCAAGAGTTGTGAATAGTTTGGTTTTATTTGTGTAGCTTCCACTTTATACGATAAATCACATTGAACTATATTTCTTAAATTTAACGCAAGTCCCCATATATCATAGCCTGCACCTATATTCGCTGATGTAGCTGGAATACTAATACGTATTTTCATACTATATCTATGGACAAAATAATTGCTTATATCGAGTTTCAAATTTTTTCAAAGACACTTTTAGGCTTTTGGCAACTATTTCATGATCATTATCATGTTTTTTAAGAGCCCATGCAATTATATTTTTTTCCTGTTCTTGTAAAAAACTTTTCAGAGATTGATTATCATAATTTAATTTATTTTTTGTACCAATAACTTGTTGAAACCAGAATAGATAACCAATAGCTTTGCCCTGGAAAGTTATAAATTTCATATAGAGTTCATTTTCAGGCGGCAAGGATAGTATTTTAAACGCTTTATCCATATTGATGGATTCATGTAAAGCATATTGGATCATATATTGTTTTGCCTGCTTAAAAATCATAGATGTGCTTAGCTCCTTAGGAAATTTTTTTTGTAAGCTAAGCCAATCTTCACTACAAAATAAAATATTACCCTTGGTATTAAGAGTAAGTAATTGTATTGGCAATGTTTCTAGAACTAGTGTTGTAAGTGATTCTTTAAGATTCTTTGTCTCAGCATTAGGTCGGATCTTAGGTATACCCCATGTTTTAATTATAGGTAATTCATCCCACGCATAAATAATATTAAGATAGTTCCATAAACCAACAAAACTAAGTTTATTATTCACTACTGGAAGACACTTTTTTTGATCAATAATAATGGCATATTCGTAATATAACTGCATTATTTCTTCTAAATTATTAATATTATGCACAATATTTTCTAGTTGGAAAGGTTTTTCGTTACTTGTGTTAGAATATGTTACTATATGATCTTTGTAAATAACACCATGTAATTTACCTTCTGTAATTTTTAGTATAAGAGACGTTTGGTATTCAAAAAATATATTTAATAAACTTATCCATCTAGACATTTTCGTTATAACATCAAATAAACACAGTATAAAGCAATGGAGGTAATTATACCAGCCGTGATATCATCTAACATAATACCCCAACCATTTGGTAGGCTTTCTGTTAAATAAATAGGCCATGGCTTAAATATATCTAAAAGTCTAAATAGAATAAATCCCAGGATAATTAAATAAAGATTCATTGGTATCCATGCGAAAGAAAGCCCCATACCCACAAATTCATCAATTACAACCTCTGATGGATCATCATCTTGATATATGGTCATTTGTGTAGAAGCAATCACTCCAGGATAAATAAGTACTACACTAACGCAAAGAGCAAACATGCCAAAATATAACTCTGGTATGAAATTTGTAGCAGAGACAAAAAATAATAGTGCAAGTAATGAACCCCATGTTCCAGGCATC
Source organism: Leptospiria bacterium (assembly GCA_965262015.1). Taxonomy (GTDB): domain Bacteria; phylum Spirochaetota; class Leptospiria; order Turneriellales; family CBDBES01. Next base: position 1,312,547 of record OZ253494.1, read on the forward strand.
TTAGGAAGATAACCTACATAACCACATGTGGCAATTATCTCATAGATGATGTCTTTATTCATATTTTTTAATCCCTTTTTGGTTTCGGTATGGTGGTAACAGGAGGTTATAATTTGCCCAACAATAATTGATACCAGAGATTAAAGATAAAAGTGTAATAAATAACATAAGAAAATATGGAACTGTTCTAGCAAATAAGACTTGCTTATCTTTTTTACTATAAACATGATTAAGCTGTGGACGAATAATTTTGAGTAGCTCTTGTGTAGCAATATGAAGGTGTGATAACTGTGCCTGTTGACTATTTGTATAAAAATCTCTTATGTCACTTCTGTAAGAGCGTACAGTAAAAATAAGAATAATTAAAACAATAGATATCATATGGAAAACTGTTTTAATTTTGCCGAATTTTGAAGTCCTGAGTGGAGTTTTTTTAAGAGTTCCCAGGTATCTCATCAAAGTAATTAATATATCTCTGCCAATAATTACTAAGACCATCCATAGTGGTATTTGCGGATCCAGATAAATAAATACAAGTAATGTACTGATGACAAGTGCTTTATCGGCTACAGAGTCAATTGCACTACCAAGTTTAGTTTCCTGATTATATTTTCTAGCTAAGTAACCATCTAATAGATCACTCAAAGCAGCAAATGCAAATATAAAACCAGCAATGACTCTAGCTTGTAGAGAATCTTGCACTAGGAAGAATAGGAATAGAGGTATAACAATTACCCTACCTAAGCTAATAACATTAGGTATATTTAACATATTCATTTAGAGGCATGTACTGGTGCTTCCACCACAGATGCCAACCAATCATATTCCATAGCTGTATCCAGTTGAACAGGTACTAAATCTCCTATTTTATGTTTTTGGTTACTTGTTAGAAATATAACCTCATCAATATCAGGAGAATCTTGTTCACGTCTAGCAACAATTTCTTCCTCATATATTTCATCAATGGTGACTATTTCTATACTACCTATTTTTTCCTGACGTTTCAGATTTCTGAGTTCTATGTGTTTTTCGCGTATATAATTAATTCTGTCAACCTTATCTTTTTCAGGGATATGATCATCATATTTAGCATGTGCAGGCGTGCCTTCCTCATGAGAATAGGGAAACAAAGCAATTTTTTCAATGTGATAATCTGTTATGAACTCAATAATTCTATCTATATCTTGCTCTGTTTCACCAGGATAACCAATGATAAAGGAGGTTCGTATTTCTCCTTGTGGTCTAATCCGTTTCCATTTTTCTATGATACTATAAAAAGTATAAATATCAGATGGCCGATTCATTTTTTTCAGCATAGGTACAGAAACATGCTGAAAAGGTATGTCAAGATATGATGCTAATTTAGGGAATTCTTGAAAAAGATTGCATAACTTAAGGATTCTCGAATCAGGGAAAAGATATTGGAGACGTATCCAATTAATTTCTTTAATATCTGAAAAGAAAGAGATATACTCTGATAAACGTTCAACCCCCTGACTGATTGGGTCCTGGCTAACCAGTATAGCTTCTTTGAGCGTTACATCCTTACGAAATCGTTTCTCTTCTTCTACTTGTAGTTTAATCTCATCTAGATCGTATGGCTGTAATGGCCCACGTATGCTGGGTAAAATACAGAAGGAACATTTCCTAGAACAACCCCTACCAATACGAAAATATGAATAAGGTTTTGTAAAAGTAGAATAGTCTTGTTCATAAAATTCAGCCTCATGTATTTGATATGGTATATTAAATTTTTCTGCTAATAGTATAGGCACATCCTGAAATTTCCCAGTACCTATCACCATATCTAATTCAGGTATTTCATTAATAATTACCTCAGAAAAGCGTTCAGCAAAACAACCAACAAGCACTACCATTGTATCTTCTTGTTTCTCTTTAAGTGATAAGTAGCTAAAAATAGTATCAATCGTTTCTTGTTTAGCTGTTTCAATAAAGGCACAAGAATTAATAATAAATAACTTTGCCTGTTCTATGTTCGCCGCAGGTCTAAAACCACATTGTATCATGGAAAAATACATTCTTTTGGAATCAACAGTATTTTTAGGGCAACCGAGGGTTTCGATCCAAAAACGGTGTTTATGCAATAACATAGAATTAAATGAAGTTATTGAACATACTAGAGTAAGCTAAAATATCTCTATGATATTTTACATATCCCTAATATCAACCTTGTATTTAAGTTGTTGGATAGGGTCTTTAACTTTCCGTATAATTTTACTAATTTGCTGTCCCTTGCTACCTGTGTAAATAGGTTTTCCGTTAATCGACACTTTTGCTGCACCAGCATCACCTATTTTAAGTTGTATACTATTACTCGCCTGAAGACTAAATACCTCTCCAGAACCAACCAACCCCCTTTTTATTTGCCTACCGTCTACGTAAAATTCAATATAATTATCACCTAAAATTTTCACTTCCAAACTGATAATAAAATGTTCTGGTTTTAGTATGTCCTTTGTGTTTTTTAAACCATTTGATTGTGGATGGCTGGTATACTTAGTTAGTTCTTCTATCGCACCTTGGTTCTCTTCTTTGAGTATAACACGCAGTTTAATATTATTAGGTGTAGCACCTAATAATATGACTTGTAAAAGACGAAGTATATTATTATCTTTAAGTGAATAGGCTTCTTGCTCAGTCAGCTCAATTCTTGTTTTTCTAGGGTACACCTCGATAATTGCTGTACTATATTGGTTGTTAATTGTTTTATATTTTATTTCACGTAAAATAAAATATACACTCTTACCTGATACAAGAAAATCAATACCACCATTTTTTTGCAATAAAGCAGTTAACACACCTCTTTTGAATGTAACAGGTTCTGTTTTTTCTTGGGGTATTGTTTTATTTTGTGCGTTCAATAATATAGACTGAAACGTGGTATTTGTTTTCTTGGTTGATGTATTCTGCTGATTTGTATAATCTGGCTCCATGGCGTTTTCCTGAACAAGTAGGTACATCACTACCCCGACTGTAAGAAGAGCAACAGGTACAATCGCAAATCTTATATAATAAGATAACTGGTCTGGCCAACTGATAACAGGTTCTGTTAGTTCTTTCAGAGGCAATTTTTCTCGCATGAGAATCTCTGTCCTATATTGATTGAGTACTTGTTCTACATCTAATTCTAGGAACATAGCATAGCTACGCAAAAAACCCATAGCATATGTTTCGCTGGGAAGTATGGCAAAATGATTATTCTCTAATGCTTCTAAATACCGAAGAGTTATTTTTGTACCTTCAGCTACTTGTGTTAGCGTGAGTTTTTTACTCTGTCTAGTTTTTTTTAAGTAATCACCTATACCATGTAGATTGTTATTTCCTGGTATTTTCATTCTACTGTTAATGGGTTTTCGACGACAATGGTACGTTCATTAGACTGATAAGTAAAATATTTATTAGAAATCTTAGGATTCTCCTGCACCCGATCCAAGGCTAACTCAACTTTATAGCCTTTTGATGATAAAGCAACTAGTTTACGGATAAAAAATGAAGAAGCATCTACATAGACCTGAATAGTAGTAAAGCTACTATGATTCACTTTCTCTTCCAAATGTAGTATGTAATACGCTTTACCCTGGATAGTAACAGGCTGTTTTGGTGTATTAAATCGATAGTGATATCTTTTAAAGAGCTGTAATATACCCTTGCGACTCGCTATACTATATAGACTATCTTGGTTTTGTGTTAGATCTTGTATTCCAACAGCATTTAATTTTGCTAGATAAAGCCACATCTTTCTACCATTAGAAATAATAGTGTCCTCACTTGGTTTGCTAAAGGTAAAGTTAATCAGACTAGGCTGTTTATAGTAAACTGTACCATAAGATTTCTTCTGCTTCTTACCTTTTTGGCTTTTGGTAAAAGTAAACTTAGCTTGATAGGTTTCTAACGAATAGAATTTATTACTTACTTTCTCTACTACATCAGAATGGTGAAAGAAATCTTGTGGATACGAAACACCATACAATCCAAGTAGCACTATTACACCTACCAAACGCATGGGCTTTCTAATCATTAAGATAATGGCAATGTCAATTGTTTTTTGTTTTTTACATGTAGAACCCATGGAGATTTAAAATTTACCAAGCTTATTATTTAAACTAGTTTTCATACTTTAATTTAGAAGTAGGCTCCAATGGTAGAAAGTCAAGTTCGTATATGGACACTTTAAGATATTCATAAGCCATTTTTCTGTAAAATATTAAAAGTAAAGAGGGCAACCAATGAAAATTCCTTTTTACCATGGCAAAAAGGACAATTTAAGAATGGCTAATCCAGTTTACGCTGTCTATAGATGATGCTAACGGTACCAAGATTTCACATTCATCACTTAAAAATACTTGACATTTGTACTCTTTAGAGTATAGGTTCGTACGATAAACTTCTATCTTATGTCGTGGCTGTGATAAGCCGTTTTTCACGAGTTTAAGAGGAGGTAAAATATTCGATTTGTTTAAATCGAATATTAGGAGGCATCAAAAATGACATATAAACAAAAAATCTATAAATACGTTACGACCTTTTTAGAGCAGATCGCTGACCAAGGTCAACATTCTTTCCAAGTATTCAAAGGGCATTTATTGATCGGTGTATTTGCTATATTGATGGCGGGCATTCAATGTGGAGGCGGAACCCCTGCTGCTGTAAGCTCCCCCCCCCCCCAATGATAATGATCTAAACAGCCCCCAATTTCCTTACACCTGTACGAATGGTGTTGCCTCAACAGAAAAATCTTCTACAAAGAATACAGAAAAATGCATTTCTTGTAATAGCTATTATGCCTTACAAAGAAGTGGTGAAACCTGTGCCGAGGTTGAGGTTACAACGTCGGCACAGTCTGGTTTTACTACTCCTGTTGGAGTAGCGGTTGATAGTTCATTCAATGTATATGTGGCAGATTATGGGAACAATCGCATCTATAAAATAACGCCTGATCCTAGTAATCCTAGTGGTATGGGTACGATTATCACATTCGCAGGCACTGGTACCGCAATGTCTGGTGGCGGTTTAATAGAGGGTAGAGGTAATGTAGCAAGATTTTATCAACCTCGGGATGTAGTGGTTGATAAATCAGACAATGTATATGTGGCAGATACATTCAACAATCGTATCCGCAAAATAACGCCTAATCGTGTGGTTAGCACATTCGCAGGCACTGGTACAGGTTTCGGTGATGCAGGCAGGGAAGATGACATGGACACTAGCATGAATGGCATGCCTGACACGCCTGGTTCAGCAAAATTTAGTGGCCCTCAGGGAGTAGCGGTTGATGATTCAGGCAATGTATATGTGGCAGATACTGGGAACGATCGTATCCGCAAAATAACGTCTACGGGTGTGGTTAGCACATTCGCAGGTTCTAGCAAAGGGTTTGTAGATGACACGGGTAATACTGGTGGTTCAGCAAAATTTGATGCTCCTCAGGGTGTAGCGGTTGATAGTAAAGGCAATGTATATGTGGCAGATACTGGGAACGATCGTATCCGCAAAATAACGTCTACGGGTGTGGTTAGCACATTCGCAGGTTCTAGCAAAGGGTTTGTAGATGACACGGGTAATACTGGTGGTTCAGCAAAATTTGATGCTCCTCAGGGTGTAGCGGTTGATAGTAAAGGCAATGTATATGTGGCAGATACTGGAAATCATCGTATTCGCAAAATAACACCTAATCGTGTGGTTACAACATTGGCGGGTAGCGGTAGTGGTAATTCTGATGGTGTAGGTGATGTAGCAAAATTTAATACTCCTCAGAGAATAGCGGTTGATAAATCAGGCAATGTATATGTGGCAGATACCAGGAACAATCGTATCTGTAAAATAACTATACCACAATAATCCTAATCCTGTATCTTATTTTACCCATCCCACGTATAGGGGTGGGTATTTAGTTTTCTATGAAGTCTTGACAAATTAAGTTCATTTATAAGCTGTGCTCATACAAAAGTATTTATCAAAAAATATGAGCTATAGAAAAATAGCTCATAAAACACGTATAGCAAAATCTGCTGTCTTTTCTGAAATAAAGACAAAATCAATCAATGGCATATATGCACAATACTTCGCAGATATGAAAAAGACTACGCAAAAAAATAAGCAAAGTAGTATATGCATATAACCGTGGGTTCACCACGGCAAAAAGACAGATCGAAAACACGATCAAACAACTAAGAAGATATTTTGACAGAAAAACAAAAAATATACTTAGAGCTTGTACTATGATCAATAACCCATATAGGCATCTTCCGATGCAAGACAGAATGACTAACCAAGTCTATTCTGTCCAGAGCTGGTTCAGACTCTCCAGTGGGTTTCACAATATATTGCATTAAAATTATTGACGCCATACATATGAATATCATTATGGGACGTGAAAATTAGTTTATTTATTGTCTTTCTTATTTCTTTCTCCTCCAATATTCTTGGTGCGGAAATTGATCCAACAAGCTTTATCGTAGAGAATATGTGGATGTTGCTATGTGCCATGTTGGTGTTTATTATGCATTTAGGTTTTGCCTTATTAGAAGTAGGCCTAACAAGAGCAAAAAACACCGTAAATATTTTATTTAAAAATACCATGATCCTCTCTATTGGTGTACTTAGTTATGCTTTGATAGGTTTTAATATGATGTACCCTGATTTTGCTAATAACTCTATCATCCCTAATATCCTTGGTTTTTCAGGCTTTGGTTTGTCTAATCTCTTAAGCTTTGGTGATGCAGGTTTGGCTACTTATGCAGGGGGTAAGTATACTTATTTAACAGATTTCTTATTTCAATGCATGTTTGCCGCTACTGCTGCCACCATTATTTCTGGTGCAGTTGCTGAACGTATTAAAATCAATTCTTTCTTACTAGTTATTACTGCTTACGTTTCTCTTGTTTATCCTTTCTGTGGTAGTTGGGTATGGGGGGGAGGTTGGTTAAGTAATCTTAACTTCCATGATTTTGCTGGTTCTACCATTGTACACTCTGTGGGTGGTTGGGGTGCTTTGGCTGGTGTCCTTCTATTGGGGCCTCGCCTTGGTAAATATTTACCAAGTGGTGCTTCCCGTCCTATTTATGGCCATAGTATGCCTTTAGTTACTATGGGAGCCTTCCTTCTGTGGTTTGGTTGGTTTGGTTTTAATGGTGGGTCCGTTTTATCTGCTGATCCCAAACTAATTTCTTTGGTGTTGGTGAATACAACACTGGCAGCAACGGCAGGAGTTATCGCAAGCACTATTATAGCGAAGATCATTACTGGCATGCCTGACCTTTCTATGTCGTTGAATGGTGCTTTAGCTGGTTTGGTTGGTATTACGGCTTCTGCTGATATAGTAACCCCTTTGAATGCTGTGATTATTGGTCTTTTTGCTGGGGCATTAGTTGTTGTTTCCATACTAGCATTAGATAAACTGCGAATAGACGACCCTGTTGGGGCTATCTCGGTACATCTTACTTGTGGGGTATGGGGTACACTTGCTGTTGCGTTGTTTGGTTCAGAGCCATCACATACTGTTCTTGTACAGTTATTAGGTATTGTTAGCATAGGTGCGTGTAGTTTTATTTCTGCTTTCACTTTTTTCTATCTTGTCAAGAAGACCCTTGGTTTGCGTGTCTCTAGAGACGAAGAGCTGAAAGGATTGGATATTTCAGAACATGGTATGGAAGCGTATGCTGGTTTCCAGACATTTATGACTGAATAGTGAGGTTTTTATGAAATTGATTACTACTTTAATACAACCACATAAATTAACAGATGTCAAACAAGCTCTCTTAGAGGCTGGTGTTGGCAAGTTAACCGTTACAAATGCTCTAGGTGCTGGTGATCAGAAGGGTTATACAGAGAGCTACCGTGGTTCCAAAGAAGAGATTAATCTTATTAAAAAAATTAGAATAGAGATTGCTGTCAGTAATTCGACTGTCGATAAGACAATTAAAGCCATTGTATCTGCTGCAAAGACGGGAAATATTGGTGATGGAAAAATTTTTATTCAACCATTGGAAGAATGCATACGTATACGTACCGGTGAAAAGGGTAACCAAGCTATTGGGTAAGTCCTTACTACTATTCCTTCATCTCATTGTAATTACTAATTGTGGCAAAAGCACGCCCATAGATGGATGTGACAAGATACACGGTCGTTTTTTACGTGGTAAGCACTATATACCTGCTAATTTACTGAACGACGACCATCAGTGGAACTATAAAAAAATGCAAAGAAAAATCAAATTTGGTTTAAATGGTGATTGTGTTCCTATACATAAAGAACCTCAAATAGCAGATGTGATTGACCAGCTTGAGGAAATAGTTGATTTACAGTAGCTTGAATAATGTATCTTCAGTTTCCCTGTCATAGACGATAGCCTACATATTATATATTATCCACCTGAAAAAACAACTGTTTCCATATTTCTAATAATGTTTCTGCTTTTAGATTAGGTATGAGTATTGCTATACTTTTTCTATAGCCACAGCAATATATCTATTTTGTATGTACATGATGTCTATTTTTCATATTCTAAATGGTTTTTTCATACTATACATAGACCCAAAATAGTTTTACTATCTAATCCTAGACTTAACTTTCCAAAACTAATTGGTTAAATCATTCTTTTTAGAATTGACTTTATGAGAATAAGATTATATATTATATGTGGCTTATTACTTTCTGTTCTATGAATATTAATCAAATATCTTATCTAGTTTTTTGGTTGTTTATGTCTTTGTTAAGCTTTTATAGCTGTGCTCGGTTAGATGAGTTTAAGAGTTTAAAAAACTATTCTGATGTAGATGCGTATACGCCTGATATAGATTTTTATATTCTCCGTAATGTAAGAGATCGTTTTGAAGCCCCCGATACAAATAATAATGGTAAGCCTGATGAAGATATTATTAATTATATACTTAATCTTTTAGGAGAGGAAAATTATGGCATTGATATGCTCCAGTCTCAAGTAAAGACCAGGTTTAGCAGGAGTAGAATACGATTCTTTTATATACACAGTAATGAGCGAGTAGATGGTTCAATAATTGAACCTAGTGTACCGCCTATCTCATTTCCAACAATTGAGACATTTGTAAGAATAGCTCCAAATAGCAGTATACAAAACTCACCTTTCTTATCGGGTTGTTTTGATGGATTTACATCAAGATTAACAAATAATCAGTATAAGGCCTGTGCTTTAGACGACAACGGTATTCCATTGCTCAATGCTAATCGTAAATATATTACGAATAATAGTAAGCCACAGCGTTTTTGTTCCAGTACACCTACACCCAGGGAATGTAAGCACCAATGCTTTCATGGCGATTTGCTACTTAACAGACAGTTTTTATTGACAGATTCGTCAGGAACACAAAATAAAGGTGTAGTACATGTGGACCCAAATCGGATTCGTATTTTCTTGCTACATCATGCCAGCGTATGTAATAGTACACAAGCAATAATTGCTGGATATAGTACTTTGGGTTCTACAAAAGGAAAAAATATTGATATACGTTCTGGATATGCAATAACAATTTCGGCTGGTAAACTTATTCACATGTATGGTAAACAAATTGATTTGATTCGAACAAATCCACTAATCCAAAATTATCTTGATCAAATAGAAGATCCCAAATACTTACCTCTGTATTCTTTAAGAGACACCATATCTCATGAATTAGGCCATTATTTTGGTTTATTTCATACCTTTAATGCAAAAAGTTGTGATCATGCTTCTATTGAACCTGGATCTACTAATAATCGTGTTATGGATTATGAAGTTATACCTCGTATCTTTTCTCCATGCGAAATAGATATTTATACTACTCTTAGTCAAAGATTTAATATAAGAGAGGCTAAATATGTATTTGATTTGGATAGTAAAATTGTATCCCCCACGTCAATAGAGACTAGTAGACCAAAAGCAAATATACTCTATGGTCTAACTCCTAAAAATTATAACCGACTTAAAGACCATCATATACAAGTATATGATGGTAGCTGGTCTAATACTAGAATTATGGGGCAGCCCTTGCAGAATGATCCTGATAAGATTTATGTGAGTCCAACCATTGTACGTTAAATAATAATTGTAAAATAGGTACGGTATATGTTCAGTGGTTTAGTACGTGATGTGGGAATAGTACACACTATACATAAAACAAGTGATTGCTCTACAATACAAATCCAGACATCCAATGATATTATTACCCACTTAAACTTGGGGGACAGTATTGCCATTAATGGAGTTTGCCAGACTGTGGTGAATATCACACAAAATATTTTTACAGTTCAATCAACATCAGAAACTTTACAAGTAACCAATTTACGTCTATTAGCTTCACAGATGGCAGTTAATTTAGAATATGCTTTAACTCTTTCTGATAAGTTAGGAGGACATTTAGTGCAAGGACATGTAGATGATGTTGCACCCATAAAGTCTATCCAAGAATATAAACATTATTGGAATGTATTTATTACTTATATATCACCATATATTTTCCCCAAAGGATCAATCAGTATAGATGGTATTAGTCTGACAGTCCATGAATTAAAAGATTCATCCTTTAGAATACAACTTATACCAGAAACTTTAAAAAGGACGGCTGTTATCCAACAATGGAAAGAAGGGTATCTAGTGAATCTAGAAATGGATTATATTCTTAAGGGGATATGCCACTATCAAACATATAAGCATCATACGGTTTAGATACACTTATCTATTGATATACTGTTTTTTGTCTCATCCTATTTTCATAGAGAAGACAAAAAATGTTATAGTACAACCACCCACAATAATTCATAAGGTGCCTATATTAATTTTATGTTTCCATGACATTAATACTCATTCTCGTTATTCTATTAGTTATGCAGAATTTAAGCAAATCTTAGATTTATTAAGTCATCAGTTTAATATTACGTCTCTTGATACGTGGGTAAAAACACATGCTACCATGGACAAGCCAGGTGTAGTACTTACTTTTGATGATGGTCATCCTTCATTACACAAGTATATTTTGCCTCTATTGGAAGCATACAATTATGGAGCTACATTTTTTATTTATTTAGATCGATATTCATCTCGATCTAAATTTTATAAACAATTGGCACGGCTACCTCAGCAGTTTGAGGTTGGTAGTCATTCCTTTTCACATAGTATTATTAAACAAGATAGAAGTACTATTTTTAAAGAGTTATTTTTATCACGCAAAAAATTAGAGTATCTTACCCAGAAAACAGTTCAGTCATGGTCTTGGCCATATGGAGTCTATAACCAGCAATTGGTTAAATTAGCAGAATATGCTAACTATAAAACACAAGTATCCACGGATGGGGGTATTGCATGGTATGGGGAAAACAACATTAATCTGTCACGTTATACTATAGAACGCCCCAATCCTGTCGACAAGGTAAGAAAAATATTAAATAAATATAAAAAACAAATAAAATAATACCACCTTATTCTAGAGGAAACAAATTATTTAGATATATTATTTATACAATTTTTGTAAATTCTTAAGAATTCTATCTATATCACTCTGAGATATATTTGTTTGATTTATCATTCGTACCATGAGTCTATATGGTATGACATACCATGAACCAGAACACGTATAACAAATTTCCTGTGTATTATTTTTAATTTCGGCACGAGTAAATATGCGTTTTTCTCTCTTGCGAGTAATCCAGGTACGTATGGAAAAACGCTCATTAGCATATAATGGCTTAATCTGCTTGATATGTAAGCGATTAGTCATAACCAAACAACCCGTACTGTTACTCAGTAGCCCCTGTACATCATCTAGAATAATAGCAATAGTAGCATAGTTAATAATATTAGAGAAACTAGTATATGCATCTGGTAATGTACAATGGAGTAATAATTCATTATTTATTGTTTCCACATCAGGTAGATGGGAAAAATGATTTAGTATACCGCAAGTAAAGCAAATCTTAGGATCTATATTACGTGTAGCAAGTGCTTCTGGATGGTAATGCATATTATTAGACTATTAATTTTTCCTCATCTACTTTTGTATAAAAATCTACTGCCATCATATATGGTATACTAATCTGAGGAGCATACATCTCATTCTGTTTAATATGGGTATATACCAGAGTAGATAATTCTTTTAGGTAATTTTGAAGAGATTGTTTTTGTGATAAGGCAGGTAGCAAGATATTTACCTCAACATTTATGGTTGTCATTTGTAGAGATTTAATCAATTGCATGGGCAATACTACTAAATAATTTCCTGGCTTAAATTCTAGTGTATTTATAGACAGTTCTTGGGAGACAACTTCTTTTCCCATTACAACTTTAGGATATATATATGTCTCATTTTGAAGCACACAAGCATAGCACTTATGCATATTGCATAACATAATTTGTTCTTTATTTTTGTCTAAACCTAAATATGTATACTCTATATCTAAATAGTTTTGTTTTACTATATAATCTTTTATAGCCTCAGCACTGTTATGGAAATCAGTGTCACCCTTATCCTGCATATATTCATTAATAAAAAGATGTAGATCATCTCTAACATCTGGTTGCACAAGACTAGGATTAATAAACTCAATAATAATTATATGTACATAACGATTATTCCCTTTTACAGTTATTATATCATGCTGTCGGTTCATGGCTAATATATATCGTGGTAAAACTATTATTTCATAATCTTTCATGGTAGGTAGTTTACGTATAAACAATTCTTTCTCAGTTAAATCATCATCTATTTGGTGATGGGCAATGTAGGAAGATTCTATATATTCTACCATTGAGGATGAAGTCTTCGTATTTATTTCTGGATCGTCTTTTTCTTCTACAGTAGTATGCGATTCAACTAGATAGTTGTAGACATTAATCAGTCGCCCAAGTGAATCATCAGCTCTATAATATAATTTTTCACTTGGCCGACTATTAGCATAGTTATTGAGTTCATTAGCCATATTATCTAAGATACGAAAATGCATATGCAAACTTTTTTTTACAAGAGAAATGCTAATAAATAAACCTAGTACAATAAAGGCTATAAGCCCAGCGACATAGTAATAGGTTGAATGAGGATATAATCTTTTTTTGATGAGGACATACACCAGGTCATTTGCACCCCATGAAACTTGAAAGAAAGAAGCTATAATATTAAATGATAATCTTTCCTTGAGTGCAAAACGTGTCAGCTTTTTTGTGTTAAATTTATTGTATAATTTAACAAATCTGTAGACTATTGTAGTATTAGTTTGGTCTATTTTTTTACTCGTAAGTGAACGCATACTACGATCCCATAAAAATATGGAGAACGAATCATCATCTGCAGACATGCTTTGTGCAAAAACGTTAACATCATATGCATTAGGTAACTTGTGCATAAACGATTGGTAAGCTTGTAGTTCTACTTTAGCACGTCTGGTCTGTATGAAGTACAAATACAGACCAGATAGGATACTAACCGCCACCAAGGTAACAATTAGAGACACTATTAATCGGAATACCAACCTTTTACTCATGTAGCCTTCTCTCCATACTTCTTTATACTGGGAATGCTATACAGTAATAAGCATGATATAATGTAAAGTATGAATAATGGTATTGCTAATGCAAGCATAGAGACCCAGTCAGCAGGAGTTAAAAAGGCTGATAGCATGGTAATTATTATGATAGCTATACGCCACTGACGAATCATTGGTGTTGCTGTTATAATTCCTAATAAGCCTAGTATGGAAGTGATTATTGGTAGCTGGAACGCTGCACCAAATGCGAAATGGAAACTAAAAAAAGAGCTTAGATAGTCGGGTAAGGCAAGATATTTTTTCGTATGAATGACTACATCATCATTAAGCTGGATTGGCTTGGGTATCCACTCAAATAAAAAGAACTTCATCACTAAGGGCCATATATAAAAATTGGCAAACCACAAACCTGCCCAAAAAAGACAAATAGATAGTAATAGTAAACCTATCCCAATACTTTTATGTAAAGTTCGTAGGGCAGGTGAGATAAAATGCCATATTTCAAATAAGATGTATGGCAATGTTAATAAAATTGCAACAAGTGTAATCAACTTAATACGCATAAATAGATCATCTTGCATATGTAGGGTGATAAGCTCCACTATAACATTTTGAGTTTTACCCAATTGAACAAGAGTCGCAATTGGATGCATCACAGAATGCCATATAAGGTCATAACATGTGGTACATACTATGACAGCAATACCCATGAAGACCAGAGATCTTACCAGATGCTTACGTAGCATTCCTATATGCTGGTACATGGTCATGTACCCTTGTTGCGTACGTAGCTCCCGTATATCAGCCGTAGCTTTTCTTTTAGCTCTACTAGGCGACATAATTAATAGTCAAACTAAAAAACCAAATAATTATGATTTAGAACTACGCTTATTTGTATGTTTCTTAGTGTTTTTAGGATTAGGTACATCATGATCCGCAAGGTCATCATTGTCTGCTAAACCACTAAGGCCTTTTTTAAATTCTGTAATGCCAATACCAATACTCTTTGCTAGTGCAGGTAACTTCTTTGCACCAAATAAAAGCAGTAATAGTATTAAAATAATTAATAATTCTGTTGTTCCAAGATTCCCACAAAGCATCCCAAAGTATGGTTTGGTATCAATATGTTGTAAAGTATATTTAATAAATATGGATTCAAAAGGAGAGCATTTTAAAGATAGATTCCAAATGTAATCTTAATCCTTCACAAAATTTTTAAGATGAAGATTCTGTAAGTAGTCATGCCTATCAGTAACACGTACAACAATTTCATGTACATCTATTTGATTTTTTTGTACATAGATATATGGTCTAGTTCTATCTGTACCAATATATCTGGCATTTATAAAAAAATCTATCTTTTTAATGGCATCACCCTTAAGTCTCTTCACATTAATTATGGTTGTGCTTTTAGCTGGTATGATTTTTTTTGTGGAAGGTGAGATAGTAATAGATAGTTTAGGCAATTGATGACTTCGATTTTTTAAAAGGATAATATCTTCTAATTTTTCAGCCCCATGATCCCATAAATCGATACCTGTAGGTGGTATAAATGGCCAATTATCATCCACTTCTTCTAAAGATTTTGCCTGGCTATATTTTACTGTCCGTATGATCATATTTTTTGGAGTTACGTATATCCACTTGATCTGATTAAAAGCTCCTAAAGCACGAGTCCATTTTTTAGCTTTGATAACTGAATATAAGGGGGCTCCCCATGTCCCTTCACCCATATAAACAATACCTTTTGCGTCATTTCGAATAAAACCAGAATCACTATCTACAGCATGCGATTTAACCATGGGGTAGGTTATCTTAACAACATGGGCATCACATTCCATTACTAATCTCACACCATAATATTGAAATAAATCTACCCAATGCTCATAAATTATATTTTGCCTTGGTTTGCCAATGGCATGCGGTACAAGAGGCTTATGATAATAAGCCATTTTCCACAAGGGTAAATCTGCATTCGTATGGTTACGAGAATGATTAGATAATGTCTGTTTCAACCAAGTTTTTTGATCTCCTACAACAGAAATTTCAGAATTTAGTACATAGAGACTGAGCAGCTTACCTGCAATACGTAAATTATAGTATTCTTGTTTGGGCGTATCAAATATTTTGCTAACGTTACCCGGCCCACCGTAACCATAAAAAGCATCTGACATCTCATGATTACCCACGGCAGGTATGATTGGTGTCATCCGATAGTCCTTACTAATAGTAAGTTGCCAATCGTCTAGCCATTCTATCCATTCTTCATCTGTTGAGTGATTGGTATAATCTCCATTAAATGCCACAAACAAAGGACGTAGTTTTCCAACCATAGTATTTGCTTGTTGTCGATATTTTCTATTGTTTCTAGAATCACCGCCTCCTACAAATGTAAAAGGCTTTGGTGTGCTTGGAGCAGTTTGAAACCACAATCTAGGACTATTACCGTGTTCATGGGCAATTACAAAGAAATAACGAGTATCTGATTTTAAGTTTGTTAGTCGCACAAAATAGTGTTTCATGCCCTTATGAAATCTCTGTATAATATCTTTACTAGTAAGCGTGTAGGTGGGCTTATTTAGAGTGCCTGTATTCGTACCATAATCTTTTTTATCATAGTATAGTGTATAATTTGTAGTATTAATTTCCTGTGTCCATCCAATTATCATAGTACTTGAAGGATCATCTCTCCATGATAAACGATATTTACCTATATGATTTGTATAGATTTGTGGCAACATTACCACTTTTTTTTTCTTAATAGTGCGTTGCTGTACTTTTTGTGCTTGTTTAGTATATAGTTGTGCTTTGGTAGTAGATGATGGACTTCTATACCAGGAACACCTTGCAAATGGATAATCACCACAAGTTCCTAGGCATATAACAGCAAGTAATCCTAAACTAGCAATAACAGATAATGATAGTTTATTACTTTTCATATACTATGATGCTACTAAATCTTTTTATTTTGTTTGGCACGACACATTACAAGTCCAACAAAACATATTTATAGCAGATAAATATAGCAATTACATAAAATCTTTGTTTTTATACGCTGTATTTTTGCCCCATAACAGTCAAAACAGTAGCTCACACAACGTCAACTAAGACTAGTACAGAAAAAAGATAAATATTTCTCAGATTGCCGTTAAACTAAAGAGGCATCCGTATAGTATCTACAGAGAAATAAAACGTAATCAGAATAAGTTAGGTAGTTATGCCACAAATGAAGCACAAAGAAAGTATCATAAACGTAGGTAAAATAATAAAAGTTAACATAGAGCCATTTGTGTTAAAGTATCTGGCTATTGGTGCATCTCCTGAACAAATATCAGGAAGATTAAAATTAGAGTATCAAAAAGATAAGGATAGGACAGTTTGTACAAAAACGATATATCGATATATTTATGATCACGTTAATGGGTATCATCTTTGCTAATTTCTTACGTAACGCTCACCGAAAGCGAAAGAGAAAGTCTCTTAAACAGAATAATTAACAGATAGACGCTATTTTTTAGCGTTCTATACATGATAGGCCTCTGGTCATAGAGACAAAGATAAGAATGGGTGACTTTGAAGGAGATACCATAGTGGTGAAAAATACGCAGGTTATATTGTTACATTAGTAGATAGAAAAACTAAATACCTTTTAGCTATGAAAGTGGATAACAAAAAATCTCTCTGTGTGAGAAAGGCAATAAGAGACTTATTTACAGATATAAACACGATACAGAACATTACATTTGATAATACTTCTGAGTTTGCAGAGTTTAAAAATATGGAAGAATATTTTAACTGCAAGGTCTATTTTACGGATACATCTTCTGAGGTATTTAAAAAGTGAGACTTATTCTACACTGCAAATGGAACTTACAAAGTTCCATTTGCGGTGGATTCTACAATCTTCTCCTTAAAATTACTTGACACAATATCGGTGTACTGGTCGTCATTATTATACGAGGTATGGTGTTATCTACCTTTCGGCCCAGTGTAGTAATAGGAGGAGAATCAGATGAAAGATAATGATATTGTTGGTAAAATTATTAATTTAGGTATTGGTGTTGGTAAAGTTGTTGAAGAGAATGCCCAATCTATAATGGGTGAAATTAAGAAACAGTTAGATGAGCTTATTGAAAAAGGTGAACAAGCAGATGATGAAGTATCGGGTAAAATTAAAGGTTTTGTTAAAAATGCAAGTGATAAGGTAAATGGCATTGTGCAAAATTCTACTGAAAGTGCAACTGAAGTGTTTGAACAAGTTAAAACTATATCAACCAATTTAGTCGAAGATATTAAAGGTACCCTTGAAGGCGATAAAAAGAATAAAGAGAAGGAAACAACAAATAAGCAAACAAAATAGGAAAATCAGAGGGTAGCATACGCCTTTTACATGTTTGCTTGCTATTTACTCTTTTAACGTATGAGTTTTTTGGGTGATATTTTGGCGAAATCCCAAGGGGTCCGTACGTTTGCGGATTTTCACTATATAGCTAATCATATTAGGATATGTTGTCTAGATATGGTGTATACTGCACGTTCTGGCCATGTTGGTGCACCACTGGGTTTAGCTGATATATATTCTCTGTTATACTTTAAATTTCTTAACCAAAATGTACAAGATCCTTTATGGGGTGAGCGAGACTATTTTATTGTCAGCAACGGTCATACATGTGCTGTAAGATATGCAGCTATGGCCCTAGCAGGTTATATGCCAGTTGATGAGCTAAAAAGCTTCCGGCAGATAGGTAGCAAGCTACAAGGACATCCTTCCACTCATTTTTTCCCAATACTAGAGTCTTCGAGTGGTTCTTTAGGACAAGGGACTTCGGTAGCCAATGGTATTGCCATTGCATTACGTCTGGCAGGTAAGGATAGCAACGTATATTTGTCTTTGTCAGATGGGGAATGTCAGGAAGGAATGACATGGGAAGCATGTATGGCTGCATCACACTATAATAGTGATAACTTGATTGCCTTTGTAGATTATAATAATATTCAGATAGATGGTTTTGTAGAAACAATAATGGATTTAGGTGACCTAGAAGATAAATTTAGAAGTTTTGGATGGGATACAAAGCAAATTGATGGCCACAATATGGAACAGATAGACCAAGCCTTTACTTGGGCACAGAAGCGTAATAAAAAACCTAAGGTAATTCTTTGTAAAACTATTTTAGGTAAAAATGTTGACTTTATGGAAAATAATCCTAACTGGCATGGTGTACCGCCTAATGACAAAGAGTATCATAATGCTATGAAACAGCTAAATAAAATACGTATTATACTAGAGAGAAAATAAAGTCAATGCATGCGTTGACTAGACTAAGCGAAGAAGAGCAAACTTTTTTTAGCACTGTTAAAGATTTTGCTATAAATAAAATTCAACCTCATGTAGCCAAGATGGATGCAGAAGGTAAATTACAATTAGATTTATTACCACAATTTTTTGACATGGGGCTAATGGGGATAGAAATACCTGAAAAATATGGTGGTAGTGAAAGTAATTTTTTTATGGCTATCCTTGGTGTACAGGCCTTATCCCAGATAGATCCATCAATGGGTGTAATCGTTGACGTGCAAAATACTTTGGTAAATAATGCTATACTACGATGGGGTAGCGAGTACATACACAATACATATTTTCCCATGTTGGCCACTAATACAGTAGGTTCTTATTGTTTGTCAGAAAGTAGTTCTGGATCTGATGCTTTTAGTTTGAAGCTCAGAGCAGAAAAAAAAGGAGATTATTATCTTTTGAATGGACATAAGCTATGGATTACAAATGCCTCAGAGGCAGGAGTCTATATTGTTATGGCTAATCTAGAACCTAGTCGGGGCTATAAAGGCATTACAGCCTTTATAGTAGAACGTAATTTTAAAGGTTTTCAAGTAGGGAGGAAAGAGGATAAGCTGGGAATTCGTGCTTCATCTACATGCGAACTTGTTTTTGAAAATTGTGAAGTACCAGTAGAGAATCTACTGGGTAATGAATATGAAGGCTATAAAGTAGCCATTGAAACTCTAAATGAAGGACGTATTGGTATTGGTGCACAAATGGTTGGTTTAGCAGAAGCTTCTCTAGAACATGCGATCAATTATACCAAAGGTAGGGAACAGTTTGGTAAGTCTATCTCTTCCTTTCAAGGTTTGCAGTTTCAGTTGGCACAAATGGCTATTGAAGTAGAAACTGCTAAGTTGATGGTATATAATGCAAGTCGTTTAAAACAAAATAAAGAATCCTTTGTACAGGAGGCAGCTATGGCAAAATATCATTCTAGCCAGGTTGCTGAGAAAGTAGCCTCGCTTGCTATTGAGTGTTTTGGTGGGTATGGTTTTACAAAAGATTATCCTGTAGAAAAATTATATCGAGATGCTAAAATTGGCAAGATTTATGAAGGCACTAGTTTTATGCAGTTAGCCACTATCGCAAAATACTTACTACAATAGATATATTATTGGTAAATTAAGATTAAAAAGAATAGTAACTATTCCTAATCTATAAACCGATAGGAAATTTGTGTTGATGACAGAATATAGATACTGCTTATCCTTACTTTATGCTTATGTTCTGGTTATATCGCTTGGAGCACAAACTAGAATACAAAATGAAGCACTGAATGAGACACAAAATAACTTAGATGGTTTTGGTGGCATATCATGGGGAAGCACCTATAAAGATGTGAAAGAACGTTTTCGTGTTTTAGGGATGCAAAAACAAGAACAATCAACCCCTGAAATTTTATATGATAATCCAGGTAAAGAACTATTAATTAAACGGGATGATATTCGTTATCGCTATGTTTTTTATAAAAAAACAGATCTATCATCCACAGAATCACCTATTAGTCTAGCAGTAGATATGCCAACAGAAAAAATGATACCCGAAGATATGGCACATCTATTTTTTGTAGAAACCACTTTTATACTTGTTGAATCTAATCGCTTATATAAAAAATTAAAAGCTAAATATCGTAAGCCAATTTCTAATACAGTTAAAATGGATCAAAATGGTGCCTACGTATGGGATTTAGCGGAAGGCTATGTAATACAATGGCAAGAGCATTACCATAAATCTTTATTTACTAGAAATGTGTATTATATCTCAAAAAAAATTAAAAAAGAGATCGCTAAGGATCTAGATAATTACTTTTTTAGTAAAGAGTTTAAGACAATAGATAAAATATTACCTTAAACATAAATGCCCTTTCCCAAATTACCATAAAAATATGCAGAATCATTTGCATGTTTTTTCAGATTCAGGTAATACTCGATTATTTGAGCCAATAGGCTCGCATTTATATTTAAATTATACTAGTTTTTCCCAATATGATCATAAATTTTGGGAAGACTATTATAAACAATTTCCTCAAAATGTTATTGTAATTTCCTATGATTTTAGTCTACAATATTTGCATGATAAAGCTTATTACGATGAACCTGGCTTTTTTATTCAACCAGTAAAAGAAATATATAATCCTGATATAACCTCTTTTACATTGCCTTGTATTACTAAACTCTATATGGGATTATCAAAAAAAAATTACCTAAACTTGATAGATCCGCTTTTACAAGAAATTAGAAGAGGAGTATTTTATTTTATAAACTATACTTTCCCTGTCCATGCTACTTTACAAAACTACTCTGTTTTGACTACACAACTTAGTCGCTATTTAGGCGATCATGGTACTATTCTTTATTTACCAGATACCACACTCTTTTCTTTTTCGCCAGAATTATTTTTGCAAATTAATAATAATATAATACTGACAAAGCCGATTAAGGGGACGCAGGTAAATACACTTCATCTTAAGCATTTACTAAATAATACCAAAGAGCATGCTGAGCAAATTATGGTAGTTGATTTACTCAGAAATGATCTGGGGCGTATTTGTCAATATGGTACAGTTGAAGTAGCAGAGTTTAAAAAAATAAAACAACATCATAATCTTCATCAAATGTATTCTGTAATAACAGGAGTTTGCAATTCTTTTTCTTTACCAGTGGATCTCTTAAAATTATTGCCAGCAGGCTCTATCACGGGTATGCCTAAATATGAGATATGTTCTTACTTAAAACTACATGAAATACAACGTAGATCATTTTACACAGGTATTGCAGGTTTCTATGATACGCAAAATCAAATGGGTTTTATGAATCTATTGATTCGTATGTTAGAGGTCCATGATGACATAGCCACTATGGGTGTTGGCTCTGGTATTACTATCAATAGCATACCTAGTCATGAGTACCAAGAAGTATGTGACAAAGCTCACAGCATTAAGCAAAATTTAAAGACTCTAAGTATTTAAGAAATATCTTTAAGGATCTGACGTGCCATTTTTAGGGGTTCTTTTACTTGTGTAATTAGTCGTCCCACAACAATATAATTTACATCATAACTTGTAGCCTGTTGTGGTGTGACCGGTCTTTTTTGATCATGGTTATTACTTGTTGCGTAACGAACACCTGGAGTAATAATTATTATATCTTTACCAATTTTATTGCGTAAAAATTCTACTTCTTGCCCAGAGCAAATTACACCATCAGCACCAGAATCCATGCTCATTTTTGCTCTTGCATAAATAGATGCGTCTACTGTATTATTCTTTTCTTCAGAGGTTAAGACAGTAACATTGCATAACAAAGGTTTATTTAAGGAATTATGATCTTGAACAGCTTGGGATGCTGAAAGAAGCCCTTGTTTGCTGGTAAAGAGAGAAAGTATATGTACATTTTTTTGTATGAGAGAAGTGACAGTACAATATATTGTTGCTGGTATATCATTAATTTTGAGGTCCAAAAAAATTTTCTTATTTTTTTTATGTAGATATGTTAAAACAGGATCGCCTACTGAATAATATAATTGCATACCTACTTTATAATATTTTACTTCATCACCTAAAAGATTAATGATATTGATGGCTTCCTCTAGCGTACTATAATCTAGAGCAACAATTAAATTAGTTAGTGAAGCCATTCTCTTAATAGGGTGGAATAATATCTCTCGTAAATAAATTTTTACCTGTCATTTCACTGGGTATGGGTACATTTAAAGCCGTTAGTATGGTGGGTGCAATGTCTGCTAAACTACCATGATTGAGTAGATGTTGTTCTTTTTTAAATGGTGCAGAAGCACATATAAATGGTACGGGTGTTGTGGTGTGTTGGGTAAAAGGTGTTATTTTATTAGTAGCAAGCATTTGTTCACAATTACCATGATCAGCAGTAATAAACAAGTGATAATTATATTTTTGGGTTGCTACAAAGATGGTTTCTAAACATTTATCTAATACTTCAACTGCTTCTTGTGTTGCCTTCATATTTCCAGTATGGCCTACCATATCTCCGTTAGCAAAATTTACAATAATTAGGTCATAGTATTGTTCAGATACTTTTTTTACTAGGATATCACAGATGTCTGGGGCACTCATACTGGGTTGTAAATCATATGTTTGCACCTTGGGTGAAGGGATTAAAATTCTTTTTTCTCCTGGGTACTCAGTTTCTACCCCTCCATTAAAAAAGAAAGTTACATGTGCATATTTTTCTGTTTCAGCTAACCGTAGTTGTCGTAATCCATATTTTGATATAATCTCTCCTAATAGATTATTCATTTTAATAGGTTCAAACAAGACCGGTAAATTAAATGTATCCTTATACTGGGTAAGACATAAAAAGTTTAAATTAAGCTGGTTCGTAGCATGGGGTTCCCAACCAGTTAGTATCTGAGTAAGCTGTCTTGCCCGATCTGAACGAAAATTAAAAAATAAAACAGAATCTTGTGTCTGTATACTGTATTCTTGATGGCATATAATAGGAGGCATAAACTCATCTGTAATATCTTGATTATAATAATTTTGTATAGTAGTAAATATATTATTGGTATGCATGCCTTGTGCATGGACTAATAATGTATAGGCCCGTTGAGTTCTCTCCCACCTTTGATCACGATCCATGGCATAATACCTACCAATAATTGAAATTAAAAATACCTTGTTTTGTAAATTAGCTTGTTTGATAAAATCATAGAGTGCTTGTACAAAGCCTATGCCTGATCTGGGAGAAGTATCACGACCATCTAGAAAAGCGTGTATATGTATATGTATATTAGGGTGGTATTTATGAAAAAGTAGGATTAACTTATAAAGATGGTCAATATGTGAATGGACACCTCCATCTGATAGTAAACCTATTAAGTGTAGTTTTTGGTGATTATTTTGTAGAGTTTTAGTGAAATGGTGAAAAGTAGGTTTGTCTATAATGCTCTCTTCTTCAAGTGATTGTGTGATCCTAACCAGATCACTATGAATAATTCTGCCAGCTCCTATGGTAAGATGGCCAACTTCTGAATTGCCCATTTGTTGATCAGGCAAGCCTACTGCCTTACCCGACGTTTGTAGGGTACTATGAGGGAACGTATCAAATAGATAATCTAAACAAGGGGTAGTTGCTTGTTGTATGGCATTACCCAAAGATGGATCCGAATCAGGTAAACCAAAACCATCTAAGATTAATAAGACAGTTGGAAAAACTTTTGGCTTGGACACGCTCATGAGGTTAACAGATAAAGCAGAATCACTTTTATAATTTAGTGATTTAGATTTCGTTGCAATTTAACTGTGATAACTGAGTGTACTTTTGTTTCGTTAGAAAATTTTTCTTCTATCATGAGTACATTCAACTGAGGTAAAAACTTATATTCAGCTTTACCTAATGTTTCTTCTAAGTTAAATTCTGTAATACTCTTATTTTGGTTATTTCTAATTCTGAGTATTCTGCCATATAATTCTACAGTGAATCCTTTCTTTAACTCTGGAAGATAAGAGTTAAATGGATTCTGTTTGGCAGTAAAAAAAGTTTTACTTGGGTTGGCAAGCAGACAGGAGTAATTATTTGCATAACCTTGTTTACGTTGTTTATTAAGTTGAACTTTATTTTGTCTAATCAAAATATAAATGGCTATTCCTATTACAACAAATAGAAATCCAATGAGCACTAAAATACCATACTGTTTAATTGTAAAAATAAACATCCCAATGTAGCTTGATGCTAGTAGATGAATCGGGATCGAAGAAATAACAATTTTTTGATAAACAATGTCTAATGTACCCTGAAAATCTTTTTTTGCTAATGGTAAAAATACGAGTGGTATGATAAGTGATTCTTGTTTCAAGCTATATGGTTGATTGGTTTTTAGAATAAAATGCTCTTGTTCAGGTAACCATTCCCATTTTTTACTACCAGAAAAAATTAAGGGTAAAGTTTTATATATTTGGTTAGGAGTAATACGTAATTCTATTGGCGATAAATTTATTTGGGAAGTAATCTTGAGTTGTATGTCATCTAGCTTACTAGGGGTGGTTCTAGGTGGTAGATTTATTGCACTAGGTTCAATAATTAGTTTCTGACCAGGAATATTTACATCATATATGATTACTTTCATATCTTTGTATTTAGAAGATCCAATGGGCACCATCTTTAGCAGACATGGTATAGTAATATCTTTTGGTTGAAACGTATAGCGACTACGTATTAAAAGTTTAATAGTAGTGGATTTAACATCTCGTTTAATGTGAGGTATTATTCTAATTTTTTGATCATTAGAAAAGCATTGTATCCCCTTGCTATAATAACCTGGATAAGTCTTTTCCATTGTCTTATCTACTTGGATATTTGATGGGATGTATTCATTCGGCTGAGAAATTAATTGGTTAACCAAGTCTTTCATAGAGGATAAGAAATTCGTGTTATATTTAGAATGTATAATCTTAAATAATAGAATTTCCATCCTATTTGGTTCTACCATAAAAAAAACAATTTTATCTGATGATATCGCATAATGTTTTTTGAAGAATATCATGACGTTCTTTTGCTGTTGGTAGGTTGCAAAGAGACTATGTTGTGGTAGTATTGGAACATAAATCTTGGAAATAGATGATTGTATCGTTTTAGACAGTGGTTTCTGAAAACTAATTTCATTTTGATCCACTGTAAGCTGTAGTGAAGAATAATCTGATAGTTTTTTAGGTAGATTCTGTAACAGGCTGATCAAACCATGGTATCTATGGGAATCATTCCAATCTATAATTAGAATGGTTTCTTTGGTATTTACTTTTTTGTTGTTGTCTGTGGCTTCAAGAGAGACCAAGCTATAAGTCATAAATAAGACATAAATAATAATTAAACGCAGGGACAGCATACTAATAAACATAGTCAAGCTTAACGTTTTTAATTTAGAACGTACACTAAATTTTAGTATTATTTTTAAAAGCATACAAAACATAAGATGCTGTCATGGGCCTGTAAAAGTGTAATTTAGATATATAATGATAAAAAATAATTTTCAGCCATTTGTAATATTCTCTTAAGGATTGG
Organism: Leptospiria bacterium; assembly: GCA_965262015.1. Lineage (GTDB taxonomy): Bacteria > Spirochaetota > Leptospiria > Turneriellales > CBDBES01. Next base: position 1,338,429 of record OZ253494.1, read on the forward strand.
AAAGATGCCATAGATTTTTTTAGTTTGGGTAAAACAGAAAAATCTACAGGTAAAAATTCTTTAAAATTGGTAAAACCAATATTCTTTAATTGGGATTTTAGCGAACTTGAATTGTAATATATAAAATGGACTGGTAAAAAATAGTGATATTTTTCTCTTTGGAATTTTGCCTGCCAACTATCAAAATTAGCAGTTTGTATTACTAAGAGGCCATTATCTTTAAGTAATTGGTAGGCAACCTCAAAATTTTTGATTGGCTCTACTAGATGCTCTGCTACTTCTATCATGCTGATCACGTCAAATGAGCTGGGAGAAAATAATTTATTTTTAGGTAGATTTAATAAATCACCTTTGAAAAGCCCTTGAAAAGTTTTGGATACTTTACGTTCTGTGGCCCATGCATTACCTTCACATACAGCAAAATTTGATAAATCTAGGCCAAGTGCGTGGTAAAAAAATGAAGAAGCAACTTGAGCGAATCCACCAAAGGAACAACCCACGTCTAGAAATTTATTTGTATTACTATGGCGTATAATATTACGTAGGCGGGCTTCCCATACTTCTCTATTGTGTTCATAATGCTTTTTTTCATCATAATAGGCAAATGATACTCCCCCTTCATAATATTGCTGATCATATAGAGACTCTATCAAATCTGGTAGTGGATATTGAAATAAAGTTTGACAGTTATTACACTCCCTCACTGTAAAAACATGTTCATGATTGGTAAACCTATGATATGGTTTAGAGTTTGCTGTGCATAAAGGACAATTCATTTAATGGCTTCAATGATGTGGTGTGCTATTGTATGTTCTTGTCGAAGTTGTTGTCTCATAATAAAGCCATAGTTTACTTTAGAGAAGTTCTTAAATAGAGAAATCGCCATGTCCTTGGTATATAAAATGACCTTACCTTCTTCTAAGTCACCTTTATTTATAACATGTGTTATGTGTGTATCTTCTTCTGCTCTTATGGTGGCTAATAGCACACCCTTATCCTTTAATACTCTATGGATACTACTAATACTTATTGGCACTTGTTTAGGAGACAGGTAGTGCAATATCCCCCAAGCTAGTACACAGTTAAAGCTATTATCCATATAAGGTAGTTTCTCTGCCAAAGCAGATACAGCGAAAGGGTGATTTTTATTAGGTAACACAGAAAAGACAAAATCTTGTGAAATAACTTTGCAGGGATATCGATTAAGCAAGGTGGTATGTCTACCATAACCACAACCAAGATCCAGTATAAATGGATGTTTTTTATCATGAATTTTAAAAAATTGGCTGAAGTAACGTACAACATTCTCATCTGGATACTGTAAATCTGATTTTTCTCTAGAATAGTGTCTATCCCATACCTGGTAGTTAGCATTAAAGGTATTACTCATAAGAAATTAGCGGATAGTTGTTAAGAATGGAAAAGGATTAACATGTTTATCCTTCATACGAACTTCAAAATGCACATGAGGTCCCGTACTACGTCCCGTGGAGCCAACTCTGCCAATTATCTGTCCTTTTTTTACATATTGTCCATTTCGTACTACAATAGCACTGAGATGTGCATATAGGGTTTTGTAGCCATAACGGTGCTCTAATTTGATAATTTTACCATATCCACCACTGTACTTTATGCTCTGTACCTTCCCTTGTGCTACTGCATATACAGGAACACCATGCTGTTCAGCAATATCCACACCCAAATGAAACTCTCTAGTTCCTCCAAAGGGAGAATGCCTAGGCCCATAATGTGAAGTAATACGACCACCATCAGTTGGCCATGCATAAGGTAAATTTTGGTAGGCTACCTCAGTCTTGTGCAATAAAGTATAGAGGTTTCTTAATATGACTAGTAGAGCTGATACGTTTAATTTTAAAGTGCGATATTCGATGACGTCTTCATTAACTTTAAGGAATGATATTGTTTGCTCTTGAGAAATTATGTCATCATTTTTATTTTGGAGACGCTGGTATTCTCGTGTAACTTCTCGCTGGGCTAAATGCCGTGTCTGGTATTCTAAAGCATCTAAATCTACAATAAAACGGTATTCGTTAATCATATTAAGGGTATCAGAAATAGACAGAGTAAGTGTCTGTTTATGAACTATAATATCTTCCAGGGCTTGCATATAATGATTACGTTCTTGTATACTAACTTGACCCTTCTGGTGAGAGTGTTCTACCTTAAGTTGCATATCATTCCGTCGCCGTACTGAAATGAAAGAGAGAGATACTAACGCTAACACACCAAATGTAATTACACATATAAGGAGTATGCTCATCTGCAGATTAATAATACGGGCTTTATTATGTGGGACAATCATAATACTTATATGTTGTCCACTTACTTGCCGAGTTTTAAACCATAAAACTCTAAGATTTTTTGAAACTCTTGCGTAATAGTTTTCTAGAATTTGTTTATACAGCATATTCAATTAAGAGATGTCCAATAGGTTTTATTAAGAAATAATACAAATTTACATTTAACGATGCATTGCAATACTATGCGTATGTGTATTTACTTTTTTTTGTGTCCATGTGAATAGAATATACATAGGAGATAGAAGCAAAGTAGTAGACACCATCATAGAGACTGCATAAGGCAACCCATTTATATAAACGTTTATTAAACCCAATATTGTGGCGGGATATATTGGTGTTGTTGCGACACATCCACCTTGCACCCATACCCCAAAATTAGTAATACTAAAATGTACAAAAGTTACCAAACCACATGTACCAATAATTCTATAAATAATTCTATTGCTATCTATATCTTTCATAACCCTCAGGCCTATCCATACAGCGACTAATAGCGTTAAATATACCCAATACCAACCATCATATAAAAATATTTTATTTTGATGTTGTGGATACATTACATACAGTAAGAAAGTATCTGTAAAAGCATAGAGGGCAAGAGGTACTAAATAAGCGTATAGCTTTTTAGTTGCAAAAAGCATACTCGCCAATATTGCAATAGCACCGAAGGGAGTTAAACTACCTATTAGAGGAACTTCTATTGTAGGTAGTAAGCGAACACAGGCCAGTAAAACGATTAGAATGATTCCAAGAAGATAGACCACATGCTGTTGCTCTGTTTGTTTCATGGTAAAGAATATGGGGTGTGTTGGGATAGGCCTGTCAATAGATTTTATATAAGAGATTGCATTTTTCTAGTGATATTGTTATCTCCCTATGTTATAAACACTTATTTATATTATGTATAGATAGCCAACTAGTCGGTATTGGATGGATGACATGTATTGTGTATTGAGTTGATATTTTTGCCTGATGGAGTGTAAAAATTTCCGTTTCCATTGTTCTCTCTGATGGTTGAATAGTGTATTACTTTGTAGTTCAATAAAGATTTGGTAGTAGATGGAAGTTTTTTTCCTGCGTAAGAATAAAAGAAATGTAGGGTAAAAACCTCTACCTCGTTCAAAGTCATATATTTTGTAAATATCTTCGTTGCGTATAAGATATATCTGGTCGTATTTCTTTTCTAGTCTACTAAAATTTTTTTTCATACATTCTACTAGATATTTTTCTTCCTGGGTATTGCTAAAACTATCTAAAGCATACCACGTATGGCGTATAACCATATCATCTTGTTCATGATTAGTCTCATAATGAGCATCAAGGATTTTAGTTTTAGGCATGCCAAATATGCTATCTAAGGTAGTTGGATAAAATTCTGTACTACCAGTTTTTCCTTTTATCAAGCTATCAAACTCTGTACCAAAGTAATCTAGAAAATACATTATACTATGTAATTTATCTTTAGCAGAGAGATCATCATATGTTGGTACATTCGTAAGGATAGATATACAACAATCTCCTAAAAATTCATTGTGTTGTAAATCATCCATGCTTGTAATATGAAGTTTTTTTGATAGATTTTCAAAACAAAAAAAAGGGTTTCTATTAGCTTGCTTATGAAGAGCCTTCCTAAATATATGTCTATCAACTTCCCTAAATAGCAGAGAGATATTATGAACCTGAGATGAAATTATCTGGTGCTGGGGATAGACTACAGGCTCTGGTTTGTGTAAACTAATTTGTTCTTCTTGTAAATCTGATGTTCCACATTTATAAGGAGGCAAAGAGAAATGTATTTTGAAGTCTTGTAGGGTCTTCCCTTCCTCTCCATAATTCTCCATCTGTTTATTATACCAAATAGAAATGTTTTTATAAAATACACTTTTTTGAAATTCAGTTTTGAGAGAAAAAGTTTTGTAGATCTTATTCGTGCTAATGTACCCTTCTTGCTTAAGCTCTTCTTTAAGGTGAGAAATATATCTAGATTCTTCATCATAAGTATGGTAGCATAGTTCTTCTAAGATTCTTAATTCATGGTTTAGATCTTTATCAAATTTTCTCTTGCTTGGTATTATACCTGCATGGTTAAACGGGTAATAGCGTACTCCTCTGCCAATAAGTTGCTTTTCTTTAACAGTTGCTTCTCGTATTTGTAGAGTGTTGTTTCTTATATTGTATCTTTTGTATAAGAGAACAATGTCAAATAGATTAAGTACGTCCCATCCTTCTGTTAAACGATCAACTGTAAATATAGCACGGATATGATTATTTGCATCCTCTAAACTATTAAGAAGTTTATCTTGATATGCAGTTGTTTTTTCTTTGTTCATTTTTAAGTTATAAATATCTGCATGAGAGTTGGTAATAAGGGTGTTTGTCATAGTAAAATTTTTTTTTAACCATTTGGCAATTTGATGGTAACTAATATCCTCATTCTTAATAAATTGCAAAATTTGTTTGGTTCGAAATTCACCTATATTAAATAAAAAAGCTTTTTCTTCTTTGCCAATTTGATCTATTATATGATGCAAAAATGCAAAGGAAAAGCTATCTATAATATTTATCCAATCAATAAATTCCTTATAATCTTGCTGTGAGTCAGCAATGGTTCTACTACGAAAAAGAATGACAGGTTTGAAACTAGGGATTTGATACTTCAAGGCAATATGGTGCCTATACCATTGAAAAATAAGAGCATGTAATATACGTTCTTTCTTAGATAACTTTGAAGAGAGTAAATTAATTTCTTTGGTATAACCAGCTTGCAAAAAGTCTTTCAGTTCAAACTTATAAAGTATTTTATCACCATATTTTTTTATAATATTTTGATGGGTTGGTAACGTTGCAGTAAATTCCAGTAAGATGTTTCTATTCTTTCTTTTACTCCCATTCTTTTTTAAAATGAGATTTACTACTGTATGTTCCCAACCCTTCTTCTCTAAATTTTGTTTACTCGTCTTACCTGTAAGTACTTGATTTAACTTTAGGGATTCATTGTATTCCTCTTTTGTGTTTGTATTAAGATGATGAGCTTCGTCAGCAAGCATCACAATATCTTTATTATGCAAATCATCTAAGGTGGTTTGATTCTCTTTTGTTACATGTATATCATTATGGAGTTTCTGGATACTGGTAATTTTAATTTCTATGCCAATAGGATTGACACTAAAAGTTTCTACTTTTTTAATTAAAATGCCTTGATTATCAATAAAAATTTTAGGGGTAAATAAATATTTCCTGTGAGTTCTATTAACAAAATTATTTTCTGTTTTATCAATAATATTATTCCGGTTAACAAAGAAAAGAAAATAACGATAACCTCGCTTATAGTAATAGAGTATTGTTGCTGCCATTACCAAGGTTTTTCCTGAACCTGTTGCCATATGAAATAATAAGTAAGTGGGCTGTGTTTTTAGTTGTGACCAAGGATTCTCGTAATAAAATAAATTTTCCAGTGCTTCTGATTGCCATGGAAAAAAAGAATGCTTGAGGTTATTTAATATGTATGCAGGTATTTTTAATGCTTCGGGCTGTTTCTTTTTAAAGGATTTTTTTTCCACATTAATCTGTTCATAAAGCTTATTTTTTCGCATGGTGTTTGCTAAAACTTATCTTACGTATAAAAAAAGTATTGTAAAGATATCATAATATTTATGAAAGCTAATGGCTACATTAGCTATTAAGCAATCACTCTTTGTTTATAAAAATCTTCCGTTAATTTCTGATCTTTCAAATTAATATTAAATATAGAGTCTGCCATTTCTGTTTTATTAGTGTACATGTGATTCAGATCTAGCATACTTAAAAAAATATCCTTTTGTTGTTTTAATGGTAAATTCCGAAATGCTTTTTCTTTCCGTACCTCTTGAAATTCCTTGACTTTAAAATGATAATCTATCAGATATTTTGTACATAGCATAGTAAAAACTTTTTCCAACGCAGGCAGGTCGTTGCAGGCTATAATATCTTCCTTAGCCTGCTCATTAAATTTAGCAAGTTCACAATAGATAAAATTACCTCCACCCTGCCAATCTACAGAGAGGGAAATACCCAGCTGCTCCCCATTAATTACTTTATGCAATCTTTTACAGGTAATATTTTGGATATAATCCATTTGTTCTATACCAATATACTGCCGTCTCATTTTATGAGCGACAGAGGCAGTGGTGCCACTACCTAGATGATAGTCTAGAATAATGTCACCTGGCTCAGTACTCTGTTCAATTAAAAATTTTAATAAGGCTTCTGGTTTAGGGTTTCTAAATATTTTTACCCCTTCAAAAAGTTCATAAAGCTCTTCCGTACTTTTTTTAGTAGGGAATAAACCAATGAAAGAAGTTATTTGCTGTTTATGTTTATATTCTGCAAAATACTCCTTTCTAATAGGATATTTATCTTTGTCATTAGGGAAGATAATACGATTTTCTTTTACCCATTGTGTCATTTTTTCTTCCCGATAAGGAGTTTCAAAGACAAATACCATGCCATTTGATGGATTTACTATCTTTCTTTTAGGGAGGTCTTGCCCTAACCGCTGGAGGTATTGCCTTTTCCATGGACCTCGAGGATCATTGTCTGGATTAGAAAAATGTTCCGCTGTTCTTGGTAAACCTACATAGCTAAAATATTGTTTGTCTTTACCATAAACCAGGATATTTTCATGATTAATAACAACTTTAGTTTTTGTAATCATACCTTGTGCTCCCCGTTTGGTTTGCCATATGAAATTTGTAATAAAATTATTTCTTCCAAAAATTTCGTCCATTAATACCTTTAAATATGCTTGCTCATTTTCATCAATAGACACCATAATTACACCATCATCCCTTAAAAGTTCCCTAGCAATTTCTAACCTATTTTTCATAAAAGTAAGCCATGTTGCATGACTAAAATTATCATTATACTGAAAACTATCATTGCCTGTATTATAGGGCGGATCAATATAAATTAATTTAATACTCTTATAGAACTGTTGCTGTAGACTATATAAAGCAATTAAATTATTTCCCTTGATAATTAGATTTTCTCGTATCATGCTGTCCATATCCCTTGTAATTTTATCCACATCACTTATACCACTATGGCTGTAATATTTCCAATTTATAAAAGCCTTGGGTTCTTGAAGATATTCAATCTTGTCATGTTCAATAACTTCATGGAAAAAAACTTCTCTTTTCCCAGAGGTTTTTGTATGATGTTCTTCTGTACTTTGCCCCCCTTCCAACACACAATCTTTATAAGGAAAGCCTAACACGATATGGTGGATATCTTGCAAAAAATTTTTATTGCCTATCAGACCTATACGATTCTTATAGCTAGTATAGGAATGATCAATTTCTCTGTTTTCTATAAAAGAGTAAAATTCTTTAGCTTTAAATACATAGGCTTCATTAATTTTTACAAAAAATTTTTCTTTGATATTCTCATTAGAAAATAATAATCTTATCAATGTAGGGTCTACCTTTTCTATAAGCTCAAGAAAGAGCGTTTTATTTAATTGTGTGGAGGTATCTGTTTGGTCTGTGTCATACCATATTTTTTCATAACCACTTAAAACTTCTTGTATTAGATTTCTAAATTTTTGATTTTTATTAATTGGCATGTATTCCCCCCATAAAATTTGCCAATGTTTATGTTCTCAAGTACAAAAACTAATTGACAATAAATAATACCAGAAGTTAGGCCTTAAATGGTAATAAGATATTCATTATAAAGTGTCCTTTAAATGGGATTTTATTTTTTTCAAGTGGCGATGTACATATACTTGTGTCCTATTTGTTATTTGAGCAATGACAAATAAAGGGATGTACATACATACATGGTTATACTGCTGAATTAATTTCTCTTTTCTACTCTTCAGATATTGTCTTTTTTCTACTAATTGCGTACCGTAATGCCACTTTTCTACCCCCTCCAGGCGAGCATGGATCGTATCTAATTTATCCTGGATGTTACTCTTGGTGCTCATCTCTCGTTCTTTTTTTGCTTGAGTATATTTGATATATTGCTTGTACAACAACAATAGTTTACCTTTCTCTTGATGCCTTGTGAATAGAAAGTGGATGTGTTCTATGTGTAGGTATAACCCACAGTGTAGATATAGCATAATGGTATCTTCTATTCCACAATGTTTCATACTATGTAATAAATTTTTTGTCTGTAGCATCTTATCCTTAACATGTGTGTTTATGTGTTCACTCTGTGTTGAGACCCATTCATCATTGATCGGATTTGCATTAATAGGTAATAACGTACTTTTCTTGATTTGTTTCTTGCTCCATTTTAAATAAAGTATTTTAAGACTACTATATATAAATACATCAAATGTAATGTTATAAGAGGAATCATACTTCTCCATAAAAAACTCTATCTTATGCTGAATATCCAAATAGAAATCTCCACCATCCCATAAAGAAGTAGAAAATTGCCGGTGAATATATTGGTATATAGTAATATGTAATTTTTCTACATATTTATTGCGTTCTTCTTGATTACTAGATTGGTGGTAACCTATATAAAGTTCTTGATATTTTACCTTTGACATAGACATTATACCTCAATGTGTCATTGGAGCCCTTAGTTATCAATTGCTTGGATGCTGGGCTTTTAAACTTGTGTAGACTTATTATATGAACTTTGCAAAACTTGAAGGATTAGGTAACGATTATCTTTTTATAGAAGATGTACCTAAAAACCCGTCCCGTGCAACCAAGTTGTTGTGTGATCGACATTATGGTGTAGGAGCAGATGGTTTGGTTTTAGTATCATCACCAGATGAGGGTGTAAAGGCTGACATCCAAATGCGTATTTTTAATCGTGATGGTTCAGAAGCTGAGATGTGTGGGAATGCGATTCGTTGCCTAGGCAAATATCTTTATGATCGAGATAAGATAGACCATCACGATTTACTTGTACAAACAATTGCAGGCATTATACCGCTTGTACTGATGGTAAGGGATGGTAGGGTTTATCGTGTGAAGGTTGATATGGGGGAACCAATATTACAAAAAGGTAAGATCCCGATGCAGTGCCCACCAGGTGAGGAAGAATTGCAAGCAATAAAAGAAAAATTATTTATTGAAGATCAGGCTTTTGAATTTACGGGTATATCTCTAGGCAACCCCCATTGCATTATATGGGTAGATGACCTAGATAATTTTGACGTACCTAAATATGGTTCCTTGATAGAGACATATTCGCTGTTTCCCAATCATATTAATGTAGAATTTATTCAGATGTTAGATGAAGATCTTATTAAGCAAAGAACATGGGAAAGAGGTGTTGGCGAAACATTAGCCTGTGGTACCGGTGCAGCCGCAAGTCTTGTTGCTGGAGTGCTTTTAGGGCGTATTAAAAGAAAAGCCAAGGTGGAACTCAAGGGTGGTTTACTAGAAGTCTATTGGTCAGAAAAAGACAACCATCTTTACACGACTGGCCCATGTAAAGATGTCTTTGAAGGCCATACTAAAATTATCTAATTATTGTAAACACTTACCAGCCTCCCGACCATATGTAATTCTATGTACTTTCAAGATATTATAAAAAAACTTAATGAATACTGGTCGTCGGTAGGCTGTATCACTTTACAGTCTGTTGACTTAGAGGTTGGGGCTGCCACCTTTAATGCACATACATTTTTACGCTGTCTCGGTCCAGAACCCTTTAAGGGGGTATATGTTGAGCCTTCCAGACGCCCAACTGATGGTCGATATGGTGATAATCCTAATCGTCTTCAACATTACTATCAGTATCAGGTTATGATCAAACCATGTCCTGCAAATGCCAGGGTAGTGTATTTAAAGTCTTTGCAACATCTTGGTCTAGAAATAGAGAAACATGATATTCGTTTTGTTGAAGACAACTGGGAGTCTCCTACCTTGGGTGCTAGTGGGTTGGGTTGGGAAGTATGGCTAGACGGAATGGAGATCACACAATTTACCTATTTCCAGATGTGTGGTTCGCTAAATCTAGATCCACCGTCATTAGAAATAACCTATGGTCTAGAACGGTTAGCCTTATACCTACAAAATAAAAATAATGTTTATGAGTTAGAATGGAATAATGAATTTTTTTATGGAGATCTACATCACCAGACAGAATTTGAATATTCTACATATAATTTTGAAATAGCATCTACTGATAAACTTTTTAGATGGTTAGATGATTATGAAGAAGAGTGTAATATCATTTTAAAGCATAAGCCAGCTATTATTTTTCCAGCTTATGATTATATGTTAAAGTGTAGTCATGTATTTAACTTATTGGATGCTAGAGGTGCCATATCTACCACGCAAAGACAAAGTATCATTACTCGGATTAGACATCTCGCACAGCAAATAGCCAAACAGTATGTATCTATAAGAGAAAATAGGGATTTGGTTACTTCATTACAAAAATCTTAAGTAGTATATAATATACAAACTATTTTACACCCATCTGAAATAAGTTTATACTCAATTGGTGGGGTGTAGTGATATGTGGTTAAGCATGGGTTTCACATTTTTTTCAAAATTTTGCTTCTATAACTTTATTAGATGTTTTTTATTTTTGATCCTGTTCCCTGTTCTATTATATTGGATAGGTACAGACCAGTATATTGTGCGGAAGGAAAAGCAATTAAATATACTTTCACAAGCAGATTGGCGTTTGTTGACGGGTAGATTTAAGCCATCACATAAGTCTTCATTTCAATTGATAGATCCCCAGTATAGTTTGAAAAAGCACATACACCTTGAAAAAGATACCTACAAGGCTTTTTTAAAATTACGCCAAGACGCTCTGAAAGATGGTGTGTCTTTTTTTGTCATCTCGGGTACTCGTACTTATACAAAACAAAGAACTATATGGAATATAAAGTTAAACCGTACACAACGCAGGAAAAATATGTTCACTCCTTTACAACAAGTCTTACATGTATTAAAGTTTTCTGCAATACCAGGATTAAGTCGCCATCACTGGGGTACAGATATTGATATAGTATATTCAAAAAAAAATTATACACTTACTAATGAATACTTTATTCAGTCAAAGAAAGGTAAAGAAGCGTACCAGTGGCTTACCCAATATGCCCATACATATGGATTTTGTCAGCCCTATAAAGGCCGTCCTAAGCATAGAGGCAAGAAAAGATATTTATATGGTCATCAAGAAGAAAAATGGCATTGGTCTTACAAACCCCGCTCTCTAGGCTACATGGCCTTGTTTACAAAACACATAGACCATATGGCACCAAAAAATTTTTTAGGTCACCAACATGTACAAATAATTTACCAAGATTTTGTGCAAAATATCTCATCCGAATGTTTATGATCTGGGCCCACTAGGACTCGAACCTAGGACCAACGGATTATGAGTCCGCTGCTCTAACCAACTGAGCTATGGGCCCGTATAATAGCCACGCTATATACCAAAAATTAGATTTTATATAAGTACTCAAGCTTTTTTCTTAAGTAATTATATATAGTACCGAAAGAAGACAGTGTAACATGATATGATTATAGTATATCATGATTAATATTTGAGGTTATTATGGAAAATTTGTTATCTAAGCTATGCAATTTATTAGATCGAGAAATCGCTCTATATGAATTACTTGTCCATATTGAAGAAAAAAAGGCAAATATTTTGTCATTGAATGCAGGTATTCTAAAAGACCAAACCTTGGGCAATGCACATAAAGAAATGCAATCGTTAGAGAAGGTAATTTACGAGCAGGAACATATGCTAGAGGATCGTATGAGGTTAGAAAAAGAGCGTACACATGTTATGAGCCAATTAGCAAAAGCTTTAGGTTTGGAGAATATCTATTTACGAGACATTGCACACGATGCAGGCATACCTCAAGAAACACAGGCTATCTTACAAAAAAAATCAGATACTTTGTGTGAGATAGTAACTATCCTAAGTGGTAAGGTTAATGCTAACCGTACAATATTACAAGATGGTTTTGAATTGTTTCATTCTTTGAGGCAATTACTTTCACAATCTCAAGATAATCACCTCACCTATGTACAGGATGATGAACCAACCAATAATAATTCTAAACCAATTTTTTTTGATACGAATTGTTAATTAGGACGATTAAGATTATTTAGATGGCATCTAGTTTTTTAGGAATTGAAATTGGAAAGCGTAGCTTAAGTGCCCACCAACAAGCATTACAAACTACTGGCCACAACATCTCCAATGCAGATAATAAAGGTTATGCCCGACAACGAGTAGAGATACAAAGCATGTCGCCTCTCTATGCCCCTTCTATGAACCGGGCACATCAAGCAGGTACAATTGGACAGGGAGTAGAAATTAGTTCAATTACTCGTATTCGTGATAAATTTATTGATGAGCGTATATACAATACAGAAAATACAAAAGGCTATTGGGAATTAAAGCAGAAATATTTGCGAGAAATTGAGATTACCTATAATGAACCAGCTAACGAATCTATTCACAGTCAAATTAGTAAATTCTGGGGAAGCTGGCAAGAGCTATCCCAATATCCTGAAGAGAGATCACATCGTAATATTGTTAAAACGAATGCTAAAGAATTATCTTTTAAAATACGTAATGTCTTTGAGCAGATTTTTCAAATGAGACAGCACGTTGATGAAGAGATTACTAGTGTAGTGTCTTCTACTAATGCAATGACCAAACAAATTGCGGATTTAAATGAGCGTATACAAAAATCTATGGGAGTAGGTGACAAACCAAATGATTTATTAGATCAACGAGATGCTATTTTACAAAAACTCTCTTCCATGGTAGATGTCACTATTAAGCAACAGGATAAAGACGAGATAATGATTTTTTTGGGTTCAGAGATTTTAGTACAGGGTAATCGTTCATTTAATCTAAAAGCCAAAATAGATGATACTAATACAGGTATGAAAAAAATTGTATGGGAAAACAACGGCCAAAATATAGTAATTGATAAAGGTCAACTTAGAGGTTTGCTTGAAATAAGAGATATTACTTTAAAAGAGCATTTGCAACAAATGAATCTCTTAAGTATTAATTTATCTGACATTGTTAATGAAGTACATCGTGATGGATTTGGTTTAAATCAAGAAACGAATATCGATTTTTTTGATATCAAATCGTTATCCAAAAAATCAAACGCTAATATTGATCTGAATAATGATGGCCAAGAAGATACAACAGCTATTTTTCGGGTTACAGGTAGACACCAAAATAATCCCGACAAACCTCTAGGTATTAATGGCGTAATGACCTTTCACTCTAATAATACAGACCATACTCCCATATATATTAATTACCATGAGTATGAAAAACTTTCTGATATTGTTTCCAAAATTAATCGATCTGATGCTGGTGTCGTTGCTTATGTAAATCATAATCACAACTTAGTTTTAAAAGCACGTTTAAGCCAAGATGATGATAGAAGTCATTTTATGATTCGTCATATGGAAGATTCAGGAGAGCTATTAGCTGGTTATACTGGTATATTGAATAATGCAGGAGTAGAAGGTGCTTTTGATTATCACAGGATTAATGAAATTGCTAAACTGCAATCTAACCTAGACAAAATCACATTCACGCCTGAAAGAGATTCAGCATATGCAATACGTGTGAATCAAGCCATTGATGATAATGTTGATTTAATTGCGAGTACCAGCGGGCGTTCAACAAGTGAAGGTGAAAATATAAACCAGGTTAATGGCTTAAAAGATGGTTCTAATGCCATTGCAATTGCCAAGGCACTGAAACATAACTCTAATATGATAGGTACTTATAATAATGTTGATGACTTTTACAATACTCTAATTTCAAAATTAGGTATGGAATCTAAAGTTGCCCAGGACGAATTATCTAATCAATCCACCATTTTAAATAACCTAGATAATCTAAGACAATCTATTATGGGTGTTAATTTAGACGAAGAAATGGCAAATATGCTAAAGTTTCAACATGGTTATAATGCCTCGGCTCGTATCGTTAAGGTAATGAGCGAGATGTTGGATAGATTAATTAACCAGTTAGGCTAGATGCCCAATTATATATTGTTTTTCTGAGTTAAAGGAGTATAATAATGAGAATAACAGGACAGATAACACAGAATAACCTAACCTCTATTTTGCAAAAACAAAAAATGGATATGGAAAAAATTGAGAAGGATGTAGCCTCAGGTACTGTAATTCACCTGCCCTCTGATGATCCCATTGCTATGTCTAGTCGTATGCTTTTAACCTCCAGAATGAGCGAGCTAGGCCAATATAATAGGAATATTAAAGAGTCGTATGATCGTATGCAATTGATGGATAACCAACTAGGAAGGGTAACTGATATTATGCAACGTATTCGTTATTTAACCATACAGGCAGCAAATGGTACAAATAGTAGTTTTGAGCTTAAGGAAGCAATTGCTAGAGAGGTAGATGAGCACCTTAAAGCACTCATTGATCTGGGTAATGTAAAGGATGCTACAGGCAGAAACTTATTTGCTGGCAGTGTCCTTAAACAAGATCCTTTTAGAGTAGTATATAATAATTTAACTGCCAAAGGTTCAGGCATTGACGACATGATTATGGGAGTAGAATACCAAGGGGATATTTTTCAGTTACGTCGAGAAATAGAGAGACGAGAAGAAATGACGGTTTCCTTGCCAGGTAATCATGTATTTTGGGGTACCAATACACAAATTGACACCAATAAAGATTCCTCTAATTATATAGCTAGTGGCAATCAAAAGTTTAAAATAGATGGAACTGTCTTTAATGTGGCTGCCCAAGATACATTAGATGACATAATAGGAAAAATTAATGCAGCAAACATCAATGTAACAGCTTTGCAAGGTACACAAAATAATATGATTTTAGTAAGTAAAACACCACACCAAATATGGTTGGAAGATATACAAGGAGGAACAGTCTTACAGGATATTGGTTTGATAGATAATTTTAATGATCAATCTTCACCCAATAATTATCATCCATCTGCTAATGTTACAGGCTTATCCTTGTTTGATGTGATTATTACTTTGCGTGATGATCTTATCAAAAATGACCAACATAGTGTAGGTGGTAGGGATCTAGAGGCGATAGATATGGCTTTAGAAAATGTACTGCGTCATCGATCTGAA
Source organism: Leptospiria bacterium (assembly GCA_965262015.1). Lineage (GTDB taxonomy): Bacteria > Spirochaetota > Leptospiria > Turneriellales > CBDBES01. Next base: position 1,353,846 of record OZ253494.1, read on the forward strand.
ATAGGAGCAAAAACTAACCGCCTAGAACAACACGAGAAACGTATTGCATGGGATACCAACTACACTCAAGAATTATTAGCTCATAACGAATCAACTGATATGATAGAAAGCATTATGCAACTTAAATGGCTAGAGACGGTACATAACTATGCCTTAAAGGTTGGTAGTAAACTTATCCAACCAACCTTAATGGATTTCTTAAACTAGGTTAATTATGATACATAATATAAAATCTTACGAAACTAATTACCAGGGTCAAAAAAAAGACAAGTCATCTAAAATACAAATGCAGACTAAGTCTTTTGGCATTATAGAGGTAGACACAGAAGATATCATATCTTTCCCTGAGGGTATACTGGCTTTTGAGCATCTGGATAGCTATATTATGTTAGATACACGCAAGGGGCAATCTTTCAAGTGGTTGCAAAGCATGGCTGAGCCGAATATTGCTTTTCTAATAGTTAATCCGTATGATCTCATCCCTGATTATAATCCAATACTTAGTAACGAAGCCTTGAGCATAGTACAGACAAGCAAACATGTGGAATTACTCGCCTATTGTATAGTTACTATCCCTGCCACCAAGCCAAATGATCTTACTGTAAATTTACAAGGTCCAATTATGATTAACCCCAAAGAAAAATTAGCAGCACAATTTATTGGGGAATCTGATTCTTATTCTATACGTGAGCCTTTAATGCCCTTGATGCAACGCTTGGCAGGCATGTGATATTAAAAAAAATGGAAAAGGATGTCTGTTCTACTAGAATGACATGTTAGTTTTAACTCGCAAGCTAAACCAGTCGATTGTTATTGGTGATAATATTGAACTTACGATTGTTGACTTAAAGGGTGATCAAGTTAAGATAGGTATTAACGCACCAAAAAATATACGTATTTATCGTTCCGAGGTTTATCAAGCTATAGAAAAGCAAAATATAGAGGCTTCACAGTCTCATTTACCTGAAGGAATGGATAATTTTTTACCTCCAAAAAAAGGATCCAACTAAAATTGTTTAAACACTCATGGATCTCCCATTTATACTAGAAACATTACAAGATAATACATTTAGTTTTTCTGCCGAAGTAATACCACCTCGAAATGGGACATCCTCTGATGCTATTTTTTCCAGTATAGATTCCTTGTCTCAGGTAGGTTTTCACTTTATCTCAGTTACTCATGGTGCGGGTGGCTCTTTGAGAGGGGGTACCATGCCTATTTGCCATTATGCTCTTAATCAGAAAAATATAGTTCCCATTGCACATTTAACTTGTAGAGGTGTGACCCGTGAAGATTTAGAAAACACACTAGTGGATCATCATTATTTTGGTATTGATAATATTTTAGCCCTTCGTGGTGATCCACCAGATGGTCTGGGACAAATTTTTCAGAAGGTACCCAATGGATTTGGTTACGCTTATGAGTTAGTTCAATTAATTACAAATATGAATCAAGGTAGATATATAGTAAGAAAAGCATTTGATAAGAAAACAAATTATAAAGAAGGCATACCAACTAATTTTTGTATTGGAGTGGCTTGTTACCCCGAAGATAAGCATGGTATCGAATACTTAGAGATTAAGAAAAAAGCTGGTGCTCACTTTGGTATCACTCAAATGGCTTATGATTTTAATATTTTAAAAGATTTTTTATTACAAATAAAAAAAAAATGGCCAGAAAACTTTCCTATTTTACCATCTCTCCACATCCCACATTCATATGAACGTTTGTTATATATACGGGATAAATTTGGAGTAAGTATATCTCCAAATTTATTATTGAGGATGGAACGTGCCTCTAAAGTATCTAAGGAAGCGATGCTCAAAGAAGGCATCACATGGTCAAAAGAGATGGTTGATCAACTTATTGATCTCAAGGCTCCTGGTGTGCATCTCTTTATTATGAATAATATCTTGCCTGCCTTAGAACTCAAAAAATATTATTCTTGATTGTACATTTTCTGTGATGTCATTAATCATTTAAAGGACGATAAAGGATATCAATACCAGCGTCTAGGTAACCAATCCAAATATAATGTCCTTCTATACGTATAAGTTGCACATCATTAGACGTTAAACCATTAATAGCTGTCATATGTTGGGTTGTTCCATCTTTTTGGTTAAATATATAAATTCCACTACCCAAGCTAGCGATCCATATTTCATGATCTCGTTTAACAATTTGTGAGGGGAAAGTAACACCAACAGGATTGTGTCGTACTTTGCGTAAGTTAAAATCATACCGATAAATACCATGATTATTAACTCCAATCCATAAAAAACGGCCATCAATTAGAACTGATTTGATGTTATTACCTCCCAGGGTATTTTTATCTATACGACTAACCTTTTTACCTTTTTTATTGTAAATCACTACCCCTTTATCTACTGTCCCAAATATAAGATATTTATGATTGGCTGTCATCGTATAAATATAATTAGAGCGTAAAAAAGAGTTATGATTAAATCTAACTACTTCTTGTTTAATAGTGTCAAAGCGTATCACACCTTGGGATAAAGTAGTAAAATAGAGATAACGATCATCTTTCATTACTTGTTGTGCTAGAGGAATATGTCGGTTAAAAATTTTGAGATGGCGACTTTTAGCATTTCTCTTATCGTAAATTAAAATCCCATCATAGGTACAGATATATATGGTATTAAAATCAATATAGAGGTTTCGAATATTGCTACTAGGTAATTTTATAGGAGTAAATATATGTTGTGACCTAGTAAATCGTACTAAACCATTATTCCATGTTGCCACCCATACATCATCATTATCAACTTGTATATCTGCGATCAAATTACTAGGTAAACCATTCTGGTTATTAATATGAACTAACGAAAGTTTACGTATTAGATATTTGAAAGAGTTTTTTTTGGCTTTGTTTGTTCCAATTGCTTTTTGGAGGTATTTATAAGCTATTTCATTATGCTTAAATACGTTCAGTGATAACATACTCAATTCATAATAAATATCATTAATAACCTTTGTTTTTCTGGCTGAACGAGATTTTTTATTTAGCGACTCCCATAAAGATAATGCTCTATGAAAGTATTGATTACTTGCATGAAACAGTTTATCCTGTTTCGCTAGATGGCCCATCGTAGTATATAATCTTGCTTTTTGGGTTTGATTAGGTTGGATAACATGAACCTTCTTATGGTATGCCTGTAGTAGCTTATTTGCTTTAGAAAAGACGCCTATCTCATAATAACAAATACCTAACTTATACCAGATGTCTCGCTTATATTCAGATTTTTTGTATCGCTGTTTAAATATATTATAATATCGAATTGCCTTTGAATATTGACCCATTGCAAAATAACTCTCAGCAATATAGTAAAATGTTTGTTCAACCTGAGGTAGAAAAGAATTTTTATCTATGAACTTTTGGAATGTGTTAACAGCAGATGTGTAATGTCCTTTTTTATAGAGTTTCATGGCATCATGCCATAAATCTATTGGTTTGCCATAGATAGCCAAAGTATAACTTATTATAATACAACTAGCCCATATCCAACGAAATAAAGTATTAATTGTTATAGAAATCATATCTATGAATAAATTAGGCTATGTTGATGAGTCAAAGATAATTTTGGTATTCATATATCGCAGTAATTTATATAGGTACGTTCTAAGTTAAGAACTTAGATAGACTTCACATTATAATAATTTGGCAAGTATACATACTGGCATGGAATTGTTGCATTAGGTCGTCTGGATCTTATTTTACAGTTACTTGAGGAGGTTAAATGAAGAATCAGTATCAGCTCTGGACAGACTGACAATGGTGTGGAATTTACCTACAGATATACTTCTTTTCTACATAGTACTTAAAAAAAGGAAGTTAAGCTATGTGGTTTTGAATAGATATTACAAGAATATAATATCCATCATCATTTGATTAAATCTTGTACACCTCAATTAAATGGCAAGATAAAAAGATTTCATTTAAATTTGTGAAGAGAAGCAGATATGGATTCTTGGTTAAATTTATCCATAGAAGGAATATAGAAAAAGATGGATGGATATCTCACATGGTATAATATAAAGATACCAAATTTTTCTTTAAACTTTTGACACCAAATGAAAAATTTTACGAGCCTATAAAAGTGGCCTAGGTAATAACTGTAACATATGTCTATGGGTTGCACAAAATATCCAGATATGAAATTGACTTTCCACTGAACTTAATTTTCTACATAAACTTTTACTGTACAATTTGAGTTTATATTGCACAATTAGATAGTTTATTATCTGTTGAAGGAGTGATGTATGTCAAAAGAAATATTTGAGATGGGCGAAATTCCACCTTTGGGTGAAGTTCCACAAAAGATGTATGCCCATCTAATTCGAGAGGAGCGATTTGGTGAACCAAATCAAGCATTTCAGATAGAACAAGTTGCAGTGCCATCTATTGGAGATGATGACTGTTTAGTGCTGGTCATGGGAGCTGGCATTAATTATAATAATGTATGGGCCGGTTTAGGTAAACCTGTTAATGTAATCAAAGCACGCCAGAAAGATGGTGATACCACAGGCTTTCATATTGGAGGCTCAGATGCATCAGGTATTGTTTATCAAGTTGGTAAAAATGTTACTAATGTTAAGGTGGGTGATGAAGTTGTGGCACATTGTGGTTCATGGGATATAAGAGACTCAAAAATCATGGCTGGCCAAGACCCCATTATCTCTGCAACAAATAAGATATGGGGTTATGAAACTAATTACGGTAGTTTTGCACAATTTACCAAGGTACAATCTCACCAATTATTGCCCAAGCCTGACCATCTGAATTGGATAGAATCTGCCTCTTATATGTTGGTTGGTGCCACAGCTTATCGTATGTTACATGGATTTGCAGGAAATAGAGTAAAAAAGAATGACGTTGTTCTTATATGGGGTGGAGCCGGAGGATTGGGTTCTATGGCTATCCAGATAGCGAAGGTAGCTGGTGCTATACCTATTGCTGTAATTTCTGATGATAGTAAAATTGATTTCTGTAAAAAATTGGGTGCTGTGGGTGTGATCAATCGTAAAAAATTTAACCACTGGGGAATGCTACCTCACTGGAAAGATACACCAAAGTATAAAGAATGGTTAAATGGTGCCAAGGGTTTTGGCAGTGCCATTTGGGATATACTAGGTGAAAAACGTAATCCTGCTATTGTTTTTGAGCATCCAGGTGAAAATACAATACCAACTTCGTGCTTGGTCTGTGATAGAGGAGGCATGGTTGTTATCTGTGCAGGTACAACAGGCTTTAATGCTACCCTAGATTTACGTTACCAATGGATGCATCAAAAGAGATTGCAGGGTTCTCATTTTGCCAATGATGAACAAGCTATGGGGATAAATGATTTGGTAAGAAAAAAACTGGTTGATCCTTGTCTAGCACAAACATTTAGCTTTGAAGAAATAGGTAAAGCACACCAATTAATGTTTGAAAACAAACATTCTCGTGGTAATATGGCTATTACTGTGTGTGCCCAAGAATAAAATATAAAACTAGCTACTTGTCTGTTATTTTTATAGAGTTTATAATGGCCTGTCGTGCTAGAGGATAGTATTGGTCTAACTCGAGACCCCTTTCAAATTCTAGAGTAATTGTTGGTATACCTCGTTCCTTTCCTGCCCATGTGCCTAAAGAGCCGGGTGTTGGGTAGCCAATGTCAGGTACAACTTTCATTGGCAAAGTTTTATAAATTTCTTCAGCGTACTGCTTTGCAGGGCCATTGTAATTAATTAGGGGTTTCCATGAATGAAAAGACACAATATAATCAACAGGTTTACGATCTATAACCTGGATCAACGCCTGTGTTTCTGGCTCACTTCCTGCTGTTTGCCCGGGATAATACTTTGCTTCTTCATGTGACCTACTCCAATCATTAGTTGGCATATTTCTGTTAAGGTCTACTAGATTCCCGTTCTTTCTACAGAATTGGGAAAATCCATCTGGATTTAATATAGGTATAACTGTCAAATGATAATCTAGGGCAAAGATGTGATGATCACAAACAAATTCATCACAAAACTCATACATGAAACTCACACCTTCTGTCTCATTACCGTGCACCCCTCCTATAAGTAATATATGTGGGCGATTAATTTGCCTACTGCGGGGGACCAGAGATTTAGAGTAGATAGGGCAATAATTTGTAGAATATCCTACGATATGCCAGCCTGCACCTGTAAATTTTATCTTGATGGGTTGAGGGAATGGTATAGACGTAGCTAAAATATTTTTAGTTACAGAATAAGTTTCTGGAACAGATTTCATAGTATATACAAGCTCATAGCCTACCTAGATAATTTTGGTATGTATTATATAATAACATTGTAATAGTCATGGGACCTACCCCACCAGGCACGGGTGTAATATATCGCACCTTGGATAAAGCTTTTTTATAATCTATGTCCCCACAAATTTTGCCTCCATCCACTTTATGTATCCCCACATCAATTACAATAGCATTCTCTTTGATATGCTCTTCTACAACAACATGGCGTTTACCCATGGCTATAATCAATATATCTGCCCGAGAAATAAACTCATGTACATGTTGCGTTTTTGAATGACATATACTCACAGTACAATCAAAGTAATCCATCAAGATATTGGCCATTGGCTTCCCTACAACGGTAGATCTACCTAAGATAACCGCATTTTTTGGGGATTCTTTTTTAATACCTAATTGATTGAGCATAACACCAATACCCAAAGGGGTACAAGCTAAGGTTACTTGAGCTTCATTCCCCATTAACTTGCCTAGATTAATATAATGAAAGCCATCTGCATCTTTATTCTGGCTAATACTTTGTAGAATACTACTAGTATCTAGGTGATCGGGCAAGGGTAACTGTACCAGAATACCGTGGATGTGTTCATCATAGTTCCACTCATCAATAATTTTCATGACTTCATCCTGTTGAGCTATTGCAGGAAGTTGTTGCAAAATAGAATGAAACCCTATTCTTTCAGCCTCCTTTTTCTTCTTATTTACATATATATGGCTAGCGGGATTATCCCCTACAAGTAAAGTAGCCAGTCCAGGCTTATGAGCATTACGCTGTATAGTTTCGTGCAAAATATTTTGAATAAGCTGGCTCAATCGGGTTCCAGATAAAATCTTATCTTGCACCCACTCCTGCGGTTGAATATTAAATGTTGGGATAGTGATCATCCTAAATTATAATTAGCCAGGCGTCGTAACATATAGAATTATTAATTTTCAGATTTTTTATGTAAAATATGCTGCCCCCGAGAGCTTTGTAAAACTTTTCATATAGTGTCAAAAAGTTTAAAGAGAAGTTTGCAATAAACAATTGAAAAGTTAAGTTCATATATGGACATTCTAAGGTATTTACCAAAGACTATATCAAAATCTGCTGCCTTTTATGAAATAAAGACAAAATCAATCAATGGTATATACGAGGCCAAATATGCACAATACATAGTATTACATTTGATAATAGTTTTGAGTTCACAGAATCTAAAAGTATAGAAGAATATCTTTAATGTAAGATCAATTTTACAGATGTGTCATCACTTTAGCAGAGAGGCTTTAATGAATATAGCAATAGATTAATTAGGCAATATCTATCCAAAGGAGCAGTTTTTAGATATGTTACGCAAAAATATCTTAATGATATTATACATAAAATTAACTCAAGACCGAGAAAAATATTAGGCTACTTAACACCCAATAAGGTATTTAAAGAGTAAAACTTCTTTTTGCTAATTATGATATACTTGATCAAAATACAAGTCAGTTTTCTGAAAATGAACGAAAAAAAATTGAAAAAGGCCAAGATCCTTTGAGCTCTGGTAGTGTGCTTAAGATCAAGACTGTTACTCAGAATCAGGCATTGTTTTATAAATATCGCTTGAACAGATCATTATCTAATACCTTTTTCATATATGGATCTTATAATTATGGTACTTTAAATCTTAATTATCCAGGAGTAGCAGATTTCGGTATTTCCCAGAGGTCTTTATCCTATGATAGTTATCCTCATTCTTTGGGCTTAAAAAATAAGCTTAAATGGAATTATGGTATTCATAATATGGAAGTAGGGATGAGATATGATTTATTTTTTCTAGACTATACTGGTCAGAGCAGTCTGGAACTTGGAGAAACTGACCTTGCTGCCCCATCTAATCTAACACACTTCGGTGCGAATATAATAAATCATATATGGGGAAACTATCTGGAAGATCAAATACAATTAGATAACTTTTTAATCAAGTCTGCTGTGCGGCTTGATTATTTACCCTCTAATCAGAATCTTGCTTGGGATGCCTCTCTCTCAGCTCAGTATGATTTTAAATCTAATACGACTATGTTCACTTCAGCTTCTTTACACGAATCATTCCCTCAAACTAATTATTCATATTTTTTCTATTTTGCAGAGCAAGATAGGTTATCAGCAATAGATATTGTTGAAGCAAACCATTTAAAACCCGAAAGAGCTGTATATACTTTACTGGGTTTTAAACAACTTTTTGGGAATATCTACTCTTTACAAGTTGAAGGCTTCTATAATTTGTTTGATCGACTGGTACGCAGAGTTAGAAATAAATATAGTAATAATGCTGAAACTCGAAATATTGGCATTGAAATAACTCTTAACAAACAATTAGAAAAGAAAAATTTTGATTATTATGGTTGGCTTAGCTATACTTATTTAGATGCAAATTTAAAAATTAATTCACTCAATAATTTTATACCTTATGATTTTGAACAAGAACATGCTTTAAAATTTCTTTTGGGATTGAAGATATATATGTTTGAAGTTGCTTTTCGTTTTCAAGTATATTCTGGTTTACCTTATACTCCCATCATAGGTTCACAAGATCGCATTCAGAATCGCTATACCCCTATATTTGGCGATCAAAATTCTAAGAGGTTCAAACCATTTCATTCTTTAGATTCTCGTTTCTCATCTAATACATTTACCTCAACATCAAAAATTAGATGGTACTTTGAAATCTATAATCTATATAATTTCAAGGCAAAAAATAATCTTGCATGGAATTATTCGCAACCATTTCAACAAGGCCAGAATCCTAGGCTATCCCGTAAAGCTGTGATACCTGGCTCACAGCAAAACTTGTTATTTTCGGGAGGTGTTGAAGTTCAATTTTAATTAAAATGCAAGTGGGTTAAATGAAGAGATAGGTACCCAAAAATAATTTTAAAAGTAAAATAACGTGATATAAATAAAGGTTTTTTATTAACTTTTTCATAATTTATTGCACGAAAATATCCTGCATCACCTTTTTTATAAGTTAAATTGTAAAACAAATTGATAAATAGTTTAGTTATCTAGAAAAAAGTCTAGAGGTATTTCTAGCTTAATCAGTACGTTTTTTCCATTTACTTTAGGATGAGTAAATAGGGCTCCCATTAACATCTTTGTGGCGGAGAGAGAAAAAGCTGCTTCTACTTTTTTCTTAAGCATAGTAGGCAAGGTTTTACTAAGCTTCACCATGACTGATTGTGCTTTAACTACTCGACCATCTACATTAATAATTACATCTAAAACGACAACTGCTTCTATCCCTGCTTTTTCAGCAATCTTAGGATAATGTTGTTTTAAGCGACCAATTAATTGTGGTACCTTAACACCCTCTAGTAAAGCAATATCAACTGCTTTATCTTCAGTATCTACCTTCACTTGACTGGGATCTACAATCTCTGCCATGGAAGAAGAATACTTATAATCTTCTACACTCACTTCTACAAACTCAAATAAATTTATTAAATTATTTTGAAGATAAGTTTAGCTAGAACGATAAAAAATCACTATCATCATAAGCACAGCAGATAACAATAAAGAAGAGATATAGCTATATCTACTATAAAATTGCTTGAGGTATTCACATAATTTTTCTGCGTACATAAAACAGGTCTCCATAGAAAAACAATACTCACACTTATGATTCAAGATGCTTGAGTTAGCTCTTTCACTGGTATCTACTAAATAGTTTCTGTTGAATCTTACTATTCTGTTTACATGTCACTACTGACTGGTTGTACAATAGAAACTATGTTTAATAGTTTCCATTCTCCAGTGATATCTAGAAAATACATAGATATGACCTTCTCAGTAACAACTAAAATAAGCTACTCGTTTTAAAAAAGTAAAGTATAAATCTTATCTAAACGATCGCTTACCTTATCTATTTTACTTGATAACTCTTGTTTCAATCTGTTTTGATCTGTCTTTACCCATCCAATCATAGCAACCAAAACAATACTCAATATTGTATTATTGCTTACTTGTACTTTATCTCTTGGTAAGGCTTGCTTTATAGCCTCTGAGTTTGCCTTGACTTACTCTTGTAAAGTAGAGATTGCTTTGGCCATATCAAGATTAGCCTTGGATGATGGTTTATGGGTTGTGCTCGTTACCATCGGTTATTTTAACACTTTGCAATTATCCATTGATCTTTTTTTGATTACTTTATCTTTATGTAGATACTCTTTTAAACAAACATCCTTGTATATGTTTTTAGGTAGTAATCATAATATGTATCTTTGTTAGTTTTACCATCTACATAATCATCAACTATCTTTTTGTACTTTGTACATCTGTATGTATTTTTAAACTGCGTATAAAGACTTTCACCATACACTAATATTATAGATATAAAAAATAGTAAGATTAATTTTTTCATGATCTACATACCTTATCTTGATATGTCACTTGTAAAGTTCATTATTCTGTAGTAAGTGAAAGGGATTGGGAGCCTATTCGAGAGGCAAGCATTCAAGGTAATAATGTAACTTGCAATGGTGATGTCTGTTTTAATGCTATTTTTGAAGGTAACAACCACACTATTACGAGTATGGTTTTTTCTAGTGAAGAGGTATATGTAGGGATATTTGGAGCTATCAGAACTAATGTCCATATCCGTAATATAGGCTTGATAGATAACCTTACAAACTACACTGGAATCCTTTCCCCTAAAGTGGTAGGTTGGTAGAATAGTGGAAGCATAACCACAAACTACACTAAAAGTGATACTGTAAACGGTGGAACAACTGAGAGATCCAGGACTGATAATGTGGGAGGCCTGATGAGGCTAAAAGACAGTGATTGAAGCATAACTGCGAGTTATGGCTTTGGTACTGTAGGTAGAAGGACAGAGAATATACATGACCCTCCATCAGGCATAGGTAATGCAGAAAGTGCAACGATGCGTGCCGCCATGTTTTAATGCTGAGTAACGCTGGTATGTCGTCGTGGGATGAGGCTACTAAAAACACCAAAGATGCTTGGAACTTTGGCACAGATAAGACAGATAGTCAAATCCCAGCTCTCAACTATGCTGACTATGACGGTTATGTGGTGATAAATATTATTGCGACGGTGATACACCCCCTACACCTACAACGGGAACGCCCATCCCTAGATGTAACACTCTCATCCCTGGGCAGAAACAGTAGGTGGTGAAAGAGATCATCACCTACTGCAGAATAAAGTATCTGCAGGATTTTAGGGAATTAAGCGTTAGAGCTGAACAGAATAGACCTAGCTTAGTCTAGTATCTTTATCTCATAAAAGACAGTGGATTTTGGTATATTTATTTTTTGAGCTATTTTTCTATAGCTCATATTCTCTAATAAATACTTCTGTATAAGTATCCGTTGTTCGTTGTATATTTTCATAAGCTGTTCCTCCTAATTTTTATTACTTAAGGAAGAACAACTTATGAATACCTTAAACTGTTCAACTCTATACTTGACTTTCCACTTATAAAAATTTTTACGAATCTATGAAGGTGGCCTAAGTGACAACTGTAATATATCTACATGGGTTCTACACATTTTTTATTTGAAGCTTGACTCTTAAATCTGTGTGACTTCTAAGTTGACGAGTCACTGATAGAGAGAATAAAGATAATGTGTAATTTACCGATGAGGCAAATTGATGACTATACGGCCTATATATGCTAAGAAAGTTAAGCAATTAGCTAAGCAGGGTATTCCACAGCCTGACTTAGAAGTGCGTATTGCTCTGTCTCATATACTCCAAATTGAGCCGTTCCAAGTATATACCTTGGAAAGACACATTACATTTTATGAATGGGTTAAAATTTGGTATTGGTTTTACCGCAAGAAAAGAGGTGTTCCTACTGCCTATTTAGTAGGCCAAAAAGAATTTTGCCATTTAATTTTTTATGTTGATAAAAGAGTACTGGTTCCCAGGCCTGAGACTGAAGAGTTAGTTGCATGGATACAAGATAATCACTCTAAGAGAAGCATACACCGTCTACTGGATGTATGCACGGGTAGTGGTTGTCTGGGAATTACTTTAGCGGATTTATTGCAACCCCAATCTTTATACCTTACTGATATTAGTCAATCGGCCTTGCAAGTTGCTCAAGCTAATGCACAGGCACATCGATCAGAAGGTAGTTATACGATCTTGCAGTCTAATGTATTAGACAAGCTTAAGACATGCTCCATAGAACTATTTGATCTGATTGTAGCAAATCCACCCTATATACTGCCATGGGAAAAGGAACAGGTAGATAGCCATGTATGGAAGTATGAACCAAAAATTGCTTTAATTGTACCTGGCATGCAATGGATGGAAGATTTTATCCAATCAGTTTATGACTATTTGGTACCTGGGGGCTGGTTTTATCTAGAAAATAATCCTTGTTTGATGCAAGCTATTTTAGAGATGCTACGCCAGAAGGGTTTTTCACATATGCAGGTGAAGAAAGATTTAAGTTCTAAGGATAGATTTATTCGAGCCAAAAAATGAAAAAAGAAAGATTTAATCTTCCTTTTATAGCGGGATGTAGTGTAATATCTGTGTTGTTTATCATATTTATGACTATTGGTATACGATATTATATTTCACATAAAGGTTATGTGTTTTATCTGCACACAAATTTTTTTGAAAACATTGTTATAGATACAAAAGTTCGATTAAATGCTGGTTTTGTGATTGGAACAGTTACAAACATTATCAGTAATTTACATACGCATACTATCCAGCTTAGGCTCAAACCAGGAATAACTATACCTAAATTTGGTTCCAGAGCCAAGGTTGAAACATGGGGATTTTTTGGGGAAAAATTTGTTAATATAAGTGTTACACCGTTAAGGGGTTTTATGGAATTTTATGCACCTAATGATACTATGCCTTTAGATGTGAATGATGGCTTTAAGAAGAATATTGCTACTTTTAACAAACTTTTTTCTAAAAAAGATCAGAATACTACTTTCCTTGATCAAAATGCAATGGAGATTAAGCATACTATATATCGATTACAACGCAATATAATGGCACCTAGAAGAGGAATGGCTCATAAAATCCAAAATACTTTAAGAAAATATAATACAATCCTGGATACAGATTTAATGATATTAGATAAGTCGACTAAAGAACTCCAAAAAATGCTTGGGTTGATACACTATAACACAAGTAATACGAAGGCACAGTTACCTAAGATAACAGCTCTAGTGAGGTTAACTGCCTCCTATTTAAGTCATCACCAGGAAGATAATTGGTTTGGTGGTTCACTAAATGAAAATCGTTATGATACTTGGTCTGCCTACACTATCATGATGAGTAAAAATCTACATGTATGGTCTAAATATCCTTATAAACTATTAAATAATTAAACATGATCCTAAAAATTATATGATAAAATTCTTGGTTAGAAATACGATAAGTACAATATGAATAAATTATTACAGTGGATTGATAAACTGATAGAACAGATACCTACACATACGCAGGATTTAATCCAGAAGCTAGCCATTCTATGTTTTGCTTTTTTCTCACTTATTGCTATTATCATAGGTGTCTTTCAAGGTAAAGAAAATGCTTCAGCAGGTGGCCTAAAAATATTAAAAAATGTGGATGATATTTTTTATTTGAAACAAATAGAAGAAATTAACCATAGACACAAAAAAAAATTGGTAGAAGATATAGAATATGATTTTTTTTCTGCCTCTGAAAAAAAATTGAAATATATGACTGGAAGAAAAAGTAAATCAAATCACTTGCAAGGTGAACCTGATGGATTGGTATCACCTAAAAATTCTATAAGACGTAATAGAAAAGATATACCATTTATACCAGACGAAGATACTAACCATAAAAATTATCTAACCACAGATGAGCAACATATTTTACCCAGCAATCCTATGATTGATACAGGTGTTCGAATGAATCAAGAAAATACAGACATGGATAAAAAAAGTTTAATGGATATGAAACTTCCCTCCTTACCAGGTTTATCCACTAAATCAAAACAGACAGGCAAGATACAACCAAAAAATATGCTTACTAATGAAAAAATAGATGTACCTACACAGAAGATGAAAAGAACTGAGAAAAAAAGAATGAAATTTATGGAATAGTAATGAAGTATTTTTTTTATCTTTACTACTGTCTGACCTTGTTGATTACCCTGCCAGTATCGTCACAAATACCTGTAGAGACAAATGGTTATGATATGCCAATACAGTCTCAATCACCACATGGGATATTGAACAGCCCTCCTGAACAAAAAAAATCTACTGGCACAGTGATTAAGCCAATCAATAGAGAGTTATTAAAGCCAACGCATATTTCAGAAACACAAGATCATGAAGATGTTTTTACAATGGTAAATTATCTAATACAAGATGGTCAATTAGAGCAGGCTAGAGAATATTTATCCTCTGTGAAAAACAATATAAAACGAGATCGTACAGGATCAATTAGCATTATGCTATTAAAGATACAAGCATTAGCAGGTGAACAAAATTTACAATCTAGAATTGAGGGATTAAATGAAACTGCTAAGCCTGAAGCATATTTTACTGTGGCTGAGAGTTATGAAAAATTTTATGCACGTAACACAAACAAAACTGAATATTCAGAGTTAATCAAATTACATTATGTTACTTTAATTTCTAAATTCTCTAAAGATGCATGGGCTAACCGAGCCCGTCTAAAAATGGCTTCTATTTATTCCCAGGAAAAAGAGGACGAACAAGTGTTAAATTATCTAGTTCCTATATTGCAATCAGAAAGCCAAGAATTAGATGTTAAATTATCTGCATGGTATAGGTTAGGCTGGCTTTTTGAAACATCCCAACAATACAAAAACTATCATAAAGCTATCCAAGCTTATAAAAAAATTCTTACTCAGCCTAAAAATATTTTTACTACTACGGCCTCAACTCGTATTAATTATATACGTAAATACTACTTGTTCGAAGGATAAAATTTGGTAACGTATCTATTCAGCATGTAGATGATTATAGCTTTGACCGTGAGGATTAAAGTTTGCGATTAAAGCGTAAAGAAACTTCTTATTACATATCGCTAGGTACGGGTGTTAATCAACTCCCTGTTATCCTATCTGCAAAACGTAAAAAAATGCAGGTAATTGGTGTTGATCGAAATATCTATTCCCCAGGCATGCGATATTGTGACATACAGATTCAAGAATCCATTTTTAATTACCATAAAATATATAAACAACTACAATTTATTTCGATCAATGGAGTGTTTAAAGGTGTGGTAGCATGTTCTTATGGTCAAGCTCTATTATCATCCGCTTTTTTAGCAACTAAACTAGACTTAATTAGTATCCCTTATCAACAGATGAAAGTTCTACTAGATAAATACCGTGTTAGGATGATGTTGGATCCACTTTTCGGTTCTCACGCACATGCTAATCAGCCTAGGTTCTGGTGTTTAGATAAACAAATGAGTATTGCTTCTATGGAAACTATTCCCTACCCATGGATTCTAAAACATAAAAATGGTTACGCAAAAAAGAATATATTCCTGATTACAGATCGTAAATTACTGAAAAGTATTCTAAATATTCATGCTTTACAGAAAAACCAATTAAAATATACAGATTTACTTATAGAAGAATTCATAAGTGGTGATGAGATTATTACTGTGGGATTGGTATCAAGGGGGGTGTATCAACTAGTTAGCTTAACAGATAAACTTACCACCAAAGAAAGTCCTTTTTTAGACATAGAACATAAATGTCCCTCTAAATATATAGACCAACAAAAAATACTCACTGAAATTCATCAGGAGATGATAGATACATTACAAATAAGTGATGCCTCCCTGGTAAGTGAATGGAAGTATTATAATAATAAGTTTTATCTTATTGAAGTTAGCCCTCAGGTACCTGGTGAATACATTGCTAGCCATCTTATACCTTATGCCTATGGGTATAATTACTTTAACAACCTAGTAAATTTAACCATAGGTCAAAAACTTAATCCATCACGTATCCTTACTAGTAAGAATGTACCCACTCCCGTTAGTATAAAATATATTTTACAAAAACCCTCTCAAACTGAATGGGCAGAGCATACGCATAAAGCAGATTTTTCCTGTGTACTAAATGAGAATCCCGTACACCCACCTCTTAGTAATCATGATCGCTATGGTGTAATAATAAATCAAGAAAAGCTTTCTCTGCTTGACCGTATAAAGTATTTGGAATACTCATTAATATGCGAAAACAAGCCATTTACTTTGCCATTACTATTTCTACTATTTCAATATTACTCATTATACATTTTTATCTTCGCCAAGATCATAAAAAGTTAGAATATGAGGTACTTACTTCTTTTCTTAAATTTGATCCTTCAGAAAAATTAGATCAAAAAATACTTCAAGATCTGCTGTTTGATGTGCAATCACCAACAGATACGGTTGGCAGGGCTTTACGTATAAGTAAAACACTGTTTTTAACGAATGCACATGTTGTTCAGGGTAAAAGTAATTTATATCTAGTAAAGCAAGATAAGCGTGGAGAATTAGATGAACAAGATGGTCTGTTTGAGGTGTTACACATTAGTGCAGTTAAAGACCTGGCTCTTCTAAAAATTAGAAAAGTACGTCCCAGCAATAAACCTTATGTACACCTTTACAATCAAATACCTAAGGTGGGTAGTAAGGTTTCAGAATTTTTACTACTAAAGGGTGAGGTAACTGAACATACTGGCTATCATCATAAATTTGGAGGTCGGGACATTTATGAAGCTAACAAGAGCATACCTTATGTTGGATCCATGATACTACCACCAAACTCTGCTCTATATGAAAAAAAAGGATTAGTGTATCTATTTGATCAAGTACAAATAGATACACTTACCAAAGAGTTACCATCAAAAGCAGAAAATGAAATGCTTACCACTATCCCCATCTACCAAGGTGAGAGTGGGTCTCCTGTTTTTTATGAGCCAAGACCAGGTGTATTTTATATGTGTGGTGTGTCTACAAAGGCATTAAATATGGGAGAAATGTTATCCACTCCAGGTCATCCTTTAGGATTTAGTGCTTATGCACGCACTGTCAGTTTTATGGTACACCGGGATGCAATACAAAAATTTATTGAGTTTTACACAAAATCTTTATTAAGCAAGTAAGATATAAGACAGATCATGCTTCTCTTTATCTGAAACATAACATTATAAGGCTACTTTAGGGGCAGTAAAATTTTAATCGCTAAAACTTGTTGTTTTTGTTTAAACCACTTTTCTAAGGCCTTTTGCTGTTTTCTACCTACTAATAGTGTAAGAATTTTTGACTTTGCTCGAGACAACGTAATAAATCTTTTTTTCTCCACCTTAATCAGATAATACGCATTTCCTAACCGTATTTCTTGGGAAATTTCTTGGAGTGGTAGCTGTGAGATGACAGATGCTAACTGTGGATTGCTTATCGCAACTTTATCTATAGCTTGCCACGCAACAAGACCACCACGAGATGCGGAAGGATGTTTTGAATAGCGTTTAGCTGACTTACTAAAATTTTTTCTGGCTAGTTTAAAAGCCTGAAGAATCTCTTTGTTTGCCCTCAACTCGCTTTTTATATTCCCAGATGTAAAATTAACTTGTATAATTCTATAATAATATTCATGACCTATACGTGCTTTATTTTTATTGTACCATGCTTTTATTACGGCTTCGGAAGGCTGCTCTACAGCAACCTTAAGTTGAGCAATTTGCTGTGTAATTAATTTATATCGTAATAAATCCAGGTATTCTTCCCAAGATAAATGGGCGTCTTTTTCTACTATCTTCTTAAAGGCACCTATATTTTTTAGATTACGTACCTTCACTTCTTGCTGAACGTGATTATCAAGACGTTTATTACTAATGATAATAGATTCTTGATCAGCCACGATAGAAATAATTTCTTTGTTAATTAAAGAATCTAAAGCACGTTGTTGCAAACTATCCTTGCTAGGACTAAAAAATGTGGGAGCCTTTTTGATTAAGATTTCTTCATTTTTCAAGTCAATGGAAGTAATTATTTGATTACCCACTATGGCAACAATGGCATTAATGATTTCGGCTCTAACTACTGTGTTTGGTATTAGTGCATGATTCCCAAAAAATAGCAAGCTATAAATAACTGTCCTACGTAACATACTTGAAAAAATAATCAAGCGAAAGAAGTATCTAACTCTAGAGAAACAGGACAATGATCCGAACCCATTTGTTGGTGTAAATGTTTGACTTCATGTAATGTATCCAACAAAGCTTGATCCATAAAAAAATAGTCAATACGCCAACCCACATTACGTTCCCTTGCTCGAGATGGCATATCCCACCACGTATAGCTTATTTCATTGGGGTATTTATACCGAAAAGTATCTATCCAGCCATCAGCAATCATACGATCCACCCATGACCTCTCTTCTGGTCTAAAACCAATGCTTTTCATATTTTCTTTAGGTCTTGCTAGATCTATTTCATTATGGGCAACATTAAAATCACCACAAAAAATTATCTTTTTACTTCCCTCTTTTTTTAACATATTTATATATTCTAGAAATCTATCATAAAACTTTAATTTTTCTTGCCATGCCTCTGCACTTTTCCCTCCATTAGGAAAATAAACCCCCAATAAGATGAAACCTCCATAATGATAAGCGATAACCCGCCCCTCATCATCTTGATAATTAGGGAAATCACGATGAATATGTACTGGCTCTGATATTTTACTACCTAATCCCTTGGATATCCAGACACTAACACCTGAATATCCTTTTTTTATGGCTTTGTGATAAAACTGGTGATAGTTTTCGTTATTTACTAGATAGTTAGATAGTTGTTCGGGTGAAGCCTTGGTTTCTTGCAAAAATAAGATATCTGGTCTTTCCTTATTAATTAGGGATTGTATTTCGCCTTTGCGTTCAACAGCACGTACACCATTTACATTCCAAGAAATTAATTTTAGCATAAAAGTAATAACTCATAATTTATAACCCACTCTGTAAAATTCTATTTCTTATTTTTTAAGAAAATCAAGATTTTATAGACAATTATGATCATGTTAACAGATATATCATCTTTATTACTTTCTTATGCAACGCTCACTATAAGCAAAAAAAATTATTTATGATGTTTAGGCTAACTGTGTCAAATTGCACTCTTTTATCCAATGCACTAGGTCTAGAATAATGTTTTGTGTGTATTCTATTCTGTCTGTGCTATACTCCACAAAAACCTCTACAAGAAAAAATACTGGAGAGTCAGTACTAGTTCTGGACAGGGAAGTTCAGTTTTTTCTTGTGATGATAGCCTACACATATTATTGATCATAGTACAAGATCTCCATATATTTTTTTGTTTTAATGCCTTATAATCTGTTTTTCTGTCAAAATATCTTCTTAGTTATTTGATAGATTTTTCTACTTGTCCTTTTTGCCATGGTAAACTTGGATCGCATGCATATACAGAAGCATGTAGCATTCTCTGTAAATTTTTAAATGATGTATTTTGTTTCTCCTGTCATAGATGATAGCCTGTACATTTTCCACACTTTTAATATTTTTAAGAAAAACGGCTTATGAATACTTTAAACTGTCCATAACCAAACTTACGGACTCTCCAACTGATTTTTAATATGTTACACAAAAATATCTTGATGAGATTATGCATAAAATTCACTCAAGACCAAGAAAAATATTGGCTATTTAATACCCAATGAGGTATTTAAAAAGTGAAGTTAATTTGTGTACTTCAAAATGGAAGATATCGTATTTCACTATAAAATATTACTAAAAAGCCGTTAATCTCTTGAATATGAATAACATAAATACTTTAGAGAAAATTTTAGATGATTTTTTATATATCTTACACCATAATAAAGATACTTTAATGTGGCAAAGAGAGGAAGAAACAGATACTAATCATTTTGATTATACATTTACAGTGCCCCTTACTCAGATACCAGTTGTATCTGCTAAAACAAAAAAATCTTGTACTATTTGTTCTCGTAGAATGTTCTATAAGCCAGGGCAGTTTGACACACCACATTCCCTAGCACCTTTTTTACTATTGGTACATAATGAATATTTGTATTCACAAGAGAAAATATTTTATAACACACTAGTCAATGAAAAAATGTCATTCCTATTGCAACAGATAAATTGTTTACCTACACAATTTATAATACGAGAAGTTGTAAGATGCCATTTTGCTAGAGAAGATATATTAAATCCACTGTGGGCAAAAAATTGTACCCAACACATTCAAGAAGACATACACAAATTTAAAATTAAAGGTATTTTAGTTGTAGGTGAAGCTATTCGCTTACTTTTCCCCAATAATTCACATGAAAATCTGGGTCAAATTATTAATTTTTGCAAGTTGCCAACACTGTTAACTCCTGGCCCCTCCCGGATAATATATATGCAAAGTAAAGGTATAGCGATAATGAAGATAAACAAAGAACAAGATAATATTCTATTGAATATTAAAACTTTTTTAGATTATTTTTCTAATAAAGATAATACTTCCATATAAATGAAACAAAAAACTACCTCTTCTACACTGCACAAGCGAATTACTTTTAAGAAGGCTCCCCATGACATAAATAATTTTCCTGATTTCTTGAGTGATATACCACGAAAACATAGACTTCTACATAATTTAGATCAATATAAAGTAAAAAGTCCTGGGCTAGATAGATCTAGCAAAACTACTCCCCAAAAGGCATTCACCAAGACTGGTATTTTACAGCGATCTGTTCAACTGCAAAAAGAGGAGGCCTCTAAAAATCCTATCTCCGACAAACTTGGCGAACAAATTTCAAAAACTACAGACGAACTTGATGAACAAATTTCAAAAACTACAGATAAACTTGATGAACAAATTTCAAAAACTACAGACGAACTTGATGAACAAATTTCAAAAACTACAGATAAACTTGATGAACAAATTTCAAAAACTACAGACGAACTTGATGAACAAATTTCAAAAACTACAGACGAACTTGATGAACAAATTTCAAAAACTACAGATAAACTTGATGAACAAATTTCAAAAACTACAGACGAACTTGATGAACAAATTTCAAAAACTACAGACGAACTTGATGAACAAATTTCAAAAACTACAGATAAACTTGATGAACAAATTTCAAAAACTACAGACGAACTTGATGAACAAATTTCAAAAACTACAGACGAACTTGATGAACAAATTTCAAAAACTACAGATAAACTTGATGAACAAATTTCAAAAACTACAGATAAACTTGATGAACAAATTTCAAAAATTACAGATGAACTTGATACAATTAATAGAGAGAATAAGATTTCACAAATGCCGTCACAAATTCAGGGTATGGTGGAACTTAAACCACCTACAAAAAAAGATTCTCCTTTCCTGTTGCTGACTTATGATTTCACCAAAATACCAGATGGATTCAGGTTATCACATAACCATGGATTATTAAAACACTCCTATTATCGCTATAAAAACATGCTGATTAAAGCACAACATCATGTAAGACTAAGGCAAACGGCAAAAGCTTTAGACTACTATGTTACAATTCGTAGTCAAGACATACCCCCCGAGTTAGATCTAATGATTGAAACTAATATGCGAGATATTACAAATTTTCTTAATAACTATCTGCAAGCTAGCTAATATTTGTATAGCTATGTTCTTTATCATAATTATATTTAGTGGTATATTATTTTCCATACTAGCTTCCTTCTTAGATGTATTGAGTTTCCGTGTAATTGACGCATTCTATAGCTCTAATAGGAAAAAAATTGCTAACCCATGGCATTATATATTTTATTATAGATCATACTGTGAATTTTGCAAAGAACATATTCCTTGGTTATATTTATTACCAGTTATCGGGTATTGGCTAACTAAACAAAAATGTCATGCATGTCATGAAGTACTGGATAGTCGTTTTTTTATCTTTGAGTTAATTGCTTTTTTTTATGGTTGTTGTATAGGTTATATTTCTATTGATCATTATTCCTTAATTGGATTATATAGTATCTATTTTCTTTGTGTAGGATTTATTATTAGACTAGATTGGGAAACAATGTTTGTACCTAGACCTTCTATCTATATTCTATTTAGTATAGCTATAATAGAGTTTTCTATACAAAAAACAGTATACCAGCATTATAGTTTAGGTATTGCTATAATATGGTACACCACTTTCTATATAATTAGAGTATTATATAAACAAAAACTTGGTGGAGCAGATGTTAAAATTATTTTTCCTATAATTTTATCTGCTGGCTACCCTTTTTCCCTGATGCTGCCTTCATTAGCTTCTTCTCTTGGTATTGGTTATTATATTTATCAAGTAAAATCTTCGCAAAAAGATCGCGGTCTAAAAACAAAGCTACCATTTGCTAGTTTTTTGGGGATTACATTTTTGTTAACAAAAATGATTCAGGATATTTACTATAAAATACAGTAAAATAATAGATTATTTGTTATCATAGCCGCCCCAAAAGCGTTTAATAAAATCAGCTCTACCAGAACTTTTTTTGTACGTATTATAATGCTCTGCATTTTTTTTATAATAATTTTGATGATATTGTTCACCTTGCCAAAAGGTATCTAGGGGAAGTAGACGAGTAGCTATTTTATCTTTCATAAGAGGATTTCCATTCAACTTTTTAAGAGATTTGTCAGCGAGTATTTTTTGCTCATTGGTAAGATAGAAAATAGCCGTATAATATTGTGAACCAATATCATAAAACTGGCCATTACTTTGGATAGGATTAATATTGTGCCAAAACACATCTAATAGCCTGTCATAGCTTACAGTATCAGGATCATATTCAACCATAATAGCTTCCATGTGTCCTGTATTACCTTTCAAAACCTTACTGTAATTAGGGTTGTCTGTTTCACCACCAGCGTAGCCCACAACAGTAGCTTTCACACCTTCTACATTATCGAAGGGAGGTTCCATACACCAGAAACAACCGCCTGCAAATACAGCTCGACCTACATTATCTCCGCCTTTTAAGTTAATCTTCTTGATAGTCACAACCGTTTTACTTTTATCTTTGCAAGATACAAATAACAAGCAACATAGTACAAAGGCAATTAAAAGATAATAATAAGCAAAATTTAAAATTCGCATGGGATCTATCTACGTATGAGAATATGATATTCTTGTCAACCATTTATATGATTTTATGTGTAGAGCCCATTGGAAAGTCTATATCATCTATGGACAGAATAGACCTGGTTAGCCATCCTTCCCTTATAAGGATAACCTATACAATGTTATTGATCATAGTACAAGATCTAACGAGAAAATAAATATTTCCATGAAGCTAATAATGTTTCTGCTTGTAGATTAGGTATAGCCATTATCTTCCGAGATACCGTTCTACTGCAACTGCAATATAGCCATTCTTAATATTGTACATGGTATTTATTTCCTATACTCTAAATGCTTTTTCATATTATTTTTTATGTTATGAATAGAGCTAAAATAGTTTTTTAAAGCTTTGTATGGGCTAATATGCCTTTTTTTATTTTTAATCACTAGATATTTATACCATATTCCAAAACGCCACAAAGTATTACCTTTGAAATAGAATAGTATTTTATAGAGTGTTTTATATGGTATTTTTATTTTTTAGGTATAGACTAATCACTTTTGGTGACCATTTCATTTTAAGACATCTTTCTGTTGATGCCATGAGTTTTATGTTATGGTACTTTGTTCTTTTATTATTTGCATAGTATCTTTTTTTTCAGTAAGGTATTGTGCATATTTAGCCTCATATATGCCATTGATTGATTTTGTTCTTATCTCATAAAAGACAGAAAACTTTAATATATTTATTTTTTGAGCTATTTTTCTATAACTCATCTGCTTTGATAAATATTTTTGTATATGTATCTGATGTTTGTAGTGTATTTTCATTGGTTGTTCTTTTTACTTTTAAGAAAAACAGCTTATGAACACCTTAAACTGTCCAACTCCAGACTTAACTTTCTAATGGGTTTCATAGATACAAAATAAAAATTCTTGACTTAATATGACATAGACTAATATACTTATGGAGTGGAGTGATACATGGTTATTGGTATAGAACAATTATGGAATAATATGTTGCTGTTCTTAATAATGGCTGTGGCAATAGAGTTGTCCTTATCAGGCCTCTTTGCCATTAAGTTTTTAAATGAGATACTTACTCGCTCGGGTGTGGATTCATACAATTTCAAGACCTTGATGGTAATTATTATTGCTTTTGGCATGTGTATTCATATTCCTCAGCTGAGAATTCTATATAAAAGCACGATCCAAATACCAAACCTCATTCATTTGACACTGTCAGCTTTTATCTTGTCCAGAGTGGTAGAGCTGTTACACAATTGGTTTAAGAAGATTGCAAATAGTCAAGTCTGATATATTTACATCATATTTTTAAGGTTCTAAATTGTTGATGAAGGATATTTAACTCTGCGTATGAAGGACCTTTCCTCCTTGTTTGTAGTGTCTTAACTATATACCGCTATCTCGAATAACTTTAGTTTCAGGACATACATAGTTATTTACTGCTTCTAAGAAAGCTTGTCCAGAGGCATAAACGATATCTGTTGAAAATGACTTCCCATAATAAGATTGATTGTCAATGAGTAAACCCACTGAAGTTTCCCCAATCCCATCCTTCCCTTGTGTGTTTGAAACAATATTAAAATATTCAAGTTTAGTTTTTATGTTTAAGCCTTGCTCTAAGGCACAAAAAACAGTATTAATAATACTACTACTCTCAAATTCCGTAGAAAATTGTTTATTATCTAGTACATCATTAATACATATTTTAATTTTAGTCACACCTTGGTATTGTGATTCAATCTGTATATCCTCAAGTATATAACGACGTTTAATGTGGTTAGATTGTTGATGTTGCATGATTAGAAGAAGGTCTTCTTCAAAGACTGATTTTTTGCTATCTGCTAATTTCACAAAATCATGGTACACTTTTTCAAATTGATCTGTGTCTAAGATAATATTCATATTCTCTAATTTACTTTTAAGGCCCGCCCGTCCAGAATGTCGACCTAATATAAGCTTACTTTCTTGCAAGCCAATAGACTCTGGAGTCATGATTTCATAGGTGAGTCTATTCTTTAGCATCCCATCTTGATGTATTCCTGATTCATGTGCAAACGCATTAAAGCCAACAATGGCTTTATTGCGTTGTACTACCAGGCCTGTTGATCTTGCAACCATTTTTGATGTGCGATAGATGGCCTGTGCATTAATACCAGTTATGAAAGGAAAAATATGATTTCTAGTTTTAATTGCCATTACCACTTCTTCCATGGCAGTGTTACCTGCCCGTTCACCAATACCATTAATCGTACATTCAATTTGTCTTGCACCATTTAAGACTGCATACAAAGAATTTCCTACGGCTAAACCTAGATCATTATGGCAATGTGCTGACAAGGTAGCTTGATCTATATTTTTTACTTTTTTACAAAGTACAGAAAACATAGATCCATATTCTTCGGGCGTTGTATAGCCTACTGTGTCGGGTAAATTAATAGTAGTAGCACCTGCTTCAATAACTGCTTCTACAATATCAATCAAAAATGATAGTTCACTACGACTTGCATCTTCAGCTGAAAACTCTATGTCCTCTACAAGATTTCTAGCAATTTTTACGGCTTCCACTGCACTTTTAAGAACTTCTGAAGGTCCTTTATTCAGTTTGTATTTCATATGTATGTTACTAGTTGCAATGAAAGTATGTATTCTAGGTTTATAAGCTTTATGTAAAGCTTTTGCAGCAACTTTAATATCCATCTTAACTGCCCTGGCTAGTGCTGCAATGATGGGATTTCTAACTTCTACTGCAATCTGCTCTACTGTCTGAAATTGGACAGGGGAAGAGACAGGGAAACCTGCTTCTATTACATCTACATTAAGTTTTTCTAATTGAAGGGCAATGGCAAGTTTATCTGCCTGTGTCATGGAAGCACCTGGACACTGTTCTCCATCACGCAGGGTTGTATCAAATATTTTGATATAATTATTGCCATTAGGCTGCTTCTCTGGCATGCTATACCTAGCTATCGTACGACAATAAAACGGTTTGTCTTTGTATTTACTTTATTATTGTGTTGAAAGATAACTGTATAAACACCACTGGGTAAATCTACCACTTGAGATTGAACCGCATTAGTATTTGTTTTAACATTCCATTCAAAATCAGTAACTGAGGAAGATAGATTATGACGAAACTGTAAAACACCACTAATGTCATACACCAAGATGTGAGAATAACCTTGAATATTCTTAAAAACAATAGATTGTTCTTGAGAAGCACGAAACACACTGGGTACAATGTAAGGCTCTCCTGTTTCCATTGTTAAATTGCCTTCAATCAGCATAGCGGTATCTGACAATATAGTTCCACCAGCATCTGGATTAAAGCGATACAGTAGTGACGCTGTATTCTTTAACTTAACCGTACTAACATTTTGTTTTAAAACATTTCCCATTGGATCGACTATAGTAATTACTAATTCGCTGGCATCTCTATTCCAACGACCTATATAGTGTTTACCCAAAACATGAGAAAATTCAAATAAACTGTCTATCATACTCTTATCTATGATAGTGTTTGTAGCAACCTCCTGATTGGTTGGGTAAGATAAAAAAAGTGTTAAAGTATCATCTTTACTATATTTCTGGTTTCTATCCACATCCTTAAAAACAGCATCAATGATAGATAATTCTTTTGTATCAGTCAACGCAAACCAACCAGGGGCATCTGAACAACCAGCTGCCAATGTGACGGTAGTATCTCCACCCACGGCACTAAATGGGAAAAGAGTAGGAGATGAAGAAGAAGCATCAGAATTACATACTATCAACCTTCTTAAAGAACTAGAATCAAGTGAAGTGAGATGTAGATACCACTTTTTCCCCCAAAAATTACTTGATAACTGTAAGAATGATGAAGTAGAATTGCCCGCCATAAACGTACCATTTACACGTATTATTTTCCCAGGTTCAAAAAAAATACTCCTGTGAAGGTTGGAAGAATTAATGAGTGTGAGGTCCTCAAAAACCCAATCACCTTTTACTATAATATCAGAATAGCCAAAAATATTTAAGGTAACCAGCCCCTGGAATGTGGTATTACCTCCTGTATTCTGTAAAGATTGGGAAATTTTTAAATTACCAGAGGCTTCCTGCAGGTAGGTACCTTGCTTTATCACTAAACTATTAAGGGATAGATCGGTGGTCTGACGGACTGTAACAGACCCATTTAACTCTATGTCGGTAATTCCTGTCATCGAGTTACTAGCGTTCAATAAAGTTGAATTTAAAAGAATTTCAGAAGAACGAGAACCTGTAAAAACTAACTTTACCATTGTATTTTCTGTTCTTTTTATGCCGTACGTTGGCATATTATTTAGATTCCAATCCGTAAGATTGTTAATAGTAATTACCACACCACTACCTTTAACATTTAGTTGGCTACCTGGAGAAGCTAGACTAAGCCCATTGGTATGAATATAAAGCACTTTACCCTCTGAAGTCGTTAGGGTACCAACAATGATCAAATCTGTGAGAAAAATTTCACCATCCGCAGGGTCATATTCTACATTATGGCCGTTACATATCGTAACCGTATCACGACTACCAGGGAGTTGATCCGTAGAGGCTAATACACTTCCTCCACAACTATCTTTGCTCCAAGTATCTCTGTCACTCCACATGGAAGCCGTTGCACCACTGCTACTTGCTCTTGAAAAAAATTCAAGGCCAGTAAGGCCAGTAATGTTAGTAACACATAACAAAAATAGCATTAGAATGGCAAATGGCATAGTAAAATTCCCCTAGAAAATCAGTGTAAAGTATAGGCTAGAATAGTCAAGAAAAAATATTGTATATATTATGCAGCTCATTGGAGATTTAGTACTGGTTCTGGACATTTTAAGGTATTC
This sequence comes from Leptospiria bacterium, assembly GCA_965262015.1. Classification (GTDB taxonomy): domain Bacteria; phylum Spirochaetota; class Leptospiria; order Turneriellales; family CBDBES01. The sequence continues at coordinate 1,382,115 of OZ253494.1, forward strand.
CATTGGTTGTTTTTCTTAAAAATCTTAAAAGTTAAGAAGAATAACTAATAAAAATATACTATAAACGTCGGATACTTATACAGAAGTATTTATCAGAAATATGAGTTATAGAGGAATAGCTCAAGAAATAAATATATTAAATTCTGCTGTCTTTTATGAGATAAGATAAAATCAATCAATGGCGTATATAAAGCTAAAGATTGTACCCGTATACAAATATACTAAATAGAAAAGAGAATAACATGAATGAAGAAAAAAAGATATCAATTCTCCTTCAAGGCTCAATGTAGAAAAGAACATTGGAGATAACATATGAAGATCGTTCATGAATAATGTACTTTTAGTGTTATTTTATAACGCATCCGTATACAGATAAGCTTGATGCTATCAAGCAGCTAAGGAGATATTTTGCTAGAAAAACAGATTATCTGACATTTAAACAAAAAATAGTTGTACTTAACTATATATTTTTGTATTGTACACTTTGTATGAGCGTAAGTAGTAAGATAGAATGGACAGATGCCACATGGAACCCTGTACGAGGTTGTAGCAAGATATCTGCTGGTTGTAAGAATTGTTATGCTGAAATATTTTCGGAAAGATTTAGAGGAGTTAAGGGACACCCTTTTGAACAGGGTTTTGATCTTAAGATTGTACCTGAGAAATTAAAAGAACCTTTACGATGGAAAAAGTCAAAGTTAATTTTTGTAAATTCAATGAGTGATTTATTTCATCCTCAAGTACCCGACTCGTATATTTATGATGTTTTTAATGTTATGGAAGAATGTAATCATCATATCTTTCAAGTACTTACCAAAAGACCGGAGAGATTGAGAGATCTTTTTTGTGGTAAGCTAAAGCCATTTTCTAATTTATATCATATCTGGATGGGAGTAAGTGTAGAAAATAAGCAACACGGATTACCAAGAATCAAAATATTGCAGAGTAGTAATGTCCGTGTACGATTTTTATCTATAGAACCACTTCTAGAACATTTGGGTTTACTAAATTTAGAAAAAATTGACTGGGTAATTGTAGGTGGGGAAAGTGGGAGGCGTGCAAGAGAAATGAAAAAAAGTTGGGTTATTGATATTCAAGAACATTGCTTAAACAATAATGTGCCTTTCTTTTTTAAGCAATGGGGTGGTACAAATAAGAAAAAAGCTGGGAGAGAAATAAATGGCAAAACATATGATAATATGCCTTTAATATTTAGTGGGTAAAAGAATATCATGGGATTCTCAATCTCCACCCCCTCTTTGTCCAGAAGCCAGCAAACTAAAACATCAGTTATTAGAAAGTTATATTGAAGATTGGGTGGTTGTTTTATGTTCTAGTCATCCACGTCAAACAACGACTCTTACAATAGTGGATGGTTTTTGTGGTGGTGGTTTGTATAGTGGTAAAGATGATAATGAATGGTTAGGATCACCTTTTAGAATAATTTGTGCAGTTAAAAAAGGTTTAGATCTAGTTAAAACATGTAAAGGGAAGCCTGATTTTACATTAAATATTCAATATATTTTTATTGATAATTCTAAGGAACACATAAACTACTTAGAAACGATTTTCAGTGAACGTGAGATTCTACCAAACCCCTCTATAAAACTTATACACGGCAAATTCTCTAACGAGTTAGCAAAAATTTTAACGCTTATTAAAGGTAGAGGGGGTCATGCTTTCTTTTTTCTAGATCCATTTGGTTATACGCAGTTTACTATGGAGAACATTCGTTCTATTCTTGAAATATCTGGTACGGAAGTATTATTAACTTATATGATTGATTTTATCAGGAGATTTCTTTCTGACAGAGAAGGTAAGAAGTTTAATGATACGCTTCAGGCAAAAGATTACTACCTATATATTAATAAGTACAGAAGCACAAATAACCCTCTTGCAGAACGAATGTATTTACAGAAAGAGACATTACGTCTTTTTAGAAACCAATCAAAAGCAGACTATGTATTTACTTTGGGTCTAAAGTACACTATAGATATGGTAAAATACTATTTAATCCATATAGCAAATAATACAAAAGCTCAATTTGTCATAAAAGATTCTGCATGGAAATATGAAATAGATACAGATGATCTTGCTTACAGCCAGGCGTTAAATTTTCGTATAGATAATGAAACACAACATTTACTTTTTGATTTAAAGGAAGAGTATAAAGAACAAGGTATACAAGATTTACAAAAAGAACTGGTATCTCATGTGAGGGGATCAGGATCTATGCCATACAGTGATTTATCTTCTCAAACAATAAATAATAATCCATCTACAGAAGATATGTATAATAAGGCCATAGTAGGTGAATCATTATTACAAGTCACGAGAGATGGTAAACTTACAAAAGCATCACGTATTAAATCAAAAGATATTATTAAAATAAATTCACAGCAATATTTTCATTTTTACAAAAATCCCATAGGACCATCCTCAAGATTTCTCTAATACCAATAGTGAACAAAATTAGTCTTTATCAAATGCAATATTAATTGCGTTCGATTATAGAACCCTAATTGGACATTACAAGACAGAATCTTCACCGTATACATGTAACTTTTACTAATCTAGCCTTTAGAAGTTACACACTATGTATAATAGTTACACAAATAGTGTGATTTATAGGCCTTTTTTTATTATTCTATTCTACCCCTATACAGATAGGTTGAGAATGCTATCAAACAACTAAGGAGATATTTTGCCAGAAAAACAGATTATCTGACATTAAAACAAAAAAATATATTTAGATCTTGTACTATGATCAATAATATCTGTAGGCTATCCTTGCAAGGGAAAACTGCTAACCAAGTCTATGCTGTCCAGAGCCGGTGCTGACTCTCAAAATAAAATACGTGGATCATGGACTATAAAGATTGACATGATATAAAATACATCCTATGCGTCTTGGAGTGTGAGGTTTTATTCTAGTATAAAACGATCAATTTGTTTCCTATGCCAATACAAGAAAAAAGAGTTGTCCTAAAAAATTTAGGAATACCTGATTCAACATCTATAGAATCTTACAAAAATCAAGGGGGGTATACAGCTTTACGTACTGTTTTAATCAAAGAAGCTGATAAATGGTCTTCTGCGAACATAATTGAAGAAATTAAAAAATCTAATTTGCGGGGTAGGGGTGGTGCAGGTTTCCCCACTGGATTAAAGTGGAGTTTTGTTCCTACTAATAGTGACAAACCTAAATATGTGGTTTGTAATGCAGATGAGTCGGAACCTGGAACATTTAAGGATAGATTAATACTAGAGCAACTACCGCATGAGATTATTGAAGGTATGATATTATGTGGAAAAGCTCTTAATAGTCACCATGGGTTTATCTATATTCGAGGCGAATTTTTTAAAGGATGGGAAGTTATGGAAGTTGCCATCAAAGAAGCTTATGAACAATCCTACTTAGGTGACAATATAATGGGATCGGGATATACATTTCACATTGCTACTTATAGGGGTGCAGGTGCTTACATTTGTGGTGAAGAGACTGCTCTTTTAGAAAGTTTAGAAGGGAAAAGAGGACATCCTAAGCTTAAACCTCCCTTCCCTGCTGTATCAGGCTTGTATGATTGCCCAACTGTAGTTAATAATGTAGAAACGTTTTGTGCAGTTCCTCATATTATTAATATGGGTGCAAAATATTATGCTGAACTTGGCGTTGGTAATGAGAGATCAGGCGGTACTAAAGTTTATTCTATCTCTGGCAGTATTAATAAGCCGGGGGTATACGAAGTTCCACTTGGAGTAAAGCTTATCGATATTATTAATGATATTGCTGGTGGGGTTAAGTCACCCCATAAACTTAAAGCAGTTATACCTGGAGGTAGTTCAACACCTATTTTAACCGCCAAAGAAGTAGAAGACGGTGCTGTCATGGATTATGAGGGTATGGTTGCCAAAAAAAGTTTTTTAGGTTCTGGTGGTATTATTGTTCTAGATAACACCGTTGATATGGTTGAATTTACTTATCGTACTTCATATTTTTATGCACATGAATCATGTGGACAATGTACACCATGCCGAGAAGGGTCCTCCTGGGTAAATAGTATTGTTACACGCATACGCAATAAAGAGGCCTCAGAAAAGGATATAGAGACTTTACTGGCCTTCACAGAAAATATGACGAATGGCACTACAATATGTGCTTTTTCGGATGCAGTGGTGATGGGTATTATACCCATCATACAAAAGTTTAAAGAAGAATTTATTAAACGAGTGGTTTAGACAGTCTATTCAATATGCTTTCGTACATACCAGAGTTATTATGGGTTGTTGCCAAAATTGGCATACTATTTTTTATCATCATCACTGGTGCCGCCTATTATACTTTGATGGAAAGAAAATGGGCAGGGTATTTTCAGGATCGCTATGGGCCAAATCGTGCTGGTTTTTGGGGCATCTTACAACCTCTTGCTGATGGAATAAAATTTCTTACTAAGCAAGAGACTATACCTAGGAATGTAGATACCATTTTATTTGTACTGGCTCCAGCCTTGTCGCTCATTACGGCAATACTATTGTGGGCTACAATTCCATTTACTCCAGTTTTGCCTTTGCCGTTTATGATACTTGGTCATACGGAAATAGCTTTCCAAGTTACTAATATTAACACAGGTATTTTGTTTATTTTTGCTATTTCTTCTTTATCTGTTTATGGTATTTTATTAGCTGGATGGTCTAGTAATAATAAATATTCTTTTTTAGGTGCTGTACGAGCTTCAGCACAAATGATTAGTTATGAACTCTCATTAAGTTTTAGCGTGATTGGTGTTATTTTGATGACTGGCCACTTAGATCTATATAATATTATTTTAGCACAAAAGGATGGATGGTTTCTTTTAACTGTGCCTGGTGCAATGGGTTTTATTATTTTTTTAATCTGTGTTTTTGCAGAGACTAATCGCTTGCCATTTGATCTAGCGGAAGCTGAAAGTGAATTAGTTGTTGGTTTTCATACTGAGTATGGTGCATTTAAGTTTGCTTTATTTTTTATTGCTGAATATATGAATATGATTACTTTCTCTTTTCTCATTTGTGTATTATTCCTTGGGGGGTGGAATGTACCTAAACTAGCATATTTCTTTTTACCTCCTACATCATTGCTATTACCATTGATCGGTGTGGCTTTTTTCATTTTTAAAACTATATTTTTTATATTCTTTTTTGTATGGGTTAGATGGAGCTTACCTCGTTTCAGATATGATCAACTAATGAATTTAGGATGGAAAAATTTATTACCTCTCTCATTGCTTCAGGTTTGTTTGGCAGGTATCTATACATGGTTAAAATAGATATTTTAGGTTTAATATAGTAAAAAATATGTTACAGATTCCTTACATCGTTTTTTTCTCCCTTGCTTTTGTTATGGTGGGTAGTGCTATTGGAGTTATTGTACATAAGAATCCTATTAAAAATGCTTTATTTTTGATTATGTTTTTTGTTGGCTTGGCAGGTATGTTTGCGTTACTGGGGTCTCAGTTTCTTGCAACTGTCCAGATATTAGTTTATGTTGGTGCCATTATGGTGCTATTTTTATTTGTGATTATGTTTATTGAAGTCCGTACTGCCACAATAAGTAATTTAGTAGAAAAGTCTGTATCCAAATGGATTTTGTATTTATGTATAATTTTAAGTTTTTTGATGCAACTAATTGTTTTACTATTTGGTTTTGTACAAAATAATAAGTATGAAGTTACACTAGATAGTACATATACTAAGATTATTAATAGCCAGAATATCCTATCAGGTAATGTAGAGGTTGTATCTTATCATTTATTTTCACGTTATCTTATTCCATTTGAGGCTGTATCTTTCCTTTTGCTTCTTGCTGTTATAGGAGCTTTAATGTTGGCTAAAAAAGATAGAAGAACCATATCAGAGTAAAATTATGCTGAATATCCCATTACACTATTTTATTATTTTATCTTTATCCATTTTTAGCATTGGATTGTGGGGTGTATTAGTTAAAAAGAATCTCATTGTTATTTTTATGTCATTAGAAATGATGATTAACTCTGTTAGTCTGTTATTGCTTACATTCTCAAAACTACATAAAAATTTAGATGGTGAGATATTTATCTTTTTTATCATGGCAGTGGCAGCAGCTGAAGCAGCGGTTGGTTTGGCCTTGGTAATTGCCCTTTATCGTAATTATAATACAGTTAACATTGATGAAATCAATAACTTAGAAAACTAATGGATTATATAATTTTAACAGCTATTTATTTACCTTTGTTAGGTTTTTTGACAAACGTATGGCTGCTTTACAAAATTAATGATAATACTGGTATCCAGGAAAAATATATTACTTTATCATGTATTGTTGGTGTGGGTACTATTGCTACATCATTCCTTATATTTCTTATAGCTAGTTTGCTATCAAAGAATCAAATTTTTTCTATCCAGGGTTTACATATACACTTTTTTAACTGGATCAATGTTGAGAATTTTCAAATTAATTTTGCATATCTTCTGGATAAATTATCTATTTTTATGGTGTTTATTATTACAGGGATTGGTAGTTTAATTCACTTATATGCTGTTGAGTATATGAAAGACAAAAAAGAGGAAACTATACGTTTTTTTTCTTACTTAAATTTATTTATATTTTTTATGCTAAATTTAGTATTAGCTGATAATGTCGTACTTACTTTTTTAGGTTGGGAAGGTGTTGGTTTGTGTTCCTATCTACTAATTGGCTTCGATATGCACAAAGAACAGTCTGCTTCAGCAGGCAAAAAAGCTTTTATTGTCAATCGTATTGGCGATGCAGGTTTCTTATTAGGTATTTTTATGTTATACCAAAACATAGGAAGCCTAGATTACAGTATTATTTCTGCCTTTTTTCAAAACACCACCTTACCGCCTATATCCTGGGATATTATTGCTTTGGTATTATTTTTTGGAGCAATGGGAAAATCAGCCCAAATACCTTTATATGTTTGGCTTCCTGATGCAATGGCAGGCCCTACACCTGTTTCAGCACTTATTCATGCAGCCACCATGGTAACAGCCGGCATATTTATGATTTTACGTTTGTTACCCGTATTCCAATATTCTCCCCATACTTCATTGTTTATAGCGTATATTGGTGTTTTTACTGCTTTATTTGCAGCTTTGATTGCAATTACTCAAGTTGATATAAAAAAAGTTCTAGCCTATTCAACAGTGTCACAATTAGGTTACATGTTTTTGGGTATAGGTGTTGGTGCCTATTCTGCAAGTATGTTTCATTTAATGACACATGCTTTTTTTAAAGCTCTTTTATTCTTAGGTGCGGGTTCTGTTATTGTTGCTCTGCATCATGAACAGAATATGCTCATGATGGGAGGATTAAATAAAAAACTTAAGTTTATCACGGTAATATTTTGGATTGGTGCATTTGCTATCTCAGGTTTACCTGGTTTTGCAGGATTTTTTTCAAAAGATATGATACTAGAAAAGGCTTTTACTTTTCAAACGCATGGTCTTCTTTTATATTCTATAGGCCTAGTAACAGCATTCTTGACTAGCTTCTATATATTTCGACTAGTATTTTTAGTGTTTTATACAGGTGAACCACGCTCTAATTATCAAGTTCATGATGTTGGTTGGCATATGAAGCTTTCCCTAGGCTGCTTAGCGGTATTATCTTGTGTTGGTGGTTACGTTGGCATCCCATATTTTATTCTTCATGAAGATTCTTTGATAGTAAAATATTTTAACCAACTAGTTCATCAAATACCTATATTAAAGTATGGGCATCATAATATTTTATCCCTTGGACAAGAAGCAGGACTTACTTTATTATCTGTTAGTGCAACCATCCTAGGTTTTTGCGGTGCCTATATACTATACCAAAAACAAAAAAAAGTACCTTCATCATCTACAACGTCTCGGATTTTAGTTAAGGCTAGTTTGAACAAATTTTATGTGGATGAGTTTTACTATCAATTCATTATTACTCCTCTCAAGCGTATTGCTCATTATTCTTATCACATTATTGATGTGCAATGGATTGATGGTATGGTGGACGGGATGGCAAAGTTAATCCTCTTTTTAGCAAAGTTTTTGAGGAGAATGCAAACTAATTATATTAGTGATTATATACTGTATATTATATTAGCAGTTGTATCAGCATTGGTGATTCTTCATTGGTAAATTATGTTACTTAGTATAAGCTTATTAATCCCCCTGTTTGGCTGTTTAATTGTGGCTATTTTGCCATCACAGTGGCCTACTACAAAGAGATTATTTAAATATTTGCCTATGAATGTGGCCATGTTTGCCAGCTTGTTGAACTTATTTGCTGCCATTGCTATTGTTCTGGTTTTTGATCCTTCTCAAGATGGCTATCAGCTACAAACAATATGGTATACTTCTATTGCTACGGGTCTAGGTTGGACATTTGCCGTAGACGGATTAAGTATTAATTTATACCTTCTTACGATTGCACTTTTCCCTATTGGTATTTATTTTTCTCATAGGAGTTTATTTTGTGGAGATCATCCTTCTAGACAGCAGGCTAAGTTATTTTATATAAACTTATTGCTCTTAGAGTTTGGTATACAAGGTGTTTTCTTAACTACTAATTTAGTAGCATTTTATGTTTTTTGGGAATTAGTTTTAATACCAATGGTACTCCTGATGGGTATTTGGGGAGGTAGTAATCGTCATTATGCCACAAAAAAGTTTTTTATTTATACTTTTATAGGTTCTATTTTTCTTCTTTTAGGTATTATTTCTATTATGTTATTAAAAACAGAATATGATAACCCTAATTTTTCGTTTCATATTTTGTTCTCTATTAAACTTCTACATAAAGTACATTTAGAAAAATATATTTTTTGGGCTTTTATGCTTAGTTTTTTAATTAAGATACCTATTTTCCCTTTGCATACTTGGTTACCTCATGCTCATACAGAAGCACCTACCGTTGGATCTATTATTCTGGCAGGTGTTTTATTAAAGATGGGTGCTTATGGTATTCTAAGATTCGCTTTAGGTGCTTTCTCGCATATAGCTGGAACCTATACAACTTTTTTTATGTGTATAGGTGTGATTAATATTATTTATGGTGCATGGTTGGCTTGGGTACAAACTGACATAAAAAAATTAATCGCTTACTCTTCCGTATCACACATGGGCTATATTGTTATGGGTATGTTTTGTAATAATATTGAAGGTCTAAGTGGTGCCTATCTTCAAATCATTAATCATGGTATATCAACTTCTCTACTATTTTTACTAGTTGGTATGATTTATGACAAAACACATACTAGAAATATTAATGATTATGGTGGCTTAGCACAGATTTCTCCCTTGTATGCTATTTTCTTCATGTTAGCAACGCTTAGCTCGATAGGCTTACCAGGAACAAATGGCTTTGTAGGTGAATTTTTAATATTATTAGGAACCTTTATGACCAATCCTGTATTGGCTATTTTTGCTGTAAGTGGTGTTATTTTTGGTGCTGTTTATATGCTTAATTTATATAAAAAAATGTTTTTTGCAAAACCCTCAGACAAATTATTATCTATACATCAATCCATTTCATTAAAAATGAACTTTAGAGAAATATGTTTGGCATTACCCCTAGCTCTTGCCATTATAGTCTTAGGGATTAAACCTAATTTAGTTTTAGATTTATCATTAAAAACTTTAAAAACTATATTATCTAGTGAAATAACACACCATAAAGCACCTAAATATGATAACAACTAAGATATTTGTAGAACTATTTACGATTGCCCCGCTTGCTATTCTAGCGATGGCAGGCTTATTTACACTTATCTACCAGACCTTTTTTTCTGCTAAACGTGTACCAGTTATTTTAGGTATTACTATTGCTACTTTTCTTGTTTTAATTTTATACTATGGTGTGCTATACATGTTAGGTTACCCTGCTTATATCCATGATCTTATAAAAAATGGTCCTTCCTTTGTTTTTGGGGGACACTTACTTATTAGCCATCATGCCTTTTTATATGCTTTTTTTACCATCACATGTCTTTTACTTATAGTAGTGGCTATGCACTCTATTCTAGTCGTATTAAATCTAATGATGGTAGAAATATACACTATCTTTTTATTTTTTGGTCTAGGTGCATTATTATTTATTCACTCTAATCATTTAATCACTACATTTATAGGCATCGAAATTATTGCACTATCACTTTTTATTATGGTAGGTTGGGATCGAAAAACTAAATCATCTAATGAATCTAGTATTAAATATTTTATACTTAGCGTATTAAGCATAGCTTTTTTTCTGCTAGGTATGGCTTTTATTTATGGTGGATTACAAACTATTGACCTAAATTCTATCAGACTATTACTACCCAAGCTCAATGCTTTAGGAAACAAAGCAGAAATGTTTACATGGTTGGTTTATACGGGTTTTATATTTATACTAGTGTCTTTTATTTTTAAGATAGGCCTGTTTCCTTTACATAGTTGGGTAACTGAAGTTTACGAAGGTACAACTACTATCTTTGTAGGATTAATGGCAGGTATTGTAAAAATGCTGATGATCTGTTTTGTTGTTAGACTATTTTATATTTTTTTACCTGAATTACCATTTAAGCTATTCAGTATAATTATGGTAGTTGCGGTCAGTTCTATGTTGTATGGTAATATAGTTGCCCTGGTACAAACTAACCTTAAAAAGATTTTTGCTTATTCATCCATTGCTCACTCTGGATATATGTTCTGCCTTATCTCTTTGGTAAAATTTGATAGCATAATGCCACAGGTTCTTGTTGTACTAATGTATTATTTGATAGGGTATGTGATTAGCACAATAGCTATTTTTTGTATTATTGCTTATCTAGAAATTATAGATGGTAGTAAAAAAATTATAACCTTAGATAGTTTAAAAGGCCTATCGAAAACACATCCCCTTATGGCATTTGGCTTATCTGTTGCATCTATGTCATTAGCTGGCTTGCCCCCACTAGTAGGATTTTATGGAAAATTCTTTTTATTGGAATCAGTACTTAATCTTCAGTTGTATACAATTGCTATTTTTATTTGTTTGAGTAGTTTTATTGGGATTTATTACTATCTACGAGTATTTGTATTTTGTTACTGGTACAGTGATGCCATTACTCCTTTAGAACAATCATTTTTTGGGAGGTATATGTTTGTCAAACAACCCATTGTATGGTCAGTTATATTGATATGTATTATGGGATTTTTATCCCCTTATTTTTATGGTTGGATTGCACAATATATAATGTTATAGATAGAATCTATGAAATATATTAATATATTAATTGCTAGTATTTTTCTATTTATTATATCAATAGTTTTCTATGTTCTATTTCATTCATACTATCAAGCTGATGACCAATTTTTTATAAAATCTCATAAATCATTAATTACTTCTAATGCATTAAAAAAAGCCACTAGAATACAAGAAGCTTTACGTTTAACCTATAAAACAGTCAGTCCCGCTATTGTTCGCATAGAAGCAGAAGTAGATCAAGCACCTATAATTAATCCCTTAGAATACTTCTTTGGTAGACCTCAAAATCGAAAAGGAACTCCAACCAAGCAGACACGAGGTGCAGGTTTCATTATATATCAAGATGGATATATTGTCACAAATTATCATGTTATAGATCGAGTAAAACAAATCTATGTTATTTTAAATAATACTCGTGAGTATAAGGCTAATATTATTGGCTTTGATAAAATTTCTGATATAGCACTATTAAAAATTACTACACAGGAAACCTTACCAGTTATATACATAGGAGACTCTAGTAAAGTTCAGGTAGGAGATATGGTTACTGCTGTAGGTAATCCATTTGGTTTACAGGCGACATTAACCCTTGGAGTTGTTTCATCTATTGCACAAAACATACGAGCAGCAGATGGCAGGGAAAAAATACAAGTAGATGCTGCTATTAATCCAGGAAACTCAGGTGGACCTTTATTAAATATTATGGGAGAAGTAATTGGAATTAATCAAATGATTTATACTAATTCAGGTGGTTCTTTAGGTATTGGTTTTGCCATACCCATTAATGATGCTATGTCTATTATTGCCCAGCTTAAGCAAAATAAAAAGATTAAAATTGGTTTTGTTGGACTACAAGTTAGACATAATATTTCTCTTCGAGAAGCCAATCGTCTACGTTTACCAGAAGATGGTCTATTAGTAGTAGGGATATTGCGCAACTCTCCTGCTGAAAAAGCAGGTATAGAATTAGATGATTTTATTACTCATGTGGATTCTAAAATAGCTAAAGACAGCTATGTGCTTAGATCTCAAGTATTAACAAAGGGTATTAATCAGTTTATAACTTTACGAATTATACGACGTAACAAGATAATAACAAAACGAATTCGTATTAGTATCCGTTCTTAAAATAACTTGTTGTTTTATATTTTTTTTCTTTATGTAGTTGTTTTTGGATTGATTGGTAAGCTTCTTTCAATACCAATTCCGGTGGTTGGTGGGCATCAATACGAATATGCTTTCCTTTATAGTATGATAAAATAACTTCATATTTCTTAGAGACTTTATCTAGTATTGATTTTTTCTCAAATAACTTGTCTTTTTCTTTTGATGCCATTCTTTGTAGAGCTTCCTTTGGACTTATATCTAAATAAATTAATAATGTAGGCATAATAAATATTGGGTTTTGTGTATAAACGTTGATAATATTGTGTATGTCTTTTTCTGTTTCACCTTGGTATGCTGCTGTCGAAAAAAAATAGCGATCTAATATTGTAATCTGTTTGGTTACTAGTGAGGGCTTAATGCGTTCTTGTAAATTCCATTTTCTGTCTTCTTTATAAAGTTCAATCATTTGTAGGTTTTGTTTTTTAGAAATATTTTTCAATTTAAGCATTTCTTTTAACTTATAACCAATCTCACCGAGATAGGTTGGCTCATGAAAAGTGGCAACAGTAACACCTTTTTCATGATATTTTTGAGATAGAGATTGAACTAGAGTGCTCTTGCCTCCACCATCGATACCTTCTATTACAATAAAAATAGACATTTAATAATAATATAAGCTTCTTTAGATTATTCACTTTCTTCCATAAAAGCGAGTTGACTGTTAAAATCTTTTTTATCATTACTTACTTGTTCAGTAACAATATATTTACTACGTTTTGCAGAGGTATTATAGTTATCTAAGATTTGATACTGTAAAATTTTATTCAAGATATAATCTTCTATTTTTTTATTTATAATTGGTATTACAACTTCTACACGAGTTCTTAAATTCCTTTTCATCCAGTCAGCACTTCCTATATATAGAGAATAAGGCTTATCATTCAAAAAATAAAATATTCGTGCGTGCTCAAGGTATCGGCCTACTATACGTTTAATGATGACATTTGTATGTCTTTTAGCAAATCGCATACAGCAAATACCTCGAATAATACCAATTATTGTTACACCTGCTTCAGCAGCATCATATAAGGCATTCATAATAGATGGATCCTCTAAGCTATTTACTTTAAAGATAATTTTAGCTTTTTTCTTGGCACGAGCACATTCTGTTTCATGTTTAATTTTAGCAAGGAATACATCTAACATAAAATAAGGTGCAACAAGTAAATGTTTAAAAATAGGTTTTTTATGTTGTGATGTAAGAAGGTTTAACACTTCTAATACATCATTTGTAATTTCTGTACGAGCTGTAAACAAACTAACATCTGTATATAGTAAAGCTGTATGTTCATTATAATTACCTGTGCCGATATGTGCATATTTCACCAATTTGCCTTCTTCTCTACGAACAATTAAAAGTAGTTTGCAATGTGTTTTAAGACTTAATAAACCATAAACAACATGAACACCATGGTCCAATAGATATTTTGCCCAAGCTACATTAGAAGCTTCATCAAAGCGAGCTTTTAATTCGACAATAACTGTAACTTCTTTGCCCTCTTGTGCCGCTTTTATAAGATAATTAATAAGGGGTGAATGAACTGAAACACGATAAAGTACCATTTTAATAGACAAGACCACTGGATCAAGTGAGGCTTTTTCTACTAATTTGATAACGGGAGTAAAAGAATCATAAGGATGGTATAACATAAAATCTTGCTTATGGATTTCATAGAAAATATTTTCATCTGTATTCATCCATGATAGCTGTCTTGGTTGAAATGATTTAAATTTTAAGTCAGCCCTATCAAGCATGTCATATAGAGAAATAATTCTATGAAAATTAACAGGGCCGTCAACAGAATGGATTTGTGCTTGAGTTAGATTAAAATAATCAGATAATATCTGTAATAATTCTGCAGAAACACCCTTCGAAATTTCTAACCGGACAGCATCCCCTCTTTTACGACTATATAATTCTTTTTCTAGTTCTTGTAATAAATCAGAAATTTCTTCTTCATTAAAATATAAATTAGAATTGCGGGTAACACGAAAAACAGCCTTCTCTTGTATCTTCAGGCCTTTAAAAAGTTGGCTAACATTATTTTCAATAATTGAATTAATAAGTATAAATGCTGGTGATTTACCTTCCATGGCGGGTATTTTTATAATTCTAGGTAATACACGAGGTATGGTCACAATACCTAGCATAGAATCTTTATTAGAGTCAGTGGAAAATCGTACAACAGTACAAAGTGCCTTGTTGGGCACTAAAGGGAAAGGATGTGCAGGATCAACTTTGATGGGCGTCAAGACAGGGTAAATATCTTTACGAAAATAGTTATCAACATAACGCTTTTGTTCATTAGATAAATCATAATATGCTAGAATATGTATATCTTCTTTCTTTAATTCTGTTAGTATTTCATTATTCCATGAAAAATACAGTTCTTTTATTAAATACTCTACACATCGATATAGTTTTCTTAAAAGTTGCTTAGGTGTACGTCCAGTAGAGTCTAACTTACTTTTTAGTGATTCCTTTTGTTGTTCAAGTCTTGCAACCCGTATTTCAAAGAATTCATCTAGATTACTTGCAGCAATGGCTAAAAACTTAACTCGTTCTAACAAAGGATTAGTTGTTCTTCTACCTTCTCGTAGGACTTCTAGATTAAAACGTAACCAAGAAAGATCACGGTTAATCAAATATTGATTCTGTTTTTGTACCATAAGATTTAAGACAGCTCATGCGAACGCTTAACGGCAGATGTAATAGCTTCTATTATAGCATATTCAAAAGTAGATGGTTTTTTTAATTTACTGAGTGCTACAATAGTAGTACCACCTGGCGAAGTAATTGCCTGAATTAAATCCTGGTAAGAAGTTTTCTGTGTCATGGATAGAGCCAATGCTCCCTTTACCATCTCTTGTACTAATTGATGAGATAATTCTCGTGATAAACCATGTAGAATAGCTGTATCTTCTAGAACTTGTAAAAAATTATACACCAATGCTGGACCTGAACCCGAAATAGCAGTAATAGCATGTAAGTCTTTTTCTTTACTTATTTTAAAAACACGGCCTCCTTTGCTTAATATTTCAACGCATTTTTTTACTTGTTCGGGTGTAGTATATTGGTTTACAAAAATACAAGTTGTACCTTTACCAATCTTAAATGGAGTGTTTGGCATAGCTCGTATAATAGGTATATCTTTTTGTTTATATGTTTGTATTTGATGAACAGAAACACCTGCTGCAATAGAAATCAATGGATTATCGTGCTTTATGGCTTGTACAACTTCTAATACATTTGGAGGTTTAACTGCTATAATAGTTATACAATTGGTATGGTTAAAAGATTCCATGTTGTCATGAATAATCATGCGTTTTCTTAAAATATGGGACATCTTCTTGTTAGCACTATCAATATCATAGGCATGTACTTCATAACTTTTAGAAAGTATGTCTGCCATGGAAACACCCATATTTCCTAAACCAATAATACCAATTTTCTCTTGCATAATTACTTAATTATTACGTTGAATAACTCTTTCCCATTGCTTATACTGTCTATAACGTATCAACTGGTTATGCTTTAGTGATCCTTTTTGCAAGATAGATATTTTTTCTAAAATATTTTTTTTCCAAGATGGATATATGATATGAAAAGAAGGATGCCCGCTGTATAGCCTTTTAAATCGATGTAAAGCTAAAACTCTTTGCCTATCTATTTCTAAGGTTTGGCTTAATTGCTCCCAAGCACCAGAAAATTTAATAACTAATGGTTCATCCAAATATCCTATGGGAAAATTAAAATTGAGACGTAGCCACATTTCATAATCTTCAGCAACATGAAATGAATCAAGAAAACCTCTAACTTTTTGTTCCCAAAATTCTCTACGAAAAATGACGGAGGAAGGTGAAATTAAACATCTAGTCAATAATCGCTCTATAAACTGCCCCCCTTGTTTACAATGCATTGCTTTCTGTTGAATTTTTTTATTATTCTTAAACCATATTTCATTACAATGTGCCCAGTAGATGTCATCATTACTTTCTAAGTATTGAATTTGTTTATTAAGTTTGTCAATATGCCATATATCATCACTATCTAAAAAAGTGATATATTTTGATGCCCCTATATGGGCACCTAGATTTCTAGTATAAGAAACTCCATGATTAACAAGTAATTTTACGTAGTGTAAACGACGGTCATGCAAAGCATGTCTTTGTAAATACTGATAATATGTATCACTACCATCTTCAATGACAAAGAGTTGCAGCTTGGTAAAGGATTGCGATAAGACACTTTCAACAGAACGAAACGTAAGGTAATCACGTTTATAAGTAGGTATAATAACATCTACTAATGGAGTAATAGACATATTCACTAACCACACTGTACCACTGGCTTGATAATAGAAAATTTTTCTTTAAAACATAAAGCAATAACTTCTTCAAATGAGTTCACAAAATGGAATTTAATCTTATCTCTAACAATATCAGATAATTCTGCAACATGCTTTTTATTAGAAGCAGGACAAATAATCCCAGAAATATCTTCCCGCAATGCGACCAGAATTTTATCTCTTACGCCACCTATGGGTAGTATTTCTCCTTTCAGTGTAATCTCACCTGTACATCCTAAAGAACGGCTAACAGGTTGATTAAGTATGGAAGATACTAAGCATAATGTTATAGCTAGGCCCGCAGATGGCCCATCCTTAGGTATTGCTCCCTCGGGGAAATGAATAAAAATATCTTTGTTTTTGAATGGGTCTTCGTCATAAGAAATGTTATCTGTATTAATATTCTTAAGCCTCAAAAAAGGTAGCTGTGTTTTTAAATATCCAATAGCTATCTTAACTGATTCTTCCATTATCCTGCCAAGATTACCTGTGGTAGTAATTCTACCTGTACCATTTGACAAAGAAACCTCCATCTTCAAGAGTTCACCTCCTGCTTCAGTTTTAGCTAGGATATAACACTCACCAGAATGAATGCTCATAGTATTAGAATTAATATGGTATTGAGGAGGACCTAAAAACTTTTCTATCATACTCGTATCTTGAATAGTAAAAGGTATATTTGTCTTTTGATTTTTTACAAATTGGTGTACAATCTTTCTAATAATTTTTGATAAAATTCTTTCTAGTTCTCTTACACCAGCTTCTTTAGTATAATATTTTATTAAATATAGTATACTTTCATCTGTAAGTACAACCTTGTTTTTTATAAGCCCATGATCTATTAATTGTTTTGGTAAAATGAATTTATTAACAATGGTAACTTTTTCCTGATCATAATAACCTGGTAACTCTAGCATTTCAAGCCTATCTCTTAATGGGCTAGAAATGTGGTGGACAATGTTAGCTGTTGCAATAAATGATATTGAAGATAAGTCATATGGTATTTCAAGGTAATGATCAATAAAATTTTTGTTATGTTCTTTGTCTAAAACCTCTAAGAGTGCAGCTCCAGGATCTCCTTTACCATCAAATGCTATTTTATCTATTTCATCCAATAAGATTACTAGATTATTTGTACCTGCTTTACGTATTGCTGTAATAATGCGGCCAGGTAATGCACCCACATAAGTTCTTCTATGACCACGAATACTGGCTTCATCATTTAGACCAGCTAAAGAAATAGACGCAAATTGTTTATTAAGACATTTGGCAAAAGATTGGGCGATACTCGTCTTACCCACGCCAGGTGGACCTAGTAGACATAGTATAGGGGCTTTATGTGATTTTGACAAGGATATTACAGAAGCGTACTCCATGATACGGTTTTTAATATCTTGTAAGCCATAGTGTGTATTATCTAGATATTGTTTTACTTTTTCGGATTTTATAGAAATGATTTCTGGTTTTATCCAAGGCAGATCTAGTATACAATCTAAATAATTCTGTATCATACTATATTCAGCTGATAAAAAATTTATTTTTCCTAGCTTATTTGCTTCTTGAAGAGCGATATTTTTAACAGAAGGTGTTAATTGAGTAAGTTCAATTTTATCTTGGTAGTCTTGTACATCATCATTTTCTCCTAATTCATTTTGAATAATTTTTTTTTGTTCATTCAAATATAGTTTTTTATGAAAGTCTTGGATATTATTATGTAATTTACTGCGTATTTTATTTTCTAAATCTACAATCTTGATCTGTGCATTTAAAGATTCTTCCAAAATTTTAATACGTTTTAAAAGATGTGTAGAGATAAAAAGTTTATGTTTCAATGGAAGAGGTATATCTATATAATGTGATATAGTATCTACCATATCTTCTATATTTAAAAATAATAATTCTTCAACAAGATTACTCTCTAATACCTGAGCATTAGTATTGTAACTAGCAAATAAATCTAAAATTTTTTTTTGTGAGCGTTGTAAAAGATTTTGCACCATCTGATTATCTGGCTCTATTTGTGTTGTAATTAAGTTATAATTTGTGTAAGAATAATTTTCATTTACAAGAATATCACTTGCGTGGGCTCGTTGTATTCCTTCCACTAAAATTTTGAAGGATTCGTCAGGCATTTTAAGTGTTTGTAATATTTCGGCATGCATAGCAACTATTGTTTCTTGTTGAGAAGAAATATCTTGTTTCCTATTGGCAAAGGCAATTACAATACATCTGTCTGTATCCATTGCATGTCTCACAGAATTGATTTCATGTTGCTCTTCTATAAACAACGCTTTAGTATTCTTTGGAAAAATGTATGTGTCTTGGATAGAAATAAAGGGCACTCGTTTAATCATCTACTCCTTATTTCGGTTTTATAGAATATATTTAAGCCATTTTTTCCTGGATTTCATGAAATAAATCATCCTTATCTGGGGATATTTTTTTCTTATTTTTAGTTTTAACCTTTTTTATAATTGGTTTTTCTTCCTTCAGAACACACTTACGGGTGATAGTAACTTCATATACGTCTGGCATGGACGTAACCTCATACAATAGGTCTAACATGATATCTTCCATATAAGATCGGAGACCTCTAGCTCCTGTATTATGTTTCATAGCCTGTTGAGCTAGTGTGGTTATACTATCAGGTTCAAATATTAGGTTAATACCCTCAAAAGAAAATATCTGTTGCATTTGTTTAACAAGAGCATTTTTAGGTTTCGTAAGTATGCGACACAAATCTGTTTCTTCTAACTTATTTAAAGTACGGATTATAGGTAATCTACCTATAAATTCAGGTATAAGGCCATACTGCATTAAGTCATCTGGAGAAATTTGATTCATATATTTTACTTTATCAGATTTATGGGATTTATGTTTTCCATCAAATCCAATAGCTGAATCTTCAATACGAGATATAATAATATCTTCTAAACCTTCAAAAGCTCCTCCGCAGATAAACAAAATATTTTTTGTATCAATGGTAATAAATTCCTGATGAGGATGTTTTCTTCCACTTGTAGGAGGAACATTAGCCACGGTACCTTCAATAAGTTTTAATAATGCTTGTTGTACACCTTCTCCAGATACATCTCGTGTAATAGATGGCCCATCACTTTTACGAGTAATTTTATCGACTTCATCTATGTAGATAATACCTTGAGACGCTCTCTCAACACTCTGGCCTGCTTCATGATAAAGACGTAGTAAAATAGTTTCTACATCTTCACCTACATAACCTGCTTCAGTTAAAGCAGTAGCATCCACAATAGCAAAAGGTACTTGAATAATTTTAGCCAATGTTTGTGCTATCAGAGTCTTACCCGAACCTGTTGGACCAATTAGAAGTATATTAGATTTATCTAAAACAATTTCTTCTTTCTCAAATTTTGTAACTTTTTTAGAGGTATCTTTGTTTATACTTTTTTTACGTGATTCTTCAAAATATAATCTTTGATAATGATTATAGACAGAGACCGCAAGAGCTTTCTTGACTTTGTCCTGTCCTATAATATATTCATCCAAACATTTTTTAAGTTTACTAGGCTTTTGAGGTTTACGTAAAGTGAACAGCGATTGTTCATCCTGTGCATCATCTATTAGAATAGAGTTGCACAGTCTAATACACTCATCACAAATAAAAGCATTAGGCCCAACAATTAAACGTTTAACTTCCTTTTGCTTTTTTCCACAAAAAGAACATACATAATTATCTTGTTCTGTTGATTCTTTATTTGACATAAATTAGCCTTATATGAGTAGCAATTCGCAGACTACTCTGTTCGCTTATTAATAATGCTATCTATTAAACCATACTCTAGAGCTTGATCAGGAGACATGTAAAAATCTCGTTCAGTATCATGCTCAATTTTTTTAATAGTCTGGTTAGTATGTTTAACATAGAGTGCATTCACTAAAGTTTTAATGCGTATAATCTCATTTGATTGTATTTCAATGTCAGAGGCTTGTCCAGAAGCACCTCCTAGGGGTTGATGCAACAGAATACGACTATTAGGTAGGCTAGTACGTTTGCCTGGGGTACCGCTAGCCATAATTAAGGATGCAATATTAGATGCTTGTCCAATACAAACTGTACGAATGTTCGGACGAATATATTGCATTGTATCATATATCGCTAAACCAGCAGAGATATACCCACCTGGAGAATTAATATAAATAAATATATCTTTTTCTGCATTGTCAGATTCTAGAAAAAGTAGCTGAGCAATTATAACATTGGCATATTCATCATTAATCCCATAACCTAGGAAGACAATTCTATCCTTTAATAATCGGGAGTATATATCATATTGTCGTTCACCACGACTAGTTTTTTCAATGACAATTGGTGATAAAGGCATAGAGTTACTTATGGGTAACCCATTTGTATTTGTCCACTACTTTCTATTAGATTGATGTAGCACCCATGGAGATATGTTACAGTTGTCCCCCTAAGCCACCTTCGTAACCTTGTAATGGAAAGGTGAGCAGTTTCTCTTTGTAAAGAGCCTACACTATGTTATTGATCATAGTACAAAATCTAAATATATTTTTTTGTTTTAATGTCAGATAATATGTTTTTCTGTCAAAATATCTTCTTAGTTGTTTGATAGAGTTTTCTACTTGTCCCTTTTGCCAAGGTGAACCTGGGCTACATGCATATATAGGAGTATGTAGCATTCCCTGTAAATTTCTAAATGATGTATTTTCAGTGTCCCTGTCACAGATGATAACCTGGATATTATCTATCTGAGAAAACAACTGTATATGTATCCATTATTCATAATAAATTTTCATTGGTCGTTCCCCTTACTTTTAATACTTTTTAAGAAAAACAGCTTATAAATACCTTAAACTATCCAGCTCTGGACTTGACTTTCCAATTAAATCTCCAAACTGTCCATAACTATACTTGATTTTCTAAATCACTTTTAAAGAATGAATAAAAAATGCTTGTCACTCTAAACTTTATATTCTGAGATAGGGAACGTTATGTCTAAAAATAATAAACACGATTCAGTTATTGGTGAAGGTTCTGTCTTCACTGGCAAATTTTATGTTGATGGTGATCTCAAAATAGAAGGTTCTTTTGAAGGAGATATCAGGACAGACGAGTCTCTTATAGTTACAAATACTGGACGCGTAAAAACATCAAAAGTATCAGCAAAACGAATTGTCCTGAAAGGTATATTGATTGGTGATGTATATGCCAAGGAAGAGGTAAATTTAGAAAGTAGAGGTAAAATGCTGGGCAATATAGTTACACCTAATTTAGTTGTTTCACCTGGTGTTGTATATCGAGGTAATATTGATATTATAGGAGACTCTAAAAAAGATACCAAGCAGTTTATAGAAGATATTTATAATGCTGAAACAAAAAAGGCAAAATCTACCTCTCAAGAAAAATAATACTTAAATTGAGTTACTGCTACTTGGATAGCAAAAAACAGAAAAACAATTGATTGAATATACTAGTAAACCGACAGATAAGTATAGGTAACTAAAAAATGAATTGGGATAAGTTAAAATATGGCCTAATTGTAAAACATTCTGATTTTGATCCTACAACTTACTCTATTAACTTATTCTTTATAAAAATTACGTATGTACCATTAAGAAAGATTTATTATTCTTATAAATTTAGAAATTATATTCATATTCATTTTATTAATATTGAGCCTGTAATTAATTATATTCACAGAATAAATCCTACCCACATGAAAACATATATCCTCTATAAAAGTCCTCTATCTATTATAACATACTGCATTCTATTTACTGTATTAGCCTCTATATTATATTTTAATAATATAGACCCTATAAAAGAATTAAGTGAAATAGGGGGTTATGGTGTTCGTGAATATGATAGTTTGCATCCAACTTCTAAAATAGATAATATCTTAGATCGAGATGAAAAGGAAAAAGATAACTTGCTTGGTATTAAGACCAAGACAAATCATGGTACAAAAGATCGAGTTACCTATCAAGTAAAACCAGGGGATACATTATCTGAAATTTCTCAAAGATTCAAAATTTCTGCTGAATCTATAGCTGGTTCCACAAATATTAGAACACTGGATACCATTAAAGTTGGTCAAATTTTAAAAATTCCTGCTAAGGAAGGTTTTTATTATAAGATTAAGAAAAATGATCGTATTGTTAGCCTTGCTGCAAAATATTCTATTCCCCTGAGAGCTATATTCAATGAAAATCCCCATATCAATTCTGATTTTATTGAAGAGGGAGAGGAAATATTTTTACTTGGTGCAACCCCAAAAAATCTTATACGTGGTTGGTTATTACCTGTTGTAAGTAGAATAGTTACGAGCGGGTATGGGCGAAGAACATGGCCACGTAGAGCATTTCACAAAGGATTAGATATGAGATCATATTATAGTCCTGTGAGGGCTACTAAACGTGGTATTGTTACCTTCTCTGGTACACTAGGTGGATATGGTAAGGTTGTTGTAATTAAACATTTAGGTGGTTATAAAAGCTTATATGCTCATTTAAGTAGAATTTATACTAGAACTGGTAGACGTGTTTTACAAGGTACAATTATTGGCCGTTCTGGTAATACTGGTTACTCTTTTGGACCACATTTACATTTTGAATTAAGTCATAATGGTAGGCACATTAATCCAGGAAAAGTATTAAGAGGTCTCCGTTACAAGTAAGTATGTGGTTGTCTAATGATGCCCACAAGCCTTTCCCAAACTATTTGTATAAGAGATCGAAAGATTTCTAATTCTGCAAAACCATTTCTTATAGCGGAGATTGGTCTTAATCATAATAACAACGTTAATTTTGCTAAACAAATTATAGTAGAAGCAATTAATGCAGGAGCTGATGCTATAAAAATACAATCCTATACTACTGACCAATTTATTAATATAAATCAAAATAAAATTAGTTTTTTTTATGATATTTTCAAAAAATATGAGCTAAGTTTATATAATCACCAGATTATAGATGCATTCTGTCAAGATAATGGTATACTATTTTTTTCAACACCTCTTTCACTAGATTGGGTTGATAAACTAGAAACCTTAAATGTACCTATGTATAAAATAGCTTCAGGAGACCTAGAAAACTATTGGTTACTTAATAAAATAGCTTTATGTAAAAAGCCTATCTTTATTTCTACGGGTGCTTCTCTTATGGCAAATATCAAAAATACTGTCCAGTTTTTACAGTCTAAAGAAATTAATGAAATAGTTATTTTTCATTGTATTTCATTATATCCAACCCCCATAGAAAAAATAAATCTAAAAAGAATGCAGCAGATAAAAAATAATTTTTCTGCACTAGTAGGATTTTCTGATCATACCACAGGAGTAGATGCATCTGCTTATGCTGTACTAATGGGAGCATCTGTAATTGAAAAACATTTTACAATAAATAAGAATGCAGATGGACCTGATCATAAATTAAGTGTTACACCTGATGAATTAAAGCAAATTCGTCAAAAAATAGATGAAGCTTTTGAAATTCGTAATACCAATCAAGTGGATTCATGGAATCAAGAATTTAGTGGCGATTATTTTGGGAAAAGGAGTATGTATAAAATTAATAATAAATGGCTACCAATGAGGCCTAAAATTGATAATCTATATTCTCCATATGATTTTGATTTTTTCCAAGAACACCACACTTAAAAAAGATTCACATTTGATTCACAATTATATTATAGAATATATGAAAATTTATTATGTTAAAGAAGCTAAATATCTTTAGATTCACATAAATCACAATTTTACAAGTATATATATAATATAAATAATAAAGTTTAATTATGAAAGATATAATAGGGTTAGGTATTGAAAGTAGTTGTGATGAGACATCTGTGGTTATGGTAAAAAATGGTAATGATATTATAGAAGACATGACGTATTCACAATTAGAGATACATCAAAATTATGGAGGTGTTGTTCCTGAACTAGCAAGTAGGAAACATTTAGAAAAAATTACGCATTTAATTTCTAAATGTATTAATGGTAATAAAATAGATTATTTAGCTGTTACTGTAGAACCTGGTTTGATTGGTTCATTACTTATAGGTTATAATACTGCAATGGCAGTTTCACTCTCATATAATATTCCTGTTATACCAGTCAATCATTTAGAAGCACATTTATATGCTATTTTATTGGATAAACATATAATTGATTATCCCTTTTTAGGTTTATTAGTTTCAGGAGGTAATACAGTGCTTTGTTTGATTAATTCTTTAGGTGATATTTCTCAAATTGGGGATACATTAGATGATGCTTGTGGAGAAGCTTTGGATAAAGTATCACAATTACTTGGTTTACCTTATCCTGGTGGACCAAAGCTTGAAAAGTTAGCTTTACAATTTAATAAACCAATACAAGGTAAAAATCCCTTCCCTATTATTTTAAAGGATCAAAAATCAAATGATCTCAATTTTTCATTTAGTGGCATTAAAACTTCTTTGCTGTATTTCTTGCAAGGTAAAGATAATGTTGATAAATCTGAAGTAGCATATTATTTTCAGGAGCGTGTATTTGACGTAATTGTTAGAAATACAATAAAGGCTTTAAATCATAATAAAGTTCCTCTTGTAGTGGCTGCTGGTGGTGTTATGGCAAATAATATTCTGAGAAGTAAACTTTCTAATGCTATTGAAAAGTATAATGTTAAATTCCTTACGCCACAACCAGTTTATTGTACTGATAATGGTGCTATGGTAGCAGCATTAGGATATTGCTATTTCATGAGAAACAGTTGGCCAAAGGCAAATTGTATTTCTTCTGACAGTGACTTTACTAAATGGAAAGCTATTTAACTTTAAATACTACAAGAGTCATATCATCATGTTGAGGAGCATTATTAATAAACTGATCCAAATCTCGTACAATATTTTGTGTTATTATTTCAGCATTTTCTTTAGAATACTCTATTAGTTTGTTTGTTATTTGAATAAGAGAATATTCATCTTTATTTGGATTCCTGGCTTCATTAATACCATCTGTAAAAAGAATAACAATATCCCCAGATTCCATTTTAATTTTTGCTAGACTATATTCACTATCTTCATCAACACCTATGGGAAGACCAGGTAATTTCGACAAAGTACACACATTTTGTTTATTCCTATAAACAAGTAGAGGGCCATGTCCCCCATTTGTAAATTCGATTTCTCTTGTTTTGGGATCATAAATTAGAAAGAAAAAAGTTGCAAATTTATCAATATGACTTTCTCCACAAATAACTGTATTGATAGATTTTCCTATAATATCGCCTCTAAATTTCTTGAATATTTTAAAATACATTACAACAACTGTCTTAATGATTACCATTACAAGTGAAGCTGATATAGACTTACCGGATACGTCAGAAATTAATACTGCCACCTTTTTATCAGGCATTTCGTAAATATCAAAATAATCACCACCCACCCCTTTTGCTGCTCTAGTAAAACCTTTAATTTCATATTCATCAGTATTAAAAAAATTAATGGGATTCATACCTTCTTGTATTTCTTGTGCTTGTTTAACTTGCTCATTAAGAACAATATGATCTTTTTTAACTTGTTCTGCTTCAAGTAAATTTGATGTCATTGCATTAAATTGATCAGCTAATTCACCAAGTTCATCCTTACCTATGTGTGGTAGTTTATGTTGTAGGTTACCTTGACCTACTATCATTGCACCTTCAGATAAAAGTTTTATAGGTCTAGTTATAATGGTACCTAGAATCAATGACAAGGCGAATGATATTATCCAAAATATGATTCCTAGTATAATAAGAGTTATTCGATTATCAGCTATTTTCTGGTTAATAAACTCATTAGAGAATGCGATTTGGACTAACCCCATAAGTTGAGGTTTTTTTGTAAGAAAAGGGTGATAAATGGGTGCATGGAAAAGAAATAGTTCAGTACCCTTATTAACTGGATTAATAATATCAATTTTAGAAATATTATTCCTTTTTTCATAGGTAACATTATTCCATATTGGTTTTAGTTCTTTCCGCCATGTAGTTTCCAAAGTTTTTTGAGAATCTAATTTAATTCGTTTATCATATGATTCAACAATTGTTACTTTGTTATTTCCTGAAATTACTCTAGCATAAGTAAAACCATCTAGTGTATTAAGATTTTTCAAACTATCCAGTATTACTAGATCATCATCAGCAATCATAGCTCTTGAATCTAAGTAAACAATACTTTGTGCTTCTCGCATAACACTATTGACCATGGTCTGTAGCAGCAGATTAGTTTGTTGTTTCTCTACTATAATACCAATGATAGAGATAATACTAGTTACTAAAATAAGTATTAGACCTGTAATCTTCCACTTAATACTATAAAAAATATTTTTAATTTCCACCTTCATAGTCTATTTATTTTGAATTTTTCGAGTAAAGTCTTTTTTAAACTATATCTCGTAAAGAAAGAACTATTTAGTGGACGATATCTATTTGTTGATTATGGGAAGTAATACCATTGGAGATTTATTTCAGGTTACTACTTTTGGTGAATCACATGGTCATTCTATAGGTTGTATAGTTGACAATTGTCCATCTGGAGTAAGCATATCTGAAAATGAGATTCAGAAAGAACTAGATAGAAGAAAGCCTGGCCAAAGTAAAATTAGCACTCCCAGACAAGAACCAGATAAAGTAAAAATTATTTCAGGTATTTTTGAAGGTAAATCCATGGGGACTCCCATTACAATGATAGTGGAAAATGAAAATGCTTCATCAAAAGACTATACAAACTTTTCTAATATCTATCGGCCATCTCATGCTGATTATACATATGATATTAAATATAAGCATCGCACCCCTTTAGGGGGTGGCCGTGCTTCGGCTAGAACTACCATTGGTGTGGTGGCTGCTGGTGCTATTGCTAAAAAAATTTTACATATTAAATTAGGTGTAAAAATTGTAGGTTATGTTTCGCAAGTTTATAAGCATAAACTTCCTGCAGATTATTATATAGATGATATAAATCTTTTACAAAAAATGGCAGAGTCGCATCCTACTAGATGTCCAGATAAAACACTAGCTGAAGATATTTATAAACTTATACAAGAGACTAGACGTAAAGGTGATTCACTAGGTGGGGTAGTAAACGTTCGTATAGATAATATACCTCCTGGTATTGGTGATCCTGTTTTTAAACGTTTAGATGCTTTACTAGCTTACGCAATGTTATCTATACCTGCATCCAAAGGAGTAAGTTTTGGGACGGGGTTTGAATCCGCTGAGCTATACGGTTCAGAACATAATGATATTTTTTATGTCAATAATAATGATCAGGTGAGAACTAAAACAAATCATTCAGGTGGTATTCAAGGTGGTATTAGTAATGGAGAATCTATCAATATGTCAATTGTGTTTAAACCAACGGCCACAATATCTAAAGAGCAAGATAGTATTACTACGGATAATAAAAAAACAAAATTAAAAGTGAAAGGTAGGCATGATCCTTGTGTACTACCTAGAGCTGTGCCTATTGTAGAGGCGTTTTCTGCCATCATTTTACTAGATCGTTATCTATCTTTTCAACTATCCCGGCTTGATCAGTTACAGTAATATATTATTTTATGTCCTTTAGAAATAGTATATTATGTATTCTTTTACTTTTCCATTTTGTAAATTGTGCTTCATATTCTCCTCAACTTATTAATCGTACAAATAATTTTATTCCAAAAAATTATGTAAAAAAACAATTTAAATTTTTCCCTTTTACCATTGATTTATACGCAACAGAATTTGTACAAGGCAATGTTGTTTATATAGAAATACTAGCTATAAAACAACATTTAGAAATATTAAGTGATCTTTCTTGTAACTACCAAGGTAAAACGGTACCTCTATCTTCCAGAGATTGGGGTTATCGAGGTTTTATTGCCATAAAATCTAATAGTAAAGTAGGACGGCATAATGTTTTCTTGTCTTATATTTATGCTGGAAAAAGATATGATAAAAGATTACTAATCTATATAAAAAAATCTAGATTCCTAAAAAACGAATCTTTTCAAGCATTTGTTGCTTCCTCAAGAGATAAAAAGAAAGACCAAGAAACACTTAAAATTATCCACAAAGGTATTATCCAGAAAAAAGAAGCATTTGCTATTTATAGCAAAGATAAAATAAAAAATATACTTTCTCATCCTACGAATAAACATTATATTACTTCTCCATTTTGGGTACAACGCATAAGAAAAATTTATCAGATGAAAAATAATAAAAAACATATCATAAGTAAAAAAATTAGTTATCATAAAGGTGTTGATCTACGTGGTGGTGTGGGTAGTCCAGTGTATGCGATAGCAAATGGACGAGTTGTTTTAGCAGATCATTTATTTTTTGAGGGGAAATTTAGTATTATTGATCATGGACACGGCATTTTTTCAGGTTATATGCACCAATCCAAGCTTTATGTTTATAAAGGCGAAAGAGTGAAGGCAGGAGAGCTAATTGGCCTAGTTGGTAAAACTGGTCGAGTAACGGCACCACATCTACACCTTTTTTTAAGAATACAGGATACCTATATAAATGCCCTTAGTATACTTTCATTACCTGTTAGAAATTAAAACGTTTATCTTTTTAAAGTTAATAGCTCTTGTAGCATCTGGTCTGATGTTGTTATAGCTTTAGAATTAGCTTGAAAACCTCTTTGGGTGACAATCATATCTGTAAATTGTTCAGCGAGATCTACATTACTCATTTCAAGCATTCCTGCATGAATTTCACCTAAACCCTGTAGATTGGCTTCAGAAATCAAAGCTATACCCGAATTATTAGACAACTCAAAATTATTAGATCCTTTTTTAGTTAATCCTTCTGGGTTTGTAAAATTTGCCAGAGCAACTTTTGCCAGTATTTCTTGCTCTCCATTAGAGAATACCCCAGTGATACTACCAGAAGAATCAATTTGAAATGACTCTAAATATCCCATAGATTTACCATCTTGCTCAACAGCTTTTGTGGTAAAAGGCGAAGCAAACTGGGTGATGCCTTCTATGCTACCAGCCTCTCCAAAATTTAGTGCTATATTTTGTATAGCAGGATTACCTGGTAATCTAAAAGATAAATTAGCTGATAGATTGCCCTGGTTCTGCGTATTTGTTCCATCAGAAACAAAATTAAGCTTACCATCTGGCGAAAATCCTAGATTCAGTTGTGTATTGGATGGAAGGTTAACATTTGGTGTTACTTGATTGCTAGTATTGACAGTTAATTGTTCAGCCTCTTCCATAGATATGGATGCACTCCATAAATTTTCTTTATCTTTCCACATAACTAATCTTACTTTATGTTGGTTTCCCTGGTCATCAAATACATTAATACTGGTTACATGTCCCTGCTTATTCTCATAATTACTATTTGTGATTTGATTTATTTTATCCTGGATACTCAAATTTACTGGCATAGGTTTAGTGGTTGCATCAAGATTACTTTTAAATGCAATAAAAGAAGTTGGATTGGCAGCTTCTTTTGAATAAAGAGGAATAAAAATATTCTCAGCATCTGAACTAGCGTTAAGCGTACGGGTACCATCTACGTTTTTATTTGAGTTCCACCCTTGTACTTTCATTCCATTAGACGGATTAACTAAATTACCTTGTTTATCTATATCAAAGTTTCCACTACGTGTATAATAATTTTTACCCCCATCCGCTAGTACAAAAAAACCTTCTCCTGAAATAGCTAGGTCTGTTCCTTTTCCTGTAGTTTGTAAGGCACCCTGTGTCATTACCTTATCAATGGAAGCTATGGTCATACCTAAGCCAACTTGTTTTGGGTTAACACCCCCTATATTTTCTTTTGGTGCAGCAGCCCCTTGTAAAGATTGTGATATCATATCTTGAAACAAGGCCCTTTCATACTTAAAGCCATTAGTGTTGACATTGGATATATTATTACCAATAACATCCATTCTAACCTGATGATTTTTTAGCCCGGCCACACCGGAATACAAAGCTCGCATCATAAAATTTTATCTCCTTTCTACTATTTTATTTTTATTTTGTTTCACGTGAAACAATTTCTGGTTTGTTATTTTGTTTACTGCCACTAACACTAATTATATCTTGCAGTTTAATGTTTCTATTATTTACTTTTAAGAATGCTTGTTTAGAGCTATCAAAGAAAACTTGTTTCACAGTACCTGTTATATTTTCTCCAGTTATAAAATCTTTTCCTGTGATTGTTTTTCCAATTAATAAATTAGCTTGAAATCCTTTTAGTGAATTAATGGAAGAAGCCACATTATGCATTTGTTCCAACGCAGAGAACTGTGCCATTTGTGAAATGAATTCACGGTCATTTACTGGATTAAGTGGATCCTGGTGTTCTAATTGTTTAATCAGTAATTTTAAAAAGCTTGCTTTATTTAATTCATCATTTCTCCGGCCAGTAACAATAGTTTTCCGATAAGAATTATTAAAATTACTTTTTACATCATTTACATTAACATTATATTGCTGTACACTAGGCATACAAACCTCCTTGTATTTCTTCTGTGTTAGTAAGATTATAAGAAATACCATCAATCATATTATTATTCTCATTTTGTTTTTGATTAGAATTAGTATGATGTTCCAACTCATTATTAGAATTATCTAGATTAACATCAAACTGTTTAATGTCATAGCCATCTTCTTTAAGATGATTAAGTAAAGTTTCCATTCTGCCTAATAATTCTTTTTGGACGATCGTATTTTCTACCAAAAAATTTCCATTTAAACTACCATCCACTAAAGATAGTTTCATTGAAATTTTACCTAATTCTTTGGGATATAGTTGGGCACTAAACATAGCATTATCTTTATCTTTGACCAACATTTTTGATTTTAAAATAAAACTTTGTAGTTGCTTACCTATCTCGCTACTAGTAAACTTATTATTCATTAATTGTTTGAATAGTGGTTGCATTATCTTTTGTTTGCCTTGCATAATATTAATGGCACCATATGCTTTTATACTATTTTTCACTCTAGCAATATTATTTTTAAAGAATTCATTATGTTCTTGATTGCCACTTTTATTAGAGTTAGTGGAAGGATTATCCATATTCATGGCCATCATATTTGTTTCACGTGAAACATTTTGAGTTATTTCTGGAACAAACAAACTATTTTTATTCTTTGTTTTATGTGATGAATTATTAGAACTATCCTCAGTAGTTATCTGTGTAGCTATTGTATTAAATATTTTTTTAGATGCTTGCTGAATAACTTTATGATCTTTATTAGATATGTCTGTGTGGTTTTCATTTATCTCTATACCATTAGGATCTTCTTTATCTACTTGGTTAGATTTTATATGTGTTTCTAGATCTTCAATAGACGTATGAACAATTGCGTTAGCCTTAATCTCATTATGTTTTTGCATTGTGACTTCTGGCGTATGTTTTTGCACTGTGACTTCTGGCATATGTTTATGTGCTGTGACTTCTGGCGTATGTTTGTGTTGTGTTTTGATGGTAGTTGATTGTGGTGCATCTTCATTAGGTATTTTTTGCTTTGTAGCTATTGGAGTATTGTCTATATTTTGTTTTAGAATATCTGAATCGTTGATAGGTTCCCGCACATTATTATTTTTATCAGCGACTAAATTATGAAAATACGAATCTTGATTTTTTTCAGATATACTATTATTGTTCTTTAGGTTTTCGCTCTGTATCATTGTTATAAATGAGAGAGGGTTCATAGTAGTTTCCCATTTTGTACGAACCTTGCGTTCTTTGGTAATTTTATTAAGATCTAGTTGTAGATGATTCTCTTGTTCTACCTTATGTGACAAAGTCTGTACCATATCCGCCAGCTATCGGCATTTATTTATTTTATTTAACAAAAAATTATATGTAGTAGATTCTATTTGAATGATGGTGGTTTAATTTAGTTATATTTTTTAAAAATTATATCTCATGAAAGAGAAATACATAGAATCCTTGAATAAGATCAAGAAGAGTTTACGATATTACAAAGATAATGAGATTCATAAAAAAGCAGGGATTGAAGAGCCAGTACCATCTCTGTACAAAATAAACTTGGTTAGCGGTTTTCCATTGTAAAGATGGCTTACACATGTTATTAATTATGGTACAAGATCTAAATATATTTTTTTATTTGAACACCTGATCATCTGCCTTTCTGTTAAAATATTTTTTTAGTTGTTTGATAGAGTTTTTAACCTGCCCTTTTTGTCATGATAAACCCATAGCCAATACATATACAGGAGCATATAGCATTTTCTGTAAATTTATAAATGATATATTTTCAGTTCCCCTATCACAAATTATCACCCGTATATTTGCCACTCAAGAAAATAAATATTTTCATGTTATATATAAACCTAAAATAAATGTATATATGAGCTATTTTTCAATAGCTCATATTCTCTAATAAATACTTCTGCATATTTTCATTAGTCATTCTCCTTATTTTTCATCTTTTTAAGAAAAACAGCTCATGAATACCTTAAACTGTCCAGGGTTGAACTGGCCTTTCAACCAGTTACATAATTTCTTGACTATACACACCTACATCAGATTTATATTTTTCTAAATAGGCAGAGCATGCCTATTTAGAAAATACAAATATGAAATACATAAAAAATATGAACACTACGTTAATGAATAGCGTCAATTGGCATCCAAGATGGTCATTAGTTATGTGTGTTGGTCTTATGGTATTTATGATCTTTGGCGTATCTCTGTCTACAGGATGTTCTATCACCTTTCCAGGTAGAATAGTCAATCCCCCTCCCCTCCCTGATATAGATTGCCCTACAGGTATGGCTCGCCTTGCAAATACTTCTAAAAAAACTACAGACACCTGCATGCTTGATGCCGGTGGTGATGGTATTCCTAATTCCACGGATACTGATGGCGATGGTATTCCTGATTCCATGGATGTAGATGCTGATGGTGATGGTTTGATAGAGATAAAAACTGCTGAGATGCTAGATAACATGCGCTATGATTTGGCGGGAACAAGCTATAAGACCTCGGCGACACAAACAACAGGTAATACAGATGGTTGCCCTGCTGTTGGCAGTGGTGGTTGTAACGGCTACGAACTAACGGCCGACATTGATCTTTTGAGCTTGCTTGATGCCAACGGTAATGGGATGATCGATACGACGATGGAGGGCATTGATAAAAATGCCGACGGCGATACTACAGATATCGGTGAGCAAATAACAGTTATTGATACTACTGCAGATACAAGCTGGATGCCTATTGGTGATAATTCGACAAATGATGACATAACTCGCTTCACAGGCACTTTTGAGGGCAACAACCATACTATCGCCAACCTTTGGGTGAATATCTCTTCTTCTGCCTCTAACGCCTATGCGGGTTTGTTTGGCGTGACGGGTGGCACGGTGACCATTCGCAACCTGGAGATTATCGACGGCTCAATTTATTCTTATTCCACGGGTTCTAATTTTAATCCTGTCTCTGGCGGTCTGGTGGGACTTTCTGCTGCTTCTTTGATGATTATGAATAGTACTTTTAGTGGGTCTGGTGGAGTCTTTTCTTCTGCCGCTGCTAATTCTACTAATACTCTTTCTCGCTCAGGTGGCATGGTAGGGCAGGCTGATAATACTTTGACGATCATCAAGTGTATTTTTAGTGCATCTGGTGGAGTCTCTTCTTCTTCTACTAATTCTTCTTCCCGTTCTGATTCTGGTGGTCTAGTGGGTACTTCTTCGTCTTTAACAATAACCAATAGTACTTTTAGTGGGTTAGGTGGGGTTTCTTCTTCCTCTACCGCTACTACTACTCTTCGTGATTCTCTTGCAGGCGGTATTGTTGGTTTTCCTACTGGTATCTCAACTATCACCAATTCGTATTTTAGTGGATCTGGTGGAGTCTCTTCTTCTTCTACGACTACCGATTCTTATGTTGGCGGTCTGGTGGGGACTAGTAATGCTTCTTTCATGATCAAAAATAGTTATTTTTCTGGGTTTGGTGATATCTTTTCTTTTGCTTCTGGTGGGTCGTCTATATCAGGTGGTCTGGTTGCTCACAGTCACCATGGCACTCCTTTAACGATCATCAATAGTTATTTTAGTGGATCTGGTAAAGTCTCTTCTTCTACCTCAGGTTCTGTATCTTATTCAGGTGGTCTGGTGGGTCGTTCTACTGCTTCTTTGACGATCACAAACAGTTATTGGAATACAGAGACATCTCAAAGTGTGGGAGGCTCTCCCCAAAACCCAAAACGGGCACAGGGTAATGCTGCGATGAACCCATCAGGCACAACTGGCCTCACCTTAGTGCAACTGCAAGCTATCACTGGCATACACCCATCTGGTCTGCCACATAGTGCCACCGACGACACCAAAGCGTGGGACCTTGGCACCGATATGCAATTACCTGCGGTTAAGCTGTGTATCCCCACGATCACAAGCGGTGTCGCTAACTGGGCGATATGTGCATCATACGGCACTCTGCTTGCCGGGCAAAGATAGACGACTGCCATCCAGTGATGCTCTACTCGCTGGGCGAAGATAAGCATTACCGACAATAGTACTGAGGATAAAGTAACCAAAGGGCTTGCTAGGATTAAAAGAAACTGGTGTTTCAGCACCCACGACAAGTTATGGATTCGGCACTGCAACTGGAGAAATGGATGGTGGATATGGTACCTCCATTCCATCAAGCATAGGTAGTGCAGGAACTGCAACGGAGCGTGCTGCTAAGTTGACGTCAAGCGACGTTGATGTATCATCGTGGAATGATGTTAGTCAAAACACCAAAGGTGCTTGGAACTTCGGTACCCTTATGCAAATCCCTGCCCTTAAATACGCCGACTATGACGGTACTGGTACTATATTCTATTGCAACAGTGTTATGTCTACACCTACAACTGGAATTCCTATTCCTAACTGTGGTGAATTCATCCCTGGACAGGCTAGGTAGAAGGTGGTGAAAGAGATCATATCACCTTCTGCTTAAGAATATATCTGCAGGGCTTTAAGGAATTGAGCGTTAGAGCTGAACAGAGCCAAAACAATAGACCTGGCTTAGCTATTATTTGCAAAATTTAGATTAGATTTTTATTTTCTTTTAACGGTGTTGGTTCTTGTACCAACACCGTTATTCATGTTGATTGATCCTGTAAAATCGAGAAATTAGCATTTGCTCTGGACAGAAATAGGCCTGGCTTAGCCTAGTATCTTTATCTCATAAAAGACAGCAGATTTTGATAGATTTATTTTATGAGCTATTTTTCAATAGCTCATATTCTCTAATAAATACTTCTGCATATTTTTATTAGTTATTCTCCTTATTTTTCATCTTTTTAAGAAAAACAGCTCATGAATACCTTAAACCGTCCAGGGTTGAACTAGCCTTTCAACCAGTTACACAATTCTTGACCATACACATCTACTTAGGTGCATGGCTTCTAAATAGGCAGAGTATGCCTATTTAGAAGATACAAATATGAAATACATAAAAAATATGAACACTACGTTAATGAATAGCGTCAATTGGCATGCAAGATGGTCATTAGTTATATGTGTTGGTCTTATGGTATTTATGATCTTTGGCGTATCTTTGTCTACAGGATGTTCTATCACCTTTCCAGGTAGAATAGTCAATCCCCCTCCCCTCCCCGATGTAGATTGCCCTACAGGTACGGCTCGCCTTGCAAATACTTCTAAAAAAACTACAGACACCTGCATGCTTGATGCTGATTCCGATGCTCCTGATGTAGATTGCCCTACGGGTATGGCTCGCCTTGCAAATGCTTCTAAAAAAACTACAGACACCTGCATGCCCGATACTGATGGTGACGGTACTCCTGATGTAACTTGTCTTATGGGCACCATTCGTTTGGCAGGTACTTCTATAAATACTATGGACACTTGTGTCCCCGATGATGACGGCGATGGTATTCCTGATTCCATGGATGTAGATGCTGATGGTGATGGTTTGATAGAGATAAAAACTGCTGAGATGCTAGATAACATGCGCTATGATTTGGCGGGAACAAGCTATAAGACTAAGGCTCAGGACTTAGCGGGTGAAGATGGTAATACAGATGGTTGCCCTGCTGTTGTTAGTAGCAGTGGAGATTGTAACGGCTACGAACTAACGGCCGACATTGATCTTTTGAGCTTGCTTGATGCAAATGGCAATGGGATGATTGATACGACGATGGAGGGCATTGATAAAAATACTGACGGCGATACAACAGATGCAGGTGAGCAAATAACAGTTATTGATATAGGTACGGGCAAAGACAAAAGTTGGGTGCCCATTGGTACTACTGGCACGGAGAACAGCTTCACAGGCACTTTTGAAGGCAATAACCACACCATCGCTAACCTTTGGGTGAATATCTCTTCTTCTAGCTCTACTGTTTATGCGGGTTTGTTTGGTCTAGCGGGTGGCCCGAGCATTCGTAATGTGGGGGTTATTTCAGGTTCAATTCACGCTTTTTCTTCTGATTCTTCTTCTGAGTCTTATTCAGGCGGTTTGGTGGGTTATTCTGGGAGTACTTTGAGTATTACGAATAGTTATTTTAGCGGTGGGGGTGGAGTTTCTTCTAATTCTTATTCTAATTCAGGCGGTTTGGTGGGTTATTCTGGGAGTACTTTGACAATAACGAATAGTTATTTTAGCGGTGCGGGTGGAGTTTCTTCTGCTTCTTCTTCAGGCGGTTTGGTGGGTTATTCTGGGAGTACTTTGAGTATTACGAATAGTTATTTTAGTGGTGTGGGTGGAGTTTCTGATTCTTCTGCTTTTCGTTCTTCTTCAGGCGGTTTGGTGGGTTATTCTGTGGGGAGTACTTTGAGTATTACGAATAGTTATTTTAGCGGTGGGGGTGGAGTTTCTTCTTCTACTTCTTCTAGTTCCTCTGAGTCTTATTCAGGCGGTTTGGTGGGTTATTCTAGAAGTACTTTGATAATAACGAATAGTTATTTTAGCGGTGGGGGTGGAGTTTCTACTTCTTCTGCTTTTCGTTCTTCTTCAGGCGGTTTGGTGGGTTATTCTGAGAGTACTTTGAGTATTATGAATAGTTATTTTAGCGGTGTGGGTGGAGTTTCTTCTGATTCTTCTTCTTCTAATTCAGGCGGTTTGGTGGGTTATTCTGGGAGTACTTTGAGTATTACGAATAGTTATTTTAGCGGTGCGGGTGGAGTTTCTTCTGCTTCTTCTTCAGGTGGTTTGGTGGGTTATTCTGGGAGTACTTTGAGTATTACGAATAGTTATTTTAGTGGTGTGGGTGGAGTTTCTGATTCTTCTGCTTTTCGTTCTTCTTCAGGCGGTTTGGTGGGTTATTCTGGGAGTACTTTGAGTATTACGAATAGTTATTTTAGCGGTGGGGATGGAGTTTCTTCTAATTCTACTACTTCTTCTTCTAATTCAGGCGGTTTGGTGGGTTATTCTCAGAGTGGGAGTACTTTGATGATTATGAATAGTTATTTTAGCGGTGGGGGTGGAGTTTCTTCTAATTCTACTACTTCTTCTTCTAATTCAGGCGGTTTGGTGGGTTATTCTGTGGGGAGTACTTTGAGTATTACGAATAGTTATTTTAGCGGTGGGGGTGGAGTTTCTTCTAATTCTACTACTTCTTCTTCTAATTCAGGCGGTTTGGTGGGTTATTCTGTGAGTACTGTGAGTACTTTGACGATTACGAATAGTTATTGGGACAACAGTGTGCCTCAAAGTGTAGATGGCTCTCCCCAAAGTCTGCGGGTCGTGGGTAGCTCTTCGACGAATCCAATGGGTGCAACTGGTCTCACCTTAACGCAACTACAAGCTATCACTGTTAGCACTACAAGTGCCCCATCCCCATCTGGTTTGCCACATAGTGCCACTGATAATACCAAATCTTGGGACCTAGGCACCGCAAGCCAGCTACCTGCGGTTAAGTTATGCGTTAGCCCCACGGTTAGCAGCACCAACGTTGTAACATGTGCGTCATACGGTGCTCTGCTTGCCGGGCAACGATAGACGACTGCCATCCAGTGATGCTCTACTCACTGGGCAAAGATAAGCATTGCCGACCGATAGTACTGAGTGATGCTCTATTCACTGGGCGAAGATAAGCACTGCCGACCGATAGTACTGAGGATAAAGTAACCAAAGGTGCTTGGAATTTTGGCACCCTTATGCAAATCCCTGCCCTTAAATACGCCGACTATGACGGTACTGGTACTATATTCTATTGCAACAGTGTTATGTCTACACCTACAACTGGAATTCCTATTCCTAACTGTGGTGAATTCATCCCTGGACAGGGTCGGTAGAAGGTGGTGAAAGAGATCATCACCTCCTGCTTAAGAATATATCTGCAGGGCTTTAAGAAATTAAGCATTAGAGCTGAACAGAGCCAAAACAATAGACCTGGCTTAGCCTAGTATCTTTATCTCATACAGGACAGTAGATTTTGATAGATTGATTTTTTGAGCTATTTTTCAATAGCTCATATTCTCTAATAAATACTTCTGTATATTTTGATAAGCTGTTCTTCCTGAATCTTATTATTTAAGAAAAACAGCTCATGAATACCTTAAAACATCCAGGGTTGAACTTGCCTTTCAACCAGTTACATAATTTCTTGACTATACACACCTACATCAGATTTATATTTTTCTAAATAGGCAGAGCATGCCTATTTAGAAAATACAAATATGAAATACATAAAAAATAAGAATACTACGTTAATGAATAGCGTCAATTGGCATCCAAGATGGTCATTAGTTATGTGTGTTGGTCTTATGGTATTTATGATCTTTGGCGTATCTTTGTCTACAGGATGTTCTATCACCTTTCCAGGTAGAATAGTCAATCCCCCTCCCCTCCCTGATATAGATTGCCCTACGGGTATGGCTCGCCTTGCAAATACTTCTAAAAAAATTACAGACACCTGCACGCTTGATGCCGATTCCATTAATACGGATGATGACGGCGATGGTATTCCTGATTCCATGGATGTAGATGCTGATGGTGATGGTTTGATAGAGATAAAAAATGCCGTGATGCTAGATAACATGCGCCATGATCTATCGGGTACCAGCTATAAGACTAAGGCTCAGGACTTAGCGGGTGAAGATGGTAATACAGATGGTTGCCCTGCTGTTGTTAGTGGCAGTGGTGGTTGTAACGGCTACGAACTAACGGCCGATATTGATCTTTTGAGTTTGCTTGATGCCAACGGTAATGGGATGATCGATACGACGATGGAGGGCATTGATAAAAATGCTGACGGCGATACGACAGATGCAGGTGAGCAAATAACAGTTATTGATATAGGTACGGGAAAAGATAAAAGTTGGGTGCCCATTGGTACCGTTGGCACGGGGAAAAGCTTCACAGGCACTTTTGAAGGCAATAACCACACCATCGCTAACCTTTGGATGAATAGCTCTAATGTCTATACGGGCTTATTTGGTGTAACGGGTGGCACGGTGGCCATTCGCAATGTGGGGGTTATTTCAGGTTTAATTCACGTTTCTTCTTCTAATTCTGGTTCAGGCGGTTTGGTGGGTTATTCTGGGAGTGGGAGTACTTTGACAATAACGAATAGTTATTTTAGTGGTGCGGGTGGAGTTTCTTCTCCTTATTCTGCTTCTTATTCAGGCGGTTTGGTGGGTTATTCTGGGAGTGGGAGTACTTTGACAATAACGAATAGTTATTTTAGTGGTGCGGGTGGAGTTTTTTCTGCTTCTGGTTCAGGCGGTTTGGTGGGTTATTCTGGGAGTACTTTGACAATAACGAATAGTTATTTTAGCGGTGGGGGTGGAGTTTCTTCTTCTAATTCTTCAGGCGGTTTGGTGGGTGTTTCTGAGAGTACTTTGACAATAACAAATAGTTATTTTAGCGGTGGGGGTGGAGTTTCTTCTGTTTCTTCTTCTTCTAATTCTTCAGGCGGTTTGGTGGGTTATTCTGGGAGTATGAGTACTTTGATAATAACGAATAGTTATTTTAGCGGTGGGGGTGGAGTTTCTTCCTCCTCTTCTTCTTATTCTTATTCAGGCGGTTTGGTGGGTTTTTCTGAGAGTACTTTGAGTATTACGAATAGTTATTTTAGCGGTGGGGGTGGAGTTTCTTCCTCCTCTTCTTCTTATTCTTATTCAGGCGGTTTGGTGGGTTTTTCTGGGAGTACTTTGAGTATTACGAATAGTTATTTTAGCGGTGGGGGTGGAGTTTCTTCCTCCTCTTCTTCTTCTGTTGCTACTGCTTCTTCTTCTTCAGGCGGTTTGGTGGGTTTTTCTGGGGGTACTTTGAGTATTGCG
The DNA here is from genome assembly GCA_965262015.1 of Leptospiria bacterium. Lineage (GTDB taxonomy): Bacteria > Spirochaetota > Leptospiria > Turneriellales > CBDBES01. The sequence continues at coordinate 1,423,116 of OZ253494.1, forward strand.
AATAGTTATTTTAGTGGTGAGGGTGGAGTTTCTACTACTACTTCTTCTTCTTCTTCTTATTCAGGCGGTTTGGTGGGTTATTCTGGGAGTACTTTGAGTATTACGAATAGTTATTTTAGCGGTGGGGGTGGAGTTTCTTCCTCCTCTTCTTCTTCTTCTCATTCAGGCGGTTTGGTGGGTTCTTCTCAGAGTGGGAGTACTTTGATGATTATGAATAGTTATTGGAACACAGACGCCCCTCAAAAAATAACTAATGGAATGACTGATCAAAGCCCAAAGCTGGCAGTGGGTAACTCTTCGACGAATCGAATGGGTACAACTGGTCTCACCTTAACGCAACTACAAGCTATCACTGTTAGTACTACAAGTGCCCCATCCCCATCTGGTTTGCCACATAGTGCCACTGATAATACCAAAGCTTGGGACCTAGGCACCGCAAGCCAGCTACCTGCGGTTAAGTTATGCGTTAGCCCCACGGTTAGCAGCACCAACGTTGTAACATGTGCATCATACGGTGCTCTGCTTGCCGGGCAACGATAGACGACTGCCATCCAGTGATGCTCTACTCACTGGGCAAAGATAAGCATTGCCGACCGATAGTACTGAGGATAAAGTAACCAAAGGGCTTGGAGCTTTGTCACTGGTAAAATCCCTGCCCTTAAATACGCCGACTATGCAGACTATGACGGTACTGGTACTACATTCTATTGCAACAGTGTTATGTCTACACCTGCAACGGGAATGGGAATGCCCATGCCCATTCCTAACTGTGGTGAATTTATCCCTGGACAGGGTCGGTAGAAGGTGGTGAAAGAGATCATCACCTTCTGCTTAAGAATATATCTGCAGGGCTTTAAGGAATTGAGCGTTAGAGCTGAACAGAGCCAAGAAAGGTAGACCTGGCTTAGCTATTATTTGCAAAATTTAGATTAGATTTTTATTTTCTTTTAACGGTGTTGGTTCTTGCACCAACACCGTTGTTCATGTTGATTGATCTTGTAAAATCAAGAAATTAGCATTGGCTCTGGACAGAAATAGACCTGGCCTAACCTCGTATCTTTATCTCATAAAAGACAGCAGATTTTGGTATATGTATATATGAGCTATTTTTCAATAGCTCATATTCTCTAATAAATACTTCTGCATATTTTTATTAGTTATTCTCCTTATTTTTCATCTTTTTAAGAAAAACAGCTCATGAATACCTTAAACCGTCCAGGGTTGAACTAGCCTTTCAACCAGTTACACAATTCTTGACCATACACATCTACTTAGGTGCATGGCTTCTAAATAGGCAGAGTATGCCTATTTAGAAGATACAAATATGAAATACATAAAAAATATGAACACTACGTTAATGAATAGCGTCAATTGGCATCCAAGATGGTCATTAGTTATGTGTGTTGGTCTTATGGTATTTATGATCTTTGGCGTATCTTTGTCTACAGGATGTTCTATCACCTTTCCAGGTAGAATAGTCAATCCCCCTCCCCTCCCCGATGTAGATTGCCCTACAGGTACGGCTCGCCTTGCAAATACTTCTAAAAAAACTACAGACACCTGCATGCTTGATGCCGATTCCGATGCTCCTGATGTAGATTGCCCTACGGGTATGGCTCGCCTTGCAAATGCTTCTAAAAAAACTACAGACACCTGCATGCCCGATACTGATGGTGACGGTACTCCTGATGTAACTTGTCTTATGGGCACCATTCGTTTGGCAGGTACTTCTATAAATACTATGGACACTTGTGTCCCCGATGATGACGGCGATGGTATTCCTGATTCCATGGATGTAGATGCTGATGGTGATGGTTTGATAGAGATAAAAACTGCTGAGATGCTAGATAACATGCGCTATGATTTGGCGGGAACAAGCTATAAGACCTCGGCGACACAAACAACAGGTAATACAGATGGTTGCCCTGCTGTTGGCAGTGGTGGTTGTAACGGCTACGAACTAACGGCCGATATTGATCTTTTGAGTTTGCTTGATGCCAACGGTAATGGGATGATCGATACGACGATGGAGGGCATTGATAAAAATGCTGACGGCGATACGACAGATGCAGGTGAGCAAATAACAGTTATTGATACTACTGCAGATACAAGCTGGATGCCTATTGGTGATAATTCGACAAATGATGACATAACTCGCTTCACAGGCACTTTTGAGGGCAACAACCACACCATCGCCAACCTCTGGGTGAATATTTCTTCTTCGGATAACGCCCATGCGGGTTTATTTGGCGTAACGGGTGGAACAACGGTGACCATTCGCAATGTGAGTGTCATTTCAGGCTCAATTCATTCTTCTGCTACTTCTGCTTCTGGTCAATCTAATGCAGGCGGTTTGGTGGGACTTTCTACTGCTTCTTTAATAATAAGTGATTGTACTTTTTCTGGATCGCTTGGGGTCTCTACTTCTAATAATGCTGGCGGTCTAGTGGGTGCGTCTGGTGCTCCTTTAATAATAAGCAATTGTACTTTTTTGGGGTCGGGTGATATCTCTTCTTCTAATCAAAGTGGTTCTTCTGCTGGTGGTCTGGTGGGGTGGATTAGTTCTTCTTTGACAATCACTAATTCCATTTTTTCTGGGTCGGGTGATATCTCTGCTTCTGCTTCTAATGGTTCTACTCATTCTGGCGGTCTGGTGGGGTGGATGAGTTCTTCTTTGACAATCACTAATTGCATTTTTTCTGGGTCGGGTGATATCTCTGCTTCTTCTCCTTCTGCTTCTAATAGTTCTATTGTTGGCGGTTTGACTGGTCACGCTTACTCTACCTCTCCCGTTTCTTGGACAATTACTAATTGCAGTTTCTTTGGCTCTGGTCAAATCTCTTCTATGGGTACTAATAGTTTTACTGTTGGCGGTTTGATTGGAACTACTAACAGTTCTTTGACGATAAGAAACAGTTATTGGAACAAAGATGCCATCCAAAGAGTGGGTGGCTCTAACCAAAGCCCCAAGAGGGCGAAGGGTGACGCTTCTTCAGATCCATCTGGCACGATTGGCCTCACCTTAGTAGAACTGCAAGCTATTACTGGCATACACCCATCTGGTTTGCCACATAGTGCCACCGACAGCACCAAAGCTTGGGACCTAGGCACTGCAAGCCAGCTACCCGCTATTAAGCTGTGTATTCCCACCATCACAAGCGGTGTCACCGATTGGACGATGTGTGCGTCATACGGTGCTCTGCTTGCTGGGCAACGATAGACGACTGCCATCCAGTGATGCTCTACTCGCTGGGCGAAGATAAGCATTACCGACAATAGTACTGAGGATAAAGTAACCAAAGGGCTTGCTAGGATTAAAAGAAACTGGTGTTTCAGCACCCACGACAAGTTATGGATTCGGCACTGCAACTGGAGAAATGGATGGTGGATATGGTACCTCCATTCCATCAAGCATAGGTAGTGCAGGAACTGCAACGGAGCGTGCTGCTAAGTTGACGTCAAGCGACGTTGATGTATCATCGTGGAATGATGTTAGTCAAAACACCAAAGGTGCTTGGAACTTCGGTACCCTTATGCAAATCCCTGCCCTTAAATACGCCGACTATGACGGTACTGGTACTATATTCTATTGCAACAGTGTTATGTCTACACCTACAACTGGAATTCCTATTCCTAACTGTGGTGAATTCATCCCTGGACAGGCTAGGTAGAAGGTGGTGAAAGAGATCATATCACCTTCTGCTTAAGAATATATCTGCAGGGCTTTAAGGAATTGAGCGTTAGAGCTGAACAGAGCCAAAACAATAGACCTGGCTTAGCTATTATTTGCAAAATTTAGATTAGATTTTTATTTTCTTTTAACGGTGTTGGTTCTTGTACCAACACCGTTGTTCATGTTGATTGATCCTGTAAAATCGAGAAATTAGCATTTGCTCTGGACAGAAATAGGCCTGGCTTAGCCTAGTATCTTTATCTCATACAGGACAGTAGATTTTGATAGATTGATTTTTTGAGCTATTTTTCTATAGCTTATATGTTCTAATAAATCCTTCTGTATATTTTTATTGGCTGTTCTACTTATTTTTCATCTTTTTAAGAAAAACAGCTCATGAATACCTTAAACCGTCCAGGGTTGAACTGGCCTTTCCAGATTTTTCAATAGTTTCTGTACAATATAGATAAAAAAATCTTGTCAAAATGCTAAAATATTTAAATTGATTACTAATCTTGATGTATAAAGCTGTTGTATTTACGGGACAAGGTTCACAACGCCCTGGTATGGGTAAGGATTTCTATGAAAACTTCCCAAGGGCAAAGGAGATTTTTGATCAAGCATCTGAAAATCTTGGAATTGATATTCCTGAGTTATGTTTTACAGAGAATACCCAAGTTAATCTTACTGAATATACCCAACCAAGTATTCTTACAGTAGAAATCGCCATATATGAAGTTTTAAAACAACAATATAATTTTACGCCTGAATGGTTTGCCGGGCATAGCCTTGGTGAATATGGAGCTCTTTATGCAGCTGGTGTGCTTCCATTCCCAGAAGTCATTTCTATTGTGCGTGAAAGAGGCAGACTCATGCAAAATGCTGTCCCAAAGGGTAAAGGTGCCATGTCTGCTTTAATTCGTGATAATATTACAGAATTAGATTACGAGTCTGTTGTTTTGTCGACAGGTGCCGAGATCGCTAATTACAATTCTACTAATCAAGTTGTCATAAGTGGTTCTATGGAGTCTGTTACTCAGGCAAATGAGTTAATTCATTCACAATTTTCTGATGTAAGAGTTGTACCCCTTAATGTCAGTGCTCCCTTCCATTCAAGCTTAATGCAACCTATTGAGGCAGAATTTAGTTCTTATCTTGAAGGGTTATCATCTACGTTTAACCTAGAAAAAAGTTGTAAGGTATTATCAAACTATACGGGAAAATTACATCAGCCTGAACTTATGATAAAAAATCTGGTTGCACAAATTAGTGGAAGTATCAGATGGATGCAAAACATGGAATATCTGGCAAAACATGCACAAGATATCTATGAAATAGGGCCCAATCGTATTTTGACTGGTTTTTTTAACAGTATAGATGTTAAGGTTAGGGCCATTATTAACGTACGGGCTTTACGTAAAATATTTGAGGAGAACTAATGAGTTTTAAAAATAAATGGGCTTTAATTTTAGGTGGTTCTAGTGGGTTTGGTTTGCAAACAGCTAAAAAACTTAGTAGCCAGGGCATGAATATTTGTGTTGTACATCGTGATCGACGTGGTGCAATGGAAAGAATTAATAAAGAATTTCAAGAGATTCGTGATAATAAGGTAAAACTTATCTCCTATAATGAAAATGCTCTAGAGAAAGAAGTACAAGAAAAGATCTTAGATGATTTTACCAAACAAGTAGGGAAAGGTCAAATAGGTTTGCTCATGCACTCGATAGCATTAGGAAATTTAAAATTACTAGCCCCTAGAAAACAAACTATTTCACCTAATCAAATGGCCGTAGGAAAGCTAGCCGAAGCATTACAAATCTCTGAAAAACAATTACAGACACAAATCAATACTCTTTTTGAACAAGGTCTGTATTCTTTCCATTCTTTATCAGAAAGTCCAGTGTATAATGATGAGTTATTGCTAGGTGATGAAGATATTGCAAATACTGCCTATGCTATGGGAACTAGTTTGATCACTTGGGTTCAAGAACTTTTTACAAGAGAATTATTTGCAGATTATGTACAAGTCGTTGGTTTAACTAGCGAAGGTAATGAAGTAGCATGGTTAGGATATGCAGCTGTTAGTATTGCAAAATGTGCATTAGAAGCTGCCTCACGAAGTATTGCAAGAGAGTTTGCTCCTTATGGCATTCGTTCAAATATTATTCAGGCAGGTGTTACTTACACACCCGCCTTACAATTTATACCAGGTAGCTCTCATATTGTAGCCAAAGCTTTTCTTTCTCAACCTGGCGGGCGTCTTACTCAACCATCTGATGTGGCCAATGTAATATCTTTGTTGTGTACACAAGAAGCCTACTGGATTAATGGTAGTTTAATTAAGGTGGACTGTGGAGAAAGTATTTCCAAGTAAGGGGGAGATATGCCAGATAAAGTAGCATTAGTTACAGGTGGTAGCGGTGCAATTGGTTTTGCATGTTGCCAAGCGTTATCAAACCTTGGTTTTAAGATAGTATTACACTATAAATCTTCTCAAGAAAAAGCGGAAAAATTGGCAAGCACCTTGCAAAATGTTGAGTTATTGCAGGCTAATCTTGAACAAACAGATGATATAGATAAAGTTTATAATTATTTTAAAACAAGCCAATCAGGTAATATTGATGTACTTGTTAATAATGCTGGTATTGCCATTGATAATCCATTTTTTAGTGCAAGTCTAAAAGACTATGAAATGACAATGAATACAAACACACGAGCTACCTGGTACCTCACAAAACGATTATCTCGTTTTATGATACGAAAAAAAGCAGGTAGAATTATTAATATTTCTAGCGTGATTGGCAGTATCCCTAATCCTACCCAATCTATTTATTCAATGAGCAAGGCAGCTATTAATGCTTTTACAAGAACGGTTGCTTTAGAAATGGCACCCTATAATATTTTAGTTAACAGCGTTGCACCAGGTTTTATTGAATCTGATATGACGGTAAATACGATCAAGGGTGAACATAAAGATATGGTGCTAAATAATATACCACTTCATCGAATAGGCCAGCCAGAAGAGGTTGCACAATGTGTTGCTTTTTTATCCAATTCAGCAACATACTGTACAGGCAGTGTATTGCATGTCAATGGTGGCTTATTCTGTAATAGCTAGGGAGATATATGCATAGACATGAGTAATCTTGCACAAAATAATCGTAGAGTTGTAATCACTGGAATGGGTGTTATAACTTCTAATGGGCATGGTCTCAAAGAGTTTGAAAAATCACTCCGTAATTCTATTAGTGGAATTCGTTTTGTAGATAAAATGGCCGAGCTTAATTTTCGTTGCCATGTTGCTGGAAAGATACAAAACTTAGAAGCTAAACTCGGAGATTATTTTACTCCTGATGATCTGTTAGGCATGGATAAAGCAATGTGTTATACCAGTATGGCTGGTATGGATGCTTGGCGAGATGCTGGTTTGATAATTGATCGTGATTCTAGCAAAGAAGCCCATTCAGATACTGGTTGTATTGTTGGTTGTGGCATAAGTGGTGTGGATGTCATGATTAATGAGCTTGCCCCTAAAGTAAATAGTGCTAAAATACGTCGCGCTGGATCAACACTCGTAGAGAGAATTATGGCCAGTGGACCTTCAGCTAAGTTAGGTGGCATATTGGGGATAGGTGGCCAATTAACTAGTAATAGCAGTGCTTGTACAACAGGTGTTGAGTCAGTTATAGATGGATTTTATAAAATTAAGTACGGTTTATTTGATAGGGCATTAGTTGGCAGTGGAGAAAATGATTCTATCTATGTGCATGGTGCCTTTGATGCAATGAGGGTACTCAATTCAAATAATAATGATGCACCAGAGAAGGCATCTCGTCCTTTAAGCCAGAGTGCTGGTGGTTTTATCCCAGGTTCAGGTTCAGGCAGTTTATTTTTAGAAACGTTAGAAAGTGCTAAACAACGAAATGCTAGAATCTATACTGAAATTATAGGGGCCTCTATCAATTGTGGTGGCCAGAGACAGGGGGGCTCCATGACAGCTCCCAACATGCATGCCGTACAAAAATGTATACGAAGTGCAGTGGACTATGCCCAAATCAAAAGTACAGATATTGATTATATTAATGGTCATTTAACAGCAACCATGGCCGATCCATTTGAAATTAATAATTGGAAAGAGGCGTTGTCTCTAGAACCCTCTAATTTTCCCTATGTTAATTCTACAAAATCTTTAATTGGACATGCTCTTGGTGGGGCAGGTAGTATAGAATTAGTGGCTACTATTTTACAGATGCATAATTCCTTTATACACAAATCCCTTAACTGTGAAGATATACATGAAAAAATATTACCCTACGAAAAAAGTATTGTGCGAGAAACCAGAGAGCATAATATTAATATTGCAGCAAAAGCAAGCTTTGGCTTTGGTGATGTAAATGGTTGTGTTATCTTGAAAAAATGGGATGGTTAGTAGGCGTTTTGTTGGTAATGATCTAGTCGATTTATCTGATACTGATACCCCATACAAAGTAGACGATATTCGTTATTGCCAGCGTATTTTTAACCAAGATGAACGATTACAGATAGCGGATGCCACTGACCCCCATATAACATTATGGACTTTTTGGGCACTTAAAGAAGCTGCCTATAAAGCTTTAAAGCAGTATGATAACAAAATAATATTTATACCTAAACAGTTGTATATATTGGTAAATAAATCTCTTGTTTGCTATAAAGATATGGCTATGCAATATCATATAGAACACATGCCAAATCAATATATCCATGTTATTGTACAATTGAATAGGCCTGCATATAATAAGCAAGAAAACTGGTGGCCTGCATTACTTGTCATAGATACAATAGAAAATATAAAATTACATATGAAAGGTATTAATGCCTTAGATAAATATACACATCTTTATCTAAGTGATTTTTTTATTAAAAAAAATATAGCTTTATTATTTGGTGAGTTAGTAAATGATATGCTAATTAAACGTGTTGCTCGTATCCCTCAGTTATTTTGGAAAGAGCCAAAAGGCACTGATCTTGTTTCCTCTAGCATATCTTTTTCTTTAAGTCATCACGGTATTTATATTAGTTTTGTAATTTTATTAAACTTATCTGGTACACACACTACGGTTGGAGAGTTAGCTATCGGTTCTGGACAAAAAGACCATACTTCTCTTTAAACTTTTTGACACCACATGAAAAATCTTACGAATCTATGAAAGTAGCTTAGGGGACAAGTGTAACATATCTCCATAGGTTCTACACATAAAAGTATTAGGCTACTTGACATCCAATGAGGTATTTAAAGAGTGAAGACAATTTTTGTACTCTAAAATAGAACTTACAAATTATTTATGAAAGAGACTACACAATATAAATTTCTTAGTTGCCAAAAGTGTAATGCTATTGTAGATAAAGTGTACCAAAGTTTTTATTGTAAAAAATGTTTACTAAAATCATTTGAAAAATTAAGACCACTCCTGACTAAAGCACATGCTTTACAAGATACTAGTATAAACAAATCTGGTTAGATTCTTTATGAATAGTTTTTTTGACATGAAGTCTTTGTTGTCTCAGATAGGCCCTTTGCAGAAGTATGCTAGTAAATGGGAAAGTACTTTAAAAAATATTACAGCTAAATCCGAGACAGGTGGTGGCATGGTGAAGGTTGTAGTAAATGGTGAAGGTCACTTGATAGATTTGGTAATTGATACCCAATTACTAGAAAAAGATGAAATAGTTGTTTTACCCCGCCTTATTAAAGAAGCTATTAATGACGCACAAACAAAAGTTAAACAAGAAGTGAATAATAAATTAAAAGATTTGGCGACTGAATTACCTTTTAATATGACTTCATAAATGTTATCTGATTTTTTACATACAGCTAAATTTTTTTCCTCATTGCCTGGTATTGGGCATGCATCAGCTTACAGGATAGCATTTTATTTATTAAAACAACCTCAAAAAAATATTCAGCACTTCGCCGACCAGCTTGTTAAATTTCATGCGAATATTCAATATTGTGTTATATGTGGTGCTTTAAAGGAGACAATGCAAAAATGTGTATATTGTTGCTCTGAAGAAAGGGATAAAACAATTCTTTGTGTCGTCGAAGAACCCTCAGATATCTACCTAATAGAAGAGACAAATATTTTTCGAGGAATTTATCATGTAATCATGGGAGCTTTGTCTCCAATAGAAGGTATAACACCAGAGGATTTACGCATCAAAGAACTTATCTATCGTGTAAAAGAAGAATCACCTATTGAAGAGATAATTTTAGCAACCAATCCAACTATAGAAGGCAATGCCACAGCATACTATATCATAGAAACGTTAAAGCAATACAAGCCTAATATGCGTTTCAGCCGCATTTCTAGTGGTCTGGCCATGGGATCTAAGCTTGATTACGCTGATGTTCATATATTAGCTGATTCTATAGAAAATCGCAATATTATTCATGTCTGATATTATAAGTATTATTATACCAGCTTTTAATGAAGAAGAATCAATTGGTAAAGTTATCCAAGAACTAAAAAAAACAGGGTATAATCTTCATATCATTGTATGTAATAATAATTCTACAGATAACACGGTAGTAGTTGCCCAACAATATGGAGCGTTTGTAATAGATGAGCCACGTAGGGGTTATGGTTCTGCCTGTTTAAAGGGGATGTCTGTTATACCTGAAAAATCCCAAATTGTTGTTTTTATAGATGCTGATTATTCTGATTATCCCGAAGAATTACCTAAATTACTATTACCTATCTTAGAAGATAAAGCAGACATAACGATTGGTTCCCGTAATTACGATCAACTGTCTCGCAAGGCTGTACCAACTCAAGCTAGATGGGGTAATGCTCTAGCAACTTATTTAATTTATTTATTCTGGGGGAAAAAATACTTAGACCTAGGTCCTTTTAGAGTTATCAAGAAAGATAAATTATTTGCATTGAATATGCGAGATACAAGTATGGGATGGACAGTTGAGATGCAAATTAAAGCTATTCTCAATCAATTACGAATAGTTGAAGTACCTGTTCGCTACCGTTCTAGGATAGGAATATCAAAAATTTCTGGTACCATCAAGGGTACCATTAAAGCAGGTATTAGTATTCTTCGGATTATTTTTATGTATAAAATTTTGAATTATTTATGAAAGCTTTTGCATTACAAAACTCTTTTGGTCTCTCTAATTTATGCATGGTAGAGGTTGATGATCTGCCTTTGCAAGCTAATGAAGTAAAAATAAAATTTCAATCGCAGTCCATTAATTATAGAGATTTACTTATGATAGAAGGCCTTTATAATCCAAGGATTAAGTTACCTCTCATTCCACTATCCGATGGATCTGGTGTAGTTTGTGAAGTAGCTCCAGGGATATCCCAGTTTCAAGTGAATGATAAGGTTAGTCCTATCTTTGTCCAAAATTGGTTTCAGGGTAAGCTACCCTCTGATGCAATGAAGTATACATTAGGCGGACCACTTAGAGGTACTTTGTCAGAATATGGTGTCTATAACGTAGATAATATAGTAAAAATACCTAATTATTTATCCTTTGAAGAGGCTGCAGCTCTACCCTGTGCCGCTCTTACTGCATGGAGTGCCTTGGTAACACATGCCCAAATTAAAAAGAATGATTATGTTTTGATACTTGGAACAGGTGGTGTAGCTTTATTTGCCTTGCAAATCGCTAAAGCATTTGGGGCAAAAACGATTATTACATCAAGTAAGAAGGATAAATTTCCATTATTAACTGATTTAGGAGCCAGCCATATTATTGATCGTAAACAATATCCTAATTGGTCAAAAGTTGTAAGAGAGATTACAGGTAAGCAAGGGGTTGATATTGTTGTTGAATTAGGTGGACCAGGTACACTGCAACAATCCATTCAAGCTGTTCAAAATGGTGGTCATATTAGCTTAATTGGTGTTCTAAGTAATTCAAATGAAGTGCCTGCTCTATTACCAGTAATTATGCGTAATATTACGATACAAGGTATTTTAGTTGGTAACAAAAAACAGTATGTAGAAATGAATGAATTTTTTACAAAACATAAATTACGTCCTATCATTGACCAGGCATTCTCTTTTGCACAATCACTTGAGGCTTTACAATATTTAAAATCACAGTCTCATTTTGGTAAAGTGTGCATTCACTAATTAAAGTCTGCTAAAATTATTTTTGGAATTACTATCGTATTAGAGAATATTTCTTGTAATTCTTATGTAATATAATTAGGATTACATATGCCGAATATATCAGTAAGAGAAGCACTTAATCAGGCACTTGACGAAGAATTAGCAAGAGATGAAAAAGTTTTTATTATAGGCGAAGAAGTAGGCCATTATCATGGGGCCTACAAAGTTACACAGGGCTTAATAGATAAATATACAGATAAACGTATTATTGACGCCCCAATTGCAGAGTCTGGTTTTGCAGGCCTAGGTATAGGTGCTGCTATGATTGGATTAAAGCCAATAGTAGAATTTATGACATGGAATTTTTCTCTGGTTGCCATTGATCAAATTATTAATAATGCCGCCAAGGTGCGATATATGTCAGGCGGACAATTCTCTCTCTCTATTGTATTTAGAGGTCCCCAGGGAGCTGGTGGATATTTAGCAGCACAGCATTCACAAATTTTTGAAAACTACTATGTGTATACGCCTGGACTAAAAGTCATTGCTCCTTCTACACCCTATGACTTTAAGGGCTTACTTAAAACATCTATTCGTGATAATAACCCCATTATTTTTTTGGAATCAGAAAAAATATACGCTAACACTGGCGATGTACCTGATGAAGAGTATACTATCCCTTTGGGCAAAGCTGATATTAAACAAGAAGGTTCAGATGTTACCATTATCGCTTGGTCTTTAATGTATTATGTAGTATTAGAAGCAAATGAAGAATTAAAAAAACGTAGTATTTCAGCTGAAATTATTGATCTCCGGTCTTTGTATCCGCTTGACATGGATACTATTTTGCAATCAGTCAAACACACTAATCATTTAGTGATTGTTCAAGAAGCGTGGCTTAAGTGCTCTATGGCAGAACATATTGCTTTTGAAGTAACGCAAAGAGCCTTTGATGACTTAGATGCTCCAATTGAAATTGTATGCACAGCTGACCGTCCAATGCCTTATGCCTTTGCACTGGAAGATATGACATTACCAACACCCCCTTCTGTCGTGAAAGCTGTGGAAAAATCTCTACGATAGTTAGGCAGATATAGTTTGATCTAGTGTAAAATATTTACTGCTTGCGTATACTATAAGTACACCAAGCACAATAAAAAATAAACTATATAGAATAGAAGACGTATAGATATAATTTACTAGACAATCTGGTACATATTTATAAGGCCATATTTTTATAAGACTACCTTGCATAATTCCAATTAGAGCAGTCATCGTGTATAGATAATACTTGGAAAGAAAGTAACGCACTATTCTAGTAAATAATAATATGCCTGCAACAGCACCTAATATAAATGCAAATAAAATATCCCAATGGAATGCATGTAATGCCTTAATAATTCGTTTATATTGTCCTAATAAGAGAAGAATATAGGCACCTGAAATACCAGGTAGCATCATGGCACAGATAGCAAACAAACCAGAGACAGTAATTAGAATATAACTTGTATCCCCGGAATAAGGAGATGTAGTCTCTAAAAGGGCAAATGATAAAAAAGTAAATATAATAAATAATAAAATACTTATTTTGTTATGGGACAAACGAGAGAGTAAAAGATATACAGATGCACTGATAATACCAAAGAAAAAAGAGTAACAATACACTTGATATTTACCTAAAAAATAAGTTATTACATAAGACATGAAAAATATTCCTGATACAATACCTAAAATAACAGGTATTAAGAATAAAAAAGGTATTTTATGATAGAGGCTTTTCCAAGTAGCTTTCTTATTCTCACGTATATATAAATATTTTAAAGTAAAAACTATCCATACTTGAACTGCATTAATGGCTTCTAATAAACGACCATAGATGCCTGTAATTAAAGCAATTGTACCTCCTGAAACACCAGGTATGATATCTGCCATCCCCATAAACATACCTCTAATGTATAGAGAGCTGAGTTCTTTTAATTTCATCATATCATTTGTAAACCTATGTCAATAACTAACATTACTTAATACTGTAGATGTTTAAGTACCATATTCATATCGTCTACTACATGTTGATACACATTACTATTCTCTCCACCATTTCTTAAGAGATAGCTTGGATGAAATGTTGGCATTACATCAATGGCTTGAAATTTATGCCAAGTGCCTCTAATCGAGCTAATAGCAACTTGTGTTTGTAAAATAAATTTAGTAGAAGGTCCTCCTAAGGTAATAATTATCTTAGGTTGAATAATATTAATTTGCTGGAATAATAATGTCTTACATGCCTCTACTTCATCTGCTTGAGGTGGTCTATCTTTTTGCATAAGTAAATCTATTGATGGACGGCACTTGACAATATTAGCAATATAAACATCAGAACGCTCCATGTTCATATGTGTTTTAAGCATATCCGTTAATAAAATACCTGCTCGGCCAACAAAAGGATGCCCAGTAAGATCTTCCTGCTTACCAGGGCCTTCACCAATAAACATAATATCTGCATCGATGTTACCTTCCCCAAAAACCACCTGATTTCGAGTAATGGCTAATTTACATTGATTACACTGTTGAGCATAGCTCTTTAATTTTTGGTAATTAGATAGTTTATCATTTCCTTGCATACTAATCTATTTTGTAGTGTAGCCCTACACTCGTTTTTCTTTTTATTGCTGCTTGTAATATTAATCTAGCTCCAAGACACATATTACGTACTTCCAGTAAGATGCAATTAACATAGTTAGGTTGTAAAAAATCTTCTAGTTTTTCTTCTATTATCTTTATAGCGTTTAGGCCTTGTTTTAAGCCTGTGCTTGTACGCAAGATGTTAGCATATTCATGCATAATAGTTTGTATTTGTTTTTTATAATCTTCTATCTGCTGAATTTTATCCAAGCTAAAATCAAACTCTCTAGTCTTATATTTATTTTTTAGTTTAACCATATCCAGTTTAGGTGCTAATTTAGTCAGATTTACTGTATACTTGTTGCGAATAGATAGATAGGCACGATGAGAAAAAACAAGTGCCTCTAATAAAGAGTTAGATGCTAATCGGTTAGCCCCATGTACACCAGTACAAGCATTTTCACCAACGGCATAAAGAGACTTGAGACTAGTTTGGCTTCTAAAGTTTACTTTAATCCCTCCACATAGATAGTGTGCAGCGGGTGCCACTGGTATGGGTATTTGTGTCATATCTAAATCAAATTTTTCTTTAAGTGTAGTAAATATCATCGGAAAGCTGGTCTTAATCTTTTCTTTGGGTAGATGTGTCATATCCAAATAAACAAATTTCTCTTTGCGATTCTGAAGCTCCGTTGCAATGGCATAGGCAATTATATCTCTGGAAGCTAACTCACCCCTTACATCATACTTTTCCATAAAATAAGTACCATCTTGTAAATATAATCTAGCTCCTACACCACGCAATGCTTCAGTTAATAAAAACGAAGAGCTTATATTATAATATAGGGCGGTAGGATGGAATTGCATGAATTCTAAATCTTTTGTCTGACATGATGCTCTATGAGCAATAGCAATGCCATCTCCTGTACTTACCATGGGATTAGTAGTATTAAGGTATAGTTGACCAATGCCACCAGTTGCTAAGCAAGTATAGTCAGCTAAGAGTATCTTCATTTTTTTTGTCTTCATATCTATAGCATATAAACCGCAACATTGCCTGCTTATTCCTTTTTTGAATAGTGACAATAGTTTGTATAAAAGTTTTGTAAGAAGTATTCCTTGTCTTGGAGCTGTAATCAATTCAAGTAACATATGATTATCCCAGAATGTGATATTCTTATTCTTACTACTACGTTCTAGTAAAATGTCTAGCATAGCTTTCCCTGTATGATCTTTTACATGAGCAATCCTGTGAATGCTATGTCCTCCCTCTTTATGCAGATCTAGGGTATTATCATATTTTTTAGTGAACTCCAATCCTAACGCCACAATCTCTTGCATTCTTTCTACACCTTCATGACAAAGTATTTTCACAGATTTACGATTATTAAAATAAGAACCTGCTCGTAATGTGTCGTCAATATGACTTTGTATTGAATCTAATTCACCAGATGCAACCGCCATACCACCCTGAGCATAATAGCTTGCAGATTCTTTTCTATTACTTTTATTAATAACACACACTTTACCTAAATTAGCCAATCGAAGTGCTAATGACAAACCCGCTACACCAGAGCCAACAATCACAAAAGGGAAGTAGTTAGTATCCATAAAACCTATTCTTTAGTAGATGTAGTATAAAGTAGTTATTAACGTATTATGTATCTACAATCAATACTTCATATCAAAAATGGATTTTTTTTATCAGAGATAAGATAGCTTCATTTACAAACTTGGGGCTTTCGACTTGAGGCAAATGACCTATATCAGGTATGGTTGTGAATGTACTGTTACTTAATTTGGAGTGTAGTTCATAACCAGATTGTATAGGCAAAACTCTGTCTTTTTCTCCCCATATAAGAGAGACTGGTATATAAATTTCTGGTAAAATAGTATTTAACATACTCCATTTTGTTAGATTTCTTGAGACACTAAAAAAGTTATCTAAAGCTATTTGATTTTCATAGAATGAGATAAGCTTTTCTTTAAAGTTTATTGTTTCGAGTGCTTTAAAAGATTTTTCAAAGGATAAGGAAAAAAATAGCCTAAGCATGTTTTTTATAGGCATCCACGGTGCTATCATTTGAGAAGCATTAAAAACCTTAGGCATTTTAGTAAATAAAATAGCCAGCCTTTTTAGAACTCCAAAATCAAGAGCAGAACGGCTAAGAGGAGCTATCAATATTGCACCATGGATAATGTTAGATAGTGATACCAAGACACTTAATGCGACAGCTCCTCCTAATGAATTACCTACTACAATAATTTTTTTGAGTTTATTTTTTTGGATAAAGGCGGTAATGATAGTCTGGTAATACTTGGGTTCTAAAGTTACGTTGCTTTTACTTAAAGAGCCACCAAAACCAGGTAGATCTGGTGCAATTAAAAGGTATTTATCTTGAAAATAGTCCCACTGATATTGCCATATCGTACTATCTAGAGCAAATGGATGTAAAAAAAGAATACAAGGCTGTTTTCTATTAAAGAGGTTTAAGTTAGGAATAGATTGTAAGTAGGTAATTTTCTGTTCACCAATATACATGGTTTTTTTGTACATATTTTTCATAGCAAGGTCATTAGGTTAAATAAACGCTAAGATCATTTATCCGTGAAATGATAGAGAGTGTACAGTAATTCTTTCATTTAGAAACCTTCTTCAAATAGATTATTTTGTTGTAGTTGTGTTTCGTAGGATGTGGAATCTATTTTTACTGGATATTTACCACTAAAACATGCGGTACAAAGGCCATGTTGACTATTAATAGCACGTTTCATGCCTGCGATAGATAAAAATGCAATGGTGTCAACATTAATATATTGAGCAAGTTCTTTAAGATTATATGTAGTGGCTACTAATTCTTTATTAGTGGGAATATCAATACCATAGTAACAAGCATATTTTGTTGGTGAAGATGATATACGCATATGTATTTCTTTTGCTCCAGCCTTGCGCAACATTGTAGTAATTTTTTTTGATGTGGTTCCTCTTACAATACTATCATCAATAACAGTAATTCGCTTATTTGCCACTACTGAACTAATCGCATTATACTTGATTTTAGTACCAAAATCTCTTATTTCTTGTTCGGGTTCAATAAAAGTTCTTCCAATATAGTGTGATCTAATTAAACCCAAATGGTAAGGTATCTTACTTTTACTAGAATAACCCAATGCTGCAACATTGGAAGAGTCGGGTACAGAGATCACAATATCACTATCCGTTGGTGATTCTTCAGCTAGAATTTCTCCCAATTTAAAACGTACATCATAAACTGGTTGTTCAAATATATGAGAATCTGGCCTAGAAAAATAAATAAATTCAAAAATACACATACTCGTGACGCATTTTTTAAAAGGGAAATGAGAAGATAAACCATTTGCATTGACAACTAACAGTTCACCTGGGACAATATCTCGTATATATTCAGCATCCATAATATCTAAAGCACATGTTTCTGAAGCAAATACCCATCCATTATCTTTTTTACCCATCACAAGGGGTCTAAATCCATGTGGATCTCGCACCACATAAAGATTATCTTGAGTTAGAATAACTAGGGAGAATGCACCTTCTACTTGACGTAGGGCATCTATAAGTGCATATAATTCATCTTTTGCAGGAGAGTGTACCATCAAGTGAAAAATAACTTCTGTATCAACAGTTGTTTGAAAAATAGTACCCTTTTGTTCCAGCTTATTTTTAATTGTATATACGTTACTAATATTACCATTATGAGCTAAGGACATGTATCCCAATTTTGATTGCATACAAATAGGTTGTATATTTCTTAAAAAGTTATGTCCAGTTGTACTATAACGATTGTGGGCAATTGCAATATCTCCTTTCAGGTTGTTTAATTTAGCTTTATTAAAGCTCTCTATTACTTTACCCATACTAGCACTGCGATAAAATTTTTCCCTGTCAAAAGAAACAATACCAGTACCTTCTTGTCCTCGATGTTGTAGGGCATAAATACCTAAATAAGCCAAAAACGATGCGGAAGGAATATTATAGAGTGCAACTACACCGCACTCTTCTTTAGGATAAGTATTCATACGTGTTGTGTTTATAGTTCATTGTCTAAAGTACAATCCAAAATTTTTTTTAGACTTTAAAGTTAATAAAGTGTATGTAAGTTCCATTTTGAAGTGAAAAATTAGGTTCCATTTTAGAGTGCATATGTTTACAAATTTCTTATGAAAAAATTGCAGATTTATTTTGCAAATATCCATTTATAAAGTCTTTTCCAGTAATTTTTTTCTTACCTGGTAATTGTATATGAGAGATTGGTAGCAAATATTGATCCCCGCAAACTACTTTTAGTATGTGAGTAGAATCTATAGATATACTTCCACTTGGTTGGTTAACTTTTGAACTATATAATTCTTTTTCTGGGACATTAAAATCACAAAAAATACGTATACGTAAGCCTTTCCATGAAGTAAAACTGCCTGGCTTCTTATTAAATGCCCTGCAAAGATTACGTATAGATATAATATCCTTATCCCATGATATTTGACCAGATTGTGTATATATTTTATGACAATAACTTGTTTGACCTTCTTCTTGTTTTGTTTCGCCTAACAGTCCACTATATAATTTATCCAAAACATCCAACCCATGTTGAATAAGATTTATCTCTAACTTATGCCACAAAGAAGCTTGCTCATCTGTCCATTCTATATCAATTCTAGATTGATGAAAAATATTACCCGTATCTATTGTTTCGTTAATCTTTTGTAAAGTCCATCCAGTAGTTAAGTGGCCATGTAATAAAACACATTCAATGGGTGAGGCCCCTCTCAATAGAGGCAAAAGACTAGCATGGAAATTAAAAGTCCCATGTGTTGGCATATTAAAACATACAGAAGGGATCATTTTTCCATAAGCAACAACAATATTGAAGGTAACCGCATACTGGGCTAACTGTGATTGAAATTCCTTATCTTGTAACGATGTTGGAGACAAACATGGTATCTGAGTTTCTTGACATAGTTGTTTTACATGAGAAGGTAGAATGGTTCTACCACGTTTAGATCGTGGTTTATCTTCTTTAGTAACGGCAAAGACAACATTATACCGTGGATCATTTATCAATGCCGTAAGTAGACTAGCAGAGATACTAGGTGTACCCCAAAAACCTAGGTTGATATGCATTGATTAAATTCAGGTTCTAAATAAATCTTGTAGCTCGTTTGCTTTAGCCGCCACATAAAATAATGATTTAATAAACCTTTCAGGATCTAAATCTTTTACAAAATAAGTCTGGTGTATCACTAACATTTCTTCCATAAGAGCAATAGAACCATAATCTAGTGATAAGTTTAACTCTAAGGCATTCAACAATGTAGTAACCTCATCAGTATTTATCTTACATATAACAGAATAATAATTAACTGTTGAATCACCTGTACTATCCTCATCTAAAAACACTAAAACTTTTTGCAGTCGTTCGCCTTCAAAAGGGATGTCAGCAAAATATCTGTTTTCAGTCTCCTTAATAAAATGGATATTCATTTCTACCTGAATGGCAGCAATAAATCCATCGAAAATTTCTAATAGAGCTACTTTTTTCATATAAACGCTACTAAGTATATACTTATGTCTCTTATGTATATTACTTTATTTTATAGTGTATTGGAGAGTCTGGAGTTGGACAGTTTAAGGTGTTCATAAGCCGTTTTTCTTAAAAGTATTAAGACTTAGGAGGAATAGTTTATGAAAATATACAACGAAAAGCAGATATTTATTTTAGGTCTATTCATAGCATAACAAATAGTATGAAAAAAGCATTTGGAGTATGGAAAATAGACACCATGTACATACAAAATGAGTATATTGCTGTGGCTGTAGAACAGTATTTCGAAAAATTATAGTAATACTGATACTTAATCTAAAAGCAGAAACATGATTAGAAGCATGGAAACAGTTGTTTTCTCGAGTGGAAAATATACGGGCTATCGTTTATGGCAGGAGGAATTGAAAATATATCATTTAGAAATTTATAGAGAATGCTAAATATAGTAGTCTATGCATGCAACCCAGGTTCACCATGGCAAAAAGAACAGATTGAGGATGCCATCAAATAAGATAGGAAGATATTTTGACAGAAAGACAGATTATCAGACATTAAAACAAAAAAATATATTTAGATCTTGTACTATGATCAATAACATGTACAAGCTTATTGTTGTAAGGGGAAACTGCTGACCAAGTCTATTCTGTCTAGCTCCGGTGCTGACTCTCCAGATATTATGTAGTTTTTTATAAAAATTGTACTTGTTTTAGAACTGAAAAAATAGTAAGATCACCCCTTTAGAGGCATGGTATGATAGGGATTATTTATCAGATTAAGAAAGGATTACGTGAATCTCTATTGCTGTATATACTTTCAGAATATGGTAAATTAAGCAAGATTAATTTACCTGGTATTATTAAATCAAAAAGAAGATCATCTATGTTTTTTGTACAGGGTACGATTTGGGATTTTACCCTGCCCCATAAAAAATCTAAAATAGTTATACCAAAAGAGACACGTTTATTATATACTCCTGTAAACACAAAGTCTTCCTATGAAGATTTGTGTAAGGTAGATAGTTTATTAAAACCCTTAGAGACGCTTTGGTTAGGAGAGAGCTATACATTTATCTATGATATTTTGTTTCAAGTACTTAAGGAGTGGTCTAGCTTGGACGCCCTTGAGAAAGAAATGAGAATTAATTATTTTTATGTAAAAATCTTGACCTTACTTGGTCATTTGCCTTTAAATGAAGTTATGCTAACCAATAAGCAAAATTATAGGGCATTTTTTTTAGGTTATGGTTTGGTTGATAGTCATTTAGAACAATATGCGAGTGTTTACCAAGAAAGCTATATTTCTATGAGATGGTTGTTGAGTGGTATAAAGTTAAAATCTTGTGTAGAAGAAAGTGGTAATAATACTATTTATCGTAATCGTATTATCCAGTTTCTTAATATGAAATAGGGAAGATTTTTATGGATGTTTTACAAAAAAGCAAAAAGTTGCAAGATATATTTAAAGTATTTATTTACTATATAAAAAAATCTTCAAGCTCATTGGCATATTCACCAAAATATCTTAATTATACAGGAATTGTCTTTTTAATGCTCGGATTAGGTAAGTTATTTACTATACTTTTGTTACATTTGTACATACCTACTATCATCCCACGTGGGGATGTACAACGTAATACATCAGCTAATTTTAAAAAGCCAACCCATATTGATTCTGTCAATCTAACTCAAATTTTAGATGGTATTTTATATAAATCAGCAAGCATTAAAATAAATGAAGAAGAAGAATTTATAAAGGAAGTAAAAGATTATCAGTTACTTGGCACATTAGATGGACATCCATCATTTGCACGAGCTGTTATAAAACTTTTAGATGGCAAGGGGCCTACGCAAGAGTATGCAATAGGGAATATTATTGGGATAGATAGAATTTTATGGATTGGTAGAGAGTATATTATCTTTAGGCGAGAGGAGGATAAGGTAAAGCTCAAAGTTGGTGAAACTACAAAGGAAGCACTTGAAGTGCATCTTCAAGATAAGAGTCTTACAGATACAACGAGTAGTGATGGTAATACAGTTTATAAAGTTTTTTCCAGACAGGAGCTAAATAAAATTGTTAAGGGAAATACCGCCCAGATATACAAGAACGCTTCTTTTGGTCCAATGCTTGATAGTAATGATAAGATTATTGGTTATCGATTGCATAGTATTGGTAGAGGTCATATTTTTAGTAAATTAGGTGCTAAATCAGGTGATGTTGTTAAGAAAGTTAATGGTTATACTCTAGAAGATACTGAAAGAATGTTTGAGTTATGGCGTACCATAGGTAGTGCTGACAAAATTATAATCAAGCTAGATAGAGGTGGAAAGCCATTAACTTACCACTTTAAAATTAAAAACTAATAGTGCTTCTTGCGAACAGGCTTAGTAATTTCAGATCTATTATGGGGATATCGTCTTCTATTGCCGTGTCCAATGTCTTGATCTTGCAGTACTCTATTAACTTGTCTAATGTGGCCAGGTAACTTTTTTCGTAGACCAATTTCCCAGAATAAAGCCATCTGAATTGCTGCATGATCTTTCTGGGCTCTAGCATTTATTTTGTAATGTATAAACGATTCAAGAAAATAATTTTTTTCTTTGAACTTGGTTATCCACCCTTGTTTTTTAGAAGTTGACTGTGAAAACAAATGTTGGGTAGAAAAGATATATGATAAGGCGTCGCATTCTTTTCGAGTTAAAGCCATTTCTTTCGCAATAGGAGCTAGTTTCTCTTGGATTTTATCGATCATCATAGTATCATGCAAAGATACAGTAGCATCTGTAGAAATATAGTCTTGAAAGATATCTCTGATTAATAAACTATAATAAATGACAATATTAATATCTTCATGTTCTGAAATCATTCTATCACCTAATAATAGCCTTTGATAAATTTCTGTTTGTATGAATTGTTTATTCCAATTAACACCATATTTTGCTAGTATTTGGTTTGTTTTAGGGAAAATGGCCTCAAGGAATCTCATTTCCGATAAATTTTTAAAAACAATAGAACTAAACCCTGTTCGAAAAATTTTATTAAATTCTTCACGTAGTCGGTTATTGGATACTTTTTTAATATGATTGCGATTTTTTTTAATAGATTTTAATGTAGCATTTTCAATAGAAAAATTAAGAGTACTAGAAAATTTAATAGCACGCAACATCCTAACTGGATCTTCTGGTAAGGATGTATCTGGATTACCAATTACTCGAATAATTTTATTTTCTATATCAGAAAATCCACCTGTATAGTCTAAAATAACCATACTACGAGAATCAAGTAATAAAGAATTAATTGTAAAATCTCTACAAGCGATATCCTCCCTTAAATTACCATATTGATTATCTCTCTCCAGATAAGGGCTTCTTTTACTTTTTGTATTTTTTTGTTTCAACAACGATCGTGTAGTTGAAACTTCAATAATTTTTCCATCTCGGAACATAACATGGACCAGCTTAAATCGCTTACCTATAATACAACTATTGCTAAATAAATAACGTATTCTTTTGGGTTCGGCTGTGGTAACAACATCAAAATCCTTAGGTGTTTTACCTAACAGCAAATCTCTGAGGCTTCCACCTACTACCCACGCCTGCTGTTTATGTTGTTGTAATCTATTAATTATTTTAAGGGCGTTAGCATCAATATGATGTTTTTTGATAGGGTGGAAATCTTTATAATACCTCTTACCGTCAGGGTACTTTAGGATTTGATTAACTGAGAATTCTTTACCCAGCAAACTACTTAAAAATCCAAACATGAAAATCCTTAATTTATTGTGTTGACGTAGAATCAACGAAAATTATATTTTATGGGTCATTATGCCTTTTATTGTTAATTTTTCTGGGAAAATAGCTGCTTAACACAAGTGTTATTTCTAATACTTTATTAAACTTGTTTTTTATTATGCTTTTTTATGAAATATAATTTTTTCACGGTAGATACAATTCAATGTTCTGTTACTAAGGATGTGCAAGTTGATGTGTTACGTGTAACGATTGATAATCCTCCTGTTAATGCACTTAGTAGTGGTATTTTGAAAGAATTGGATGTATTACTTGATGAGTTAATAAAGCAAAAAGTACAAGCCTTTATATTCACTGGGAAAGGTAGGGCTTTCATAGCAGGTGCAGACATCAAGGAGATGCAGAATTTTGGTGTTGAAGAGGCCCGTTTATTTGCTATGGAAGGACATAAAGTTTTTAAAAAGTTAGAAAATATGGATAGTATTTCAGTCGCTATGTTAAATGGTGTGACAATGGGGGGGGGCTTAGAGTTAACTTTAGCGTGTGATATTCGTATTGCCAGTGAAAACGTATTAATGGGTTTGCCAGAAGTTACCTTGGGTCTTATTCCAGGTTTTGGTGGTACTCAAAGATTAACACGGCTTATAGGTACAAGCCTGGCAAAATATCATATTCTTACTGGTACTCCAATAGATTTACAGAAAGCTCTAGAGAATAACCTAGTTCACCGCATTGTTACAGAGGAGCATCTAGAAGAAGAAACTTGCAAAATTATTGTAAAACTTTTACGAAATGGTCCCACTGGTATTTTACATGCTAAACATTTGATTAATTCATATAATAGTGAAACACTACAAAGTGGTTTACATCAAGAAGTGGATTTATTTGCATCTCTATTCAAAGGTACAGAACCTAGCATCGGTTTACGTGCTTTTCTTGCTAAAGAAATTCCTCAATATGAAACAGATTAAAATCTGGTTTATTACAATAAGACCCATTACACTATTAGCTTCAATCTCTCCCGTACTTGTAGGGAGTAGTTTAGCATATTATTATCTTCATGTTCAGGGAAACATTCTGATTTTATTACTGATTACTAGTGCACTTATACAAGTGTTTACTAATTTAGTGAATGATTATTATGATTTTATAAATAATATTGATGGTGAAGATAGACTTGGACCCAAACGAGGTCTACAGTTAGGTCAGATTAGCTTAACAGAGATGTCCAGAGCAATTTACATTGTCCTATTTCTGATTATTTTTTTAGGTGCTTTAATTGTTTTTAAGACAGATATTTATATTCTCATCATTGGTTTGTTCTCTTTACTATTTGCTTACCTCTATACTGCTCCATTTTTTTCTCTATCAAGACGAGGTTTAGCAGATATATTTGTTTTTATTTTTTTTGGTCCAGTAGCAGTGTTAGGGACATACTATGCACATACACAACTTATACCAACATTATACCCTATCCTTGTAAGTAGCTTACCTGGCTCTTTGTCTGTTACTATCTTAATGATAAATAATATTAGAGATTACGAAACAGATACCAAAGCAGGTAAAAAAACATTAGTTGTAAAATTAGGTGTAAGTAAAGTAAAATTGATCTATGTATGTATGTTTATCCCTTGCTTTGTTATCCCAATTTTACTATTCTCAATATTGGGTTTTTGGGCTTACCTGCCTCTTGCAACAATTCCTATTATTTATTTTAGTGTAAAAAATACTTGTGGTGAAAAAAAAAATAGTGTGAGTTTTAATTATATTTTAGCCAGTAACGCTGTTCTTCTCTTTTCATATTGTTGCTTACTGTCACTAGGGTTTATATTGCCAGTACTTTTTTAGTTATTAATTAATAAATTATGAATTTAATAGTTACTATAGATGGTCCAGCTGGTTCAGGTAAATCTGCTGTAAGCAATATCGTGGCTAAAAAATTTAGTTTGTATGTATTAGATTCTGGTGCTATATATCGTGCGATAACAATTTTAGGTTTGCGTTTTGCAGATAAACATGATACTTCTGTGGAAGAGATCATTCAAACAAGCTCTTTTAGAAGTTATTTATCTGATCTATCTTTTGAACTTATATTTCAACAATATGAACAAACTATTGTGGTAGAAGGAGATGCTATGGGTGAACAGTTATATCAACCAAATATCACTAGGCAGGTAAAAAATATAGCAAATGTAATATTTTTACGTGATTTTGTTAATCAAAAGCTTATTGCTATTGCTAAACAGTATGATGTTATTGCTAATGGAAGAGATATGAGTACGATAGTATTTCCCGATGCCCCACTTAAATTTTTTTTAACGGCAGATGTTACTATGCGTAGTAAAAGGAAATATCAAGAACTTTTAGCTTCAAATCCTAATATAGAGTGTGAGCAGGTATTACAAGATATGATTGATAGAGACAAACAAGATCGTAATAGAAAAGTTGGTGCCTTGAAAATAAGCAAGGATGTAATTTTCATTGACACAACCTATCTAACACTAGAGCATGTAGTTGGCGTTGTTGGAGATCATATTATGGATTTTAAAGGTTGAATGCAATAGTAATTTATGTCGTCTATCCTATTTGAAGATATTAATGGTAATATGGCAGATTTGCTTGCTGCCAATGAGGATGCTTTTGTTAGTAATCCCCAGAAAGATGAGATAATTGTATGTCGGGTTATATCTGCTGGCCCCAAAAGTGTATTAGTTTCCACTAGTGCTAAAATAGAAGGTATTATACCATCCACCGATTTTGATACATTACCTGAGACAGGTGAGGAATTAGAAGTTCTTGTTAAGGGTCTTAGTAAAGAAACAGGTCTTGTTGATCTGTCTAAGAAGGAATTGGATATTGAAAAAGGCATGCGTATTATTAACGAAGCTATGGATGCTAATTTACCTGTTAGAGGAAAAGTTATTAGGCGAGCTAGCCAAGGCTATATGGTAAATATCGAGAATATTGAAATGTTCTTACCCATGTCACAGGTGGGATTTTTATTTGCGGATGAGGAAAATAAAAGTGTAGGTAAAGATTTTACAGGTTTTTCATGTCTATATAAAGTACTTAAAATTGATCGCAGGGGTAAAAGTGGTGTAGTCTCTAGGAAACAATATCAAGATGATATAAACAAAGTAGCTTGGTCTAATATTGTTGATAATAGACAGGTTGGTGATGAAGTAGAAGGAATGGTAATGAAGTGTACTTATCATGGAGTTTATGTTATGGTAGATGAATTTTTAGGTTTTGTTCATCGTACTAATATTTCATGGGCAAGAATTGCAAAAAATGTGACAAATCACATTCCTATTAACTCAAAAATTAGAGTTCGTATATTAGACATTAATCCTGAAGTCATGCGGTTATCTTTGGGTATTAAACAATTAACAGAAGATCCTTGGGAGAATATACTAGAAACATATTTGATAGGAGATGTGGTTAATGGTACGGTCACTTTTCTTTCTAAACAATTTGCTTTTATTTCACTTCAAGACTCTTCCATAGAAGCTATGATGTTTGTTTCTGAAATAAGTTGGAGTAAAAAGGTGACAGATGCCCGTTCTCTTTTAAGGGTTGGTAGTGAAGTACAGGGTAAAATTTTGAGTATTAATATTGAAGAGCGAAAGATCTTTATTGGCATGAAGCAACTTGAAAATGATCCATGGCTTACTATTGCTAATAAGATCCAAGTTAATGATAAACAGACAGGAGTGGTTACTAGTATTACTGAATTTGGTATTTTTGTTGAGATTGAGAAATATATAGATGGTTTAGTCCCTAATGAAAACATAGACTGGTTCAAGAGGACATTTAGTTTATCTTCCCTTAAGAAAAAATATAATGTGGGTAAAACCGTTGATTTTCAGATTGTGTCTATTGATCCAGACGCCAAGAAAATAGTATGTAGTTTTAAGCATATAGAGTTAAATCCATACGAATCAATAAAGAGTAAGTTTGTTAAAAATCAATTAACAACAGGTGTTATAAGTAAAATTGCTCAATTTGGTATGTTTATTACGATTGATGGTAAATTAGATGGACTATTGCATACAAATGATATGTATAAAGATCATGCAGGTAAGCTTACTTCTAAATATAAAGTAGGTGAAGAAATAGAGGTAGTCGTTGTTAATGTTGAGCCTGAAAAGTCTAGAATTCGATTATCCCAACGAGCTATTAAAAATATTGTAGTGTCCAAAGAAAGGTCAAAATATATTAGTAATGCAAATGAGTTGTTAACAGATTCCCCTTTTAAAAATTTACAACACCTTTTGTCGTCTGATAATTAAAAAATTACTTATTCCTAAAAAGGAAGGATTATGTGTAAGTTTTTAGAGTTGTTTTGAATTATATCATGCTATTTAAATTATGGAATATAGAATAGAGAAAGATAGTATGGGCAATGTAAAAGTTCCTGAAAATAAGTATTGGGGAGCTCAAACTCAACGCTCATTAGAAAATTTCAAAATTAGTGACCAAAAAATGCCTAGAGAGGTAATAGAGTCTTTTTCTGTATTAAAAGAGGCAGCAGCAAAGACCAATTATGAATGCAATATTTTCTCCAAAGAAAAGATGGAAGTTATTACACAAGTCTGTGAAGAGATACGTGAGGATAAGCTTGCTGAACATTTCCCTTTGGTAGTTTGGCAAACGGGATCAGGGACACAAAGCAACATGAATGTCAATGAAGTCATTGCTAATAGAGGTCATGTTCTTCATGGTGGTAAATTACAAGATGAAGTTAAGTTTTTACATCCCAATGATGATGTAAATAAGTCACAGTCATCTAATGATACCTTCCCAACAGCAATGAATATTGCAAGCTATAGGGTTCTGCATACAAAAACGTTACCTAGTTTAGAAAAATTACAAAGTACTCTAGAGAAAAAATCTAAAAAATTTAAAGATATTATTAAAATAGGTAGAACACATTTTATGGATGCTACACCCCTCACTTTAGGACAAGAGTTTTCAGGATATGCTTCTCAGATAGAACATGGTGTTATTAAATTAAGGGATAGCATGCAACATTTACAAGAATTAGCTTTAGGAGGTACTGCTGTTGGGACAGGTATAAATACACCAAAGGGGTATTCTACTACAGTTGCTAAATATATTTCTCAATTAACGGGGTTGCCCTTTATAAGTGCTATAAATAAATTTGAGTCTTTGGCAGCCAATGATGCCATTGTGTCTACTTCTGGTGCACTCAAAACTTTAGCAGTTAGCTTAATGAAAATTGCTAATGATATACGCATGTTAGCTTCTGGTCCACGTTCTGGAATTGGTGAAATTTATATTCCAGCAAATGAACCAGGTTCTTCTATTATGCCAGGCAAGGTGAATCCTACACAGTGCGAGGCATTGACAATGGTATGTGCACAAGTCATTGGAAATGATGTTGCTATAAGTATAGGAGGGATGAATGGTCATTTTGAACTCAACGTCTTTAAACCTATGATTATATTTAATTTTTTAATGGCGGCAAATAATATGGCTGACGCTGTCCTTTCTTTTACCGATAATTGTGTTGTTGATATTGAGCCAAATTTATCTATTATTACTAAAAATCTTGAAAATTCACTAATGCTTGTTACCGCTTTAAATACACATATTGGTTATGATAATGCAGCTAAAATTGCAAAAAAAGCTTATAGTGATAATACAACTTTAAAGGTTGCAGCTCTTAAGTTGGATTTACTTACAGAAGCTGAATTTGATCAATGGGTGAAACCTGAAAATATGATAGGTAATAATCCATAATTTATTTGTGTGGAATTAATGCGTGCATCCTTTCCTCGAAATTTTCCGTAAAAAACGGTCTTATCGCTTTAAAATTCCTCAGAATCTTATTAATCAAGTAATTAAGCGTTCATTATATAATGTTGCTAAATCACCACATTCTTTGGAGATAGAATTACATGATCAAATAATTATTTTAAAAGGGCTTGTTGATAAGCCGGATTATATGATTCCTAGCATACGAGATACCGTTTTTTTTGATATTTGCTTGAAGATGGATCACCTGAAAGATGGAATTTTAACTTTATCTATCAAGGATGTACAGGTATATGATGCTAGCCATTTAGATGTATTAAAACTCTTAAGTAAATATACGAATATCACAAAAAAATATTTATTGGATGATATTTTTCATGATTCTTTAGATTTTATTAATTTAAGTCCATCTTATGAATATATTACTATTCACATATCTGATCTTAGTAATTATTTTCTTAAAAAAGTACGCTTACATAATCAAATTGAGATTACTTCTGTACAACTGCGTGAGGAATTCTTGGAATTTTATTCTGATAGTAATGTCATGGTTTATGGTGTAATAAAAACTCTTTTGTCTCGGATCGATAAAAAATTAAATAAAAATTAAGGACAAGTACAAGCTGTGGCACTTGTTGCAGTTGTTTCTTTTTCTTTAATAGAAATATTATTTTGACATAGTTGAAAAGACTCTGGAAAACCATCCTGACCATCTACAATTCCTGTTGCATTATATCTTTGTTTGTCTTGTGTAACGTATAAAGCATATTGGCCAGGCTGTATATTTATAATTTGTGCATTTGTATTAATACGGGTAGCTAACAGGGGGAAAGTAGTTTGAGTATATTTTTGCTCTTGTGGAATAAGTACAAAATAAGATAAACCAGGAGGTGCACATGATGCTGTATTAAAACTTGTAATTTGGAGCATACCCACAATGTCTGGTTCATAAGCCCGTGCCATGATTATAGTATTACCTCCCAGACGTTGATTGTTTGTAGGTGAAGATTGATTATTATCATAAGCATGATCTAGTAACCAGTCTGATGGCCCTACAAAAGATTCCCATCTTTGGGTTTCAGTGCCATATTGATTGACATGTTTCATAAGTAAGTTTTTAAAAAAAATACGCACTTCTATCACAGTATCCTGCTCATGTGTATTAATATTAATATTAGTATTCTGTAAATACAGAGGGGAAAATCGTGATTCTTGCTCTGTAGGATTATCAGAAGTCTTAAGTGAATAAAATTCTCCTATATCTTTACCTTGTACTCTTTCGTTATCAAATATATTTTCTTGGATGGTTTCTTGAAGGGTATTATCATATAGCTTACTGGGAAATATTACCATGCGTCTAATTAAAACAGATATAGAGTTATACTTTTTAATTTCTAAATCTGATACATTAGAATAATTAAAGCCTTCTTCAAAAAAGTTTTTTAATTTATTTATACCGTCACTATTACTACAGTTGCGTAATAGGCGATTATTAATAGTGGTTACAGAAGAACATAAAATTTCTCGATTTAAAGCAAAATTACTTAAAGATTGTTTAGGAAGATTTTTAAACTGTTGCACAGATTGATCTGATATAATAACCCGAGCAAAATCAATATAAAACTTTATGTCTTCAAAAGGGATGGTTGTATTTAAAGGTGCTGGTAAATTAGCTATATAATCATTATTATAAATATTTACGTTCCATGGATAGGGTGAATTACTTTCATATGTACCTTTCATCTTGAGCGATAGTCTGGAATGTAATACTTCTGATAAAACAGGTGATTGGGTACAGTTTATAGTATAAAATAAACTAATGCCTAAAAGAACGTAATATAACTTTTTCATTATTATTTTTTAATGTTAAAACTTAAAGAAAGTCCTATATTAATAAAATGTCCGTTATGGATACGTAGATCCGTATTAATAGTACTTGTATCCAGATAACTTTCAAAGACAGCGTAGTAGTCTATCCTTAGGCCTATATTTACGTAGGTCCCCGCAGGAAAAAACATATGATAACCAATAAAGATGGCTGGATGGGTATTCTTATTATTCTCTGGTTTATTTCTAAAATAATTAAAACCTAAGCCTAATTTAAATAGAAAAGAAATAGGTAGCTCAATAGGTAATTTATAGACAATTGATCCATAGGTAGGTAAGGAATACAAGCGGACAGTAATATTAGAATCATAATAATTAAGAGATGTACCAGCCTCTATCATCCATACATTTGTTGGAAAATTTGTTCTAATAAATAGCCCTCCACCAAGATTAGTTTTTAAGATAGAAGAATATACTGTATTCGGGAAAGGAGCTACAGGGCCAAACCACATACCAATAACAGGAAATATATTCCATTTACTAATTTCATAGTCTGCTTGCCTGTTTTGTACTAGAATTAATAAAAAACAGCATGGTATCAAAAGGTATGTATAAATTTTATATCTTAACATTTAAATAATATACCAGAATAATAAATAATAAAATTAGAGAGTCATGTTTGCAATCAGATATTTTAGTTATTATGGAAAGTCCAGTGGAGAGTCCATATCAGTTCTGGACAGAATAGACTTGGTTAGCTGTTTTTCCTTGTAAGGAACGGCCTATACATATTATTCATCATAGCACAAAATCTAAATATGTTTTTTGTTTGTAACATGCAATAATCTGTTTCCTCTTAAAATATCTTCTTAGTTATTTGATAGTGTTCTCACCTGTCCTCTATCACAAATTATCGTCTGTATATTTCCCGCTCAAGAAAATAAATATTTCCATGAAGCGAATAATGTTTCTGTTCTTGAATTAGGTATAGGCATTGCCATCATTTTTTAAGGTATCGTTCTACAGCTACAGCGATATAACCATTCTTAATAAATGGTGTCTATTTCCCGTACTTCAAATATTTTTTTCATGCTAAATCAACCTAAGATATTTTTTTAGAGCTATAGATTGGCCCTAAGATGCCTTTTTTTCAACCACGATATATTGATACCATATTCCAAAATACCGTGAATAATAAGCTGTACACCCTAATGCCATAAAAGGTACCGGCATTATAGAGTCATTTTAAATGACTTAAAACTAATGTTGATTTTAATTGGGATCTTTATGATCTCTTGTAGTGCTGACAATCCTGGAGGGGCCGAAGCTGAAAAATGTAAAGCTGAAGAGTTTTACGCCGATGGTTCTATTAGGGTAGTAAGAGAATGTCATGACAATGGTAAAGTCTCAAAACTAACTGAATATAGTGGCATAGGCAAATCTACCACAGATAACCCCGATAGATTCAAGGCAGAGAACCCTAAGAAGGACCCTATAAGCGTTGACCCTGTAAACGGGTACAAGTCCTTAGAGACTACTTATAATGAAGAGGGTGTTAGAACGGGATCAGTAACCTTTTATGCTGATGGGAAAGTTCAAAAAACAACAACTTACACCTCAGATGGAGTAAATGAAGGCGAGGTGACGTCTACGAATAGGGATGGTAAGAATACCGTCACTATGAACCTATACCGCTCGGATGGAAAATTAAGAAAACGTATAAGGACGGGCCCAGAAGAAGGTGTGAAGCGGACAAGCTACTATGACGAAAACGGCAATGAATGTGGTCTACGGGATTCAGATGGCCGGGAGATCTCACCCCGCATCAACGATGGAACTACAAAATGTGTAGCTGCCGATGCAGAATAAATAAAGATTAAATAACTAAATAAAAATAAACCGTCAGTTTACATGAAAAAGCTGGCGGTTACCAAAACAATAATCAAAATACAAAAAATAGTCTTTATGGCTTGTGGTAGCTGGTATGATCAAGGGGCTAGTCTTGACATCGCTCAAGCAATAGCCAGCTTACAAGAACAAGTAAATGTTTTAGAGAATCAGATGATTGATTTTATCTTTATTTCATAAAAGACAGCAGATTTTGGTATATTTATTTTATGAGTTATTTTCTATAGCTCATATCCTCTATTAAATACTTCTGTATAAGTATTTATTTTTCGTTATATATTTTGTTGGTCATCCTCTAAGTATCATTACTTAAGAAAAATAGCTTGTGGATAAATAAACTGTCCAGCTCGATACTTGACTTTCCAAGTAAGTCTTTGAAAAAGACTTGTCAGTCAAAGATATATATTATTTTATGAAGCATGTCTAATATATTTATAGGTTTTCCTTCTTGGATTATACCAACTTTAATCCTGCTAATTTCTATTGCCTCTTTAACCATTATACTAGAACGTCTGTGGTATTTGAATAATCGATTGCATTTATTACAGCCAGAAGATAAGAATCAGCTTCTAGATTATGTGCAAAAAGGCAATGTAGATGGTGCTATTTCCCTTTGTCAAGTACTGAAACATCCTGCTTCTAGCATTGCCATTGCATTACTTGCTCATAAAGATAAGTCTAATAATCAATCTGATTTAAATTATACTGTTAATGATACTATTGTAATAGAGACAAGACGCTTGGAGCAGTATCTCAGTGCTTTAGGTAATATTAGTACTATTGCCCCTCTACTGGGTTTACTGGGTACGGTAACAGGTATGATAAAAGCTTTTAAAGCATTTGAATTAAATATCAGTAAAAATACACAACTTTTTAGTGGTATTGATGAAGCTCTGATTACCACTGCCCTTGGATTGATTGTTGCGGTACCGTCATTGACAATGTATAATTATTTTGTTAATCGGGTGAATATGTACTTACAGGATGTTTTTCTTATTGTAAAGGCTATCGCTAACAAGCTTAAATTAGATATAGAAATAGATGCTAAATAGGACTCACCTAAAACCTAAA
Organism: Leptospiria bacterium; assembly: GCA_965262015.1. Lineage (GTDB taxonomy): Bacteria > Spirochaetota > Leptospiria > Turneriellales > CBDBES01. The sequence goes on from OZ253494.1 coordinate 1,457,435, forward strand.
CGTGTTATTGACCTAGCTAGCATGGTAGATATTGTTCTGCTTATGCTAACTTATTTTCTAATTAACACAACCTTATCTAAGCAAGCTGCTATTAAAATACAGTTACCCCATTCCAGTAGTTTTAATACAGAACAAGATAATAAAATTATAATTTATGTTACACGGGATAATAAAATTATTCTTAATGATGTACCAGTCACTTTAAACCAAATTGGTACCGAGCTAAAGAAGAAAGTTGCAGATACATCTAATTACCATATTACCATACAAGGTGATCAACAAGCAGAATATCAAACTATTATTTCAGTCATGGATACACTCAATCAACTTGGTATGACACATTTTAATTTATCTACCCAAAAATCCCCTTAAAGTTTCACAAGGATATCAAGGTAGCGTAGAGTATTATATATTTCCGATGGGTTTCACACTAACATACAAAAAGTAACTTGACGTTATGGAATAATAAACAGATAAGAGTGAGCTTGGTGTTTTGGAATAGATAGATATGTTTTGTTAACTTAATTTGGTTAAGGTAGATCGTTCGAATAATAACAAGAGAGGTTTTGCATGAATGAACAAGAAATTTTTAATACAGTCAAGGGTCTTATTAAGCCTTATGTCGCTGATGCCGGTACATTAGACACAGCTACCCTGGATACAAAAGTCGTAGAAGATTTACATGTGAATTCTGCTAGAATCGTAGATATCATTTTAGCTATTGAAGATGAGTTTGATATTGAGATTGGTGATGATGAAATAGAAGTAATTAATAGTCTTGGCGGAGTTGTATCTCTAGTCTCATCTAAATTAAATTAATTTTTTGTAGGTTGGCTTTTCTTGGCCAGCCATCCTGGCTTCCTAAATACCTGATGAGGTATTTAAAGAATAAATCTTATTTTTACACTTTAAAAGGGAACTTATAGATTTTCCAACCATACTAATGTGTTTCCCCTTTGTATGCATTTGTAACCATATGCACGTTTAGTATGGTATTATATTATTATACCAAATTAATGTACCAATTGTGATATAGAAATTTAATATAAAATGTATGTGTTAGTAAGCGAGATGAGAATGGATATTTTTTTCTGCTTTGTCTAGTGTAATATCTTGCCTATCAGCATAATTCTGTACTTGCTCTTGAGTTATTTTACCAACTGTAAAATATCGTGAATCAGGATGAGAAAAATACAATCCACTTACAGCTGCGGTTGGCATCATGGCATAGTTTTCAGTCAGTTCAACACCTATGTTTTTCTCTGCTTGCAAAAGATTAAAAAGAGTTTTTTTGGCACTGTGATCTGGACAAGCAGGGTAACCAATGGCAGGACGAACTCCCTGATAGCGTTCACGAATAAGATCTCTAGGAACTAGTTTTTCATGGTCTGCGTAGCCCCAGTATATTTTTCTAACCTGAAAATGCATATACTCTGCTAAAGCTTCAGCTATACGATCTGCAATGATTTTTACCATAATGGCATTATAGTCATCATGCTGAGCTTGGTAATGCTCCACTATTTCATCTACTCCGTGTCCTGCTGTAACAGCAAAAAATCCCATATAGTCTGTGAATCCTGTTTTCTTGGGAGCAATAAAATCAGATAAACAATAATTAATTTGTTGGTTTTGCTTTTTAAATTGTTGTCGCAAGAAATAGAATGTAGCTATTTTTTTCGTATATGTTTCATCATAAACATATACATCATTATCTTCACTATTGGCGGGGAACAACCCCACAACAGCCTTGGCCTGGAATAGCTTATCTTGAATAATTTTATTTAACATGTCAGAGGCATCTTTATAAAGTTCCCTAGCCTGCTCACCATAAACCTGATCATCTAGTACTCTAGGAAATTTACCTGGCAACTCCCATGCAAAGAAAAAAGGAGTCCAATCTATGTAGTGCATTAAGACATCCAATGGAATAGAATCAATAGTAATTAATCCTGTTTGCTTAGGCGTGTATATCTTTTCTAGAGTCCAATCAATTTGTGGAGCATTCTCTCGAGCACGAGACAAATTTAATAGTTTTTTAGCTTTGCTTTCTTTTTCAAATTTTTCTTTTAACTTAATCTGTTCTAAAGTATTTTCTTTTGCAAATTGCTTTGTATTTTTTCCAAAAACTTGATTTAAGATATTAATTACCTTAGAAGCATCAGGCACATAGACAACACTAGACTGGTATTGGGGGGCAATACGTATGGCGGTATGTATTGGGCTGGTTGTGGCACCACCAATCAGAAGAGGTACTTTAAAACCATTGCGTTCTAGCTCTGAGGCCACATGGGTCATCTCATCTAAGGAAGGAGTAATTAATCCACTCAAGCCAATTACATCTACTTTCTCTTCTTTCGCACATTTTAGTATCTTCTCGGGGGGTACCATCACGCCAAGATCAATTACTTGATAATTATTGCACTCTAGAACAACCGAAACAATATTTTTACCAATGTCATGAACATCACCTTTCACTGTTGCGATTAAAAATTTTTTTTGGCTACGCTTTGTATTTTTCTGATCAAGTTTCTTCTCAGAGACAGGTTTATTTTCAATTAGAGGTAAAAGATATGAGACAGATTTTTTCATGACTCTGGCAGATTTAACCACTTGTGGCAAAAACATTTTACCTTCTCCAAAAAGATCTCCTACAACATTCATCCCACTCATTAATGGGCCTTCAATCACTTCTAGCGGTGTATCAAATTGTTCCAATGCCTCTTTAATGTCTTGTTCAATATAATCTAATATACCCTTGACTAGGGCGTCTTCAATACGTTTTACTATACTGATATTTTCTCTAGGAATACTATCTTCTACTATAGTACTAACTGTTTTCTGTTTACTTTTATAATTTGCAGCATATTGAATAAGGTTTTCTGTGGCTTCTTCATTACGATTCAGAATAACATCTTCTACTAATTTTAACAAGGATGCTTCAATGTCTTCATAGACCATAAGCATTTTAGGATTCACAATCCCCATATCCATGCTATTCTGTACGGCGTAATATAGAAAAACAGCATGCATGGCTTCACGAATAGGCTGGTTACCACGAAAAGAGAAAGAGACGTTACTTACTCCTCCACTGATGCGTACAAAAGGGCATGCTATTTTAATGGCTTGAATAGATTCAATAAAATCTAGTGCATAACGATTATGCTCTGACATACCTGTTGCAACGGTTAATATATTTGGATCAAAAATAATATTTTCTGGGGCAGTACCAATAGATAGTAATAATTGGTATGCACGTTTACAAATAGATATTTTCTCTTCTTTGGTTGCGGCTTGCCCTTTTTCGTCAAACGCCATCACCACCACGGCAGCACCATATTGGTTGATCAATTGGGCTTTTTTTAAAAAGTCTTGTTCACCCTCTTTTAAACTAATGGAATTAACGATTCCTTTACCTTGTAAACACTTTAAACCAGCCTCCAAAATAGACCATTTAGAACTATCAATCATAATGGGAACACGGGCGATATCTGGTTCAGAAGCAATAAGGTTAATGAACTGGTGCATTAATTTCTCACCATCTAATAAAGCTTCATCAAAACATATATCAATGATATTCGCACCATTTTCAATTTGCTCTTTGGCAACAGAAAGAGCCTCTTCCATTAAGTTATTCTGCACAAGATTTTTGAATTTAATAGAACCCATTACATTAGTACGTTCACCAATCATAGCAAAACCCATGTTTTGGTCTATGTTTAGAGGCTCTAAACCACTAAGTTTTAGTATAGAGGAATTTTTACTAGAGGGTTTTCTTGGAGGAAGATCTTTTACCGCATTTGTAATCGCCTGGATATGTGCGGGTAGTGTACCACAACAACCACCAACAATATTTAACCATCCTTGCTGGCCAAAATGACGTACATGGCTGGCTAACTCTTCTGGACTCTGTTCATATTCTCCAAAGGCATTAGGTAAACCAGCATTGGGATAACAACTAACGTAGGTATGGCATATATTAGATAACTGCTTTAGGTAGGGTGCCATTTCTTCTGCACCTAAAGCACAATTGAGTCCAACAGTTAAAGGATTTACATGTTCTATAGAATACCAAAAAGCATCTATGGTTTGACCAGATAAAGTTCTACCAGAGGCATCTGTGATGGTAACGGAGATTGAAATAGGTAAGGTTTTACCTGTATCTATAAATAAAGTCTTTGTTGCAAATAAGGCTGCCTTGAGATTCAAGGTGTCAAAAACTGTTTCAAATAATAGTAAATCACAACCTGCTTGTAGTAAGTGATTTGCCTGTTCATAATAGGCTTCAAATAGTTCATCAAATGATATATTTCTAAAATCAGGACGATTAACGTCTGGGGAGAGTGAAGCAGTACGATTGGTAGGCCCAAGTGCACCAGCAACAAAGCAAGGTTGATCTGCATTCTCAGACCGGAATTTTTGGATACTAGATTTAGCAATATTTACAGACGCTTGATTCATCTTAGGTACAAGGTTCACCAGATCATAATCTTTCTGCGATATACGATTAGCACTAAATGTATTTGTCTCAATAATATTAGCTCCTGCCCGTAAAAATTGCAGATGGATATCTTCAATTATGTGTGGTTGGGTAAGAGATAATACATCAGTATTATTTTTTAGTAAGTGCTTATGGTCTTTTAAAAGAGTACCACGGTAATCTTCTTCTTGCAGACCATAGGTCTGTACAGTTGTACCCATGGCACCATCAATAATAACAATATAATTATCTAGAAGCTGTTGTAAACTATTGTGCACTGGCAATGTGTTGTGAAGTATTAGGCACTAAAGCCTGTTGAGAGAATAAAATAGCATTTGCAATAAAATCCTTAAAAAGGGGATGAGGCCGTAATGGTGAAGATTTAAATTCAGGATGAAACTGGGTAGTTACAAACCATGGATGTAAGTTTTCAGATAGTTCCAGGGCATTAAGAGAGGTACCATCTTGAGAGTATGCACTAGGTATCATGCCATTCGTGATAAAATCATTTTGATATTTCATGTTGAATTCAAAACGACGACGGTACCTCTCTTGTATGTGATTCTTCTGGTAAGCACGGTAAAGTAATGAATTATCTTGAATCTGTATTGGGAAAGCACCAAGATGCATGGTACCACCTTTTTTTGATACATTTATCTGGCTTCCCATCATGTGTATAACAGGATGAGAGGTTGTTGAATTAAATTCTGTTGAATTAGCATTTTTCCAACCTATGACATTTCTAGCAAATTCAATTGTAGCACAATGCATACCTAAACAGATCCCTAGAAAAGGTATTTTATTTTCTCGTGCAAAAGTGATTGCATTGAGTTTAGAACTATGGCCACCATCTCCAAAACCACCAGGCACCAAGATACCAGATACATCATTTAAATAACTTAATAAGGCATCATCTTGATGTTTGCAGGCATCCACTTGAACAAATTCAACAAAACAATTATTTACGATACCACCATGCGATAAAGCTTCATAAATACTTCGATAAGCATCACTCACGGTCATATACTTACCAACTACAGCAATTTTAATAGAGATTTCTGGATTTTTTAATGTGTTAACAACAAAATTCCAGCTTTGTATAATGGGACTCCAGTTTTCACCCAATAGATCAGTTGAATCTTTCATATGAAAAAAACGTAGTATCTGTCGATCTATACCTTCTTTTTTAAAAATAAGTGGAACCTCATAAATGGTAGTTTTGGTATCAGGAGCTGATATTACACATTCTGGCGAAACGTTACAAAATAAGGCAATTTTTTGTTTGATCTCATCCGTCAAAAAGCTTTCTGCCCTACAAATTAATATGTCTGGTTGAATACCAACTTTAAGTAATTCTTTAACGGAATGCTGGGTAGGCTTTGTTTTAATTTCACCTGATACATTTAATTTAGGCAATAAAGTAACATGAATATATAATACATTGTCATGGCCAATATCTAATCTGAGCTGACGGATAGACTCTAGGAAGGGAACAGATTCAATGTCACCCACTGTACCTCCTATTTCAACGATGACAAAATCAATGTCTTCGTCTGCTTGCTTCTCTAAAATTAATATTCTTTTTTTGATCTCATTTGTGATATGAGGTATGATTTGTACAGTTGCACCTAGGAACTTTCCTTCTCGTTCTTGACGTATTACCGTGTCATAAATTTGACCTGTACTCACTGAGTTAGCCGCTGTTAAGGTGGAATTTGTGAACCTTTCATAATAACCCAGGTCTAGGTCAGTCTCAGCACCATCATCCGTAACATAGACCTCACCATGTTGCTGGGGACTCATGGTTCCGGGATCAATATTAAGGTAAGGATCTAACTTTTGAAGAGTAACTTTGTATTCATAAGCTTCTAACAAAGAACCTATAGATGCAGCACTCACTCCCTTACCCAGGGAACTACTCACTCCCCCCGTAATAAAAATATACTTAGCTTTTGACACGCAGAATATTGTTATTGTACTTATTTATCATTTCCAATGAATACATTCACCAGGGCAATCATCAATGGCTTCTTGTATTTTATCTTTGGCAGTCTCTTCTACAATCGCATCATTTGTACTGCTCCCTTGATTATGACTCTCTGCCAAATCATCATTATCCATTCTAAAATAGTCTGGTAATGTGTCAGCACAAAGCGAACAGCTTGTACAATCATCCTTGTCAACATAAACATTCTTAGACATAGTTTAACATACTCCTTGCGATAGAATTTATTTCTCTCATGGATGGAAGGTACCAAGACACATTCCATTCGTCAAATAATTTAATCTAATAATGTGTGGAACCCATCTTTCCCACCATAAACATAAGCTGATACCAAACAGCTACAATCATCTATGCAAGTGACAGCATACATCTTATGGTCAAATTTATTAACTATATTCAAGCCAACTGTATCAAATTGTACTCTATCCAATGCATTAGACTTAGAATAACGTTTTGTATGTATTCTATTTCGTTTACATTATACTTTACAAATTATATATGTCGTCTAATAATAGCGGGGTCTAATGATGCGAGAGTATTCTTCTAAAATAGTTGATGGTGTGGACAGAGCTCCTAGTCGGGGCATGTTACGTGCTACTGGTTTTAAGAAAAAAGATTTTTTAAAACCTCAGATAGGTGTTGTTTCGATGGGGTCCCAAATAACGCCATGTAATATGCATCTTGATGCATTAGCTAAACGAATCTTAGTATCAGTAAATCGTAATAATGGTAAAGGTGTACCATTCAGTACAATTACTATCTCGGATGGTATATCTATGGGGACGGAAGGAATGAAATACTCTCTCGTCTCAAGAGAAGTTATTGCTGATTCTATTGAAACAGTTGCAGGTTGCCAGGGTTTTGATGGCTTAGTTGTACTTGGCGGTTGTGATAAAAACATGCCAGCAGCAGTTATGGCTTTATGTAGATTAAATAGGCCATCTTTATTTGTATATGGTGGCACAATATTACCAGGTCGATACAAAGGACAGAATATTGATATTGTGTCTATATTTGAGGCAGTTGGCCAGTATACTAAGCGGGAAATTAATAAAAAAACATTGAATGCAATTGAGGAACGTGCTATTCCTGGACCAGGTTCTTGTGGAGGCATGTATACTGCCAATACCATGGCTTGTGCAATTGAAGCATTGGGGCTAAGCTTACCATATAGTTCTACGCAGACTGCTGTTTCGATGGAAAAAAAAAGAGATGCACAGACAGCAGGGAAGATAGTCTTAAATTTAATTAAAAATAAAATCCGTCCCTTAGACATTATTACTAAAAAATCACTTGAGAATGCTTATACCGTGGTATGTGCTTTAGGAGGCTCTACTAACGCTATTTTACATTTGTTAGCTATTGCTCATTCTGCTAATATTAGGTTTACGTTAAAAGACTGTGCAAAGATTGGAAAACGCGTGCCAGTATTAGCAAATTTGAAACCTAGTGGGAAATATCATATGGCTGAGCTTACTGCTCAAGGGAAGGGTATTCTACCTATAATGAAGGTATTACTAGACAAAAATTTAATTCACCCTGATTGCCTTACAGTTACCAGTCGAACTATTGCAGAAGTATTGTATAAGGTAGAGCCGTACCCTACTACTCAAGATGTCGTTTATTCTATCTCTAGCCCCTTAAAACGGAGTAGTGCTTTAGTTATTTTATATGGAAATCTTGCTCCAGAAGGTGCAGTTGCAAAGATATCTGGACAAGAAAGTGAGTTTTTCTCTGGGAAAGCCCGAGTTTTCAATTCTGAAGAAAGTGCTATGACTGCTATTTTAAATAAAAAAATAAAAGAAGGAGATGTGATCATTATACGTTATGAAGGACCTAAAGGAGGCCCGGGTATGAGAGAGATGCTGGGACCAACATCAGCTCTTGTAGGTCAAGGTTTGTCTAACAAGGTGGCTTTAATTACAGATGGTCGTTTTTCTGGTGGGAGCCATGGTTTTGTAGTAGGGCATGTGTCTCCAGAAGCATATGTGGGCGGCACATTAGCCCTTGTGAACAATGGTGATATTATTGAAATTGATATTAAAAAACAGACAATTAATCTAAAGATATCTACACAAGAACTTAGTACAAGACAAAAGCAATTCAAAACGCCTAAACCAACCTATAAAAAAGGCGTTTTAGCAAAGTATGCACATAGCGTGAGTTCTGCTTCTTTAGGTGCCGTTACAGATAATGCATGAGAGATAAGTTGTATGTTAATGTTAAACATGCTAGTTACTATATTACTTTTTGTGATAGCTTAGTATTTATTAAACAATGTATTAAAACACATAGTAGTAATAAGTTAATTTTTCTAATTACTAATCATGATCTTTATAAAATTTATGAAGATCTTTTAATTGATCTTGTACCGCCATCTAATATCCTTTTTATCGAGGAAGGGGAAAAGAGTAAGAGCTTAGAAACAATCAAATATCTGGCTAATGAATTAATGCATAAAAAAGCCAATCGCCATAGTCTACTTATCGCTTTTGGTGGCGGTGTAATCGGTGATATCACAGGTTTTTTAGCATCTATTTTTATGAGGGGTATTAGCTATATCCAAATTCCAACTTCTTTACTATCTATGGTTGATTCCTCTATTGGTGGTAAAACTGGTGTGAATTTATCTTTGGGTAAAAATATGCTTGGTACTTTTTATCAACCTAAGTTAGTTATTATATGTACCCAATTTTTGAGTACATTGTCTAATCGAGAATTTAAATGTGGGCTAGCTGAAATTATTAAAACTGCGTTGATCAAAAATAAAAACCTTTTAAACTACATAGGCCAGCAAACAGAAGCTATTATCAAGGGCGACTCCCGTGTTATCCGTAAGATTATTTATGCCAGTTTAAAAATAAAAAAATGGGTGGTACAGAAAGATGAAAAAGAGGCAAATCTACGTGCCATCCTAAATTTTGGACATACACTTGCACATGCACTAGAAAGTGTTTTGGATTATAATTTGATTAAGCATGGAGAAGCAGTATCAATTGGTGTAGGATTTGCTACTTTTCTTTCCTACGATAGTGGATATATTAGTAAAACAGAGTGGCAAGATGTAATGAATCTTTTAGTACGGTTTGAGTTACCTTGCAGCCATAAAAATATATCGTCTATTAATCATTTGGATATACGCCATATCTTACAGGCTATGATTTATGATAAAAAAAATATGGATGACAATATTAATCAAATTCCTTTCGTCTTACTAAAAAAGTTAGGTAAGTCTCATCTACCAAAAAATTTATCTGTGGCATATATAGAAACTTGCTTGCATGCGTACTTAGCTTCCTAAAGAATAAAGAACTATATGAAAATATTAGTTATCAATGGTGCTAATTTAAATCGTCTAGGTCATAGAGAATCAGAATATTATGGTAAGTTTACCCTATCACAATTAAATAAAGAACTTAAATCTACTTTTGAAGGGAAAGTAGATTTAGTATTCTTTCAAAGCAATATAGAAGGTGAAATTATTCATTGTATTCATGAGGCCCCCTCACAACTAATTACAGCAATGGTTATTAATGCTGGTGCTTTTACACATACTAGTATTGCTATCCGTGATGCCATCTTAAGTGTTGGTGTACCTTTTATTGAAGTACATATTAGTAATATTTATAAACGAGAAAGTTTTCGTAAGGTATCTTATCTAAGTGATATTGCTGTGGGTAATATTACAGGATTAGGTAAAGAAAGTTACAAGTTAGCTATTCAGTATTGGGTATATGAAAATGGTAAGTACTAAAATTTCATTCATTACACAACAAAATGACCAGTATTCTTTAACAAAGTCTGGAGAGTTAGAGGTCTATTACAAAGCAACAAAGAATTTATTACAAAATTATTTATCTCAGGTTATGGGTGTACCACAAGACAGAGCATATTCATTGGGTAGTAATGTAGAATCTATTTTGCGTGAAAAATTTCGTACTACTGATGATTTTATAGAGAAAATTAGTGTAATACAGAATTATATTCAAGAGACAGATACATCTCGTTTTAATACTTTCTATTCCCAACATTTTTTAGCATTAGTGGAGAAAATCCAAAAAGATTTTCTTGATGAGCAAATTACTTTACATGAACAAAAAGAAATACAATCTTTTATACCACCTGCTGTTAAGCTGCTTACAATTGTACAAGATAGCTTTCTTACAGCTCCTAAATTAAAATTACCTCTTGAAAAAGAGCCAGAAGAGCCAAAAGAAGAGGAGGAGGTTCCCGATGCTACAAAAGCACCCACAGTCGCCGAGGAAGGCCCTGGCTTGCTACCCGGTGAACGTTTACTGCAAAAAATAATACCATTATTTGAGAAAACGAAGCATATATCCCACGGATTACATTCTTCCAATGTCACGGATGATCATAATTTTCCTCGTGATGTGTATAAAAAAAGTGCTCCTTCTCAAATTTCTTTGAAAGATTATCTACAAGTATCTAATCAAGTAGCTGCCTTTGTCAAAATGCGTGATGCAAAGGCTTATCAAGAATGGTTTACTACATTGTTAAAGAAACAGAAAGTTATATTGTATGTGAATCAATTTTTGCAGGCACAAGCCAAAGGTAAATTACTCAATTGGAATAATCAACTATCCACCTTAGAAATAAAATTACAAATGCCGCTTGAATTAGTGCAACGAATTACCTACGAAGTATGGGCATATAAACAGCTTATTCCACTGTTGCAACATGTACTGGGTCTAGTTGATGCAAGCCATAAACAAGCTATTTATCTCCGGATTGTGGATTTATTAGACAAACAAGGTAATAGCAGTGAGAAAAAAAAATCTGATCTAAAAATTATTTTATTAGTTTGCAGGGAAGATATTCGATCTGAATTAAGCAGAAAAGTATCTGACATTATAGATATCATATTTAACATTCAAACTAATTAAACCCAATCTAACTGATGGGTTATGTTGATTGAGTTCAACTTTTTAAATCCAATCTAACCTATATTATCCCAGGTTATTAATATAGCTAGGCTAGTTTTATGTAAGAGGTTCCTTATTTTTTAATCTATCACTTAATATGAGTACAACATTAGGAGGTGAAGTATGGCTGCTTCTATATCGTTTATATCTTATGTTTTGACTTATCTGGTATTACAAAATTTTTATCTAGTAACGTGTATTTTATTAGGACTGACCCTATTTATTTTTGTATGTTTTTCATTACATGAATCCCACTTATATAATTTTCAAAGCTATAAAATCAAATTTACGTTGAGCCATGTTACTGGTAACAGAATTATTAGTGGTTGCATTGGTTTGATATTGGGTATATTGTATGCACACATACAATATAATTACTTTAACAATAGCCAAGCACATTTATATGTAGGAAAATCCTACGATGGCCATCTTGTTACTATCTCTAATAAGTCAGTAGTAGTAGAAACAGAATCAAAACCAGCACAAAGAATACGTATTTTTCTTAAACCTGATAAAGATTTCACTAAAGGGGCCTCTGTCCAGTTTAAATGCTATAAGATACTTAATTTTCCCGCTACACGTTTTGGTACGTTTGCCCAGTTGCAGGGTATATTTCATTCATGCAAGGGAGATATCAGGCCTGTAAAGAATCATCACTCTGTACTTATAAAATTGCGACAAAGTTTACAAATATGGTTAGATAATCGTTTAGATGCATTTCCTAAGGATACACTAGCAAGAGCATTTCTTCTAGCAGATACTTCGCAAATTCATCCTAACGAAATGCAATATTTTAGAAAAATGGGTATAGCTCATCTCTTTTCAGCATCAGGTTTACATCTGGGCTTATTATTTGCGTTGTTATACGTGCCTTTTCTATGGTTGCGGTTACCTAGATTGGGTACTGTATTAAGTTTCTGTGTCGTGAGTATTTTTATTATTTTACTAGACTTTCGATTATCTCTACTACGTGCTTATTTGTTTGTTGTATTTTATCTTATTTTAAATGCACTAGACAGAAAAAGTTTTATTTTTCATACTTTATTTGTAGTTGCTTGGATAACTGAATTTTTACAGCCACTTAGTGCTTTTTCTTATTCTTTCATTTTATCTTTTGGTATGACTGGATGTATCTTATTTGCCTTTCCCTTTGTTAGAAAATTATTTAAGCTTCCTTCCCGTTGGCTTAGTGATCATGTATCTTTAACATTCATTACGTTTACAGGTTCTCTCTTATTGGGTTACTATTTATTTCAGTATATAAATCCACTGTCCTTCTTATACAATTTTATTTTGACTCCACTTGCTGGTCTATATCTAGGATTAGTTATCTTGAGTTTATTTATACCCATCTTTATCCATGGCGTATCTATCTTAGATAAGTTATATTATTATAGTATAAAGATACATGATAATATATGGGAAAATTATTTTACTACTTATTTAGAGCCTTTTACACATATATGGATTGTATTGATAAGCTTACTTATTTTACTGATAATATATCTCGCCTTTTCCAACCAAAAATGGATCATCAAAAAGTGGCAAAACCAGGTCATTATAGTAATGCTATTAACCTTTTATTCGCAGTACTGGTTTGTTAAACAACCAGTAATTGGTATTAAGGCATTTCACTATGGTGTTTTAATTTACAAAGAAAAAAATATATATGCACTAGGAAAATTACCTAAATTTAATCAAAAATCTCATCCCTATATTTTTCGCAGACCTAACGTACCTATTCAGAGCATATACACATCAATATCTTTGCAAACTAAAATAGAAAAGTACTTCTCACTATCCAGTGAGGATATTACTCTTATTCCCAGTAACAATAAAACTTTTTTTATTTTAAATAATCTATGTGTATTTTTTGCACCAAAATATCGCAAAAAGATACCTTATGACTCTAGTTTTGCTTCATGTTCGCATCTATACATAGTAGAATCAAAAACAAAAAATCTCAATCTTAACGACTTGCCAGTATTATTAAGAAATAAAACAATGTCCAGAGTATCTTATTACAAGTGGCATTGGACAATGTTAGACGATGAAAACAGTTTATTATGATTATACGGTTATTGGCTCGGGGCCAGGTGGGTATGTATCTGCTATTCGTGCTGCTCAACTTGGTTTAAAAGTTTGTTTAATTGAAAAAGCCGAACTTGGTGGGGTATGTTTAAACTGGGGCTGTATCCCAACCAAAGCTTTATTAGAATCTGCCCATTTTTATCATAAAATTTGTTCGAAAGAATTAGGTATCTCTGGTCTAGATAACGCTAAACCACAGCTTAAGCAAATGGTTGCCAACTCTAGGAAGACTGTGAAGCAACTCACAAGAGGTATTGATGTACTCTTGAAGAAGCATGGTATTCACTTGGTGGAAGGGGAAGGCTATGTTGAATCTTCTGATACAGTTATTATTAAGAATAAAAATCAACAGGTGAAAACAGAATATCTTTGTCTTGCAACGGGAGCTATACCTAGGGAATTTCCTGGCCATCCATTTTCTAAGCATATACTAAATGCAAAAGAAAGTATGTTGCTTGAGGATATTCCCAAGAGTTTACTTGTAGTTGGTGCTGGTGCAATAGGTTGTGAGTTTGCTGATCTATTTGCTTCGTTAGGTACGCAAGTAACCATTGTAGAGTCAGCACAAGTCTTATTGCCATCTGAAGATCATTATTTAGGTACACAATTAGAACGCTATTTCTCTGAAAAGAAGATTACAGTCTACTGTAGTAGTTCAGTCACTTCACTAAAAGAATCTAGTAAAGATGTACATGCTATTATACAAACGCAAGACGGTTCCAAAGAACTCAAATGTGATAAAGTTTTAGTTGCAATTGGTATTCATGTTAACATAGATAATATTAATACAAAGAATATCAATATTCCCATTGATAATCATTTAATTGACACAGATGAATTTGGAGCTGTCAAGGGCTTAGACAATGTATTTGCTATAGGGGACATTACCCATGGTAAACAATTGGCACATAAGGCTTCTAGGCAAGGTATTATAGTAGCCGAAAAAATTGCTAATCAAGATCCCCAACCTTTAACTATCTCACATATACCTTCTTGTATTTATACTTCACCACAGATCGCATCAGTGGGCTACACTGAACAAGAATTAAAAAAGAGCGGTATACCATATGTAGTTGGTACTTTCCCTTTTAGTGCGTCTGGTAAGGCTATTGCTAGTGGATATATGGTTGGTGGGCTACGACATTATATTAAACCAAGTACGCATGAAATTTTGGGAGCTCACTATATTGGTGAGAATGTAACAGAACTGATTAGTAATATTGTTTTAACCCAAACAGCAGAACTCACGATGGATGAAATCCAACATAGTATATTCCCTCATCCAACTTTATCCGAAGGAATACTAGAAAGCCTACATAATGCTTTTAATGTAAGTATTCATGTATAGTTTATTTTCTCAAAGAGTATATTATTCTTTTTAATATAGTTTGCAGCCGCACTTCGTTCCGCCATTTTTTTATTATTACCTTGTCCCACAGAAACCCGTTTACCTTGTATGAGTAATATTATAGTGTATTGCTTAGCATGTTCTGGACCTTTCATAGAAATAACCTGATATTCAGGTGTTGATTTAAATGTTTTGAATATGTATGTATGTAATATTGATTTATAATCCTGGCTATGAAGTGCAATTTTAGATTTATTTAAGTAAGGTTGCCATAATGTTAAAATAAAATCACCACAAATATCTAGCCCACGTAATAAAAAAATAGCACCAATTAATGCCTCTAAAGCATCAGCTATATTGGAGTTTTTCATTTTACCTTGAGTTTGTGATTCTCCTTTACCCATTTTAAGCAAAGACCCTAAGTGAATATTTTTACCGATTTCAGCTAATGTGGGTTGGCATACTGCTTGTGCTTTTTGTTTGCTCAGATTCCCTTCTCCATCACTGGGATAGTGAAGATAAAAATAGTGGCCTACCACTAACCCTAAAACAGCATCTCCTAAGAACTCTAGCCTTTGATTGTAGTGGTTCTTGTTAGGTGCGTGACTCACCTTATTTTTTTCATTTGCATAACTTTTATGAGTCAGTGCAATATCAATGAGTTGAACATCAGCTACCTTTACCCCGTAATTCAACAGAAAATTATGGAGTAATTGCTCCCTCTCGTTATTCACTATAATTGAAAATTTGAACTCAACTCAGTCCAAGATATGACCCTTAAAAACAAAACAGTACAGAGATATCTCTGTACTGTAATTTAAAAGAAACATAATACCCTAAAATTTAAGGTAAGTTCTTAATCCAGTAACACTAAAATTACTAGCTGCCAGATCCGTGCTCGTCAATATATTTAAGCACGTCACCAACGGTTTGAATTTTTTCGGCATCTTCATCAGGAATTTCTAAGCCATATTCCTCTTCAAGCTGCATAACCAATTCTACTGTATCAAGTGAATCAGCCCCTAAGTCATCAATAAAATGAGACTCTTGAGTGACTTCATTAACATCAACACCTAACTGCTCAGCAACTACCTTTTTTAACTTTTCAAGTTTTTCAGACATATATATGCCCCCTTACTAAATTTTATTTTGTCTATAATGCTATTAGATAATAGACCACACAATCCTTCATTTAAGACAAATGGAAATCATCACACAAATAATTCCTTATTTGTGTGAACAATATAACTTATTGCAAATAGTCAATAAAATTTTGTAAGTTTGTGTGAAACCCATCGGAGATATCCAACATAAATTTAATTTTACATATTAGAGTAATATTTTATACCTGCACAGATGGCGATAGTTATTAAAATCTTTTTTGTGATGTTTATTACTTACCTAAAAGCTGGTGTTCTGTTTTACATTGGTTTCATTATATTTGGTTTGCCTAGAGTTGATCGCATTGCACAAAATTCGGGGTTATTATTTAAGATGATTCTGTTTCCTGGAGTATGTTTTTTATGGCCAGTATTGTTTTTCAAGTGGATTAAGGGTGATTCTCGTTTATATGTTGCTTACGATGATGATGATGACTAAGTAAAATATATGGTACGCTCTCTTCGTATAAGTCATCTCAAGATATTTTATGTTTTGGGCTGTGTTTTACCCTTGCTATTTGTATTGGGTATTGCCTTAAGGTACAATACGTATTTTAATCATAATTATATTTCTAAAGAACATGAACAAGCAGTGAAGCAGTTCCAGACTGTGGTCATTTCTCGTTTATTTGATAGTAAAAACAATCAGATATGGTTAGAGATACGAAAACATAATAAGCAGAAAAGTATTAAAAACTTACAGATCATACTAAAACCTCTACAAGCTTATAAAAAACCTGATATACTAGTGTATTTATCTCAGATATCCCCTGAATCTATTACAAATTTTAACCCACAGGATAAATTTTATTTGGGTGATCTGCAAGAACAAGAAAAAAATATCTATATTCTGACCAATAGCCACCAATATATGCGTAAACCAACGTATTTTATTTTTTATAGCACGGTATTTAGACAGGTAGTAGATTATTTCTTATTAGACATGAAGACACAAGAATGATATAATGAATATAAGTTATCAACCTGTATTATGGAATCGGCAAAAATTATGGTATGACACCATATTAATATTAAGCGTTGTTTCGTATTTAGTTGCGTACATACTAGTTGGTGGGTGGTTAGACCCTAATATTACGCTAATAAGTTTGCGTATGCGTGCCTTGGGCTCGGCTTCTTTCATCCTTTTACACTTTATCTTGTCTATTGGGCCTTTAAGTAGGCTTGATACACGTTTTTTACCTTTACTTTACAATAGACGGCATGCAGGCGTGGTGTTATGTATTTTAGGTTGTATCCATGCTTATTATGTGGTTATAGAATACCATAAATGGGGTAAACTAGAACCATATATCAATTTATTTTTAGGGAATCTTGATTATATCGCTTTTACACAATTTCCTTTTCAAGTTCTAGGCCTAATGGCTTTACTGATTTTTATAATTATGGCACTTACTAGCCATGATTTCTGGCTAAAAAATCTGACGCCATTGATTTTTAAAAAAATTCATATGTTTATTTATTTAGCTTACGCTCTTATTGTACTACATGTACTTTTGGGTCCATTACAATTTGAAACTAGTTACATCTTGATTGGGCTAACCTTTATAGGGATGGTATGGATATTAGGCTTACATTTATTAGTGGCCAGGAAGGAACACCAGGTAGATAGCTCAGTATTATCATGTACAAATCTTAGCCAGGATGGATATATACCTGTTTGTCAAGAATCTGAATTACGAGAAGATATGGTTAAAATGATTACCCTCAATGATGAGCGAATTGCACTCATGAGATACCAAAACAAAATATACGCTGTGTCTAATGTATGTCCCCATCAGAATGGCCCTTTGGGGGAAGGTAAGATTATAGATGGTTGTATTACTTGTCCTTGGCATGGTTATCAGTTCGATGTTCAAACAGGGTTAGCACCTGCACCTTACGACGATCAGATACCAATATTTGACGTAAAAATTATAGATACTGTGGTTTATATTAAGCCAGATGCGAGGTTCATTGTAAAATTATAATGCAAAATAAGCAAGAATTCTATTTGGGTTATGCTCATAAAATGCCTACGTCAATACGTAAATTTATTATAAATTTACTACTTATTATATTCTGTACTATATTGTGTCTAGCTATCCTAATGGCTATTATCCATAAAAAAGGGCATACTGGTGTTTCTCATGGCCGTTCAGTTAAGCTTGAAGGAGTCGTAGTTGTTGATCCATATCCAATGTTATTGGTACAGAGAAAGGGTAGACCAGCATCAGACACTTCAAAAATTTCTCGTTATTATCTAGTACCACCTGGCAAGAAAGGATTTAGTAGTAAAATAGCCAATAAATGGCGTGAACAATATGTTGTTATTAAGGGGAAAGTTATTTATCGAGATAATCAAACCATGCTCGTTACACGTCCCAATCAAATATCTATTTTACCAGAGTATGCTTTAAAAAGAAAATATATACTTTCAATATCAACCTCAAAATCACTAGGAATGCATACTATAGAAGGTGAGATTATGGATAGTAAATGTTATTTAGGGCAAATGCAACCAGGCGCTGGTAAAACTCATCGTTCTTGTGCTACGCTGTGTATACGTGGTGGTTTGCCTGCTTTATTTGTAGCATATTTTCAGAATACAGATCAAAAAAAGCACTATTTTGTTCTTGTGTCTGGTACAGATACTATTATTAATAAAGATATTTTACCACTAGTCGCTGTGCCAGTAAAAGTGAAAGGTGAAATAATTCAAAAAGATAATTTATATTTTTTTAAAACTAATATTACTGATTATCATAGAGTATCTAGTTTCTAGTGCATGTAATCCTACTTTAATCCTATGCCTATGGGATATAAGCAATCTATCTTATCTGCTGAGCAGTTTGATAGGGCTGTTCTAGATGATTTAATTAATCTTACTCGTAAGATTGAACAACGGTTAAAGTTACAAAAAAATATACCTCTTCTTAAGGATAATATTTTAGCTTCTCTCTTTTTTGAAGCATCAACCCGTACCCGATTGTCTTTTGAAACGGCTATGATTAAACTAGGTGGGAAAGTAATCACATCAGTTGGCTTTCAATTTTCTTCTATCTCTAAAGGGGAAACTCTGTATGATACACTTAAAATGATTGAAGCTTATGCTGATGTTTGTGTTATTCGACATCCCAAAGAAGGTGTTTCTGAATTAGCAGCAAAGAATATTAGTATACCTGTTATTAATGCAGGTGACGGTATAGGAGAACACCCTACCCAGGCCCTTTTAGATTTATATACAATAGATCACTCAAAAAATATATGTTCTCATAGACTAAAAATTGCTTTTATGGGAGATATTAAATATGGTCGTACAATCCATTCTCTTTATAAGTTATTATTACATTATAATATCGAGTTTGTCTTTGTTAGTCCATCAGAGTTAAAATTACCTAAAGCAGATCGTATTAAGTTACAACAAACGGGTATCACATTTGATGAAACAGAGGATATCAAGAAGATATATGATGCAGATGTTATTTATATTACAAGGATACAACAAGAAAGATTTGCAGATCAGCAAGAGTATGAAGAATATGCAGGCTATTATATATTTGATAAATCTGTACTGGACAGATGTAAAAGAGATGTGATTATTATGCACCCACTACCAAGAGTTAAAGAACTAAGTACAGATATTGATTCCACTAACAACGCTGTTTACTTCAATCAAGCACAATATGGTGTTTATATGCGTATGGCACTTTTATTAAGTGTAATGGGTAAATCATTATAGAAATTATTCCCTATGTGTCGTAAGAGTGTCTTTAAAAGTAATAGTTGCTTCAAATAACAAAAAACTTGTAAAAATAACACTAAATTTCCTAGAAAAGATATAAAAACTCTTTACATACCCTTGGTTTTTCTACATCGGTCCTGCGGAACCTATGTTTTATTCTATTACGTCATCTAATATTGTGTCACGACAGTGTCGAAATTGGGCCATATATTTATTATGTCTAATATGTCTTCCGTCTCTATCCTGGTCTCAGGACAAGAAAACAACCTTGAGTCAAGATAATGTTCAAAACGATCAAAATATCGAAGAACAAGAAAATCCAGAGAATATAGAAGAGAGTGAGGATAATACTTTAGCAGAAGCTGGAAAATTGCATATAGGGGAAGATCCCACTGTCTTTATCCTAATTGCTTTATTTCTTCTAGCGGTAGTGGTAGCAGTGGACCGGATAGTGCTTCTTGTCAAAGAAAAAGGCTCAAATGTAGAGCTAGCAGACCTAATTATTAATAACTTAAAAAAGATGCCGTATAATGTGGATCATATCCTTTCTGAAATTAATAAAGGTGGGTATGGTACAGAAGGTAAGATTATATTTAAAACTTTAATGGGATGGGAACATGGTGAAGTAGTCATGAAAGAGTTTGCTCAAGCTGCCTTGATTGCAGAAAAAAGAAAGCTTGAAAAGCGGTTAGTAATTTTAGCGACGTTGGGCAACAATACGCCATTCATTGGTTTATTAGGTACAGTACTCGGTATTATGAAAGCTTTCAGAGATCTGGCTCTTATGGGTGATGCTGGTCCTGCTGTTGTTATGAGAGGTATCTCTGAAGCTCTAATTGCAACAGCCTTTGGTCTGGGTGTTGCTATACCATGTGTTATTGCAAATAATGCCATAGGTAAAATTGTAAGAGTTAAACTTTCTAATGCAGAAGAAATGGTCAATTTAATATGTGGCTTTTGTGTAGCGAAGTCAACTGGTAAAGCATGGCACGAATTACCCCAACCCACAGAGAGAACTTAAAAATAGGTTATTATGGGCATGTCAAGTGGAGGAGACGATAGCGGTAGTATAAGTGATATTAACGTAACTCCTCTAGTAGACATTATGTTAGTATTGGTAATTATCCTCATGGTTACAGCAGAATTCACAAAATATAAAACTGTTAATATTGCGTTACCAAAGATTAAGGCAGTTGCGGTGAAACAGGAACCCCATAAGGTTATATTAACTGTGAAAATAGATGGCCGTGTTTTCTGGGGTGATAAAGTAATGGATGATATAGAACTTTTACCAGAAAGATTAAAGCAAGAAAAGACTAGATATTCTAATATATCAGTTATTTTACGAGCAGAAAGTAAAACAGAATACCATAAATTAATGGATGTTCTGGATAGTGTAAAAAGTGCAGGTATTGCTAAAGTTGGTTTAGCAGCAGAAAAAAAATAGATTTTAGACAATAAATAAGGAGAGTAAAAAATGGTAAAGACAATACAAATCAAGATAGAGAAATATCTTAATCTAAATCAAGGTGATAATTCACTAAATTATGGCTTGCCTTGTGAAAATACATTTAGGACAGAATATGCCTCACCATGGGTAGTGAGGCATCGTACTACTATTCTATTTTTCATTTTTGCGAGTTTATCTCTTTCTGTATATGCTTTTAAATGGGATTTCCGTGCCTATTCAGATTCTGATTTAGATAGACTTGCGGTTACTGTGGGTTTAGGAGATCTAAGAAGTATTAGAAAAATTGTTAAACCTACTAGTAAAGTGCAGATTGATGAAATATTTGGAAATCAATACGTGAAAGATCAAGATAATAAAATACAAGAAGACCCTCGTGTGGCATATGCTGTAAACCCCATTATAAATGGTGCAACAATGCCAGTGGATCTTAGTCCACATATTCAACCTAAATATAGTGCCAAAGCACGCATGGCAGGTGTTGAAGGTACCTTGATGCTAGAGATTATTGTTGCTGATGATGGTGATGTTCTTAGGGTTAAGCCTGTAGGTAAACAATTAGGTTATGGTTTAGAGAAAATGGCTGTCCTAGCTTTTAAGCAAAAGCTTTATAAACCAAGTATCAATCCTGATGGTGACGCTATCATTGGTAAATTTTATCAGCCTGTTCGTTTTCAGCTAGATTGATACAAGGTTGTGGAGAATAAACAAAGCCTTAATCCTATAGGTACATCATAATCTATTTCAGGGCTATTACTTGTAGTATGTCCATGTCTTTTAGTGTATTTATACTGTTAGTTTTGTTGACTGTAACAGATAGTTATCCCCAGAAGAAAGGAGGTATAGGTTCTGTAACAGGTAGAATCGTAGATAACCAAACTGAAGAACCTCTCTTCGGTGTTACGGTTATTCACAGGGGCTCTGGATCATACACTGTTACTGCTGGTGACGGGAAGTACACCTTATCTAGAGTACCCGTAGGTAGCCAAGAGATAGAATTCCAGCTTTCTAGCTATGGGGTACATAAAAGAATTGCTACCATCTCTAAAGGGAAAGCTACTCTGTTGAATGTCAATCTTTCCCCACCAACACAGGCCGAGGTAGTGGTACGATCTAAAAGTGCTACTAATACGGATAGATCACTTTTAAGTAAGCGTAAAAAAGCAGTTACACAACAGGATGCTATTAGTGCAGAACAGATTTCCCGGTCCACTGATAATAGTGCCTCTAGTGCTGCACAACGTATAACAGGAATTAATATTGTTGGCGGCAAATTTATATTTGTCCGAGGATTAGGGGAACGTTATTCTCTTGTCCTATTCAATAATTCTTATTTACCATCACCCGAACCAGATAAAAGAGTAGTACCTCTTAATATTTTTCCTACAGCCCTACTAGATAGCTTAGTTATTTCCAAGACTTATAGTTCTGAAATGCCAGGTAGTTTTGCTGGAGGAGTAGTAAATATTAATTCTCAAAGTTACCCCTCTAAACAACAAGTAAGAGTGCAAATAGGTACTGGTTTCAATACTCTCACTACCCTACGGGATTTTACGTCTTATAGAGGTAGTCGTCTAGATATCATCGGTCTAGGAGCACAAGATTCTACTAGAAAACTACCCAGCTCAATATCTAATGAAAGAATTCATTCACTAAATAATGCACAAGACAAAACTCTTACATCAAATTTTGCTAATGTATGGAATATTGCACAAGAACGTGGAAAACTTCCACTTAATATAAATTTTTCTTATGGTAATACATTTCAATTATCTGCTGTATCTAAACTAGGTTTCTTATTTGCTGTTATATTTAGGGAAAATTCCCAAAATATAAAACTACTTCATCGGCATTATTCTGTGGATGGTGCGATCAATGAATCCATTGATATTGCATCTTCTACATATCAAACTAACAAGGGTGTTTTAACTTCATTAAATTACTCAGTCAATGGATTCCATGATGTAGGATATAGTGTTTTATACAGCCATTCCTCTGAAGATACCACTAGGCAAGGATTTAGGCAATCTGCAGTAGATAATGATATTAGACTTAACCTATTGAATTATGTAGAAACTTCATTGCTCTTTAACCAAATACATGGTAATCATCTATTTCAAGATACTTTTGGTACTAAATTACATTGGGATGTGTCTTATTCGAGAGCAACCAGAAACCAACCAGATGCCCGTGAAGCTACTTATTTCAAACAAGATGGTGTAGCCAATACTTTATACGAAGCTAACAATTTCTTACGAAGATATAATAATCATGCTGATCATTTAATTGATGTAAAGCCTTATGTAGAGTTTAATTTTAGACAATGGAGTGGGCTACGTTCTGCTATAAAGGGTGGGGCTAGCTATTCATTTCGTTTTCGTGATGCTAATAATCGTCAATTTGCCTGGCAAGTTAGTGATGAGTCATTATTTCCTGATGGTCTTAAATTTGCTAATCCTGAAGAGTTTTTTAGAGATGTCATAGAAAAAAATTTATTTAATGCGATTAATTTTCGAGAGGATACAGGCATATCAGATTCCTATGAAGGGAATAACTATATTATATCTGGTTATATAGAAAATGAACTACCTCTTTCTCGCTCAGTTCGTTTAGTTACTGGTATACGGGTAGAATATTCTGATCTTGGGGTTACAAGTCTCAATCCTTTTTCAGCAGGCCAAAAAGTTACTGCAAGTATCAAAAAAACAGATCCAATACCATCTCTAAACTTAGTTTATAATATTACCAAAAATATCATCGCACGGACCTCCTATAGTTATACTGTGAATAGACCTGACTTTAAAGATATTTCACTCTTTGCTAGTGTCAATATAGCGGATGGTGAATCTTTTGTTGGTAATCCACAACTAGAACAAACTAATATTCATAATACCGACCTACGCTTAGAATGGTACACAAACGCTTTAGATCTATTGTCATTAAGTTTTTTTCATAAACATTTGGAAAAGCCAGCTGAGGTAATTATTTTAGCAGGGGCATCAGAGCGTCTTACACTAGTGAATGTAGATTCTGCACTAAATCTAGGAATAGAATTTGAGATAAAACAAAGTCTAGATCATTTTGTTCCTAAAACATGGGGACGCTTTCTTCTCAATGCTAATGTATCTTGGCTATATTCTAAGATTTTTTTACCTGATAAGGTTAGATACTATGAAATAGGAAATTCTAACCCAGAAATAGAGGTACCCGGTAGTAGTTTAAACGGTAATCGTCCTCTACAAGGCCAAGCTCCCTATATTGTAAATTTAATTTTTACATATGAATATAAAAAATTTGGTACTGCCATTTCTAGCTTATTTAATATCTCAGGACGTTATATTACTCGGGTAGGTTTTCAAGGATTTAGTAATGAAACATATCAAGAATCTATACCTAGCTTAGGTCTTGCGATCAACCAGATAATTTATAAGGATCTTACTCTCAAACTTATAGCAACTAATCTTTTAGATCCTATTCTGCGTGAAGTAACTGAAATTGTTAATACAAAGGAGAGAGAAGATGTTCGGTCATATAGACTAGGCCGTAATTTTGGTTTAAGTTTAAAATATGTGTTCTAGTAGTTAAAAGAAAAAATAAATTATTTAATAAAAAATACGGAGAAAAGTTAAATGAAAATTCAAATGTTTTTAAAAAAAAGAGCGTCCATATCGCTAATTTTACTAATTATAGTGAGTTTATCTTGTAGTGATAACACGACAAATAGTATTAATAATATTATTTTTGCCGATGCAACTCAAACAGCTTGTAACTATAATACAAGTGGAGATGGGGCAGTTAAAACAGGGAACATCTCTGGTACGGTGTCCTGGGGAGCTCAAGGCCCGTGTATACAAATTAGCGGTTATGTGAAGGTACAAGATGGTGCCGTACTAACTATACCAAAAGGTAGTACAATACTAGCAGATACTAATAATGCTACCGTTCTAGTTATAGAGCAAGGCGGTAAGCTTATGGCAGAAGGTACTGCTACAGAACCTCTTATTTTTACCAGCGGTAAAGCAGTTGGTGAACGTACACGAGGCGACTGGGGTGGGATTACTATTAATGGTAAGTCTCAGTACAATAAAGGTGAAAAAGATGACGGTAGCAATATTGGTTCAGGTGAAGGTAGCACAGGTAGCTATGGTGGTGCCTCAGATAAAACAGGCAGCAGTGGTTCTTTAAAATATGTGCGTATTGAATTTAGTGGTAGAAAGTTTAATGTTGAAAATGAGTTAAATGGCCTTTCATTACAGGCCGTGGGTAGTGGTACAATATTAGAAAATATCCACGTTCACAATAATGCAGATGATGGTATAGAGATTTTTGGAGGTACGGTCAGCATAACCAACCTTATTTCTACTATAAACGGTGATGATCAATTAGACTGGACAAATGGATGGGAAGGTAGTATCACACAAGCAATTTTAATACCTATCAAAGGGAATACTGCCATTGAAGCTGATAATGATAAAGATAATAATAACAAAACGCCTATTTCTCATGGCACTCTAGACAAGGTAGTTGCTATAGTTTCAAAGTCATCAGATAATAATAATGAACAAGGTTTACATTTTAGAGGGGGGACCAAGGTGACCGCTAGTAACCTATATGTAGGTGGTTTTGATTTATGTGTGGACCAAAAAGATAATCCTGGTAAGCTTAGTTTGGGGACAATAAGGATACAGAGCTGTAGAATATTTAGTGAGGGTGGTACAGAACCATCTAAGAATACTGTAATGGGCTTAATTCCTTCTGATCTAACAGAAGATAAACTAAAAGATAAAATAAGTCCCATATTAATTGCCACGATAGGAGAGGATATTATCTCCTGGACGGAGTTTCCTATAAATTAGATTTTGGAAAGAATAAAATAGATTTAATCCTCCCTTCTTGATCTTGTATTTTACTTTAATGCATTGGGGATAGGGGTTCCTATCCAATTATAATGGATAGGAACCCTAAAACTTATTGTAGTAGTTGTAGTACCGACTGGCTTCTCGCATTAGCTTGAGCTAACATAGCTGTACCAGCTTGAGTTAGTATTTGGTAACGAGTAAAGCTTGTCATGGTTTCTGCCATATCTGTATCTCTGATTCTAGATTCAGCAGATTGGATATTTTCATAAGCATTCATTAAGCTTCTTGAGGCATATTCAAGACGATTATAATATGCACCCAGATTAGCCCGCTGTTTAGAGATTTTAGCCAATGCTTGATCCGCTAAACCAATTACCATGTTGGCCTTGCCTGTGGTTGATAGAGAAATGAAAGTCAAGACTGTGGCATTTCTTAATCGTAAAGCTGCCGTTGTCATGGTTCCAATAAAAACTCTCTCTCTTTGATGCATATTAGCACCCATGTGAAACCACATACTACCTGACGGACTTAAACGAGAGTAACCCCCAGTTAATAGTTTAACTTGGTTAAACTCTGCCTGTGAAGCAATTCGATCAATTTCATCAATTAGCTCAGATACCTCAACCTGCATTTGCAGACGATCCTCATCAGTATAAATACCGTTCGCTGCTTGAACAGATAATACACGAATTCGTTGTACGATATTTTGTATCTCTTCCAAATAACCTTCAGTAGTTTGGACAAAACTCATACCATCTTCAGTATTCATTTCTGCTCTTCTTAGACCCATAACCTGGGTTCGCATTTTTTCAGAAACAGCTAATCCAGAAGCATCATCACCAGCTCGGTTAATTCGCATACCAGAAGAAAGTTTCTCCATATCTTTATTGAGTTCCCAATGTTGAAACTTGAGGGTACGATTTGCATAAATCGCACTCATATTGTGATTAATTATCATAATTGATTTCCTCCCTGAAATCCTTATACTTTTGTGCTTCCTTGCTAGGCAATAAGCTTAAATCAACTTTCGTATATTAGATAAAATCCTTGAGGATTTTTTAAGAAAAAATATAATTTACTATGTTAAATTTCAAAACAAAATACAATTTTTTGGGTATATATTTCACAGTATAGTAGTTTAAGAAGAGAATATACAGAGAATAGCAAGGTCTATTTTACGGACATATCTTCTCCTTGGCAGAAAAGTCTTAGTGCATATAGCAATAGATTGATTAGACAATATCTAAGCAAGGGAACAGATTCTAGATATATTACATAAAATATCTTGATAAAATTATACATAAAATAAACTCAAGACCACGAACTGTAAAGAGTGAGACTAATTTTCACACTTCAAAATGGAACTTACGCACTTTCCACAATTTTTGCTTAATATATCTATAAAAATATCTTTCTCATTTGAAGTCATATTAATTTGTGTACTCAAGAGGTAGATTTTTGTGTATTGACTTTAAAGTACACTGAGTGATTTAAATGAGATCGTAGGAATCTATACCTAAAAATTTAAGGAGTATATTTTATGAAACCACAATATAATACCCAAAGTTTAATGCATTTATGCAATAGGATTTATCAAACATTTGATACTTATTCAGATGAAACTGTGATCAAATGGAGAGATGGAAATACCTTTAAAGATATTTCTTATGCTGAAATAAAAGATATAATATTTGCTATGGCGGCTAGCTTGGTTGCTGCCGGGGGGAAAATATCATCCCACATTGCTGTTATTGCAGATGTGTCTAAGGAATGGACATTCTCTACTATGAGTATTCAACTTGCCTGTTGTGTTGATGTTCCCCGAGGTACTGACTCTACTCCAGCAGATTTATGTTATATCCTGGGTCACTCTGGTGCTAAAATTGTATTTGTCGGCAATGCAAAAGTTATTACTGCAATAGAAAAAGAGAGTGTAAAATCTAAATATAAGCCTTCTGTTAAACAATATATATTATTAGATAATGGAAAGGCACCTAAAACCAACAGTAAAGTTGTTACTCTGGATTCTTTTATTGCAACAGGGAAGAAACATCTTCAAGATGCTAAGATTGCAAAAGAATTAGAGACTCGTCGTCAGAAATTACAGCTGAGTGATACAACTTCAATTGTCTATACCTCAGGAACAACAGGTGAACCAAAAGGTGTAGAACTAACTCACCAAAACGTAGATTTTCAATTTCAGGTGTTGGGTGATATCATACCAAAATTCACAGCTAAAGACAGAGTGCTTGAGATATTACCCCATGGCATATCTTTGGACGTACTGTAGAAACATACTTTTTTTGTAATGGTGTGTCTATTGCCCATACTACTATTAAGACACTGGGTGAAGATCTTAAGATAATTAAACCTACCATTTTCCCAGCTGCACCAAGATTATGGGAAGGTTTATATAATAAGATATTTACGGGTGCTAGTAATAGTGGTAAGTTGGGATTACTAAAGTTTTGTACGGCTATTTCTATCTTTGTATGGCGCTCAGGTAATTTTTTGTATGGTAGAACTAAGAAAAGCAAGAAGACTATGCCTCTCTTTCTTCCATTTATGTTTATATTTCATCTGTCTAGGTATCTTCTTTTATACCCACTCAAGGCTTTAGCAGCTGTAGTGGTATTTAAAAAGGTAAAAGAAGCTGTTGGTGGTGGATTAAGGTTTGCTTTTAGTGGTGGTGGTGCACTACCATTATATCTAGATGAATTTTTTAGCTCTATTGGGATAGAAGTACTGGAAGGATATGGTTTAACAGAATCAACAGCAATAGTTGCTTCTAGAGATTTTCAGTGTAGTATTCCTGGTACAGTGGGTAAGCCAGTTAAAGGAACAGAATGGAAAGTAATTGACATTAATGGTAATGATATCACGAAAACAGTAACTCGTAATCCCGGTTCAAAAGGTACTTTATATATTCGTGGTATGCAAGTTATGAAAGGATATTACAAAGAGCCTAAAAAGACTGCTGCAGTATTATCAAAAGATGGTTGGTTTAATACAGGTGATTTGGTTGCTTTCACCACAGATGGCAATATGAGCATTGTGGGGCGTTCAAAAGATACAATTGTCTTACTTGGTGGTGAAAATATAGAGCCTACTCCAATTGAAGATACGCTTAAACAAAGCCTCTATGTAGACCATGTTATGTGTGTTGGTCAAGATAAGAAAGTCTTGGGAGCACTAATTGTTCCAAATCAAGAGGTGTTAGAACAAAAGGCTAAGGAAAATGGTCTGGATAATTTATCAATGAAGGATTTGATAAAACATGAAATAATTCGTGGAATTTATAAAAATGAGATAATCACTTTTATATCATCTGCTAATGGTTTCAGAAACTTTGAAAAAGTTGTTTATTTTGCTCTTTTAGCCAAACCTTTTGAAAAAGGTGATGAGTTAAGCAATACTTTCAAATTACGAAGAAATATTGTTACAGATAAATATAGTAATATAATTGAAAAATTGTTTAATTAATTGTTTATTGTTGTACCACTCTGTATTTTATATAAAGCTACAGAACAGTAGCTCCTGGTCCACCTTTTCCAAATAAATCTTGGTGGATCTGTCGGTGAGGTATAAACTTTTTGTTAACTGTTGAGGTAACATGGATCTTTTTATATGTGGTAGATTATGGTAGATTTAATATATCTGGTACTGTGCATAATAATATCCATTTAGTTGTAAATGATTTACCTAATGGATGAAGTAGTATGTAGCATGCCTCAGCCATATACTCAATGCTAAATTACCAATAAGGTTGAGCTACTATCCAATATTGTGTAGTTAAGCTTCCTTAGCGATATTATCTATTGTTGTTATGTCATGGATCCTCGTCTAAAGCAATTTATGCTGAATAGTGTGTAGGCAAATTATAAGTATAAACTTCTTAAATTTTATTACTAAAAAAATAGACTATAATATAACCAATGCTACAGATAAATTAATCTATGATGCCCTTACTTGCATATTTATTTTACCTACCCAAAATTAAATTATAGATCTTTCTAATTATATGAATATGATAATAATATACCTTTTCTAAAAAAGTTAGAGTTTACTGTATATGACTAATTATACCCATAAATTATTGAATTTTATTAACTAGCTTTTGTTTAGATAGCAAGATCTTATTTTGTAATAATATAAAATCTTGTTCTAATATTTTATTTAATTTTTTTTCCTCTTCTAAACTTATTAAATTTTCATCTATGGCCTTGATTTGTTCTTTCAGATTATTATGATATGTATCATTACTATCTTGTTCAATATGTACCATACTTATAATTCCCTGTAATAAAAATATCACTGAAGCGGTAATAGTAAGTAGAAATAAAATAATTAGAAGAGAAAAATTTATAGGCATCTTAATACATACTTTATTGAGATGCCTCAAAATTAAGTACCTGTTTAAAAATATGCATACTAAGCGAGTTAGGCATTTTACCTTGGTACCGCATAATGCTACCCATTGCTGATAAAAAATATAATGTTTGATCTACACCAACGAATAATTCTTTAGCAAGAAAAGGAAGAGATACAGGATTAGATTTATTAGCTTTATCAAATTTAAAGATTCTTTTTCTTAGGATAAAATAATATATTTGTTTATTCATAAAAGTTATATTGTGCATAGAAGGGAGCTTAGCCACCTTCTTATATTCTTTACCGTATTGAGAAGCAAAAAAAATAAGATTGTACTGGCTAGCTCCACCAGTAATAACATGAGGGGTATCAGACTTCCCTATAAAAAAAATTTTAGGTGTAGCAACAGATTTACTCATTAAGTTATAAGTACCATTATTATTAAAATGATATAACAAATAGTGTCCGGCATTACCATATAACAAAAATAATTGATTTTTGAAAGTGTAAGTAAAATGAAATTTAGCGGGAATGTGTTTATAAACTTTTTGTAATTTATGAGAGGAAATTTGTTTTTTTTGTTCTATATCTTGCAAATCTTTCAAGATAGATATTTGATTATTCTGTGTAAAAACTATATCTCCAGCATTAGATATCGCAGGTATGGTATCACAATCTATTATATTTTCATGTAAAAACTTTTCTTGTGTAAATAAATGAGCAATAAATAATGAGCAGAACGGTTTATCCTTATGTTGTGAAGTAAGTAGTATATAATTTCCAGATGGAGAAATATTAATATGTTTCACTTTTCCTATTTCTAGCGGTAGTATATTTTTTTCATTTTCTAGTAAATGAAAAAAATACAAAGATGATGATTTAGCAGTGATTGCTGCTAAAACTTTTTTATTATATGACATTAAAAGATGTGAAAATAATATATCTCTATCAGCTAAAAAAAAAGACTTATCCAAGGAAGTTTTATAAGCTTTTTGAAAATTAATAGAAGCAGAGATTTGATCTTCTTTATTTAAAGCATTTTTTGCTTTTCTCAGATAACTAGTAGTACTAGGCCTAGCAATATAAGCAATAATAGATAGTATAAGTCCTAAAAAAGTAATATAAATAAAACGATGCATTATGAACTAGATAATTGACTTAATGCAATGGTACCTGTGCGGGCTATTTTAACAATACCAAACTCTTTCATAATGGTGATAAATGACGAAATAGTGGTAGGTGAGCCGTTGAGTAAAATAATAACATTATTTATATTCATCTCTAATATTTGTGCTTGATAGGCTTGAACTAAATTAACTACTTGGCTTCTGTTTTGCTTCAATAGATTGATAGAAACTAAAATCAGCTCTCTTTGAATAGAATTTTGTTGGGGAATATGATCTACACTAATAACATCAATTAATTTATACAATTGCTTTTTGATTTGTAGTACTACTTCTTCATTCTCATTAGCAACCAAAGTAATCACAGATTTATCTGCAGAATCTGTTTCGCCTACAGATAGAGAATCAATGTTATAACCTCTTCTAGCAAATAAGCCAGCTACATGGCTTAAGACTCCATACGAATTATTAACAATAATAGAAAGAATATTTTTCATTATGGTTTATTAGGTATAATTGAATAAATTTTATTTGTTTCTTCATTACCTGTACCTGTAAAATCAATCATATCTTCATAAGATGCACCTGATGATATCATTGGATACACTTTTTCTTCTTCAGGTATAACAACTTCTAATAGACAACATTCTTTAGATTCGATAAGAAAATCCAGACCACTTTCAATTTCTGTATGTTTAGTAATTTTTTTAGCAGGTAAATCAAATGCCCTAGTTATAGCAATAAAATCAGGATTATAACTCATGGTTGATTCGGCAAAACGTTTTTGATAAAATAGCTCTTGCCATTGTCTTACCATTCCTAAAAAACCATTATTAAAAACAATAATTTTAACAGAGATGTTATACATTTTAGCGGTTGCTAGTTCTTGCATACACATCTGAAAAGAACCATCACCTGAAATAACAAAAACATCTTTCTCTGGTAAAGCAACCTTTGCACCTAGTCCAGCAGGAAAACCAAAACCCATAGTACCTAATCCACCAGAAGTAAGCCATTGTCTGGGCTCATTAAATGTATAATATTGGGCAGCCCACATCTGATGCTGTCCAACATCAGTGGATATAATGGCTTTACCTTTAGTTTTTTTCCACAGACAATGGATAACGTATTGTGGCTTAATAAATTTATCACTCCACTGAAATTTTAGAGGATTCTCTTCTTTTAGCTGTTTTATATGATTAGTCCACGGAGTATGTTTCTTAGGTTTGAGTATTTGTAATAATTGTTTTAGAACAAGACTTAAATCACCTTCTATATATAAATCAACGTGGATTCGTTTATTAAATTCAACTGGATCAATATCAACCTGGATTTTCTTTGCATTCTTTGCAAAAGTTTTTGTATTACCAGCAACCCTATCATCAAAACGAGAACCTAAGGCTATAAGTAAGTCGCATTCAATAACAGCCTTATTGGCATATGCTGTTCCATGCATGCCCAACATCCCAAGACTAAGTTCATGGTTGCCCGGGAAGGCCCCTAGACCCATCAGGGTAGATACAACAGGAATATTACATCTCTCAGCTAGACGTTTTATATAGGTAGAAGCATTAGTTGCAATGGCACCACCTCCTACATAGAGTAAAGGTTGAGATGATTGTTTTATTAGAGATACAAATTGTTCTAAGTCACCTTTAATCTCTACTTGTTGACAATGGTATCCAGGTAGAGATATTTGTTTTTTTGCTTTAAGAAAAGCAGTTAACTCAGTCTGGCAATTTTTGGGAAAATCAATTAAAGCGGGGCCTTGTCTTTTAGAAAGGGCAACGACGATAGCTTCTTGCGTAATCCGTGCTACGTCATCTGCCGATTGAATCAATGCATTATATTTTGTTATAGGTATACTCATTCCATACATATCAATTTCTTGAAAAGCATCTGTCCCAATGGCATGGGTCGCCACTTGTCCAGTAATAGCGAGTAGAGGAACGGAATCCATTTTTGCATCAGCAATACCTGTAACTAAATTGCTTGCTCCAGGTCCTGAAGTAGCAATGCATACACCAATTTTACCAGAAGCTTTTGCATATCCTTCTGCAGCATGAGCTGCTGCCTGCTCATGTCTAACCAGGTAGTGTTTTAATTTTGAGCCAAATAAAGCATTGTAAAAAGGTAAAATAGCCCCGCCTGGATAACCCCAACATGTATCTATCTCATTATCCATGAGGATATCAAGCATTACATCTGCACCAGACTTCTTCATATATTTTACTAATTCTCTCCAGTAATGGTCAAGCTATATGCTTACTTGTCAACATAAATAAAAAAGATAAATGTGAAAGTTATGGAGAGTCAAGTCCAGTTATGGACAGTTTAAGGTGTTCATAAGCCATTACTTCTTAAGCAATAAGACTTGGGAGGAACAGATTATGAAAATATACTGTGAAAAATAGATACATATACAGAAATATTTATCAGAAAATATGAGTTATAGAAAAATAGCTCAAAAAATACAAATATCACATGAAACACTCTATAAAATTAGATTCTATTTCGAAGGTACTACTTTGTGACGTTTCGTAATACGGTATAAATATCTAGTGGTTTAAACGTGGGGGGATAGGGGGTAAAAAAAGGCATATTTAAGAGGCCTGTTGGCCTCTTAAGGGCTCTAAAAACTATTGTAGATCTATTCATAACATGAAAAAAGCATTTGTGGGGTATGAGAAATAAATACCATGTACATATAAAATAGATATATTACTGTGTTCATGAAAATATCTATTTTCTTGAATGGTAAATATACAGGTGATAATTTGCGAAGAGAAGCAGAAAACACAAAATTTTAAAAACTCCAAAGGATATTTTGACAAAAAAATAGATTATCAGATATTAAAACAAAAAAATATATTAAAAGCTTGTACTATGATCAACAACATGTGTAGGTTATCGTTGTTAAGGAGAAACTGCTGAGTAAGTCTGTTCTGTCCGGAACCATACTTGACTCTTCAAAAATATCTTGATGAGATTATACATACAATTAACTCAAGACCAAGAGGTATTGGAAGAGTGAAGCTAATTTGCGTACTTCAAAATGGAATTTATCTTTTCTAATTTACAGATATGGGTATTAGTACAGATATTATTTACTCTAAGGCAGAAACGCATTAAGTTATCAGGATAATGTTACAACAAGACGCCATTCATAAAGCAGTCCAAGTTGCCTATGATGAAGCTTTAAAAGCTTATCATAAAGATGAAGTACCAGTAGGCTCTTGTATCATTTATGATAAGCAAATTATTGCACAGCAACATAATCAAGTATTCACTAAAAATAATCCTACAGCCCATGCAGAAATAGAAAGTATTCGTTCAGCATGTTATTCTTTAAATACACCTTACCTAGAGAAATCCATTATGGTGACTACATTAGAGCCTTGTACTTTATGTACAGGTGCTATTATTTTATCTAGAATTAAGGAAGTCTATTTCTTAGCCTATGCAGACAAGATACCAGGGATTAGACAAGTCATGTTACTTGCGGGACATAACCATAAGCTTAATTATCATAAGCTGGATATAAAAAATTTACCTTATTCATCCTTACTAAAAAAATTTTTTCTTGAAAAAAGACAATCAAAAAAATAAGCGATAGCTTACTTTGTACTTATGAAAAATCCTATTATTGCTGCTAATTGGAAGATGAATCTTCATAGGGAATCAGCGTGTGCTCTGTCCCATATACTTGTAGATAAATTTTCTGATATTAGTACGGTTGATATTTTGCTTTTCCCTCCTTATGTTTACTATCTGATATAGCTAAAATAACTTCTAATAGCAAGATTAAGATAGGAGGGCAGAATATTTGCTTTGAAAAATCAGGTGCATTTACAGGGGAAATCTCTGCTTTTCAACTTAAAGATATTGGTTGTACACATACACTTATTGGTCATTCAGAGCGACGTCATTATTTTCAAGAAGACTACGAAACTATTAGTAAGAAAGTCAAAATAGCTTTGTCATATGATCTACAGATTATCTTATGTGTAGGGGAATCTTTAGAAGAAAAAACACAAAATTTAACTGAGATGGTAGTGACTGATCAGATATGTAGTGCTTTAAAAGATGTTCCTATCAACCAAATCCAAAATATTACGATAGCCTATGAACCTATTTGGGCTATTGGGACTGGACAAACAGCGATGCCAGAAGAAACTAATCATGTACATGTTAGTATACGAGAAGCCATTGACACTGTATTCAAAGCTTCAGCATCTTCAGAAATACGTATTTTATATGGTGGCTCTGTAACAGCAGATAATATCCAGCAATTTCTCCGACAAGAATATATAGACGGCTCTTTAATTGGTGGGGCAAGCTTACAGGCCAAAAGTTTTACCAGTATTATAGAAAAAAATCTATGAGTATTATCTTTGATTTATTGCTGCTGTTTAATTTGTTCATGTTGTAGATATGCGGTAACAAAAGGATCAAAGTTACCATCCAGAACTTCTTGAACATTACCCGTCTCATGATTAGTGCGTAAATCTTTAACCATGTTATAGGGGTGAAATACATAAGAACGAATTTGGTTACCCCAAGAAATATTTTTACGTTCCCCACTTTTACTAGCAATTGTATCTTTTTCTTTTTCTTTTTCTAACTTATATAATCTACTTTGTAATATTTTCATTGCAGTATTTTTATTTTTGGTTTGACTTCTTTCATTCTGGCATGCTACAATAATATTGGTTGGTATATGTGTGATACGAACAGCTGAGTCTGTTTTGTTAACATGTTGTCCACCAGCTCCACTCGAGCGATATGTATCTATCCTAAGATCTTTGGGATTAATTATAGTTTGTGTAGTATCTGTAATCTCTGGTATCACATGCAGAGCGGCAAAAGATGTGTGCCTCCGCTTATTCGAATCAAATGGCGAAATGCGTACTAATCGATGTATCCCATTTTCTGCTTTGAGAAAACCAAAAGCGTTCTCTCCTTGTATGTATAGTGTAGCGTTTTTGATGCCCGCCTCTTCACCAACCTGGTAATCTACTAGTTTGACTGACCAGTTTTTTCGTTCAGACCATTTTGTATAAGCTCGATAAAGCATTTCTGCCCAGTCTTGTGATTCAGTACCACCTGCACCAGGATGAATATTCAAATAAGCATTCTTATTATCATCTTCACCATTAAGTAGGATCTCTATATTTAGCTTACTAAGTATTTTATGGCTATTCTTAATCCTATCATTGATGGTCTTAATCAGGCTTGTCTCTTTCTCCATCTCAGCAATGATAAGATATTCCTGTATGTCATATAGCTCTCGTTTGAGTGTATCCCACTTGTATATTTTTTTCTCCAGTAAAGCAATATCTCTTTTTATTTGATTTGATTTATGCACTGCAGAGGGGTTATCCCAATCTATATCCTCTATTTTTTTTTGGTTAATACTTAAATTTGATATAGCAATATCAACACCAGCTACCTTATATGTTTCCTGAAATTCTTGAAGAACAGTAACAAGTGTTGCCTTTAACTCTTTAAATTCTATAGATTGCATAACCAATTAAGGCCATAATAAATGTTCTTCACGTTTTCTTTTTTCCAGGATAGAAGTATGTAGTCTCCCTTTAAGGATGCGATTAATTCTCAACCCATTTTGCATGAGAAATGCATTAGATTTTGTATTAATTTCCTTACTCTTGTTATAGAAAGGTTTAAGTGCTAACCATGTATCTCGATGCAAAAACTCACCTTTGCTAGGAGTTTTGTTAATACTTTTCCAGGTTTTTAAAGCTTTTTTAAAATATTCAAGTTTTTTATTTTCCATAGCATATTCCCACTGTATGCGTCCTTTTTCAAATAGTGCATCTCTTGCACGATACTTATTAGGTGTATTTTTGAGTAGGTAGTTTATAATTTCCAAGCGTTTTTTTGTATATTTTTCTGAAGATTGTTGCTCATTATATATTTGTTTATTAGATAAGATTGGTTGATATTTTTTAGCAAAACGAGCTAAAGTTTCATAGTGTAACCTATTCTTACGCTCTTCTGGTATAGAGTGCTGTGTACGTATAAAATTAAATAGAAGCCGTATAGCTCGATCTTGTATTTCGTAGATATTTTCAACTGTAAATAAAATTTCAGTCATGGATTTTGTACCATGTAACCTAGAAACTTGATACAGTACATTTTTCAGAAAATCTTCTTTATTTAAATTCTCTTGAAGATAATCAATTAGAAAGAAATTAGGATCGTAACTAAATGCATAGGCTAATCTTTGCAGGTTATTAAAATATAAATCACGAATGGTAATAGCTAAATCACCTTTATCAGGGTGGTAGTAAAAATATTTTTTAATAAATTGGTTTAGTTGTGTTTCTTTGGGTAGTGTTAGTGTTTTATCCAAAAAATCTTTTCTTTGCTCAGATGAAAACTTTAGAGGATTAGGATGGTCTGGATTCTTATGTTCATATTCAATATCACTTTTTATGTAACTACTTGGATCTCGACCTTGTTCCCATATTCGGAAATCTTCAATAATTTGGTTTCTTTCATTGTGTTTGCTAAGAGTTTTCTTTGACTGTAAAATAATTTCTTCAAAGGGTTTATCAATATTATGTATCGTTGGCAGAACTTCTTTCACTATGATGTCTTTATATTCTCTTTTCCGTTTTATATAAGATTGTCTCACTCTCCCACCAGGAATAAGTTTATCAAATATAAGAGGATAGCTCTTTGGGTTTTTTGCTTGAGGTTGTTTACTACCAGAGTTGGGTGCTTTTTTAAAAGAAAACCCTTTGTTACGAAAAAAGTTTTCGAATCCATTATTATCATTTTGGGGAGGTGAAGGTACTA
Organism: Leptospiria bacterium; assembly: GCA_965262015.1. Lineage (GTDB taxonomy): Bacteria > Spirochaetota > Leptospiria > Turneriellales > CBDBES01. The sequence goes on from OZ253494.1 coordinate 1,495,848, forward strand.
AATCACGGGTACTGTATAATTGTTTAATTAATTCATGATTTTTACCCTTACCCTTATGAAATTCACTTTGGAATTTACCAGAAGGGGATTTATCTTCTGGTTCGTCCAGTAATTTATTTAATTCAGCATCTTGTTTTGATGGGTCTAACTTCTGGGTTAAAAAATCATTTGAATCTAGTTCAACAGAAAGGTCATTATTAAGACTTTGTGTAGCCAAGCTCTCTTGAGAAGATGGAAGATTACAGTATAGGGATGAATCAGGAAGAAGATTTCTATTATTAAACAATGCAATGAAGGATAGTAAGTGTAAAGAGAAGGCTCCCGTAATCAAGATGCCAATTACCAATAATTTATTCATTCTATACATACTAGCCTACTAATGTTTCAAGTTATGTAATAAGTACTATCCCATACTCAAGAACATATAATCATTTAACGGATTTTGATAGGCTACCCTTAATGTCTTGCAAATGTCAATAATCTTTTTTAAACTCTATGTGAAACCCATAGACATATGTTACATGTTATCACCTAGGCCACCTTTATAGGTGCATAAAATTTTTCATATGGTGTCAAAAGTTTAAAGGAAAATGTGGTCTTGGCGAGATCTCCAATGTTAGATTCGGTGATTTTAGTTATGATTATTCCGTTGTTATCAGTTTTTTAAGCGTGCAATCGCCTCTTCGCATTTTTTTGCCATTTTTTTATTCCCTTCTTCTTCAAATAATGCTTTTGCTTTGTTGTAGTCGATTATAGCTTCGTTGTGTCTGCCCAAATCACAATTTGCAGTACCTCGGTTGAGATAGGCTGTGACATCTTGAGGATTGATTGTGATGGCTTTGTCGTAGTCATCTATCCCATCTTCGTATTTTTTTAAAGCAGAATTTGCAGTACCTCGGTTGTTATAGGCTGTAGCATCTTGAGGATTGATTGTGATGGATTTGTCGTAGTCGATTATAGCTTCTTTGTGTCTGCCTAAATCACAATTTGCATTGCCTCGGTTGAGGTAGGCTATAGGAAGTTGAGGATTAATCTTAATGGCTTTGTCGTAGTCGATTATAGCTTCTTTGTGTCTGTCTAAAGCATGGTTTGCATTGCCTCGGTTGAGATAGGCTTTAGCAAGTTGAGGATTGATCTTGATGGCTTCGTTGTAGTCGATTATAGCTTCGTTGTATTTGCCCAAATCAGAGTTTGCAAGACCTCGATTGTAATAAGCTGTAGCATCTTGAGGATTGATCTTGATGGCTTTGTTGTAGTCATCTATTCCTTCGTTGTATTTTTTTAAAGCACAATTTGCAGTACCTCGGTTGATATAGGCTGTAGCAAATTGAGGATTGATCTTGATGGATTTGTCGTAGTCGATTATAGCTTCTTTGTGTCTGCCCAAATCAGAATTTGCTCTGCCTCGGTTGATATAGGCTTTAGCATATTGAGGATTGATCTTGATGGCTTTGTTGTAGTCATCTATTCCTTCGTTGTATTTTTTTAAATCAGAGTTTGCATTGCCTCGGTTGAGATAGGCTTTAGCATCTTGAGGATTGATCTTGATGGCTTTGTCGTAGTCATCTATAGCTTCTTTGTGTCTGCCCAAATCAGAATTTGCAGTACCTCGGTTGAGATAGGCTATAGCAAGTTGAGGATTGATCTTGATGGCTTCGTTGTAGTCAATTATAGCTTCGTTGTATTCGCCTAAATCAGAATTTGCAGTACCTCGGTTGATATAGGCTTTAGCATATTGAGGATTGATCTTGATGGCTTTGTCGTAGTCGATTATAGCTTCTTTATGTCTGCCTAAATCAGAGTTTGCATTGCCTCGGTTGTTATAGGCTATGACATATTGAGGATTGATCTTGATGGCTTTGTCGTAGTCGATTATAGCTTCTTTATGTCTGCCTAAATCAGAGTTTGCATTGCCTCGGTTGTTATAGGCTATGACATATTGAGGATTGATCTTGATGGCTTTGTCGTAGTCGATTATAGCTTCTTTATGTCTGCCTAAAGCAGAGTTAGTATGGCCTCGGTTGTTATAGGCTGTAGCAAATTGAGGATTGATCTTGATGGCTTCGTTGTAGTCATCTATTCCTTCGTTGTATTTTTTTAAAGCACAATTTGCAGTACCTCGGTTGAGATAGGCTGTGACATCTTGAGGATTGATCTTGATGGCTTTGTCGTAGTCGATTATAGCTTCGTTGTATTTGCCCAAATCAGAGTTTGCAAGACCTCGATTGTAATAAGCTTTAGCATCTTGAGGATTGATTTTGATGGCTTTGTCGTAATTTTTAATAGCTTCTTTGTATTCGCCTAAATCAGAATTTGCAAGACCTCGGTAAAATTCTATTTCTGCAGTAGAGTAATTATGCTGATTGCGGATAAAACCTTGAATATCGTTATAGACGGTCTCTGTTTTTATATTAAAATTTTTACTTAGATAGTCTAAAAGTGGCTTTTTAAGATCTTTTTCAATTTTAATAATCTCATATCTACATTCTTCTAAGTAACCCTTGGGGGCATGAACAAATATACTACTTTGGAAAATAACTCTTGGGCTTTTCCCGGTTGGTGATATTAAGGTATAAGTGTATTTTGCCTCGTTCTTGCTTATCTGGTCGTAGTTGATCTCTGATTTTGTGGTTAATTTAGATGTTTCCAATAAAATAACCCTGCCATCCTCCTCAAAATTACCATCACAGGCAAAAAATAAAGCGATATGTATATTTTCACTAAAATCAAGCAAGGCGGTTTTGCCACCATAATGTTGTAATTCGGTCAGGACTTCTATATTTGGTGCGTCAGGGCGGATGTGTGGCCTTACCCTCTCAACAATATCTTTTTCCACACTTGAAACAAAAAAATACTCATTATTAATCAAGGGGTCATTATCATTAGTAGAGTTGTTATTGTCTTGCTGGCAATATTGCCGGTATAAACCTGAGGAAACTTCGCTGTAATCTTTGTTTTCACCACGAAAGATATACTTACCTTTTGAGCATTCATCCAATATCTCTTGAATTTTTTTTTGTGAGGTTTCCATTGTATTACACTATTAGTATTTTATCCTCACTTTACCACTCATCAACTTTGGCAATAAGATATTGCGTAGATTTTTAAGAGTGTTGATTTATAATTAGCAGGCAATGATTTTATCATTAATGGGTTTTGCTGTTGCTTGAAACTTTTTAATCAATTTGATGGGTGAAACCATAATATCCATGTTCTAAAAACTATTTTTACTGATTGAAGCAAATACTGTTCCTGTTTAATTATATTGTTATATTTTTTTGTCAGGGACATCATTTTAAAATATGTGTAGGTATAAAATGAGTTGTCATTTTTATATCTAAAGGTAGCAACACCTCTATCAATACGGTACTTTTATTTTGCCATGTTTTGCTCGTCAACAGAAGTGCGAACGCTAATTAACGTGTCGTGCTTTTTTGCAAATCGTTTTGGTGGTGGAGCAGGTCTCTTTTGTCGTCAAGACTGGATAATACTTCGACGATGGATTCCTATTTAGGGAGTAGGGAAGATGCTTCATGAGGTCTCTGAAAGAAACGTTCAATTAGCTCTTGGCATTCTTGTTTCGCTTGATGACAAATAAGAAATATCCACCAGAGCAGTATTTACAAAGAGATAAAAACAAAACACATTGTCTGTTTCTCTCTTGGGCTTAACTATCCAAATATTAGTTAAGCAGATACCTTTAAATTTTGCTAATCAAATTTTTTGAATGAAAAAGATATTTTGATAAAAGATACGTTATTAAGCGTTACAAATAAAAAACAAAAAAATATATTTAGATTTTGTATCATGATCAATAACATGTGTAGGTTACAAGGAAGAATGGCCAATCTGGTCTATTCTTCTTGATCTTTTTAAACTCTATTCAACAAGCATCTTGACATCCTACACTGAAAAATTGGTATGATCCTGTGTATTATGAGGCAAATAGATGTTCGTGTATATTTAGAAAAAGAAAAGCTTCCTAAAGAAAAGCAACTTGCTTGGTATATTAGTGAAGTGGCAGCACAGAACCAGTCTTTGAGTAATGATGTAGTAGAGATGGTTGGCAATCGCATAATTGATAATGCTTCTGTTGCGATAGCGTCTCTTAATCGTCGCCCAGTTAAGACGGCACGATTACAAGCATTAGCACATCCTCGAGATAAGGGAGCTAGTTTGTTTGGCTTACCTGCTTCAACTAAAGTACATGCTGAATGGGCTACATGGGCCAATAATACAGCGGTGCGTGAGTTAGATTATCATGATACTTTTCTTGCAGCTGATTACTCACATCCAGGTGATAATATACCTGCCCTCATTGCTGTTGCTCAGCAAAAAAACTGCTCAGGGAAAGATATGGTTTTAGGCATTTTAACAGCCTATGAAGTACAGGTAAATCTAGTAAAAGCTATTTGTTTACATAAGCATAAAATTGATCATATTGCTCACCTCTCACCAGCCGTTGCCGCAGGCATTGGCACAATGCTTAAGTTACCAGCTGAAATTATTTATCAGGCTATTAACCAAGCTGAACATGTCTCTATTTCTACCAGACAATCTCGTAAAGGTCAAATTTCATCTTGGAAAGCATATGCACCTGGCCATGCCTGTAAGTTAGCGGTAGAAGCAGTGGATCGTGCCATGCGAGGTGAACAGGCTCCATCACCCATATGGGAAGGGGAAGATTCTGTGATTGCATGGATACTAGATGGTAAAGAAGCAAGCTATAGCGTTCCTTGGCCTGAAGTAGGCGAGCCTTGTCGTGCTATTCTTGACACATATACGAAAGAGCATTCAGCAGAATATCAAGCACAGGCCTTAATTGATCTGGCATGCGTTTTATCTGATAAAATTAGTAGTTTAGAGGATATTCAAGACATTATCATTCACACCAGTCATCATACTCATTATGTTATTGGAACAGGCTCGGGTGACCCGCAGAAATTTGATCCGTCTGCTACTCGTGAAACATTAGATCATTCGATCATGTATATTTTTGCGGTAGCCTTAGAGGATAAAAGTTGGCATCATGTGGATAGTTATACATCAAGTAGGGCTAACCAAGAAAGCACTGTAAAGCTATGGAATAAGATTCGTACCCAAGAAGATCCAAAATTTACAGAAAGGTATCATGAAACAGATCCCAATAAGAAATCTTTTGGTGCACGTGTTGAGATTAAGATGAATAATGGTGACGTTATAGTAGAGGAACAAGCACTTGCTAATGCTCATCCAGACGGCAAAAGGCCTTTTCAAAGAGAAGAGTACACAAATAAGTTTTTAAAATTAACTGAAGGGATTGTAGCCAAACCAGAAATAGATAAATTTTTATCTTTGATTGGTAAAATAACAAAGTTAACACCAGAAGAATTACAGACCATTAATCCCATGGCATTGCCAAACTATGTTAATGGGACTGAAAATACTCAAGAAGGTATTTTTTGACGTTATCATTTAAATGGATAGAATAATGGTTTGCTTTCTTGTGAGTAAATTTAATTCAGTACTTAATACATTATGATACCGAGTGTCGCCAGAAAATATATTCTTGCTGTAACTGGCCTTTTCCTTGTCAGTTTTTTGGTTACCCATCTGGCAGGTAACCTATTACTACTTAAGGCCGATAATGGCATTGCTTTTAATGCATATGCTCATTTTATGGGTACCAATGTTGTTATACGGATTGCTGAAATTATTTTATTGATTGGATTTTTAGCTCATATTACTTTTGCTGGGATAACCACTCATAAAAATCGACAAGCACGAAAAATGGGTTACGCTAAAAACCAAGCAAATAGCAACAGTAGTTTCCCCTCTAGATATATGCATCTTACAGGTGCGTTGATTCTGGTGTTTATAGTGATACATCTAAAAAGCTATTTTGTACCTATTCGTTTTGAGGAGATAAGTGACGTTTATAATTTAGTGAAGCTTTCTTTTTCTGATCCATTATATACGGCTTTTTATTTATTCTCTTTTTTAGTGCTTGCGTTACATCTTTCACATGGCTTTCAGAGTGCTTTCCAATCTCTTGGACTACATCACATCAAGTATACATTTGCAATTAAATTGTTGGGTTATACAGTCGCTGTATTAATCCCTACTGGTTTTGGATTAATACCAATTTATTTTTATTTTAGTGCATGTTGTTATTAGAGCTGGAGTTTTATGGAATTTAATTCAAATATACCCATAGGAGCGTTACAAGAAAAATGGGATAACCATCGTTTCTCTCTCAAGCTAGTTAATCCAGCAAATAAGCGAAAGTACAAGGTTATTGTTGTTGGTAGTGGCCTAGCTGGTTCATCTGTTGCGGCATCACTAGCAGAGATAGGTTATGATGTAGACTGTTTTTGTTTTCAAGATAGCCCCAGACGGGCACATAGTATAGCAGCTCAAGGTGGTATCAATGCTGCAAAAAATTACCAAAATGATGGTGATAGTATTTTTAGACTATTTTATGATACTATTAAGGGTGGAGATTATAGAGCAAGAGAAGCAAATGTATACCGGTTAGCTCAGATTAGTGGCAATATTATTGACCAGTGTGTTGCACAAGGAGTTCCCTTTGCACGTGATTATGCTGGTTATTTAGATAATCGTTCTTTTGGAGGAGCACAAGTTTCCCGTACTTTTTATGCCAAAGGTCAAACAGGTCAACAATTGTTACTTGGTGCATATGCGTCATTAAATAGACAGATACACTTGGGTAAGGTGACTATGTATTCTCGTCATGAAATGTTAGATGTTATTTTAGTGAATGGTCATGCCAAAGGTATAGTTGCCCGCAATCTAGAAACAGGACAAATTACTTCCTTCCCTGCGAATGCAGTTGTTCTGGCTACGGGTGGTTATGGTAATGTATATTTTCTATCAACTAATGCCAAAGGATCAAATGTAACTGCAAGTTGGAGGGCTCATAAAAAAGGAGCCTATATGGCTAATCCTTGTTTTGCTCAAATTCACCCTACTTGTATCCCTGTTTCTGGGGATTATCAGTCTAAACTTACTTTAATGAGTGAAAGTTTACGTAATGATGGAAGGGTGTGGGTACCAAAACAGAAAAATGATTCTCGTTCTCCTGATCAAATACCTGCGAGCGAGAGAAACTATTACTTGGAAGAGAGATACCCCTCCTTCGGTAATCTTGTACCTCGTGACGTTGCTTCGCGTGCAGCCAAAGAGATTTGTGATGCTGGTTTTGGCATGGGTGAAATAGGGAATGCTGTTTATCTTGACTTTCAAGATGCCATCGCACGCTTAGGGAATGTAGCTATTGAGCAAAAATATGGTAATTTATTTCAGATGTATGAGAAGATTATAGGTGATAATCCTTATAAGACACCAATGAAAATCTATCCAGCAGTTCACTATGTAATGGGTGGTTTGTGGGTTGATTATAACCTAATGACTTCTATACCGGGCTTATTCGCTTTAGGTGAATGTAATTTTTCAGATCATGGGGCTAATCGATTGGGTGCTAGTGCTTTGATGCAAGGTCTAGCAGATGGTTATTTTATTGCTCCATATACTATTTCTAATTATTTGGCAAATGATGGTGGGGATTTGCCAAATGGAGAGGGTGCTTTATATAAGGAAACTGAGAGAAAAGCTTATGATAAGCTTAAACGCCTACTTGCGATTCAGGGTAAACAAACAGTTGATCAAATACATAGAAAACTTGGTAAAATTATGTGGGATCATTGTGGTATGTCTAGAACAGAAACTAAGTTGAAAGAAGCTTTGTCATTGGTTGAGGAAATTAGGGATGATTTTTGGCAAGATTTACGTGTGCCAGGTGAGCTTAATAGTTTTAATCAGTCCTTGGAAAAAGCCAATCGTCTTTCTGATTTTATTGATCTTGCTAGTTTAATGATTCAAGATGCTTTAGAGCGAAAGGAATCTTGTGGTGCTCATTTTCGTGCTGAATATCAAACAGCAGATCACGAAGCACAGCGTAATGATAAAGATTTTTGTTATGTGGCTGCTTGGGAATACAAAACAGGTGGTGGAGATAAAAAGATTGAGCATGTTATGCACAGGGAAAACCTAGAGTTTGAGAATGTCCATTTATCCACTAGGAGTTATAAGTAAAAGGCGGTATATTTATGAAATTAAACTTAAAGGTATGGCGACAGAATTCTAGAGGCGATTCAGGTAAATTTATAAAGTATGTTATTGATGATATTAATCAACATATGTCTTTTTTAGAAATGTTAGATGTACTTAATGAAAAACTTATTCAACAAGATGAAGAGCCAATAGCTTTTGAGCATGATTGTCGGGAAGGGATTTGTGGTTCCTGTGGTTTTTATATTAATGGTAGAGCTCATGGTCCTATGCAGGGAACTACCGTATGCCAGCTACATATGCGTTTTTTTCGTGATGGTCAAACTATTGTTATTGAACCATGGAGGGCGAATGCTTTTCCTGTGGTAAAAGACTTGGTTGTTGATCGTTCTAGTCTGGATCGTGTTTTACAGGCAGGTGGTTATGTCTCGGTTGGGACTGGTGGTGTACCTGATGGTAATGCTTTGCTAATACCTAAGCCAGATGCAGACGAAGCTTTTTTGGGAGCAGAATGTATTGGTTGTGGGGCCTGTGTAGCAACTTGTAAAAATGCGTCATCTAATCTCTTTTTGTCGGCAAAAGTATCTCACCTTGCTTTATTACCTCAAGGTAAGGCTGAGGCCAAAAAACGTGTTAAAGACATGGTTGCCGTTGCAGATAAAGAACTTTTTGGTTCATGCTCGAATACGGGTGCCTGTGAAGTTGAGTGTCCTAAAGAGATTTCTGTGCGTCATATTGCACGGATGAATAGGGAATATCTTAAGGCTACTTTGTTTTAGTCAAGTACGTGAAGGTTAATTTATGATTATGACACTTTTATATTATGGTTTTAGAATATCTTATAAGTATTTTGTTTGTCTGTTATTATTATGTTTTTTGGTCTGTACGCCCCCCAGTAGAAGCAATATGTTAAAAGAATTAGAAGAACCAATGATGAATACCAAGAATCCTTTGATCCAGATGGATACCTCCATGGGTAAAATTGTACTTGAGATCTACCAAGATAGTGCTCCTTTAACAGCTAAAAATTTTCTTCAGCTAGCTATGGGTGAAAAAAAATATGTAGACCCCAATACAGGTAAAAATACAAAAGGGCCTTATTATAATGGAGTTATCTTTCATCGTATTATTAACTCTTTTATGGCACAGGGTGGAGATATCAAAGGTGATGGTACAGGTGGTCCAGGTTATACTATTAAGGATGAAATTAATGCAGATGCTCTTGGCCTAAATAAAGGTATAGCTGGTGATTCTACATTATATCAGCGTGACATACAAATGTTAGCTTATAGGACTTTAAATATCAATTCTAGAGAAGATTTAGTAAAGCAGCAAAAAAAGGTTGATTCTCTTATTTCTCAATTATCTAAGTTAACATCTAAAGAGCTACTTACACGTTTGGGTTATGAGTTTGACGATAAGCTACCTTCCCAGTCCATGAAAAAATACACAGTTGCCATGGCTAATGCGGGACCTAATACAAATGGTAGCCAATTTTTTATTAATTTTGTAGATAATCTCTTCCTTAATGGAAAGCATACTGTTTTTGGTAAGGTGCTTAAGGGTAGATCTGTAGTAGAGGAGATGAGTAAGGTCCCTTGTGACCCCAATAATAAACCCCATAAAGACATTGTCATTAAGAAAATACATCTCCTAAAGTAAGGCATTGGACTTATCACCAAAAATTCAGGTTGGCATTGTAGGTGCGGGGGTTACAGCACATGAATTATTAGGCCTTTTGTTGCCTAGTTCTTATGCTGACCTCTCTTATATTACTTCTAACTTATATCAGGGTCAAACCATTAGTGTTGTTCTTCCCTCTTTAGCTAAATTCCATCTAAGTAGCCAAATACGTTTTTCTAGTCATCCAACTAGTATGGATGAGATTCCTGATATAGATGTTCTTTTCTTAGCTTGCCCTGAAGAAATTACACTTGCTATAATGCCTCGAACACTAGATAGAAAAATAAAGATAATTGATATAGGTGCAGCTTTTCGGATAAAAGATATTTCACGTTTTGAAGCTATGTATCAAGTAAAACATACTGCTCCTCAATTAATGGCTAATGCAATATATGGATTAACAGAAGTCTATCGTGAACAAATTAAGAATGCTCATATCATAGCTAATCCAGGTTGCTATGCTACCGTAATTTTATTATCTTTGTGGATCTTTCGTAAATATATTAATCCATCTATGCCCATTATTTGTGACGCTAAATCAGGGACAAGCGGTGCTGGTGCACGAACAGAAAATAATACACTAAATTTTGCATCTGTATATGAAGATTTTCGTGCCTATAAAGTCGGAAAGCACCAACATGTACTTGAAATTCAGGAACAATTACATGCTTTTTTAAATGTTTCGCAAAGTAACTTCTATTTTACCCCTCATTTATTGCCAGTATCTCGTGGAATTTTTGCCACCATTTACCTAACAGTAGATAACTCTATGAATCTACAATCCATGGATGATGATATTCAATCATTATGTAATTCTGAGCAGTTTATTCGTTACTATGAAAGTCCAGAGGAAATTAGATTATCCAATGTACAACATACAAATTTCTTTGATTTTTCTTATTACTACGATAAATCCAATCAATGTGTGATTATTACTGCTGCAATAGATAATTTAGTAAAAGGTGCTGTTGGGCAAGCTGTACAAAACATGAACACCATATTTGGTCTCAAAGAGACCGAACATTTAATTATATAAAATAAGTTAGGTTTTATTTTTGAGTTAAAACCCCAGGCCAATTCTTCTTAGCTTTTGCAATAAAATAATTTTTACGTTTTATCCAACGTTTTAAAACATTATAATTATAGTTTAAGTATAGCTTTCCTTTACTTATATGCCAACTATCTGATGGACTGACCTTAGGTGTACGCCCTTTACTCACTCCATAAGCACAATAGCCACCAAATTGTGGTTTGTATTGCATAGGATTAGCTTTAAATAATGTCAGATTTTTCTTACTAGAAAAAAGCCATGTAACATTTTCCCAATGATATTGGTATTTTTTTACTCCTTTCAATGCCTTCTTTTGGGTAAAATAGGCCACTATATCAAACCCACCTATTACATAAGCAGTTTTATTAGTATTAATAGGACTTTTTTGTCCAGCCAGTAGGCTGGTTACAATGAGCGATAAGATAACACAATATTTAGAAAGAAGCCACATAATGAAGTTATGCTATTTCCATACATGAGTATGTCTATCTTTATTTTCTGTTTAAAATATGTGTGTATTGGAAAGTTCGGAAGTTCTATTTTAAAGGTACTGTTAATGATAAATGAATGACTTCTCATTCATAGAATTACAAATGGTTGTTGTTTATTCAACTTGTTGTTAAGTTGAATCGCTTAGCAAATCAACTTAAACATACATCCCAATCACACCTTATTCTACCTGTGCTAATAGGAGGATATATGACTAAAGAACAGAAAAAAGCTACCTGCACCTTATGGGACAGTAAATACTATAAATATCTTCAGTTGATTGCAGGTGCAGGTTCGGGTAAAACTACTACCCTCTTAAAATCAGTTTCATATTGTGCGGAACATTATACTAATCCCAAAAATATCTGTTTAATTACTTTCTCTAAAAAGGCAGCTAATGAGATGCAAGAGAGGTTAGCCAATCAAACACAGGTGGGTTTTATTGGAACCATGCATTCTCTTGGTTATTCTTTTTTACGCCAAAAACAGCAACAACCTATTCAGCTCATTACAGAACCTGAAAAAATCTATAAACAGATTATAGCTAATAAGATTCAGCAGATGGATCATATTCCATTAGAGTTCTTTTTTCATGGAACATTTGAACATGATCCAAGGTCTATTTTGCTTAAACGGGAATACATAGAATACAAAATAGCTAATAAGATGTATGACTTTGACGACCTTATTATTGAAGCTACCAAGGTATTGAGTGCAGAACAAGCTGTTAATCCTTACCATACTATTTTTGTGGATGAGTTTCAAGATACATCACCCAAGCAATTAGCTTTTATTCAATCTCTAGTAGCAAAAAAAATATTTGTGGTGGGGGATGACTGGCAGTCCATTTATAAATTTAGAGGGGCGGATGTTTCTATCACGATGAATTTTAAACACCATTTTCCAGAGACCATTCGCCTTTTTTTAACAAAAAATTTTAGGAGCCAGAAGAAAATCGTTAAACTAGGCAATAAGGTAATTAAAACATTATCCTCTAATTTTGTAAATAAACGTTTAACTGCTTTCAATAAAGCTGAGCAAACACCTATTTTACATTTATGTCGCACAAGTAATATATTAGATAACCTAGAAAAAGTTTTACTTTGGAATATTAAAAAGAATATTCAAGAACAACCTGTCATCTTGACACGTACTAATTTAACTAAGAATTTCTTGTTAAAGAAATACCAATCTAAGCTAGATGTCTATACAATACATTCAGTTAAGGGGCTAGAGTTTAGTAATGTAATTATCTTTGGCATGACACCTGATCTGATACCACATAAATGGGGTAATTTGGATGAAGAAGCACGTCTTTTATATGTTGCAATTACTCGGGCTAAAAAAAATTTACAGTTTGTAGGATGGGAACGCAATCATAAATCTTCTATATTCCTACCTGTATTAATTAAGCAGTGTAAATTAAATTATCTAGATTAAGAAGTAATGGTTTTAATAGATAAATCTAGTAATTGATGAAGTTTAACTTTTGATGGAGATTGACTCATTAAACACTGTCCCTTTTGTGTTTTTGGGAAAGCAATGACATCTCTTATAGATGCCATGTTGTTAAATAACATCAGAATACGATCAAGTCCAAAAGCAATACCACCATGAGGGGGGGCACCAAAACGAAGTGCCTGCAAGAAAAAACCAAACTGTTCTTGTATTTGTTCTTCGGATAAATTCAATAAACAAAAAACAAGGTGTTGCAAAGAAGAATTATGAATACGTATACTACCACCACCAATTTCTACACCATTTAGACAAATATCATAGGCTTTGGATTGTAATTGGCTTAGTTGTTTGATAAGAGAAGGATCTATATCTTTTAAATTAGTATTCTGAAGAGAACGTAAAAACTCTAAATCCGAATCAACAGGAGCAGTAAAAGGATTGTGCATACTATCCAATCTATTTTCTGTATGATTCCAGTAAAATAATGGAAAATCTGTTATCCAAGAAGCTTTCCATGTATTACTAGGTATCAAGTTAAAATGCTCTGCCATTAATGTCCTAACTGTTGATAAAGTTAAAAAGACTATCTCTTCTGTATCTGCACCAAAAAAGATAATACCACCTGGTTTAGAACCTGTTAATTCTAGCAGTTCTGCCTGTGCTTGTTCAGGTATAAATTTCATCAGAAAGGACTCTAGGCCATTTTCTGTATGTTTAATCCATGCAAGCCCCTTGGCATTACATTCTCGTCCTACTGTTTCGGTAAGGTTGTCTATGTCTTTTCTAGAGAGAGAAGCACCACTCGGAACAGATAAACAAAAAACTCGATTATTTTTTTGTAAAGCCTGATTAAAAACCTGAAAGCTAGTTTTTGATGCCCATGTATCTAAATTGGTTAGGGTTAAACCAAAACGTAAATCAGGTTTATCTGTACCATATTTTTCCATTGCGTCATGGTAAGACATACGTATAATTTGATTATGCAAATCAACACCAAACGCCTCTTTACAAGTGGTTACTAGAATATTTTCTAATAGATCAATCAACTGATCACGAGTTACAAAACTCATTTCAATATCTAATTGTGTAAATTCGGGCTGTCTGTCTTTACGTAAATCTTCGTCACGGAAGCAACGAGCAATCTGATAGTATTTTTCCATCTGTGCCATCATTAATATCTGCTTAAAAATTTGTGGTGACTGGGGCAGGGCGTAGAAGTTATTTTTATTTAATCTTGATGGAACTAAAAAATCACGTGCACCTTCTGGCGTTGCCTTATTTAGAATAGGTGTTTCTATTTCTAGGAAATCTTGTTTATTCAGAGAATCTCTAAGAGAAGTAATAAAAATATGTCGATTCCTGATCATATTTTGCATGCTACTATGACGTAAATATAAATAGCGATATTTTAATCTATTCTCTTCATTAATATTACTGCCAAACTCATCAATAGGGATGGGTACTATATCTGATTCATTTAAGATAATAAGCTCTCTAGCAATCATTTCAATAGTACCTGTCTGTAATTTAGTATTTATTGTATCTTTAGAACGTTTCATAATATCACCCCGAACCATAATTACATATTCTAAACCTAGATTTTCTGCTTGTTCAAACAAATCTCTATCTTCTGATTTATTAAAGACTATTTGTAATTGACCTGAACGATCACGTAAATCTATAAATAATATACCTCCTTGATCTCGAGAATGATATACCCAACCACTTACTACGAGACCAATTTTACCTACATCTTGATCTGTTACATGATAACAGGCAACTCGCTTTTGTAGTATAGCATCTATATTCATAAGATTTATTTAAATTGAATAGAATTAATCATCTTACCAATAATATCAGCTTCAACACGTGCACTGTCTTTAATACAATTATAAATATTAAGCAGAAAAATATTTTTCCTTTGGATCATACAGAGCATATAAAATCTAGAACTTGTATAGTATTCATAGGGTAATAATAAAACATTATCCTTTTTTTGATAAACCACTATTTTATCTGTTTCAGGTTTATGTTCATGTGATAATAAAAAGCATTGCATTTTATCCTCTAACTGTTCTTCAGACAAAAAGGGGTATTCTTGAGTTAGTCCATCGGATACGTTATTTGTATCCCCTAACTTTACACTTAGAATATGAAGGGAACCATGTCCATTCTGGGGATCAAAAAAAGTAGGTATATTGCAAACTATTTCTACTTCCCATGTAATAGGATATTCCAGAGAATACCAACCTTCTTCTGAAAGAAAGGCATTATAAAATACACTTTCTTTCATGGTTTCTTTACAATGAATCTATATAAATTAACTTAAAATGTACCAATACTAGCTAAGGCAACGGTAGTTTGGTATTGTGATGTTCGAAAAAAATTATCCTGACTAGCTCTATCAAAACGTATCTCAGGTTTCAACAGAAACGCACCACGAAAAAAGCTGATGGTACCAGTGAGCGTCAAACCAATTGCATTACCCTCAAATATGCGTACATTATTTTCATCTCTAAAGTACTCCAAGCGCAAAGATAACATGTAAACAATTGGCTTATCTGGATTAATAGTATAGTCTATATAAGCCGCTGCACCAAACCAAAGATCAGCTGCCTGCTTGGCCGTAACATATTCTGTACCAAAAACAACATTCGAACCTAAACTGATAAATGGATTAATAACATAACTACTAGTAAGGTCAATTATGTTTCTTAAGCCATTCTCTTCTGACTCTTTACCCACCACATAATTAATATAGATACTAGACCCTGCCCAAGGGAATAAGCTAGCCTGGGCCGCAAAACTTTTGGCCTGATTAAGATCACCATTCAATGAAGAGTCCCAACCATTTACAATACCCACCATAAGTCCTAACCATGAAACAGGACTATACTCTAACTTAGCACCTACATGGTAAAAAGGACCTGCTCCAAATGCATACGATAAGCTGTAATGAGAGTTAAGGTAAGCTTCAATTACCTCATAACCTACATGAGTATTATACTGTCCTACTGTAAGAGTTACGCCTTTAAAATTGGCTGAAACATAAGCCTGCTTAATAGTTGTTGAGGTTAGCGAACCACTCTCAGATATATTACCAAAATTCCCTAACTCCGCATTTGGCCCGTGCACTAGATCTGCCACAATCTGCCAATCATCATTACCAATATCTAACCTAGTTTGTATCAAACCTAAGGTAAAAGCATTATGTTGTACATCAAAAACCCTATTTGTATTAGTTCTTTGTGCAACACTAGAATCAGAATTACGCAATGCATCAGGTATAACATTATAAGAGTAATAAACATCAACATAACCACTAAAAGTTAAAAAAACAGGATAGCTTTTTGAACCAATGGGTATTTTTTTAATTAAGTCATGAATAGATGCAGATTCATCTACTCCTTCAGATAAAGTTTGTGCTATCAGTTGCATCGGACAAAGGCCTACAATCAATAAAAAAGTAAAACAAGATTGTAATAAAAATTTAAGCATAGATCTATACACCTCCACAGTAATATAGACACACTTTATGCATCGACTCATGTTGTCAATTAAAATAACGTAAGTTTTATTTTGAAGTGCAATAATTGGCTTCACTCTTTAAATACCTCATTGGGTGTTAAGTAGCCTAATACTTTGCCTGGTCTTGAGTTTATTTTATGTATAATTTCATCAAGATATTTTTATGTAACATATCTAAAATCTGTTCCTTTGCAGTGGCGATATTCTTCCATATTTTTAAACTCTGCAAACTCAGAAGCATTATCAAATGTAACGCTCTGTATTGTGTTTATATCCGCATTGTTTCTATCCTTATCTTAAATTTTGCCTGCGTTTATGATACTTTAGATGATAAATATGTATAGCTTATTATTTAAAGTAATTTTTACACTTTAAGAATGGAACTTACGGATTTCCACAATTCTTACTTAAATATATCTATAAAAATATCTTTCTTATTTGAAGTCGTATTAATTTATGTACTCCTTAGTTAAGGGGAGAGGTAGATTCTTGTGTATTTGTATTTCAAGAGTACACTTAAAATAATTTTAATAAGATTGTAAGAATCTATACTTAAAAATTTAAGGAGAATATTTTTATGAAACCACAATACAATACCCAAGGTCTAGAGCATATGTGCAATAGAATTTATCAGACTTTTGATACTTATTCAAATGAAATTGTAATTAAATGGAAAGATGGCAGTACCTTTAAAGACATGTCTTACGCTGAACTAAAGGACGTAGCGTTTGCTGTAGCAGCTAGCTTGGTTGCTACTGGGGAAAAAATATCGTCCCACGTCGCTGTTATTACAGATACATCCAAGGAATGGACATTTTCTATTCTTGGTATTCAACTTGCTTGTTGTGTTGATGTTCCCCGAGGTACTGACTCTACTCCAGCAGATTTATGTTATATCCTGGGTCACTCTGGTGCTAAAATTGCATTTGTTGGCAATGCACAGGTTATTACTGCAATAGAAAAAGAGAGCGTAAAATCTAAATATAAGCCTGCTGTTAAACAGTACATATTATTAGATAATGGGAAGGTGCCTAAGACTAGCAGTAAAGTTATTACTCTAGATTCTTTTATTGCGGCAGGGAAAAAACATCTTAAAGATGCTAAGATTGCAAAAGACTTAGAGATTCGTCGCCAGAAACTCCAGTTGAGTGACACAACTTCAATTATCTATACTTCAGGAACAACAGGTGAACCAAAAGGTGTAGAACTAACTCATCAAAATGTAGATTATCAATTTCAGATGTTGGATGATATCATACCAAAATTCACAGCTAAAGACAGAGTGCTTGAGATATTACCCCCATGGCATATTTTTGGACGTACTGTAGAAATATACTTTTTTTACAATAGTGTACCTGTTGCCCATACTACGATTAAGACATTGGGTGAAGATCTTAAGATAATTAAGCCTACTATTTTCCCGGCTGTACCAAGATTATGGGAAGGTTTATACGATAAGATATTTACGGGTGCTAGTAATAGTGGTAAGTTAGGATTACTAAAGTTTTGTACAACTATTGCTGTCTTTGTATGGCGTTCAGGTAATTTCTTGTATGGTAAGAGTAAGAAAAGCAAGAAGATTATGCCTCTTTTTCTTCCATTTATGTTTATATTTCATCTGTCTAGATATCTGCTTCTATATCCACTTAAGTTTTTAGCAGCCGTGGTGGTATTTAAAAAGGTAAAAGAAGCTGTTGGTGGTAAATTAAATTTTGCTTTTAGTGGTGGTAGTTCACTGCCATTACATCTAGATGAATTTTTTGGCTCTATTGGGATAGAGGTATGGGAGGCATATGGTTTAACAGAAACAGCACCACTGATTTCTGGTAGAGATTATCAATATAATGTACCTGGTACAGTTGGTAAGCCAGTCAAAGGAACGGAATGGAAAGTGATTGATATTGATGGTAATGATATTACGAAAACAGTAACTCATAATCCTGGTTCAAAAGGTACCTTGCATGTTCGTGGTATACAAGTTATGAAAGGATATTATAAGGAACCTAAAAAGACTGCTGCAGTATTATCAAAAGATGGTTGGTTTAATACAGGTGATTTAGTTGCTTTCACCACAGATGGCAATATGAGCATTGTGGGACGCTCAAAAGACACAATTGTCTTACTTGGTGGTGAAAATATAGAGCCTACTCCAATTGAAGATATTCTTAAACAAAGCCTCTACATAGACCATGTTATGTGTGTTGGTCAAGATAAAAAAGTCTTGGGAGCACTGATTGTTCCAAATCAAGAGGCGTTAGAAAAGAAGGCTAAAGAGAATGGTCTGGGCAATTTATCAGTAAAGGATTTGATGAAACATGAGGTAATTCGTGAAATTTACAAAAGAGAGATAGTCACTTTTGTGTCATCTGCCAATGGTTTCAGAAACTTTGAAAAAATTATTTATTTTAGTATTCTAGACAAACCTTTCGAGAAAGGTGATGAATTGAATAATACTTTCAAATTACGAAGACATATTGTTACAGATAAATATAGTAATGTAATTGAGGAATTGTTTAATTAGTTGTTTATTGTTGTGTTGCTCTGTACTTTATATAAAGCTACAGAGCACTAACTCCTGGTTCCGCCTCGCTCAGATGATAGTTTACTCCTTAACTAAGTAGATGTTATTATTATGCACAGTATCAGATATATTAAATCTGCCGTGATCTACCACACATAAAAATATTTATGTTATCTCAATAGTTGACAACAAGTCTATACCTCACAGCTTGGAAAGTCAAGTCCATAGCTGGGCAGTTTAGGGTGTTCATAAGCTGTTCTTTTTAAAAACATTGAAAGTTGAGGAGGATGACCAATGAAAATTCATCATAAGCAACGGATACATATGTAGAAGTATTTATCAGAAAATATGAATTATAGAAGAATAGCTCAAAAAATAAATATATCAAAGTCTGCTATATTTATATTAAGATAAAAAATTAATTAATGGTATATACAAAGGTAATATTTTGTAATGTCTTGGAGTATGGTATAAATATCTAGTGGTTAAAAACAAAAAAAGGCATAATAAGGGCTCTAAAAAATTATTTTAGGTCTATTCATAATATGAAAAAAGTATTAGGAGGGGGTATGGAAAAATAGACACCATGTACATATAAAATGGATATATTGTTATGGCTATAGAAAAAGTATCTTGGAAGATAATAGTAATGCTTATACTTAATCTAAAAGCAGAACCATTTTAGAAGTATGGGAACAGTTGTTTTCTTATGGTAGATAATATCCAGGCTATCGTCTAGCAGAAGAACTGAAAATACAAAATTTCAAAGGAAGGGATATTCGAGCCTCCTATATGCATGCGACCTATGTTCACCGTGGCAAAAAAATATATTTAGATCTTGTACTATGATTAATAACATGTGTAGGATATCATTACAAGGAGAAACTGCTAATCAAGTCTACGCTGTCCAGAGATGGTACTGACTCTCCATTGGGTTAGATATATTTAAGTATAAAAAGTCTTGACACTTAATGAAAATAAATATCACTCATATGGGCAATGCTAACCACTAATATGATACTTTATACCATTGAATATAAACTATGTATGTTTTTAAGATAGTTTGGATTAACTATATGCTTAAAACCTTTATCTTTGTCAGTAGTTATTGTATAGTGGTTTTTATGGGTTCATTATTTTCCATATCGTCTGCTCCTTCACCTACAGTTATTCTTGAAGAAGGTATACCACAAAACAAGAGTAGAATAGATACTGAATCAGATAAGTTTGGTCAAACAAACACTCCTTATCAACTGAGTCATCCTAAATTTTTCAATGATTATCTAGATAGTAAATACTTCAAAGCTTCCTATTCTTCACATCTTGTAAATAATCTTTTTATTGGTCTGTTGGCTGGGATTTTTTATGGAGGTATTATAGGTTTTGCAGGGACAAAAAATATATCAGATGGAATTAGTAGCCAGGATTTTCAAGATGGCTCTCTTAATTCTCTTTTTTTAGCAAGTGGAATATTAGGTGCTATTGGTCTTTTAGCTGGTACAGGTATTTTTGTGGTTGAATATTTGTATGTTAAAAAGCCCTATTCCTATGCTGCTCACATATTAAGATATTCGTCTGTTGGGTTATTCCTTGGTATTGTGTTGGGCGGTATGGTTGGGCTTATACCATTGTCTCAAAATAATAGTAATTTTGATGTAGTTATTAATAGTGCTGGCTACGGTGCTGGAGCTGGGCTAATATTTGGTTTGATTTTATTTAGTTTGTTTGAATTAAATGGTAATAAGATATTTAAGAAAATTTTGCCTGAGAAAGATGTTACAATTAACTTTTATTCTACACCTGAACAACCTGTTATATTTTTAGCACAACGCTCATGGTAGATAACAGAAGATTGTATTATAGAGTTATATGTTAAAGATTAGTATAAGCTGTCTTATGCTAATTATTATTTTCTTTGCTTGTAAAACACCGTCTAGTCTTCAAAAAAATGTTGTTTCTTCAATGCCTGTAGTGGCATGGGGCGTAGCCCAGATCTATCAAGGAGATATTGCACATGCTAAAGAACGTGCATTGATGGACGCTAAAAAGAATATTGTAAAAAAGAAATTAGGCAGCTTAATTGAAAGTAAAACAGTTATTGATAGTGGAGTTTGGCTCAAAGGTAAATTATCATCTAAATCTGAAGGGTTAGTAAAAGATTATAACATATTAGAGAAATATATGAATAATTCTATTTATAAAATACAGATATCTGCACAAGTATATGAAATTGATATCTTGCATGAGATAGAGGATCTACTGTTAGAAGGGGGAAACCCATCCGTATTTATAGAAATACTAAGTACAGCACTAGAGCATCAAAAAGAAAAACCTGATGATATTCTCACCACAAAACTAGGAGATCTCTTTCTCAAGAAAGGCTTTAACATTAAAGCGAATACCCACTTAAGTAAAATAATATCCAGTTCTACACAACTTAAAAAAATATTAGAGATTATTAAGAAGTATGATACTGATTTTGACATACTAGTTTTTGGTGTTGTAAGTTGTTTTCCAGAGAAAGTAAAATATAAGAAAAAGTATATGAATAATATACGCTCAGTTCAAATTCAGGGTAATATATCTGTTGTTGATATTCATACGAATGATCTAATTACCTCTTTTAGTGTGCGTCAAACACATGCTAATTTTTCTAAAAAGTTAGCATGCAAAGAAGGAATGCATGAGCGTTATATACAAGATGGATTTAATAGCATATTTACTTCTATCCTACAAAAGTGGCGTCAGAGCTATGCCAATGGTAGAAAAATGGTGATAAAGTTGTCTGGTCAATTTAACTATAAACAGTTATACGAGCTCAAGAAAATTATGACAAATGAGATAAGAGGTGTAGTCAACATTATTGAACGTTCATTCACAACCAATCAAGCACTATGGGAAATTATTTATCAAGGTAATACAAAAGACCTTATTGAAGAGATAATTAATAAGAAATTTAGCATGTCTATTTCTGTAAAAAAAATAAAAGGTACAACTATTGCAATACAAATTTATTGATGAATAGTATTATAATAATAGTAATTTTTACATCATATCTTCCATGTTAAAGTACAAAAATATATTTAGATCTTGTACTATGAGCAATAACATGTGTTAGCTATCCTTACAAAAGAAGAATAGCTAACCAAGTTTATTCTGTCCAGAACCGAGACTAACTCTTCACAGGGTTTAAAAAAACAGTTGACATAATTGCAGATAATAAACAGTGGATTCGGTATGGGGAAAGATAAGTTATTCAAGTCTAAAAATATTAAATTTAATGTTCCTGTTAATGAAGACTTTGACCTTAATTGGTCAGGGGAGGATTATCATAAATCACGTTTTATAGATGTGATTGCATTTTTATTGCCCCATGGTGAAGATTTTTTCATAAAAGTCATTAAAGACTGGCGTAGCCAAATAACTGATCCTGATATTAAAAAACAAGCTAACTTGTTTTGTGGCCAAGAAGCTAATCATGCTACAGAGCATTATAAATATAATGCTGTTTTACTAAAAAAATATCCCAAGATTTGCCAAGTACTAGAAAAAATAGTTGTCTTTATTTTTAATACCCTTATCTTAAAGTGGTTTGGTCGAAAATGTGCCTTAGCTGCTGTAGCAGCAGCAGAACATATTACAACTTTGTTAGCAGTAGAACTTTTGAAAGATCCTCCACGTTTTTTACAAGATAATCATGCTCTGTCATCAATGCTATATTGGCATGTTGTTGAGGAAGTTGAGCATAAAGCTGTGGCACATGATGTATATCAACATGTATGTGGAGGTTATTTTAAGCGGTGTACCATGTATGTCTTGTTGGTGTCTATGTTAATATTAAGCTTGTCTATTAATCATATAGTTATGGCTTATGCCGATAAGAAGCTTTCATGGTCAACGTGGGGTCAAACATTTAGCTTGTACTGGAGTAAGACGTATCGAGATGGTAGGAAAGGCTTATTCCGATTGGCTTACAGAAGGCTGTTTGCGTATTTTAAACCAGGTTTTCATCCAGATCAAGAGGAAGATGACTATTTAATAAATGAATGGATGGAACAATATAAAGCAGGCAATAGCATGAGCAGTGTTTCTTTCTAATCTTCTCTACACAACTTAAAAAAATATTAGAGATTATTAAGAAGTATGATATTGATTTTGACATACTAGTTTTTGGCGTTGTAAGTTGTTTTCCAGAGGAAATAGAATATAAGAAAAAGTATATGAATAATATGCGCTCAGTTCAAATTCAAGGTAATATATCTGTCATTGATATTCATACAAATGATCTAATTACTTCTTTTAATGTGTGTCAAACACATGCTAATTTTTCTAAAAAGCTAGCATGTAAAGAAGGAAGAATGGCTAACCAAGTTTATTCTGTCCATAACCGACACTAACTCTTCACAGGGTTTAAAAAAACAATTGACATGATTGCAGATAATAAACAGTGGAATCGGTATGGGGAAAGATGAATTATTCAAGCCTAAAAATATTAAATTTGATGTTCCTGTTAATGAAGACTTTGACCTTAATTGGTCAGGGGGTGATTATCATAAATCACGTTTTGTAGATGTGGTTGCATTTCTATTTCCTCACGGTGAAGATTTTTTCATAAAAGTCATTAAAGACTGGCGTAGCCAAATAACTGATCCTGATATTAAAAAACAAGCTAACTTATTTTGTGGCCAAGAAGCTAATCATGCTATAGAGCATTACAAATATAATGCTGTTTTGCTAAAAAAGTATCCTAAAACTTACCAAGCATTAGAAAAAGTAATTGTTTTTGTTTTTAATACCCTTGTCCTAAAGTGGCTTGGTCGAAAATATGCCTTAGCAACTGTAGCAGCAGCAGAACATATTACGACTTTGTTAGCAGTAGAAGTCTTGAAAGATCCTCCACGTTTTTTACAAGATAATCATTCTATATCATCAATGCTATATTGGCATGCTGTTGAGGAAGTTGAGCATAAATCTGTGGCACATGATATATATCAACATGTATGTGGGGGAGGCTATTTTAAGAGATGTACTATGTATGTCTTGTTGGTGTCTGTATTAATATTAAGCTTGTCTGTTAATCACTTTGTTATGGCTTATGCTGATAAGAAACTTTCATGGTCAACGTGGGGTCAAGTATTTAGTTTTTACTGGGGTAAGACGTATCGAGATGGTAAGAAAGGCTTGATCCGATTAATTTATAGAAGGCTGTTTGTGTATTTTAAACCAGGTTTTCATCCTAATCAAGAAGATGATGACTATTTAATAAATGAATGGATGGAACAATATAAAGCAGGCAAGAGTATGAGTAGTGTTTCTTTCTAATCTTCATACGTCTGGTTGTTTATTATTTTGCTAAGACGTCCTAGAAGACTACGCATTAATCAAATTATTCGCTCTTTATCACAAGATAACCATTTAATAAGTTCACAGTTTATACAACCTCTATTTGTTTTATCTGGTAAGCAGGTAAAACAGTCTATTGTGTCCATGCCAGGCATATTTTCTTTATCGTCAGATCTAATTGTAAATGAAATACAGGAGTGTTTAGACTTAGGGATCGCTTCCTTTATATTATTTCCTGTGGTCCCAGAGAATTTAAAAGATCATACGGCATCTTATAGCTATAGAAAAAATAACTTTTATTTGGATACCATTATAGAAATAAAACAAACTTTTGGGGATCGAGTATGTATCATCACAGATGTGGCAATGGATCCTTATAGTAATGATGGACATGATGGTCTAGTAGAAAATGGTATAGTATTGAATGATCAAACCTTACCAATCCTATCCCAAATGGCTTTGGCTCAAGCAGAAGCGGGGTCTGATATTATTGCCCCTTCTGATATGATGGATGGGAGAATTCAACATATCAGACAGACTTTAGATGAAGCAAACTTTAAGCAGGTATTACTCATGTCATATACTGCAAAGTATGCTAGTGCTTTTTATGGGCCTTTTAGGGAGGCATTAAATTCTACACCTAAACAAGGTGATAAACTTACCTATCAGATGCATCCAGTAAACCAGAGAGAAGCCTTAATTGAAGCAGAGTTAGACTATAAGGAAGGTGCTGATTATTTAATGATTAAGCCTGCACTGCCCTATTTAGACATTATTTATAGACTAAAGCAATCATTTTATATACCTATTGTGGCTTACCAAGTAAGTGGAGAATATGCTTTTTTAAAAAGTATGTCTCAATCAGGTAATCTAGACTTTACAGCAGGCATGTTAGAAGTACTGTATTCTATTAAGAGAGCTGGTGCAGACATTATTATTTCATATGCAAGTAAAGAAATGGCTAAATTAAAGCTCTTACAATAAGCTAGCGAATAAGTGAATTATATTATTTGATAGCAGAGTACAAGGTAGCAATGCCAAATGTTAAAGATGAATAGCTACTTTTTTTAAATCCAGCCTTATGCAGTAATTTACAAAATGCTTCTCGTTGAGGGAATGCTTCCACAGTCTGGTTTAAGTACCGATATGCGAAAGGATCACCAGAAATTAGGTTGCCAATCAATGGTAATACATATCTAAAATATATTATATATGGATAACGTAAAAAAGGATTGATTGGAATACTTAGTTCAATTACACAAAGTGTTCCACCTCTTCTTAGAACACGAAATATCTCTTTCAAGCATTTTACAGGATCACTCATATTTCGAATACCAAATGATATACTACAAAAATCAAGAGTATTGTCTGCTGTAGTAAGCTTCATAGCGTCTTCAACTTGTAGTTGTATTTTATTACAATAAGGTAAATTCTTAGATTTTTTTTTAGCTAATGCTAGCATATTCTTAGATAAATCAATGCCAATAGCTTGATTAACATTAGATTGTTTTGCTAAAAGAAAAAGTAAGTCACCAGTACCCGTTGCTAAGTCTAGAATACGCAGACCATGGTGTTGAGGTAATTCTTGTAAAACACGCTTTCTCCATAAACTATCTATGTTTAGAGATAATAAGTGATTTAAAAGATCATAGCGATGAGCTATTTTATCAAATAATTGCCATGAATATATTTTACTTAAGATACCAGTATTCCCTGTAAAGCAGAGGCTAATTTTTTAGGTAGATTACAACGAGATGGTTTATCTGCTTGAATACACATATATTTAATATAACCTGAAGCAAATTTTTTCTTTATATTATTAGTTGGTACCAAGGTATAATCAAGTATATAAGTATTTTCTGTAAAACTCTTACATGTCATTTGTACAGTAATTGCTTGCTCCATATGGATAGGCCGAAAGTAATTACATTTAGATTCTATAACTGGTATTATTATATTATGATCATTAAATAAGCTTACCATTGGTACATCACTTTTTCTCAGCCAAGTTTCGTAGCACTGGTGCATAAATTTATAATAATTAGCGAAATACACCACACGAGCCGCATCCACATATTCAGTATCAGCAAATAAATTGTAAGTAAACATAATTATGTACCCTTAACAGGTAATACTCTATAAGATAAATAGGTATTTAAACTAGTCTCCCTGGCATAACGTACAAGATCAAAACCTTTTTTTTGTGAGCGAAAAAACATTGTGTTACCCAGCCTATACTCTATGTCCATCAAAATATGAAATTGGGCCTCCTTTAAGTTTTGATAAATAGTGGGTACAACATATTCACTTTTATCTTTGAAGGTACCATTATCTTCTATGACGACAATAAGCTTAATGCGGTATCCTGAGTAAACAGATACTTTCTTTGTCTGGTGAGATGAAATAATACTAGACACAAATAACAATAGATTATCGTTTTTGAAGTTAGTATACTTAAAAGATAAGGAGGCATAAAAGGTAGTAGATTCATGGGAAATATAAATTACTAGCTACTTCGTTTTCGTTTAAATAATTGCATAATATCTGCTCTATCTAACCAAATCATGGTGGGTCTTCCATGGGGACATCGACTAGGATTTTGGCATTCTCTCAGTAATTCAGTAAGTTGAGCAAAATTAAACAAAGATTCTTCATCTCCTTTTTTAATAGAATGACGGCAAGCTAAAGAGGCAGCCATATGACGAAACAGTTCCATAGAGTCCATCTTACCTTCTTGTATACCTTTTAGAGCATAGTCTAAGGCCTGTTCTTCTTCATTAGTCTTAACATAAAAAGGTACGGTAGACAGTGCAAACCCTGCAGGTCCTAAATCCTCTATTGTAAAACCTAGTCTGTATAAAGATACTTGGTTAGAGTTGATAAAGTCTTTTTCTGCTTCAGATAATATAAGTTTCATAGGGGTTAGTAAAGGTTGTGATAATTTACTTCTATTTTCTAAGGCAAATAAAAACTTTTCGTAATTAATTCTTTCATGAGCCGTATGTTGATCAATTAAAAAAACTCCTTCTTCAGAAGAGCCTAATATAAATGTACCATAAAGTTGGGTATGGAGGTGGCTGGGGAAAGAGACATTATTAGGTTGTAAGTTGGATGGGAGGCTAATTGCTTCTGGTCTACTAATATTTATATGTGAAAAATTGAACTGGTGTTTGGGTTGATGTGGTACAGAAGATTTTGTATCGTTTGTTACAGATGCATGAAAAGTCTTTTCTTGTGAGATGTTAGAAATCTTTAAAAATCCCTTACCTTCAATGGCATTTAGAATAGCTTTACGCAGAAAAGCACGTATACCTACTTCATCTTTAAAACGTACCTCATGTTTCTGGGGGTGTACATTGACATCCACCATGTGGGGAGGAATAGTTAATAAAATATATGCCACAGGAAATTTATTAGGGGGCATAAGTTCACCGTATACATGTTTTAATAAGCCTACCATTGGTTTATATTTGATGATTCTACCATTTACAAAAAGACGAACCATACTAGCATTACTTCTATAAGAACTAAAATTAGAAATATAACCTTCCACGGATAGTTCCTCTTCTTCCATAAAAAAAGGTATTAAATTATCTAGTAAGTTATTTCCATGTAAGCTTTCTATTCTGTTTGAGAGATATTTTACAGATGGAGCATGTAAGATTCTAATACCATCTAACGTATAGATAAAGGTAATCATGAAGTTAGATAAGGACAAATTTGTCACAAGCTCTAATATATCTTTTTTTAATATAGCAGAACTTTTCTGAAACTCTTTACGTACGGGAATATTATGAAAGATTCTTGTAACATATATATAAGTACCTTTGTCTAAGGAACTTATATATACTTTGTTATCCTGTGTATTTATCTTATAAGCATATTCATCTTGATAAAATTTACTCTCAATAGTAACATCTGCAACAGAAGCAATGGCACCCAAAGCTTCACCGCGAAATCCTAGCGACTGTAAAGATTGAATATCGTCAATGTGTGACAATTTACTAGTAGTAAAGCTCTGTAACACTAAAGGGAGATCATCTTTATGGATACCACAACCATCATCAGTTATTTTAATATGAGAAAAACCTATGTCATGAATATCAATATGGATTCTAGACGCATGGGCATCAATAGAATTCTCCACTAGCTCCTTCAAAATAGAGACTGGGCTTTCAACAACCTCGCCAGCTGCAATTTGTGAGATGAGATTTGTAGATAATTTATTAACTCTATATTGTTGTCTTAAATTAGACACAGATTAGAAATATAAAACGTATAACATTTTATAGAGATATAAAATCAACCCACTCACCATGTGTTTTACAATGAGCATGTATGCGTAATGTATCACCTGTTTTCACATTTTTAGGAAGTTTAGCTAAATACACAGTAAAAATACCTTTTTTGGCAGTTAGGGGAGTACCTGGTTTTGCAGATAAATATAGGCTGGTTTTATTATTACCTGGCCATAAATTATATTCACTCTGTACTTCTTCTTCTTCACCCGATAATGTTGACTTGCGTAAACGGATCCAATTATACCAATGCCCTTCATATTGTTTAGCAGAGTTTTGAGGTGCATTAGGGTGCATGGTATGGCCTTTGGAAGGGTTACCCCACATAATTGGAATGTAGCCATCAGGAATCGCTGTGTCACCAAGCTGGGGGATGTAAGGTAAATGTTTGCCAATGTGTTTATTTTCGCCATCTACACCATTAATTGATTTTAGGTAAGCTTTAGGTACGCCCCCATGATTAGCACGTTGCTTATTAAAGGCAATAGGATCCCAGTCCTGGGGTTTTACAAATGGTAAATATGCTATATGACTATTACTTTGGGGCTTACAGTTAACTATATTAGGTAGAAGCAAGGTTGCACCTACTAATGTGCTTATTGAAGTAAAAAATTCTCTACGTGTTATTTTTAGTTTATCAAAAAATTTAATATATTTACCCATGTTCCATGGTATGAGATTAAAAGCAGGGTTGTCCATAAAAAAAATTTATATTCTTTTATTTATTTTTATTGTACATAATATAGGGTATTTGCACCTTACACGTTAAAACGATTTGGATATTATTTTGTATGCCCGTTGTTGTTTAAAATGGAAGAGATATTACAACATAATTTAGTAAAAAGTCAGGGTTTACATATTATAGCTGACTTTTTTGATTGTCAATCAGGTAAGCACCTTATGTTGGATGCCGAGCAGTTAAAAATGATGTGCCAACAAGCTGTGAGAGATGTGGTTTTAACAGAGGTTAATTGTATTTTTCACCAGTTTCCCATGGGGGGAGTTACTGGGGTAGTTTTATTGGCTGAATCTCATTTATCTATCCACACCTGGCCAGAAAACGATCATCTTACTTTGGATGTGTTTGTATGTAATTATTGTAATGATAACACAAGTAAAGCTATAATACTATTAGAAAGTTTTATAGAGGTATTTAAGCCTGATAAAACCAGTCAACATAATATAAAGCGGGGTTAATGCTTTATGTGTAAAAATTGTGTTAAGTCATGAATTAACTGTGAAAAACATTTTTCACGACTCATAGTTTTTGTCTGTAATAGTGCTTCATTACCTAGTTTCCTAAGTTTTTTTTTGTCATTAAGTAATTCATAAAAAACTTGTGAAAAGCTATGGTAGTTACCACCTTCAAATACTCTACCAGATACATGATCCTTAATATATACACTAGGACCCCCCTGATTAGATACCAGTACAGGTAAACCAGAGGCCATGGCTTCTATAATAGTCTTACCCAGTGTCTCACTAGATGAGGGTGAAACAAAAACATCTGCAGATGCATATAGATTGGCTAATAGCTGACCTGTTTGTTTATTTAAAAAATGTATATTGTTATTGTCTAAACAATATGAGTTATATTTATTAAATATTGGTCCATAACCAACTACAACTAGTGCAATGGTTGTGTCTTGTGTTTCTCTAAAAATATCTAGCAAGAATTCTAAATTTTTTTCTTTGCTAATTCTACCTACAAAAAGAATAATACACTTATTAGGATCTATATTAAATTTTTTCCATACCGACCTATCCTTATGACATGGATTATATTGTTTTATATCCACGCTACCCTCATAAAGACGTAATTTATTTTCTACAATACCCATATCAATAAGCTGATGGTATGAGTACAAGGTCCGAACAAAAATAGCTCTGGCACTATACCAGTAGATTTTCATCCACCATAATGGTAGGCCAATCTTAACTAAAAATCTTTTAGAGGGGGGTGCTAAAACACGCATATAGTATTGTATATCAGTATGGTATATATCAACCCATGGTATTCTTAAAATAATAGCACATAAAACAGCTGTTAGTCCCATGGTACCTGCTGTATTAGAAATAATAAATGTTATGTTATTTTTTTTTAGGTATTTGATTACTTGGAATATATTAGGTATATATATATTACTATCTTTGTAAAAACGAGAAGTAGATAACTTTATAATAGGCTTGAAAACCATAAAAGGATTTAACTCTTTAGTATAACAAGTAATTGGATACCATGGAATTTGATTTTGGTGAGCTTGATGGAGTAACTCTGTCGTTTCTACAAAAATACCTGAGATTTCATCAAAGATATCAACAAACCAAGCCACTCGCAGTTCAGATGGAATATTACTCATAAGCAAGAAAAAGTCTATTATAAAACTATCCTTTATGTTGCCAATAGGCTTTTACTTAGTATGTTCATTTATTTGGAAAGTCAGCACCATAGTTGGACTGAAGAGTTAGTGTTGGCTCTGGACAGCGTAGACTTGGTTAGCAGTTTTTTCTTGTAAGGATAGCCTACACATGTTATTGATCATAGTATAAGATCTAAATATATTCTTTGTTTTAATGTCAGATAATCTATTTTTTGTCAAAATATCTTCTTAGTTATTTGATAGTATTCTCACCTGTCCCTTCTGTTACTTCGTGCTGGTGGAGGCTATTTTTAATTTTGTTTATGTTATTTGATAGTATTCTCACCTGTCCCTTCTGTTACTGTGAACTTATGGATCCACGCATATAAGAGCCTCTAATATCTTTTCCTTTGAAATTTTGTGTTGTCTGTTTTGCTATCACAAATTATATAAAGCCCAAGGAGATGTGTAACAGGAGGAATTTCTCCGTAATAAGAGAAATATATAAGACCCTTTAAAAAAGATTGAGAAGGTTATATCAGTGTTGGTAATCAATGGTTAGGCAAAGTATTAGATGTTAAGGTTTCAGTTGCTAACGAGAAGGTTATATCAGTGTTGGAAAATATGAAAAAGAATTGAAAGCAATCTTTTTGTTTCAGTTGCTAACGAGAAGGTTATATCAGTGTTGGAAAGTAGAAGCTGACTATGTCGATCCAACTGACAAAGTTTCAGTTGCTAACGAGAAGGTTATATCAGTGTTGGCGATATGTCGCAAGAGATAAACGGTTACGCAGTGGAGTTTCAGTTGCTAACGAGAAGGTTATATCAGTGTTGGGAAAAATGATTACAAACGTAGATGTATTGACGAAAGTTTCAGTTGCTAACGAGAAGGTTATATCAGTGTTGGAAAATATGAAAAAGAATTGAAAGCAATCTTTTTGTTTCAGTTGCTAACGAGAAGGTTATATCAGTGTTGGCTGGCCAGCAATTAGGTAACCAGTTTGTTAACTATAGTTTCAGTTGCTAACGAGAAGGTTATATCAGTGTTGGTCGATACTCTTCATTACTATTAAGTAACAGAAACGAGTTTCAGTTGCTAACGAGAAGGTTATATCAGTGTTGGATAAATAATTTGTGTCCTAAGTTTCAGGGGCCATGGTTTCAGTTGCTAACGAGAAGGTTATATCAGTGTTGGCGATTGATATGGCGTTTAATTGTACCGTTTTTTGTGGTTTCAGTTGCTAACGAGAAGGTTATATCAGTGTTGGCTGAAAAAAGAAGGTTTTACGCTTGTGAATCCACAGTTTCAGTTGCTAACGAGAAGGTTATATCAGTGTTGGAAAGCATAAAAGCATTAATAGAACTTTTCGCAGGCGGTTTCAGTTGCTAACGAGAAGGTTATATCAGTGTTGGTTGAAATACGGCCTGTAAAGCACGCCAAAATATAAGTTTCAGTTGCTAACGAGAAGGTTATATCAGTGTTGGCTGCAGAATATGACGTAGACAAAGAATTATATCAATCGTTTCAGTTGCTAACGAGAAGGTTATATCAGTGTTGGTAAAAGCATCTATATTTCTAATGAATTTTGTACTGAGTTTCAGTTGCTAACGAGAAGGTTATATCAGTGTTGGACACCTATGCGTGTTTCATGGAATTTGCCTAAAAAAGTTTCAGTTGCTAACGAGAAGGTTATATCAGTGTTGGTGTAGTGCGTCGGTAGTTCGTATATTCCTATGTTTTGTTTCAGTTGCTAACGAGAAGGTTATATCAGTGTTGGCTGGCCAGCAATTAGGTAACCAGTTTGTTAACTATAGTTTCAGTTGCTAACGAGAAGGTTATATCAGTGTTGGTTTATCTCCTTTGTGTTTTTGATTTTGGTGTGTTCAGTTTCAGTTGCTAACGAGAAGGTTATATCAGTGTTGGTACACAAAAAACTATTGAAAAGTTTGAGAATGACAGTTTCAGTTGCTAACGAGAAGGTTATATCAGTGTTGGTTAAAGAGAATGAAAAAGAAATCCTAGTAATTTTGTTTCAGTTGCTAACGAGAAGGTTATATCAGTGTTGGCTGGTGCTAATTTATTAGCTAGTATTTATTCTGGCTTGTTTCAGTTGCTAACGAGAAGGTTATATCAGTGTTGGCAAGATACGAGAATGGTGTTCAGCTCGATTCTGAATAGTTTCAGTTGCTAACGAGAAGGTTATATCAGTGTTGGGATAATTTTAACTTGCCTCCGAAATATTTTGAGACGTTTCAGTTGCTAACGAGAAGGTTATATCAGTGTTGGTATTGAACCCGAGATGTTCATGCAGTATGCATTTGGTTTCAGTTGCTAACGAGAAGGTTATATCAGTGTTGGTCTAGTTTTTGTTTGCCACCATTTGTGGCTTTTTTTGTTTCAGTTGCTAACGAGAAGGTTATATCAGTGTTGGTACTACTATTTTTCCATGTTCTTTTGCCATGTAAGGGTTTCAGTTGCTAACGAGAAGGTTATATCAGTGTTGGAGACGGAACGGGAAAAGCTAATCTTGGACAATCAATGTTTCAGTTGCTAACGAGAAGGTTATATCAGTGTTGGATTATTATCTATTTCTATTGTTCGGTTTGTTGTGTTGTTTCAGTTGCTAACGAGAAGGTTATATCAGTGTTGGCCACAATACCAAAATCATAGAACATTAAAATACAAGTTTCAGTTGCTAACGAGAAGGTTATATCAGTGTTGGGAAAGATAATAACACCAGCTCCTCGCCGAGTAAATTGTTTCAGTTGCTAACGAGAAGGTTATATCAGTGTTGGCTGGAATTGTGTCTAGTGTTCTATGGTTGCCGTACTGGTTTCAGTTGCTAACGAGAAGGTTATATCAGTGTTGGGAGTACAAAATGCAAAAATTACAAGCAAGCAGCAGGTTTCAGTTGCTAACGAGAAGGTTATATCAGTGTTGGATACATAGAAGAAAACCAAAAAGTATACAAGTATATGTTTCAGTTGCTAACGAGAAGGTTATATCAGTGTTGGCAAAATCGGTTTCATTCACTTTAGGAAGCTTAACCATGTTTCAGTTGCTAACGAGAAGGTTATATCAGTGTTGGAAAGCTTCTTTTTTTCCATAGTATATTTCTATACTGTGTTTCAGTTGCTAACGAGAAGGTTATATCAGTGTTGGGCTATAGAAACGGCATACCAATCATGCCATACAGACAGTTTCAGTTGCTAACGAGAAGGTTATATCAGTGTTGGATTGACCTCCTCCATTGTCGTTTTGTTGAGTATTTGTTTCAGTTGCTAACGAGAAGGTTATATCAGTGTTGGTTGCTTTAGTTATTCCGTACCAATGTTCCATTATAGTGTTTCAGTTGCTAACGAGAAGGTTATATCAGTGTTGGATCGCATCATTTTACACACCACACCGACATGTATAGTTTCAGTTGCTAACGAGAAGGTTATATCAGTGTTGGAAAAAATAAAATGATGCACATAGAGCGAATTATGTTTCAGTTGCTAACGAGAAGGTTATATCAGTGTTGGACGGATCAAAATGACAACGGCGGAGGACAATCAACAGAGTTTCAGTTGCTAACGAGAAGGTTATATCAGTGTTGGTCGGCAAGCAAATTTGCCTTTGAGCTCTTACAAGGGTTTCAGTTGCTAACGAGAAGGTTATATCAGTGTTGGAATAGACGAAGCAACACAAAAAGGATGGTATATGATCGTTTCAGTTGCTAACGAGAAGGTTATATCAGTGTTGGCAAATAGTCCAAGAGAATTACGATTACAAGATAAAGTTTCAGTTGCTAACGAGAAGGTTATATCAGTGTTGGCTTTTTTCATCCCGCGGTTCGGGTCTTGTGCTTTTAGTTTCAGTTGCTAACGAGAAGGTTATATCAGTGTTGGGCAAAATATGAAAAAGAGTTAAAGTCGATATTTTTGTTTCAGTTGCTAACGAGAAGGTTATATCAGTGTTGGACTTAATAGACAACACGAACGAACACTATTACATGTTTCAGTTGCTAACGAGAAGGTTATATCAGTGTTGGTTGTGGTATTCGGTGTTGTTGTTTTTTTAGCTAAAAAGTTTCAGTTGCTAACGAGAAGGTTATATCAGTGTTGGCCGTCTGACATTTTAGTTATTTTCTGGGTCGTATAGTTTCAGTTGCTAACGAGAAGGTTATATCAGTGTTGGTTCGACCGAAACAGGCGTGTGCCATTTTTTTTAGGTTTCAGTTGCTAACGAGAAGGTTATATCAGTGTTGGGAGATAGAAGAGCTGAAGAAATATTGGAAATAGTTTCAGTTGCTAACGAGAAGGTTATATCAGTGTTGGCTAGAAGGATGGCTGAATTGCGGGATTTGGTTTTCGTTTCAGTTGCTAACGAGAAGGTTATATCAGTGTTGGGATGCGTATGTTCAGTAAATGAAACTACTCATGTGTTTCAGTTGCTAACGAGAAGGTTATATCAGTGTTGGCGGATATGTACAAACTAATATTAAGCCAAATCATTGTTTCAGTTGCTAACGAGAAGGTTATATCAGTGTTGGTAGGAAGACTAAAAACAATAGACGAAGTCGTAGTCGGTTTCAGTTGCTAACGAGAAGGTTATATCAGTGTTGGTGAACATAACTTTTCTGGCACGCCTGATTTTTTGGCAGTTTCAGTTGCTAACGAGAAGGTTATATCAGTGTTGGTGCACCAGCTAAGAATTGGACTCCTGGATAATCTAATGTTTCAGTTGCTAACGAGAAGGTTATATCAGTGTTGGTAATATCAGGAGCAGGTCAAGCAGTAGCAACAGGCTTGTTTCAGTTGCTAACGAGAAGGTTATATCAGTGTTGGTATATAAAGATGCACCAGACAGCCTTGCTGGTTTTAGTTTCAGTTGCTAACGAGAAGGTTATATCAGTGTTGGTTAATCTGTTGCAGTTCATTTTCATTATTACTTTTCTGGTTTCAGTTGCTAACGAGAAGGTTATATCAGTGTTGGCGAGAATACACGTACGAAAATATATGTCCAAATAGTTTCAGTTGCTAACGAGAAGGTTATATCAGTGTTGGTTTCATATGGCAGTAGGCATCCTCGAGTATATTTTGAGTTTCAGTTGCTAACGAGAAGGTTATATCAGTGTTGGCAGGATGGATGGCGATGGCCAGTGAACAAAGAAACAAGTTTCAGTTGCTAACGAGAAGGTTATATCAGTGTTGGTCTGTATGTATTTTGTTATGTAGTGTGCGATAGCTTCGTTTCAGTTGCTAACGAGAAGGTTATATCAGTGTTGGCAAGCAAAAGCTCAAAACAATAAAAATAAGACTTTCGTTTCAGTTGCTAACGAGAAGGTTATATCAGTGTTGGGAAAGATAATAACACCAGCTCCTCGCCGAGCAAATTGTTTCAGTTGCTAACGAGAAGGTTATATCAGTGTTGGCAAAGAAGTCCAAATTGAAAAGGGCTTTACAAAGTACGTTTCAGTTGCTAACGAGAAGGTTATATCAGTGTTGGAAAAATATCTTGATGGTTACGAGGTCGGTACCGACGAGTTTCAGTTGCTAACGAGAAGGTTATATCAGTGTTGGCCAACATACGATGAAGCAAAAGAATATCCGCCTGTAGTTTCAGTTGCTAACGAGAAGGTTATATCAGTGTTGGATACGTATCTATTTTACCATGCTCTTTGCAGAAGAAGTTTCAGTTGCTAACGAGAAGGTTATATCAGTGTTGGTTTGCCACATCGCCCCATATTTTCCTTGCTTCGATAGTTTCAGTTGCTAACGAGAAGGTTATATCAGTGTTGGACAAAGAGACAGGATGCTGCTACGTAAAAAAAGTACCGTTTCAGTTGCTAACGAGAAGGTTATATCAGTGTTGGTTCCTGCGTAGATGCTGTTAATCGCTGGTGGGTAGTTTCAGTTGCTAACGAGAAGGTTATATCAGTGTTGGAGGTATTCCACTTAAAAATTCGGATGGTACTGATAGTTTCAGTTGCTAACGAGAAGGTTATATCAGTGTTGGCTTGGTACGGAGGATCAAGATAAAAAAACGTTCCGTTTCAGTTGCTAACGAGAAGGTTATATCAGTGTTGGTAAAATTAAAATATCAAAAAAATGCCACAAACAGGTTTCAGTTGCTAACGAGAAGGTTATATCAGTGTTGGTCGATTGATATGGCGTTTAATTGTACCGTTTTTTGTGGTTTCAGTTGCTAACGAGAAGGTTATATCAGTGTTGGCAAACGAAAAATAACGAAAGAATTAAATGTGGAATAGTTTCAGTTGCTAACGAGAAGGTTATATCAGTGTTGGGCAGAAAGGACAATCACAAGAAACAGCCATTCAAGAGTTTCAGTTGCTAACGAGAAGGTTATATCAGTGTTGGCGTACACCTTCTGAACTAGACAAGACTAATTTATCGTTTCAGTTGCTAACGAGAAGGTTATATCAGTGTTGGAAGCCATAACTAAAAATATCGAATCCCCTCTATGGTAGTTTCAGTTGCTAACGAGAAGGTTATATCAGTGTTGGGAGGAACAGAAACAACAGATCCAATGCAAAAAAGAAGTTTCAGTTGCTAACGAGAAGGTTATATCAGTGTTGGTCAGATTCAATATTACATTTCCAACACGCTCAGGTGGTTTCAGTTGCTAACGAGAAGGTTATATCAGTGTTGGTCGGTATAATCCACGTTTAGCATACTCGATTCAGTTAGTTTCAGTTGCTAACGAGAAGGTTATATCAGTGTTGGTCTTTTTATGTTATATATGTCGAGTGTGTGCTGTAGTTTCAGTTGCTAACGAGAAGGTTATATCAGTGTTGGTTGGTGATGGTTAAAACTATCATTATATTTTGTAATTGTTTCAGTTGCTAACGAGAAGGTTATATCAGTGTTGGCAGAATACCATCGGCTAGGGTATTCCTGTCCCATACAGTTTCAGTTGCTAACGAGAAGGTTATATCAGTGTTGGTGGAGGAAAATGGCAACATCCTTCAAAATACACGATGTTTCAGTTGCTAACGAGAAGGTTATATCAGTGTTGGCAGTACAGTCAAACAAGCATTGCCAAAAGCGAGCTCGTTTCAGTTGCTAACGAGAAGGTTATATCAGTGTTGGCGTGTATGTTGTTGATTGAAGTTCTTTGGTTTCCTGCGTTTCAGTTGCTAACGAGAAGGTTATATCAGTGTTGGCGTGTATGTTGTTGATTGAAGTTCTTTGGTTTCCTGCGTTTCAGTTGCTAACGAGAAGGTTATATCAGTGTTGGCATGAAAAACTATAGAGGGAAAACAGCCATATTAAAGTTTCAGTTGCTAACGAGAAGGTTATATCAGTGTTGGTCGTCAACGCCTTGCAGGGTTCATAGATTTTACTAGTTTCAGTTGCTAACGAGAAGGTTATATCAGTGTTGGAAAAACAGCGAAGGAGAAGACCCAGAAACGTATATGTTTCAGTTGCTAACGAGAAGGTTATATCAGTGTTGGATACATAGAAGAAGACAAAAAAGTCTATAAATATATGTTTCAGTTGCTAACGAGAAGGTTATATCAGTGTTGGGTGTCGATGTTAGGCACTTGTACGTATTGAACGATGTTTCAGTTGCTAACGAGAAGGTTATATCAGTGTTGGAGAAAAAGTAAAATGATGCACATAGAACGTATAATGTTTCAGTTGCTAACGAGAAGGTTATATCAGTGTTGGAGACGGAAAATACCTTAACAGAAAAACACGATTTAGTTTCAGTTGCTAACGAGAAGGTTATATCAGTGTTGGGAGACTAATAAGATGATGCATATAGAACGAATACTGTTTCAGTTGCTAACGAGAAGGTTATATCAGTGTTGGTGCATATGCACTTAACAATTACACGTTACGAGATAATGTTTCAGTTGCTAACGAGAAGGTTATATCAGTGTTGGCTAAATGAATTTATACAAAACAGTTCTGAGTACAAGTTTCAGTTGCTAACGAGAAGGTTATATCAGTGTTGGACATGTGATATCTCTCTTCTATAGTGTTCGTATGCGTTTCAGTTGCTAACGAGAAGGTTATATCAGTGTTGGACATACGAACAACTAATATTAGACAATCTAAGAATGTTTCAGTTGCTAACGAGAAGGTTATATCAGTGTTGGCAAAGCGAAGGCATCATATTAGATAGCTTACGAATGTTTCAGTTGCTAACGAGAAGGTTATATCAGTGTTGGGAAAGACAAAGTGAAATTTATTCTAAATTGGTTGTGTTTCAGTTGCTAACGAGAAGGTTATATCAGTGTTGGAAGTACATGAAATCCTAATGAAATATTGCTTCGGGTTTCAGTTGCTAACGAGAAGGTTATATCAGTGTTGGACAATTAGAAGATACCGATCACGTTTGCTGGCACGCGTTTCAGTTGCTAACGAGAAGGTTATATCAGTGTTGGATGGCATCATACTACAGACCAAACAGGCACATATAGTTTCAGTTGCTAACGAGAAGGTTATATCAGTGTTGGTTTAGATTTCTTTACATTCTGCGATGTGGATATGGGTTTCAGTTGCTAACGAGAAGGTTATATCAGTGTTGGACCCTACAGGTCCATGTAGAACCCGTCTGAGGACATGTTTCAGTTGCTAACGAGAAGGTTATATCAGTGTTGGATACCTCAACGAAGATAAAAAAGTGTACAAATATATGTTTCAGTTGCTAACGAGAAGGTTATATCAGTGTTGGCCTACCATACAGAATAAGAGCAACACGAAATTTCGTTTCAGTTGCTAACGAGAAGGTTATATCAGTGTTGGCGACGGAACAGGGAAAGCAAACCTGGGACAATCTATGTTTCAGTTGCTAACGAGAAGGTTATATCAGTGTTGGTACTTAGTCCCCCCGAAATCCATTTTTCCTTTTTTTGTTTCAGTTGCTAACGAGAAGGTTATATCAGTGTTGGGGCGGGTTATACAAAACAAAGTATGTTTTGGCTAACTCGCCCCTCTTTCTCTAAAAAACCTATATTCATTTAAAACCACTAAAATACGTCTGTTTCTTCTTATATAGGAAAATATAAATGAAGGTATCGGTTGCATAAATCAAGCTACAAGATTTAATTTATTTAAGAATAAAAGAGAAATATAGCTATCATTTCTTAGCATGTTCGCAAACACATTAATTGTAAAAAAACTTGTCATTTTTGCGAAAAACCAGTAGATGGTAGTTACTGATATAATTTTCTTGTGATGCTCTGTAATCATTAAGAAAAAGAACAATAGTAACAGAAGCTCTGCATTGTGCACCTTCTGTTTTTTATCGATCATTACAGTAATTGACATACTCGCATAAAGTGCATCGGCTTGCTTGGGCACTACTATGAGGCTTGTTTCCTGCTTCTAGACTGGTTGTGATTTGGTGGGCAATGTCCATAATATTTTGCTTCAAATCCTCGGTAATCTCTATCTGTTTTACTTGGGCAGAAGAGCCATACAATAAAAAAGCATGTTGTGTAGGTTTATGAAAAACTTCACTAGCCAACAAACTAAGAGCAGTAAGCTGTGCTTCTGCACCAGCAAAGTGTTTATGAAGGTTGAGCTTAATCTCAACTACATATATTTCTTTGGCTAGTTCAATAATAATATCAGCAATACCGTGAAAGGGTAAATTCTTGGATGAAAGAGTAACGTTATAGAGAAGATTTCCACTATCCAGTTGAAAGCGTGATAAATTTCTACGTTTGAAAAGTTTTCTTTGAAGCAATTCATAAGAGGCTCCTTGATCTACCCATTGTGGTCTTTGTACGCTGGTCCCTAGTGTCTCTTGATAGAAAGGGATTCTAGTGCAAAAATACCATTGACGGATTAAATTGACAGGTATACTGTTAGATTGATGCATGAGTATCCCAATCTTTGAATTCATCTTCTTCATGGCCAATATATTTTTTTTCTCGACTTTGCATAGTTATGGGAATGATAAGTAGTTTATCCATCTTTTGCATTAATGTTTCCCCCTCTCTGATAATCGTACTAGCCTCTGATCCTGATAAAAATCCCCAATAAACAGATTTTTGAATGTCTCTTAGCCCAAAATCAAGTAACAGAGTGGAAATTTTTTTGCGTATTTTATTATCTTGGATGTCATAACATACTAAGTATTCTGTTCTTAATCGTTTTACCATTTGAATATAAAAGACCTATATTGATTTTGTTCTGCGAAATGACCAGAAAGACGATAAACCTGACGTTGCAGAATAAAATTTAATTCTAGCCGCTTTTTATGATATAAATGTTTTGTGTGCAAAGTATTCATAATTTGATTAAGAAGCTTTTTTCGTAAATCAGCTGTTAGATTATTTACTTTCTGAGCATCATGTCTTAATTTAATAACAGAACGATCTACTACCCAGGCACGATATTCTTCCATAATATCTAAAACTAGAGAAGGCTTACCTGGTCGAGATTGATGTAAAAATCCCAGATATGGTTCTAATCCTGCATTAAAAATACAATTCATAATGTGATTAGCTAACACACCATAGCCATAGTTTAGCATTTGATTAATAATTTCACTACTTGATCTTCCTATCCGCTTTTCAAATGTTGTTTCAGCCAATAAGGTTTTTTGAAGAGTTTGAAAATAAATAGAAGCAGATAAACCTTCTTTCCCTAAAAGGATTCCAGTATCAGCACTTTGAATATTTTGGGCAATATTTTCAATTTTTTGAGAGGCCTCTCGAAGTTGCTCGGCCTGTGTTAATTTTGCTTTATATTTACTATAATATAATAGAGTAGCTCTTTGGTTTAGCAACTTACCTCTTAGTAATATTATGGCTAAAGATAATTTCTTTTCTGCATCATTACAAAAATTCATTTGGTGTACTCTTGCAGCCACTACGGCATGATGATTGGCAGGAATTAATTGTCCATAAGGTGTACCCTTAAAGTCTAGGAAAAAGAGTTTAATCCCTCGATACGAAAGTGCTTCGATTAGATCACTAGATATACTTATACCTCTTTTTGCAATGCTGAGCGTCTTAAGACGATTAAGAGGATAATACAATTTTTCACCAAGATCTTTATTTTTAACAACCAACCTTTGTGATTCTAATCCTAAAAAAGAACCATAGTTATTAATTGTTAGATGTTTCACAATGCTTTCTGTTATTATCCGTCATGACCTTTATCTTATCTTAGTTATCTTGCTTTTCATACCACTTAACAATATCTTCTTTTTTATATGGTAAAACAAAACTCACTGTATCATTTAATATTTGTATTTCTTTAATGGAAATATCAGATCTTGGTGTGATCTGAAAGCATTCATCAATTTTGCTTTTATAGGCATAGGTTTCATCTGGCTCTTGTGAAGAGATGCTCTTTTCAGCAACAAACTTTATGGTCTTATTTGTTTCTTTAAATTGGTGAATACATTCTTTAAACTTCTTTATTGGAAAATTTTCTATTCTAATCTTTGTATCATATAAAAAGATTTTGATATTAATAAGCTCATCAGAATTTAGAGATTGAGAAAATTCATCCTTTAAAAAATGCTTACTATCAATTTCTTTATTTTCGAAGTGCAATTCTACCTCAGTAGTAATGGGTGTGCTTAATTGTTTATCAGCATCCTTAGAAGCTACTGCCAAATTTTGGCTATTCTTAACTAAAAAATTAGAACGATTTTTAGCAATGATCTTATTATTTAATGGTACTACTTGGTAAATATCATTTCCATGTCTATTAATTCTAAGAGGCGACCCAGAAGGTATTCCAGTTCCTAGCATAGAAAACTTTTTTCTTATCTTAGTATGTTTATTTGATGTCTTATTACTGATTTTTAGTCTTTTTTTACAAAAAGTTTCCCATTTTTCTTGTTGGTCAGGGCCAATTTCATATAATAGCTTGCCTTTTATTACTTTATATTCTTCCCCTGCTTCTTTTTTCCATGCTTTATCAAAAGCAACCCATTCTTGATAAAAAGGATATGTTTGTGTATTTTTTAAAACATTAGGGGCTTTAATTAACTCAGTTTTCTTAACATAGTATCGACAATTTTCAAGTATATATTCGATTTGTTCAATCTCTTCTTTTTGCTCTGGTGTATAGGTGCTATGATATTGACTAAAATATTTATGAGAATCTTTATTGAACTGTTTGTAGTGTTTATTAACTTTTCTAATGGCATAAATTTTTATTTGTTTATTCTCTGTTACTAATTCATAATATTTTTTATTTTTAATAATCTCTTTTATAATTTTGATATCTTCTGGCTTAGTAATTTTTTGACAATATTTTTCAAGATCATACATACCATCCTTCTGTTTTTGTGGATAACCTATATATAAACGATCATCAAATTCTATAATAGGCTTATATCTCTCGCCCATTGCATTCTCTGTAAATAAATAACGAGAAAAAAGTTTAGCTAAATTTACTTTTTTATTAAGGGTCTCAGAATTAATTCTATTATTATTAGTTTGCCCAGCAAGTTTATGGGGGTGGAGATTCTCAAAAGGAATACAACTATATTCAAACATTTTGGCTTGCTTGATATCTTGATCCTCAGGAAAAATAATACCCATTGAACCTTCATTTTGATGGTCGTTGATGGCCAGTAAAAAAGCCATTTGGGCATCCAAAAGATGTGAGTATTCTTTTTGACTTGTCCCTTTTTTCTTAGTATAATCAAGTAGCTCGGGGTGTAAGTTTTCGTAATGTTGTCTTAAATTATAAATACTATTTGCCACATCTTGTCTAGAAGAATATTCAAAATAATCAAAAGAAAGATATTTTTGTTTTTCTATTTTTTTAGCCTTATGCCATAGCTCATCTGCAATACATTGGGCTAGATAGCGTTGTGTGCCATTTACTAAGGTTCTATTCACATTTGTAATAGCATCAATTACTTTTTGACGTATCTTGTTTCCTGGAGATAAAAAAAGTGCATGACGAAAAGCTACTCGTTGGTCTTCATTTAAATTAATAAAACTTAAATATCTGCCAAAGATAAACGATCTCTCTCCCATAGAGATCGCTTCTGGATTGTGTTCATCCTTGATAGGTCCTATAAGAATTTCTTCAATCCACTTTGTAATCTCGCTGTCATTTTTACCCTTAAATATTTTCTTTTTATATTCGCTATTTAAATTATACAAACTGTATTCTTCATTACATTTGTTTTTATTGGCCTCAGTTTTAACACAAATAAGATTAGCTTCGTCATTTAATGTACCATACCGTGATACACGAGGAATGATATGATCTATCTCTGTATCATCAGATAAATATTTACCACTATAAGCACAGATACCATTAGCATCTTGCTTGATTCTATCTTTTTTAATCTCATATTTTTTTTGTTGGTAATCATAATCTTGATCTTGTTTATTTTTCTCTTTCTTTTCATCTAATTTTTTTAATTCTTTTAATGCAGGTTCAAATTCAAAATGATTTTGTTCTAGAATCAATGGCACACTAACATGGTTATTATTGTTTAGATTCTCTTCTATATGCCATGTCCATACTTTATGGCTTATATGACGTGCAATGATAGAACAGTATCGCATTACTGCCCCATCAATTAATCGAATATTTAGTGCAGGCAAACGTGACGCCTGTACCGTTACGCTATCCTCTAAGATTCTCATTCTTTCATTGTTATCAGCACTACAAACGGGGCATGTTTTTGAAAAACCGCTTCTATCTTTATAAGTAATATTGTAAATTTGGGCAAAACTAAAGGGGCTCTTGAACTTATCTGCTTTTTCTTTTTTTTGTTCTATAGTTAGCTTTGGCCATAACTTCTCTGCTAACTTGTTTGCCATATCTTCACATTTATTTTGGTGTTTTACCAAATCCTTATTTTCTTTTTGTTGTTCTGAAGTGAGCTTTTTACTTTGTATGGATAAATCTAATTTAACAGCCCAATCCAGTTTATTTTTTAGATTACCACGATGCTCTTTTTGTAGTTTGGCTGAATCTTCACCTATTCCTTTTAGTCCCTGAAAGTCTTTCCCTTTCAACCATGAAATAACATGATCTTCTTCCATGTTTTCTTGCCTAGCTCTTTCCTGTCCTTTTGCCTTTGAGCCTTGTAGCTCTGGATTAAGATATTCCTCTTTTTTTATAATTTTAGCAAAATTCTCACTCGAAATCTGAAAAATATTGGCTAGGTCTAAGCCCATTTGGTATTGTTTTTGTCGGGGTTTGTGGGGACACATACAGAGTATGTTTTCACTGCCAATCCACTTA
The DNA here is from genome assembly GCA_965262015.1 of Leptospiria bacterium. GTDB lineage: Bacteria > Spirochaetota > Leptospiria > Turneriellales > CBDBES01. The sequence continues at coordinate 1,540,845 of OZ253494.1, forward strand.
CCTTTTTTTTCTTGATGTAAAAAATAACGCCCATTTCTGGCACGCTTACGCCTGGTGTAATATTTATTCAAAAAATGGCCAACCCCACCTTCCATTGTAAAATCAAGCGATTTTTTTAGTTCCTGGGGTAATTGACTATTTGCCATACATTCTTTAAGTCGTTTTTTTAACTCTTTATTTTTATCTGTAATGTTATCTCTTTCATTTTGCTGGATTTTATGATAAATACTCCATAAATCATTGAGCTTATAATTATTTATTTTCTCATCTGCTTTTTTACTAACATCTAAAAGTAATTGGAATCTACGAAGTTTAATTTGTTTTTCGTCTAGTAGACGTTTTACCTTTTCTTTTGTACTCTTCCCTGAGATTAATGCTAATAAGGTATTTTCATAGTTCACATTTTTCTCTAATAAAGATAACCATTTTTCCCAGTTAGAGTAGTGCTTGTCCATATAATCAGCGTCTAAAACAAGACTCTGACATTTAGGAGGTCTACGATTAGTCATGCTCTGATAAGGTGGGATAGTCAATACTGGTTCTGTTGCTAACCAAAATTTGATGATATCATCTTTGTCTATATGCTCTTTCCATGCTTGACGTAACTCGTGATATTTATCCAGTTTATTTTTACCATCTTTACTCTCGGTTACTCGCCAATATTTTAGAAACCACTTTGAAGTAATGCGGGTTAATTGCTCTAAATCCCATTGGTCACCATCCTTATGAGCTTTACTATTAAAATAAGCCCTTAAGGGTTTGAGTTCAAAATTACTAACGTGACAAATTAAGTGATAGAGCTTATCAATATCTAAATTGTTATGTTCCGTAATAGACGTGCCAAATTTTTTTAGATACAGATGTGAATGGTCTTGCAAGTTCTTCAGATCATATTTTATTTCCTCAAAAAATTTGCTTCGGTGTCTAGCACCTGATTTCATTTCTTCATTTATTTTACAGAATGCAAAACAAAGGTGATGTAAATGAGTGTTTACATCATTTTCATCCAGTTTTTCTTGATTTTTATCTATATCAAATGAATAAGGCTTAAAATTCCACTTTAATTCTTTTAAGTTATTCTCTTCAATAGAAAGTAGATCTGCTATACTTTTTCTATTTTGTTCGCTCTCTTGAGATAAATATTGTTTAATATCAATACTATTGTTTTTATCTTTCTCTAGGACATCTTTAAAAAATGGAATATTATATTTTTCGGTTACTTCTTTTAATATCCATCTTGATATCTCATTATTATTATTCTTCTTCTTGGAAGGTGAGGGTGGTAAGTCCATGCCAGGCTTAGTTAGTTCTTTTAAGTTGTTCAAACTCTTATAATAATCTATTTTCTCTTCTAGCTGTTTCCAGATTGCTTCTATCCTCTCTGGTTCAGAATTAGTTAACTCATCTATTTTATTGGCAAGATTTTCTTTAGTTAATTTTTCACCCACTTCAGGAATATTTTTAATCTGTTCTTTAAATATTTCCCAGGATTGGTCTGGTATATCATTCAGGTGTTTCCTAGAAAAATCTTGGTCTAGATAAGTAAACCCTCGACGATTAAGAAAAAATCCAATTGCCTGTTGATGTTCATGGGTAGAAAAATGAAAATATTTTTCAAGAATTACAACAAATAATCGTTTAGCAAATCGCAAGCGATCCTGTCCACGTCTTTGGTGTCTCTTCGCTGTTCGATTTTTCAGTAAGATTGTGTAATGTTTCTCATCATGTTTCTTATTCTCATCATCTTTTTTATTATAGATCAAAACTTCTCCTTGTTTTTCAATTTGGTCCATGTTAGTTTTTTTGGGGTATTTTGCATAATATACACCCGTAAATTTAGCTCCAACATCTAGAGAAATTGGTGAAATAACTTTATTATTTTTCATATACGTCTCCTATACTATATCAATGACTTCTATTCAATCTAAAATATTATATTAAATGTCAAGTAAAAAGGCAAGCCCAGTTTCAGATAGTTTGGTATCTCCGTAAGTTCCATCAGGCTACAATCTTAATTGATGTTTTGATGTTGACACTATCTATTTAAAGTACGTATATAACTTGGCATGAATAACTCGTCTGATTCCTATTTTCTTTCTGAAAGAAGTTATTTAGTTGAGACTAGTGAAATTCGTAAGGTTTTTCAGATGGCATCTTCTATGAAAAATCCCAAAGATCTTTCTATTGGTCAGCCATGTTTTCCTGTACCCGAAGAAGTTAAAGAAGCTATGATACAGGCCATTCGAGATAATAAAAATAATTATACAGAAACACAAGGTATCATGCCTTTACGAGAGGCAATTTCTCAACGATATGCTAAGCACAACATTGATATACATGTGGATAATATACAGATATCCACTGGTGTTGCTTCTTTGTTACTCCTGTTATATAATATTATATTTGATCCAGGAGATCAAGTTTTGTTATTAGATCCGTATTTTTTAATTTATGAAACATTAAACCAATTTCATAAATTGGATACTTTATATTTGCCTGAAAACTTTACTGAACACGATGTACAGGCATTGATTGCTTCTAAGCGTATCCAAAACTTAAAGGCTATTATTTTTAGTTCACCTTCCAATCCTACTGGTAAAATACTATCTCGGCAACAAATCCAACTATTGGGCAAACTAGCGACCGATCATCAAGCTCTACTAGTATCAGATGAAATTTATTCGTCTTATGATTATGACAATAAATTTATTCATTGTGCTTCATTGTTTCCTGATAAAACAATTACTCTGGATGGCTTTTCCAAGTCCCACTCTATGACAGGTTTGCGTGTAGGTTTTGCTGTGGCACCGCAAAATTTACAATATATTATTGAACGTATGTCTGCCTTACAGCAGTATTCTATTGTCTGTGCTCCACACCCTGCACAATGGGGTGCAGTTAAAGCTTTGGAAATCCCTATTCATGATCAGATAAACAAGATGAGGCAAAAACGTGATTTAGTGCTCTCTTATTTAAAAAATGTTACTACTTTCCCTAACCCTGAAGGTGCTTTTTATGTGTTTCCCACTATCTTTGAAGACAGCCAACTTTTTATTACTAAGGCAATAAAGCATGATTTGCTAGTGGTTCCTGGTTATATCTTTAGCAAGAATAGAAAGACCATTCGAATTAGTTATGCCCAGGATGATTCTATTTTAGAAGAAGGTTTAAAATTATTTTGCGAATTATTACACAAATAAGGGTTTCATACATATCTGACTTTATACCATTAAGGTAACGCATATCTGTAAAGTATTCTATAAACTTCTCCTCAGTTGGGAACTTGTCCATCAGCTCGAGATAGCTGATATGGCTTGCCTGTATATTTAAATTGGTATTTATAAATATATATTATAAGGTAAAGCACGTATAAACATGATTATCTGGCTTTCTAATAATTATAATATTTTTAAAATTTGACCTGTGGTCTTGTTTGTACAATTCTGACGGTTCATGAAAGATTTCTCAAATAGTCATTTATTATTTGCACAAGCCAGTCCTGTTAAAGGGAATACTACAACGCAGACTACTGCACCTCAAGAAGGTACCCCAAAAGCAAAAAGCCCTTCTCCTTTTTCCTTCCAATTATTATTACCACTGGCACTTATTTTTGTAATTTACTTTGTGTTATTGCGTCCTCAACAAAAACGAGAAAAGAATAGACAGTCCATGCTACAAGTGCTGAAGAAGGGAGATAAAGTTGTTACTCGTGGTGGGATACGTGGTACCGTTATGTCTATCAAGAAGGAAGATAGTGTTGTTGTCCTAGAAATTGCTAGTAAAGTACATGTTGATGTTGATAAAAATGCAATAGATGATGTTTATAATACCCCCAAGAGCGATAAACGATAAAAGGTACATGCAATTATCTCGTAAAATAATAGTTTGTATGGGTATATTATTTGGAACTGTGTTATTGACTTCTTCTGTTATACAAGCGAGAGATAGAGAAGAAGTTGACTTAAAAAAACAGCAGAAAAGCATTCCAGAAGACCCTGCCTTTTTGTACGAAACTTCGTATATGTCGGATATGGTTAATCACTATGCACGGTATATGCCCATAGCAAATAAAGTAGCGATTAAAAAACCTCAGAAAAAACCTTCTGCAAGTAAACATACCAAAAATAAACATTATATTTTTAAACCAACAATTATACAAATCATCATAGCATGCTTTTTTGCCTCTCTGTTAGCTGTGTATCAGTGGAGAACAAAAGCGTTCTAGCTTAGTAGAGTAAAGGTATCTGATGAGTTTACAAGTAAGAACAATTGTTATTATAGCGGTACTTAGTATCGCCAGTTTATTTATATGGCCTAACATTGCAATACGCACATTAGACGTACATTTTCGTTCTAGCCTAAGCCAGTCTGAACAAAATAAATACATTAATAAATTATTTAAGTATCTAGAAACCAACTATGCGGGGCGTTATACATGGGAGAAAGTGGAATACAAGCCCACTACAGAATGGGCAGACTCTGATGTCAATATTGAGGATATCATTAAAAAGGGTATCAGCAAACAAAATCAACGTATCCAGAATGGTATTCGTGTTCGTGGTTACTTTATGCAAACAACTTTTGTAAATACCATTAGTCAACAAGATGGTGTTGACTCAAATACAACCCAAATACAACCTACATGGATTGAAAGCCGTTTGAAAGCTAAACCATTCAAATTAGGGCTTGATCTTCAAGGTGGCATGAATATTATTCTTGAGGCAGACTTTAATAAGTTAAAAGAGCAATTAAGTATACAGTATGATGAAGACTATCTCCATAAACTACAAAAAGAAATAGATTCAGAAAAAGATAAAACAAAAAAAGATGTTCTCATTGCCAAGCGGTATGATATTTTACAACTACTCTCGTTTAGCCCAGAGAGGAAAAAAGAATATGTCCGAGGAGCGTTAGAAATTATTCGTTCTCGTATAGACAGAACTGGTGTTTCTGAGCCACTTATTCGTTTACAGGGTGATGATAAAATTGAAGTATCTTTGCCTGGAGTTAGTTCTCCTGAAAAAGCAAAAACATTACTTAAGTCAACGGCACAAGTGTCCTATCATTTAGTAGAGCCTCAGCCATTGACATATACACAGAATGCAATGCAATATTTTCCTCAGTACATCAGCTTAAAAAGTTTAGAGGATAAAAAATCTTACCTTAAAGATATTGCAAAGAAAATTGAATTGCCCAAGAAATATAGTATTTTTGTTGTATGGAATCGAGATAAGACAAATATTAAAGAACCTCTCATAGAATCTTCTTTCCTAACACTAGAAAAACAAGCCTCACTTAGTGGTAAACACATTACTCCCAATACATATGTTTCTTTTAGATCAGATACTCTACAACAAACTATTAATTTTCAACTTACTAACAAAGGTACAAAGATATTTGCTAATTTAACAAAAAATAATGTTGGTAGACAAATGGCTATTATTATTGATGATAAAATACGTTCTGCTCCTGCCATCAATGAAGCTATTTTAACTGGTTCAGCACAAATTTCGGGTGATTTTACGGCACAAGAAGCCAAAGACCTGTCTTTAATCATAAAAGAAGGTGCTTTGCCTGTTCCCATGAATATTGTACATGAAAATACAGTAGGTCCAATTCTAGGTCAAGAATCCATTGAACAAGGCCTTTTTTCAATATGGGTTGGTTTACTGGCTGTTTCTATTTTTATGATATTATATTATCAAGTAGCAGGTTTAATTGCTAATATAGCCTTGATATTTAATGTAATTATTATGCTGGGTATATTGGCCTTAATGAATTTTACAATTACCCTTCCAGGTCTAGCTGGTATGGTGTTGACTATGGGCATGGCGGTGGATGCAAATGTAATTATTTATGAGAGGATACGGGAAGAACTACGTGACGGCAAAGGCTTAAAAATTGCAGTCTCGCATGGTTTTAGTAGAGCTACATTAACTATTATTGACAGCAATCTAACAACTATATTAGCTGCTATTGTACTTTCTCAATTTGGTTCAGGTCCTATTAAAGGTTTTGCAGTGACGCTTTTTATTGGCATTGTTAGTTCACTATTTACGTCTCTCTATATTACAAAAACTATGATTTATATGTTGGTTTATAAAATAGGTATTACTCATATACCTATTGGTTTATATTTTTCTAAGACAAAAAAAGAGGTAAGTGCATAATGAAAATACTACCTTTCATGAAATTTAAATTAGCTTATCTATTGGCTTCTTTTGTATTTATTTTGAGTATATTTTATTACCTTTATGCGTACAAGCAGGGGATTAAACAAGGTATTGATTTTTCAGGCGGTATGAAAATAGAGATTCTTAAGAATGAAGTAGTGACTATGAAAGCTTTACAGCTCACTTTCCGCAAAAATAAAATTATTGCTAGTATCCAAGCTTTACAAAGCAAGCAACATGATTCTTTCAAAATAGAGCTAAATACCAAGCAAGAGATATTACTTCAAAAAAAATCTCAAACATTAGCAAAAAAATTAGCCCAATATGAATTATCTACGACCAGTATTGATTATCTACATTACTTACTTATAAAAAATATCCAAGGTGCTACTAAACAGAATATTATATTGTTGAGTGCTGATAAGGTAGGTCCAACAGTTGGTACTTATCTAAAACAGACTTCTCTCAAGTTGCTTGTTATTGCCTTGATATTAATTATGGTTTATGTGGCTTTTAGGTTTCATTTCCGTTTTTCTGTTGGTGGTATTGTTGCCATTTTACACGATATGCTTGTTACGGTGGGTATTATTAGCTTGTTTGATGTATCAATTAACATACCTATTATTGCTGCTTTATTAACAATTTTAGGTTACTCTATTAATGACACGATAGTGATTTTTGACAGAATAAGAGAAAATATCAATCTAGAAAAGAATGTCATTAACATAGACCTATTGATTGAGAAATCAATTTATCAATCTTTTTCTAGGACCTTTATTACTTCCTTCACCACCTTGATTGCGTTATTGGCTATTTTCTTGTTGGGAGGAGAGATATTGAAAGATATGGCATTCACACTCATTATAGGTATCATAGTAGGTACTTACTCTTCCATCTATGTTGCTAGTCCAGTTGTAGCACTTCTTAATAAACATTTTAAGTAATTTTTTTGTTTTCATTTAAAGATCAAACATTATGCAACATTTTTTATTACTCCCTTTGGGATTTTTGTTACTTATAAAAGGTGCTGATTGGTGCATTAAAGCAGTTGTCTATTTTAGCAAAAGATTTGGTATTTCTGAACTGTTATTAGGACTCACCGTACTAGCATTGGGCACTTCTCTGCCAGAGTTGGTTATCAATTTATTTGCAAGTATAAATAATAACCAGGGTATGGCGTTAGGCAATATCGTAGGGAGCAATATTGCTAATGTTTGGCTTGTACTTGGTGTAACCACATTAATCGCACCACTCAGAATTCAAACCAGTACTATGAAGTTTGAGTTGCCTTTTTCTATTGCGATTACATGCCTTTTAATGTTTATGATCAATGATATTTGGATTTTTGGTAGTAAGTTAAACCAACTTAACCAGATAGAAGGCTTTGTTTTACTTGCTTGGTTTGTGGGTTTTCTATTTTATTTATTTATTAGTTTAAAAAAAGAAGAAGTACCACCGGTTAAAGATCATGTTCCATTAAAGAAGCCCCTAAAGCTATTGTTCATGTTTATGATTAGTCTGGTGATGCTATTCTTAGGAGGTGAATTAGTATTTGATTCAGCTAAATACATAGCAAAACAATTTGGTCTTACAGAAACGGCTACTGGTATTCTTGTGGTGGCAGTAGGTACTTCTTTACCCGAGCTAGTCGTTTCTATCATGGCTGCCTATCATAAAAAAATAGACCTTGCCGTAGGTAATGTTATTGGTTCTAATATATGTAATATACTGTTAGTACTGGGAATATCTGGTGCCATTAATCCCATTATTATACCTGTTACTGAAACTAAAGGAATATTTATCGTACTCTTGGCTATAATCTCTCTTTTAGTCTTTTCTCTTATGGAACGTGTACGTAATCATAATCATGAAATATACTTAAAACAAGGGCATGGTATGGTATTCTTGTGTGCCTATATTGTTTATTATCTTCACACGATAGGTCTATTTACTTAAAATATATTATTTTCCTATATTTTTTTTAAAATAGCATAAATCGTATCAGAGAAAGCTGTTTTATCTTGTATGTATGCATACATACTTCTTAGTATTGGCTTATTTCCTAACGGGAAACGTTCAGGATGAATACCTTCAGAATATACAGACATAAGCTTAAAACCAAAAAATTTGCCAATAATTTTAAGACTTTTGATGGAATAATCCACGTAATGATCAATTGGATGTTCTTGTTCCCATTTATTTTTATGAAATTGGTAAGTGGGCCCACTATACGAGGGTAATGACAAAGCCAGATAGCCATTATGACTTAGCAATTGCACAAATAAACGCCATACTAAAAAAGGGTCACTAATATGCTCAATTACATAAAAAGCAACAATTACATTATATTTAGTTTTATCCTTCTGTAGTGTTTGTAACTGTTTAGAATAAAGATTTACTAAATTACCTGTACGGGTTAGTAGACCATTTTGATTAGCTAATTGAGACATCTTTTGAGATATTTCCCATCCTTCAACTTTAAAGCCTGCTTTTTGTGCAACTTCCAAAAAAAATCCCATGGCCGAGCCTAATTCTAATATATTTTTATGAGTATGTGGTGTTATAAATTTCTGTAATAGCAACAATCGATATCTAGCTTTCAACTGTATATTTTTTTTGTCTGCAATATAACTAATGCCATATTGTTGTTTATATTCCTTATTGAAGTAGTCATTCTCGTATGTAACTTGTTTTGCTTGTATATTAAAAATTAAATGGCATTTTTTACACGAAACGAATGGTGTTTGCTGGTTACTATTTAAAGGACAGTTAGGGAAAGGACAATGTATGTCTAACAACATAATATGTCTTAAATTATTTTTTCTGGAATTTGAGAGAAATAGAATTAATACAATAACGTAGTCCAGTAGGACGAGGACCATCTTTAAACACATGCCCTAGATGAGCATTACATTTCGCACAAAGGACCTCATGTCGTACCATGCCATGCGAAACATCTACTTTTTCTGTGATATGATTTTGATTATGTGGTTCATAAAAACTAGGCCAACCAGTACCCGATTCATATTTAGTCTTAGAAGAAAATAAAATAGTATCACAACCTTTACAGATGTAGATACCATCATCCTTATTATGCACATATTCCCCACTAAACGGATTCTCTGTGCCTTTCTCTCTCATCACCTTATATTCTTCTTTAGATAAAATTTTTTCCCAATCTTTCATAATATAACCTTCAATTTATTATTTAACTATTAAATGACTCTGATCCATTTTCCAGTAAACATTAGTTAATCGCTTAGCTCTTATCGAATCATGATCAACTAGGATCATTGTTTGAATGCCCCATCCAATTTGGGGTAAACCTTGATTCTCTAAAATATTTTTTAGAAACATTGTACCATGCTCATCTAAGTGATTAAAGGGTTCATCCAGGAAGAGGATTCTAGGTTTATGAAGAAGCATCCTGGCCAACACTAATTTTTGTAACATTCCTTTCGAGAATAATCCCACTTCTTTATTTCTTACTTTATATAAATGTAATTCTCTTAAAACACTGTCTATGTTTTGGTGGTTTACATTATCATATAAATTTTGAAAAAAAACTAAATTTTGTATAGCCGTAAAATATTTGTAAAACATATTTTCATGGCCAGCAATATAGAGATTTTTTCGATCAAAAAAATAAGTCACATATCCTCTACTAGGTTGATAAAGCTTAGACAGTAAATATAGTAAAGTACTTTTCCCTGAACCATTGTTACCAGAAAGCCATATACGATCACCCTGACATATCTTACCCTGGGCATTATAGACCGACCATTCATAAGAGAATTGTTTACTCAGGTGAGAAAATTTTATCATTTGTTTACGATTCATTTAAATATTTATTAACAGAATTAATCTTGTTTTTTATAACTTTTATCTCTTGTAGATTACCAGTACTCTCTTGAAGAAATTGTAGCTGAAACTGTAGTATAGCTTTTCTCTTAATAAGTAACTTACGTAACCATAGAGGTGACTTCATGATCGCTAAGCTAAATAATACAAAGAATAGTAGAGTAACAGCGATCAGTATGATTTTCTGATTATTAGTAAGAAGTGAACGTATTATAATTTTTTCAGAATTAATAGAGTGAGTTTCTTTTTCATCTTGAGAACTACCTCCTGCTATTTCTAAGCGTATAGTTTTATTAGCACGAGGTAAAACTATAATGGATTGCCCTAAGGTATCATCATATTTCTTTTCTAGTGTAATATTAGGTTTGTCTTGCAAAGATATTTGTAAATCTGCAGTATCTAAGACAATATGCGGAGGTTTATCAGGTGTATAATAATTTTGCAGGGTTAGTGCTATTTTTTGTTGAGAATAGTCTAGCTCATAACTAACTTGGTAAATTTTCTCTCCTGGTCTAACTGGATACGGTAACACATATAATCCATCAGTTTTTCGAATGAGTTGCTCTTTTAATTTAAGCCAGTTAATATTACTTTTACCATTACCTATTTGCACAGAGGCTTGTACATTGCCAATATCTGGAGGTAAAAATATAAAGATACCTCTGCCATTGGATTCAGCAAACGTTTTCTTACTAGTATTATCAAAATTATAGAGAGTAAGCACCTGTAATTTATTACCAACATATTTAAGGACATATAAAACCTTAACTGTAATCTTTTGTAGGTTAAATCTAGAAGTAACATCATACACTGGTAAGGTAATCTTTATTTTTTTTTCATCTGAAGGGGGCAATATCTGGTTATACGTTATATTCTGGTAAGTGGCACGTAACATTAGAGGATACTGTTGATTAACAGTAATATTTCGTATCACTACCTTGCTATTATGGGGTTTAATGGTGCGTATGACTTGCATGCTATTTTGTAAGGCAATCAACTCTATTTTAGTAACAAGCTGAGATCGCTTATCTTTGCTTGCATTCACTGTTTGGATAGTAATATCTTTAGCAAAGATCTTGGTAATAAAAAATACAAAAAATATGATAGCATAGATAAAAAAGGTTTGCTTCATAATACATCTAAATAGACGCTATTTGTCACGTGAATAATTTATTTTTATACCAGCAAGAACTAGGACCTATGCAAAACTATATTTATTTTATAGGTGATAAAGATACTAAAGAGGTAGCTATCATTGATCCAGCATGGGATGTAAACTGGATAAGAGATTTTCTTGAATCTAATGGACTAATACTAAAAGCGTTATTCATCACACACGGCCATAAAGATCATACGAATGGTATTGTATCTATTCTTAAATATCATGACATACCCGTTTATGTATCTAAACATGAAGCAGAGTTTTATAAGCCAATTAGTGAAAACTTAAAGGAAGTAAGTGATAATTATAAAGTAACGTTAGGAGAAATATCTGTTAATTTTTTACACACTCCTGGACATACACCTGGGTCACAATGCTTTATGGTGGAAAATTATCTTATTGCTGGGGATACACTTTTCTTAGATGGTTGTGGCAGATGCGATTTACCAGGTGGAAATGCTGAAATAATGTATGAGACCATTCATAAGAAACTTATGCAACTTCCACATAATACAATAATTTATCCAGGACATAATTATCATATCTTAGAATCAGATACATTAGAAAATCAAAAGAAGACAAATAAATACATGAAATGCGAGCACTTGCAAAGTTTTCTTAAACTAAGAATGCCAATGCTATATAATTAGCTAATATTTATTTGGATTAGTCAATTACTATAGAATGTAGCCCATTCTCAAACAGCGAAGCTAAACTGTGATAAATTAGCTTATGTTTTTTAACGAGAGGCATATTCTCTAATTGTGTGGCCTTTATTATAATTCTAAAGTGCGTATGACCTGGATCTGGAAAATCTTGATGCCCACTATGCAGGTGGCTTTCATTAATTACCTCTATATGTGATGGGGAAAAAGTTGTCTTTAGTATTGTCTCTATTTTTTCTTGCATACTTAGATGGTCTGTTCGATCACTTCAGTTATTATATTATGGGCATCCATAGGTAAAGAATTAAATTTTGTCAAATTATGATAAATAGTCTGCATCATAGTAGGGGAGGATAGCGTACTCTTGATGTGTTTTAGTGCAGTGTCAACTTGAAAAGGATTTACGTGAATCACAATGGCCTGCTTATGTTTTTCCAGAAAATAGGCATTTTTATATTGGTGGTTATCTGTGGCATGTGGATAAGGTAGCAAGATGGGAAATGGCTTAGTCGCTAAAACTTCAAATAAAGTCCCACTACCTGCTCGTGCAATTAGACAATCCACTTGGCTTAAAACTTTTTGGATGTTTATGATAAATGGATATCCTTGATCTTGCTTCCTGAATATAGATTTCATATTTTCAAAATTATCTTCACCAACAGAGATGATAATATGAATATTTTGAAAGAAAGAGTCCTGAATCATTTTAATATATAGTTGATTAATATCTTGTGCGCCTTGGCTACCTCCCAACAGGCATATTGTTTTTGGTGGAAAACTTATATTTCTTTTTTGCGTAATATTGTGAAAGAAGTTAGCTTTTAGAGGGTTACCAGAAAGCATATAATGTTTACGCATGTTATCCAATGGGAAAGACAAAAAAACTTTTTTTGATAGGTGAGCAAATAAAGCATTAACTTGCCCCATCACAGTATTTTGTTCACATAAAAAAATTGGAATTCTATGTGATAGCCCCCACAACAATCCATTTAAAGATGTATAGCCTCCCATACCAATAATTGTGTGAACTTTATTATTACCGTGTAACTGATTAAGATATACATAAGAACGTAATAAAGATACCATAAATAACCATAGTGTTTTCAATGAATTAGGTTTTTTAGAGGATGAATAATACGTTACTGATAATTTAGAGGGGGGATTTTGTTGTTTTAATGCGATGATATCTGGATATGTTAGCTCTTTTTTAGTAGTAATTAACGTAATTGTGTGGCCTTTTTCTATAAATGTAGATGCCAAAGCTACACCAGGAGCAATGTGACCACCTGTTCCACCTGCAAAAATCCAAATATGCATCCCAAGTATTATAGGTATGTAAAAAACAAGATGCTTTGTACAGAAATTATATGTTTAGGCTTACAACCTAATGTAAAATTAGATGGAGAGTTAGCATCGTAGATAGACAAAATAAACTTTGTTAGCTGTTTTCTATAGAGTGTTTCATATTGTTTTATCCTTTGAGTTAAGAATTGTGTGTTATGCCCCGTAATAAATATCATTATTTGTAAGCTGTTTATTGATGGTACCCGCAACAATATAGGTACCGTTGTTAAGCTGTAAAATACTGTAGAGGCCTTAGACAATGTTCTTTAACTTACATGATGTTATTAAAAAAAGGAGTACTCTTTTCAAATGGCTTTGGTTTTATCTTGGATGTTTCATTAACGTGCCTATTAATTTCTCTAATGAGTTTTACTGTCTCAACACCTACTGTTGCTAACCTTGGTATCACATCCATTAAGTATTTTCTTTGGATATTAGTATAGGTAATGTTTACTTGTTCATCTGTATTAAATTTATCAAAAACCTCTTGGTTGGCTTCTCGTATATTTTTTGGTGGTTTTGGTACTTGATAGTATAGCAAGGACTCTATAGGTGATATAGGTACTCTTGTAGCCATACTAACTTTATACTCAAATGCCATCTCCGGTATATTAGTTATGGTAGTGTATGCATCTAATGTTACACAATTATTTTGTTTATCTGTTTTTAATATAGGATTTATGTTACCTTTGAAATCTCTTTTATGTACGGTAACATCTTTATGCTTACTTACTTGTGCAAAGTTTACATGGTAGTTAATTAGTTTCTTACCTATGTCTGCTAATAAATTAAATTCTCTAAATAATGGTATACTAGGGGTTTCTTGGTTATCTACTATATCTTTTGTATAGGCATCTTGGTAGTATTTTGCATGGTATACGGCATAGATATAAGCAAATATTTGCTCTTTGCTTATATCTACTTTGTCATAATTAGATTGGAAGTATCTCAATGCATCATCTGTGATATTATCTTTTCTCTTATCATTCTTATCATATAAATAGAGTGGTGTTATGTATGAGTGAGAAAACCATATCCCAGGTATTTTATTTATAGCAAGACAAATACCTTTTTGTAAAAATCCTGAATAGAGTATGATATTATTTTGGTCGAATTTTTGTCCAAAGACTTCCCTATACTTTATGGGTCTATCAACTACAATAGCATCATAATCATAGTACAGGTAACGATTGGTAAATGGATAATAAATTGTTTGTAATATTTTATGTAGCCCATAGCTACATATTTTCTTATTTTTAAAATATTTAGTAAGATCTTCATTCCAAGTTAGTCTTTCATCTTGGTTATTCTTATGTATAGAATCATTGTATATCTCTATGAAATGTTTTATCTTATTTTCTAATACTGATTTATCAAAGTCATATACCCAGTAATCTCTAGCAGTAACTACACTTTGTCTACTATTTTCAAAAATAGCATATTCTGGTTGGTTATTTTTATCCCGTGTTTTTAGTTTAGGTAGGATAAATATATTATCATAAAAATCTGTTTTATCTTGTGTAAGTAAATGTCCATGTGCATAGTTATGTTCTTGTTGAACAAAATCCACAGTGTCTATATTATAGGTATTTACATATTGTAATTTATCTTTAGATTCTACTTGTCCTAATAGGTGTTTATAGTATATTTTGATGTCAGTCTCATCTAATTTGTTATTGAGCTTGATTAGGAATACAATACAAGTTTGCTGTCTACTATCCTTAAAAAAACTCTTCCTTTTCTCGCCACTACCATCTATAATATAGATAGCATTAAATTCTTTCATTAGATATTGTCTCATACCTTGAAAAGAAGGTGTCTTCAAAAAACTTGTTGGTATAATGATGGCAATTATACTTTTTTCTTTGGTAATTCTGTCACTCATCCATCGTAAACTTTTCACATACGCATCTTGATAAGACTGGCTACTACCATAAGTATCCGTTACTCTCTTTACAATTGTAGGGTAATCTTTTTGTTTATTATCTTCATTGCTTATTTTTTGTTGTGCTCTATATGGTGGGTTGGCAATGATAATGGTAAGATGATTTTCATTTTGTTTTTCCATCCTTTCAAAGTTTTCATTAGTTTTAGTATATCCCTCATTTATGTATGTTTGCTTTTTTTCTTTTTCATCTATTTCTTTATGATATGGATTGCTCACAAAGCCTATCTGCTCTAATGTGTCACAGAATACTCCATTATTAAATGGAGTATAGTGGTTTGTCTTTTGGAAATATATGTTCTCAATAAACAAATTAGACATATAATAAGCTAATAAGTTAATCTCGTTATAATGTATATTATTCGTATAAAGATTAGTTATGGCATCTTGGTTATCCTTATACTTGCTAAACATATAGGAAAGCAATTCAGTTAGTAACGTACCTGTGCCAGCAAATGGATCTATAATATGTATATCTTTATCAATTAATTGTTTTTGAAAATACTTTTGGATAAGAAAGTCAGTACCTTTAGCAATAAACCCTGCCATTTCTACTGGTGTATAAACTACACCATGAGCCTTAGATTCTTTTGGGTAATATTCCTTGTAAAAACTTTCAAATAGCTTATTCAGAAAATGTTTCTTTTCTTCTGGTTTATGCTTCGTGATCAAATAAATAATGTCAAATTCTTTTAATACTTCTTTTTGGATGGTTTCTCTATCTTCGCCAAATATTTTATCCACTGCTTTATCTACCACCTTGGCAATGGGATTATTTTTTGTTATGTTGCTCTTCTCAAAAAGTATATCAAGTATATCAATCAACAGTACATGCTGTATTATAATATCTTTTATACCTTTCTCAGTAAGTTCTTCATGTATAGAAGCCTCAATGATTGTCTTAGTTTCTTTAGCATAATTACTATCATAATTCTTTTCATAAAAATCTTGTGCCAACCCAATAATATGAGATAAAGATAGGCTAAAATTAACTAGAGTATCTACTTCTTTAAATTTTAAAAACTTTATGTATAGCTTCTCAAATTCGAATGGTAGATTAACCTGATTAGGTTGGTCATTATTCTTATTATTATCATTACTGTTACCATCATCATCATTTTTACCATTACTATTACTATCATCATTACTGTTATCATTATCATTTTTAATATTATAGACCTTGGATAATAATAGTGTCTGCATATCTACACCCATATCTTTCATGGCATTTAGAATATTAATAATCTGATAATATGCACTTTCAAGTAACATCGTATAATCATTTAAATGATTGGGTATAATTAGTGGGATAATAATATAGCCTTTTGTCTTATTTGAATTTTTGGGTTTTCTAATACATCTACCTATTGCTTGTATAATGTCTATCTGACTAGTCTTTGGCTCAATAAATAATACTGCGTTTACATCAGGAACATCTACACCTTCTGTTAGACAGCGTGCATTCGTAAGCATTTTGACAGTCTTGCCACCATCTTGACCTAACCAGTCTAGATCACTATTGCGTTTTGGTGTTGGTGTTGTGCCATCTACATGTCTGATTTCTATGTCTAACTCTTTGTTTGCATTGATTGTGTCACAAAATTTTTCAGAGTTTGCAATGGTGTTTGTAAAACATAGTATCTTGTTTAATTTATCTTTTTTTACTTGCTCTCCATGCTCATCTGTATACGTATCTTTACGCATAAAATCAAATATAAAAGATTGTACTTCTTTATTATCTATATTTTCTATAAATATGGGTTCATAGATATCTTTTCTTGCTTCTGGTGGCATATCCATACCTAAATAACAAAACTCTATATCACATAGCATACCATCTTTGATTGCATCTGCAAAATTGTACTCGTACAATACCTCACCATAGTACTCTTTTTTATCCATGCTATACAAAACTTCATTTTGTTTTTCCTTTACTTTGACTATACTGCTATTTTTGTAAATTCTGGGGGTCGCTGTCATAAATAGTGTATGTTTACGTCGTACTTTACTATTATCTAAAACCAAGGTAAAGTTTTCCTTATCAATGTTGCTGGCCTGCTTGCTGGCTGTATTATGTGCTTCATCACATAATATTAAATCAAATATAGGCAGATTGGAATGTTTATCGTATGTTTCTTTTACTCTATGAAGTGAGTGATAAGTGCAAAAGATAATATTAATGTTTTTATTATTCGCAACTTTTTTATACCAATCATAAATATTCTTAGGATCAGTTGTTGCCTTTATGTTAGCCAGTAACAAGTCTATTTCATTATATTGTAAAGTATCTATATCATTTTGGGATGTGATGTCTTTATCGCTACATATAACTAATTGTGATTGGTTCTTTTCTTTGTTCTTAGTAAATTCACGTTTTACCTGCTCAATAAGAGAGAGACTAGGAACTAAAAATAACACATATCTACACTCTAACCTTTCTATCAATTTAAGTGATGTAAAAGTTTTACCAGTGCCACAAGCCATAATTAGCTTGCCTTTCTCTACACCACTACCAAATGCTTTTGTAATGTTTTCTATGGCTTCCTCTTGATATGTATGTAGTGTAAAGTTTGTCTTCTCTTCTTCTGTTTGATCTATCGTCTCTATATCATAATTATATTTGCTTAAAACATTATAGGTAATAATATCACATGACTGGCCTGTACCCGCTAAATAAGTTCTTAGTGGTTTGCTAACATCATAAGTCGTTGTAATAATAACCAACTTTGTACATCTATGGTTAGCTTTGTACTCTATACTAGAAGTTGTCAGAAAACTATCTACATCTTTTTTTTCTAATGGCTTATCTCGATCAGACCTAAACTTCGCTTGTACATAGTATAGCCCATCATCAGGATGTTCAATCACTATGTCGATACCAATGTCTTGTACGGTGCCATGAGCTTTTTTTATGTTGTGGTGCGTTACCCACTCATGCCATAAGTATATTTCACAATCTTCATAATATCGTTTAAAAAAACCTTTGCAATATCTTTCAAAATAGAAGCCTTTGGTATCATTCGAATAATCTTTTTGTGATAATTCTTGAAATAGTGTATTAAAATCCATAGTTCAGATTAGGTAGGTTTCTTACTTTACTCTCAAAAATATGACAAGATATAATCTGTAAAGATTTTAAGTTAGATACTCATAATCTATAACGTCCTTTGGTTATAAATTACCGATGTAACTTCTTAAAAAAGCCCACAGATGCAAATGAATTACTCATCAGTAATATAAAATTAACCATATAATTTAGGTAGTAATGTGACATATGCGGTTCAAATAAAAAAAATTGAAAAATTGCTCTTGTGGAAGAAAATACCAAATACAACAAGAAACAGGGTAAAAAATAGCAGTCACTTAATTACGTATAAGTCTGATTATTCCACATATGTCATAAAATAATTTTCTGGCTTAAAATCGTCCGGAAATATAGTTTTACTGTTATATTTTGCCTTTTCCATATATGCCACTCGTAGTTTTGCCCCTCGTAGGTCTGCACCTCGTAGGTCTGCTTCAAACATCCTTACATTCTCTAGTAAGGCATCTTGTAGATTGGCATTTTGTAGATTGGCATATTGTAGTTTTGCCCCTTGTAGGTGTGTTCCGTAGAGGTATGCTTTCTCTAAGAATGTATTTTGTGTTGCCCGATTTATCTGATTTTTAATATTTTCGTCCTTTGTTGTTTTTCTAAGTAGCATTGCTAATTTGAGAGCATTGGCAACATTATGTGAATTATTTTTGTCAGATAGTGCTGGTAAGATATGGATTAACATACTCATTTCCATCTGTTCATTAGACTTTTCTATCTGTTCATTAGACTTTTCTATCTGTTCATTAGACTTTTCTATTTGTTTATTACCTATATTTATTTGTTCTTGCCTATCGTGATTTCTATAGTACCATAATAAAAACATAGGTACTAGGCTTCCAAGCAATATAAATAAGCTATCTTTGGTTCGGTTTTCCATTTTTAGGCTATACATGAACTCATTAAGACCATCACAACTATAGCAAGTGTAGGATATAATACCACCTAACAAACCAAAAAAAATGAGACAGAATATCCGATATTTTCGTATAAGCTGGCCTGTTTTCATTAGCGTGTACATAAGAGCAGCTTGTTAAGCTGGCAATTAGATTTATTCATGTAGATTACTTCTATTTTATCAGATAAATCTAATAAAATACATCTACAAATTAGGATAAAATCTACCCGCACATACTACTAATACCGTATATTTTTATTTATTCCTATTAATATGCTTTTTTATGTTTTTTATTCTACCCGCATACAACATCACCACCCTTTAAAAATATATATAATATTAAAGATTGTTACAAAACGATATCAAGACTGCTTAGGCATGTACTTGTGATTGTTATATTTGAGTGATTAAGCTTATTACTTACGTTTTAAAAGAATATCTAAAATCTGTTTATGGTTGGTGTCTATCTTACTTGATAGCTCTTTATAGTTAGAGTCTATCTTGGTATCAAGTTTATCTATACGTTGGTTAGTTGACTTAATATCTTGCTTAACATCGTTAATATCATTTTTTAGATAATTAAACATTATGCCATTAAAACCCATCATAACTACAAAGACTATTCCTATTATAGATAGAATAACATTTGTAGTTATATCTACTTTATCTCTTGGTAAGGCTTGTTTTATAGCCTCTGAGTTTGCCTTGACTTGATCTTGCAAACTGGCTATTTCTTTGGCCATATCTAAATTAGCCTTTGTCGATGGTTTGCGTACTGTGGTCGTTGACATAGTCTATTTTGAAACTTTGTAACTATGCATTGATATTGTTTTGATTACTTGATCTTTATGTAGATACTTTTATTTTATTCGTTTCCCTTTAAATATTATCTTATTTTTGATAAGTATAGCCTTCCATAATAAATGTAAACAATTTTTTATTAAATTCTGTAAAAAACTGTTGACGTTTTTTTATTATTTGATAAAAAATTGTATAATGATTAGATAGTTCATACGAGGTCTATGGATACTATATTAAAATTCTTAAAAGAAAACTTACCGACTTCCATGTTTATAGGCTTAATATTTGGATTTATAATAAGTTTGCTTATATACATTACTTTTCAAGTCACTAACCATATACCCACACAAATAAATGAGTTAAAACAAAACATAAATGAAAATCAAAAAGAAACTAATTATCGTTTTGATAAACTATACGAATTACTACTTAAAAGAAAGTAAGATAATAATTATGGCGTAACTACCATAGTAAATAGATATAACAAAACACCTAAAATTTGGCTTCTATAAATTAGATTGATTGGTTAAAACTATACTTTTTATATTGTTTAGATAGCAGTGAGTGTAAGTCATCCATACCAAGCGTTGGCCTCATTTTATCTATTTGTAAAGATAAACCTATAAATTCATAACTTGCTTGTTTTCTAAAAGTTTTTGTAGTTCTTGATTATTTTTACATGAAAACCAGATTTTAAGTATTTCTATTGTGCTTTAATGCAGGGCTTGATTTTAGATTTTGATTGTTTAATATGTCAGTTTTACTTTACTCTCAAAAATATGACAAGATATAATCTGTAAAGATTTTAAGTTAGCTATTCATAATCTATAACGTCCTTTGGTTATAAATTACCGATGCAACTCAATAAACATAGTAACTTTAGCTATAATCTCTGGGTTGCATGTTTTATTTGCATGGTGTAAAACTTTCTTAACAGCAAATGTTTTAATATAGTATGGTGTTGTCTTATCAATAATCATATCTGCATAATTATCAATTTTAACTAACCTTAAAACTTTTATATCATATATACTTTTCATTTACACCAAAACATCGCTCGGTTGTAAAGTGTCATGTATGTATGTGTCAACTGTGCTACCTGTTGTGCTGTGTCCTAGGTAGTTACTCACGGCCTTTAAAGACTTTCCTTTGGTTATGGTTTACGGGCTCTGTGCTCGTTGACATAGTCTATTTTGAAACTTTGCAATCATCCATTGATCTTGTTTTGATTACTTTATCTTTATGTAGATACTCTTTTAAACAAATATCCTTGTTTCTGTTTTTAGTAACTATATCATAAACCTTGTCTTCTGTTTTTAGGTAGTAATCATAATATGTATCTTTTGTAGTTGTACCATCTACAAAATCTTCAATACTCTTTATAAACCTATCATCATCACTTACAATAGAATCATAATCTATACTTTCGCTAGGTTTATTATCTACAAAATCTGTAACTATCTTTCTAGACCTATCACCATCATTCCAAACATAATCATAATCTATACTTTTGCTAGGTTTACCATCTACAAAATCTATAACTATCTTTCTAGACCTATTACCATTACTCCAAACATTATCATAAAGTGTACTTTTGCTAATTTCACCGTCTACAAAATCTGTAACCATTTTTTTTAACCTATCACCATCACTTGAAACATTATCATAAAGTGTAGCTTTTCTGATATTACCATCTACATAATCTTCAACACCCTTTTTAAACCTATCACCATCACGTGAAACATGATTATAAAGTGTAACTTTGCTAGGTTTACCATCTACAAAATCTGTAACCATCTTTTTAGACCTACCACCATCACTTGAAACATTATCATAATATGTAGCTTTTTTTAGGTCACCGTAATTGTCATAAATAACAATTGCTTTCTTTATCCTATCACCACTAAGTTTACAATAGTTACCTTGAAATGTTTTACTATTTATCTTTTTGTATTTTGTACATTTGTATTCATTTTTAAACTGCGTATAAAGATTTTCACCATACACTAACGTTATAGATATAAAAAATAGTAAGATTAGTCTTTTCATGATCTACATACCTGTATATCCTAGAATATGTCTTATCACTATATAATAATTAGTTTACTCTTGTACTTTTGTGAACGTAGTTAGGTGACCAGAACTACCTGTGATGTGTAGTTTATTGTTATCAATTTCGTAAGTAGGTGATGTGGTGTCTTGTTGATTTTGAGTCAGTGTGCCTCGTGTCTCTTGTGTGCACGGTGTGTTTAATAAGGCTTGTAATTGACAAATAAAATCCGTATTTTCACTTACTGTTTTATTACAATTACTAGTTTCAATTTTATTGTCAGTAACCATCCAATCACAAGTATCAACAAACACTATTTGTGTAGTTACATTATTAATCCGTGTAGTGTCTTGATATTTAGAATCTGTAAACAGCAACTGTATTGTCATATTTAATGTTATGCCATTATTGTTATTTGTAATCGTACCCTCAAAAACCCATGTACCTATTAAGTCACCCATATTAGAGCATGAAAAGCTCAAGATAGACAATAGTAATATGGTTAGTAACCTTTTCATAAGCCACATATCTACAAAACGGATAGCTTGTAAAACTTATTTATTTACACCAAAACATCGCTCGGTTGTAAAGTGTCATGTATGTACGTGTCAGCTGTGCTACCTGCTGTGCTGTGTCCCTTAGGTAGTTACTCACGGCCTTTAAAGACTTTCCTTTGGTTATGGTTTACGGTCTGTACTCGTTACCATCGGTTATTTTGAAACTTTGCAATCATCCATTGATCTTGTTTTGATTACTTTATCTTTATGTAGATACTCTGTTAAACAAATATCCTTGTTTATGTTTTTAGTAACTATATCATAAACCTTGTCTTCTGTTTTTAGGTAGTAATCATAATTTGTCTGTTTGCTAGGTTTACCATCTACAAAATCTTTAACTATCTTTTTAGATCTATCACCATCACTATAAACATTATCATAAAATGTAACTTTGCTAGGTTTACCATCTACATAATCTGTAACCATCTTTTTAGACCTACTACCATCACTTGAAACATTATCATAATCTGTCTGTTTGCTAGGTTTACCATCTACAATATCTATAACTATCTTTTTAGACCTAATACCATCACTCGAAACATAATCATAATTTGTCTGTTTGCTAGGTTTACCATCTACAATATCTACAACCATCTTTTTAGACCTATCACCATTACTAAAAACATGATCATAATTTGTAACTTTGCTAGGTTTACCATCTACAATATCTGTAACAATCTTTTTAAACCTCTTACCATCACTTGAAACATGATCATAATCTGTCTGTTTGCTAGGTTTACCATCTACAAAATCTGCAACCATCTTTTTAGACCTACTACCATCACTTGAAACATGATCATAATTTGTAGCTTTTTTCAGGTCACCGTAATTGTCATAAATAACAATTGCTTTCTTTATCCTATCACCACTAAGTTTACAATAGTTACCTTGAAATGTTTTACTATTTATCTTTTTGTATTTTGTACATTTGTATTCATTTTTAAACTGCGTATAAATACTTTCACCATACACTAATGTTATAGATATAAAAAATAGTAAGATTAGTCTTTTCATGATCTACATACCTGTATATCCTAGAATATGTCTTATCACTATATAATAATTAGTTTACTCTTGTACTTTTGTGTACGTAGTTAGGTCGCCAGAACTATCTGTGATGTGTAGTTTATCGTTATCAATTTCGTAAGTAGACGGTGTGGTGTCTTGTAGATTTTGAGTCAGTGTGCCTCGTGTCTCTTGTGTGCATGGTGTGTTTAATAAGGCTCCTACTTGACAAATAAAATCCGTATTTTCACTTACTGTTTTATTACAATTACTAGTTTCAATTTTATTGTCAGTAACCATCCAATCACAAGTATCAACAAACACTATTTGTGTAGTTGACTTATAAATCCGTGTAGTTTCTTGATATTTAGCATCTGTAAACAGCAACTGTATTGTCATATTTAATGTTATGCCATTATTGTTATTTGTAATCGTACCCTCAAAAACCCATGTACCTATTAAGTCACCCATATTAGAGCATGAAAAGCTCAAGATAGGCAATAGTAATATGGTTAGTAATCTTTTCATAAGCCACATATCTACAAAACGGATAGCTTGTAAAACTTATTTATCTACACCAACACGTCGCTAGGTTGTAAAGTGTCATGTATGTACGTGTCAGCTGTGCTACCTGCTGTGCTGTGTCCTAGGTAGTTACTCACGGCCTTTAAAGACTTTCCTTTGGTTATGGTTTACGGTCTGTACTCGTTACCATCGGTTATTTTGAAACTTTGCAATTATCCATTGATCTTGTTTTGATTACTTTATCTTTATGTAGATACTCTCTTAAACAAATATCCTTGTTTATGTTTTTAGTAACTATATCATAAACCTTGTCTTCTGTTTTTAGGTAGTAATCATAATTTGTCTGTTTGCTAGGTTTACCATCTACATAATCTTTAACTATCTTTTTAGATCTATCACCATCATTCCAAACATAATCATAATTTGTCTGTTTGCTAGGTTTGCC
This sequence comes from Leptospiria bacterium, assembly GCA_965262015.1. Taxonomy (GTDB): domain Bacteria; phylum Spirochaetota; class Leptospiria; order Turneriellales; family CBDBES01. Next base: position 1,565,370 of record OZ253494.1, read on the forward strand.
ATCTACATAATCTTTAACTATCTTTTTAGATCTATCACCATCATTCCAAACATAATCATAATTTGTAATTTTGCTAATATTACCATCTACAAAATCTGTAACAATCTTTTTAGACCTATCACCACTTGAAACACTATCATAACATGTAACTTTGCTAGGTTTACCATCTACATAATCTACAACAATCTTTTTAAACCTATCACCACTCGAAACATAATCATAACTTGTAATTTTGCTAATATTACCATCTACAAAATCTGTAACAATCTTTTTAGACCTATCACCACTTGAAACATTATCATAAAGTGTTTCTTTGCTAATATTACCATCTACATAATCTACAACCATTTTTTTATACCTACCACCATCACTTGAAACATGATCATAATTTGTAACTTTGCTAGGTTTACCATCTACAAAATCTGTAACCATCTTTTTAGATCTATCACCATCACTCGAAACATAATCATAATATGTAGCTTTTTTCAGGTCACCATAATTGTCATAAATAACAATTGCTTTCTTTATCCTATCGCCACTAAGTTTACAATAGCTACCTTGAAATGTTTTACTATTTATCTTTTTGTATTTTGTACATTTGTATTCATTTTTAAACTGCGTATAAATACTTTCACCATACACTAATGTTATAGATATAAAAAATAGTAAGATTAGTCTTTTCATGATCTTCATACCTTACCAAGTAAGTAGATTGTAAAACTTATTTATCTACACCAACACGTCGCTAGGTTGTAAAGTGTCATGTATGTACGTGTCAGCTGTGATACCTGTTGTGCTGTGTCCCTTAGGTATGTACTTGTGATTGCTATATTTGAGTGATTAAGCTTATTACTTACGTTTTAAAAGAATATCTAAAATCTGTTTATGGTTGGTGTCTATTTTATGATCTAATTTATCTATTCTACTATCTAATTTATCTATTCTATTATCTATTTTATCTATTCTATTATCTATTTTATTATCTAACTTATTAAAATAGAAAAACGTAAATGTTAATGTAAAGATAGATATGAATATCATTATTGAAAACATGATACTAAAGAAATCTCTATCACTTACTTGTACTTTATCTTTTGGTAAGGCTTGTTTTATAGCCTCTGAGTTTGCTTTTACTTGCTCTTGCAAACTGGCTATTGCTTTGGCCATATCTAAATTAGCCTTTGCCGATGGTTTGCGTATTGTGCTTGTTACCATCGGTTATTTTGAAACTTTGTAATTATTCATTGATATTGTTTTGATTACTTTATCTTTATGTAGATACTATTATTTTATTCGTTTTCCTTTAAACATTATTTTATTTTTGATAAGTATAGTCTTCCATAATAAATGTAAACAATTTTTTATTAAATTCGTTAAAAAAATGTTGACGTTTTTTCATTATTTGATAAAAAATTGTATAATGATTAGATAGTTCATACAAGGTCTATGGATACTATATTAAAATTCTTAAAAGAGAACTTACCGCCTTCCACCTTTATAGGCTTAATATTTGGATTTATAATAATTTTGCTTATATACATTACTTTTCAAGTCACTAACCATATACCCACACAAATACATGAGTTAAAACAAAATATAAATGAGTTAAAACAAAACATAAATGAAAATAGAAAGCTAATTATTGAGAATCAAAAAGAAACTAATTCTCGTTTTGATAAACTATACGAATTATTACTTAAAAGAAAGTAAGAAAGTAATTATGGTGTAACTACCTTAGTAAATAGATTGTAAAACTTATTTACCTACACCAACACGTCGCTCGGTTGTAAAGTGTCATGTATGTACATGTCAGCTGTTATTCCAGTGGTTGAGTGTCCTGGGTAGTTACTCACAGCTTTTAAACTTTTACCCTTTGTAATTAGTGTGTTGGTGGCAAAGCTATGCCTAAACTTGTGTGGATTGATTGCTATACCAAGACGCTTACTTACTTTTTCTATTATGATTAGATTTCTATTGCTTAGATAATCTGTGTTAGCTCAGATTATTCATGGCTACTGAGTTTTTTCTTAAATATGCTCTTTAGTGTTGATAATGCTTGTATTTTGTCTTGGAGTTGTCGAACATGTTACCGACCTACGGTCATCATAGTAATATAGGATAGCAATGTAAAATTATTTTTTTGATATATAACCTAAGAACATATGTAACAATTTTCTGACAGGAGAAATTTACCGTCCACATGCTTACACGTGTATTAATACATAAATAACAAATAAAATTATACACCCAACACACACTAATGTCATAGATATAAAAAATAGTAAGATTAGTCTTTTCATGATATACATACCTTATCTTGATATGTGACTTGTAAAACTTATTTGTACCAACACGTCGCTCGGTTGTAAAGTGTCATGTATATACATATCGGCTGTGATACCTGTTGTGCTGTGTCCCTTAGGTATGTACTTGTGATTGCTATATTTGAGTGATTAAGCTTATTACTTACGTTTTAAAAGAATATCTAAAATCTGTTTATGATTACTATCTATTTTATGATCTAATTTATCTATTCTACTATCTAATTTATCTATTCTATTATCTATTTTATTATCTAATTTATTAAAATAGAAAAACGTAAATGTTAATGTAAAGATAGATATGAATATCATTATTGAAAACATGATACTAAAGAAATCTCTATCACTTACTTGTACTTTATCTTTTGGTAAGGCTTGTTTTATAGCCTCTGAGTTTGCTTTTACTTGCTCTTGCAAACTGGCTATTGCTTTGGCCATATCTAAATTAGCCTTTGCCGATGGTTTGCGTATTGTGCTTGTTACCATCGGTTATTTTGAAACTTTGTAATTATTCATTGATATTGTTTTGATTACTTTATCTTTATGTAGATACTATTATTTTATTCGTTTTCCTTTAAACATTATTTTATTTTTGATAAGTATAGTCTTCCATAATAAATGTAAACAATTTTTTATTAAATTCGTTAAAAAAATGTTGACGTTTTTTCATTATTTGATAAAAAATTGTATAATGATTAGATAGTTCATACAAGGTCTATGGATACTATATTAAAATTCTTAAAAGAAAACTTACCGCCTTCCACCTTTATAGGCTTAATATTTGGATTTATAATAATTTTGCTTATATACATTACTTTTCAAGTCACTAACCATATACCCACACAAATACATGAGTTAAAACAAAATATAAATGAGTTAAAACAAAACATAAATGAAAATAGAAAACTAATTATTGAGAATCAAAAAGAAACTAATTATCGTTTTGATAAACTATACGAATTATTACTTAAAAGAAAGTAAGAAAGTAATTATGGTGTAACTACCATAGTAAATAGATATAACAAAACACCTAAAATTTGGTTTCTATACATTCTACCTTCAGTGGTGTCATATAATTAGTCATGTATTTTTCACTATGATAAACGCTTGGTGCAATATTTGCTTATCCAGTCAACTAACAAACGAGAAACTTTCTACATTTCATTGTTTTAATAAAGCAATTATAGAAAGTAGAGATAGTAATGGTAAACCAGTCTTTTACGACTCTATTTGTCCTTGCTTTGGTGCAGATTCGTTAAGCAATAAAAAATAAAAGAGAATATAAAATCAAGTCGTACACTCATATGTCCATTCCATGGGTGGCAATTTTCTGTTGAAGATGGTTAGTGTTCTCACATACCATATTCAGATAAAATTAGCGAAAAACATAAGTTGTGTAAATATTTTAATGATGAAAAATTAGGTTTGGTATTCATATACTATGACGAATTCAATCGAGATCCATCATTCTCTTTTCCACATGCTTATTTTGATGATTCCCAAAATGAAATTTCAGATAAAGCAGTAAGTTATTCTAGAATTAACCTAGGTCATTTTAAGTTTCCTATTGACAGTTTTGTAGAAAATGGTTTTGACAATTCTCACTTTATGCAGGTACACAAGTATGATTACATACCTAAGATTGGTCATATACAATTTGAAAAAGACTCTTATAACTGTGTTATGGATGCAAGAGTTAAAGTGTTAGGGCAACATTATACAAGCAATATTGTAATAGATGGTTTTGGTATTGGATTAGGAATGTTTAAAACAAAAATACCTGGTTTCACTGTTTATGTAATTTCATCATTTTAACCAATCGATGATGAATATAACTAATTTAGTTTCAACTTATTTCTTGCCGGCAAAAAAAATATATTGAGTATCTTATATTTTTAAAAGTAAAATAAAAAAAGAAGCACTAGAAGCTTTTGCAATTTTAGAACATAAAGAAAATATAGATAAACCATTGTTAGTGCAAGGTGAAAGTAAAATTATAGAATATAGATGGTGGGTCCAAAAATATAAAAGTAAAAGTGTTATTGGATAACCTGCAATCATCTTTGATAGTACTGTATCAAATTTATCTTCTTTTTTAAGTTTTCTATTTTTGATTTCTACTGGTGTACGCTTATCTGGTTCGTATGGTATATATGGTCTATGTCTATAATATATTTTCCATTTTTCAGTAATAGTAATGGTGCTATGGATATATGTTTATAGGATTAATATTTGGATGTATGATAAGTTTACTTGTATACATTACCTACCAATAACTAACCATCTACCAACACAAATAAATGAATTAAAACAAAACTGATAATAACCACAGGCAAATAATAGACCTACTACCTAAAATAAAGTAAATACTTATTAAATAATAATCACTTTAAACCTTACATCTTTTATCACATCCCACAAAAATATATTTATTACCTTGCTGTTAAGATATGTACTTGTGATTGCTATATTTGAGTGATTAAGCTTATTACTTACGTTTTAAAAGAATATCTAAAATCTGTTTATGGTTTACGTCTATCTTATTTGATAGCTCTTTATAGTTAGAGTCTATCTTACTTGATAACTCTTGTCTTGTATTTGACAACTCTTGTCTGAATCCGTTTTGATCTATCTTTACCCATCCAATCATAGCAACCAAAACAATAAAAACAATACTCAATACTATATTATTGTTTACTTCTACTTTATCTCTTGGTAAGGCTTGTTTTATAGCCTCTGAGTTTGCCTTGACTTGCTCTTGTAAAATGGCTATTTCTTTGGCTATATCTAAATTAGACCTTGCCGATGGTTTGCGTATTGTGGTCGTTGACATGGGTTATTTTGAAACTTTGTAATTATTCATTGATATTGTTTTGATTACTTTATCTTTATGTAGATACTATTATTTTATTCGTTTTCCTTTAAACATTATTTTATTTTTGATAAGTATAGTCTTCCATAATAAATGTAAACAATTTTTTATTAAATTCTGTAAAAAACTGTTGACGTTTTTTCATTATTTGATAGAAAATTGTATAATGATTAGATAGTTCATACAAGGTCTATGGATACTATATTAAAATTCTTAAAAGAGAACTTACCGCTTTCCATGTTTATAGGCTTAATATTTGGATTAATGATAAGTTTGCTTATGTATATTACTTTTCAAGTCACTAACCATATACCCACACAAATAAATGAATTAAAACAAAATATAAATGAGTTAAAACAAAGTATAAAAGAAACTAATTCTCGTTTTGATAAACTATACGAATTATTACTTAAAAGGAAAGTAAGATAATAATTATGGCGTAACTACCATAGTAAATAGATATAACAAAACACCTAAAATTTGGTTTCTATACATTTTACCTACAGTTTACCCCAGTGCTCCTAAACAGATTAGATAATATAATATATATTATTTAATCTGTTTAACTCTTCTATTTATGATATATAATCCTATAAACTCATAACTTGCTTGTGTTTTTATATTCTATAAATTAGATTGATTGGTTAAAACTATACTTTTTTATATTGTTTAGATAGCAGTGAATGTAAGTCATCCATACCAAGCGTTAGCCTCATTTTATCTATCTGTAAAGATAAACCTATAAATTCATAACTTGCTTGTTTTCTAAAAGTTTTTGTAGTTCTTGATTATTTTTATATGAAAACCAGATTTTAAGTATTTCTATTGTGCTTTAATGCATGGCTTGATTTTAGATTTTGATTGTTTAATATGTCAGTCTTACTTTACTCTCAAAAATATGACAAGATATAATCTGTAAAGATTTTAAGTTAGCTATTCATAATCCATAAAATGCAGTGACTATAAAATTATCTACATATACCAATAAACATATTATTGTATTGAATCGTATTATTGGTATTTTTTATACTTCTACCGTAGTATCTTTACGTCGATATAGTTTATCAATGGAAGAAATTAGATGGAAATATAGATTTAAAAATTTTGAAAACGCATATAATTTACTTAGAGAAGCTATTTATCAAGAGACTCTCAACTCTTTAGAATTAGAAGGTATAATGCAACGTTTTGAATATACATGGGAATTAGCTTGGAAAGTTCTAAAAGATCGTTTAGAGTTTGATGGTCTTACAATAACACACATTTCTCCTAAAAATGTAATTAGATTAGCCTATACAAATAAATATATTGCTGATGGTGATGGATGGATGGCAATGTTAGAAAGCAGGAACTTACTTGCACACACATATTCAGAAGAAAATTTTAACAAAATCCTTGCAGAATTACGATCAAAATACTTTAACCTTCTAGATGATTTTTACATGGACTTTAAAAAAAGCTCTCTTGAATGAACAATAACTTTGGATTAAAAAAACAGTATATAATAGATATTCACAAAATACTATTCCAAAATAAATCAATCAAGAAAGTACTAATTTTTGGATCAAGAGCAAAAAATACTTATCATGAACGAAGTGATATTGATCTAATTATCATATTTGATAAAGCACTAGAAAATGAAAACAGTACACAAGCTATTTTATCAGATCTGGAAGAAACTAACATACCGCTATTTTTTGACATTAAAGAATTTAATTCTATCAAATATCCTCCACTCATAAGACATATTAAAACCTACTCTAAGGTATTTTACGAACAAGACAAAATGTCATTAGCTACATAAGATATAAGTATAATGTTGGTTTTCCTAACTTTTAAAAGATCGTGTAAGCTTAAAATTGTGGTATCCAAATGCTGGGTTGAGGTTGATTGATTGGCTTTAGATATGTTTTAAGACGTTTGGGTCTTGCTAACATCCACTCATAATAACCATCATATTCTGTACTCTCTTGACAGTCGATAATCTCAACTGTACCAATCATTACCCCATAAGCTACCTTATTGCTTTGTATGCGATAATTGGCAAAGACTTCTTCATGTTCCCGTGTTTTTGAAGCATAAATATAGAGACGCTCTCTAATGTTGGTTTTACGTGATCGATATTCTATATCTTTGCCACCTAACAATATAGCCTCTGCATGAGGTTGACGAATACTGATTGCACGAGTTATTTGATTGTTTGCTTTTTTATCATAATCCATAAGGTAAAATATATATTATCTGTTAAACTAAAATATCACTGGGCTGTAAAGTGTATTTATGTTTATCCGTCTTTTAGTCTTTTCTATGACATTATCATAATTATATACTTTCTTTTTTTAAGAAGAACGGTTTACGAATACCTTACACTGTTCATAACTAGAATTAACTTTCCAGAAATTTTGTATTGATTACAAAAAAATATATTGCTAAATTCATACTATTTTATATATTGTGAAAGTGATTGAGAATAAATATGATTATGTTATTATTGGATCGGGTTTTGGTGGTTCAGTGTCTGCTATGCGCCTGGCTCAAAAAGGGTATTCTGTTGCTGTTATTGAATCTGGAAAAAGATTCCAAGCTTCAGATTTTCCAAAAACAAATTGGGCAGTAAGAAGTTTTTTATGGATGCCAAAGTTATTCATGTATGGCATTCAACGTATACAATTATTAAAAAATGTATTAGTGTTAAGTGGGGCTGGTGTGGGTGGAGGCTCCCTAGTGTATGCAAATACACTATATATCCCAAAAGATACTTTTTTTCAAAACTCTATCGTTAAGAAAATGGGCAGTAAAACATCTTTGCTGTCTTTTTATCATATAGCTCAAAAAATGTTAGGAGTTACAACCAATGATCGTTTTACATTGGCTGATAAACTTATGAAAGAAACAGCAGGTACTTTTGGCAAAGCGGATACATTTACACCTACCCCTGTTGGTGTATTTTTGGGAGATGCCAACAAATTTCAGAATAATGATCCCTATTTTGATGGTGAAGGGCCCGAAAGAGCTGGTTGCAATGATTGTGGTGGTTGCATGGTTGGATGCAGATATGATGCAAAAAATACTTTGGATAAGAATTATTTGTTTTTTGCAGAAAAACTTGGCGTTGATATTTTTCCAGAATCTACAGTGATTGATTTAATCGACAAAGGAGATGCTGGAGCTAATGGGTACGAAATTTTTACAAAAAAGTCAACTTCACTGTTTGGACTCCCTAAAAGAAAATTTTATGCGAATGCAGTTGTCTTTTCAGCTGGTGTTTTAGGTACCATGAGTTTAATGTTAAAATTAAAACAAAAGGGTCGATTGCCCAATCTTTCGGATAGCTTAGGCAAAACTGTTCGAACTAATTCAGAGGCTTTATTGGGTGTGGTTAGCCGAGATACAAAAAATGATTACTCCAAAGGTCTGGCAATTACTTCTAGTGTGTACCCTGATGACAATACACATATTGAGCCTGTACGCTATTCTAAAGGTTCTAACCTTATGGCTCTCTTAGCGACAATTCTAGTCGATGGGGGTAGATTACCCCGACAATTAAAATTTTTAGTTGAGATTATTAAACAACCAATAAATTTTTTAAAAATGTCTCACCCATTTGGATTTGCAAAGCGAACCATTATTTTATTAGTTATGCAGAATCTTGATAATAGCATCCAAGTTTTAAGGAAAAGAAACTGGTTCAATCCATTTGTAAAAACTTTAACATCAAAAAATGAAAATAAAAAAATTCCGTCCTATATACCAATTGCTAATGAATTTGCAAGGCGATTAGCAAAAAAAATGAATGGAATTCCTGGGTCTTCAATCAATGAGGTTTTATTGGACATACCTACAACAGCTCATATATTAGGAGGAGCCGTCATGGCAGAGTCAATTACTGATGGCGTAATTGACTTAAAAAACAATGTATTTGGCTATAAGAATATGTTAGTATGTGATGGTTCAGTTATTCCTACAAACTTAGGTGTTAATCCTAGTTTATCCATTACCGCTTTTACAGAGAGAGCAATGAGTTTTATACCTTCCAAATCTGGTATACCAGAAGATGTTAAAGTTTTTAGTTTTGAAAAAAAATGGTCTAACTCACACGAACAATATGTATAAAAGTGAATTTGCACAATTAATTATAAACATAGAATTTGCAAACTGTGAATTAATCCATGAAAAATAAAAAAACTTGACTTTGTAGCTCTTACCGTTACGCATCGCAAGTTATTATACCGGAGGAAGTATTGATGGAGCTACGACCAGGATTACAAGAAATTTTTGATTTACAAAAGTCTCAGCAGCAAAAGATGGCAGATCTTAATTATCGCCAGAGAAAAGAAAGAATTTGCCGTATTATAAAGGCTATGCGTGATTATAAATCACAAATAACAGAGGCCTTAGCGAAAGATTTTTCAAAATCTTCTTGGGAAGTTTCTCTTTCTGAATTATTACCTGTCATACATGAAGCTAAATACACTATGCGACATTTAAAGCGATGGATGAAATCTAAGAAGGTTTCCAATCCCATAGTTTTTATAGGTTCACAATCCTGTATCCGTTACGAAGCCAAGGGTGTGGTTTTAATTATATCTCCTTGGAATTATCCATTCAATCTGACTTTTGGACCACTTATTTCGGCAATTGCAGCTGGGAACACGGTGATTATCAAACCTTCAGAAATGACGCCGCATATTTCAGCTTTGATGGGGAAAATTATAAAAGATATCTTTCTACCTGAAGAAGTTTATCTTTTTGAAGGAGGTTTAGAAGTAGCTCAAGAACTTCTAAAGTTGCCTTTTAACCATATCTTTTTCACGGGTAGCCCACAGGTTGGCAAAGTAGTGATGCAAGCAGCTTCAAATAACTTGGCTTCAGTAACCCTTGAATTAGGAGGAAAGTCTCCAACAATTGTGGATGAAACAGCCAATCTTGATTTAGCCGCAACCAAGATTGTTTGGTCTAAATTTATGAATAATGGTCAAACATGTGTTGCTCCTGACTATGTGTATGTTCATGAAGATGTAAAAGAAAAATTGACTCACAAGATTCAACAAAAAATTGACTCATTTTATGGAGATACGTCTGAGAAGAAAAAAGAATCTCGAGATTATTGTAGAATAGTAAATATACAACATTTTCAAAGGCTGAAAGCTCTTCTTGATGACGCTAAAAATAATCAGGGTGTTATTTCTTCTGGTGGTGTTATGGATCAAGAAGATAGATATATTGAACCCACTCTCGTCACCAATGTTACAAAAGATGCAAAAATTATGCAAGAAGAAATATTTGGTCCTATTTTACCAATTTTAGGATATAGGAATCTTGAAGAGTTAATTCAATATATTACTCAACAAGAAAAGCCACTAGCACTTTATATCTTTAGCAAGAACAAAAAGAATATAAATAAGATTATTTCAAATACCAGAGCAGGGGGTGGGTGCATTAATGATTGTATAACCCATTATTTGCATAGTGGGCTTCCTTTTGGTGGTTCAAACAATAGTGGCATAGGTAAAGCTCATGGTTGGTTTGGATTTGAAAGTTTTTCTAATGCACGAAGTATTTTAAGACAAAGAACAGCATATAGTATGGCACAACTTTTACTCCCTCCTTTCAATAAATTAAAGTATCAGTTGACTGCTATTACATTACGTTATTTTTAAAATTAAATTTTTTGAATTTAAGCTATTTTGCATAGTCGTCTCTATTTTAGAATCATAAAATAGAGCTATGGTGACAGAGAAATTTAGATGGATGAGGTATCAATATTACTTCTCGCTAAAAAGATTCAAACAGGCAGGCTATAATATAGATACTTGTTCAAGAACACTAAAGACAAATAAACAAATAATACCAGGAAATATAATTTAATTAACTCTTGAAATGAATACTTAAAATTATGATTGAGGGGCTAAAATGATGGTAAGATTAGTAAACAATTTCTGTACCAATACCTATATCTGTGAATATTTCCATTAGGATGGAGTGGTGGACACTTCCATTAATAAAATGTACTTTAGATACACCATTCTTTATGGCATGCAATGCTGATTCGACTTTTAAGCGCATTCCTCCCTGTAAGATATTTTTTTGAATAAGGTGATTAATATCTTTTTCTGTTACTTGACTAACCTTGGTATCAGGCTTATGAATATCTAAATAGATTCCATCAATATCTGATAGAAAAATAATTTTGCTAGCTTGAAAGTAAATCCCAAGTTGTACAGCTAAATGATCAGCATTAATATTTAAATGGGTACCCAACCCCTCTGTATATTGTGCCACATCCATCCCTATTGAAGAAACTACTGGAATATAATCTATGGTAGGCTCAGATAAAGATATATTGATGACCCTCCCTACTCGGTTACCTGGTATATTATTGTCCAAATGGGTGGCATGAATATATGTGCCATCTGCATAAGAAATAGGTATTACATCTTTTTGGCACAGCATATCACAAATAGTTTGATTCAGTTGGGTGAAAATATTGCGTGCCATGACTACTGTCTTTTCTGTAGTTATTCTTAATCCATTAATAAAAGTAACGTCCATATTATGCTTATGCATTTCTGATGAAAGATGCGGTCCTCCCCCATGCACCAGTATAATACGTATATTATGCTTAAACATATTAGCAATATCATCTAGAAAAAAAGACATCATCTTGGGATCGCTTAGTGCAGAACCACCATATTTAATAATAAAGAGGCATGAATGAAATTTTTTAAGATATTTTTTACCTTCAGATGAATTAAGCAAGGATAGTGGTTCCATAGTATAAGCCTATATTTTATTTATAAAAAACTAATTTAGTTTTTCCAATGGTGACTATATCTTTATCTTCTAGTGTCTTAGGGCGTAATATTTTTTTCCCATTTAGATAAGTGCCTGTTTCAGATAACAAATCATATAATACGAAATAATGTCTGCTTCTAGTAATCTGTGCATGCTTGTAAGAAAGTAACGTATCTTCTATCTTTACTGTATTGTTATCTCCATAACCAAATGTCATCACATCATATTGAAAATAATACTTAGCACCATGGGATGGAGTAGAGTGAGAGAATAAATGAATATAGGGTTGTCCAGATATATCTTGAATGGGGTGTTGCTGTTTTATGGGTGTAACGTCATTCTCTTCTGTTATATTATTGTGAATATCTTCCTGTAAATACAAAGTAATGTCATCTGCGTTACCTGAATGATATTTGTTTTTTGTTACTTGATTTTTATCTCTTGGAACTTGGTTCCTAAAAAATAATTTACTAAGCAGTAATAAGAATAAACCCAAAAAAATGATACTTATTATAGTAAGAAGTAGATAGTGAGTATCTTTACTAAATATCTGCCAGAGAGTATGAAATGATATAATATCAATTGGTAAGGTATAAACATCCTTGGCTACAAATGTACTAGTCTGTACTTGAATCTTGATCTGTACGGGAGTATGATCATACAGAGTGCTGTAATGATAAGTGGGATATCGGATGAGATAACTATTATTAAGTAATACTTGCAAGAGGGAATAAAGATTCTGGATATTTTGTATATTGTGTGTATAATATAGAGAACCACCACTAAGCTTTGCCAAATGTGCTAATGGTGTAATTTGTTTATCATCTCCTGTGGCAATGACAAACAAGGTTAAAGTAGTATTACGTAATTTACTTAATAAAGTATCATACAGCATAACTGATCCTTGATCTTTACCACTGGCAAAGAGAATCATGAAATTACGGCTTTTCATAGTATTCAGTGCATTCATTCCCGCATTTATTGCATCATATATTACCATCTTTTGACCAGAATGCTTAATCTGGTTCAAGCAATGATGGATCTGAGATACTTCAGAGATAAGTGTGCAAGGTGTTTGTATAGTATTACCAAAACTAATAATAGAAATTTTGTCTGCATGTTTTAAATCATTAATAAAAAAACGTATAGAGTTTATTTGTTTATTAAAATTTTTTAGACTAAGTAACGAAGATGAATTAACTAATAAAATAATATGTTTAGGTTCTTTGCTTAAAATTGACTTTTTTACCTGGAAATTTGATACTTCCCAGTCATTTTCAAATACTTTAAAATTAGAGGTATGTAAATCGCCTACGGGGACTATATTTGTTAGAGAAACTTCAACTTGCCTATAAGGATAATCTAGTAATTGAACTTGCTGGATTTTAAAAGACATTTTAGCATCTAATATACTTAGATGAAAAAATATAACCAAGAAGGATATAAACCATTTTAATCTACTAAGCTTAATATTTGCCATAATTATTCACCACAACTAACAAACAGAAGAAGCTGGCTAATGATTTACTATTTAGTACGATAAGATGGTGTTTGAGGGTTATGGACTTTATTGTATTTAATAAGATCATTTAGATCATTTTGGATACTATATCGCATATCAGGCTCTAGACTGTCTACAAATACCTTACCATCCATATGGTCTATTTCATGTAAAACAGCTCTGGCCATTAACTTTTTAGCGTACAACTGCTTTTCCTTACCCATAATATCTTGGTATTTGATTTTTACCCAACTAGGGCGTGCTAGATTAGCTACAATACCTGGAACGGATAAACAACCTTCAGTGTCATTATCCATTTCTGTAGATTCTTCTATCACTTCTGGATTAATAAATATAGACTTGATAAAACCTGCAGGCTCTAGATCAATTACCATAACCCTTTTTAGTAAACCTACTTGTACGGCTGCTAAGCCAACGCCATGGGCACTATACATAGTAGTAAACATGTCATGTATTAGAGAGCGTAAGGAAGCATTAAAAACATTAACAACATCTGATTTTTTATACAAAATAGGATCAGGGAGTACTCTAATAGTTAACAAAGCCATAAGATAACCAATACAAGTATTAATCTACCAGGGTAAGCTTACTTTCCAATATATTGGGTATCTCATTTGGCATGCCCTCTTTGTCTGTGTAAATAACAGTATAGGTTCCATCTTGACAATACTCTTTTATTTGGACCTGAGAGTTTGCCTGTATAATTACCCCCTTAAAAATAAAGGTTGGTTCATTAAGAATACAAACTCTCCCAGATTCAATTTTTGACATAGATATAAATCTAACTAGTCTTCTATCAACAATAGACTAAGGAATCTTACAGCCTACTATTGTACCTGTCTGTAAGATTTTCCCATCAACTTGATAAGTTTGCGAACAATCCACATAATTATCTTCTCGTAAAACCTTGGGATAGGTTTTTTTCTGACTTTTCAAATAAAAATTAGTTAACTTAGCCCTTACAGATATACCATTAGCATAATATTCAACGGCAGTACTAAAGGTATTGCCATTGTGGAGAACATAATCTGAAAAAATGCGCTTTACAACAACACCTTTCTTGTAAACTTTCGTGCTCTGTTTGTATCTATCGCCTCTAGAAGCCTTGTAATCGGAATAGGTTTGTTTGATTATTCTGCCTTTCTTATAAATATCTATGCGTTTTCCATACTTATCACCATTTGGTATGACATAGTTAATATATGTGCTTTTAGAAGGCTTACTTCGACTATATTCATGGATAACTTTTTTGTATATATAGTCGTCAGAAGTCTCATAGTCAAAAAAAGTTTGTTTCACTAATTTACTATTGTTGTATTCATCAATACGCTTCTCGCACTCACCTGCTTTATTACTAAAAACATACTCAAAGTATGTTCTACTTACGACCTTACCTTTTTTATAGACGTCAATACGTTTATCATATTTACTACCAGCCTTCCCTACGACATATGTAAAGTATGTTCTACTTACTAATCCACCATTTTTATAGACATCAATTGCCTCTTTGAAATGATCACCACTGGGCAAAGAATATTTAGATAATTTTCTACTAAGCATTTTCCCATCTTTATATTTATCCACGCGTTTTTTGTATTTGGCACCGCTGGCATATGTATAACCAACATACACATCCTGTGTAATTTGACTTTTTTCATAAGCTTTCACATTTTTTTCAAACTTATCACCACTAGGTAAGATAGTGTCTATGTAGGTAATCTGTTTCATTCTACCATCACTATCTTTTTCATGAATAATTTTGCCAATTATATTTTTACCTTCTTTGCACACATGACCTTTCTCTGTTTTGCTGCCAATACCTTTATATTTTTCACATTGGTAGCCCATTCTCGCAATACTTGAGTTTTTTTCTTGTTCTGATTGTTTTGCCCACGTAGCTCCATTGAAAAGCCATACAAACAACATTAACATTATTGACTTTGACATACTTAAATTCTCCCTAAACACAATAGTCATTGTAAATTATGACCAGTGCCTAACTTTTAAAATTCATGATACTGAGTAAACTAAAAAAGATGATAAGTATTTATTTTGCTTTAGAAAGTTAGATAATTATATTTATACATGCTTGACCTTGTGATATATTTATATATGTTTATGAAGACAAGTATAAATACCAATAGGAATATACAGGTAAGCTATATCATTACAATGTGCATTAAAACCTTATAGGTTGTTTGGATGCTAACAACGTACACTTATTTTTCACATTTTTTCATAATGACAATACAATTTTAATAAGTAATTTAGTTATCTGGATGAATATTAAAGATAAAGTAATATAGATAAATTACATGAATCATATATTGGAACTTTGGCTACAATCATGTAGTAATTTGGTGATCACAATTAGTCAACCTACGTTTAAAAACAACTTCTATTTTTTAGTTATGATTTCTATTGTCTTTTGGTTATGGGAACTTGTTTTGCCATGGCGTAAAAAACAAGATAAAATACGAAAAGATTTTTGGTTAGATACCTTTTACATGTTTTTTAATATGCATATATTTCCCATATTAGGTTTTACTGTATTTTCTACATTGCTCTACCAATTTTTGAAGAATCTGTTGTTAACGTGTGGCATTACAAGTATGGCTGTAATTAACTTAGAGGGATGGCCTCATTGGGTACAACTATTCGTTCTATTTCTGATAAGAGATTTTATCCAGTGGAATACTCATAGATTATTACATAGAATCCCTTTTCTGTGGGAAATTCATAAAGTACATCACTCTGTTGAACAAATGGGATTTGCAGCACATCTCAGGTACCACTGGATGGAAAATATTATCTACCGGTTAGCTGAGTTTATCCCCTTATCATTACTCAATCTAAGCGTCAGAAATTTTTCTATAATCTATGCTGTTTCTCTCATAATAGGACACTTTAATCATTCAAACATAAAAGTACATCTCAATTGGCTCAAATACATTATAAATAACCCTCAAATGCATATATGGCACCATGCAGTAAACATTCCTAAACAGAATGGGGTAAACTTTGGCCTAACCCTTAGTATATGGGATTATATATTCCAAACAGTATACATACCCCATGAAGGGAAAGAAGAGAAATTAGGCTTCTTAGATATAGATAAATTTCCTAAGGGTTTCTGGAAACAAGCAACCTATCCCTGGTCTGGCAAAGATTAATGTGTCACTCTGCGACAAGCTTATTTATTGTATTTTTATAGTTTTCTTTTGAATTCATGCCAGTAATACGTTCCACCATATTTCCATCTTTAAAAACTAAAATAGTAGGTATAGATACAATGCCATATTCATTAGCTGTAGCAGGGTTTTCATCAACATTGACTTTCAGTATCTGGACAGAATCTTGCATTTCTTCTTGAACTTCCTCTAAAATAGGACTTAACATCCTGCATGGGGCACACCACGGGGCCCAAAAGTCAACCATAACTACACCTGTCACAACGCTTTCTTTAAAGTTGCTATCCTTAATATCTTTGACCATAATTATACAAAATCCTCCTTCAATTAGATCGATCCTCATTCCATAATAAGAATATAGTTTCCATACCTTTTTAAAAAATGAACTAACTATTTTGTAAATTCCAAAATAAGTGCACTTTTTTATGGCAAGAGGCTTTATAGGATATAAAATATCTTAGAGACTTAATACGTTGCTTATTCCAGTTATCCACTATTTTTTGTATATAGTTTTTATTTCCTGTTCTATAACAATTTCTTGTGATGAAAATGATCTGAGTAACCCTTGATATTTTTATTTAGTACTTAATTAGACGTCTAAATGTGTATTTAAGTATTTTTTATGCTTTTTATGGCCTGCACATTGGTAACTAAAATCTTCTTAGATTTTTTAATTTAAATAGAATATCTTACTACTTAAAAAAACAGCTTATGAATACCTTAAACTTTCCAGTTCTAGACTTTCCACGCTTTAGTAGATAAATTTCTTGATTTTTTCTTTAATGGATTGTATTTCTAATAGTTCTTTAATAAAATAATTTACGTTTCTCTCTTGGTTATTTTCTCTTTTAGATTGTATCTTATCATAATCAAGATTAAATATATCGCAAAATTCTTTACCTGTTAAAATATCATCCTTATGTATTTTACCTTTAAGACCAGAATATATTTGTTCATTGTTATCAGCATTAAGACAACAAATATAACACTTAAAAACAAATTGAAAATTAGGTGTATTTTTGCTTGAAAAATCATATAAACATTTTCTTTCTTGGTATCAAATATATGACCATCCTTCAATTCTATAATATAACAAAATTGTGATGTATTTACTCGCTTAAAGATTAAAAAATCAGGTTCTAAACCAGAGCTATCAAATCTATTGTACTTCTTTATTTGCTTTTTAGTAGCTAGAAAAATGCCAACAGGCATTACATCATATTCTAAAAATGATTCTAAGCCACCAACAGAATCTATATTTTTAATCTCTTGATGTATTATTTTTTCTAATTCTGTACCAGCACTAATAACAGTAGACTGTATTTTAGTTATTAGTGATGAAAGTTCTTTGATACCAAATAAACGAGTATAACCACCACTCGTTTGCTTTGGATTAGAGTTTTCTATTAAAGCCATTTAGATCACAGCCTAAAAACTTTCTTTGGGTGTTTAGACATGATTGCAATACAGAGAAACTGCCTGCACAAGGATCAATAACTATATCATTTTTTTTTGTTGTGGCTTCAATCAACTTCTCTTGTAGCTTAACTGGTTTTTGATGAGTGTGTTTTTTATGTGTTATCTTTTCTGTACAAAAATCAGGTATGTTATGAATAGTCCATACGCCCTTTGCCTTTCTTGGTTGCTTTTGTAGTACTAATAAATATTCGCAAAAACGTCGTGTACGATATCCCATCCCCATCTTGTCTTTATTCCAAACAATCATATCAACAATATCAAGACTAGTATCAATAAACCATTCACTAACACCTTGGCATAAATGGAACTTATCAATCCACAAAAATAAATGACAACTTGGTGCTAATTTATTTGATATTACTTTTAGAAACTTTTTTATTTCATCAAGAGACATTTGTTTCAAATCACAACGGTCTTTACTTCTGCTCACACCTTCATTACCATATTTCATTTTATCTAGAATCCCTCTATACTGCGGGTCAAAAAAACATACATTTATTTCATTATCTTGTAAGAGGTTCAAAAACTCTAAACCTTCCATTTTTAATTCCTTATTAAATTCTAAAATACCATTATACAAAGAGTGATCAAGGTCTGGATAAGCTGGTTCAGCTAATACATTAATGGTGTCTTTAAATTTTGTGTTAAGCATGCTTTTCTATCAACTCTATATATTTTTTGTAAATGCTTTTTTACAAGCTGTACATTGAAAATATTAGTATTCTCAATGTACAATTTATTTTTGCTACATCTTGCATTCCAATTTAGAATTTATCCCGTGAAGCTAATTATTGCACTTCAAAATGGAACTTACCTTTGAATTAGCAACAAAGAGTCTGGAGGCAACCCAACATTAATGGGTGACGTAGTTATCTCTTCTAATGTATGGACATTATATATACGAATCCCAGGATCAGTTATACTACGATCTGCAACATAGAGTTTATTATCATAAACTAACATGCCTGAAGAACTAGAGCTGAGAGAACCCTCAATAACTAGTGCACCAACTGCCTTAGTGGTAGGGTTGAATGCTTTAATCTGATACTGAAAACTTGGAAGAGCACCTAATAAAAAACCTAGAGTGTCATTTACAATAATAAAGGAATTAATGGAAATTAAGCCAGCCGTTTCTTCGGATATCAACATTGTAGGGATACCTGCTGTTTCGTTGGCTTGAATAGGTATCTCTACAATACCATCACCTTCATGGGAAGTCATGCCATACATATCATTTACACTGATAAATAAACTCTGTTTATGTGGTATGATTGGAGACAGAGGACTAGAATCTAATTCAACAAATAATGTTAATTTATCTGTTATTTTGTTGAACTGGGCAATTTTCCCTATACCACGACTGTTGAAGAACATTGTGTTATCCAAAAAACCTAGTGAGATAAGGATATTATCCCCTTGCGTATAGAGATCTGAAGCCTCGGGAATCCCATCTGCATCTACTAAATCTGGTGGAAAGTCAACCTTGCGAATATACTTACCATTTGTACTATCATGTATTCCTAGGAAAGCCCTATCGTGTAAGCTTACAACTAGCTCATTTGCTTTCCCTTTAACAATATCACTGGGGTTAGTATTTGGCCCTACACTCTCTTCGTAAATAGCTTCCAAGGTTGTTTTATCTAAACGAAGAATGGAATCCTTTCCCAAACGGCTAATTACTAGAGGATCACTATCTCCATAAGTTAATACATGATCTTGATGTGGTTGGATAAAGTTTGTACATACCTGATTAGTATCATCCAAATCAATCAGGGATAAGCCACCCATATCATAATCTGTTGTACCAACAAGTAGACAATTTTTACATGTGTTTTGCGGACACTTCTTTTCTGGATTATTGTTCTCATTAGAGCAGTGTGTTATTACAGCGATACATAAGAATATGCTTATGCTCCATAGTTTTATTTTATACATTTGTAACCTCCTTAAAGTTTGCATGTAATTAAATGACAAATTAACCAACTCCCCACTTTTTTTGAAAGTGTATGGTATAATGAATCCCAGGTAATGGATAACCAAGTCGATCTTGTGCTTGGTTATTTAGAATATTGGCTATGGTAAAACTCATTTTCACTTGTTTTTTAGGTAATTGGTAGTGAATACCAATATCTAGACGAAAACGTGAGAGAACAAATGAAGCATCGCTATTAAATCTGTCTCGAAATAGGGAAGATAGTAGTAAGGTGTTAATAAATAGTTTGGTAGAGAGATTACCCATCTCGGTATAAGTAGTAAATTTATATTTAGGACGAAAAGGTAGGGCTTTATTTTTATAGAAGGCAATGATCCCCTTGTCGATTGCATCCAAGAAGGAAAAGGATATGGCAGTGTAAAAGTAGTTTAACCAGCTCAAAGATGATGTAATATTTACACCTCTGGTAAAAGTAGCACTCACATTTTCTGCTTTTAAGAAACGGTTGGATATAAATATAAAAGAAATAAGATTTTCACCCTTTTGTTCAAAAAATTGCAATTCTTGTTTCCATTGAATCTCTCTTACTATGATATTTTTTTTTACTCCCGCCATGTATGTTAAACTAGACTCTTTGACTAAATCTACATTAGGCAATGTAAAGTTTCCATTGCCATATTTTTCTGTAATATTAGGAGCACGGGCAGAACGTGAGATCATGGTATAGATTTCTAGAGGACGGTTAATATTTTCCTGAAGTTGTTTTATTTTCCATAGCTTGCCAATAATTTGTAGGGGGTATATACTTAGTAAACCCGACAAGGCAAAGAGAAACTCGGATGATGTTGATGGTATTTTATTTACTAGTTGCGTGTTTACTAGATCAGCTTGTGGACGATCGTATATGTGATTCCCTTTAGCGGTAAAAGCTGTTCTAGCAACATGCATTAGGGGACGGTATTCTAATGTGGTTCCTATATCTGTTGTTAGCCTTTGGGCAAAAGGTGCGTAGACATTATTGTCTAAAGACCGATACATAATATTAGCGTAAGTGTTGGCGTTTTGGGATATTTGTATTTGATCATCAAAAAAGTACAAACGTAATTCTGTTCCACCTGTGATGTTCCATAGTAATCTTTTTTGTTCAGGAATACGAATAAATTCTTTTTTAGGGTCGGTTAAGAAAGTATAACTATTCTGCCCCGAAATATAATTTTTCAGGCGGATACCAATTGCAGAGTGGGCCAACCATGTCGTATGTATTACGTTTACCAAAACTCGATGTATTGTATGTCGTACGTTATCAATGGTATGTGAGGCAGTGCCAGGGATACCTCGGTGATTATATAAATAATTAGTAAAAAAATTAATTACGTGATTTGGAGTTTTGAGGTCAAAAAATCCTGAGTATTCTACATTGCGATAGTCTTCATTTTGTCTAACCTCGTGCGTATCATCACTACTATTTAGTATAGTGGTGCCTCTATTATTAAGATATGCATAGTGGTTAGCTCCAATGTTTACCTTAATATAATGTTTAGCGTTCGGTTGGACATAGCCAAAGCTAATAGATTGGTTTAATAAACTACTATATCTTTGTTTGAGGAATATATAAGGAGGGGTACCATGTGGTATGTGTTTGGGAATGATGTTAAAAGCACCGCCAATGTGCATACCACCTAAATGTGATGGGATATAAAAGGCATAAAGCTGTATTCTATCAAATAACTCTTTGGGCATGTCATCTAAACTCGTAGATTCTGCCAAGAAGCTATCTAGTAAAATACCATTAATATAAATACCAATTTGGTATCCACTAAACGAATTGATGTTAAGAGAACTAAAACTATTTTCACCTCCTAATCGTTGTACTGAAACAGAAGCTTGTTTACGAAAAACATCACTGATTTTGTCAGAAACTTGATTCTCTTTTTTATTTAATGGGATGGCTGTGTAAGTACCAGGCACACCACCTGAACGCACAGATTCAATAATAATAGGCCTAGCATACAACAACCCAACTAAGGTCGCCAGAGTACAAGTAGACAAAACTACACGTAGCATATTTCCCCCTCGAGAATACCAAAATTTGTCTTCCGGCTTAGAGCAAGTACCTAATCACCCGCCTTCCCATTACTTAGTAACAGTGGCATACCTGGGCTTTCGTTCTCAATACGGCTGCGGGGCAGCGAAGGATTCACACCTTTCTTCCAGTAATTTCATCGTCAGCGTGATGAAAGAGCATAATACGGTCAAATGAATTTTTAGTCTATGTGTAGAACCATGGAGAGTCAGTACCAGCTCTGGACAGAAATAAACCTAGCCTAGCCTGGTATCTTTATCTCATAAAAGACAGCAGATTCTGGTATCTTTATTTCATGAGCTATTTTGCAATAGCTCATATTCTCTAATAGATACTTCCATATATATGTACCCGTTAGTCATTCTCCTTATTTTTCATTTTTTTAAGAAAAACAGCTTATGAGTATTGAAGCTGTCCATAGTTGCACACAACCAGTTACATAATTTCTTGACTATACACACCTACATTAGGTTCATGGTTCCTAAATAGGCAATGTATGCCTATTTAGGGGGACACAAATATGAAATACATAAAAAATACGAACACTACGTTAATGAATAGCGTCAATTGGCATGCAAGGTGGTCATTGGTTATATGCATGGGAGCTTTTATGACCTTTGGCATATTGTTGTCTACGGGCTGTTCCACCACCGTGCAAAATGATCCTGGTAACAATAATAATCCTATATCCCCCCCCCCCCGATGATCCTGATGTAGATTGTCCTAAAAACACCTCTCGCCTTGCAGAGGCTTCTAAAAAAACTACAGACACCTGCATGCTTGATACCGATGGTGATGGTACCCCCAATTCCATTGATACGGATGATGACGGCGACGGTGTACTTGATGATGTAGATGTAGATGATGACGACGATGGCTTGATCGAGATTCACGATCTTGATGAGCTAAGCAACATCCACTATAATCTTATCGGTACTAGCTATAAAACCAGTGATAGTGGTGATGGTGACCAAACTGGTTGCGGTGGTACTGGTGAATTTGTTGGCGAACTTGCTAAGTGTAATGGTTATGAGCTAACCCAAGATCTTAATTTTGTAGTAATTGCGGGTGAAGGGAATTGGGAGCCCATCGGAGAGACAACCACTGTTTACAATGCTGTAACTTGCGATGATGGTTGTTTTAATGCTATTTTTGAGGGTAATGGTCACACTATTACAGGTATGGTTATTTCTAGTGCAAAGGTAAATAGTGTAACGGTAAGTGTAGGGATGTTTAGAGCTATCGGATCTAATGCCCAAATCCGTAATATAGGCCTGGTAGATAACCGCACAGTCTACACTGGAAGCTCTAGTGCTTATGTGGGAGGCTTAGTGGGTCTTCAGGATGGTGGAAGTATAACTGGAAGCTACGCTACGGGTACTGTAAACGGAGGTGATGGAAATGATAGAGTGGGAGGCTTAGTGGGTCTTCAGGATGGTGGAAGTATAACTGGAAGCTACGCTACAGGTAATGTAAACGGTGGAGCTGGAGTTGATAATGCGGGAGGCTTGGTGGGTTCTCAATGGTCTGGAAGCATAACCGCAAGCTACGCTACGGGTAGTGTAAACGGGGGTGATGGAGATGATGCTTATGTGGGAGGCTTGGTGGGTTCTCAATGGTCTGGAAGCATAACCGCAAGCTACGCTACGGGTATTGTAAACGGTGGAGCTGGAACTGATGATGTGGGAGGCTTGGTGGGGTACCAAAGAGGAAGCATAACTGCAAGCTACGCTACAGGTATTGTAAACGGAGGTGATGGAACTGATGATGTGGGAGGCTTGGTGGGTTTTCAGTATAGTGGGAGCATAACTGCAAGCTACGCTACGGGTAGTGTAAACGGAGGAGCTGGATCTGATAATACGGGAGGCTTGGTGGGTTTTCAGGATAGTGGAAGCATAACTGGAAGCTACGCTAAGGGTACTGTAAACGGAGGTGATGGAACTGATAATACGGGAGGCTTGGTGGGAGTTCAAAGTGGAGGAAGGATAACTGCAAGCTACGCTAAGGGTGGTGTAAACGGAGGAGCTGGAGCTGATCATGTGGGAGGCTTGGTTGGAGAGCAATATGTTGGAAGCATAACTACGAGCTACGCTAAGGGTGGTGTAAACGGAGGTGATGATGATGATAATACGGGAGGCTTGGTGGGATACCAATTCGGAAGTATAACCGCAAGCTACGCTACGGGTACTGTAAACGGAGGTGATGATGATGATAATACGGGAGGCTTGGTGGGGCTAAAAGACAGTGGTGGAACCATAACTGCGAGTTATGGCTTTGGCACTGCAACTGAAGGAACGGATCATGGATATGGCACCCCTCCATCAAGTATAAGTAGTACAGGAACCGCAACGGATCGTGCTGCCATATTGATGTCAAGTAACGCTGGTATGTCATGGAATGTGGCTACTAAAAACACCCTAGGTGCCTGGGGCTTTGCCACTGGTAAAATCCCTGCCCTCAAGTACGCTGACTACGACGGTACTGATACTACTGGTACTACATTCTATTGCGACAATGTTATGCCTACACCTACAACTGGAATTCCCATTCCTAACTGTGGTGAATTTATCCCTGGGCAGGGTAGGTAGAAGGTGGTGAAAGTGATTCATCACCTTCTGCTTAAGAACGTATCTGCAGGGTTTTAAGGAATTGAGCGTTAGAGCTGAACAGAGCTGAAACAAGAGACATGGCTTAGCTATTATTTGCAAAATTTAGATTGGATTCCATATCTTTTTAGTGGAGTTGGTTTATACAACTAACTCCACTGTTCATGTCGATTGACCCTGTCCCTGTAAGATCAAGAAATTAGCATTGGCTCTGGGCAGAAATAGACCTGACCTAGTATCTTTATCTCATAAAAGACAGCAGATTCTGGTATCTTTATTTCATGAGCTATTTTGCAATAGCTCATATTCTCTAATAGATACTTCTATATATAAGTGCCCATTAATTATTCTCTTTATTTTTAATCTTTTTAAGAAAAACAGCTTATGAGTATTGAAGCTGTCCATAGTTTAACTTAACTTTCAAAATTGGATTTTAGGTCATCTTGTTTTGTTTAGTTGACATAAGAAAACATTTTGTAAAAATTGCTGGTATTATGCAGATAAACCAATTTAATACACTAAAAACGTATAGCTTTGAAGGCAAACTGTATCATTATCATAGCTTAGCTGTCTTAGAAAAACAATTTAGCCAGATAGGTCGTTTCCCTTATTCTATTAAAATACTCTTGGAAGCAGTTTTGAGACAGATAGATAATAAGGTGATCACTGCCCAGGACCTAGAAAATATGCTAAAATATAATCCTAAGGATGTAACAGATCAAGAAATACCTTTTAAACCTGCTCGTGTCTTGATGCAAGATTTTACAGGAGTTCCTGGAATCGTCGATCTGGCTACTATGCGAGATACCATTAACAAGTTTGGCGGGGATCCAAATAAAATCAATCCTATTTTACCCGTTGATCTGGTGATTGATCACTCTGTCCAAGTGGATCAATCTGATACGATAAATGCATTAACAAATAATACAAAAAAAGAATTTGATCGTAATCAAGAACGTTATGAGTTTTTACGTTGGGGATCTGAGGCATTTTCTAATTTAAGAGTAATCCCGCCAGCTACAGGAATTGTACATCAGGTTAATTTAGAGTATCTAGCTAGTGTGGTATGTAGTAGAAAAGAAGGTGATAAAACCTTTCTTTTTCCTGATTCTTTAGTGGGTACTGATTCGCACACTACCATGATTAATGGCTTAGGTGTTTTAGGATGGGGTGTTGGAGGCATAGAGGCTGAAGCTGTTATGCTAGGTCAACCAATCTATATGTTAATGCCAGAAGTAGTTGGATTTAAGTTGGTGGGTAAATTACCCAGCGGAACAACCGCAACAGATCTAGTATTGACTATTACACAAAAACTAAGACAAGCGGGTGTGGTAGGTAAATTTGTAGAATTTTTTGGTCCTGCACTTAAAAGTCTTAGTCTACCTGATAGGGCTACTATTGCAAATATGGCACCCGAATATGGTGCAACAATGGGTTTCTTCCCCATTGATCAAATTACTGTAGATTATCTAAAACTAACTAATCGCCCTGCGGATATAGTACATTTGGCGGAAGTATATGCGAAAGAGCAAAATCTCTTTTGTACTCCTGATAGTGCTGATGTAGATTATAGCAAGGTATTAGAATTAGATATTAGTTCTGTTGAGCCGTCCCTAGCAGGACCTAAACGACCACAAGATAAAATCCTATTATCAGAGATGTATTCTAATTTCCAAAATACTTTAGGCTCATTTGGCAAACAGGAAAGTACAAAGATACCTATAAATCTTAATAACCATTCCATGGATTTACATGATGGCTCTGTTGTAATTGCAGCCATTACTAGTTGCACGAATACCTCAAATCCTTCTGTAATGATCGCAGCGGGCATACTCGCTAACAAGGCCATTCAAAAAGGTCTTACAGTTAGTTCACATGTTAAGACTAGTCTGGCACCTGGTTCTAGGGTAGTTACTGGCTATCTAGATAAGTTAAATTTAACAGAAAGTTTAAATCAGTTAGGTTTTTATACAGTTGGGTATGGCTGTACAACATGTATTGGTAATAGCGGACCAATTGCAAGCGAGATATCAGAAGCCGTACGTAATAATAATTTACTGGCTGTATCGGTTTTGTCGGGTAATCGTAACTTTGAAGGTAGAATCCACCAAGATGTTAAAGCCAATTATCTAGCTTCCCCACCTTTAGTAGTAGCGTATGCTATTGCTGGTACCGTTAATATAGACCTCTTAAAAGATCCATTGGGCATGGACCAAGATAATGCGCCAGTATACTTAAAAGATATATGGCCTTCTGATGAAGAAGTTCAAAGTGCTTATAAACAGGCTATGGATCCTGCCCTTTTCCAACAGCAATATGCTTCTGTTTTTTCAGGAAATAAAGAATGGAATCAAATTCAGATTCAATCCCAAGATCTATACCAATGGAAACAGATTTCCACCTACATACGTAAGCCTAGCTTTTTTGATGAAATGGAGTTAGATGTGCCTGCTATTAAGTCTATTCAGGATATGCGTGTTCTAGTAATTTTGGGGGATTCAGTAACTACGGATCATATATCTCCTGCGGGTGCTATTCAAGCAAATAGCCCTGCAGGAAAATGGCTACAAGAACAAGGTATTGACCCTCAAGATTTTAATACGTATGGTTCTAGACGAGGTAATCACGAGGTGATGATGCGAGGTACATTCGCCAATATACGACTTAGAAATAATATGTTAGATAATGTGGAAGGTGGCTATACATGTTATATTCCTGAAAATAAACAAATGAGTATTTATGATGCAGCTATGGCATATAAAGACAATAAAACACCTCTTATTGTGATTGCAGGTAAAGAATATGGTACAGGCAGTTCACGTGACTGGGCAGCCAAAGGTACTTTTTTACTTGGTGTCAAAGTAGTTATTGCACAAAGTTTTGAACGTATACATAGAAGTAATCTAGTTGGTATGGGCATCCTGCCCTTGCAGTTTAAAGAAACTAATTGTATAGAAAAATACGATATCACTGGGAAAGAATTTTTTTCTCTACCCAACCTTAATACAAATATTGCTCCAAAGTGTGAAATTACATTACATATGCGAAGAGAAGATGGAAGTGTGGTACAGATACCTAGTATTTTGCGTATTGAGTCTAGTGTAGAAATAGAGTATTATAAGAATGGTGGCATACTTAACACTGTACTTAGAAATCTAGCTGCTTAGATGTCTAATATCATACAAGAGATATCTGCCCTTGAAGTTTTAGACTCTAAGGGCCATCCCACAGTAGAAGCCTCTATACACCTAGAAAGTGGTATTTGTGGTAAGGCCATGGTACCTTCAGGTGCATCAACAGGTAAGCGAGAAGCAACAGAACTACGTGATAATGATAATAAGCGTTATTTAGGTAAAGGTGTACAAAAGGCAGTTACAAATATAATAGAAATTATTCAACCTCATATTATAGGTATGCCTGTTACCAACCAGGTTATGCTAGATGATATTCTAATTGATCTGGATGGTACAGAGGATAAATCCAAACTAGGGGCAAATGCCATATTGGCGGTTTCTATGGCGATAGCACATACGGCGGCTCACTCTTTGAGTATGCCTTTATTCCGTTACTTGGGCAATCCTTTTTCCTGTGTTTTACCAGTGCCATTTATGAATATTATTAATGGGGGGGCCCATGCAAACAACTCCTTAGATTTTCAAGAGTTTATGATTGTTCCTGTTGCCTTCTCCTCTTTTTCTGATAGTCTAAGGCAAGGGGTAGAAATTTTTCACCATCTTAAGAGGATGTTAGAAGATGTAGGCATAAGTACTGCAGTAGGCGATGAAGGGGGTTTTGCTATTAATGTAAATAGTAATGAAGAAGCCTTGCAATGGATTGTCAAAGCAATTGATTCTGCAAGATATTGCCCAGGAAAAGATACGTTTATTGCAATGGATGTTGCCTCATCTGAATTTTATCGTGATGGTTTTTATTATTTAGGGATAGATCAAAAGAAATATACAGCCACAGATATGGTTGAATTATACAAAAAATATACCAGTGAATATCCTATTATTTCTATTGAAGACGGGATGGCTGAAGATGATTGGGCAGGATGGGAGCTTCTTACAAAAGAATTGGGTAAAAAAATACAGTTAGTAGGTGATGATCTATTTGTTACAAATAAGAAAATCTTGTCTGAAGGTATTACAAAAGGTATTGCAAATAGTATTCTAGTGAAAGTTAATCAAATAGGAACTCTAACTGAAGCCATCGAGACAATACAAGTAGCTCACCATGCTAATTATACTTGTATGGTTTCACATCGCTCGGGAGAAACAGAGGATACCACGATTGCTGATCTATCTGTTGCTTATAATACTGGACAGATTAAAACAGGTTCTTTATCTCGTACAGATAGAATAGCAAAATATAATCAACTTCTTAGAATAGAACAATCTCTTGGTAAACAGGCAAAATATGCAGGTAACCAAATTACTAATAAATATTTAGCTCAGTAATTAGGTTCAGATATTATTTAAGATGAAAAGCGAGAAACAAAAAATTTGGAATCATTTGTCACATTGGTTATTGTATCCTTGTTTGATACTAGCTCTACATGTTATTATTTATGCCATTGTTTTTAGTAGTAAGGGTTATTTAATTTATATGTCTCTGCTAAATAGAAAAACGCAGTTGATAGAGGAAGTAAAATATTTGCAGGACTATGAAATAAGGTTAAAGAAACAAGTTCAATTTTATCGTAAAGATAATACGAGTACACTATCCAGTCTTACATGGCGAGATACATCTCGCTATCCCGTTGCAGTTTTAAAGATTACACAAAATACAAAAGCTAATCCTTATTTATACAATAAAAAAAAACGTGATATAAGCCTATACCGCCAAATTTATGTTGTACTTGGTTCATTAGTAAATATAGTAGTTATTGCTCTATTTTATAATAAACACCAGAAACAATCTTAATGTATTTATCTTTATTTTCCAATACAAAAACGACTAAATATCTTATCTAAGATATCATCTGTATTTAATTCTCCCGTTAGCTCAGAAAGAATTGATAAAGCCATTTCTATTTCTGCTACGAATAATTCATGAGATTCTTTGTAGTGTAATAGTTCAATAGCATTTTCTATTTTATCTATTACCTTCTCAAATAGACTCATTTGCCATGTACTCATCATAATAGCATCTTTATTAAAATTGGTTCCACGTAATTGTTTAGTAAGTTGATATTCTAATATTTCAATGGATTCTGGTTGTTTAATAGAAATCATTAAGTGGTGTGTAAAAGAGAAGGGTAGTTCAAGTGGAGTATGCTGTAACCAATCCTCATGTAGGATATCTAACTTAGTTACAATAACAAAGACTGCTAATTTATGGGGTGATTTTTTCAAAATGATACTTAACTCTTTCATGGAACAGTCAGAGAGTGTCTTAGTTTTTGGCAAACTACCATCCAATAATACAAAAATAACATCAGATGAAATTGCTTTTAATTTAGATTGCTCTATACCCATTGTTTCAACAGATTGGTTTTCATAAGTATCTCTTACTCCTGCTGTATCAATAAAACGTATAGGTATATCATCTAAAAGAATATCTGTTTCTAAAAAATCTCGAGTTGTGCCAGGTATATCTGAAACAAGGGCACGAGTCTGTCCAGCTAAATAATTTAGTAAAGAAGATTTACCTACATTAGGTGCCCCAAATAAAACAATGTCTACACCGCTCTCATATATAGTAAGCTGCTTCGCTGTATGTAAAAGATATTTAATTTGCTTAAGTAAGTTATTGAGTAAGGCTAGTTTATTGTTGTCATCTGAGAAGGTAATGCCTTCATCAATAAAATCTAACTCCGCTGTTGCATCAGCAACCTGGTTAAGTAAATCATTTTTAAATTGAAATAATAGATCACGAAATCTCCCCTGTTGTATACCTAGTGCGTTGTCTATGGCAAATTTACTTTTAGTAGAAATAAGTGTATGTATTGCCTCTGCCTGCGTTAAGTCCATTTTATGATTGAGAAAAGCTCTACGAGTAAATTCTCCCGCTTCTGCTCTACGAAAACCTATTTTATGCAAAAGAGCCAAAATATTTTTTAGAATAATAGGGTTACCATGAGCATGAATTTCACCCATTTCTTCACCACTATAAGAATGTGGTGCCACAAAGGGTATAAAGATAATTTCATCAATAATATGATTTTGGTTATGTAGATAGCCCCATACCGTACGACGATGCAGAAGGGTTAAATTGGGGGTCTGTTTCTTATGTGTAAAAAATATTTGTGTCATGAGGGTCAGAGTATTCTGACCACTCAAACGGATTATACCAATAGCACCATGACCATAAGGCGTTGCAAGGGAGCAGATAGGATCATCCACCTAAAAAAGAACTCCACTACACAGTTTAGTACGTATTAGTCTTCAGTATTTAACATGTCTTCATTACCCTGTTGTTTCTGGGCTTCATAAATATCATCCATGTTTTGCATGTCGTAACCCTCTGTTGTTTGTGTATCATTATTATTATCAGTAACATGATCATCGTCTGCCGCTTTCATAGAAGACACATCTCCTATTGACTCTTCTACGCTATTTGAGACATTGAGAGGTATGATCTTCATTTGCTTATGAATAGTCTCTCCAATGGATTCTACTTGAATATCCTTCGTCTCTTCAAGATGCAAATGTATAATGCGTCTTTCAAATGGATTAAGGGGTTTTAGATATTGAACTACCCCTGTTTGTATGGCCTTTTTAACCAGTATCTCTGCATGTTTACATAGTGACTGAGCACGCCTATCTCGGTATGAATCAATATCTAGAATAATACGTATATGTTTCTGAGTGGTACGTTCAATCATGATATTGAGTAATGACTGTAAAACCTCAATCGTTTTACCTTCTCGGCCAATAATATAGGAAGAAAAAGGTGAAGATAATTCAACTAACATTTTATTATTTTCTTTTTCCTTAATGGATACTACATCCCCTTCCAAACCCATTTTATGTATGAGAGTAGAAGTTATCCCCTTAATAATAACGGACATTGATAGTTCTTTCTCGTCCTTATAAAACACATGATATATGTTAGGTTTTTTTTGCCCCATACCTAAAAAACCACTAGAATTTTTTTTATGTATCTTAACCTTAATATTATTTTCTTTAGTGTCTAGATAAACACTACTAAATTTAAGGGCTTCTTTTTCCGATAAAGCACTTGTTTCTAAAATATACATTTTTTCCTCCTTAGGTTGTATCCTGTTTAGCGTATTGATTGGTGATTAGTTGTTGAGCAATAGATAGTAAATTCTGGAATGTCCAGTATAATACCACACCGGCAGGCATATTCCAAAAAAAGAAAATTAAAATCAACGGCATAAATTGTAATATTTTTTGTTGATTTTGGTCTGTACTAACAACTGTTAATTTGCTTTGCCACCATTGCGAAGCAGACATGAGAATGGGTAAAACATTAATATGAAACCCTCCAATTAGGGGTATTGAATTTTTAACAATATAAATGGTGTCTGGCTGGGACAAATCATTCACCCAACCTTGTATGAAAGGTGAGCGCCATAACTGGTAAGAATCCGAAAAAGCAGTATAAAGAGCAATAAAAACAGGAATTTGGATTAGCATTGGTAGGCAACCACTTAAAGGATTAACTTTATGCTCTTTGTATAGCACCATGGTTCTTTTTTGTTTTTCTTGTAAGTTATTTTTATATTTTTCGTTAATCTCCTTTAAGAGAGGCTGCAACGTACCCATTTTTTTCATGGAGTTAGCTTGTTTTTGGTTTAACGGGAAAAATAATATCTTGAGTAACAGGGAAAAAATAATAATGGCCCAACCATAATTTGGTATAAATTGGTAGATCAGGGATAAAAACCAAACAATAAGATCACGAATGGGGGCGGTAACACCAAAATTAAAAGCAGTATATAATTTATTATGGGTCGTTTTAAGAAAGGAATAACGTTGCTTTATCGTATAAGATAGTTTAACATTCTTATTTACTTTTGGTCCTGTATAGATGGTAAAACGATGAGATTTTTGTTGCTTCTTAGGTAAAAATAGGTTGGGGAAAGCAAGATGTATCTCTTTTGCCTGTTTAAAAATATGTAACCCAGAAGAGGGGAACATAGGTTGTAATACCATAATCATAAAACGGGAAGAAGAACCAAAAAAATCAATTGCAGTATTAATATAGCGATCTGAATCATCACCACTACAACCAAAAGGCGAACCACTACCAAAGCTTATATTCTCAAAACTACCATCTGTATGGTAAAAATTATATGATGTACTTGCTTCACGATCAGATATGTTTTTCTTGATTGGGCCAATCGGACGACTAGCAATAAAAAAGGCTTCTGGCATGTGTAAATCATGAGAAGAGCGATTAATAATATCAAAGGAATACTCCCAGTAGTGTAGCTTTTTATAGAAGCGATAAATTTTTACAATTTGTATGGGGTATTCTGTTTTATTTTTAGCAATGGCTTTAGCAGGTGGAGATAATGCCTTAATTTCAATATGGTCCTGTGTTTCTGTTTTAGAGAGAGTATAAGTTACATTTGTTTGTTGTATCTGGGAATTAGAAGTCATATACAAAGCAAAACGAAAAATATCATCGCCAACCAATTCAATATTATTTTTCAGAGGATTAATTGGATCTTTATGTAGCCATGAGGTAATTACACCACCTCGGCTATTAATGGTTGCCGTGAAATAATTTGTTTCTGCAGTAATGGAACCCTTGTTTTTTTTTGCAAGAGACTTACGATGCCATCCAAAATCTTGGATGGCAATGCTATTTCTAATTTGATTCGTTATTGTATCTTTTTCTGGTTGAACCTGTTCAGTGGGGCTGGGTTGGGCCCAGATAAGCTGCATTACCATGGGCACAAGAAAAAACAAACGATAGAAAGCCAAAAGCATATATGAATGGTAAAAAAATTATATACCATACAGCAAGAATAATTTACCCAGACACAGGCTTTGTTGCGCCCATAGCTCAACTGGATAGAGCATCTGACTACGAATCAGAAGGTCTGAGGTTCAAATCCTCATGGGCGTGTATTTTTTTGGTGTTCTATTGTATTAAGAAGTATATTATACTGTAGATAGGAGGATTAGAATGTTGCGATTGAATTTAGTGTTTTATTGTTTTGTTGTTTTGTTTGGTGTGGGAAGTTTGTGGGCAGGAGAATGGGAGTTAATAAAAGATCATGAGGATGATGATGGTTGGGTAAAAATGTATCATCGAGATGTCCAAGATAATGTTACTGAAGAATTTAGGGTAGTAATGTATTCTAAATCTGTGTCTTTTGATACAGTAGTAGATGTGGTTAAAGATTATAAATCATACCATAAATGGTATGGTATGTGTGAAGAGTTGAGTCTATTAAAATATATTAATTCACATCATTATAATATGTACTATGTTATAGATACTCCACCTTTAATACGTGAGATGGATACTGTTGTCTCCATTAAGACAAAATATAGTATGAAAGCCAAAACTGCTTCTGTGGATATTCATAGTATAAAAAGTAATCACAATCCCCATCCTAAACTTGTGCATTTAAAGTTAGCTAAAGCTTCTTTTAGATCTTGGATGGAAAATGGTCATGTAAAAACTTCTTACCAGGCTCTTATTGACGTTGGTGATAATTCATTAATTCCAAAAATATTTATTAAACAGGCTATGAAGCGACAGCATTGGCTTACGGGAAAGCAGTTAAAAGTTTTCTCCATGGGGCTAGAAAAAAATAAAAGACTTAAAAAATCTGCTTCAGTAAAAAAAGCTAAGAAATAAATATTTAGAGAAGCCCGTAAACGAGATGTGCAAACACCGCTAATATGAATAGCGGTGTTATGTAGCGTATAGTGATCTGGAATAAGTGTGCTGTTTTTTCAGAATACCCGTGTTGTGTAAATTCTTCCTTAAGGATTTGGTAGTTTAACCTATAGCCAGCAAATAATACGGTTGCTAACCCTCCCAATGGAAGTAGAATATGAGAAGCCACTATGTCTGCCCGTGATAGGAAGGAAGTGCTTATCACGGATGGTAATCCTAAGACAAAGGTTATGATTGTTGCAATGATAACAGCTATATTTCTCGTGACCTTAATCTCTTCTATAAAGAATGTAACTACTACTTCCAATAAAGAAATGGCAGATGTTATGGCTGCAACTAACACCAAACTATAGAATAACATAGCAAGATAGTTCCCGCCAGGTAGATGATTAAACTCTATGGGTAATGCGGTAAACAATAAACCAAGACCAATATCATGGTTTTCCATGCCATGAACAAATAGCAGTGGAAATAAAATCATACATGCCATTATGGCTATTCCTGTGTCCACAACTACAATCCAAAATGCATTTTTAACACAGTCTTCTTTTTTGTCAAGATAGCTACCGTAGGTAATAATGGCACCCATCCCTATTGATAGCGTAAAGAAAGCATGTCCTAAAGCTTCTAGTATGGAGGTCCATGTAAATTTGTTTGGATTACCATGCATAAGTAGATTAAGCCCATAATTATGTGTATCAATTTTCAAAGAGTGAATAGATAAAGCAACCATTAGAAGTATAAGTAGTATCATAGAATACTTTGTAAATATCTCGATACCTTTATGTATACCCTGCATTAGAATAAGAGCAATGACAAGCATGATAGTAAAATGCCATAATAAAATTTTTTTATGATTACCTAAAAAATCATGGAATAGCTGTGTAAAGTAAGATGGTGCAAAGGATTTTTGTAGCCATTTTATGTTGTTATGTTGATTGGCCTTGGTCAGGAAAGCTTTTTGGCGCCATTCATGCCATTTCTTTGGATTGGCAGCCTTCAATTTATCATTGAGGTATGGTCTTACTTCGTTAAAGTATTTTAGGATACTTGCTTTGTTTGTATTTGCAAGATTATTTAGTAAACCTGCATCTTGTAGTAGATTCTTTTTGGTTACATAATCCATTGGAGATGTAAACATCTCATCTAAGATTTGGGTCTTAATAGATAGTGGCAAAGGAGCATTGGACGTGTAAATAGTTTCAATAATTTGCTTCTTTGTGACAGGTTTATCTTGACTATTATCATGTTCATCATGATTTTCTTGTAAAGTAACAGCCTGATTATGCAAGAGAGTATACATCTTGTCGATTGGAACAGACTGGAAATCTTGCTTCATACTTTTAACTTGGTATTCCAGCGACCATCCTGATACAACAGAGTAATAGCTTAAAACAGTTAAAGCAGATAAAACACACATAATCCCAACAAAACGAAAGGGACTATATGTGTGATCTAATATTTTGAAGGTTCTGTATGGATTAGCTTGAGTGTATTTCCCCATAAAAATTTCAAGGATCATGATGGGTAAACCCACCACAATAATACATACGAAATATACAATGACAAATAGCCCCCCTCCGTTCTTCCAGGTTATATAGGGAAATTTCCACAAATTACCTAGACCAACAGCTGCACCAGCAGTAACTAGAATGAAACTCAATCTGTTTGACCATGATGCACGTTTTTCAGTGGAGGTCTTTGTATTATTCATTGAGAATCATGTTGCGAATATATAAATTCGTTGTCAATAATTTTACATACTTGACAAGATCAAGAATTACATCTGGACTGGCGTGATGATGGAGAGGTTTAAGAGTTACTTGTTGGCCCATTCTGTTGGCTTGGCTCTTATTGTTATTGGTTGGTGGCTTACTATTATTGTTGTAGCCGTGGATCGATTCTCTTCAAGAGAGTTCGCTACTTTTGGTACTATCTCTGGTTTGGTCATTATTTTAGTTGGTGCTTATCTACCGCATGTGTGGATTTCTATTAAACTGAAAAAAAATGAACAGAATAAATAATCTGATTATAAGTGATTTTATGGTGTCATCATCAATGTATTCTCTTAGATAAAGTACAATGAGAGAAGCTGGCTTTTTATCTAGCAAAGAATTAGCAGATCAGTTTATTGATTTACTTTACCATCACGATATTGTGGCGGAGGTTAGGGATTCTGAAGAAGGACAGTGGGAAATATGGGTGCATGATGAAGATTATCTAGCTCGTGTTCAAAGCCTTTTGTCAGATTTCTCTATCCACAAAAAAAGTAGCAAAAAAAAATCTAATTTTGATGTTCATCTTCGAGATGGTGCAAAGAAACGCAAATCTGCCCATAAGAAACCTATTCAACTTCCTTCTTTTCTCCATTCTTTAGAAATAACACGATGTCTGATTGGTGTTTGTGGTTTATTATTTGTTTGGAGTTTTATATCTCAACTTTTGAATTTACCTCCTGTCTTATCACCTTCATGGTACTTTCGCTATTCAGCAGAGGCAATTGTATATTATGGCCAGATTTGGCGGTTGATTACTCCCATTTTTTTACACGCTAATTTTTTTCATTTTGCTTTTAATATGTTCTGGATATTTTCACTGGGAGAGATGGTTGAAGCGGATAAGGGAAGAAAGTTTTTCATAATATTTGTATTGTGTGTTGCTTTTATCTGCAACATACTGCAAAACATGGCTTCAGGGCCTAATTTTTTAGGAATTTCAGGTATTGTATATGCTCTAGCTGGTTTTATTTGGATCAAGATACAACTTTCCCCTGGTTGCCCGTATCATTTGAGTAATGGTAGCTTTTTTCTTCTTGTTATCTGGTTTTTTCTTAGTGCATCAGGGGTAATGGGAATTGGCATAGCGAACACTAGCCATGGTGTAGGTTTAGGCTGTGGTATGTCATTTGGTCTTATAAATAGTCACGTTGTAGGTAATTGGAAGAGCGTATTTAGGCTTCAGTATTACTATTATTTTTATTTGCTAATATCTATTATATTTTCTGTGCTGGGCATGTTAGCAGATGGGTATAGGTTTTATTAAAGACCTTCTAATGTAATTTTCCTTTCTCCCGAATGAAAAACAGGGCAAACAAAGTAGTGCAGTTTTTATGTGTTTTTTTAGTCGCTTATTGTGTTCTATCTGTTCTTAATAAGGATATCCCGTACAAGGATAACCATGACAGTGTAAAAATTCCACTTGTCCACATCTCGGATAAAGCAGAGAAAACACCATCTTCAGATTTTATGAATATAGTGTTTCAGCACATTACTATACAAATAGATTCGCTCTTACAAAAAATCTCACCCCCCTGGTTGGCTTATCCTGTTGCAAGGATCTTATGTATTTTCTTATTCTGCCTAATAATTATACGGCTTGTAAATTTACTGTTTAAGCATATCATCCTACAACGCTTGCTTACTTTTCTTTCTTCTTACATAGAACATCAAACAGATAAAAAAGAACTAGATACTTTGCCAATTTTAGCTCGCCATTTATTTATCCTGCTTATTGCTAGAGGGTTTGTTACGTTTTTTAGCTTTTATATGCATTTTGATCTTACCTTGATCAATCAATGGATTGGAGTTTGTATCATTGGCTACCTAACTTTTTTTATGCAAAAGATGGGGGTATTGTTATTATCCATTTGGTTGCGTTCTGTATCTAAGACAACAGGTGCTAGGTTAGATAAGGAATTATTACCCATAAGCATTGTAACCCTTAAAATATTTATTATGATCATAGGTGTTTTCACTGCTTTATCTGCACTGCATGTAGACCTTATGCCCTTCTTAACGTCTTTGGGTGCATTTACATTTGCCCTAGGTTTTGCTGTTAAAGATTCGTTGAGTAATCTTATTGCAGGTATTTTTTTGATACTAGACAAAAGTTTTCAAGTAGGTAATAAAATTGAAATACCAGATATCTGTACGGGTTATATTCACCAAATTGGGTTCCGCACTATTCAAATACTTACGTTTGATCGAGAGATTATTGTGATACCTAATAATGTTATGATGAATAAGTTTTTTAAAAACTATGCTTTGCCTGATACTAGTATTCGGGTGGTTGTTAAGTTTGGTGTTGCCTATGGGACGAATGTCGTACAGGTTAAAAATCTTATTTTACCTTTGCTAAACCAAGATTCTGATTTACTCCAAAAACCTGATCCACCTGTAGTAGAATTTTTATCTATGGATGATTTTACCTTATCATTTTGTGTTAAGGCTTATGTTTCTGACTATACCATGCAGTATCGAAAAACATTAGAATTAACAGAAAAAATTCATGATGCCTTAAATCAGGCAAAAATTGAAATCCCTTTCCCTACTCAGACTCTATATTTGCAAAAACCTAAAGATTGATTAATAGTTACATATGTTACGACGCTGGCTGATTATAATTTAAGATGATCACTATCCCAACATTTAATATTCAACCGCAGGAGTGGGTGCAAGGTAAGATTTTATCTGGAACCTGATTGGGCCAGCCTATTTAAAACATTTTGCACGAAATTATACAGCGTAATGCTCATAAGCCTAGGCTGGCTACTTTGCTTGTAGGGGATAGGGGATAAGCTAGCTATCCATATATATGTAAATAAGAAGAAAAAGGAGGCTGAAGGAATAGGGTTTCATTCTATTCTGTAACAACTTCCTGTAACAGCTTAACAGGATGAAGTCATGAAAATTATTGATGAGCTTATTATTTAAACTAATTTTTGTGCTTCAACGTGGAAGATATCTTCCTTTCCACAAATTTTACATTGGTTTATTAAGAAAAACTTGACAACTAGAGTTTTGGTTAATTTTGTTGTGCTTGTAGATGAGTTTGGATATAAGCAATATTTCTAGTACAGGTGTAGACCGAGCTTCTAGTCCGTCCCCAAGTAGTCAACCCCCAAGTCGTGAGTTTAGCTCTAATAAAACTGGTGGTCTTAATAAGAGAAAGCCATACAAAAAAAAGCCATTTTTTGCACGCAAACGTGGTTTTAAAAACGCAGAGGACTTTATCCAAAAACTTGATTATAAAAACGTAGAGTTTTTGATTGGTTTTGTTTCTGATAAGGGTAAAATCTTACCTAGAAGGTCTACAAATCTGACTTCTGCACAACAGAGACAGTTAGCCAAGACTATTAAGCGTAGTCGTTCTGCTGGGTTGTTGCCTTTTAAAGTCAAAGAACCTATCCAGCTTACCAATACCAGTTTGCCACGTTAATACACTGCAAACTATATTGTTTGTGTGACTATTTCACATCGATTGCATAGGTTATCTCGATTAAGGGGTTGGTGTAACCAACATCTTTCGCATTTATTTTCTGTACATACTTCTACTATGATTTCAGATCCATTGTAAAAGGCAACATGAGAAACTATCAAGTATTCTTGTAATTGTAGCTTATCTATCTTATTAATTTTTATATTATTTGGGATACTAACTTGTGCATCAATTGAAGAGCCTATTTGTGCTTGAGTACGTAGTTTTTCTAACTGTATATTTACTTTATTTTTTAGATTAAAAACTAAAGTAAATATGTTATGGATGTCTTTATTACACCATTGGGTAGCAGATGGCCACTCCAATTCAAAGATACTTTTTGTGTTATAAACAAGATTAATCTCTTCCATAGAAAAACTTAAAATGGGTGCTAACCAACTATTTAAATAGCGTAATAAAAAAGATAATGTATGCAAACTAGACTGACATTTTTGATAATATTTTTTGTAATGATTAGTGGTAGAGGATAAAGGATTTTGGTTACAGTATAATCTATCTCGTATAATATCAAAATATGTTTGTGAGAGTGTGGTAATACAAAACTGTAATATTTTATGGTACACTATATGTAATTCATAGTTGGAATATGCTTTGTTAATGGATTCTTCCAGTAGATAGACTTGGTGTAAAACCCATAGATCAAGTGGATCGATAACACAAGAGGAGTCTGGTTCTTGCACTAGTCGTGTGTCTTGTAGATTTCCTAAAATATATCGAAATGTATTACGTATTTTACGATAGCTATCTGATAACTGGTCCATAATATGAAAACCAATTGTATTATCTGTCCTATAATCTTCTGAAGCTACCCATAGACGTAAAATATCAGCACCATATTTAGGTATAATCTGCGTAATAGGATTAATCACATTGCCCCGTGATTTACTCATTGCCCTATTATTTTCATCTAAGACATAACCATGTGTTAAAACTTGTTTAAATGGTGCCTGTTGAGTTAAGCCAAGAGCAGTCCACAGACTACTTTGAAACCAACCTCGATGTTGGTCAGAACCCTCTAGGTATAAATCAGCAGGATATGTAGTTAGAGGGTTATTTTTTAAAACAGAATACCAGGTAACACCACTATCAAACCAAACATCTAAAATAGCCTGTCCCTTTCGAACATCCTGTGAAGCACACTCCGAACACTTATATCCTGCTGGTAAAAAATCCTTGGCCTCTTTCTCAAACCACACTTCTATCCCTTTTTCTTCTACAGCTTGCACAATATTCTCTAGGCTTTCTACAGTCATATATGTATGGCCACAAGAATTACATTGAAATTCAGGTATGGGAACACCCCATATTCGTTGTCTAGAAAGGCACCAATCTGGACGATTCTCAATCATAGATATAAATCTATTTTCCCCCCAGTCAGGTATCCATTTAGTTTTCTTGCTTGCTTCTATGGCCAGTTCTTTTAAAGGCTCAATTGAAAAAAACCACTGCTCAGTTGCTCTAAAGATAACAGGTTTATGACATCTCCAACAATGTGGATAAGAGTGTTCTAAATCAGATATAGCTAATAATACATCTAACTTTTCCAGTTTATTAATAATTGTGTCATTAGAAGCAAAAATTTTTTCACCTTCCATTTCAGGAAAATCAGAAGTGTATCGACCTCGATGGTCTACAGGGCAGTAGGGTTCAAGGTCATATTGTAAACCTATCAGATAATCATCATGACCATGCCCAGGTGCTGT
This sequence comes from Leptospiria bacterium, assembly GCA_965262015.1. Lineage (GTDB taxonomy): Bacteria > Spirochaetota > Leptospiria > Turneriellales > CBDBES01. Next base: position 1,606,983 of record OZ253494.1, read on the forward strand.
GTGAACAATACCAGTACCAACATCCATAGTAACATGTTCACCAAATATTACTTTGCTCTCTCGAAATAAAAAAGGATGCCTTACCTTTAGTATCTCAATATCATTTTTAGTAAGTAAATATTTTGAAGTAGCGGAACATTTAATAATAGCACATATCTCTTCAGCTCTTTCTACAGCTATAATCATATTTCCTTTAGGAGTCTCATAAATAGCATATTGAGAGCTAGGATGAAAGGCGATCGCTAAATTTGCAGGCAATGTCCATGGAGTTGTTGTCCATATGGCAACAAAACAATTAGAAAAACCCTTGATGGTATTTTCCACTGGGAAAGCAACATAAATAGATTTAGAAGAATGTTGTGCATATTCAATTTCAGCTTCAGCCAAGGCAGTAGCACATGAAATACACCAATGAATAGGCTTTTCCCCTTTATAAATTAACTGACGTGTAAATAGTTCCTTAAAAGCTTTTAAAATATTTACTTCAAATTGTTTGCTCATTGTGTAGTAAAATGAACCATTATCTAAGAATTTTTGATTCTTAAAATCTATCGCACCTGCTTCATCCCAGAAGACACCCATGCGTGATTGTTCTTGTGCTTGGATGAGTATATATTGTTTTGCATAATCACGGCAAGCTTGGCGAATCTGTTTAATATCTTTCCTAGAACCACCTTTTTCTTTAGATAACTGTTTTAAAACAGCAATTTCAATCGGTAAACCATGGCAATCCCATCCAGGAATATAATGGGTGCGATAACCTTTAAGAATATAATATTTATTTAAAGTATCTTTTAGAATTTTATTCAAAGCATGGCCAACATGAAAGTTACCATTTGCATAGGGAGGGCCATCATGTAGTATAAATGTTTTTTTTTGATTCGTATTACGTTGTGTAGCTCGATGATAAATGGTATTTTCTTGCCAGTAAGCTAATATATCAGGTTCTTTCTTAACCAAATTAGCTTTCATTGGCAAAGACGTTGAAGGCAGAGAAATGGTCTTTGTCCACTTTTTAGTCTTATCAGGATGATTCATAGCCATGGATACTTATTTTATATGTGGAATAACAGTGACCGACCCTAGTTTAAGATGTCTTAGAACATCATGTTAGAAATGCCAATAAAACACAGGCCAGTTATTTCTCTAATGTAGCTTCCCAATGTGGGCCTCAAACTACTCACGTCCAATTTATGGTCACTATTTAACCAAAAATTCCATTGGCACTACATGCACCATGGCAAGACCATAGTACGGTGTTGACATGATTAACCTAATGTCAATTGATAAATCATTCCAGTGTATCCAACTCAAAGACATACACCACTTTCCAAATGGGTTGCATATCCTAAGAGATTAAATTTCTTGGCTAGATAACCTACATTAAACTCATGTCCACCTCATAGGCAGGACATGCCTATTTAGGGAGACACAAATATGAAATACATAAAAAATATGAACACTACGTTAATGAATAGCGTCAATTGGCATGTAAGATGGTCATCAGTGATGTGTGCGGGCCTTATAGCTTTTATGCTCTTTGGTATGTTTTTGTCTACAGGATGTTCCATCACCTTTCCAGGTCGAATAGTCAATCCCCCTCTCCCTTCCCCCAAACCCCCGAAAGCTTCCCCCAAACCCCCGAAAGCTTCCCTCCCCAATGCCGCTTGTGTTGTAGGTAGTGGTGATACCGATGGTGACGGCATACTTGATACCATTGATGTAGACCGTGACGGCGATGGCTTGATAGAGATTTGTACTCTTGGTGAGCTACACAACATTCGCTATAATCTTACGGGTACCAGCTATAAAACCCAAAGTAGCGGTAGTGGTGACAGCTCTGGTTGTGGTGGTACTAATGCAGTTACAGTCTGTAATGGTTATGAACTACTGGATGATCTTAGTTTTGATACGGGCAATAATGGCACTTGGAGCACAACTACAGGTGTATATAGCCTAGACACTAATGATAACGCTGATCCTTATTTTGTAGTAAGTGAAGGTGGTTGGAAGCCCATTGGAGAGGCAGTCGTTGATTCGAGTGGTGTAACTTGCGATGGTTGTTTTAATGCTATTTTTGAAGGTAATGACCACACTATTACGGGTTTGGCTATTCGTAGAGATGCCTCTGGGATAGGGATGTTTGGAGCCACAGAAGCCAATGCAGATATCCGTAATATAGGCCTGGTAAATAACCTCACAGACTACACTGGAAGCGGAAGCTCAGATTCTATTTTTGTGGGAGGCTTGGTTGGGTTTCAAGAGGGTGGAAGTATAACTGCGAGCTACACTACAGGTACTGTAAATGGTGGGGCTGGGGATAATCTTGTGGGAGGCTTGGTTGGGTATCAAGAGGGAAGTATAACTGCGAGTTACACTACAGGTACTGTAAACCGTGCTGCTGGAACAACGTCGGCATCAGGTAACTTTAATACTGCGGGAGGCTTGGTTGGGCTTCAAGGGGGAAGTGGAAGTATAACTGCAAGCTACACTATGGATGTTACTGTGAACGGAGGAGGAGCTGGAGGCATTATGGGAGGCTTGGTTGGGATTCAAAAGGAGTCTGGAAGTGCAAGTATAATTGCGAGCTACACTATGGGTGGTACTATAAATGGTAAGGCTGGAGATGATGGTATTGGAGGCTTGGTTGGGCTTCAGAGGCGTGGAAGTATAATTGCGAGTTACACTATGGGTGGTACTGTAGTAAATGGGGGAGCTGGGGATGATGTTGTGGGAGGCTTGGTTGGGCTTCAAAGTGAGGGAAGTATAACTGCAAGCTACGCTACGGGCGGTACTGTAGTAAATGGGGGAGCTGGGGATGATGTTGTGGGAGGCTTGGTTGGGCTTCAAAACGATGGTGGAAGTACAACTGTGAGCTATGCTACGGGTATTGTAAACGGGAATGGTGGAACTGATAATGTGGGAGGCTTGATTGGGCTTCAAGACAATGGAAGTATAACTGCGAGCTACGCTACAGGTGGTGTAAACGGAGGGAATGATGTTGATTATGTGGGAGGCTTGGTAGGCCGGCAATATGACTCAGACTATGGCGGTAGTGGAACGTATGTACCATCTACCGGAAGTATAACCGCAAGCTACGCTACAGGTACTGTAAACGGAGGTGATGGAACTGATACTGTGGGAGGCTTGATAGGGCTTGAAGACAGTGGTACTGATGCAATAAGAATAACTGCGAGCTATGGCTTTGGCACTGCAACTGGAGAAGCGGATGGTGGATATGGTGTCCATCCAAGTATAAATACAGGAACCGCAATGATGCGTGCCGCCATGTTGACGTCAAGTAACGCTGGTATGTCATGGGATACTGCTACTAAAAACACCCTAGGTGCCTGGAGCTTTGCCACTGGTAAAATCCCAGCCCTCAAATACGCCGACTACGACGGTACTGTTGGTACAGCATTCTATTGCGAAGGTGTTACGCCCCCTACACCTACAATGGGAACGTCCATTCCCATTCCTAGCTGTGGCACCCTTATTTCTGGGCAGTAGGTGGTGAAAGAGATCATCACCTTCTGCTTAAGAATGTATCTGCAGGGTTTTAAGAAATTGAGTGTTAGAGCTGAACGGAGCCAAAACAATAGACCTGGCTTAGCCTCGTATCTTTATCTCATAAAAGACAGCAGATTCTGGTATCTTTATTTCATGAGCTATTTTGCAATAGCTCATATTCTCTAATAAATACTTCTGTATATAAGTGCCCATTTCTTGTTGTATATTTTCATTAGTCGTTCTCCTTAAATTTAATCTTTTCAAGAAAAACAGCTTATGAACACTTAAGCCGTCCATAGTTGCACACAACCAGTTACATAATTTCTTGACTATACACACTTACATTAGGTTCATGGTTCCTAAATAGGCAATGTATGCCTATTTAGGGGGATACAAATATGAAATACATAAAAAATATGAACACTACGTTAATGAATAGCGTCAATTGGCATCCAAGATGGTTATCAGTGATGTGTGCAGGCCTTATGGCTTTTATGCTCTTTGGCGTATTGTTGTCTACGGGCTGTTCCACCACCGTGCAAAATGATCTTGGTAACAATAATGATCCTGTATCCCCCCCCCCGATGTAGATTGCCCTGAAGGCACCTCTCGTCAGAGGCTTCTAAAAAAACTACAGACACCTGCATGCTTGATACCGATGGTGGTGGTACCCCCAATGCCACTTGTGTTGTAGGTAGTGGTGATAGCGATGGTGACGGCATACTTGATACCATTGATGTAGACCGTGACGGCGATGGCTTGATAGAGATTTGTACTCTTGGTGAGCTACACAACATTCGCTATAATCTTACGGGTACCAGCTATAAAACCCAAAGTAGCGGTAGTGGTGACAGCTCTGGTTGTGGTGGTACTAATGCAGTTACAGTCTGTAATGGTTATGAACTACTGGATGATCTTAGTTTTGATACGGGCACTAATGGCACTTGGAGCAAAAATAGTGCAGGTGTATATAGCCTAGATAATAGCGATAACGCTGATCCTTATTTTGTAGTAAGTGAAGGGGGTTGGAAGCCCATTGGAGAGACAACCACTGTTGTTATTCGAGTGAGTAGTACTTACTCTTACGATGAGGAAACTTGCGATAATGATACCTGTTTTAATGCTATTTTTGAAGGTAATGACCACACTATTACGGGTTTGGCTATTCGTAGAGATGCCTCTACGATAGGGATGTTTGGAGCCACAGAAGCCAATGCAGATATCCGTAATATAGGCCTGGTAAATAACCTCACAGACTACACTGGAAGCTCTAGTGCTTATGTGGGAGGCTTGGTTGGGTATCAAGATGGTGGAAGCATAACTAGAAGCTATGTTGAAGGTGGTACTGTAGACGGAGGAAGCTCGGTGGGAGGTTTGGTAGGCCGTCAAGATGGTGGAAGCATAACCGCAAGCTACGCTACGGGTACTGTAAACGGTGGGGATGATGCTTATAATGTGGGAGGCTTGATGGGATGGCAGCGAGGTGGAAGCATAACTGAAAGCCACGTTGAAGATGGTGAGGTAAACGGCGGGGTTGGGGATGATAGAGTGGGAGGCTTGGTTGGGTATCAATCTGGTGGGAGCAGCATAACCGCAAGCTACGCTAAGGGTGGTACTGTAAACGGAGGTGATGGAACTGATGTTGTGGGAGGCTTGGTTGGGGATCAATATGATGGGAGCATAACTAGAAGCTATGTTGAAGGTGGTACTGTAAACGGGGGAGCTGGGAATGATGTTGTGGGAGGCTTGGTGGGCCAGCAATCTGGAAGTATAACCGCAAGCTACGCTACGGGTGGTACTGTAAACGGGGGAGCTGGGAATGATGTTGTGGGAGGCTTGGTGGGCCAGCAATATGGAAGTATAACCGCAAGCTACGCTACGGGTGGTACTGTAAACGGAGGAGCTGGGAATGATTATGTGGGAGGCTTGGTTGGCACTCAATTTGGAAGTATAACCGCAAGCTACGCTACGGGTGGTACTGTAAACGGAGGAGCTGGGAATGATGATGTGGGAGGCTTGGTGGGCCAGCAATTTGGAAGTATAACCGCAAGCTACGCTACGGGTGGTACTGTAAACGGAGGAGTTGGAAATGATAATGTGGGAGGCTTGGTGGGATACCAATATAGGAGTATAACTGCGAGCTACGCTACGGGTACTGTAAACGGTGGAGATGATGCTGATGATGTGGGAGGCTTGGTGGGCCATCAATATAGAGGAAGTATAACTGCGAGCTACGCTACAGGTGGTGTAAGCGGGAATGGTGGAACTGATAATGTGGGAGGCTTGGTGGGCCAGCAATTTGGGTATTGTGATGATAGTGATGCTGCTGGTGGTGTATTGAATCCTAATGATGGGTATTGTGACGATAATGCCATGGCTATGTATTATGTACCATCTACCGGAAGCATAACCGCAAGTTACGCTACGGGTACTGTAAACGGAGGAGTTGGAACTGATAATGTGGGAGGCTTGGTGGGGCTTGAAGACAGTGGTACTAGTACAATAAGAATAACTGCGAGCTACGGCTTTGGCACTGCAACTGGAGGAACGGATCAGGAAAATGGTGTTCATCCAAGTATAAATACAGGAACCGCAACGGATCGTGCTGCCATGTTGATGTCAAGTAACGCTGGTATGTCGTGGAATGTGGCTACTAAAAACACCTTAGGTGCCTGGAGCTTTGCCACTGGTAAAATCCCAGCCCTCAAATACGCCGACTACGACGGTACTACTGGTACAGTATTCTATTGCGACAATGTTATGCCTACAACTGGAATTCCCATTCCTAACTGTGGCACCCTTATTTCTGGGCAGTAGGCAGGGATAGTAGGTGGTGAAAGAGATCATCACCTTCTGCTTAAGAACGTATCTGCAGGGTTTTAGGGGGGTCAAGGCGTTAGAGCTGAACGGAGCCAAAACAATAGACCTGGCTTAGCTATTATTTACAAAACTTAGATTGGATTCCATATCTTTTTAGTGGAGTTGGTTTATACAACTAACTCCACTGTTCATGTCGATTGACCCTGTCCCTGTAAGATCAAGAAATTAGCATTGGCTCTGGGCAGAAATAGACCTGGCTTAGCCTCGTATCTTTATTTCATGAGCTATTTTGCAATAACTCATATTCTCTAATGGATACTTCTGCATATAAGTGCCCATTTCTCGTTGTATATTTTCATTAGTCATTTTTAAGAAAAACAGCTTATGAACACCTTAAACCGTCCAGGATTAAATTAAACTTTCTATTCCAAGGATGTTACACTAAATTTTTAAAGTTGTATTGATACCTACCTATTTAGTTTTATAATGGGTATTATGACATACATCAAAAAATATTTAATGGCTATTTGTATAATATTCCTATTTTCTCTGGATACTGACGGCCTCTTTGCCACGCCTATCTATAATTATTCATGGATTCATCAACCTGTTATTGCTAAAAACGCTTTGGTCGCTACACAAAATCAGATAGCTACTCGTGTTGGTATCGAGATTCTTAAACAAGGAGGTAATGCAGTTGATGCATCAGTAGCTGTTGGATTTGCTCTGGCGGTTACCCTACCAAGAGCCGGAAATATAGGTGGAGGTGGATTTATGATGATTTATTTAAAAAAATCCAACAAAGTATTGGCTCTTGATTATCGAGAAACTGCACCACTTAAAGCAACGTCAAAAATGTTTTTAGATAAGCAAGGTGAGGTATCCCCTTTATACTCACAACAGAGCTATAAGGCAGTTGGTGTACCTGGCACAGTAGCTGGCCTAACCTATGCACTCAAAAAATATGGGACTAAAAGTCTTAAAGTAGTTTTACAACCTGCCATTCGTTTGGCTAGACAAGGCTTTTTAGTAGATTATGATTTATATAATTCCTTAAAATATAATGCTAAAAGGATGAAGCAATATTCTGCATCAAAAAATACGTTTTTTCATAAGGATGGTACTCTTTACCAACCTGGAGAGCGTTTTAAGCAACCTCGTTTAGCTGATAGTTTAGAGCTAATTGCCACACAAGGTAGCTACGCTTTTTATCGAGGTAAGATAGCTAGGTTATTTGTAAAAGATATGGCATCACATGGAGGACTCATTACCCTCAAAGATTTAAAATCTTACAAGCCTGTCCTTCGGAAACCTGTTCGAGGCTCTTATCGAGATCATATAATTTATTCTATGCCCCCACCTAGTTCAGGGGGTATTGCCTTAATACAAATATTAAATATATTGGAAAATTTTAAACTTCATAAAATCCATCATAATTCAGCTAACTTTATTCGTTTGCTTGTTGAAGCTACGAAAGTAGCATATGCCGACAGGGCCAAATTCTTAGGCGATCCTGATTTTGTATCCATACCTACCAGCAAATTAATATCAAAAAAGTATGCAAAAAATATAGCTAATCAAATTCAACAACATAGCCCATACATAAACTCCCATAAAGCACACTTTAAAATAAATCAAGAATCCAGAGAAACTACACATTATTCCATTATTGATCGCAGTGGCAATGCTGTATCCAATACCTATACTCTTAATTTTAGCTATGGCATGGGTGCAGTAGTTAAAGGAACAGGTATTTTACTCAATAACGAGATGGATGACTTTTCTGCTAGTGTGGGTTCCTCTAATGCCTATGGTTTGATTGGTTCAGAAGCGAATTCTATTCAACCCAAGAAACGTATGCTAAGTTCTATGAGTCCTTCTTTTGTGTTTAAGAAAGATAAATTATTTATGGTGACTGGCTCACCTGGTGGCAGTCGAATTATTACTACTGTATTACAGCAAGTTATTAATGTAATTGATTATAATATGAATATAGCAGAAGCTACCGCAGCTAACAGAATACATCATCAATGGAGACCAGAGCATATTTATCATGAAAAAGGCATTAGTCATGATACACTGAAAATTTTACATGACATGGGCTATTCTACCAAAGTAGTAGACGCTTTTGGTGCCTTGCAAAGTATTTTAATACTAAATAAAATCTTACATGGCTATTCTGATCCTAGAAAACCTAATGCAGCTACTTTAGGATATTAATTATGTTGGCATTAGATATAAAGGGAATAAGTAAAACATATTACGCTACGGACCAGAAAAAACCTGGAAAAAATGTTTATGCTCTAGATGATATTAGTCTAGAAGTACAAGAAGGTGACTGTTTTGCATTATTAGGTCCTAATGGTGCTGGAAAATCAACCCTGATCAATATTATCGCCTCATTGCTCAAACAAGACAAGGGTACCATTAAGGTACTAGGACATGATTTACAAGAAGAAAGAGAACAAGCCAAGCTATGTCTAGGTATAGTTCCTCAAGAGTTTAATTTTAATATCTTCGAAACTGTTTTCCAAATTATATCCAATCAAGCAGGATATTATGGAGTCAAATACCATATTGCTTTAGAATATGCAGAACACATCCTAAAACAACTAAGTTTATGGGATAAAAAAGATACACAATCCATGAAACTCTCAGGGGGTATGAAAAGGCGTTTAATGATTGCTCGAGCTTTAATTCATAAGCCTAAAATACTAATTTTAGACGAACCAACAGCAGGTGTTGACATAGAATTGCGTCGCTCTATGTGGGCATTTATTGAACAACTTAAAGCAGGTGGTACAAGTATCATATTAACCACACATTATTTAGAAGAGGCCGAACAGCTATGTAATAATATTGCCATTATTGATCAAGGTAGGATTAAAATACATACAAATATGCAAGATATCTTGCAAACATTAGATAAACAAACCTTCATCATAAATATATCTCATCCTCTGTCTTCTATTCCACAATTAAAAGATTACTCTCTCCAAAAAACTGATGATACTACATTAGAAGTTACGCTAAACAAGAAGCAGATGTTGAATAACTTGTTTGAGCAACTGAATCATCACAACATTCAAATCTCAGGTGTTAGAAGTAAAGTCAATCGCTTAGAAGAAATCTTCATGACACTACTACAATCTAAGGAGAATACATGAACCTAACCATAAATCGAATCGCATTTCTTACTATCTTAAGAAAAGAAGTTGTGCGTATCCTGAGGATATGGCCCCAGACACTCTTGCCCGCTACGATCACCATGTCTCTTTATTTCCTAGTGTTTGGTAATCTACTGGGACCAAGAATAAAATCCATACAAAATATTCCATATATTAATTTTATTATACCTGGTATTATTATGATGTCTATCATTACAAATTCGTATAATAATGTTGTTTCATCTTTCTTTAGTGCAAAGTTTCAAAGGCATGTAGAAGAGATGTTGGTTGCCCCTATTAATCATTTTATAATCATCATGGGATTTGTGTTAGGTGGTGTTTTTCGTGGAATCTTAATAGGATGTATTATTACATGCGTTTCTCTATTATTTGCTAAAATCCATTTATATAATATTTATATTGTAATACTCACTGGTGCATTAACTTCTTTACTCTTTTCTTTAGCAGGTTTTTTAAATGGTTTGTTTGCAAAAAAGTTTGATGATATTAATATTTTCACAACCTTCTTTCTATCACCCTTAACTTACTTGGGAGGAGTTTTTTACTCTATCAAATTACTACCTGAATTCTGGTATAAGATTTCTTTGTTTAACCCTATCCTCTACATGATAAGTGCTTTTCGGTATGGATTCTTAGGTACTAGTGACGTACCTTTATCGATTGCTTTAATCATGATGACAATGTGTATTATAGTATTGGGGTTGACGTGTATTATTCTAATGCGAGCTGGTTATGCTCTGAAAAGTTAACAGGTATCTTTTTCTGTACAAATTGCGAAACAGTATGAAATATCTCATTTTGTTGTTCTATAAGATTTTTATGGCTTGAATAAGGTATATTAATAATTTCAGATACCATACCTGAAACCTGGCTATCATAGTTAGTATCATCCCGATTGCTTGCAATACTATCTACTACATTATCCCATGGCTTATCTGTTGGCTGAGCAAATTGGATAAATTGGACAGATTTAAAGTTAAAACGCATACATAAGCCCAAAATTTGGTTTCTATCCTTGATGGTGGTCTTGCCAAAAGTTCTCATGATTTTCTGTTTTTTAGCTCCATCAGATGCCGCAACAGGAGAACTTGAAACAAAGCCAGGTGGAAATACTGATTTCATTAGATTATCACATAGCACACCTGAACTTAGGATTTGAACGTCATAAGCATCCTTAGAAGTTACAATAAAATATAAAGGTAGATGATCCTGTACCCTGTTCTGAAATAAATTATGTAAATATTTAGTTACTGTTTCTTTTGCAAAAAGACTATCGGTAGGGAATATTGGTTTTAAGAGTGAAGTGACGTCATAATGTACAATGCGACCGCAAGCTTTTAAAAAAGAATCTAGATCCCCACAACGCATAGCAACAGTACCTAGGATACCTGCTTTACCCTCTAATAAGAAAATTTTATTTGATAGAGCTTGATCTAAATGTCCTTTAGCGTCTCCATTTTCCCATAAAGAACGTATGTAAGCAACAAAACCCGGAAAATTTTCTGCGTAATCTGATATTACAATAACTTCTAAATCATTGGATAGATGTGAAAAGTATTGTTGCAACCATTGTCCATACAAAGATGATTTATAAGAGTGAATCTGTTGTACACTATTTTCTAGATCAAAATTTTCATCTGCAAAATCAAGAGGATACTTAATTTTACCTGATGATTTTTGCTTATGATCAATATGCCGAGAAATGGTAGTAATTACTGGTAAAGTAAGCTGATGAAATTCTAAAGGTAATAAGTTAGGGGATGAGGTAGAATCAGAGGAGATATTAAAGATAACACTACTTTCTTCCAGTAGGAAATCTACATGTGTATATCCTAGATGGATTACAATATTGCTATATTCTTTCCTAAGACTCCAGAATAAGTTAGCCCATTCTTCACGATTAATCTGCCACATAGACAAGAATTGGATATTTAATATATCAACACTATCATTGAAAGCAATCACTTTTGAACGAATGGCTGTATCTAAATCAACATCCTCTGATATATGATCAGCATCAGCTTTCATTAGAGGTATCCCCACCTCTTTTTGAAGCAAATCATAAATACTCAGGCCATCTTTTTGGAACTCTAGATAAATAGTTTTATGAAACTCATCTTGTGCATGCAAATTTGCTATACCTAAAGCTAGGTGAATGGACTCAAATGTAGGGATGTCAGAAACTACAGTCCATACCAAAGACATATAAGACCAAGTAGCCAGAGCAACATGACCATAATTACTTGCCAATTTAATGTAAGTCTGCATGGCACATGGATGCAAAAAAAAGAATTCAGCTAACAATGAGGTATCCAGGTATAACACCCTATGATGATATAATATCTTGTATTCCCTCTCTTGTTGTTTTAAGAATGGTTTTATCCCCCAAAGAGCAGTTCTAGGACCAACAACTTGATCATCCACTAGAAGCCTACCAGATGTTACAATAAAAACATGTTTTGCATGATCAAAATCATCTAACACACCTTCTTTCCAAGGTAAGGCATTCAAACCTGAACGCTCACTAACACTTAAGCCAGCCAATGTAGGAGGTAGATATAAATTAATATCCATATTTTATTTAATGCGATCCAAATATTTCACTAATATAGTTTTATCAATTAACTCAATTGGTCTCGACTGAGAGAATATAATGGCTCCGGGACTAAAAGCACCTGTTGTCATAAATATCCCCCTATTGGCATTACTAATTTTCATATTCTCATACATGTCACGTAAAGTATTCTCCAATACCACTTCTGTTGTACGCACAATATACACCAGACGATGATTTTTTTTTGTATTACGCCATCTACTATCATCCTCCGCAGCAATGATATGTATTTCTGAGGTATTGACAATGTCAACACTGATTGCTTTTAAATTCATTAATTCAATTAAATTCTTGCTGATCTCTTCAAAGGAAAGTGTTGTTGCAATAACAAAATCCTTAATAGAATCTTCTGTTTGAAAATCTTCATAAGATGATAATTTTTGGCTCACATCTCTAAAACCTGGATTAATACTATGTATATATTCCCACTGTTGCAATGCCAGAGGTATATCTCTACGTAATTCAGCAGCTCTAGCCATTGCATATCTTAAATTTAATTCTGTTTGTGATTTAGGTTGGGCTTTTTCTAAACCTATCTTAAAATGCCTCAATGCAGAACTAGTATGATTTTGACTCAAATATGACAACCCAATGCCCAAATGTGCTTTTGTAACAAAAGATGGATCTTTCATAGATAGTTCAAATTCTCTATTAGCCCACTCATAATCTTTTTGTGCTTTGAGGCATAGCGCTAAATAATAATGGGCTTCAGCCAAGGTGGAGTCTATTTTCAGAGCCTGTAATAAATGACCCTTAGCCTCTGCTGTATTAGAAAGTGCATATGAAACGATACCTAGATTCAGATGGCTTGGTCCATGGATAGGGTCAAATTTAACCGCTTGTTGTAAATAGGTGAATGCTTTTTCCATATTATTCTGTTTTTTTAAAATAAGACCTAGTTTGTAGCAATATTTACCTTCTGTTGAAGTCAACTTAGTAAGTAAAAGGAACTCTTTTTTGGCAAATTCATAATTATTCAAATTCAAGTGAACGTCGCCTAGTCTATTACGCACCGTTTCTTCTTGAACGTTATGATTATTGTAAACATTTATATCTAAAGCCCTCTGGTAGTGTTTAATAGCTTCATGTGGTAAGTTTTGCATTTCTTTTACAAAACCCATCAAATAATAAAGCTCTGAATCTCGACCGTTCTTGTTAGCTAATAGTGCTAATTTTCTTAATGCAAGGTCAAATTCACCCCCTTTAATCATACTCTGGATACCAGCAATTTTCTGGGGCAAGAAATATACCTTAAATGCATAGTACGAAAGAAAGGTAATAACACTGAGAATACCCAGGATGACTATAATATTAATGATATCTTCCATAAATTAGAACGACAGCTACTCGGATATGTAAATCGGATAAATATATTACTAACTTAACATTATTGTCCATACATTATTATATAAAAAAAGTTTTTAGCTTTCCAAATCATTTTCATGGTAACACCTAGTTAACGGGCATCTTTCATGCATTCACGTAATCATATCAAATTCCATAGAAGAGAGTATAAGGATTCGTCATTGAGTGAGGAAGATATAAATGTCTGCCCTTTTGAACAATTTGATACTTGGATTCAACAAGTATTAGAAAAAGGCATACTCGACGCAACCGCTATGAGTCTGTCTACTGTGAGCACTGATAACCGTCCTAAAAGTAGAATTGTACTACTTAAGGAATATAGCAAAGAGGGTTTTATTTTTTTTGGCGACTATAAAAGCCAGAAGGGAGATAACCTTTCCTATAAACCATATGCTTCTCTATTATTCTACTGGCCATTACTATGTAAACAAGTAAGGATAGAAGGTAAGGTACATTATATGAATGAAAACGACGCTAACAAATATTTTCAATCACGCCCTGTTACTTCTCAGATAGCAGCTTCTCTATTTACACAAAGCCAGGTCATTAGAGATAGAGATACCTTAGAACAATCTTACAAAATGAAACTCCAAGAATATGAGATTAATCACAAAACAGATAAACCCCAACATTGGGGGGGATGGATATTAAAACCAGATAAATTTGAATTTTGGCAAGGTAGGGAAAATCGACTCCATGATAGAATTGAATACATCATGCAAAATAACATATGGGTTACCCGTCGATTGGCACCCTAAGAATCAAAATTCTGAATAGTTACATGTTAATCTTTGGAATCATACCCTATATTGTGGGTATGATATTAACTGTATACCCTTACCGGCATAATAGTCTAACCAACAAATATGATTTTGGAGTCTATGCTCTTACACAAATATATTTTGCCCTCTGTTTAACCTATTTATACCAAATAAAACCCCACCTTAAATCTTCTAAATTTTTATATAGAACAATCATTATCACTGGTTTGTCTCTAAGATTTATCTTTCTATTTAGCAATGGATTTACCACTGATACCTTACGCTACTTATCAGATGGTCTGGCCTGGCTTAGTAACCAAAATCCCTATCATATCTCACCATATATCCAAGGGCTACCATACTCACATCTCAACACAATATATCCTATTCTCTCGGAGCTATTATTTAGCATGATTGCATACATATATCCCTCAACATCCAGTTTTAAACTATTTGCTGGGCTATGCGAATTAATGCTATTACACCAGCTCTATATCTATTACATTAAAACAAGTAAACTTGAAGGTGATAAAATATTCTTATTATTCTTTGCATGCTTAAACCCTTTGACTATTTTTGAATGTTTTTCAGAAGGCCACATCGAAATATTATCTGTTGCATGCTTTTTAGGAGCTTCTCATTATTATTTTAATACCACATCACAGCCAAACTCAACTACAACACGGTGGATGTGGCTTAGCTTTATGTCTTTTCTCACTAAACTCCATGGTATTCTATTTATGCCTTTTATCTTATGTTGGCCATGTAAAACTTATTTCATGCAACAACGCATTACGTTATCCTTGAAACAGTGGCTTCTGCGTGTCTTATTATGTAGTATAGTATTATGTATGGGCTTTCTTCCTTTCTACCAGTATGGAACAGAAACAGCACAGTCTGGTTTTTATATGTATTTTAACTACTGGACGTTTAATCATGTTATTAGTTCATTACTCCAAATATGGTTAGCTCAGAATACGGTTATTATGATTTTGCAGGGTATCATTATAGCCATTTACTTAATATTATTTATTTTGTGGTGGTTGAATATATACTCTGATCAAAGGTATATGGGAATGATGATAGCTACTTTACTATGTTTCTTCCCTGTACAGCATCCATGGTATTATCTATTAGGTTTTTATCTAGTATTTTTTATAAAAGAATACCAGTTTTTTACTATGTTAGTTTGCTCTACCATTGGCATAAGTTATTTAGCATACACTGACTATAATTCTCCATGGCTTACCATCGCTCATTGGGTTATTGCCTCAATGTTATTTTTGTTGGGACAGAAAAAAAATAATACACATCAGCTACAGCAACTATAACAAAGCCTATAATATCTTAACTAGAGTTACGTATCACCTTAGATTCCAACTGAAGTAATTTTTTCTTTAATTTTACTCCACCAGCATATCCACCAGTAATTTGATCAATAGGCATTATGTCATGATAATGAAGCATCTCTTGCTGTATTTTTTTTGTTGATGGATGAGTGCAGACAACACGATGACAAGGTATGATAATAGATATTGGATTAGTCTTACAAGCAGTACCAATCGCTCTCTGTGCACCAGGCATATCCATCATCTTGGCTAAAGTTTTATAGCTTACTAAATATCCGTAAGGTATGGTTTGCAATGTAGCCCATACTCTTTTCTGAAAATTGGTACCCTCAATACACAAGGGAATGTCAAAAATCTGACGTTGACCCAAAAAATATTCTATAATTTGTTGTACGGCACTCTGTAAAATTACATCTTCGCTATTATTTGACATATATTGTTTATTGCTAGTGGGGGTAAAAGTCTGTTCCCAGTTCAGAGCAGTTAAACAGTCACGAGAAGACCGTAAGGTCATCGTAGCAATGTCATGTTTTAGTATAGTAACAGACAATTTATATTATATATGAGGGTCTATACTATAAAAGCATCTGTAAGTAATTTTATTAGTGGTAGCATCATATAAAATAATGCCTAATCGATTAAAAAACTTTAATTTTCCTGGATGAGCTGGGTACCTTATTTGTAATTCAGCACGAATGTCTGTTCGTCTTGGTAACATTGCAATATAAATATCCTTCGTCTCTGTTATTTTAGCCTGATTGGTAGGCACTCCAAGTACTTTAATAGGCACGCCTAAATCAGTCTGCTTAAGCGTAGACAACGAGAAAGCCGTCAAATTTTTATAAGTAAAATAAGGATCAGTATGGGTGGGCAAAATATTTTTAGGTAGTTCAGGTACACTATCTAACATGCTAATACCCCACGTTTCTTGCTCAAAATCCCTCTTACGCCAAGTAGGGTAGGCAATCTTCTGACGGTAAGCGGTATCTACTTTATTGTGCTCGTATAAACCCAAAATTAGGATGCGTAAATTATGCACTTCTTCTTCTCGATTAATAATACTTAGAATGACTTCTAACTTTTCACCACCCCCCACATATTGATAACTCCTAATAAAGCTAGGTCGAGTAACTATTAGCCTCTTATCCAGGATGGTACCAGATGGTGGTGGTTCTACTGGATATACAAAACCAACAAAAACAAATAATAAGTGGACGCAAACTCCACATGAGATTTTTTTTAACCTAAAAAACATATCTACCCTATCGTCAGCTTATATTTCTTATCTTAAATGATAAGCTATATTTTTTACTTTATATCTATCTCTTTGGGTTGGATAACTATAAAAATTTAGTGACAATCGTATGTAGTACAAAATACTTATCTCGTATGAATGTTTTCCCAAATTTGCGTAATAAAAAAATTGCTGTCATTGGAGCGACAGGTGCTGTTGGACGTGAATGTGTTATGGTGTTAGAAAAAGCGAATGTACCTGCTGAGCAGATTACTTTATTAGCCTCTAAGCGTAGTCAAGGTGTAAAAATAGTCTATGGTCAAACATCTTTAACAGTACAAGAATTAAGTCATACCTCCTTCAAGAACCAAGATATTGCACTTTTTGTGGCGAGTAGTAGTATTAGTAAGCAATATAGAGATATTTGTATACAGGATGACTGTATAGGGGTAGATAATTCTTCAGCATTTCGATTAGATGATCAGACTCCTCTTATCATACCTGAAATTAATCCTGGTGCTGTTGCACAACATCATGGGTTTATTGCAAATCCAAACTGTTCTACTATTATTATGCTTATGGCCGTTTATCCTATACATGCACGGTATCCCATAGAGCAGATTATTGTTTCTACTTATCAAGCAGCTTCTGGAGCAGGTTGGGAGGCCATGGAGGAGCTTAAGGAGAGTACTAAGGCATATTTGGATGATGTACCTTATAATCCACAAATTTTACCTCATCCCTACGCTTTTAATTTGTTTTCTCATAATTCTCCAATCAATGATACGGGTTACAACGAAGAAGAACTAAAGATGGTATACGAAACCCAAAAAATTTTACCCAAGTCAAAAATAGAAATATCCCCCACTTGTGTTAGAGTACCAGTACTACGTGCTCATTCAGAGTCTCTGTATCTTAAGTTTGTTGATGATGCCCCTGCCATCAAAGATATACATGACTGTTTATCCAATTTTGCAGGTATAGAAGTGATAGATGAGCCAGCAAAGAATATATTTCCCATGCCAATTCAGGCGACAGGTAAATACAATTGTTTTGTAGGAAGAATTCGTAAAAGCATAGGCAATCCTAAAAAGAGTATTGAGTTATTTGTATGTGGAGATCAACTCCTGAAAGGAGCTTCCTTGAATGCTATCCAAATAGCAAATTTATTGTAGCTCGCATTATATTTCTTTCCCTAACATTTTCAGTGCTTTGTTCTGGCGTACATAAGTAGCGATTACAAATCCAATCAGCAGAGAAAACAAGCTAATGACACTAAGAAATAGATAAAATAACTTATCATTAGCCACTCGGTCAGCGTGTCTTATAAAATAAGCTTCAATAAGCCAGTATGTACGGTTTACTTTGCGTGATTGTATTCGCTTTTGCTTTTGCATAATACTTAATAGTTCTTCGTACGAGAATGAGGAGATCATTTCTCTAGCTTCCTTGGTCTCTACTTGTAAAAATTTTTGGTATTTCATTTGTAGCTTAGTATTATCAACTGGATAGAGAGGGATGATAATTGCAAACAAAACGGTCAAGAGTGGGATTTTTATTTTTTCTCTCATGCTAAATTTTCGCTAGGATCTGTTGCACTTTGATATAATAAGCGCTGAATTTTTGTGTCACGTATTGCCAATGATAATAATAAGAGCATTATCAATAAAAAACATAATACCGAAAGCCACAGTGCCCATCTAATATCTGGTGAAATATAGCTACTATCTCTTGTAGCTAGTACAGGTTGGGGATGTGAGGGTGTATTCCATATACGTATAGAAAAATAGACAAGAGGAATATTGCAAAAACCGATTATATTAAGTACAGAAGACACTATCGCTTTTTTATGGATGTCATGGATATTATATCTAAGCAAAAGGTAACCCACAAATATAATCCATAGGATAAAAAAACTAATTAATCTTTGATCTGACCAATTCCAATATGTACCCCAAATAGGTTTAGCCCATAAGGGACCCGTGATTAGTACGCCCGTTGCAAATACAAGGCCTACTGACACACTCGCAACGGCTTTGCCATCATGCTCCAACTCTCTTTTAAGTATATACAGCAAGCTATGGTAAAGACTAATTCCAAATGCGATGAAAGAAACCCATGCTGTTGGCACATGATAATAAAATATTTTCTGTGCAATACCTTGTTTAACATCCGATCCTACAGTAAAACATACCACATAAGAAAAATATAGAAACAGAGCAAAGATGCAAAAACATAATAGAACATAAATTTTTGTTTTCATAGTCATAAATTTACTTGTTTAGGTCAAGGAACACCTGCATAATGAATCATACCCATCATAAAGCAAGTAATTTCTGAAATAGATTGTAAAATATGTTTAGAGAAAAATTTCATAATTTTATCACACGTTTTCAAGCAGATATTACTTTCATGCTCATTCCAAGTTCTCAAAAAAAAACATATAAAATGCGTGTAAATTTACAGGCCGCTTATGCAACGGGAATTATGCTATTGCTCTGTATTGTTCTATCCATATTTTCCTATCATAGTAAGCATCAGTTATTAAATGAACACCATACAATGGATGCCAATCTGGAGCGATGGAGTCACCTATTTTACCTTCTTTCACATGGAGAAAATGAGATTCAAACCTACCTCAAAGAATATGATGAGATAGGCCGTTATTTATATACAAATATATGGGCTATGAATTTAGATGCATTACAGAAAGAACAGTCCAAACAAACCAAGCATTTAAGTGGTACTTTCCATAACTCTACTAAATATTTAAACCGTGCAGTAAAATTTTTGATAAATAAAGAATATATATTACAACAACTACCACTTGGTTGGCCTGTACGGGTTGGCTTCATAACGTCAGAGTATGGTATACGTACTTCACCCTTTGGCATCACTCAACAGTTTCATACAGGTTATGACTTTGCCAATGTTATCGGTACACCAATTATTTCTACGGGTAATGGTATTGTTACTTTCGCTGGTTATGCTAGCTCAGGTTATGGTTTGCACGTTAAAATTGATCATGGTTTTGGTTTTCGCTCGTTATATGCTCACGGGTCCAAGTTAGGAGTCGTAACAGAAGGACAATTTATTAAAAAAGGTGATGTTATTATGTATCTAGGACAATCTGGCAATGCGACAGGCCCTCATTTACACTATGAAATACGTCTAGAGGCACAACCAAATAGTTCTTACCATATGCAACAACAATATCCCGCACGTATCGATCCCAAAGATTTTATTAAGTTTAGAAACCTCTAGGTTGTCTCATCAGTCTTTATTATATCTGTTAAAGGTTGTCTTTGTGATTATTATAGGGAAAGTACAAGATACTTAATAATAGCATGTACTATGTATATTTTACATAGTACATGCCATGGTTTTTTTTAAGCTGTTTCGACTCCTGCCTCTATTTTAGATGTTTTAAATTTTAGATCTGTGATATAGATAGCGTCAGCAGAAATTTTATGATAAGCCTTTCCTTTACCTTCTTCGTTTTTCCAACGATTTTGTATGATGCTACCATTAACTAAAACTTCTATACCCTTTACTAAAAGAGGAGAAAATATCTCAGCTAATCTTTCCCACGCTTCAACCTGGATAAAGTTTGTGTGACTTCCAGCATCATCTGTTTTTTGGGCAGTATTATATGCTAGATTGAATGTTAGTACTTTTTTACCTGATGGAGTTAATTTATATTCTGGGTCTTTACATAACCGCCCTTTAACTTGACAAATTTGTGTGTTCTGATTCATGTTTTACCTCACCTATATGCTTAAATTAAGAGTGTATTATCTACATAAGGTAATACACATCACATGATGTGTTAAATTAGGTGGATAGAATAATTCTGAGAAATTATTCTTTGCACAGTATCTAATACACTCTTAACTATAAGATACTCTGTGATGAACTATATTTTTCATTACACTTAAATTTTTTATAATGTAATAAGAGAAAATGATAATAATGATAGAGATAGAATCATATAAATGACTTGTCTCAATTTACTATAATAAAAAACATATATTAAATGGTGTCACAATGAGGCGGATTGAAGAGACCTTTTGGTCATATTTTGCAGAAAAAAATTTTGAGAAATCTAGTAAGTTTGCAAAAAAGTATATATATTCCCCCCAACCTGTAAAAGTAGTATTGAATAAACTTAATAACCCCCAAAATAGTTTTAAAAGTATTCATGTTGCAGGTACGGTTGGGAAAGGAAGCTGTACTTATCTTTTAAGTGGTATGCTATTAAAATCTGGCGTAGCACATAAAGTTGGTAGTTTTTTTTCTCCACATCTCCAACATATTAACGAAAGGATACAATGCAATAATATAGATATTAGTGATCAGAGTTTTCAAGAACTATGGGAAATTATTTTGTCCATTCCTGAATCTCAGAATCTTAGTTTTTTTGATACCCTAACAATTATAGCTTTCCTCTATTTTCAAAAAGAACAGGTGGACTGGGCAGTTATCGAAACAGGCCTGGGGGGGCGATATGATTCTACAAATAATCTTGTATCATCTTTATGTGTTATTACTCGAGTAGCAAAGGATCATGTGAATGTACTAGGTGATACTTTGGCCAAAATAGCTTTTGAGAAATCTGGAATTATCAAACCTCATACACCAGTCTATGTTTTCCCTCAGACTCAGGAAGTATTGTTTGTCTTACAGCAAGAAGCTAAAATACAACAATCTCATTTAGTAGTTTATAAAGATAATGATGAATTTCAACAAGTAAGTTATATTAAACAGAATCAATGGTTTTGTATGTGGCTGTTTTCTAATTATTTCCAACGACCAGTACCTCATATCTCATATAATTTGCATGGTAGGTTAGAGTGTTTGCGTACCCATCCCAAAGTATACTTTGATTCTGGACATAATGAAGCCGGTATATATGCTGTTACCCAATGGATGAAACAGATATCAGATAAAGTTAAATGGATAATTTACATTAATACCTTACTTAATCGTCGCCTAGAAGATTTTATAGAGGTTCTAAATCATCATGTTAAAACAGAGGTAAAACAAATTATCTTATTTCCAATGGATGGGAAACGATTTTATACTAAGCAAGATATCATTTCACATAAGTTAGATACCTGGATAGTATATCTAACCTCCTCACAAATAAAAGCAAATATTCTAGAAGATACTACCTCGCATCATTTATTTATAGGTAGCATGTATATGTATAATGAAGTTCTAAAATGTTTAGCTCCATGCGATTAGAGTCAAGCAGAACCTATATATTGCTTAAATGAATAAGTTGTTGAATCAGTCGCTCATTGCCTCGTCCATCTAGGTATAATGTATGGTGACATAGGTTTTTCCATCTGCAAAGAAAGTATGTAGATAATTGGCGATGATACTTACTAATATCTGTTAAGTAAATATTTTTACCTTGATACAATCTTTCAAATAGAGTTTGCCCAAAATAGGTGTAATAATATTGTGCCGTGTCATTATTACTTTGGTTATATTGTGGTGAGGATAGTTGTCTTATAGAAGTAAGGTTGGAATCATTAGAACAAGATGATGTTACCATGTGACGATATGATATCACATGCTCTATACAAGATAAATTTGCCCTGGATGATTGACGGGTAAGGAGATCAGGCAAAAGCATATGTCTAAGGGATTGCTTAAATTCATGTATGTTCATAGAGGGGTGAGGTAACGTATCCCAAAGAATATGTGCTTGTTGTCTACCGATGCCTTGATTATCTACGGCAATGCGTAGAGTATTATCTTGTTGCATAATATCTTCCCCAAAGCTAGTATCTCGTCTATCTAAAATATAAATATCTCCTCTCGTAACATTCTGTTGATTGGAACAAATAAGCATGTTTATATTGTGTTTGTACAAAGTCATTTGCAGATATTGCATTCTACGAATGTGCCCCATACCATATCCATGGGCATGGGCGGTAATGCATACAATTCTAATTGTAGAAGCGATGAGAACCTACCTATTATCATTCAATAACATTCACACAAGAGTTCGTTCAGTTGTGTACATGGAATTTTGGTAAATATGGATATTATCATTAAAGAAGGTATCATCTTTACGATACAGTGCATAAATATCTTGTGCACAGAAATAAGGTTTATTTATGGAGCGAAAATATTGGTAAACTTTACGTGCTAATTCTAGGTCTTCCGTTTCGTCAATTGTAAGTCGTATAGGGTAATTGGGATAAGAACTAATTTTTAGAAACAAGGGTTGAATATTAAATTGTTCATGATACTCTTTTAAGTAGCTAGTTACATGTTCGCAATGTCTTCCACTTAGAGGTAGCCGGATTAAATTACGCAATATTTTTACTTGAATAATTTCGAATCCCATTCCCAGAGGTAAATAACTTGGATAACTTAAATCAGGTTCTACTTGTCTCACATAATGGGTATTTTTTTCAAGCATCTTGTAATCGATAAAAGGATTATCTCCAGTTAAACGAATTACATAATCTTTATCTTTAGCAAATTGGCTGGCTAAAATATATCGTTTTAAAACATGATAATGATCACCCTCCACATAGTGAATATCATTAGCGTCTAAAAAATCTAACAAGATTTTATTTTCATCTGTAGGTACTGCCACAATTGGTTTTTGGATTACATGACCAATTTTATGTAGTCGTAAGATAGTATGCCCCAGAATTGTTACCCTATCATATGGAGATAGGGTTTTTAGTACCTTGCAAGGTAATCTACTAGAGGCAGTTCTTACTTGTATGATTGGATAAAATTTCATGTTTTATAGGTTAAACGTGAAATATTCATCACATTTTGCACAATCCATGATATTGGAGTACTCTTTTTTATAGTTTGAAGCGAAATCAGCACTCTGGGATTGCCATATCGTTAGTAGGTCTTCCTTTTCTATATTGCCACGTACCTTGGTACCATGTATATCTTGTTTACAAAAAACAACATCTCCATTGGCTCGTATAAACATGTCTCGTCTCAAATGCCAGCAAGAAAAAGGTTGCAGGGGAGTCATATCCGAGACTCTCCTTTCCGGCATACTGCCTAGATAGGAATTATATTTTTGTAACAGAAAGGTAATACCATACTTCCCCGCAAAATTATAAATATCATCTACCTCATCTTGATTATCTTGTATCTTTAGCATCTGAATAATAATTTGTTTTTTATCAAAAGAAGTTTGTTCACATTGCCCTACTAGGTTTTCTATATTATTTTTAACTACTTTAAAATAGGAGGATGGTACCCCATGTATTTTACCATAGTTTTTTATACTATTCAAGTTAACAATGATACGTAGCTTGCTAACATGTTGATGCTTGCTAATGTCCATAATCTGATTCATATAATAACCATTCGTTTCAACAATTAAGTATTTCAAGCCCTGGGTAGATAAGAGGGCATTCATGTATGTCATAATATCAGGATGTTGCAATGGTTCACCTAAGCCCCCCAAACCGATTGAAGTATCATATAAACTATCCTCTGCTAGATATTTTTTTATTTGATTTAAAGACTTTTCAGAACATTGCATTGACTTTACATCCATGTATTCCCTAGGACAAAAAATACAGGCGTATTCACAGTCAGATATAAGTTCAAGTTCTATGTAAGATGGGAAAGTATGCAAAATTTCTGGATTCTTATTAATAGCACGTACAATATTCAAATAAGTCTCTGATTGGTCGACTAAACCACTGGATAAAAAAAAGCTCGTTTTTACAATAGAACGTAAGTTAGTGAGAGAAAAGTCTAGACGTAACAATCGTAAATCTGGTTCTTCATAGTAAATTTCCACATGAAATTCAGGTATATTTTTTTCAATGTACCATGATAAAATAAAATCTCCATCCATGCCTAATTTATCTTGAGGCAGATCTTTCTTCGTGGAATACAGGTCATCTTCTTCAAAAAGGGGCGTTTGCAAAATATCTTTACCAATAAGTTTGGGGACCATCCCCGCAGGCATATTTTCTGCAAACGAATAATCTGCCCTGTATTTATTATGAACTTCAGTTAGCTTTAAAAAAACGGTATGATCCATGAGAGCATGAAAAGAATCTAAATATGCGATGCTCTTTAAGGCCTCATTTTTTTCAAAAATTTTTTTTATTAAAGATATATTATTCTCATGATCTAAGAAAATAATATTATTTTCTTCATCCCATTTCTGTAAGGTTTTTTGTAGATGAGGATATTCAAATAAATTATTAATAGTACAATAAATCTTTTTATCCCATACAAGTAATTTATAGAGAAATTGATCAGTGATCTTGTTGGCCTCAGATGGTGTGATGATGTGGTTGTGTACACCAGATAAAATATTTTCCCAGAGAGAGAGGGTGTCTTTTGAAGGAAAAAATAAAAAACAAAAGGGGTATTGATTTAAAGTAATAGTTGTTTCCTGCTCAGTATTCATAACGTACCAGTCGCTACGGGTATCGGCTTGATTGTTTAATGAGTAAGCGTATTTTTATCCTGCACTCACAAAGTGCAGGGTTGGAGGAGAATTATATTTATAAAATATAGTTGACTTGCAGAATAGGAGTACACATAGAAACACGTCGTTGTTACTTGGAGGTTCTCGCAATGTATTCAAAAAAAATAAGTTTTCAATTAGCTATTTTTATCTTTCTGCTTGTATGTTTTTCTATCAGTGGACAAGAGGGTGATAATCTTGATGCTACAGTAGCACCGCAAGGTGGTGTAAATACTGCTCAACAGCCAGCAATTAAATCACCAGTAAATCCTCCAAACCAGGTGGCACCGCAAGGTGGTGTAAATACTACTCAACAACGGTATGGTGATGTTAATACAGTGAATCGGCAGAGTAGTCGTTTTAGTCGGCCTGATCCAGTGACACAGCCTACGGCTGCAGCCTATACTAGCATTAATTCTGCTACATTCATCACAGAGAGGCCAAGTGATATAAAGTTGGATAAGAATAGCCCATCTTTTTTCTCAGATGGCTATGTTACCTATGCACGTCCAACTACCAAGATCAAACTATCCTCTTCCGACAGTATCTCTGCTCCTTCAAATATGGAGTACAAGGTAGATGAAGGTAGCTATCTTTCGTATAAAGGACCTTTCGTCGTACCAACAGAGGGTATTCATCAGGTTTTTTATCGTTCCTACGATATCGTTGGTAATCTAGAGTTTGCCAATGTTATTTCTGTTATTGTTGATGTTACAGGGCCATCATTAAGTCTGTCTACAAATGTTCCTTTCATGGTAATTAATAAAAAAATATTTGTACCTGTCAAAAAGCCACCTTTGTTACATATCAAGGCATTTGATCAGTATTCTGGTGTTCTACGCATTGAATACTCGCTAAATGGCGGAGAATTTCAGGAGTACAAGGAACCTCTTCCTCTCGAGGGGGGTTATGTTATTGAGTATAGAGGTATAGATAATATTGGTAATGTTTCTAGTACTAAAAAAATAGTTGTTAGTTCTGATGCCATTCCGCCAAGTCCTAAGATAGGATTCTCGAATAATCTTATAAAATCCAATGATAACGAGTATGCCACGAAGACAACAAAAGTAGTTGTAAATGCCCAAGACAATGCAGGAGGTTCTGGGGTGGCTGCTATTTATATCAAGCATGATTCTGGTGAACCATTTCAACCTTATACAGAGCCTGTCTTACTGGGTCGAGAAGGAGTGCATAACATTGAAGTTAAAGCAGTGGATCGTGTGGGTAATGAGTCAGCAATTGTTTCTAGGAAAGTTATTGTAGATCCATTTCCTCCAAGAACTAATTTAGAGTTCATTTCTGATGTTAAAGCTATTCCTTCCACAAACAGTAGTCCTAAGGATGCTGGTAAGTCAGAATCTGTTTCTGATAACTCGGACAACAACTGATATTAACGAATTTTATTATGTCTTTCCTCTGTGTAAGCCCTCAGTCACACTCTTAAAATAAGGAGATGTTTATTGTGTCGTTCATTAAGGGTATTTTTTTAAATTTATACCGCTATATAGTCTCGGGTATTCGACATAAGCTGATATTAATTATATCAGCTGTACTTATTACCAGTATCTTCATACTAATTTATATCTCTCTTTTTATATTCGAAGATAATATGACAAATATGATTATCTTTCTCCACTCGAAGGCAACCAGTTCCCTTTCAGAAAAAGTAACTTTTGAATTAGAATCTTATGTAGAGAGTCTAGATAAATTAGCTACTACTAAGAGTGCTTCAGCATTATTCTCAGAGGAACAGTATTCGTCTTTCGTCTATGTCGCTGATCTTGAAAATATCAATGGCAGTTTACGTACTAGGAGTTCTGTGCGTAATGAAAGTAAGATAGAGGAGCTGGGTATAGAAGGGTTGAATAATCGTATTAGTAAAGTGATAGCTAGTGTTGCTAGCATTAAGCAAAACAATACAAGTTCACTTTATAATATTACAGAAGAGATGGGAAAACCATTATGGCTATTGGTTATCTCACAGAAAAATAAATTTTTTGTTGGTTTATTAGAATTAAATAGTCTTTTGCGTTCCTTTAATACGGCAGGGAGTGTGTCTTATACTTCTTTCCTGGTGAATATAGATGGTGATGTAATATTACATCCTAATCACAACTTTCTTCAGACAAAAACTAATTTTCTTAAGCATCCTGTGGTTTCAAAAATGTATTCAGGTGGTCAAAGTAATGGTGTCCTAAGGTTTACATATGTAGATAATGAGAAAAGCTTTGGTGCTTTTGAGCGAATTAACAGCTTAGGCGTGGGGATTGTTTCCGTCATACCCGAGAGTCTTGCCTTGGAAGGTGTTCAGGTAGTCCGTGTAGGTTCATTTTTGATATCAATGGTTATTCTGTCTCTTGCTATTATCGTGATCTATTTTTTCTCCTCCACGTTAACTAAACCCATTTTACATCTTGTGGAAGCTAGTGAGAGGATTGCTCAAGGAGATATTTCTTCTCGCCTAAGCGTGGATTCTAAAGATGAGTTAGGAGTTTTGACGCGTGCATTTAATAGTATGTCTCAGGGTTTACAAGAGCGTGAACAGTTGAAAGGTGCATTGGGTAAGTTTGTTAATGAGGAAATTGCTAACCAGGCTCTTAAAGGTGAACTTTCTCTTGGTGGACAGCGCAATCTTGCAACTATTTTCTTCTCCGATATTCGTGGCTTTACTGCTATTTCAGAGAAACTAGATCCAGAAGGGGTAGTTGAATTTTTAAATGAATATATGACCATTATGGTGGGTATTATACATGA
Source organism: Leptospiria bacterium (assembly GCA_965262015.1). Taxonomy (GTDB): domain Bacteria; phylum Spirochaetota; class Leptospiria; order Turneriellales; family CBDBES01. Next base: position 1,635,063 of record OZ253494.1, read on the forward strand.
ATCGGGTGGTGTAGTGGATAAATTTATTGGAGATGCCATTATGGCAATATGGGGTACACCAGTATCTAAAGGTAATGACGTAGAGCGTTGTCTTGATGCCACCTTAAAAATGCGTTATAGTTTGATTAAGTTTAATCGAAAACGGTTAGCCAAGAAAGAATTTCCTATCCTCATTGGCTGTGGTATTAATACAGGTGATGTTTTATCGGGTCAGATTGGTTCACCTGAACGCCTAGAGTATACGGTAATAGGTGATGCAGTAAATACCGCTTCTAGAATTGAGGCACTATGTAAACCATTTGCTGTTGATATTATTATTACAGAAAATACTTATAATGTTGTCCAAGGTAAATATGAAGTTTTGCCTATGCAAAAAGTAAATGTCAAAGGAAAGGGTGTCGCCTTACAGGTGTATGCCCTACTAGGTAAGAAGAATGATCCTAAAACCCCAAAAAGTTTACCAGAGTTACGTAGGCTTGTTGGTATTAATTGGCGGCCAAGTTTAGTAGCTTCTGAGGAAAAAAAATACTCTGCAGCTAAATCTAAGAAATAGATAGTTTTGTGTGAAGCTTGTTTTTTTTAAAATAACTTTAGCTGACTTTATAGTTACAAGTGCATTGGTTGCTAATGCACTTTGTTTTAGTATCCTTACCTATTCTCATTTTCATCGTAGAACTACTCGTATCTCTAACAGTGCTCCAATAGGAGTTATGAATTATAAATTTAATGTAGTTTTACGGAAATACGAAGGAAGATTTATTTGGGATACTCTTGAAGCAACAAGTGATATATATTTAAATGACTTTATTTTAACAAAAGATCGATCTGATGCTGTTATTAGTCTACATTCAGGGGTAAAAATTTTTTTAGATCCAAATAGCTTGATTAAACTTGAAATTATTGATAATAATCTCTCTCTTTTATTATCTGAAGGTGTTATGCGAGTTAATGCCAATTCATCTGATAATGCAATGATGGTACGTACAGCGACTGGAGTAGCTACAGAAGTCAATAATGTCAACGCTACTTTTACCCAAACAGAAGAAGGTTCAAATGTATTTGTTAAAAGTGGTCATCTTACAATAGGTGATAAAGAAATAGATGCTAATAAGGTATTACAGTTAGGTGTAGATGGTAAATGGAGAATGCTAAAAGTTGATATAGTAGATCTATATCCTCAAGATGGTTTGTTATTATTAACAGAGAAGCAAATTAAAACTATTAACTTAAAATGGGAAACTAAAGTAAATGTATCAAAATTTACTGTTGTTTTATCTAGAGAACCTACTTTTACCCAAAAAAAGACATATAACGTTCAAGGTAAACAAAATTTATCTATTTCCTTGAAAGAAGGTACTTGGTACTGGCAAATCATTAGTAGGGGCACTAAGAAGGAATATATATCTGTTAAGCAATCTTTTACTCTTCAATTATATCGTTCTCCCTTGTTCTTATATCCTCAAGAGAATACATTAATTCCTGCTAAGGAGGGAGATCCTATTGTTTTTAAGTGGGATAGTAAAGATAATAGCAAGATTGGGTTTAATGTAGCAGAGGATAAAGGCTTTAAAAAAATTGTTATCTCTAAAATACTTACAGGTAATACATATTCTACAACGAAACTAAAAAAAGGTACTTATTATTGGCGTGTTCAACCAGATTATCAGAAAAAATTTATTCTAGACAAAAGTGTTGAAGCTCAACAGAAAGCTAAAAAGAATTATTTTGTTGTTAATGCAGATATAAAATTCCTGAAAAAACCTTCTAATTTAAAACCTCGGTCAGTACAGTGGCTTTATCCAGGCCTAAAGCAGGATATTAATTTCTTGTGGAATTCTGTACCAGGAACACGGTATTATAAGGTTTCTATCTTTATTGATAACACTAGAAAACCTATAGTCACTAAAAATGTACAAAGTAATTTTTTCTCTTACCCTGTTGATTGGACAACAAAATTTATTTATTGGACTGTGCAGGCCCATACGGTTAATAAAGACAAGCTTACTTTATCATCAAAAGTTGCTAGTGCTAAAGCAAAAATTAAATATAAAATACCATTAGCCCCTAAAGTTATTGCATCAACTTATAGGTCACTAGATTGACGTGCTAGTCAATACATTCCTATCTCGCTTTCTACATACTTTATCACTTATTGCTTGCTTTTGTTTCTTTGTTTGTATCTTACGTGTACTTCAATACTATGATCATCAGATTCTAATATTCTTAAATATTCAAGAGGCTAAGATTTTAATTAGCGATATATTACATACAATCTATTTGATAACTAGTCCCATAGCTTTCTTGATTATTCTTAGTCTCGTTTATAAATTTTATAAAAAATATTATTTATCTGCTCTTGCTAGTCTTGTATTGTCTAGTATAATAGTTATATTACTCAAATCATATTTTTCTGTTCCTAGGCCTTATGTTCAAATAAAAAATATTATTATTCTTGGTTCTCATGCAACAAGCTATTCCTTTCCTTCTGGGCACGCTAGTATTTCCATGCTACTATGTTATTTTTTTATGTCTTATAGATGGCAACAGTCTATCTTGTCTTTTATTATCTGTATCTTTTTAGCCATGTGCTTAGGAGCGACAAGAGTAGTAGGAGGTATTCATTTTATGTCAGATGTGTGGGCTGGGATATGGATAGGCGGATTTTCTTTCTATGTATCTTTTCTAATTATTAATTATTTAAAAGATAATTATCAAAAATATATGCTTATAAAATGGCTATTCTCTAATAAAATACAATATTATGGTTCTCTAGTTATAGGTTTGTTTGCTTGCATTGTTATGTATGCTCTTCCTCCAGTTATATTTTTTAATCAATCACTTTATATTATTTATTTAGGGATATTGGGTTTTATAAGTGCCTATTTTTTGATACAACTATTAACTTCAATATATTATGAAATTAACAGTTAAACACTTTTTACTCTTATCTGGTTTTTTAATTTTTCTTTTAACTGTATTGTTTTTTGGACACTGGTGTGGATATCTTTATCATTTAAGTAAACATCAAGTTAATATTTATTTAAATACCTTTAGTGTAGATGAGGTAGTACAGCACAATAAAGACAAATATAGGTTAAAAATAAATCTTAAAAATCAGTCTAATATGCCTATGCTTAATAAAGAACAAGTACGAAAAATTGAAGTAGTTCAATCTGTAAAAAAGTTTGCAATGAAAAAATATAATCTTCCTTTAAGTAGAAGTTATAAAAAATTTATTAATCTTGAGCGTCAAGAGTTAGGTTGGAGTTTATTAGTTGCTTATCCATTAAAATTACAATTAAAAACTTTTTATTTTCCATTTATTGGTTCTTTTTCGTATCTTAGTTTTTTTAATTTAAATCTATTGAGAAGGTGGATAAAAAAGTTTCAAAAAGAACAATTTGACGTGTCTTACTATACAATTGGAGGGTATTCCACACTGGGATATTTAGATGATCCTATTTTTTCCACTTATCTTTATCAATCAGAGTATAGACTCGCTAATTTAATTTTTCATGAAATAGCACATGAAAAACTTTATTTTACTGCTGATACCATGTTCTCAGAAGCTTTGGCCTCATATATTGCTGCTGTACTTGTAAAACAATATTATAAAAACAATATAGACTACCAAACATATAGTATTCAAAATAAAATACGCCAAAGAGAATATCAACAATTTGTCTTTCTGCTCAATAAAAATATGAAAGCACTAAATAAAATCTTTCAGTCTAAACTTTCTACTAAATTAAAAATAGATCAAAAGAAAATAGCGTATCAAAAATTTCAAAAACAACTCCAAAATTTAAATCATAAATTTAAATTTTTTAAATTAGATGCTCTACTCAGAAAAAATATACTTAATAATGCTCTCTTACTAGGTTATCACAGCTATAATCCAAGACATGATTCTTTTGATATAGTACTTAATTCAATCTGTAAAGGTAGTGTTGCATGTTGGTTTAATGAAATAAAGCGTTTGCAAAACTGCACAAACCAGGATAGACAAAAATTTATAGATCTAACCTATAACTGGTCATTTCTAGAGAATTCTTGTCTATCTGACCCATAAATTATTATGACTGTTGGATCTCTTTTAGGATGAAGTCGGGTACTTCACCATAGTGACTAAATTGCATAGTATACATCGCTCTACCCTGGCTTTGGCTTCTAATATCTGTTGCATAACCAAACATTTTTGCTAAAGGTACACAGGCTTTAATTACCCTAGCATTATTTCTAGGATCCATACTAATAATGCGACCTCTTCGCTTATTTAAATCACCTACAATATCACCCATATATTCTTCAGGTGTAACTATTTCAACATCCATAACTGGTTCTAAAAGAATAGGATTTGCTTTTTTACATGCTTCTTTAAAACACATAGAAGCACAAATTTTAAATGCCATTTCAGAAGAATCTACGTCATGATAAGAACCATCAAATACAATGGTCTCTACATCTACCACAGGATAATCAGCTAACACACCAGATTGTAGAGCTTCTTTAATGCCTTTCTCAACAGCAGGTATATATTCTTTAGGTATAGAACCACCAACAGTCTTATTAGTAAATAAGAACCCCTCTCCTGGCTTTCTGGGTAACACTCTAAGGCAGACATGTCCATATTGTCCCCTACCACCAGTTTGTTTAATATATTTATTCTCTTGTTCTATTTCTTTTTTTATTGTTTCTCGATAGGCTACCTGTGGATTACCAATATTAGCCTCTACATTAAATTCACGTTTCATTCGATCTATAATAATTTCCAGATGCAATTCGCCCATACCAGAAATAATTGTTTGTCCCGTCTCTTCGTCAAAGTTTACTTTAAAGGTTGGATCTTCTTCAGCTAATTTAGATAAAGCTACACCTAGTTTTTCTTGATCAGCCTTAGTTTTAGGTTCTATAGCAACAGAGATTACGGGCTCAGGGAATAACATTTTTTCTAAAATAATAGGCTTATTTTCATCACATAATGTGTCCCCAGTAGTAGTAGCTTTAAGGCCAACAACAGCTGCTATATCACCTGCTAATACTTCTTGGATTTCATCCCTATTATTAGCATGCATTTGCACAAGACGGCCTACTCTTTCTTTTTTTGCGGTGGAACTATTGAGAACATAGCTACCTTTTTGCAGGCTACCTGCATAGACTCGTATAAAAGTTAACTTACCTACATAAGGGTCAGTAGCAACTTTAAATGCTAGTGCAGCAAAAGGTGCATCATCTTTTGCTGCTCGTGTTTGTGCAACTTCATCTTTAGATTTTCCCGTGGTTCCAAAACCTTCTACTGCTAAAACATCAGCAGGGCTAGGCAAGTAATCTAACATTGCATCCAATAAGGTTTGAACACCTTTATTTTTAAAGGCTGATCCACATAAGACAGGAAAAATTTTCATTTGTAAAGTACTCTTTCTTAAGCCCTGCTTAATTTCTTGATTGCTAAGAGTTCCATTCTCCAAATAAATTTCGATCAGATCTTCATTTGCTTCTGCTACAGATTCAATCATTTTATTTCTATATTTTGCTACTTGCTCCTTCATATCATCAGGTACTTCTTCTGTACGATAACTAGCACCTATGTCATCACCATCCCACACCACAGCCATATTTTCTATTAAGTCAATATGGCCTTTAAATGCTGCTTCAGAGCCAATAGGTAATTGTATAGGGACAGCATTAGCACCTAAGCGATCTTCTATCATGTCAACTGCATTAAAAAAATCAGCCCCCATACGATCCATTTTATTAATAAAACATATACGAGGTACTTTATACTTGTCTGCCTGTCGCCATACTGTTTCAGTTTGTGGTTCGACACCTGCAACACCATCATATACCGCAACAGCTCCATCTAATATTCTTAAGGAGCGTTCAACCTCTACTGTAAAGTCAACATGTCCAGGAGTATCAATAATATTAATTTGATACTCTTTCCACATACATGTGGTGGCAGCGGATGTAATGGTAATGCCACGTTCTTTTTCTTGCTCCATCCAGTCCATTGAGGCTTCACCTTCATGGACTTCACCAATTTTATAAGTCTTACCAGTATAAAATAAAATTCTTTCAGTAGTAGTGGTTTTACCAGCATCAATATGTGCCATAATACCAATGTTACGGTATTTATTCAGATCAAGTTTTCTAGCCATGTTAGCCCTCGTTTTATTACTAATTTTCTCTTTAAGATAAAGAGTAATATTCAATTTAGTTTCTAGTTTATAATGAAATTTATTAAACTAATTACACTTTACCAAGCATAGTGTGCAAAAGCTCGATTAGCTTCTGCCATTTTGCGTACTTCTTCTTTCTTTTTAAAAGCACCACCTAACGACTGTGATGCATCAAGCAATTCATTAGCTAATTTTTGTGCCATTGATTTACCATTTCTTTGTCGTGCATATTTAACAATCCACCTAATCGCTAATGACTGCTTTCTAAATGGATAGACTTCAACAGGTACCTGGTAGGTTGTACCACCAAGTCTCTTGGATTTAACTTCAACAAGTGGTTTAATGGTTTCTATTGCCTTTTCAAAAACCTCTATGCCCTCAGTTCCTGTCTTTTCTTTTATAATGTTCATTGCGGTATAAAAGATATAATATGATTTTGATTTCTTACCATCCCATGACATGGAATTTACAAATTTAGCTACAGTGACATTCTCATAAACTGGATCTGGTGTTATAGTACGGGAGTAATGTTTTTGTCTTCTACGTGCCATATTTTTTAAGCCTTAGGCCTTTTGGTTCCATATTTAGAACGTCCTTTTTTTCGATCCTCTACACCCAACGCATCCAAGGTACCACGAACTATGTGATAACGAACTCCAGGCAAATCTTTAACCCTACCACCACGAACAAGCACAACAGAGTGTTCTTGCAGATTGTGGCCAGCACCTGGTATGTAGGCTGTCACCTCAATACCATTAGTAAGCCTTACTCTAGCCACTTTTCTCAGAGCAGAATTTGGCTTTTTAGGTGTAAATGTCATTACACGTGTACATACACCCCTTCTCTGAGAACCAGCTTGTAAAGCAGGAGACTTCGTCTTGCTGGTTACTTTTTTACGGCCGTGACGTATAAGCTGGCTAATAGTTGGCATATGACAATGCATCTGTAATATTGGTTTGGTATAGTCAATCGATATTTTATATTTTAATGTAGAACTCATGGGGATCCTATAATTTCTATTCTGAAGTACGAACTAGATAAATTTTTCCTATAAATTTTTGTATAAACTTGACCGTGAGGTTAGAGAGAGGAACCTGCATTCAGTGACTAATAAAAACACTTCTGAGATTATTTTGCCTCTTATCCTGGAAGAAGCTTTTCGTGAACTAATAGTGGGCTGTGTTGATGTACTTCCAAGTGGTCAATTACGAAAACAATTATTATCTAGTCATGAAAAAAATAAACCTTTAACTGTTAAAGCAGGTTTTGATCCAACGGCTGATGATCTACATTTAGGGCATACAGTGCTAATCAATAAACTACGTGTTTTTCAAGAACTAGGCCATCATGTCAAATTTTTGATTGGTGATTATACGGCTCTTATAGGTGACCCAACTGGAAAGCAGACAACTCGCCCCCAGCTCACTTCTGAAGAAATCTCAAAACATGCGAATACCTACCAGAAGCAAGTATTTAAAATTTTGGATAAAAATAAGACAACAATTGTCTATAATTCTAAATGGCTTAATAAGATGTCGTTGGCTGAATTAATTAGCTTATTGTCCCACTATACAGTGGCACAACTTCTTGAACGAGATGATTTTTTTAAGCGCTATCAAGGCGGGAATCCCATATCAATGGTTGAATTTTTATATCCCCTTTTGCAAGGTTATGACTCTGTAATGATGAAAAGTGATGTTGAACTTGGTGGAACAGATCAAAAATTTAATTTACTAGTGGGTAGAGAATTGCAAGTAGCTTATGGACAATCTCCTCAATGTATTTTAACCTTGCCTTTATTAGTTGGTCTAGATGGTAGTAAAAAGATGAGTAAGAGTCTTAATAATTACATTGCAATTGAAGAAGCCCCTCATGATTTTTATGGAAAAATTATGAGCCTTTCGGATGAATTAATGTTTAGCTATTATCTTCTTATTTCTAGTTTGTCTAACCAAGAAGTAAATGAAGTACGTCAAAAAGTGAATGAAGGGATTTTACATCCTAAAGAAGCTAAAAGCCAGCTAGCCTTACATTTAATCACACGTTTTTATGATTTAGACATTGCAAAAGCAATAAAGATAGAATGGGACCAGATACATCAGCCAAAAGATAGAAAGATTCCTAAAAATATACCTGAATATTTAATTTATATCCATGAATCGAGCTTTAAAGAAGCAGGAATCATTAATGCTCTAAAAACCTCTAATATGGTAACATCTACTTCTGAAGCAAGACGTTTAGTGTCATCAGGAGGAATACATTATATACAAGAGAGTGGTACAAGTGTATCTATAAAAGATACAAATTATATATTACAACCAGGTCAACATACCTTTCGGATAGGGAAAAAAAGATTTATTCGATTTATTGTTCAAGATATTCCAGCTCAGCACCAAAAGTAGCCTACTAAAAATTCTTAATAAAAAGATAAAAATAATAGTCATGTCCATTACATGGTTTATTTGCGTCATATCCTTATGCCTGTCCAATCTAATGTAAGAAAAGCCATTGATGACATTAGAAATGGCAAGATCATTATTGTTACGGATTCAGAAGATCGTGAAAATGAAGGTGATTTCGTGATGGTTGCCGAAGATGCTACCCCTGATAAGGTCAATTTTATGATTACACATGGAAGAGGTTTGCTTTGTGTTCCCGTGACACCAGAAAAAGCAAAATTATTAAACCTGCAACCAATGGTTGAGAACAATCAAGATGTTCGCAGAACAGCTTTCACGGTTTCTATAGACGCCAAACAAAATACCACGACTGGCATTTCTGCTTATGATCGTTCTCATACAATTCGTTTGATCGCTAATGAACAGGCAACAGCAACCGACTTTATTCGTCCAGGGCATATTTTCCCTTTAGAAGCACGTCGTGGTGGTGTATTAGTAAGAGCAGGTCATACAGAGGCATCATTAGACCTCGCTTCTTTGGCCGGTAAAAAACCAGTTGGTGTAATTTGTGAAATCATGAATAAAGATGGCAGTATGGCAAGGATGCTTAATTTAAAAAAAATAGCTAAAAAATATAAGCTAACTATTGTAACAATTAAAGACTTAATTAAATATCTAACTAATAATCAAAGTCAAGATATGGTAGAAGAAGTGGCTAGGAGCCAACTACCAACTAAGTATGGTCTTTTCTCTAGTATCGCTTTTCGTAGTGTACTTGATAATCAAACGCATATTGCCCTAATTATGGGTGAGATTCATAAAGATGAACCTACGATAGTACGTGTTCACTCGGAATGTATGACAGGTGATGTTTTTGCTTCTTTACGATGTGATTGTGGGGAACAATTACATTCGGCTTTATCTATTATTGCCAAACATAAGAGTGGTGTATGCTTGTACATGAAACAAGAAGGCAGGGGTATTGGTATTGCCAACAAGCTTAAGGCTTATAATTTACAGGATCAAGGTATGGATACGATAGAAGCTAACAAAGAATTAGGTTTTCCGCCAGATCTGCGCGAATATGGAACAGGTGCTCGCATATTAGCTAAATTGGGTATTACGAAGATCAAATTAATGACAAATAATCCTAGAAAAATAATTGGATTAGAGGGGCACAATCTTCATATTGTAGAGCGTATCCCCTTAGTCATATCAGCCAATAAACATAATGAATTTTATTTGAATACTAAAGCCCGTAAACTTGGGCATTATCTTAATGACTAAAAGTAAGTAATTTATATATGCAGAATCTCACTCCTCGTTTTATTGCTCATAAGTATTGGCAATCAGAATTACATGGTAGCTTTAGAGCTTTCACTCTATTTATGGATATTTCTGGTTTTACCACCATGACAGAAGAATTAATGCGACACGGTAAAGCAGGTGCAGAATTACTTTCTAAATTATTAAATGAAGTTTTTACTGAAGTTACTAATATTATTTATGGGCATAATGGTTTTATTTCTAATTTTGCAGGAGATGCATGCACAGCAATATTTATAAGTGATGATCCAGTCCTTGTTACTAATGTTGCTTTCAAAATACAGAGATATTTTTTAGAAAAACCTGTTCGAAATACTAAATTAGGGCACTGGCGTTTTGATATTAAACAAGGTTTATCTTATGGAGATGTTGAGTGGGGCATTGTTGGTTTTGATAAGTATCGTACATTTTATTTTAGAGGGGAAGCTATTAATGGTTGTGCTGAAGCAGAACACCAATGTTCAGCTAATGAAATTATTATTGACACACGTTTTATTCAGCAGTTAAGACAGGTAGATCCGGGGTATCAGGGAGAAGTGAGAGAAGGTGATTACCAATTACTTCTTAAGGCATCTTCTTATCGTTCTAATATAATGTATAGAATATTCAATCATTTAACTAAGTCCTATTCCTTTCGCAATGTTCCTGTTTTACCTGATTTTTCACCTTTGCTATGTACAGGTAAATCCATAGATTTTTCCTTCAAAGAGATTGCATCTGTTTTCATTAGTTTTGATGGCTTTCATCCTTTTGAAGAGTTAAATAAATTTATAAGTCATGTGCTTCATTTGCTTATATCTTTTGAAGGATTTTTAAGTTGCCTAGGGTATGGAGATAAAGGGAGTACTATTTTAGTTCTCTTTGGTATGCCGTCGTCTCTTGAAGATAGTGCGATGAGATCTTTGGATTTTATACATGCTTTACATAGTACTTATGGAGAGGCAATTAAAGCAGGTGTTGCTTATGGTGTAACGTATACAGGATTAATTGGTTCATCTAAGCGTATGGAATATACTGCACTGGGTGATGTGGTTAATCTATCAGCCAGACTAATGGTTGCAGCGGAATCATCAGAAATACTCATGTCCGATGCAGTGATGCAAATTGTCCAGCGAGAATACGAAACAGAGCTTTTAGGTGAAAAACAATTTAAAGGCAAACACGAAAAAGTGATAGTATATAAACTATTAAAGGCAATTCACTTCAAGGAAGAAGGACTACATACTGCTAAATTCGTTGGCCGTAAAACTGAATTAGAAAAATTAAATCTATTTTGTCGTCCTTTTTTTGAGAACAAATTTGCTGGCTTCATTTATGTTTATGGTCATCCAGGAATTGGTAAGTCAAAATTACTATATGAATTCACTAATCCCTTGTTAGACAAATATAAACTTATCGTTTTGCAAACAGATAATATTATTAAAACTAGTTTAAACATTTTTTCTACTTTTTTTGCAGAATATTTTGAAATAAACTCACAGGTTGGGGATAAAGATAAATACCATCTTTTTGTTAAAAAAATACAAACCTTTAAAAAAGAATTTTTAGAAAATAAGCCCAATACAGTTCACGAATCTTTTTTTCTAAATTTAGAAGAAAAACAAGCTTTCATTGCCCATTTACTAAATGTACATTGGTCTGGTTCAATTTATGAAACTACTGATGCACGAGAACGTTTCACTTGCACCATCCAAGCAATTAAAAGCTTTTTCTGTATTTTAAGCTATATTTACCCAACTATTGTTGTTATTGAAGATGCCTATGGTATAGATGAGGATTCTAAACGTGCTTTGGATTACCTAGTAGAAGATATTGATGACGTACCAATGGTTATTTTTGTATCTTGTAGATTGCATGATGATGGTAGTACTCCTAAATTTTTAAAGAAGAATCATTATATAGAAAAAGAAATCAAACTAGATACACTTACTGATGAGGAATCGTGTGAGATGGCGTCTTCACTGTTTAGTAAAGAAATTGGACCTAAGCTATCAGCCTTTATTTTAAAGAAATCGGCAAATCATCCATTGTATATTGAGCAAATTTGTCGTTTCCTTTTAGAAAATAAGTATCTTAGTGAAGAAAATAATAAGTTATTGTTAACCCAAGAAAGCATTTCAATACCAACTGAAATTAGTTCTATTATTTCAGCTCGTATTGATCGGTTACCAAATAAGCTAAAACGATTGGTACAGCTGGCATCTGTCCTTGGTGATGAATTTGATGTGCATATTTTAAAAATCTTGGCTAAAATTAATCAAAAAGAAATGTTACAATTACTTGAAGAAGGTGAACAATTAGAAATTTGGCGACCTACTTCAACCAAAACTGCCGTGAAACACAGGATAAAATATAAATTTACGCAAATTTTACTGCATCAAACAGCATATCATATGCAACCTGACGAAGACTTATTCAAACAGCATAAACAAACTGCAAAAATATGTATTTCTCTACAGCGTAATGCTATATACAATGAATTTGAACTCTTAAATTATATTGTTTATCATTATAACCATGCAAAAGAAGTAAAATTAGAAAATCTGTACTTGGAAAAACTAGTTAATTATGTTCATCTAGATTATAAATCAGAAAATGCCATAGAGTATTATTCCCAATTGATTGATACATGCGACGATGCACTTCTCAAGCTCCAGTTATATGGGAGAATGAGTGAAATATATGAATTAGATAGTAAATTAGACAAAGCTATTGATAAATTAGAGGAAGGTATCCAATATGCTGAACAGCTAAGCTCCTTTTCCTCTCCTTTGAGTGATGAAGCTACAAGCACATCAGCTATCAGTATGCATAACACCATTGCAGACTTGAAGGCTTTTCTGGGGGATCTTTACCAACAAAATCATATGTATGAACAGGCAATTAAGGTTATTCAAGATAGTATTGCCATGGCCATGTTGCATAATAATCATAAAGTTTTAAGTAAAGCATATATCAACCTATCAACAACATTAATAAAACAAGGGCATTACTATAAAAGTATAGAGTATTTACAGACAGCATATAATTTAACTAAGAGCCATTATAGTTTACCATACTATCTCATATCCATTAATATTTTATGCCAAATGTCTAACATCAACTTGATGTTGGGTAATTACAAAGAAGCGTATCATTTTTATAAATCTGCTTCTATGATATTTGTCAAAGCTAATCTTTTTAAGTATACTTATCACCCTTCACTATCTAAGAAAATGAAAAAGAATAAAAACATATATGCGAGTCTAAAACATAAGAAAGTTATCCTACTAGAAGCACATAGTAAACTATTAATATATCGAGGTCTCTACAAAAAAGCCTATAAAGTGGCTAAGCAGACATTCAATTCGTGTGTATTATTACAAACCAAGCCAGGAATGATACAAGCCCGTATTATGTTAGCAACTATACAAGAATATTCTCAACTTTCTATCCCAAACCAGGAGCATAGCAGTGATGCGGTAAGTTTTGCCTTACAAACAATCACACTATGTGATAAGCAACATATTCAAGGTTTAAGAGCTCGGGCTTTATATGCTTTGGCTTTTATTTATGGACATAGATTGGATATACCCAATACAATTTATTATATTCAGGAAGCTACTGTTATGCTCAAGCAAAAAAAAGATTCTGCATTATATAGCCAGATTACTTCATTACTTGCATATGCCTATGTACTAGATCATAAGCTTGAATCTGCCCTAAAGATTATTTATTACCATGTTCAAAATAAGAAAGATGGTGGTATGGATGCAGAACATGGTTTAATTTATGTAGTGTTAGCATTAATTTTAGTTAATAATCAGACTGAATTGCGCCCTCTTGACCAACAACAAATAAGCTATATAGAAAAGGCAGAGAACTTTTCTTTACAGGATCCTATTACCTGTTTTGAAAAGGTAATAAGATCAACACAAGGCAATCTATATTACCCTACTCAATTTCTGGCTAAGTATCATTATGGTGTATATTTAGCACGTGATAATCAACAACGTCATCTATCAATAAAAATGTTACAAGATGCACTACGTCTTGCTAAACAGGCTCATTCACTTACAGATATAAAATTGGCCCGTGTAGTGTTACAAAGTCTAAAATAGTTTTCATTTATTTTATCTGCTTTATCAGTTGGTTAAAATATTGTTGTATGTGATGGTTACTAGTCCCATAAAAGAATACATCATTAATCAATGCATAATAGATATTTTTTCCCGTTGGTAATTTTTTAATATTTTTTAATGTAATCCCTCCTATAAATATGATGGGCTTACTCCATAAATCACAAACTTCTTCTAAGGGTGCATTAAATCTTTGGACATTTTGTTTCGTGGTACTGGTAAAAATACTCCCTACACCTATATAGTCTGGCTGATAGAGCTCTTTTAAAATAGAATATATGTCATTCATAGAATGGGTTGATAAGCCCCAGAACATAGGTTTTTTTATAGTTGTGGTCTCTAAGCAAGGTGGCCATATGTGCCTGTTCTGAGAAAGGCGTATTCTGTCTTCTTGGCCTATATGAAATGGCATATTATTGGATAAGGCATATTCATAGAAATCATTTAAGATACAAAGACCTTGGTATGGCTTGGCAATATCTCTTATTCTTTGAAAGTTTTTATACACAGTAGATGGAGGGGAAATTTTATCACGATATTGTACAATTAATCCACCTGCATCAAAAAATATCTTTACCATTGTAAAGATATTTACCTGATGATATAAGCATGTTTCCCAGTCTATTATACAATAGATGCCTGGCCCATTATACATAGAACCAATACAGTTCATCTATACTGAGATAGGTACTTAATCTTATTTAAAGCACAGGATTCTCCTATGATTGCTTATTAAAGATAGACCAAGGGAGTGTGATATTGGAGGTCGTTGTATTATCTTTCGCAGTAATAGAAAAATGATCCATACTAATAGATATGCCATCTAATATCATAAGAATCATACCAATGCCTAAGCCACCTCCAACCTCTTTTGTTGGATCCTCTTTCTCTAATAGCGTAGACAAACTACGTGCCTCTTTAACTAAGTTGATACGATAATGAATTCTTTCCCACTCGTCAGGTAAGGGTATCCCCTCATTACTAATAGCAAGAAGCCAAGTCTCTTCCTGCACAGTCCATTCCATATGAATACGCTTATCTGTTGCTTCGAGGATGGGTATTAAGTTATCAAACTGGTGTTTTTCAAATTCAGTATTAAAAAGCACTAACCAGTCTTTATATTCCATTTTATTACTTTGATTAACCATAGATATTTTTTTCATCAAATGGTCTCGATAAAGATGTTTATACATGGCCTTACTAGCATTCATGATGGTCTCATTAAGCACAGTATATATAGCATTTAGCAGTTGAGGTGTTTCTAAAAAGGTTAAAGCCTCTTGTAATTGATTTTTTAAAAGATTTGCTTCTTCCTTAGAAAAATGGGTAAATACCTTAGAAAAATTTAAATATTTTGCATATGTGATTGCATCGTTTCGTGTTAGTTTTTTTGAAGTCATAATTTTTACCTAAGAGCTAATGCAGAGCAATAATCTAAAATACATACGCAACTTATGCTATGCTTTAAATGTGCCTGCAGTTGGCTACGAAATTTTTTTCCATAAACTTGATTAGTGTAAAGTCCATGCATATGCCTCATAACCCGATTATCTATATTATCATCACATTGTTGCATATATTTGATCATACTAGAGATAATATCCCTTCTAGACATTAAGGGATATTCATTTTTAAAAACATGCTTATCTGCACGGGAAAATAAATATGGGTTGTCATAGGCAGTTCGTCCTATCATGACGCCATCAACAAATTTTAGATGGTGCATAACTTGTTCTAAGGTAGATATACCACCATTAATTTCTATGGTATAATCAGAAAAATCTCGTTTAAGTTGATATACATCTTCATAGCGCAAAGGTGGAATAACTCTATTTTGTTGTGCACTTAATTTAGACAAATCTGCTATCCTAGCGTGTACAATAAAACGATCGCAACCCCCCATGGCAACAATGTTAACAAAATTAGCGAGGTCATCATATTTATCATAACCATTTATACCAATGCGATGCTTAACACTTACGGGTATTGATGTTGCTTGTTTCATCTGTGTAACGCATTCAGCTACTAAATTTGGTTCTGCCATTAATATTGCTCCAAAGTTACCTTGTTGCACTCTTTCACTAGGACATCCAACATTAAGATTAATTTCATCGTAGTTGTAATCTTCCGCAATTTTAGCACATTCCGCTAGCTTATTTGGATGGCTACCTCCCACTTGTAAGACAAGTGGTTTTTCTATGGGTGAAAAATGTAATAAATGATGACGATTACCTTTAAGAATGGCATCTGCTGTGAGCATTTCTGTATAAAATACAGTATATTTTGTTAATAGACGCATAAAGTAGCGATAATGGCGATCTGTTCTTCCCATCATTGGGGCGATGCTAAGTAGATGTTTATGTGTGGATGTTGTACTCATGTTATGGTTTACGCATGGGTTAAGTAATTATGTTTATATTATTTAGCAGGGAAGATATCTTGTGTATTTTTTATGTCTTCGTTTGAAATTTGTTCAGGGGTAGGTTGAGTAAATTTTTGGATCTTCTTTCTTTGTTGTTCTGGTGTAAGATTCTTTTGTAATTGTGTCTTACCAAATGGTTTTAGACTCATTTGTTTTTCTCGATTCATTACATCTTGGTCTATTTTGTTTGGCAAAGACTTAGACACAGAACCTAATGCCTCTATGCCATATTCCGTAGCCTGTACATTAACTGCATTTTGCAAACTAATCTGGGAACGCAAGACAGCAATGGATCGTATAATATCTTCTCTATCTTCGGGTTCTAGTTTGCCAGCAAATTCATAGTTTTCTAATAATTTTAGTATGCGTATAATAGGCTCAAAAGCTTCAATTGTAATCACATAAAAGTGGAATGTCCCTTCAAAAAAATATGTGTTATCATTCATTTGTTCGATATCTATGGTGGGTACAACAAAGAATATAGACGGATATAGACTGTCACGGTAAGATTCATATTTCTTAGCTGTTCCTTTTACTTCACCTTTAACGTGGCCAAGTAGATTATTTCCTGAGTCTTTTGCATCAAAGATCACATATTGGTCTTTAGTTTCGATGCAAAAGTCTGGTTTAATTACTTTGGGACCCTTGGAAAAATCCTTAGGTAAATTACTTTCTGTATAGGAAGGAAAGTAAAGCTCTCTTTTTTTAGATATCTCTTGCATACGAGAAATGACATTGTTCTGGTGCGTCTTCCATACTTTATTACGTTTTTCTTTTATTTCCTCCTGTTTTCTCTTCTCCTCTTCTTTTACTCGGTTTTTTTCTTCCTCAAGTTTTTCTGTAGAAATTTTTAAATTACGAATTTCTTCACCTACTTCTTTATTTCTTTGATCCAGCTTCATTTGTAATTCATGTATAGAACGTTCTTTCTCTCTAATCTTTTGATCTTTGTTTTCCACTTTGCTTTTCTCAATTTTTAGTTCAGTTGTGAGATTATTATATTGTTTCTCTTGTTCTTGTAATTTTCCTTCAAGTTGGTTTTTGTCTTGTTTTAGTCTTTCATGCTCTTGACTGAGCGTGCCAGAATTCTGGTTCTGAGAAAATTTTCGTAGGTAAACAAAAATAAATATTAATCCAACAATAATGGTGAAAGCTATACCCAGAAAGATAATTATATAAAAACTATTTTCAACCATTCTTACTACATAGTTATAGCTTTATTCTGCGTATAATCTTTTTTACAAAACTGATTGATTATTTAGTTTAAGATTTTAATGTACGATGAAATCGGTTAGCTAATCTAGTTAAAATTTCATAGGTATGTGTTCTAGCTAACATAGCCCATTTTTCTAGGGGAGGTACTGAATCACCTAAAAGACAAATGGGTTGAGAAGGCTGATAATTCTCGTAAGGACTAGTCAAAATAATTTGGTCCATTGTTACCCTTCCAAGTAATTGTTGGTTACCAAACTTTATATTATTACTAAGTGCACAGGGTATGCCATCTGCGTAACCCACGGGCAAAACACAAACTGATAACTCTTTTTTTTTAACTTTGTAGGTAGAACCATACGATACGTAAGAACCCTTGTATAATGTACGATAACTGATAGGCATAACAGTAAGTTTAATACTTGGCTTTAGGGGCAGATGTTGATTTAATTTTTGATAGTCACGGTAATTTTGAAAATATCCATAAAAAAATAAACCTGGCCGAATCATGTCTAAAGTAGCTTCGGGATAATTGAAAATAGCATAAGAGTTAGACATATGCAAAAGAATATCATTTCTTTGTATACATAGGCTCTGCATAACATACTGGCTCAATTTTGTAAATTGTTGTATCATTCGGATATTATGTGCATTTTTACTTTTATCTGCTGTGGGGAAATGAGTAAAAATACCAGTAATTTTTAAATGTAATGCTACTTTCATTTTAGTTATCAAGGCTTCTATGTCTGTTGCATTAGGTAACAAACCAATTCTCCCCATGCCCATATCAAATTTTATATGTACATCTTTGATTGTATCACGTTCTTTAGCACACTGTTCTAAAACATTGATCTGTCCTAGATCAGTTATAGAGGGGATAATATTATAGTTAAATAAATCCTGTATAAAATTTTGAAAAAAACCTCCAAGTAATAATATATTTTTTCTCCAGGCAAGTTTACGTGCTTGTATTGCTTCTGTTACGTTAGCTACACCGATAAAGGTTACTTGTTCTTTTTGGGATAGATAGGGTATAATACTCTGCATACCACATCCATAGGCATTAGCTTTTACAGGGATAAGAATTTGGTTTTTTTGAGACAAACTAGCACGCCGACTCAGTAAAGTTAGATTATGATCTAGTCGATCTGCCTGTACTTCCAGAACATTGGGATGAAAAGGTTGTATTTTTAGTGTCATTATTATGATTGTTTTACTATATAGTGCATAAATATATTTTATAGCACCTTAATAAAATATAGGGGATCCATACTTTTCTATTGTTCTTAAAAGTGTATTAAATATTAAAATAACTTGGTAAAACTACACTTGATTTATATAGTGTGCTTTAGTTATTTAGTGATTGTAAAAGGTGAAAATACTTTAAATTCTAATCCTAGTAATAGCAGGGGCTGTCATGATTCCACTATTGAATTACCATAGTAAAGTAGCATTACGAGAGTTTAAGCACTTGAAGGAACTTAATGTAATTATTAATTTTATCCAGAAGTCTTGTATAAAGCAAGTCTTAAAGTCTAAGCATCAACCTTCATTAGTTGTTATAGTCGAGTCTGTGGATACTGTCAATAATTTTATAAGTGCAAGGGCGACAGAACCTCTATTAGAAATGGATATTATTTTATATATGGTGCTGGCAAATGCATATTATGAATTCCAGTGTACTGTTATCGAAAAACGTGAAAACAACCAACTTATATTACAAGTACATACACTTTTTGTCCCCTTAAATACTAGGAAATATACAAGAATTAATCTTCAAGATAATGGAGATATCTATGTGGTACGAACCAGGATATCTCGTAATGTGATAGAAATAGATTCTTTAACTTTGCCTGTTTCTGTTAAGGTACATTTGTCTGATTATAGTAAAAGGTATTCCTCTTTGGCAGATAAAGTAAGTATTAATTTATACGATTCTATAGTAGATGGCGATTTAATTAAGGAAGTACAAACAAGTAATAAATATTTATTTGTGAGTGATACGCAGAATATAGAATCTTATGTGATTGGGACTGATGAAGCTGAAAAACGTTTTGATTACCTTGCATACCTACATACTCGAGTGGCTATGCAAATGGCTAACTACAAAAAGCAGGGTATTATAAGTGAAATAATTATTCCCATTTTATATGCAAATGTTGTTGATGATATTATTAATTTAGGATATATACATTTAGTATCTTATCGTACACCTTTATTGTCTGATGTAGTTGATCAAGCTCATCAAATGGTTAGTGGTATAGTGGAGCGTATTGAAGGTTCTAACTTAATTTTAGATAATGAGCGTCAATATGTGACAGATATTTCAAACGATGGTATGCGTTTGCAGATTATTAATCCTGATTTGCAACAGGCCTTTATGCGAGAAATAGTTTGTAGTTGTTCTATCGTGTTTAAATTACAACAGCCTATTACAGTAGGTTTAAGAATTATTTATGTCGCTGAGAATTTCGAGCAGGCAGAAGCTAACAATACTAAGCCTACTTTTTTTGTTGGAGTTAAGCTTGAGGGACGTTCAGAGGAATCTAATCATTCCGAGCGATATAAACTCATGATCAAGAGTCTTTCATAATTAACCTAATGTGAAAACTATGCAAATTAAAATATGTGGTTTAACACGCATTGAAGATGTTCATCTGGCCATAGATTTAGGTAGTAACTATATCGGTTTTGTTATGCATCCTCATAGTCAACGCTATTGTGCCCCGTCTACACTTAAGCAAATATTAAAGTCAGTAGATTCTAATGTACAAGTAGCGCTTGTTTTTGGGTATGATGGTATTAACTATATTCAAAATATAGCTAATGAGTATCTAAGTGATAATTGTTTTTTACAAGTACCTGCTCAACATAATAATTTTCATGATGTAACCAAGCTCTATGGGTCTAAAAAAATTATTGTATCTTATTCAGTTTATTCGCCTATTACTGATAATACACTCGAAGCTTATAAGAAGTATCAAGCAATTATCTTAGATACCCATAGTTCTTCTATGGCTGGTGGTACTGGTAAAACATTCCCATGGGAATTTGTAAAAGGTCTTAGTATAGATTTTTTTTTAGCAGGTGGTTTAACGCCAGATAACATCGAACAGGGTATTCACACATTAAATCCCTTTGGTCTTGATGTGGCTAGTGGCATAGAGGAAAAAATAGGAGAAAAAGACAAAAATAAAATGTTTGCCTTCTTTTTTGTGGCTAGTGCTTTGTCAGCATAAACTAATAATATAAGAATTATCTGTATGTATCAAGCTAGTGATTTTATTAATCAAAAAAAAATAGAAAAAAATTTAGATACGCCAATGATGCGCCAATACAAGGTAACCAAGGATAAATATCGTGACGAAATACTCTTTTTTCGCATGGGAGATTTTTATGAAATGTTTATGGAAGATGCACTTTATACTGCTGGAGTGCTTGGTATTGCCCTAGCTAAAAGATCAGACAATATACCAATGTGCGGTATACCATACCATGCTCTTAATAAATATGTAGGTAAACTTCTTCAGCATGGCAAGAACATTGCGATTTGTGAACAGATTGAAGACTCTAAAGATGTAAAGGGACGCATTGTTAAACGAGATGTAACACGTATACTAACACCAGGAAGTTTATATGAAGAAGAGCTTCTTCATATATCAGCGGGCGGTAAGTTAGGTATTATACATCCTGATCCTAATACATCTGTAGAGAAATATTATATGGCTGCCGTAGATTTAGCGACGGGTGATATTTTTGTGACTACAAAAAATAAACAGGAGCTAGAATCTTTCATCACATTAGAGAATATTAAAGAACTACTTATACCCCATAAAGAATTACACAATGTGTTACCTACAAACAATGTAAGTATAGTATGTAAAGATTACGTTTTACACACAAATAAGGTTGAAAAACTTTTATGTAAAATCTGGGGTATTATGGATACTACAACCTTAAATCTCAATTCAATAGAAAAATACTGTTTTTATTACCTTTTTAGCTATATAGAAGAAGTAGCACCCATGTTAAAATTAAGCGTGCAATTACCTATATATGCTTATAAAGATTCTCATATGATTCTGGATGATGCAGCGGTAAGAACTCTAGAAATATTTACTAATCAGGATGGTGATCTACGGGGTTCTTTACTGGGTATTATGGATAAAACTAACACTGCTATGGGGAAGAGGTTGCTTAAAAGATATCTCAGTATGCCTTTTACAAATCGTAAGTACATTGAAAAAATACATGATGCTATTGATCTTTTAAAAAGCGATAACCAATGTAGATATGATTTATGTGCTATGCTTAAAAATATCAAAGATATTGATCGTCTAGTACACTTTTTGAATAATGGGGCAAATATTTCTCATATCAATCAGCTGTATATGAGCTTAGTGGCTTGCCGAGAGATATATCACTTGTTTGATTCTCATAGAACAGAATTGCTAGAATTACCAGAAATTATTAAAGAACATTGGTTGGTTATCCCTTCGACTATTAATGATTTAATATGTCTAATGGAGGATGTACTTCATATAAATGATTTACCTAGAGTGGTAAATGAGAATCGATTTGTACGGATAGGTTATTCTAAAAACTTAGATGAACTTTTCCATTTGCAAGATTCGGCCCAAAAAATATTAATAGATTTTGAGTGTGAAGAAAAACAGAAAAATTCCATTACTAATTTAAAAATAAAATATAGTAATATGCTAGGTTATTATGTAGAAATTTCTCAAGGGCAGTCTAATAAGGTCCCGTCATATTATATAAAAAGGCAAACTTTAAAAAATGTAGAACGTTTTTCTATACCCGCATTGAGTGATTTAGAAAGTAAAATCCTTAATGCTAAGGATAATGTTATTACGAAGCAAAAATGTATCTTTGATGAATTACTTACCAAAATCTTATCTTATACTTCAGGGTTACGAGATATATCTAATCAGATATCCTTTTTAGACGTAATGGTTTCTCATGCTGAGATTGCCTACACTTACGAATATACTAAACCTACGATGACTCACCATGGGGATCTAATTTTAAAAGAGTCTAGACATCCTGTGGTAGAAATATCTCTAGAAAAAGAACACTTTATTCCTAATGATATTCATTTAAATACCACGACTAGACACCTCTCTATATTGACTGGGCCAAATATGGCGGGAAAATCTACCTTTATGAGGCAAGTTGGTTTACTACAAATTATGGCACAAATAGGTAGTTTTATTCCCGCCGAATCCGCTACTATTCCCATTGTAGATAGAATTTTTACTCGCATTGGTGCCTACGATCGTCTTTTTAAGGGTGAAAGTACCTTTTTTGTTGAGATGTTAGAGTGTGCCCATATTTTTAATAGTTATACAGAACACTCCCTTATACTACTAGATGAAGTGGGGCGTGGTACCTCTACATTTGATGGTGTAAGTATTGCACGGGCGATGATCGAATATTTTAGTAATAATTTATTTAAGGCTAAGGTTTTATTTGCTACACATTTTACTGAACTAGCACAATTAATTAATCCTAAGAAAGGAGTAATTGGACTGACAGTTAAGGTTATCGAAGAGAATCAAAAACTTATTTTTCTTAGAAAGGTAATTGAAGGAGTGGCAGATAAATCATACGGTATTCATGTTGCAGCACTTGCTGGTTTACCTGAAGCAATTATACAGAGAGCATGGGCCTTGCTTAAAGAGGCAGAGATGTCTCACATATGGCAGGCTAAACTAGTACCATATGAAAAAAGTGTCACATCTTCTGCTGAGATTATCAATCAGAAAGATAACAAAAAAAATCAAGATAGACAAGATAAAAAGCAATTATCTATTTTTGAATCTAAATAGCATGTTAACTTGGAGTAAAACTAGAACTTATACGATCTATGCCTCTTTATTCATTTTCTGTCTTCTATTCATTTTTATTTTATTTTATCCATTTCAGAATGACCAAACATTATTTTCTAAATTATATCATGCACTAAACAAATGGCAGGCTGAACAGATAAAGACACGATATCATTCAGGTAGTTTCCCAAAAGATAATGTGTTTAAGTGGGAGAAAGAAGTTCTTAAATATAAAAAAGAAATAGAATTAAATATCATTGCCACGGATAACTTAGGCAGAGTCTATAAACAATTGGGTTTGTATTATGCTCATGTGGGATCTTATAAGCAATGTACAAGGTCTCTTGAATCAGCATTATCATATGGGGCATTTAGTATACGGATTTATTATACGCTTGGATTATGTTATGGACATATTGCCAATCAAAATAACTGGGATTATACTTATGTAAAAAAAGCTGAAAAAGCTTTTTTAAAGGTTCTGCATAATGATCCTACGTTTCACAAAGCTAAATTAAAACTAGGTATGCTATATTTTTATGGATTAAGTCGCAATAATCAATACCAAATTTTAAATGATCATGTAACCGTTACACAAAAAAATTATAGACTCCACGCTTTAAAGCTTGTATTAGAGTACCAGACATATTTTCCAGAGGATAAAGATGCGTATTTTATTTTAGCTAATATATTTCAAGCTAATGGCGATAGAACCCAAGCGAGATTACAGTTACTCAATTTGTTTAATAAACTTAAAAAGGCCTATCCTAATAATTATAAAACCCAAAAGGTGTATCAGCAAGTTAAGGCCAATTTAGATCAACTATCACAAGAATAATATTTAAGAGAGGATATAAAAGAATGAGTGCACGAGTGATGGAACAAAAGATATCTAAAAAATGGAAATATATGATAAATATTTTAGGATTGAAGAAGACAATCAATATGTTTGCTCCTTATTTGGGAGCTGGTGTTCGGGTAGAACATTTGAGTGAAGACAGGCAAACTATTCAGGTTAAAATGAAATTAAAATTTTATAATATTAACTATGTTGGCACACATTTTGGAGGTTCGCTATATTCGATGTGTGATCCTTTTTATATGTTTATTTTAATGTACACATTAGGGAATGATTATGTAGTATGGGATAAGCACGCTTCTATTAATTTTTTACGGCCTGGAACAGGTACAGTAAAAGCTACTTTTAATGTATCTGATCAAGAATTAAATAAGATTAAACATGTGGTGGCTGAAAAGAGAAAAGTTGACTGGACTTTTACCACGTACATAACAAATGAAAATAATGAGAATGTGGCTGAGCTAACCAAGATACTTTATATCCGTAAGTTAAGAAAGCTCTAGTAAAAGCAAATAAAGTTAAAAATGATTTGGTGTATTGTTCATAAGATACAAAGTTACCTGTGCGATATGATATGGTATGCTTCATCAATCAGATCAAGGCTGTTTTCTGCTGTGATAACCTCTATCAAACAGCTATTTTCTAGGTTGTTTATTGTTTTTCCCAAAACTTCATTAAGTTGTTTTTTCGTATTCACTTGATAGCTGGTTATGCCTAGTGAAAAAGCAACTTTGGCAAAAGATATTTCATGTGGTACCATAAAATGTTTGGTAAAGATATCTTGATAGCTATCTTGTTTCCCAATAGGTAACGTAGAAAAGATATTCCCTCCTCGATCATTCATGATTACAAGTAAAATAGGATATTGTGCTTGGCTAAGAAGAGTTAAAGAGTTCATATCATGTATGCATGCTAAATCACCTATAATAGCACATACTGGATTTTGTATTGCGTGTGCATAGCCTAACGCAGTGGCAATATTCCCTTCTATTCCACTAGTACCTCTATTGGTAATGATATTTTCATACCCCCTAGTAAAGTCATTCGCTAGACGTATTGTTAGACTATTACCCAGAAAGCAACTATAACCAGTCTTCTTTATGTATGCTAAAATACTTTGAATGGCTGAGATGTGATTTAGAGTTTGATTTGTTTTGATCAAGTTCTCTAGACGTTTATAGGCGTCTAATGTTTGATCATTAGACAGATTTGTGACAGATTGATAATCATATTGCTTTAAAGATTGACTTACTTCTTGACAAAATAAACCTATATCAACTGTTAATTTATGCGTAACTCGGTGAGTAGGATCACTACGCACTTCTTGGTTGAGTATCTTATAGTATGTTGTATAAGCATTACTTTCTAAAAACTGGTAAACTAATTTAGACACAACTCTATCTCCCAAGAATATAATCATGTCTATTTTTTTTTCTGTATTTAACTCTATTATCTGAGCTATTTCATTAGCAGATACCATATAGTTAGTATGTTTCAAGCCAGAAGTGATGTCTGCATAAACAGGCCAACCCAATATTTCGAAAAAATTATATAAACATGATAGTTCTTGAGGTTGTTCTAAATTACCTACAATCACTAGTCCAGTTTTTGCTTGTAAAATGGATTGTGTTATGTTTTTTACATCAATTGCTTTCGTTACGTTTCTATCATAACTGGTATAGGGATGGGATGAATGTTGCCAAGCTTGCAATCTAGTCGAAAAATTTACTCCAGAATCTGCTGATAGTAGGTTTGTGTATTCTGGGAGTAGTGGTTCTCTAAAAGCACAATTGATATGTATTGGGCGTTTTGTTGTATAAGCTTTGGTGATAGATAGGTCTATTGTTGTAAGCACATACTCTAAAGATATTTCTTTTGAGGGAGGAGGTAACATAGTTGAGAAGCTACAATATTCTCCATATAGGTTTGTTTGTTTTATAGTTTGATTAGAGGATGTATCTATTTGTTCAGGTGGTCTATCACAAGATAATATAATAAGAGGGGTAAAAGTATAATAGGCTTCTATAACTGCTGGGAGATAATTAGCAGGTGCTGTACCTGAGGTACATACCAATACTGGTATGTCATTACGATGTTTACTATATCCTAAGGCAAAATAGGAAGCACTGCGTTCATCAATAAATACATTTGAGGTACAATACGAAGATTTAGCAATGGTTATTGTAATGGGAGATGAACGACTACCAGGTGAAATACAAAAAAATGTAATACCATGACGATAGAGTTCTTCAACTAAGGCCTGAGACCACAAAAGGTTATATGATTCATTATCCATGTTTATTATGGTTGGTACTAGTCTAAGGAGAATAAAGGCTTTAAAAATCTTAATTTGTAATTGAGTTCATGCCATTCTTGGTGGGATGATGAATGTTCTACAATCCCCGCTCCAGAATAAATATAAAGATTATTTTTTATAACCAACATAGAACGAATGCCAACCGCAAAGTCAGAATGGTGTTGGCTAATATATCCTATGGGAGCAGAATACCAACCTCTATCAAAACTTTCAAATTTGTTAATATATTTTATAGCAGTCTTTTTAGGGAAGCCCGCCATAGCAGGGGTAGGATGTAAGTTTTGTAGTATAGCCATGTCATCTATGGAATCTTTTTCTATTAAAGTGGCTCGAAAACTACTAAATAAATGTTGGATGTAGTTTAATTTTAATATCTGTTTATCTGCAATTTTGATAACCTTCATACTTATTTTTTGTAGATAACTTTCTAAAAAATCGCTTACAATAGTATGTTCTTGTTGTTCTTTTAAACTACTCCTTAGTTGCTCTTCTAGTAGAGCATCTTCTTTTTCATCTTCCCCCCGTGGTCGGCTCCCAGCAATTGCCTCGCTAAATAGTTCTTGGTTAATTCTTGTAAATAACTTCTCAGGGGAAAAACTTATAAATACATTATTTGTATGAGTTTGGAAAAAAAATTTATAAGTATCTTTTTGATTATTTTGTAGTGCAAGAAAAATATTGATAGCAAGATTAGATTGTTTAAGTTTAATCTTAATTACCCTAGCCAAAACAAGTTTACTTAAAGATTTTGTATAAAGTAATTTCTTAGCTTTAAAAAGAAGGCGATACCATTGTTTTTCGGTAGGTTGATATGTGTATGGTAGCTTATTAAGACCATCAAGAGAGAGGGCCTCTACACTTTGTGTGTATACAAAAGTTTTTCTAATGGATAACCAATTAAGCATAACATCTTTTTTATCTTTAAAATTTGCTTGAAAGTAAATCATTTTATCTTCACGAATAAATTCAAAGAGAGGTAGAACAAAGCCAATTTGATTCAACCTACGCCATTTTCGTTGTTTTAGCTTGCTACTTATTTTGTTTGCTGAAAAAGACGTAGAGCCATAAAATCGTATATTTTCCCCACACTGTGTTTTAATAAAGTAGCTAATATTTTTTTTATGATATGCGATGGTATGTAAACAATCTATCCCCAATAGTTCTTTTGTATTTTCTTTATTACTAAAATAAACTTTTGTTTTCACTTGAAAGGCATTTAAGAGCTCAATTAGACTCATTTTCTTGAATACTGCCTGCTTAATGGGGATTCGTAAACCTTGATAGGTATGTGATGAAGATAATGGGCTTTCTAGTGCGATAAATAGTAGAGATTCTATGCTATCCAGTAAACGATTGTAATCCATAAAATACTTCTGTGTAAATTTATCTTATAGTAAAGAAAAAAATTTGACAACACATTTTTAAATTTAGTACGAATACACCATAAACTGCTGGGGCAGTAGTTCAATTTGGTTAGAGCACCTGCCTGTCACGCAGGAAGTTGCGGGTTCGAGTCCCGTCTGCCCCGTTTTTATTTTTGTGTTGTTTGTTCTATCCATATAACTTAATTTAGAGTTTACACCCAAAGGTAACTGTGGCTACTTTAAGTAGTGACTAGATTATGCTCAATGGCATAATCTAAGATATCCTGTGTGATCTTCATTGAACAAAACTTAGGGCCACACATGGAACAAAAATGGGCATCTTTTGCATTGTCCTGAGGTAAAGTCTCATCATGGTATTCTCTAGCACGATCTGGATCTAATGATAAGTTAAATTGGTCATGCCAACGGAACTCAAATCTAGCTTTGCTAAGAGCATTATCACGCCATATCGCTGATGGTATCCCTTTAGCTAGGTCGGCAGCATGAGCTGCTATCTTATAGGCAATAACACCTTCCTTCACGTCCGCACGGTTAGGTAAACCAAGATGTTCTTTGGGGGTTACGTAACAAAGCATAGCTGTACCCATCCAACCAATCATAGCAGCACCAATGGCGGATGTAATGTGATCGTATCCCGGGGCAATATCTGTTGTTAAAGGCCCCAAAGTGTAAAATGGTGCAGACTTACATAAATTTTTTTGCTTTTCCATATTTTCCTGGATTAGGTGCATGGGTACATGGCCTGGGCCTTCTATCATTACCTGCACAGATTTTTCCCATGCTATGGTAGTGAGCTCACCAAGGGTTTCTAATTCAGAAAATTGTGCCTTGTCATTTGCATCAGCGATACAGCCTGGTCTTAGACCATCACCTAACGAAAAGGCAATATCATAAGCCTGCATTATCTCGCAAATCTCTCTAAAATAGGTATATAAAAAGTTTTCTTTTCTATGAGTTAGACACCATTTTGCCATAATAGAGCCACCACGAGAAACAATCCCTGTAATACGTTTAGTTGTATAGGGGACATAATCCAATAAAACACCAGCATGAATGGTAAAATAGTCTACTCCTTGTTCAGCCTGTTCAATCAATGTATCCCGATAAACTTCCCAACTTAAATTTTCTGGTTTTCCACCTACTTTTTCTAATGCTTGATAGATTGGTACTGTCCCTACTGGCACGGGTGAATTACGTAAAATCCATTCTCTGATGTTATGTATATTATTACCTGTTGATAAGTCCATGATAGTGTCAGCACCCCATCGACAAGCCCATACAGCTTTCTCTACTTCTTCAGCAATGTGAGAGATGATTGCTGAGTTGCCAATATTTGCATTAATTTTGACTAGAAAATTTTGCCCAATGATCATGGGTTCACTTTCAACATGATTAATATTTGCTGGTATAATAGCTCTACCCGAAGCTACTTCTTGTCTCACAAACTCAGGAGTAATATATTCACGATGAGTATATTGCTTTTTGTCTGTACTAAATAATGACTCTAATTTTTGATTTTCACGGATAGCGATATATTCCATTTCAGGAGTAATGGTGCCTTGACGGGCATAGTGCATTTGTGTTACATTATTACCATGTTTAGCTTTTCTGCAAGAAGTGGTAAAGTGATTATGTATTGCCTGGGAAACCTGACGTTCGTGCAGTGTGGTATCTTTTCTAGCTTCTATCCACTCCTTGCGTATTGAAGGTAAGCCTCCTGTAATATCAATAGAAACGTTAGGGTCTGTATACGCACCACTCGTGTCATAAATTGGGAAAAATTTATTTAATTGTTTGGTGGTAGCTTCTTTAGTGTCTAAGGCAACTTCACGCATGGCAACCTGTATATCATGGAGATTACCTTTAACGTATGTTTTACTAGAATTAGGAAACGGCTCTGTGCTAATCCGGTTAGGATTAAGAAAGTTTACATTTTTACTCATATGGTACCTAGGCTAGTTTAGCAATCTATAACATAAACTCATTTTTTAATTTTATGTCATTCCTCTTGTGATCATAGGAGAAATTTATTTGGGATACGTACATCCCAAGGTCATTAACAACATTAGTAAAGAATAAGTTTGTTAGTTGTCTGTTAGTAATCCAAAGGTAAGAAGACGTCTCCTATCTCTATATTAACATTAGTAGGTGTAATAAGTTAGTTACAACTTGATCTATGCTAGATTTTAAAATATTATTGCAGGATAAAAATTATTTTAGAGTAAAATTACACTTGTTTTTGTATTCACATAGAGGGGCATTATTAAATTGATATATTAATGAACATTAGAAAGCTAAAAAAATACCAATACGTGTCAGTTGAATGTAGTAAATTGGTGTCTGAGGGAATGGGATTGTCTCATCTTTTGCCCAACCAATTTGATTATGAGGTAAAACCACAAACAGGTTTTATCTTAGGGATATTACCTGGAGAGAAAGGGGTAATTGAAGTTCGCAAGGTAATAGGGAAGTGTTTTCATGGAGTTTTAGTACAGCAAGGTAAGGCACATAATCCAACAGACCCCACATGGAGTAACTACTCTCACCAAAAATTTGCACATGAAAAATGGTGTTTATATAATGTTTCAGAATCTCGAGAACAAGATAAATGTGATAATTTTGTAGTATGTGGAGGTTGTAGTCTTTTACATGTAGATTACTTCCAAACTCTACAGTATAAAATGGGATGGTTTAAAGAACATCTCGATTACAATCAAATCGCTTATCCCTCTATTCAGCTACTTGGCTCTCCCAAAACTACCCAATACCGGAATAATGTGCAGATACACATTAATAAACTTAAGCAACAGGGGTTTTATTCTCCTATGACTTATCGTACAGTCCCCTTCCCTGAACATGGTTGTCTTCTATTCAATCAAAATTTGTCAGATAAACATTTTCCCGCAAAATGGTCTTTAGAACGTTGCATACGTACTCGTTTAGATGAGCCATCTTGCACAGTGTCACACTGGCCACTAAATTCTGTAGAGGATAAAAAAGGTCAGTTTACATATAATTTATCCTTGGCAGAAGAAAAAAATATCAAGATACATTTACCCAATTCTGCTTTTTTTCAAGTAAACTCTACCTTCATCCCAGTATGGTTTAATATTATACAGAAATGGGCAAAAAGATGTCAACAAGCTACAAACTCTGATACCCCCAAAGTTTTAGAATTATTTTGTGGTTTTGGATTTATTTCTAAACTCTTACATTTATTTACTCCCATACAGTTTATGGGTATGGATATTATCTCTAAACAAGTATTTGAACAAGTAAGGATGGAGTGTAATTCTATTTTACTTGATGCTACTTTATTTAATCAAAATTATTTTTCACATAATATCCATGAATTGGATCGATGTCCAGTTGATATACTACATACACTGCAAAATTATTATCCAGATATACTTATTATCAATCCACCACGTTCGGGTATAACCCCCGAGGGCTTACGCTTTCTATTAGATGTTATTTTACGAGATGTTAGAGTACCAGTGATTTATTCTTCTTGTAACGCATCAACTTTCGCCCGAGATATGAAAGTTTTTCATGATAGAGGGTACCAGATCAAAGAACTGTATTTATTAGATTTTTTCCCATGGACCCCTCACTATGAAACTTTAGCATTTATCACATAATTTTACTTTTTAGTTTACATACTACACAATATGATACATTGGCTTAATATCTACCTGTGAATCTCGCAACCAAACAAGATCAATTTACTCATCTACATTTGCATAGTGTTTATTCACTTTTAGATGGTGCCATCCGTATAAAAGATCTCATGCCTTATTTACAAAAACATGGCATGGAATCTGTAGCTGTGACGGATCACGGCAATATGTTTGCCACCATAGAATTTTATGAAGAAGCCCGAAAGCATAACATTAAACCTATATTAGGTTCTGAATTTTATGTGGCACCAAATTCCAGAAAAGAAAAACGAGTTGTAGAAAAAGTTGCGGATGGGCAGGCATACCATCTCATTTTACTGGCTAAAAATCAAGAGGGTTACCAAAATTTAATCAAATTATCATCCATATCTTATATGGAGGGTTTTTATCGTAAGCCTAGAATAGATTATGATATTTTAGCAGAGCATAGCAGTGGTCTAGTTTGTTTAACTGCCTGCTTAGCTGGTGAAGTTAATCGCAAACTCTATACACAACAAGATGCTGAGGCACTCGCTTTAGCGGGTAAGTTAAATGAGATATTTGGTCAAAATAACTTTTATCTAGAAGTTCAAGACCATGGAATACCAGAGCAAAGAATTGTTACAAGAGGTGCCATCCAACTTTCTAAAAAATTGAATATCCCGTTAGTGCTGACTAATGATTCGCACTTTTTAACAAGAGATGCGCAAAAGGCACAGGATATTATGCTACGAATCCAATTGAATAAAAAAATTGATGATCCACTAGAATTTAGTTTTAACGAAGAATTTTATGTTAAGACACCATCCGAAATGAAGAAACTTATACCTGACCATCCTGAGGCCTATCATAATACCCAGGTGATTAATGACATGATTAACCTAGAATTAGAATTTGGGCATCCTCTTTTACCTGGATTCCAGGTTCCAGATAAACACACACTAGCTTCATATTTAGAAGAAGTAGTACATACAAATCTTAAAGAAAAATTTCAAAATACCGTACCCACCCGATATATACAGCAACTGGAATATGAACTTAAAGTAATCAAGAGTATGGGTTTCGAGGGCTATTTTCTTATTGTAGCTGACTTCATTGATTTTGCTAAAAAAAGTGATATCCCAGTGGGACCTGGCCGTGGTTCCGTTGCAGGTTCTCTGGTAGCTTATTGTCTAAATATTACTAATGTAGATCCACTTCGTTATAATTTATTATTTGAACGTTTTCTTAATCCATCTCGTAACGAGATGCCCGACATAGATATTGATTTTTGTCGTGATAGACGAGAAGAAGTGATTAATTATGTGATTGATAAATATGGTACAGATCATGTGGCACAGATTATTACCTTTGGAAAACTAACTGCTAAAGCGGTTATCAAAGATGTTGCCCGTGTTTTAGGCTATTCTTTTGCTGAGATCAATACTATCTCTAAAAATTTACCTGATGAACCAGGCATCTCATTAGAAGATGCTATTGAAAATGATCCCCGGGCTAAGGAGTTTTTTAATTCAGGTGAAAAAGAAAAAACCTTATGGAATATTGCCAAACAATTAGAAGGGATCCCCAGAAACCCAGGGAAGCATGCGGCGGGTGTAGTAATCGCTCCCAAACCTCTTAGCTCTATTCTTCCTCTTGCTATTGAATCTAAAACGAAAAGTGTTATTACACAGTTTGAAAAAGATGATATAGAAAAAATTGGCTTAGTAAAAATGGATTTTTTGGGCCTAAAAAATTTAACCATCATTGCAAATGCCACTCGTGAAATTAATAAGAGGCATAATATGAATCTAAATATTGATGATATACCCCTTGATAATCCTAAAGTATATACCATTTTACAGCAAGGAAAAACCAAGGGTATTTTTCAAATTGAAAGATCTGGTATCACTAGCTTACTACAACAAGCTATACCAACAAACTTTGAAGACATTGTTGCCTGTATTGCCTTATATCGTCCTGGTCCTTTGCAATCAGGTATGGCAGAAGAATACATTAAAAGAAAACATGGGAAAGTTCGAATTACCTATCCAATAGGTGGTGTGGAAGATATCCTAAAAAGTACATTTGGCACGATTATTTACCAGGAGCAGGTTATGCAGATTGCTCAAAAGATAGCTAGTTTTTCTATGGCAGAGGCAGATATCCTGCGTAAAGCCATGGGTAAGAAAAAAATGGATGCCATGAATAAAATGGAAGAACAATTTGTTTTAGGTGCTGTTAAAAATGGTTATAGTCGGCTTGATAGTGAAAAAGTATTTTCATTGATATCTCGATTTGGTGAGTATGGTTTTAATCGTTCTCACTCAGTGGCATATGGTTTAATTACCTATCAAACAGCCTACTTAAAAGCTAATTATCCCATTGAATTTTATAAAGCTACATTAGATGCAGATATTGATAACACCATGAAGCTTATTAGTCTCATACACGCTTTTCGTACACATGACATCACGATTTTACCGCCAGATATCCATGAATCTGATGCCTGC
This sequence comes from Leptospiria bacterium, assembly GCA_965262015.1. Taxonomy (GTDB): domain Bacteria; phylum Spirochaetota; class Leptospiria; order Turneriellales; family CBDBES01. The sequence goes on from OZ253494.1 coordinate 1,669,280, forward strand.
TTTACTATTATCAATGAACATACAATACGCTATGGCTTATTAGGTTTAAAAGGTATAGGTAGCATGGCAGTGGAGGCTTTGATTAAGGTTCGAGAGAAACTTGGGGGTTATAAGAATTTATTTAGTTTTGTAACTAACTTACCTCAGCAACACCTAAATAAAAAACTTCTGGAGGCTTTAATTTGTTCGGGTTCACTTGATTCCCTAGGATATTATCGTTCTAACTTGTTACATTCCATTGATGATATACTACGTTTTGCTAGTAAAATACAAGTGGATAAGAGTGTAGGCCAAAATAGTTTATTTGATACCGCCGAAGAAGCTCCTAATCTATTTATCCAAAACTCCCAGAGTGAATGGTCTTCTGATGCAAAATTATTTTATGAAAAAGAAACATTAGGTTTATATTTAACAGATCACCCCGTCAGAAAATATAAAGATGTTATTTATCAAATGAAACTTACTTTATTAGATGAAATTGATGAACTCCCATCCACTTCTACAACTATCCATATTATGGGTGTCATTGAAAAAATTAGCCAGATCCGTTCCAAGCGTGGAACAGGATTTTTGCTAGTCACTTTATCAGATGAAACAGCTAGAAAAGAAATCCGCCTATATCCCCGTGTATATGAAAAGATTAAAGGGATGGTTGAAGAAAATAAAGTGTTAATTTTCTTATGTAAAATATCTTACCATGGTAATCAAGCCAATCAAACAAATACATCATTAATTATTATGGATGTTTTACCCCATAAAAAATTTGAGGGGCTTGTTAAAAAAAGTTTACACATTAATTTAACAACATCTAACTTAGATTCTCATGTAATGGAACAAAAAATTAACACCATCAAAAAGATATTACAACAATACACGGGGGAATGTCCTGTATTCTTTCATTACAAAGACGAAGACGATGTTAAGCAAATCGCTAAGGTGCATTCTAGCCTATATGTTAAATACGATAACCAGTTAGAAACAGAACTACAAGCAGTTTTGCCCTACGAGAAAAATTTAGTATGGCATCTGGAAAAAAATGTATCTTAAACCTATTATTAGGTTTTTTGCCAAAGGCTGTGAATTAATCTTTGTAAGTTTGTAAAAAAGCACTTATGTCTTTACTAGCAACGTACTTATCTATGAGATGAGGGTATATTTTTACATCCTCTTTGTCTAAATCCGTTAAATAATCTTGAAGCTTTTTCTTTAAATATGGATTGCTTAACTTGCTATATTTTTGTATCATTTTTGAAGCCAATTTTATCGCTTTTTTGTCATTCATATCCCATTGTTTTTGTTGTAGATAAAAACTAATTAACGCCTCGGTTGCAGAAGGGTGTAATTTTGTGTCAATGGAAAATTTCATGAGTTGCAAGATACTATCCTTGTTTAAGGAAAAACTAAGTACTTGTTTCCATAAAGTGGCAAACTCTAAATAGCGTTTCATAGAAATAATATTTCCATTCAAAGCAAGTATCATGTTACTAATAATTTGATTAGATACATTATTTTGTGAAGCACCATAAGACAAACTAAAAATAGTTTTTGTTTTCCAAGGGCTAAGCTCTTGCTCACAGGCATAAGACATTGTATTTTTTAGGGGTCTTTGCCATGAGGTATTTTTAATATTGATAATTATTTCTCGTAAAGGTACATAGTATGTATCAACAGAATCCACGGGGCAGGCCTGTGATAATATATCAAACAACTTAGGTTTATCGTATTGTTTTTTCGCTGGTATCTCTTGTGTAACATCCTGTTTTATTTTTTTCTGTTTTTTGGGGTATATTTCTGAAGGTATGGAGAGATGTAGGCCAAACACAAAGAGATATAGGCTGTTTTTAATCAAATTCATAGGCATGTTATTAGTTAGACATTAATATTATATACGATGGCACTTATATGCAAGGCAAGTTTCTGTGTAAATTCTTTTTATTAAAGATGTAAATCCCAGTTTGAAGAGTAAAACATCAACATCAGCTCTGGACAGAAATAAACCTGGGTTAGCCTCGTATCTTTATTTCATAAAAGACAGCAGATTCTGGTATATTTATTTTATGAGCTATTTTTCAATAGCTCATATTCTCTAATAAATCCTTCTATATATATGTACCCATTAATTATTCTCCTTATTTTTCATATTTTCAAAAAAAAAGCTGACAATTTAACCTACTTAGGTTCATGTTACCCGAGTAAATAGGCCCTGCCTATTTAGGAGGACACAAATATGAAATACATAAAAAATATGAACACTACGTTAATGAATAGCGTCAATTGGCATGTAAGATGGCCATTGGTTATATGCATGGGAGCCTTCATGGCTTTTATGACCTTTGGTGTGCTTTTGTCTACAGGATGTGCTCAACGAAATAGTCAACCTTCTGATTCTTCCGATGCTCCTAATGGTTCCCCTGATGCTCCTCTTGGTTCCCCCGATGATCCTGATGTAGATTGCCCTACGGGTATGGCTCGCCTTGCAAATGCTTCTAAAAAAACTACAGACACCTGCATGCCCGATACTGATGGTGACGGTACTCCTGATGTAACTTGTCTTACGGGCACCATTCGTTTGGCAGGTACTTCTATAAATACTATGGACACTTGTGTCCCCGATGATGACGGCGATGGTATTCCTGATTCCATTGATGTAGACGCCGACGGCGATGGCTTGATCGAGATTGAAAATGCCGAGATGCTAGATAACATGCGCTATGATTTGGCGGGAACAAGCTATGAGACCTCAGCGGCACAAACAGCGGATAGTTCAAGAGGTTGCCCTGATTCAGGCTGCAAGGGCTACGAACTAACGGCCAACATTAATCTTTCGAGCTTGCTTAATGCAAATAACAATGGGATGATCGATACGACCACCGTGAGCGTCGCCGGAAAAACACATACGGTAATCGCTATAGGTACGGGAAAAGACAAAAGTTGGGTGCCCATTGGTACTGTTGGCACGGGGAACAGCTTCACAGGCACTTTTGAAGGCAACAACCATACTATCGCTAACCTTTGGGTGAATATCTCTTCTTCTGTCTCTGCTAACTCTGCTATTTATGCGGGCTTGTTTGGTGTGACGGGTAACGGGATGAGCATTCGCAATGTGGGGGTTATTTCAGGTTCAATTCACGCTTCTTCTTCTTCTTCTTTTACTTCTTATTCAGGCGGTTTGGTGGGTTATTCTAATTCTACTGTGAGTATAACGAATAGTTATTTTAGCGGCACGGGTGGAGTTTCTTCTTCTTCTTCTTCTTCTTCTTCTTCTTCTTATTCAGGCGGTTTTGTGGGTTCTTATAAGGGTACTGTAAGTATAACGAATAGTTATTTTAGTGGTACGGATGGAGTTTCTGCTTCTTCTAGATCAGGCGGTTTGGTGGGTTCTTATAGAGGTACTACTGGTACTGGTACTGTGAGTATAACGAATAGTTATTTTAGCGGTATGGGTAGAGTTTCTTCTTCTTCTTCTTCTTTTACTTCTTCTTCTTCAGGCGGTTTTGTGGGTTCTTATGAGGGTACTGTGAGTATAACAAATAGTTATTTTAGCGGTATGGGTGGAGTTTCTGCTTCTTCTTCTTCTTTTTCTAGATCAGGCGGTTTTGTGGGTTCTTCTAGTCGTACTGGTATTGTGAGTATAACGAATAGTTATTTTAGCGGTACGGATGGAGTTTCTTCTTCTGGTTCTTCTATTTCTGATTCAGGTGGTTTTGTGGGTGTTTCTAGTGGTACTGTGAGTATAACGAATAGTTATTTTAGCGGTATGGGTGGAGTTTCTTCTTCTGCTGCTTCTTCTTCTAGATCAGGCGGTTTTGTGGGTGTTTCTAGTGGTACTGTGAATATAACGAATAGTTATTTTAGCGGTATGGGTAGAGTTTCTGCTTCTGTTGCTTCTAATTCTTATTCAGGCGGTTTGGTGGGCTTTTCTAGCTCGTCTGGTGGTATGTTGAATATAATGAATAGTTATTGGAACATAGACGCTCCTCAAAGTGTAAATGGCTCTCTTCGCTCTCCTCAAAGCTCAAAGCGGGAAGTGGGTAGCTCTTCGGCGAATCGAATGGGTAGTGGTCTCACCTTAATTCAACTGAAAGCTTTCACTGGCACATCCCCGTCTGGTTTGCTTTTACCCACTCCTGGTATAGGTGATGCTTGGGACCTAGGCACTGCAAGCGAGCTACCTGCGGTTAAGCTATGCGTTAGCCCCATCATGGTTAGCAACACCGGCGTCGTAACATGTGCATCATATGGTGCTCTGCTTGCCGGGCAATGATAGACAACCGCCATCCAGTGATGCCTTACTCACTGGCTAAAGATAAACATCGCCGACTGCTAATACTGTGTGATGCTCTGCTTGCCGGGCAACGATAAGCACTGTCGACTGCTAGTACTGTGTGATGCTCTGCTTGCCGGGCAACGATAAACATCGCCAGCCAGTGATGCCTTACTCACTGGCCAAAGATAAACATCGCCGACTGCTAGTACTGTGTGATGCTCTGCTTGCCGGGCAAAGATAAGCACTGCCGACTGCTAGTACTGTGTGATGCTCTGCTTGCCAGGCAACGATAAGCACTGCCGACTGCTAGTACTGTGTGATGCTCTGCTTGCCGGGCAACGATAGACAACCGCCAGCCAGTGATGCCTTACTCACTGGCCAGAGATAAACACTGCCGACTGCTAGTACTGTGTGATGCTCTGCTTGCCGGGCAACAATAAGCACTGCCGACTGCTAGTACTGTGTGATGCTCTGCTTGCCGGGCAAAGATAAGCATCGCCAGCCAGTGATGCCTTACTCACTGGCCAAAGATAAGCACTGCCGACTGCTAGTACTGTATGATGCTCTGCTTGCCAGGCAAAGATAAGCACTGCCGACTGCTAGTACTGTGTGATGCTCTGCTTGCCAGGCAAAGATAAGCACTGCCGACTGCTAGTACTGTGTGATGCTCTGCTTGCCGGGCAACGATAAGCACTGCCGACTGCTAATACTGTGTGATGCTCCGCTTGCCGGGCAACGATAGACGACCGCCAGCCAGTGATGCCTTACTCACTGGCCAAAGATAAGCACTGCCGACTGCTAGTACTGTGTGATGCTCTGCTTGCCGGGCAAAGATAAGCACTGCCGACTGCTAGTACTGTGTGATGCTCTGCTTGCCGGGCAAAGATAAGCACTGCCGACTGCTAGTACTGTGTGATGCTCTGCTTGCCGGGCAACGATAGACGACCGCCATCCAGTAATGCTCTGCTTGCCGGGCAACGATAGACGACCGCCAGCCAGTGATGCCTTACTCACTGGCCAAAGATAAACATCGCCGACTGCTAGTACTGTGTGATGCTCTGCTTGCCGGGCAAAGATAAGCACTGCCGACTGCTAGTACTGTGTGATGCTCTGCTTGCCGGGCGGAGATAAGCACTGCCGACTGCTAGTGATGCCTTACTCACTGGCCAGAGATAAACATCGCCGACTGCTAGTACTGTATGATGCTCTGATTGCCGGGCAATGATAGACAACCGCCATCCAGTGATGCCTTACTCACTGGCCAAAGATAGGCATCGCCGACTGCTAGTACTGTGTGATGCTCTGCTTGCCGGGCAACGATAGACGACCGCCAGCCAGTGATGCCTTACTCACTGGCCAGAGATAAACATCGCCGACTGCTAGTACTGTATGATGCTCTGCTTGCCGGGCAACGATAGACGACCGCCAGCCAGTGATGCCTTACTCACTGGCCAAAGATAAGCACTGCCGACTGCTAGTACTGCCGACAAAGTAACCAAAGGGCTTGCCGGGTTGGCAAGATAATGATGGGAGCATAATAACCGTAACTGCGAGCTACGGCTTTGGTACTACAACTGGAAAAATGGATAATGAATATGGCACCCCTCCATCAAGTATAAATACAGGAATCGCAAGAGCATACTGCCATGTTGACGTTAAGCAACGTTGATATATCTGGCATGTCGTGGAATGTGGCTACAAAAAACACCCTAGGTGCCTGGGGCTTTGCCACTGGTAAAATCCCCGCCCTCAAATACGCTGACTACGACGGTACTGGTACTCTTGGTACTACATTCCATTGCGAAGGTGTTACGCCTACACCTACAACTGGAATTCCCATTCCTAACTGTGGTGAATTTATCCCTGGACAGGGTAGGTAGAAGGTGATGAAAGTGATTCATCACCTCCTGCCTAAGAACGTATCTGCAGGGTTTTAAGAAATTGAGCGTTAGATCTGAACAGAACTAAGAAATAAACCTGGCCTAACCTCGTATCTTTATTTCATAAAAGATGGCAGATTCTGGTATATTTATTTTATGAGCTATTTTTCAATAGCTCATATTCTCTAATAAATCCTTCAGCATATGTACCCGTTTTTTATTAGTTATTCTCTTTATTTTTCATCTTTTCAAGAAAAACAGCTTATGAACACCTTAAACCGTCCATAGTTGCACACAACCAGTTGCACAATTTCTTGACATATACACCTACATGAGGTTCATGGCTTACTAAATAAGTAGGCCCTGCCTATTTAGGGGGACACAAATATGAAATACATAAAAAATATGAACACTACGTTAATGAATAGCGTCAATTGGCATGTAAGATGGCCATTGGTTATATGCATGGGAGCTTTTATGGCTTTTATGACCTTTGGTGTGCTTTTGTCTACAGGATGTGCTCAACGAAATAGTCAACCTTCTGATTCTTCCGATGCTCCTGATGTAGATTGCCCTACGGGTATGGCTCGCCTTGCAAATGCTTCTAAAAAAACTACAGACACCTGCATGCCCGATACTGATGGTGACGGTACTCCTGATGTAACTTGTCTTATGGGCACCATTCGTTTGGCAGGTACTTCTATAAATACTATGGACACCTGCATGCCCGATAATGACGGCGATGGTATTCCTGATTCCACGGATGTAGACGCCGACGGCGATGGCTTGATCGAGATAAAAAATGCCAAGATGCTAAATAACATGCGCTATGATTTGGCGGGAACAAGCTATAAGAACTCAGCGGGTAAAGATGGTAGTACAGATGGTTGCCCTGCTGTTGCTGATGGTGGTTGTAACGGCTACGAACTAACGGCCAACATTGATCTTTTGAGTTTGCTTAATACAAACGGTAATAAGATGATCGATACGAAGATGGAGGAGGGCATTGATAAAAATGCCGACGGCGATACTACAGATATCGGTGAGCAAATAACAGTAATTGATACTACTGCAGATACAAGCTGGGTGCCCATTGGTGATAATTCAACAGGTGATGACACAACTCGCTTCACAGGTATTTTTGAAGGCAACAACCATACTATCGCTAACCTTTGGGTGAATATCCCTTCTTCTACCTCTGCTGTTTATGCGGGCTTGTTTGGTGGGACGGGTGACGGGATGAAAATTCGCAATGTGGGGGTTATTTCAGGTTCAATTTACGCTTCTGATTCTAATTCTTATTTAGGTGGTTTGGTGGGTTATTCTGAGGGTACTTCGAGTATTATGAATAGTTATTTTAGCGGTGCGGGTGGAGTTTCTTCTTTTTCTAATGAGTCTTCTTCAGGCGGTTTGGTGGGTTCTTCTGAGGGTACTTTGAGTATTATGAATAGTTATTTTAGCGGTGCGGGTGGAGTTTCTTCTTCCGGTGCTTCTTCTTCAGGCGGTTTGGTGGGTTATTATGGGAGTGGTACTTTGAGTATTACGAATAGTTATTTTAGCGGTGCGGGTGGAGTTTCTTCTTCTTCTGGTTCTGATTCTACTTCTAGATCAGGTGGTTTGGTGGGTTATTCTGGGAGTGGTACTTTGAGAATAACGAATAGTTATTTTAGCGGTGGGGATGGAGTTTCTTCTTCTTCTGGTTCTTCTTCCGGTGCTTCTTATTCAGGCGGTTTGGTGGGTTCTTCTGGGAGTAGTACTGTGGGTATAACGAATAGTTATTTTAGCGGTGGGGATGGAGTTTCTTCTTCTTCTGGTTCTGATTCTACTTCTAGATCAGGTGGTTTGGTGGGTTATTCTGGGGGTACTTTGAGTATTATGAATAGTTATTTTAGCGGTGGTGATGGAGTTTCTTCTTCTTCTGGTTCTGATTCTATTTCTAGATCAGGTGGTTTGGTGGGTTCTTCTGGGGGTACTTTGAGTATTATGAATAGTTATTTTAGCGATGTGGGTGGAGTTTTTTCTTCTTCTGGTTCTGGTTCTTCTTCTGATTCTGGTTCTTATTCAGGTGGTTTGGTGGGTTATTCTGGGGGTACTTTGAGTATTATGAATAGTTATTTTAGCGGTGGGGATAAAGTTTTTTCTTCTTCTGGTTCTGGTTCTTATTCAGGTGGTTTGGTGGGTTCTTCTGAGAGTATTTTGAGTATTATGAATAGTTATTTTAGCAGTGGGGATGGAGTTTCTTCTTCTTCTTCTGGTTCTGGTTCTTATTCTTATTCAGGTGGTTTGGTGGGTAATTCTGGGAGTAATGGTACTTTGACGATTATGAATAGTTATTTTAGCGATGTGGGTGGAGTTTCTTCTTCTTCTTCTGGTTCTTCTTCTAATTCAGGCGGTTTGGTGGGTTATTCTAGGAGTACTTTGGATATAACGAATAGTTATTTTAGCGGTGGGGATGGAGTTTCTTCTTCTTCTTCTGGTTCTTATTCTTCTTCTAGATCAGGCGGTTTGGTGGGTTTTTCTGGGAGTGGTACTTTGAGAATAACGAATAGTTATTTTAGCGGTGAGGATGGAGTTTCTTCTTCTTTTTCTGGTTCTTATTCTTATTCTTATTCAGGAGGTTTGGTGGGTTTTTCTAGGAGTAATGGTACTTTGACGATTATGAATAGTTATTGGAACACAGAGGCTCCTCAAAAAATAACTGATGGAATGATTGATCAAAGCCCAGGGCGGGCACAGGGTAACTCTTCGGCGAAGCCAACGGGTACGATTGGTCTCATCTTAATACAACTGCAAGCTATCACTGGCACATTCCCGTCTGGTTTGCCACATAGTGACACCGATAATACCAAAGCTTGGGACCTAGGCACTGCAAGCGAGCTACCTGCGGTTAAGCTATGCGTTAGCCCCACGGTTAGCAGCACCAACGTTGTAACATGTGCATCATACGATGCTCTGCTTGCCGGGCAACGACAGACGACCGCCAGCCAGTGATGCTCTGCTTGCCGGGCGGGGATAAGCATCGCCGACTGCTAATACTGTGTGATGCTCTGCTTGCCGGGCAACGATAGACAACCGCCAGCCAGTGATGCCTTACTCACTGGCCAAAGATAAGCACTGCCGACTGCTAGTACTGTGTGATGCTCTGCTTGCCAGGCAACGATAAGTACTGCCGACTGCTAGTACTGTGTGATGCTCTGCTTGCCGGGCAACGATAAACATCGCCAGCCAGTGATGCCTTACTCACTGGCCAAAGATAAGCACTGCCGACTGCTAATACTGTGTGATGCTCTGCTTGCCGGGCAACGATAGACGACCGCCAGCCAGTGATGCCTTACTCACTGGCCAAAGATAAGCACTGCCGACTGCTAGTACTGTGTGATGCTCTGCTTGCCGGGCAACGATAGACGACCGCCAGCCAGTGATGCCTTACTCACTGGCCAAAGATAAGCACTGCCGACTGCTAGTACTGTGTGATGCTCTGCTTGCCGGGCAACGATAGACGACCGCCAGCCAGTGATGCCTTACTCACTGGCCAAAGATAAGCACTGCCGACTGCTAGTACTGTGTGATGCTCTGCTTGCTGGGCGGAGATAGACAACCGCCAGCCAGTGATAACCGCAAGCTACGCCACAGGTACTGTAGATAGAGGGGCTGCTGGTTCTGGTGTAGGAGGCTTGGTAGGCTATCTCGGTAGTACAGGAATAATTGCGAGCTATGGCTTTGGCATTGTACGAGGGAGGACGGAGACAGCGAATAGATATGGCACCCCTCCATCAGGGGTAAATAGTGCAATGGGTTTGACGTCAAGTAACGCTGGTATGTCATGGAATGTGGCTACAAAAAACACCCTAGGTGCCTGGGGCTTTGCCACTGGTAAAATCCCCGCCCTCAAGTATGCCGACTACGACGGTACCAGTACTGTTGGTACTATATTCTATTGCGAAGGTGTTACGCCTACACCTACAACTGGAATTCCCATTCCTAACTGTGGTGAATTTATCCCTGGACAGGGTAGGTAGCAGGTGGTGAAAGAGATCATTACCTTCTGCTTAAGAACGTATCTGCAGGGTTTTAAGGAATCAAGCGTTAGATCTGAACGGAGCCTGTAAAATCGAGAAATCAACATTGGCTCTGGTAGAAATAGACCTTTCACAAAATCAAAAGAATCTTGATAAAAAAAGATTGCTAAGACAATGGAAAATATTTTATGCTGTAACCATGAAATACTTCAAGAAAATTATCATCTTATTCCTTTTCTACGCCATAATCATAGTTTTTTATTCACAATGTTCCATTGCATCACCCACAACCACAACTTGTAATGTATTGGGTACAGAAGGGGATGCCAAATTCCGTTTGACCTTTACCCCCATGTGGAATGCAACGAGTCATCCAAATGCGTCTCCGGGTACGGCAGGGCATTTTTCTACTTTTTTTGGTGTAGCTCATGTGCTTGGATTGACTATATTTAAATTAGACGAAGTCATAACCACCGTAGGTGTACAACAAGTAGTAGAAGGTGGTGGTACTAATGCATTACAAAAAGAAATAAGTAAGAAAGTTACAGCAAATGAGGCCAAAGGCTTTTTTGAAACTCCTGGTATAAAAAATGCTCAGCTGTCTAATCAAAAATGTTTTGAATTTTGGGCAACTACAACGTATCCATATTTTAGTTTGATATCCACAGTAGGTCCTAGTCCCGACTGGTTTATTGGTTTATCTGCTATCGCCTTAAGAGAAAATAATGCATGGAAGTATGATAGTGCAGTAAGTATAAAAGCGAGAGTCTATGATGCGGGTACAGAAAAAGGCAATACTTTTAACAGGTCTAATGCACAGGAAGTTCCTCTATTGCCTGTATCGCTTGAAGATCAAAAATTTAATTCCTTACCTGTGGGTATCTTCATGATCCAACGTATAGAAGTGAAGACTCAATAGGCATGACATAATTTATATAAGCGGAAGGATTAGTATAAAAAGGGCCCTTCCTATAAATAACCTTAAGTATTAGATTGTGTACGCAGTGTTACCAATATGCTACACAGACCCCACACTATCTTGTACAATTACTAAGAACCTAATTATGATGGGTGTTGAAATAACAGTGTAGTTCATGCAAGTTGTAGAGTTTTTATATGCCATGTTCGAAACAGCTGCGGATGTAAATACAAAACAATGGTTTGAAAATTATTTAAAGGGTACTATTCCATATCGTGGCCTCAAAAACCCTATGGTTCTTCAGATACTTCAAAGATGGTATCAAGATCACCAGATCCAAAATTACAGTATAGATAAACAATTGGAAATTGTTAGCCAGTTGATCCATGGTTATCATGCAGAAGATATATTAGCTGGGATATATTATATACAAAAATATCTGTTAGATAAAGTCTCAACCAAGAAATTGACCAATCTTGCGGATATTTTTTTTCAAGAAGGTTGTTTCCGTGAATGGTGTAGTACAGATTATTTTTGCCTCAAAGTACTTAGTTATTTAGTTTGTAGTGGACAACACAAAGCCATCGCAGAATGGAGGTATAAAGAAGATTTCTGGCAACGACGAGCTTCCATAGTAGCCTTTATTCATGCTAGTGCCAACCCAGCATATTGTGATCTTATTGAAGAGATTATTCGTGATCTAGTTATAGATTCTAGTCGCTTTATACAAACAGGTATTGGATGGGTGATCGCCACTTTATCTCGCCATAATCCAGAAAAAGCGGAGAAAATTGTAGATAAATATTTGAATTTTTTATCAAAGGAGGTAATTACTCGTCATACAAAATATCTTCAAAAATATGTACAATATAAACAAAACAAGCAGTTGAAATAATTTAAGAATAATAAATCACTTTAATTTTGGATCATGCCTTATATAGAAAAATCTACCTTCTTCGTACATAAACTATTCAAACACGCACATGTGCAAACTATTCTACCTCTCTTACTCCGGAAAACTCATAACATCGTACATTATAAAAGGCAACGGATCAATACACCAGACAATGATTGGTTAGACCTAGATTTTTCCTTTGTAACAAACAAACCTCAGGATAGCATAGCAATTTTATCCCATGGTATGGAAGGTGATTCATCAAGTACATATATGTTACGCACGGCTTATGCTCTACGCAAAAAAAATATTGATGCAGTTTCTTGGCATTTTAGAGGATGTAGTGGTGAACCTAATCGCAAATATTCTTCCTACAATGCAGGACAAACCCAAGATTTATTTACTGTTGTAAATTATATTACCAAAAATTTTACTTACAAGAATATTTTTCTCATTGGATTTAGTCTGGGTGGTAATGTTACATTAAAATTTTTAGGAGAAAAAAAATTTCCGTTACACAAGTCCATAAAAAAAGGAATAGGAATTTCTGTACCTGTTGATCTGCTTGCAGCAGGATATCACATAACCTATGCCCCTATTAATCGGTTATATCATTTTGTATTCTTAAAATCTCTTATAGAAAAAGCTAGACAAAAATGTATTGCCTTTGAGCGTTTAGACAAACTACCAATACTATCAGTTCTCAAGAGTTTACAGGATTTTGATGATATTTTTACAGCTCCAAATTTTTATTTTAAAGATGCGGTAGAATATTGGTCATACGCCAGCAGTAAACCACACCTATCTAATATCACCATTCCAACTCTATTAATTAATGCACAGGATGATCCTATGTTACCACAGGTATGTTATCCTGTGGAAGAAGCAAAGAAAAGTAAATATTTATTCTTAGAAATTCCTGAATATGGAGGGCATCTAGGATTTATGAACAATAAAAGGCAATTTTGGATTGAAGAAAGGATCATAGACTTTTTACAGCTTTCTTCTTGATATATTTTAACAACATCGATTTAAGTTATTTTTTAGGTATGCATGTTAATACCAATATAAAATAATTATACACTGGAAGATACTTAAATATATTGTAAGTTTGCTTTCTTACCAATGATTATAAAGTTTGACAAGTAATTCACCAGTTATATCTTTCAAATAAATATGATACGCAACATACGTGTTTTAATTGTTGGTTCAGAAGTCTTAAATGGCTTTACTGTGGATACAAATAGTACATTTTTAATTAAAGAGTTATTTGTTCATGGATATAGGGTTACAGAGGTAAGAAAGGTACATGATAATAAAGAGATTATACTAAAAACTTTGAATGAGTTATCTACTTCGCAAGATCTTATTATTATGACTGGTGGATTGGGTCCTACAGAAGATGATTTGACAGTAGAATTATTGTGTACATGGCTTAACTGCGAACCCATATATGACGCTTACGCACAAAAGAGAGCAGAAAAACTCTTTAAGCTAAAAAGAGGTAAGCACATAGATAGTAAACTTGCGTATAGGCAAACTCGTATACCAGCAGTAGGTCAACCACTTAAAAATACAATTGGCCTAGCGCCAGGAATATGGTTACCTGATGTCCCATTAATCGCTTTGCCAGGGTTCCCAGAAGAAATTAAAAGTATATGGCCCCATGCACTAAAAAAAATCCATTCTTGTAAATTAAAAATATATTTTACCCGTACAATTCCTATTTGGGGTATCGGAGAAACAGATCTATTTTCTCAACTTTTATCGTGCACAGAAATTCAAAGTGGTGTACATGCATTACCTTACGGTTCTACTTTATTTTTGACAGGTAGTAAACAGTTAGTTAATAAAACCACCAACACCATTAAAAAACAATTCTTACCTTACATTGTTGATAATCCTATCCATGCATTCATTGCTTTCATCATACATAAGAATATTTCATTTGGTATTGTGGAAAGCTGTACAGGTGGACTATTAACGAAATTGGTGACTGACATACCAGGTGTGTCTAAAATTTTTAAAGGCGGTATTATTGCTTATGCTAACCAGGTCAAAGAACAGGTTATGCGAATCTCTCCGGAGCTCTTATCAAACTATGGTGCAGTAAGTTACGAGGTGGCAACAAGTTTAGCACATAATGGTCTTAGTATTTTGGATGTGGATATATGTATTGCAATAACAGGTATCGCTGGCCCAGATAATCAATCCCAAACACTAGAAACTGGAACTGTGTTTATCAGTATTGCCGATCGTCAAGTAGCACAAGTATGGACGGGTAAGTTCTATTTTCCTTTTGGACGGGAGCGTTTTAGAAATGCTGTTGCCTATACAACTTTCTTAGCGTTATATCAAAAATATATTGCCTTATTAAATAAGTGGGAATTTCAAGGTATAGGTAGACATTTTTACAATAAGCGACCATAGGAAAATTATATAATGATACAGAAAATTTTAACGTTATTCTTTGGTTCTAAATATGAAAGAGATATCAAATCTTTCAAACCAATAGTTAATAAGATTAATGAGATAGAACAAGAATATATCCCATTGAGTGATGATGCACTAAAAGTAAAAACTAATGAATTTAGAATACGTTTACAAAATGGTGAGAGCCTAGATGATATTTTACCAGAAGCATTTGCCTGTGTTCGTCTGGCCGCAGAACGTACCCTTGGCCTAAAACATTATGATGTGCAGTTGATGGGTGGGATCGCTTTACACCAAGGTAGGATCGCCGAGATGAAAACAGGTGAGGGTAAAACCTTAACTTCTACTCTATCCATCTATTTAAATTCCTTAAATGGTAAGGGAGTACATGTGGTAACCGTCAATGATTATCTAGCAAAACGTGATGCTGATTGGATGCGTCCTATTTATGATTTCTTGGGTTTATCGGTTGGTTCCATTACGTCTCAAATGCCTCATAATGCTCGACAGATGGCATATAGATGTGATGTTATCTATGGAACTAATAATGAATTTGGATTCGATTACTTACGTGATAACACAGTAGAGCATATCTCTTTAAAAGTACAAGGTCCGCATGCTTATGCCATTGTTGATGAGGTTGATTCTATTCTTATTGATGAAGCTAGGACACCATTGATTATTAGTGGGGCAGTGGAACAAGAAACGCAAATTTATAATCAGATTAATGGTATTATACCTTCTTTGACAGATAAAGATGATTATGAAATAGATGAAAAATCTAATAATGTTCTCTTGACAGAGTTGGGTGTTGCTAAAGTAGAAAAACTTCTGAAAGTAGAAAATTTGTATGATCCATCTCATGTTGACCTAGTGCATCATGTACATCAAGCCCTCAAGGCCCATACTTTATTTCAAAAGGATGTTGATTATGTGATACAAAGTGGTAATATCATAATCGTAGATGAGTTTACGGGTAGATTGATGGAAGGTAGACGCTATTCTGATGGCTTACATCAAGCCATCGAGGCAAAGGAAAGAGTCCCGGTTAAACAAGAAAACCAAACATTAGCTAGTATTACATTCCAAAATTATTTTAGAATGTATGATAAATTAGCTGGAATGACAGGTACAGCAGATACCGAAGCAGAAGAATTTAAAAAAATCTATAAACTAGATGTAGTAGTATTACCAACTCATAGGGCAATGGCAAGAAATGATTTCCCAGATAAAATTTATCGTACCCAAGCAGAGAAACTAAATGCTATTGTACAAGATATACAAGACTGTAATGCCAAGGGGCAACCTATTTTGGTAGGTACCGTTTCCATTGAAAAATCAGAGGCGATATCAAATTTATTGCGTAAGAAACATATACCACATGCTGTTCTTAACGCTAAGCACCACGACAAAGAAGCACACATTATTAAAGATGCTGGCTCAAAAGGCAAGGTTACCATCGCAACAAATATGGCAGGCAGAGGTACAGACATTGTTTTAGGCGAGGGTGTGCTTGATTGTGGGGGGCTGTATATTATAGGTTCAGAACGACATGAATCTCGCCGGATTGATAACCAACTTAGAGGACGTGCTGGTAGGCAGGGAGATCCTGGTGCTTCACGTTTTTATCTATCCTTGGAAGATGATTTGATGCGTATATTTGGTTCAGATCGTATGGGTCCAATTATGCAAAAACTTGGTATGAAAGAAGGGGAATCTATAGAGCATAAGATGGTAAGTGGTGCAATTGAAAGAGCCCAGAAAAGGGTGGAAGGCCATAATTTTGATATCCGTAAGCATTTATTAGAATATGATGATGTAATGGACCAGCAAAGAAAATATATTTATAGTATGCGTAATCAAATTCTTACTGAAAAGACCATACATGAAGAGATTCTTGCTTTTTTCGATGATGTAATTCACAGTAAGCTTGCAGAATTTTTTCCCGCTAAGAATCATGATGCATGGGATTATGGAGGCTTTAGCGTATGGATAGATACTCTTTTGGGTGTAGATCTTTCTCAACATGGAATTGATAAGAAGAGTATTGAGCAGGGGCAGATAGAGCCTCAATTAAAAGCTATCATGTTAGATAAATACCAAGAGAAAGAAAAAGCAATAGGAACGGAAAATTTATATCTGCTAGAGAGATTGGTTGCTTTACAGGTGATAGATCAAAAATGGAAAGATCACTTGTATAATATTGATCAACTGAGAGAAGGCATATGGACGATGGGATATGCGGAAAAAAATCCACTCGTAGAATATAGATTTCAGTCTTTCTCCCTTTTCGAAGATAGCATTAGTGTATTCAAGGAAGAATTGATTGAGTACATTTTTAGGGCACAGATACAGGGTAATTTAGAAGAAGCAGTTCCAGTGGAGCAAGAATTTTTAGGAGAGGCAGTTCATTCTACTCTAGAACAATATGCTGTTCACAATGATCCTAATAGTGCAAAGATAAGAAGGATGCCAAATAGCTCAAATAAAGTTAATGGTGGTAGTTCTAAACGTAAGAGCAACAGAAGAAAAAGACGGTAGATTACCCACTTTATCTTGCTTCAATAGGGGTGTAAGTGATGCCTGTTTTACCCGTATAGTTCTGTTTAGGGTATACTAAGCGGTTGTCTGAATATTGTTCTAGGATGTGTGCAATCCAACCTGCACATCGTCCGATAGAAAAAATGGATGTAAATAAATCAATTGGGATCCCTAATGCATAAAAAATCATACCCGTGTAAAAATCAATATTAGGTGTTATATTAAATTTTTGTTTCATATATTCCTCTATCGCAGAACCGACCTCATAATAGTGTTGACAGTTTCGTGCATTACAAACCTGCTCACATATATCTTTAAGTAGTTTAGCCCGAGGATCACCCTTTTTGTAAACTCTATGGCCAAATCCCATTACTTTGTTACCTTTTGCAATATGTGCTTCAATCCATTCTGGTACATGCTTAGGACTATCAATATTCATAATCATTTCCATCGCTTCTTGGTTAGCTCCTCGATGTAAATAACCTTTCAAAGCATTAATGCCACTAATGATAGCCGAGTACATATCTGCTACTGTCCCCGTTGTGATACGTACAGCTAAAGTAGATGCATTTAGAGAGTGATCGGCATATAAGATTAAGCATTTCTCCAAAGCATCAATTTCATATTTTTCAGCTACCTGACCTCTCAACAGATATAAGCAATTGCCAACAAAGGTTAACTCTGGTTTAGGCTCACAAACATCTTTTGCTTTACGGTGTCTTTCAAAAGAGCTTATTAAAATTGGCATTTTAGAAAAGATACGTAGAGCAATAGATTTCAGGGTCCTGTCAGAGAATTTATCAATCTCAGGGTCATATAAAGCTAACGTAGATACTAAATAACAAAGAGCATTTTGTGGGTGTACCCCTCTAGGCATGCTATGTAGTCGATCCTGTATGTTTTGTAGAAATGACATATTGTCTTGTATATGGTATATAAAATTTTTTAATTCTTCTACCCCCGGTAAACGACCATACCACAGTAGATAAACCACTTCTTCAAAGTTAGCTTTTTCAAATAACTCTACAATGGGAATACCACGATAAGATAAATTATCTTCTTGAACTAAGGTGATTGATGAGGAGATGCTTAGTGTTTCTTCTAAGCCACTATAATGATCAGTAGACATACTCTACACCACATATACAAATACCGATAAGCAATAAATAAATTTTTTTATACTGTAAAGGTTTCTATAAGCATTTATGATTGCATTCATATACCATAATACTTTACATGACGATTAAGGAGTATTTCTATGCATGATGTAATTATTATTGGGTCTGGTCCAGCAGGATACACGGCTGCCTTATACGCAAGTAGAGCTAACCTTGATACGTTAGTTTTCGAAGGGATAGATAGAGGTGGTCAGTTAATGATTACTTCTGAGGTAGAAAATTATCCTGGCTTTCCCAAGGGAATACACGGCCCCGAGTTGATGGAATTATTTCGTGAACAGGCTGGTCGATTTGGTACTACGCTTAAAAGTAGTTTAGTTAATGAAGTGTCCTTTAAAAATAGTAATCCTTTTAAAGTATATGCAGAAGATAAATGGTGGGAGGCCAAGACCGCTATTATTGCGACTGGTGCTACCGCTCGCTTTCTAGATATTCCATCAGAAGCAAAGTTTAAGGGCAAGGGTGTATCAGCATGTGCGACCTGTGATGGTTTCTTCTTTAAAGAGAAAGATGTGTTGGTGGTTGGTGGTGGTGATAGTGCCATGGAAGAAGCATTATTTTTGACAAAGTTTGCTTCTAAGGTGACCATTCTACATCGTCGTGATGTCTTCAGAGCAAGTAAAATTATGTTTGAACGAGCTAAATCACATGAAAAAATCGAAATTATGTCTCATAAAACAATCCAGGAGATTTATGGTGATGAAGGTACTGGCATGGTTAAAGGTGCCAAGGTGCTAGATACACGTACAAGTGAGGTTACTGATATGGTAACCCAAGGTATCTTTGTTGCAGTAGGTCATGTTCCCAACACTTCTCTCTTTCGTGACCAGATAACTCTTGAGAAAAATGGATATATCAAGACTAAGCCTGACAAAACAGCTACAAATATCCCCGGCGTATTTGCTGCTGGTGATGTGCAAGATTCCTATTACAGACAAGCAGTTACAGCTGCTGGTTCTGGTTGTGCAGCTGCGATAGAAGCGGAACGCTATTTAGAAAGCCTATAACTACGATGTTGGATAGTTCACGAACATTCAAGTGTTCTGTATCGGGTGTCAGGGGTATTTTTGGTGTAGATATTCATCCATCTAATATTACTGTTTTTATTCGTGCCTTTCATCATGTCATACCTAGTGGCTCTATTGCTGTAGCTCGTGACTCACGATGTACGGGACCTGCGATAGGTAATATTGTGATTGGTGTTTTAATGGCTCTTGGAAGAGAAGTGTGTGATGCTGGTATTATTCCAACACCCACCTTAAAAGCTTTTGTTAATGCTAAAAATTTAGCAGGTGGAATTATGATCTCGGCTAGCCATAACCCAATCAATTTTACAGCATTCAAATTTATTAAAGAGCAAGGCCATTTTTTTTCTGAGGATGATAACCAACGTTGGGTTGACCACGTTAATCGGACGGATCTAGGTTGGGGTAATTATGAACAACAAGGGAATGTTTTAGATGTTCATGAAGAGGCTAAAAAGATTCATATACAAGATATTATACAAAAACGATACGCTGTGTCGCCTATACAACTAACGGGAAAGGTTGCGATAGATGCCATGGGGGGAGCAGGAACATATATCATACCAGAGCTATTAGATAGCCTAGATATATCTTATATCTCCATGTATAATGAATTTTATGATAAATTTCCTCGTATGCCTGAACCTATACCCTCTAATTTATCTGAATTTTGTAAATTTGTCCAGGATAACCAATGTGTTATTGGCTTGGCTTATGATCCAGATGCAGATCGAATGAGTGTTGTAAGTAATGAAGGTAAAGCCATAGGAGAAGAGTGGACATTATCTTTGTCTCTTTATCAGATTCTTAAATATAGAGAAGGGGATGTTGTTGCTAACTTGTCTAGTTCATGGATTAATCGTTGGATTGCAGAAAAATATGATAAAAAATTACATCAGACAAAAGTGGGTGAGGCACATGTATTGGATACGATGCAACAAAAAGGTGCCGTTTTTGGGGGTGAGGGGAATGGAGGAGTAATTGATCCATCTTCTCTTTCTCTTGGTAGAGATTCTTTATTAGCAACCGTATGTATTTTATCTTGTCTGCAAGAAGCGAATATGGACTTGGAAGCACTTATGGAACAGTTTCCTAAGACTTATTTTGATAAAAGATCATTCTCTCGGGAAGAGATTTCTATAGAAAATTTGAAACTTAACTTCAATAAGCTATACCCAGATTGTGTTATTGATGAGAGAGATGGCTTATATATGGCTACGACCAGTGGACTACCATGGTTACATGTACGCCACTCTAATACAGAGCCAGTAGTGCGTTATTTTGCTGAAGCAAAAAATGATAGAATACTAAAATCATTATTTACTTTATAGGTCTAGGTTCTATATGCATAGCATACATACTTGATCAACTATATGAAAAAGATATCTTTATCGCACAGTACCTGTGTTTTTACCCTAATTACCATGTTGGTCTTTGTTTCTCTTAGTGGACAAGAGAAGAGAGCCCCCAAGAAAAGATCCAAAGCAAAAGCTATTTCTATTAAAAAAGAAAAAACATTTCGTGTAGATTTTCGTGAAAAAGATATCCATGATTTTTTAAAAGCTATGAGTGCTATTATTGGTAAAAATATTATAGCGGATGAAAAAGTTCGAGGTAAGATTACTGTGATCTCGCCTGAAAGGATACCTGTTGCCCAGGCCTTGTCCTATTTGACTAGTGTTCTTGCTGTTAAGGGCCTAGGTGTGGTAATATCAGATAAATTGTTGCGTGTTATTACCCTAAAAGATGCGGTTGCAAAAGGCAGTATTATACATATTGGAAAGAAAAATTTACCAAAAGATGTACTTCGAGCAGATGGCCCGGTAACAGCAATTCTTCACCTGGATTATATTGACCCTATACGACTTTCTGGTGTTCTAAAGCGAGTTACAAATACACAAACAGAGATTGTTGATTACAAAGAGATTGGTCATCTGATTCTTACGGGGGGAGCACTAGAGGTAGATCGTCTGATTAAAATTATTATTGAGGTAGATAAACCACTAGAGATAGAAGAAGAGGAAGAAGAAGCCCTTCCTCATGGTCAAATACATATAATTAGGCTGAATAATATGGAGGCAGATAAGGTTGCCGCCACACTAAATCAAATTCGTTTGAGTGATACCATCTTTTCATCAAAATCTGGCCAAGTTAAAAAATCTACAAATACAAAAAGTACTAGGAAGCAAGGGGAAAAGATTCACGTTATTCCACATGTAGAATCTAATAGCCTTATATATGTAGGAACACAAGAAGAATGGAAAGTTGTTAAAAGTCTAATCAGAAGTATTGACATTACTCGTGAGCAGGTTTTGCTAGAAGTTTTTATTGCTGAAGTTCAAGAGGGTGATTTGAATGATTTTGGTATTGACTGGCGTTTTCAAAATGGTGGAATTGGGCAGTTTGGTAGTGGTACCGCTGGTGCTGCTGTGGCATCTTCCTTGGCAGCGAATCCAGGCCAAGGTGTAGCAACTGCTTTAAGTAATGGTTTAAATACAATATTGGGTTTATCTCTTGGTGTAATTATTGATCAACAGGCAAAGGTATTGGCTTTGTTCAATGCAAATATTAACAAAGAGAATTTTGTTATATTGTCTGCACCCAAGATCCTTACCCTGAATAACCAAGAGGCTGAAATTAATGTTGGTGAAGATTATCCTGTACGTTTAGGCTCTAGGACATCTGGTGCTACTGATGCAACCATAGAAACCTTTGATTATAGACCTATAGGTGTGAACATTAAGTTTACTCCCCAAATTAATAGTGCTAAAGAAGTTACTATTAAACTTTATCAAGAAGTAAAATCTGTTGTAAATACAGATGATGTAACAGTTAATCCACGTTTTACTAAGCGTGATATTAGAACTACAATCAAGGTAAAAAATAAACAAACTATTGTTTTAGGAGGCCTTATCTCAACCCGGCGAACTGAAACATCAAGAGAAATTCCTATTCTGGCTGATATTCCATTACTTGGTTTTTTATTTAGACGGAGGACAACAAACTTAGTCAGAAGTAACTTACTTGTATTTATTACACCCCATATTTTAACCAACTCTCGGATTGCCGATCAAGTAACGGAGCAATTACGACAGGAACAATTAAAAGTATTGAGAGGTACCAAATAATAATAGTCACGGCTTGCTAAAGTATAGCTGAGGACAGGTTGTGCCTATGACAACGAATTCCATGGATGCATTCAGGTTTGAAGAAACCTTAGAAAAAAGTAAAATAGTCACTAAGGATAATCTACAAAAGGCAATTCGCCTGAAAAACAAAGCTAAGATTTCTCTACCTCAAATTCTAATTAATAACGGCTATGCCAATGAAGATGAGCTTTTTATGCTTATGTCCCAATATTATAGTATGGAATATCAAAATAAACTACAAGTTAGTGATATTAGTACTTTTATTAAGATAGTCCCTCTTAAATTTATTCAAAAATATAAGATAGTGCCTTTTAGTCATCAACAAGATATTATTTATGTAGGCCTGTGTGATCCTGAGCAATTACATCCTATGGATGAATTACAAATGTTTTTTGTGGGTTATACCCTAAAATTTATTTTATCTAAAGAATCAGAGTTGTTGCGTATTATACACCAACATTATGAACAGAAACATGACCCAGATGCAAAATCTGATTTAGTTAATGATCTAGATACAGAGCTAGACTTCTTAGACCATATAGATGAAAGCCAAGATTCTTTTGATCTAGCTAATGAGGCTCCAATTATTAAAATGGTTAATGTTATTTTAACTAATGCAATTGGGGATAATGCTTCAGATATTCATATTGAGCCGCAAGAAAAGGATGTGGTAGTACGTTATCGTGTAGATGGCATGCTACATAAAGTACTGAACTCACCTAAATCTATACAAAATGGTATCATCTCTCGTATAAAAATTATGGCAGATATGAATATTGCAGAGAATCGTCTTCCGCAAGATGGTCGTATAAAAATTCGTTTTGCAGGTAAAGATGTTGATGTCCGTGTGTCGTCATTACCTACCCAGTTTGGGGAACGTATTGTTATGCGTCTTTTAAACACGAGTGATGCCGTCTATTCACTAGATACCATTGGCATGCAAGATGAGGTGCGTAAGCAATTTGTAGATCTAATTAATAGCCCTCACGGCATTATTCTGGTTACAGGACCAACAGGTTCAGGGAAAACAAGTACTCTTTACACAGCTTTGGGTTTACTAAAAAATGAAACAATAAATATTATTACGGTAGAAGACCCTGTGGAATACCAAATGGATGGAGTAAGTCAAGTACAGGCTAAAAATGATATTGGTCTTTCTTTTGCCCAGGGTTTACGTTCAATATTAAGGCAGGATCCTGATGTTATTATGGTTGGTGAAATTCGAGATGAAGAAACGGCAAGGGTAGCAATACAATCTTCCTTAACCGGTCATTTAGTTTTTTCCACACTTCATACGAATGATGCACCATCAGCAGTACACCGTTTGATTGATATGAATATTGAACCCTACTTAGTAACTTCTACCTGTTTAGGTTTTATAGCTCAAAGATTACTCCGTGTATTATGTCAATTCTGTAAGGCGAAAGAGAAAATAACAGGGACTGCTTTGAAAAAAATGGGTCTATTTATATCTGATACCAAGGCGTTGGGGAAAAGCTATACGCTTTATAAATCAAAGGGCTGTGCACATTGTTTTGAAACAGGTTATTCAGGCCGTAGTGGTATCTATGAATTATTAATACTAGACGATGAACTACGAGAATGTATTTTATCAGATAATAATATAGATATTTTACGGAGATTAGCCATTAAAAAAGGCATGACCACATTACGGTCAGCTGGTTTGACTAAAGTTATTGAAGGCGTTACTTCCATAGAAGAAGTTTTACGAGTTACTTGATATGCCAGTATATAAGTTTAAAGCAATTGATCCCTCTGGTAAGAATATTGCTGATTATATTGAAGCACCTAACCTGGACAATGCACAGGCGAAACTAAAACAAAAACAATATTACATCACTAGTTTAAATGAAGATAGCTCAAAACGTGATCGTGAACTGTCCCCAATGTTATCGGCTTTACTATATCGTGTTTCTTCCAAGGACAAGAGTCTATTTTCTAAGCAGCTAGCAACTCTATTAGGTGCGGGAGTTACACTAAATGTTGCTTTAACAGATGTGTGGGAACAAACAGATAATCGTACCCTAAGAGTTATTGTTGGTCAACTAAAAGAAGATGTTGTTTCGGGCAAATCCTTATCCGAAGCTATCGCCGATCATCAGGATATTTTTCCACCTGTTTACGAAAATATGATCAAAGTAGGTGAAGCAACAGGTTCATATGAAAAAACATTAAATCGTCTGGCTGAATTAGAAGAAAAAAATGCTGAATTGCAATCAAAAGCTATTACAGCACTTATTTACCCTTTTATTATGTTAGTTATTTCCATTGCAGTGGTTATTTTTGTGTTAACTGGAGTTGTACCACAAATAGAATCCTTGTTTACCCAGTTTGGTGGAGTAGAGTTACCTTTGCCTACACGAATTGTCTTGGCTCTTTCTTCATTCGTAAGAAATTATTGGTATACATTTATTTTATTTATTATTGCTATAATTGGAGGATTCCAAAAATGGCAACAAGCTAAAAGTGCTCAAATACAATGGGATAAGATAAAATTTAAGATACCATTAATGGGCAAACTACAGAAGAGAATCATTGTTAGTCGTTTTGCTAGGAATTTGGGTATATTGCTGGAATCTCGAGTGCCTTTACTTACTGCTTTGGAAATTATTGCGGGGATTGTAAATACGGAGCTATTTAAAGATGAAATTCATTTAGCAATAAAACAGATTAAGGAAGGTAGCTCATTGCGTATTGCCTTACAAAATTCTATCTTTTTACCCCACATGGCCAAAGGGATGATGGCAGCGGGTGAGGCAGCAGATAAAATGGCAGAAGTATTATTAAAGGTAGCTGATATTATGGAAGTTGAAGTAGATGCTGCTGTAAAACGCTTAACAACAGCCCTTGAGCCGATTATGATTGTTGTGATGGGCTTTATAGTTGGTGGTATTATTGTTTCTGTTATTTTACCGCTATATAAAATGACAGAATTGATTAAGTAGCTTTGTGAATATTTTTGAAAACAATAAAGATATACTACACAAGTGATATATGATTGCTCATGTATTTGGTGCTGGTATAGCTGGCTACGCTAGTGCATTGTCATTAGCCCGTCTAGGATTCCAGGTGATCATATATGATCAGTCTAACCATTCATTTGCTTACAGTTCTTCAAAGAATTCAGCTATTGCTCGCAGTTATGAAGCTGATCCTTATTTGTCTCGTTTATTGAAACTAGGTATTGCTAAGATGATAGAAAATGATTTAGTGAAGACATGTTCTTTATTTATCTGTCCTATGGAATATGATTACTATGAAGAAGAGATGTTCATTAAGAAACCTGACGTAGCCACAGAAATATGGTCAGGTCTGCAAAGTGTATCTTATTGTATAGATCTACCAAATAATACATCTCTAAGAGGACGCTTAATTCCTCAAAATGGTACTTTAGACTTACAAGGTATACAAGAATATTTAAGACACTCACTTGAACAGTATGATGTAAAGTGCCACTATGTAATGAAATTAACACATCTTGAAGCCAATGATCATTTTATTAAAGAGATACAAATAACACATACTCGTACACGTCAAATACATCATGTCTATTTAAACAAGAATGATATACTGGTTAACGCATGTGGTTCTTGGTCTAGAGAAGTGATGCGAATGAGTCATTTAAATGCACCTATGTTAATACCCCATAAACGACATATGTTTATCTTAGAGGATAAATATCATGAATTTACGGCATTACCTATTATATGGAACGAAATAGATAACTTTTATGTGAGACCATATGAAGATAATATTTTAGTTAGCTATTGTGATGAAGAGCCTAAAGAACCATCTGATTATTTTGCAGAACATAATGCACTTATACAGTTAAAGCATGTCTTATCTCAATCCCAATTTTTTTCCTTCTTACAGGCCTGGCCTGTCCTAGATTATTGGTCATGTTTAAGAACATTCCCTCTAGATAATAGGCCAGTAATTGGTTTTGATTCTTATTTTAATAATGTATTTTGGTGTGCGGGTTTAGGTGGACGTGGTATGAGTTTAAGTCTGATACTGTCTGATATTATCTTACCCATCATAGAACAAAAAAATATGGAGGAAACAGAATTAAATAATCCTTTTACCACACATCGTTTGAATTCATCTTTATGATAAGCGTTTTTTGATTGAACCATGAGATTTATATGGGCTAACAACATGTAGTTGTATAGGTATTTTTTTATTTCGTATGCTAACCTCTAAATCATGGTTAAGTTGACTTTCTATATATGCTATGCCAAAGCCTTGATTCCACGTAAATGAAAAGGAACCACTAGTTACATAGCCCACTTTCCGCTCATTATGATAAATATCAAATTGGCTTCTTGGTATAGCCTTATCCAACAAGGTAAAACCAATAGTTTTTTTTTGAGATTGTGTCTCTATGTACTGACTACCAAGAAATTCTTTATTATGACTAACTAACCAACCTAGATTGCTTACAACAGGTGTTTTATCTTCTGATAATTCGTTTCCATACAGTGGATAGAATAGCTCCATTCGTAATACATCTCTGGCTGCCAAACCACATGGGGTAATATTTGCTTTAATACAATTTTTCCAAAATTGTATGGCTTCTTCGAGCGTAAGTATAATTTCGAATCCATCTTCACCCGTATAGCCTGTCCTAGAAATCATATTTTCATGATTTGCTCCATAAAGAGTGCATTTATAGTAGTTAAGATTTTCTATTTGTATTGTTTTTAAACTTGTTAAATCATTAAGTGCCTCTTCAGCTTGAGGACCTTGTATGGCTAATAAAACTCTATTCTCTGACAGATAGATATGGCATAAATTATCCATCCTGCCATTCCAATGGTTTAAGTGTTGCATTACTTTATGTGTATTGTTTGCATTAGTTATAACTAAAAAAGATGTCTCTGTAAGTACATAAATAGTGATATCATCTATTATACCCCCTTGTTCGTTAATAAGGGCGTTATATTGCACTGTACCTCGCACTACAGGAATAGTGCGACATGTAAGATAATTCAGTAAAAGATGGATGCTACTCATATTAGATGCTTGTATGTAAATGGTTCCCATGTGTGAGATATCAAATATACCTGCTTTGGAACGAACAGCAAGGCACTCATTTTTGACGCTGGAATACATGAGAGGTAACTGATACCCTGCATAGGTAGTCATTTTAGCCTCTAATATGAGATGTTCTTCAAAAAGAAGAGTAGATAACATTTAAATGAAAAGCTTACTTTTTAGGAGTTAAAGGAGGCTTATCTTGTTGATTAGCTTCTTTCTCAGTTTTTAGGGGTTTTATTTCATTCACTTTGATTTTTGGGCTAGAGGCATCTTGTGTGGTAAATTCTCTTTCTAAGCTAGAAGATTTACTTTGAATAGATTTCATATAGGCGGTTAAGAGTGCCAGTATGATGAAAGCAAAAACCATGAAGGACGTTGCCTTCGTTAAAACATCTGCCGAATTACTACCAAAAGCAGTTTGGCTAGAACCTCCAAATAAATTAATACTAGAAGACTTTCCGGACTGAATTAAAATAAAAAATAATAAAAACAGACAATTGAGGACAAAAATAACTATCAAAAGGTTATATAAGAAACTCACAAAATTACTATTTTTTTAATCGTTATATTGTCAGTAAGATTTTATCCTCTAGTTCAAGATTTTTATTAATGTTTTTGGCAGAGGACCGACTTTGTTTTTGTAACGGAGTGTATGGTGACCTATTCCTATAAAGAACAAATGATTATTAGTAAGTTTCGAGAATATCTTACTGTTGAAAAAGGCTTAGCACAAAATAGTGTATTTAGTTATGTATCAGATGTAACTAAATTAGATCGTTTTCTCACGAAAGGGGAAAAGAGCATGATTGATTCTACCCAACAAGATATTAATGGTTTTCTACGTGAAGAAGGGGAAAAAAATATATCAAAGCGTACTAAAGCCAGAGTAATTGCATCATTGAGACAGTTTTTTAATTATCTAGAAGTGAGTAAGCTAGTAAATGCTAACCCGATGACTAGTATTGCAATCCCCAAGATTGAAAAAAGTTTGCCTGACTATTTAACAAGGGTTGAGATACAAAAGCTGTTTGTTGTTTTTAAGGAAAATGAGATATTAGAGTTACGTGATCGTACCATGTTTGAACTCATGTATGCTTCTGGGTTGCGTATTTCTGAAGTATGTTATTTAACAGTATCTAATGTTGATACAAAGACAAAATTACTTACTATCGTGGGTAAAGGTGATCGAGAAAGATTAGTGCCATTTGGTGAACTTGCCCATGATTTGTTAGAAGTATATTTTAGAGATGCTAGACCTAAGCTTATGAAGCACGGGGCATCAGATTATGTATTTATTTCCCGGAAAGGAGGTAATCTAAATCGTAAAAGTGTATGGCGTCTTTTGCAAAAATATATCAGGCGATCGGATATCCAAAAAAATATTACTCCCCACACTCTTAGACATTCATTTGCAACACATTTATTACAAAATAAAGCAGACTTACGCTCTGTACAGGAGCTACTTGGTCACATTGACATTTCAACTACACAGATATATACTCATGTGGCAGATAGCTATTTGCAAGAAACTTACCAAGAATATCATCCAAAAGCTTGATTGATTGATCGACTATTAATCTTAGATTTTACCATAACCCCTAATAATCCTGTGATGACGCTAGATACCAAGATAACACCAAAGGTATAAAATTGCCAGGTAAATTGTGCTACTGTATTTGCAGTAATTTTACTCTCTACTGTGTAATTTAGGAAATATAGAACAGAAAGACCTATTAAGCCTATTATGCGTATGCACTTTAAAGTAAGATTAGACTGTTTTGTTATAATATTTATGATGATGTCTAAGCTAGCTATAAAAATGCAAATCACAAAGAGCAAAAAATCATTTGTATAGATTGCATGACGAAAAACATGTAGATCAGAAAAATGTATATTATAGAATTTCCATCCTTGTATAAGTAGGATAGTTAACATGCCTAAACTAATAATATATATTTTATTAATTTTATGCATAGATAGATATTCTTGCATTATATAATAGAATACTTTATAATGACGATAAACCAGCCCCTTAATGATAGTGATTATTAGGTTTATGATGTACACAAGCACAATAAAATGAAAAAGTAATGCATATCGCAAGCTTTTCTTGAAATTATGTTTGCTTTTTTCATTATATTTATAGCTCTATCTATACATGTTGTGGGGGATGTAGCTCAGTTGGGAGAGCGCTACGATGGCATTGTAGAGGTCGCCGGTTCGATCCCGGCCATCTCCATTTATCTAAGAGACAAGGGGCAGTTAAGGTCTTTGTTTTACATTTAGTGTCATTCTGGAATAAGTTGGTTATATGCTACGTTTTATCATATTTTGCTTTATCATATGGTGGGGTATTAGATTTGTATTGAGATTACTAGTGAAATTTTATGCTCGACGGCAATATCAAGCAACATCTCGTGCCTCTGTGAGAGAAAAAGATATTTCGAAGTCTGTTCGTATCATTCGAGAAAGATATTTGCATGATCAGGATGATTAAGTTACTTATTCCTTAAAATATTATGTCAAATATAGAACAAATTAAGCAGCAATTTTACACAATTTTGTCAGAGATTAAACACCCCAAGACAGGTTTAGCCTTGTTAGAAAGCGAGAGTCTCGTTGATATATCTTTTGCTAAAGGAGAAAAATGGCATATCCTATTGCATAGTAATGATGATAGAACAACACAAATTGAGATTGAAGCAAATATTCGTATGATATTAGCCAAAAAGAAAATTAGTTTACCTAAATTTAAGTTAGTTTTTCAAGCTACAGACAAAAAATTATCTACGGAAGAGGAAGATCACACAGACAAAAAATCACCTACGGAAGATCGTCGTATGGGTATACCTGACAGAAAATCCCTTCAAGCCAAGCATGTTATTGGTATTGCCTCGGGTAAAGGTGGTGTGGGTAAATCTACTGTATCTGCTAATTTATCTTATGCTCTGATTGAGGCAGGTTATAAGGTGGGGATCTTGGATGCAGATATCTACGGGCCATCCATTGGTACACTTTTAGGTATAGGTGGACAGCAAGCGGTCCAGGTACAAGATGATTTGATTATTCCGATGCAGGTATATAATTTAAAAGTAATGAGTTTTTCGTTCCTTATAAATCAAAAACAGGCAGTTGTTTGGCGTGGTCCTATGTTAGGTAAGGCTTTAAATCAATTTTTGTTTGATACGAAATGGGGTGAATTAGATTACTTAATTATAGACCTACCACCAGGTACTGGTGATGTACAGTTGTCCCTCTCTCAACTAGTCCAGGTGGATGGCATTATTATTGTGACTACTCCACAGAATGTTGCAATGCATGACGCACAGCGTGCATGTGATATGTTTACCCAGGTTCAAATCCCTATTATAGGTGTAATAGAAAATATGAGCGAATTTATTTGCCCTCATTGTCATAAAATAAGTACTATCTTTTCTCAAGGGGGGGGAGAGGTTCTATCAGAGGATGTGCAAGTGCCTTTGTTGGGCAGAATACCTTTGACAGTGGAGCTAATGGAAGCTAGTGAGAAAGGTATACCTATACTCAATAAATCTATTAAAAAGCTCAAACTAGATAAAACGAATGTAAAAACTACACAAGATGCTTTTACACAAATTTGTCAGCGTCTTACGCAACAGGCTTGAAGATAATATAAATCTTCTATAACTAATCTATTAATAATATAAGTTTGTTTTGCCTTCTTTGGAATCTATTACATAACGTGGCATGAGATAAGGAGGTATAAGGTCTCTTATTTGTTTCATGAGTTGGATACCTTCTTCTATTTCCACATAAAAATGACCAGAGCCTGTTACTTTATCTAACTGATGTAGATAATAGGGTTGTATACCTATTTTCTTCAATTGTATAAATAAAGTAGTTAGGGTTTCTACAGAATTATTAATTTTTCTGAGTAGCACTGATTGGCTATATAGTACATAGCCAATTTGTATGAGTTTTTGGCAGATATCTCTACTTTCTTTTGTGATTTCAGATGGATGATTGATGTGTAATACGATTGCATGTGTCAGGGTAGGGTAATTTTGTTTCCATTCTTTAGCCATAAATAAAAGTTTATCATTAAATCGATGGGGTATGGTTGTAATAGCTCTCGTGTGATATCTAATGAAGTGAATTTGTGATTGGCCTAGCAAAGATGTGACTATGTGATTGAGGATCTGATTAGATAATATGAAAGGGTCACCTCCAGATAAAATGACTTCATTAATTTCTGGATGTGATTCTATATAATTTAGAATAGCAGGTATGTCTAATGGGCTATGTTGATTGTAGATTAATGTTTTTCTTTTTCGAGTACAATATCTACAATAGACAGGGCATTGTTCCGTTGTCAGCAGTAAAATTTTATTATGATATTTATGGATAACATTATTTAAACTAGTTTTTTGGGTTTCTTGTAGGGGGTCATTTATGTAGTCTTGCGTGTTTTGTAACTCTTTAGTGGATGGATAAAATTGACGTGCTATGGCCATTGAACCTGCGTGGTCTGTATGCTGGAGAAGATTTTTAACAAAGCGAGATACCCTATAACGATATAATTTATTAAGTAATTGTTGAGGTTTAGTATTTATAACCATAAATTACCTATAATAGTTTTAAAGACTATCTTAGCAATTATGCTTGTACGTGTAATTATATGGCGTCGAAGATCATATATGACGGAACGGTTATCAGGTAAGCAAAAGTATTCTTGTGTTGATAACGTGGTTGTAGTCAGGTAGTCTCTTTTAGAACTATTTTTGGGAAAGATACGATTATCAGGATGGTAGGCATAGATGTCATTCCAAGCAGTACCATTAATTATTATTTGCTTTGCTACAATCTGAATATTTTCCTTAGGTAGCCCAACAATTCTACAAAGTGTATTATCTATGTAGATAATATTATGTCTGTCTAGTTTTACCATATAAGCATATAAGCCAAATACCACACTATTCTTTTTAAGATAAGGCATCATGGAATGATTATTAACGGATAGAGAACATAAGATAAAGCGTTGCACTAGAATAACAGTGATAAAACTCAAAGCTATTAATAAAAAAAGAAGTATTATATTCTTTTTGTGTTTAGTAAAAAAATTATCTATCTTATAGGTATGGCTACCTTGATATTTATATGTTGCCATTATTTTATATACTCGCGTACGGCATCTATAAAAAATTGCACGTTCTTCACGGGTGTTTGGGGTAATACACCATGGCCTAGGTTTGCAATATGGTGTCCGTCGGGTATGCGTGAATCTAACATTTTTTTGGTAAATGTTTTGATAGTATCTTTTGATGTCCTCAAAAGATTAGGGTTAAGATTCCCTTGGATAGTGATCTTATTCTTCACTATCCTTTGTGCTGTTCCTAAGGAGATACTAGAATCTACACCCAGAACATTAATATCTAAATCTAATAAATATGGCAACCAGTTCTGTACTCTCTTAGCAAAATAGATGATTGGTATATCAGAATGGTATTGTTTGATATTTTTTATTAAAATTTTTAGACTTGGTAAAATATAGTTCAAAAAATTATCTTCATCTGCAATCATTAACCATGTATCAAAAATTTGTATAGCCTCTGCACCAGATTGAATTTGTGCCTTACAATATTGGATGAGACTTTGTGTGATTTTTTCCATTAGTATTTTATACAAGTCAACGTGTTCATATCTAAATTTCATGATCTCATGAAATTCCTTTGAAGTTTGTCCTTCTATCATATAAACAGCAAGAGTCCAAGGTGCACCACAAAATCCTAATACAGCAATGTGTTTAGGTAGTTCTTGCCTTACATATTTTAATGTGTCACAAAGAAATTGGTACTTAGATGTATTTTGTAACACTTGTAGTTGATCTATTTGTTCTTTTGTACGCAGAGGGAATCTAAATACAGGGCCCTTCTTTTCGATAAACTCAAGTTCCATGCCCATGGCTTCAGGTACTACCAAAATATCAGAAAATATTACTGCCGCATCTAATTCAAAATATTCAAATGGCAATAAGGTAACTTCAGTTGCTATCTCAGGTTCTTTATACATTTGAGAAAACGTATAGTTTTTTCGTATTTTACGGTAGCTTGGTAAATACCTTCCAGCCTGCCGCATTAGCCAAACTGGAAGGTGATCAACTTGCTTTTGGTAGCAGGCTTGTATAAAGGGTTTCACCACAAAATGGGAAAAAATATTCTTTTAAAACTTTAGAAACCAATCTACTGGTATTCCATAAAGAGGACAGCGTGCATGCGTACCAGCGGCTGTGACAATACTATTCTCAGTTTTTTGGAGGTTGGCTTCTTCTGCCTGTGTTACCTCATTAGGTATAGTTAGACCATTTTTAGCCTTTTCCAATGTATTATTTGGAGGGACTGTCTGATCTTCAGTACACACATATAGTCTTGTTGGAACGGTTAATTCCCACTTTGTAGCCAGAGAATTCTCTACTAATTGTGTCCGGAACTTCTTTATGTCTGTATCAGCACATGCAGTATCTATTTCTGATTCTATTTCTGTTTGTAGACAATTTATGGCAGCAGTCTTGAGAATTTGAGCAGGATCATTTGATAACACTTTTGTGCCAGCACTATTTTGGGCTTCATTGATTTCAGCAGTAGTTTTTAAACCATTAAATAAGTTACGAATCATATCAGAAGCCGCAGTGAAGACCTTACCAAATAAAGTGACAGGCAATGC
The DNA here is from genome assembly GCA_965262015.1 of Leptospiria bacterium. Taxonomy (GTDB): domain Bacteria; phylum Spirochaetota; class Leptospiria; order Turneriellales; family CBDBES01. Next base: position 1,703,346 of record OZ253494.1, read on the forward strand.
ATATCTTTGTTCATAGCCCAAATAAACATAGGGCAAATAAACTGGCTGAGTCAGTGTGTCACTTAACAACTCCTTTACCGTAAACAGTAAATCATATGCACCAGCACCTGCCGCAACTGCTGTTAATGGAAATTCAGTCAGAAGAGTTGGGTTTTGAGTTATCCCTCTGTAAACGGCCATGGTTGCAAAACCACCTTCAGAATACCCACGTAAGAATAATTTATTATTTAATTCTATAGATTTAGATTTTGCAAATTCTCGTGTAGCACGTAAGGCAGCTGTCGTACTGGCAACATATGCATCAGCAATATGATAATTATAATATGGCCCAAAAGCCTCTGCAGAAACCGTAGTTCCTAATCCATCAGGCTCTACAGTGAGAAAACCACCTATCATTGCCTCTATAATACCTTCTAAGTTTAATTTCCTGCCCCCAAAAGTATTAAAGAGACTTGTTATTCTGGAAGGCATATTTTCAGTTTTAGTCCGTGTACCATGTTGTATAGATGCCAGAGATAAAGTTCCTTCTTTTTTGGGAACTAGGATTACACCACTAGCTTGTGACATTTTACCGTTATATTCAACATCATATACAAATTTATATACCTCAATATCATATTGGGCTTTATTAAGATCAATACCAAGGTCACTTTTTAAGTTAAAACCCAGTCCAGCTATCTGTTTAGCTGTTGTTTTTATCTCATCAACCGTAATAGTAAATACAAGCTCTGAACTCTTCAGTGAAGTATTTGCTGAACAATTAATGTTTGTTAAGAAGAATGCCACTACAATGGCCAACATAATCATCTTTCTCATGTAATAACCTCCAGGAAAATAGGCGGGTAGAATACCCATTACTTTCTCCATAGAGAGGTTAAGACCTTATTGCCTGTGTCAACATCTTTATAGATATGAATTCAAAAGGTATCGGTAAATTTTTTCTTCAAAGATTCTATGCAATTCTCTTTCATGGGTAAATTCCTCCTGGGGAGTCAGTACCCTGGACTGTTAGATAGAATGATGTACCTAATTTATTTTGCTGACAATCTATCAGTAAAATGTTACATATCTCCTTGGGTTGGATAGTGGATTCAGAAAAAGATATTGATATACAAGTTGAATTGACATCTGAAACAGTAATCTCTATGAGTTATAGATGGTCAGATGAATATTAGAGATACTGTTCTCGTAAATATCCACATGCAAAAGTATATTGATAAAGGTATTCATTCTTCCATTTTAAGTTTATCAGGCTTGACATATATTCATAGTGTTGCTACCTTCGCACTGGTAGATCTGTTAAAAACACTTATAAATTTAAGTGGTAAATTGGTGATCTTATTCCCTAGCAAGTTCCTTCTTAGTTTATTAGAGACGACTAATTTAAGATGCGAACTTACCGTTGTTAACTTATTGGAGGATGCAAAAGAAGAGATATCTACATTTACACATGCTATTTAAAATTCAGTATGATACTTATACTAAAAGAATACTTAAATCTACACATGATAAAAAGGCCGTAATGGATTGGATTAACTGTCTGCGTACATTAGATTTTAGGAAAAGAGTAACCAATATTATTCATCATCAGGCTTATATAAAACAAAATTTATTTTTCCAGTATGTTATAGTGAGTGGTAGCTCTATACAAAAACTCAATGCACAATTTAGAGGAAAAAATCAACAAACAGATGTTCTTACTTTCCATTTTTCTGATTATGATTCTTCCAAGCATTTACCCATGGCAGAAATATATATTGCTATCAATGTAGCAGAGAAGCAAGCAGCTGAGCATAATATTACTCTTGCTTCTGAATTGTGTTTATTAAGTGTACATGGCCTTCTACATGCATTGGGTTTTGATCATGAAACAGAGGGGGAACGATTAATCATGCATAACCATGAGCAAGATTTATTAGAGGCCATGGGTTTATCCTATTGTCCTACATTAGTGACTCTCTAAAGGTGAGACTTACACTTTTCTTAAATTAATAATTATGTTTCATAGTTTTTTTTCTGCCTGGTTCAATAAATACAATCTTACTCTTAGAGAATATATAGCATTATTTTTGCAGAATCAAGTGTTCCAGAGAAAAACTGTTCCCTTCGAAAATGAGCAAACTCAAATGATTTTAAATATCATCCAGATGTCTAGTCGAAATGTTCAACAAATTAAAGTTCTAAGTAATGATATTAGCGATTTATCGATTAATGCGACGTGGACAGATATGGTGTATACCTTTCGTAAGACTGGCCACTCCCGGTTACCAGTCTATGAGAATGATAATGGCAGAAAAGATTACATTGGTTTTATCCATGCTAAGTTTTTATTATTTCAGAAATTTGATAAGAGTAAAATACCTGTTCCTAGTATAAAAAAATATATCAATCCGCTATTATTTGTTCCGGAAACACAAAAACTACTTTCACTACTGAATGATATGAAAAGCAATCGGAGCCATCTAGTTCTTACAGTTAATGAATATGGTGAAGTTACGGGTTTAATCACTCTGGAAAATATATTAGAAGAGATAGTGGGAGATATCCATGATGAATTTGATCCATTCTCTAAGCGTATTCAAAAAGTGGGTCAACGTACATATAAAGTCCAAGGCAGTGTACCACTTACACATTTAAATAAACTATTATCCACTAATCTACCAGAAGAAAAATTTAATACAATAGCAGGTTATTTTTTACATGAGTCTAACGGCAGACTCAAAAAAGGTTTTGAAATTACTCATGCTTCACTTAGTATGAAGATAGAGCAATTTTCAAAACATCAAGTTGAAACCGTTCTTATTACATTACACCATAAACCTCAGTAAGTGATTGCTATCTTATCTACTGGGAATTTGACGTTTCACTTTTAACCTTATCCACGTGTCATTCTCTTTAAAAATAAAACCATTATCAGTACCAATTAATTGATCATGTCTAGCACCAAGTATGTCATTTATCTGGACTACATAAGCTTGATTAATGCAATCATCACGTAGAATATCTTGATCACACATATTAACACATATTTCTAAGTTTTTTCCCATATCAAAATCTTCTTTTGTATATTGGATCCTACTCTGATAAGGGAAATGACTTAAATCATTCCACCCAGTTTGTAAATTTAAAAGATTTTCTTCAGCAATATTAGCTAATATACCATGTTGTTGAGTTTCATCATTTGGATTGGGAGTGAAAGAGCAGGTATGTATACCAGGTATTGCATCTACTATTTTTAGTCCCACAGTGCCATAAATATCCAGACCAGAACCAAGTTCATTACTACTTAAAATGGAATCAAGTTTAAGAGTAATTTCTGTGTTCTCTTCGGATATACGGGGCTCACAGTTCTGTATATTATAATCACTACTTAAAACTACGGTAGCGACTGAATTATTTTTTAAAAATCTTAATGTATAAGAAAGTAGTTTGCCATCTTGATAGTTATTACTACCTTTTTTTAAAAAGCTGAGTAAACCTGCCGTATCGTAAATAGCACCACCAGAACTACCATCACCACCAATTACACTTACTTGTATATTTGATTCATCTAATAAGCTTGTATCTTCAATAGTTACTTGATTACTAACTTTAATATTATTAGCCACATCAATTGAGTTTTTTAAAGCAAGTTCCATTTCATTTTTGGTTTTTTTTGATTGCAGACTAAATAAAACCATTCTACCATAGGTAACTGAGCTAACATATACTGGCGAAATATTATCAGGTATATCTGGCCGAACTCTAAAAAAAGAGCTGGGTTTATTTGGTAAATCAATATCAATAGTATAGTAATTATGTATAAATCGAGCAGCATAAGAATTGCTTATAGATTTGGTATGGGCTTCCAAAGAAAGATTTGATAAGGCTTTTTTAAATATAGCAGGAAAAAGTTGGCCTTTAATATTAAGACCAAATGTACTAGAAAATTGTGATTCATTATGTATTTCCTGGAATCTAAAATGAAAATCAGCCGGGGGCTTAGTCCGGTTAAGATTAGTAGATAGTAAAAGCTCATTGATAGCTTTACGTGCACGAGATAATGTTAAATTATCTATTGTACGTGTCACTTCATCAGCCCCATGAATTGAGATAGATATATTTAGAGGTCTCCGCTCTGCTATCAGGGGTTGATATGAACCATTTAAAATACTATTACCACTAAATATAGCTCCAGGGTAAATAACACTTTGAACGGGATCTGCTACATATAAAGTTGTATGTCCTGAACTAACTTTATATTGTGTGCTTCTACATGTGTAAGTTGTATCATCAATAGTAATATCTTCCGATATTTCTTCTGTGGTCGGTATGGGCTGATCCTCAATAAAGTCAATAGGGGCAAATAAATCACTCCTATTAATTTCTTGATCAAATAGATCTAATTCATCTTCTTGTGTAAGGTTATTTTCATTAGCGTCCTTTGGGACACTCATATTGCTACAAGATATATGTAGATAAGTATATATTAGCCAGAATAAACCACTTCTTAATTTACGCATAAAACCTCCTTCGTACGTACAAAGATAGGATTTATAGTTTAAGAATAGTATTCGTTTTGGTTAATGAGACAAGCTACTACAGGAGGCGAATGGTCAATTATCAAGCGTTGAGTCAAATAAAAAATCAAAATAGTTATAGAATCCATGGAGAATATGCGTAACACTCTATAAAATTGTATTCTATTTTATGGGTATCTGCGTTTATTGTAGTTGTTTCTGTGGCGAATCGGAAGTTGAGGTATAGAAGATTGCAAAGGGGACTTATTGAGACGACTTGGTGGACCTGTACAAGAAAATACGAGTAACCTAGCTATACAGGTAGTTAAGTCATAAGTATATGTATTAATCATGTGGATCATTATCAGGAGAAACTGCTAACCAAGTCTATTCTATCCAGAACCAGATTTAACTTTCCAAGTGGGTTGCACAAAGTTAGGTTTTTAAAAACTTGACTTTTATTTCCCATGGGCGAGGTATGGAGTATGCCTACATTATTTGATAAAGTATGGGATAGTCATATTTTACCAGTTACCCTTTCAGATGATCCATCGGATAGACGTAAACTAATTTATATTGATTTACATTTAATACATGAGGTCACATCTCCTCAGGCTTTTGAAGGTTTACGTTTAACACATCGTAAGGTCCGTCGCCCTGATTTAACTTTTGCCACCATGGATCACAATGTGCCTACGCAGAATCGGCACCTACCTATTCGTGATAAAATTAGTGCCCAACAAATCAAAACTCTTGAGAATAACTGTAAAGAATTTAGTATCCAGTTATTTGATTTAGATTCCGCTCATCAAGGTATTGTTCATGTTATTGGGCCTGAACTTGGATTAACCCAACCTGGTAAAACAATTGTGTGTGGTGATTCACATACATCCACGCACGGTGCCTTTGGAGCATACGCTTTTGGAATTGGGACTAGTGAGGTAGAGCATGTTCTAGGGACTCAGTGTCTGATTCAGATCAAACCTAAAAATATGAAAGTGGTGTTTGAAGGCAAGTTACAACCAGGCGTTTATGCAAAGGATATGATTTTAGCTCTTATTAATAAAATAGGTACTTCAGGGGCTTCAGGCCACGTACTTGAATATACAGGAAATACTTTAAAAGATCTAGGCATGTCCCATAGAATGACTATATGTAATATGAGCATTGAAGCAGGTGCTAGAGCTGGTTTGATAGCACCTGATGATACCACACTAGACTATTTGCAAGGGTTAGCCTATTCGCCAGCAGATCAACAGTGGGCTGAACATGTTAAATATGTACAAACTCTAAAAACAGACGAAGATGCTTACTTTGATCAAGAGATTCATCTTCCTATTGATGATCTATCTCCACAAATTACATGGGGTACTTCACCCGATATGGTAGTTTCTGTAATAGATAATATACCTTCTGTTGATGCTGTTACAAAAGCAGTAGACAAAGAAAGTTATGCGAAATCTCTAGAATACATGGATCTACATCCTGGAACACCAATAAGCGAAGTAAAGCTTGATCGTGTATTTATTGGTTCATGTACTAATGCCCGTATGGAAGATCTGCAAGAGGCAGCCTCTATCATTAAAGGACGTAAGAAAGCATCAAATATTAAGCAGGTTCTTGTGGTACCAGGTAGTAAAAAGGTACAAAAAGAAGCAGAGGCTATTGGTTTACACAAAACTTTTATGGAAGCAGGTTTTGAGTGGAGAGATCCGGGATGCTCTATGTGCCTAGCAATGAATGATGATATCTTGGCACCTGGTGAAAGATGTGCCTCTACTTCAAATCGCAATTTTGAAGGTAGACAGGGTAAAGATGGCCGTACTTTTTTAGTATCACCAGCTATGGCCTCCTTAGCTGGTTTGTATGGGCACTTTGTAGATACTAGGAAAATGGTTTAATTATGGAAAAATTTACAGTATTAGAATCAACAATATGTCCGTTAGAACGTGCTAATGTTGATACAGATCAAATTATACCTAAACAATTTTTGAAACGAGTTGAACGCACTGGATTTGGACAATTTTTATTTTATGATTGGCGTTCTCTACAGAATGGCCAACCAAACACAGACTTCCCCCTAAACCAGCCACAATATAATCAAGCTAAAATATTATTAACAAAAGATAATTTTGGTTGTGGATCTTCTAGAGAGCATGCCCCGTGGGCTTTGTTAGATTATGGTTTTAGAGTGATTATTGCTCCTTCTTTTGCAGATATCTTTTATAATAATTGTTTCCAAAATAGTATCCTTCCTATTGTTTTAGAGCAACCTATTATTAGCTTTTTATTTGAACAAACATTTAAGAAACCTAATACCATGTACGTTGTTAATCTAGAAGAGCAATGTATTAAACCACTGGATGATCAGGCTTCAGAGTCATTTAGTCCTATTGCATTTACTGTTGAACCAAGCAGTAGACATAAACTTCTTAATGGTTTAGATGATCTTAATACTACTTTAGGATTCATAAAAGAAATAGAAGCTTACGAATTAAATAACAGATACAATGCAACAAAAACTGCGGATATATTTTAAGTTGATTGTTGATGTTAGAGAAGCTGCAATTTTCTGAATTACAAAATAAGGCCATTACTGTTATAGGGTTCCCCGAAAGGATACGTCACTTTTATACCTACTTAGCGAATCATAAAAATCAATATAATATACGTACACAGTTTACTGTATATTTGGATCACACAGACTCGGTAAAACGAAATCTCTTTTCTACCTTGAGTCTTTTTTTTTAAGAAAAATTTCTCCTATAGATTATTTACCTAGAATACTAAACAGACGAGCCGTAACTCATGTGGTTTTGGTCCTTGATAAAATAGACATTATATTATGTAATCATATAGTAAACTTATGCACCCCCAAAAGAGTACACATTTATTTATGTTTTTCCAAGAGTTCTATCCAGAAAAATCATACTGCCTCATATTCTATAAGAAGATTATGTATAGAAGACTTAATAAGCAACCAAAAATCTAAGATAGATTTTATAGGTATCCCAAATCTTCTTAAAAATAAAGTTATTTTAGTTACGGGTGCAGGGGGATCTGTTGGCCAACAATTAGTTGAGCATATCCAGCAATATAATCCAAAACTACTCTTATGTCTAGACAATACAGAATTATTTCTTTATCAGCTAGAAGAAACTTATAAAACCAAAAAAATAAAATATAAAACTTTTTTAGGCAGTATCCAAGATTATAATTTATTGCAATATATTTTTGCATCCTATAAGCCATCTATTATTTTTCATACCGCCGCCTATAAGCATGTACCTATTTTGGAACATAATCCCATATCTGCCATCCAAAATAACATTCAAGGTACATGGAATCTCACTTCATTAGCAAGTGAGCATAATTCTGAGCTATTTGTATTTATTTCTACAGATAAAGCGGTAAAGCCAATTAGTATTATGGGATTAAGCAAACGTATGGGAGAATTGATATGTCAGTATATGCACCATAACAGTAAAAAAACCTTATTTAGGACAGTCCGATTCGGTAATATTATAGAAAGTTCAGGTAATGTAATTCAATTATTTCACCAGCAAGTGCAAATGGGTGGGCCCATCACCGTTACCCATCCAGACATGAAGAGATTCTTTATGTCTGCTAGTGAAGCATGTCAACTAATTTTGCAAGCAAGCATTATAGAACAAGATTGTTACGGAACATTCATACCAAATATTGAACGATCAATAAAAATTGTTGATATTGCGTATAAAATAATAAACTTATATGGTCATATACCAGAAAAAGATATTCAGATCATCTTTACAGGATTGCGTCCCGGAGATAAATTGAGCGAAAAACTTACACATGAACAAGAAACGACTATAGCTACCTCGTATACGGAAGTGTATGCGGTAAAGACAGTCCACCATTTGATACCTGATTTTAAACAGCATATAGAAGAACTATTCAAACTACCATTAGACATTAAAGTAGAAGACGTATTTAATATTTTACAAGGCTTAATCAGCAAGGTAGAGTCGAATACATGAGAATCATAAATAATCTATCTATTATACTAATAATGCGAGGGGAGTCTAGCTTCTACATCATCCATGGAATCAATTCTTCTCCAATATTGGGTAGAAGTTAGCCATCGAGTTCCAGTATAACTATGGATTTGTAGCCGATGCCCACTTACTTCCAAAACAACAAAACACTTACGTACATCCCCAGTAATTGGGTCTAATAGCTGTCCACCAGACCATTCATAATTCGCACGGTCGTATGTGTGTCCCCATAATATATGTAAACCAAGCATAGGTGCATTGCGTCTCTTCCCCGGGCATCGTTTACACACTGCATCTGATTCCTGTCTAAGTAATTTAACGACTTGCCCGTACAGTCTGTCCCATTTTTTTTCAATCTTAATCACCAGTATCTCAGTTTCTAGAAGATCATCGGACATCACCCATAGACCAGTAGGAAACTCATGAACATCTTTCTCTTGTAACCTACTCGCTTTCAAAAGGATATCTATATTTAACGGCTGACTAGGCACCGTATATTCTGGGAGTTGTCTTACCACCTTCTTATTCTCTGTGGCTGGCTCTGTTTCAGGATTAGGTTCTTCTATAAAGGTATCTGTAAATTCACTACTTGTTTCATCCTGCGAAAGGGCATCGGCTACCAAGACAGCAGGGCCGAGTATAACATAAAAGCTTACCATCAAACATAATATCACTAACCGATTACGAGTAATATCAGAGCAACTCACAGACTGATAGGATAAATGATGACTTATTTGACAACTATTTTCCCAAAAAAAGATATTCTTCTTATAGTCTATGGGTATCTTCTAAATTGAAGTGCAAGAATGAGACCATTATTTACTCCATAAGTAATCTAATACCTAATAGTAGGAATAAATAATGAGCTATACACGTTTATCATTTGAGGAACGAAAAGTCATTCATGATTCTAAGGTCTTTAGACTAAATATTTCTCAGAGATTTATATTTAATAATGGTTCTGAGTTTGCAGAATTTAAAAATATGGAATGACATCTTAACTGTAAGGTCTATTTTACGGATACATCTTCTCCTTGGCAGCGAGGTCTTAATGAATATAGCAATAGATTGATTAGGCAATATCTAAGCAAGGGAACAGATTCTCGGTATGTTACACAAAAACATCTTGATGAGATTATACATAAAATAAACTTAAGACCAAGAAAAATATTAGGCTACTCAACACCCAATGATAAGGTTTCAATGTGCACTTCAAAATGAATACTTACGATATATGAAACATAAATATTCTAAAATTTCATCTTTTTATAGCCTTTATTGCAAATATTGTGTATATAGAACATAGTTGATTTCGCATTTGTACAAATGAGGGAGCATAGGTAGATACAGTTTTAGTTGAAGGAGATCTTATGAATATTACAGAAGAATTACATACAAACTTTATGGTCATTATTCCAAATGGTGAAATTAATATTTACAATGCTTCTATTCTAAAAGAATATTTACAAAAAATAATGAAGGACAAGGACGTCAATGTTGCTCTTGACATGAGTGCTGTGAGTTATATTGACTCTTCAGGAATTGGCACTTTAATAGCATCTAAGCAGTTATTCTTAAAGACTCAAAGAAGTTTCAAGCTATTTAACTTGTCTGAGAGCATTTACAAAATACTACAGTTAACAAAGTTAGATAGTTTTTTTGACATATATATTGACCATGATGCACTAGCAAGTAGCTATTAGTAATACCCAACAGAGAATATCTAATCTACCATTGATTAAGGGTGAATTGTACGGCTAACTGGAAAGTAGCTTTATCATTATTCCAGGCTAATGGTAGTGGTTCGTAAGGAGAAGCCACTGTAACCATTCTTAAAGCTTCTTTATCTAGAAGTAGATTACCTGAAGATTGAATGACAGCTGGTTTGGATAGTAAATAACCTTGGCGATCAATCATTAATGTTACTTTAACGATACCTTCAATTTTATTTTGTTTTGCTAGTAAAGGGTACTGACGTTTCTCTAAAATAGCCTGGTATATTTTGCGTGCGTAAGAGCTTAAATCTATCTTGATCCCTGAGCTTGGTGCATTTAAACTTGATTTTTTTGGATTTATCTTTGAACTTGTGGATGTCCGGGATAGTTGACGTCTGGGCGGGGTAACATGATTCTTAATTTTATTAGATAGTTCTAATGTAATAAAATTTTGTGCTTCTTGTTGCGTAGAAGTATTGGTCTGGTTTATAGCAATAGGCAACATAAGTATAATCCCATGAACAATCATGGATATACAACTAACAAAAATCCAATTTTTTAACATAGATCAATGAAGTAGACTAGTTGCGATACCCACTGATTGGTACCCTATTTGTTTAGCTGTACTAATAATCTGAACCACTGGCTCTATTGTAACAGATTTATCTGCAAAGATAAGAACAGTATCATATTTAATTTTCCTATTCTGTAACTCGTTGGTAAGTCTTTGCAAGCTATAAGTTTTACCTTGGATAATAATAGACCCTCCTGGCAACATATGAACAGAAAGTGATTTAGGTTTTATAGATTGAGATGCTTTGGCGTGAGGCAACTTAATGTCTATGTTACGTATCTTATGAAAATTAGCTGATAATATAATAAAAATCACCAGAATGAAGGCGATGTCTAGTAAGGCAGTAATATTAATGGCAGGTAGAGGTTGACTAGATTTTTCAAATAGCATATTGATCGTAAATTACCTCTTTGTATTTTGAGAAGGTAAATGATATAAAGATTGTTGCACTATATCATTGAGCTGCACTCTAAAATGATCAATTTTTCTAGAGAAAAAACGATGAGCAGCTAGAGTCGGTACAGCCACTAATAGACCTCCAGCAGTAGTTAGTAATGCCTTCCATATCCCTGATGCTAGATCTGCCACTGCAATACTATTTTGTCCCGCATTTTGCAGCCCTGCAAACATATCTACCATACCCACTACTGTACCCAATAGTCCTAAAAGAGGGGCAACTTCAGCCAGAAAGGCAAGAGACGGTAAATAATATTCTAACTCTTGCAATTGTAACATGCCTATTCTTTTAGCTTCAGCTTCAACGTGGTGTGGTTTTTCCTGATGTGCTATCACCATAGCATTCAATAGATAAGGTGCAGGATGCTTTGTTTTGTTGCCAATATGTTGTAATTTGCTACTGTTTAATTCTTTCACTGCGTCTAATGCATCATTCAACCAAGCTAATTGATAAAAATCGATTTGACGAAATTGTATCCATTTATACATAGCAATAGCAATAGATGCGATTGAACATAGTAAAATGGGTAGTATCATCCATCCACCTTGAAAAATCAAATTGCCTACAAACATACTCTATTCTTTTTGCTATTATTGGGTATAAGATTCTAGTGGATTATTTTTTTGTAGAGTAAATAGCATTTTATAACCTGCTAAAATTTGAAAAGGCCTACCTGGACGCACACCAAACGGTCTGCGAGAAACGATATAATGTGTATTCAATAAATTTTTTATGGATATATAAGCGTGTCCCTCCATAAAAACACGTACACTAGAGGCAAGATCAACTACCGCATGTCTAGCTATAAGTTGATTATTAGGTATATCACCTTGGCCTGCTACATCTCGCGTATTACCCACATATCCTATTGATATATTAAGAGACCATCGATCAGATAGATCCATACCAAGTAAAAGACTACCTTGATGCTTAGGTACATAAGGTAACTCATCTCCCACAGAAACATTAAGTAATTGAGGATTAGGAGAAGAAAAATTCGTACGAAATCTAGAAAAAGTAAGGCTATAAATTACTTTAATCGAAAAGTCCAATTGCATGGGAGCTTTGAAATTCTGTGATAACATAGTTTCAAAGCCATAAACATAAACTTTACCTGCATTAAATTGTTGATTGATCTGTGACTGATTACATCCCGCTGAAAAAGTGCATTCTCCCGTTAAATTAGTATAATTATTAAAGAAGCCAATAAGTTCCCATTTGGTTGTATGGTAGGCCATGCGTGAACCTGCTTCATAATTTAAGCTATTTTCAGCTTGTATATCACTTGTCTGCCCTGGAGAAACAGGACTAAAACCTCTGTGAAGATCAGCTAAAATCTCTAACCAATGTGATATTTGGTAGTTAATACCTACACCAGGCATAATGACATAGCGCTTTTGTGATGTATTTTTGTTATTATCTATATAATTAGTTAAACTTGTAATGATGTGCTCATAACGTACCCCAGGAGCAATTAAAAAGTTTTTATAGGTGATTTTGTCATGAACATAGAGAGCAATAGCATGTGTTAAACCTTGATTGTCTGTTAAGTTTTGTTCCGGCACTGTAGTATTGCGAACTAGGTTTTTTTGGTTTACCTGGTATTCTACACCTGTATGTTGTCTACGTACATAATCATTGTGATATCGTAGACCAACTTCAATATCTTGTTTAATTGAATAAGCGTTTAAACTCCAGACACTATTTGTCTGTATGCCTTGCGACACATAATTTCGTGCATTGTTTACAATCTCCAGAGCCTGGTTATCATTGTTTGTATTTTCCTGTCCCCTCAAAATATTATAGAAAACAGCATTCTGGCCAAACGTAGGGTTAGATAATATGGCATGTAATGTTGGACCATTTTTGAAGGCATTCAAGCGACGCCAACTACGTTCAAAAGTATTTCTGTACAAAGTAGTATGTAGTTTTAACACACGAGATAGTACAAATAAATAATCTAACCTAAGATGAATTCTGTTCCATGTTAGAACATCTAACTGGCTAGCGAAATACCTACGATAAGGAGTGTCAATAAAGTCTTCATCACTTAAACCTAAATACGTTTCATTAGATTGTTCCTGGCCATAACCAACTCTGAAGTCAAATTGGTGGAACATAGATTTTCTAATATCTGTTTGATATCTTGTATGGGCTAGAATCTCACTTTTATGGAAACCTGTGTTGCCATCCCCATCTAATTGTTTAAAACCATTAGCTCGTAAATGTAACCCCTCAACAAAAATAACCCAATTTTGGTTACCTAATCCAGTATAGGAATGTGCCTTTAACGTTTTTTCATCACCACCCGCTATGTCAGCTGAAATTACTGGATAGTGCGGCAAAGAACGTGTTTGCAAGTTAATAGCCCCTCCAATAGTGTTGGGTCCATATTTAATTGAAGCAGGCCCCTTAAAGACCTCTATACCACTAATTCTACCTAACATAGGAAAATAATATGCTGCAGGTGCTGAATAAGGAGCTGGTGCAAATAAAACTCCATCTTCCATTAACGTAGTTTTAGCACTACGATCTGAACTTACGCCACGAATACCAATGTTAGGTCGAAGACCATATCCGTCTTCACCTCGTACATAAACAGCAGGTACTCTTTTAAGGATTCTTTGTATATCGTTACTCTTAAATTTATTTAGGTCTTTTTCAGAAAGAGTGTGTGCAGCTCCTGTAACCCTGGAACCTGATATTATAGAAATTGTATCTAATGTATAATCAATTTTTTGTACTACATTATTTTGTTCCTTTCGTTTAGATGTTGATATCTGTTTATCTGGCTTAGAGCGTGTTTTTTTTATTTCTTGTTGCGAGAACGTAGGGAAAGGTAAGAATAATATAACAATAAATAAGACCTTTAAAATATTATATACCCTATTCTCTAATAAATACTGTAGTTTTTTAAAAGATGCAAAACAAGGTTGCCATAGAGTGGCTAATAAATTCGTAGAATCATAATTTATTTCTTTCTTGGGCAAACCAAATTTCATGCTTACCTTTGTGTTTACTATGGATAGGGTACCTAATATCCTATCCCATATAGATAACCACGTGCCAAAATTTGTTTCTTGATGCTTGAGTAATAGACTGTGATGTAATTGATGTTGTGCTGGACTAATCAAGTATTTTTCAAGTGTTTTTCCGTAGCTGAGCATAATATGTGAATGCCTAAGATTTGAACCTAATAAACTAAAAATAAAACCGAATACATTGATGCCTAAAATATCCAAGGTACGAGCACGCTCTTGAAACAAATAAAAAAATAGCCCCGAGAGACAACCAGTCACCAGAACACTCTGTAATCGAAAGAACATAGCTTCTATGGGATGGGTTCTATAAAGAGTCATGGGAGTTAATACAGTTGCTGAATGATGTACTTTATGAAATTCCCATAAAAAAGAGATTCTATGAAAGGCGAGATGTGTCAAAAATCGACTCAGATCCCATAACATAAACAAAGTAAAGGTATACAATATCATAATGGTCATATGAGGAAGAGAAAAATTAGGGTAACCAGAAAACACTTGATTACAAAATTGTGTTACCCATACAGCTATCCCCCAGCTAGTCATTAGACTACTGCCGCCAAAAATAAGACGTATCCAGATCTTGCTAATAAAAATTTTGTAATCTAGGAGAGATGAAGGATGTTGCCATGTTCTTGACTGGAATACATAATTAAATAATGAACTCCATGTTATATTCTTTTTGTGTCTTATTCCCATTAAAATACTGATACACAAAGCACCCAATAAATACATCCAGAACAAACGTTCTGTTGGCTCAAGAAAAGAATATAATAAAAGTTGAGATACCTGGATCAATTTTTCTAGAGAAAAATCAATCACTATCACCTGCCGCATCTTGAGGTATAGTTAATTGCATCAACGTGGCAAAATCTCCTTTGAGCAAGTCAGTAAGCCCTTTTATCGCTTTGTAAACATTTTTTCCATCTGATGGATCCTCTCCCAGAGAATCTCGCAAACTACCCGTAATCTTTTGTAGGCTTTGCATGATAGTTATGAGTGCTTGATCTATCTTTTTTGCCAAGACCGTTTGATCAATAGAATCGAGATAGTCATTAAAACCATAGTATTCATTAGCTGTAGCTCCACCCCAGTATAATTTTTGTAGACCAACCACATTAGACATTATTCCCTCTTTAGAATAATAAGCATATTGTGATTCTAATGCAGCAAGACAAACATCATTGTCACATTTACCTATACCTACTGCTTTTTCTAATTTAGAGTCTTTTGTTATTTTATCTATATACAGCATTGCTGCATAGACGTCACTCAAAGCTAATATTTGACTTGTATAAATGGAATTATTCTCAGTACCTGCACCATCAAACTCTTCTTGAAACCCATTCTCCCAACTATCTAAAAGTGTCATAGCGTTTTTCTGAATATTTACCGACAACCGAGTAGCATAAGTAGCCCTTCGTTGTTTTTTATCCGTAGGGGTAAGAGCAGACCATGATCCATCCGTATTAATGGTTGCACTTATGGGACACTTATTCCCAGCTGAGGTGTTAAACAAAAGATATTCCAAAGCATCTAATCCATAGCTATTTACTAGGTTTGATGTAATAAATGTATCAGAAGAAAAATTATTTTGAACAATAAATGTATCTACCTTACATGGGTTAGATGTTGGCCAAGAATAAATTTCATCTCGTAGATCTTGCCCCCCAAAACGTTTACCTGAAGCTCCCGCTGGACCAAATTGTGTAATTTCTATTTCTTGCCATATCTTCATAGCCTTCTTCCAGGCACTTTTGGCAGCCATAAGTTTGGCATCTTTGTTATTATCATCATTTTTAACAGATGTCTCATATGCTTCCAAGTTACTACGTAGCTCGTTTGTGGAGAGATGAAAACTCTTATAAAGTGGAATAATAACATTTGCACTAATACTCATCAGCAATTTTTCGCGGTTAGCATCAAAACTACTAGTCTCTGTATTAGATTGGCATAGAAGACTAAAAAGAATGAGGAGTGCGATCTGCACAAAAAAGAAAAGATATCTAGGAAATTTTCTTTGCAGAACATATCTAACCAGGTTTTTAATTTTTTTCATATGTAAAATACTCCATGTTTTAATTGATATTGATTATCAATATAATATGCCATCTATACTAGGTCAATCTTTTTTATGATTCCATTGATTATTATTTAAGATAGTAGGTAAGTAAAATGTATGCATAATTATTATATTGTAAGATAACTTTGTTACTATTTACTTTAAGTTTCCTTTGTATTTATCCGAAAATTTTATCACAAGCCAAGGAAGGCTTGATATCACGTTACAAGGAAGTAACTTATGGCACGAAGACTTGCAAACAAAAGTAGGCGTGGTGTACCTAAGGTCACAGAGCTAGGTAAACGCATCTACGATTCTAAACAGGAAAAACTATCTGAATACCAGAGGAAGATACAGGATGGTAACTATGTCGACTTTGCAATTGAAAAGATAGCTTCAGAGTTAACACATTTTTTGTTAAAATAGAAGATACTAAGCCGTATCATAAAGGTGTAGGCGTATTTGCTTGAACATTTTAAAGTAAAATGCTTCATGTAAATGTTCTTCTTTTAGAGTAGGTTGCTCCTCAAAATCTTGTATACTGAGGGCAACCTTTAATGTATTTAGTAAACTACGGTAGCTCATTCCCATTACTTGTGTATAGTCCTGAACTAATTTTTTATAGTTTGGTAACTGATTCATATAATTCATAACCTGTAAGGAAGATAAATCACTGTTTATTACTTTATTATTCCGGTATAACATCCGATGCCGTGCCTCTACTATTTTTCCCTGCCACCATGCTGAAGATTTATAATCTGGGGTAATCTCTGGTAAGTGTTTTGACATCTCATTCATTTCAATTTCTAAAGAAAGGCGATCTTCGAAAGGGCCAATAACTTTTTGAAATATTTTTTTTATTTGCCTCCTATCACATGTACATTTTTGTTTATTAGATAATAGATATCCACATTTACATGGGTTTGCTGTTGCTAACAGAATAAAGTTAGCAGGCAGGGTTAAAGAACCTCGGATGCGGCTAATCTGGATATACTTTTCTGCTAGAGGCTCACGCAGGGCTTGTAAGGTAGAGTTCTTAAATTCAAAAAGTTCATCTAAAAATAAAACACCATTATGTGCTAGAGACACTTCTCCAGGCAAAATTCGTGTTGCACCACCACCAACCATGGCAATATCTGAAGTGGTATGATGAGGATTACGAATAGGACGTGTCTGTATTAATTCATTAGATATTTTACCTGCCAACGCATGTATATGAGTAATTTCTAGGGCCTCTTCTAATGATATTTGAGGTAAAATACCCTGGAATGCATGTGCTAGCATGGTTTTTCCAGTTCCTGGTGCACCAAGCATCAAAATATGATGTTCTCCAATTGCAGAAAAAGCTAGCCCTCTTTTTGCGTGATCTTGATCTATGATATCTGCCATATCTATTTTAGTCTCTATCTGACGGGGTTTAAAATGCAGACTTTGAATTGCTTTAATTTTTTTTTGTACAAAATATAATATTTCTTGGAGAGTTTTTAAAGGGAAAATAGTAATGTCTGGTATACACGCTATACTCTTTACCATACTGTGTGGAACAATCAGAGTATTTATATTTTGCATTTGTTTTGCCATTAAGCAAGAAACAAACATACCGTCAGATTGTTGAATAGAACCATCCAATGAAAGCCCACCTAATATGAGTATATTATCAAATACAGACTGGGGTAGTTGTTCACTGATAATAAGAATACCCACAGCAATAGCCAACTCAACACAGCTACCTATTTTAGGCTGATCATTTGGTGCTAGGTTTACAATAATATGTTTGACTGGAAACTCAAATCCAGAGCTCAAAATAGCAGAACGTATTCTTTCCTTAGACTCGCGTACGGTATTATCACCTAAACCAATTATACTCATGTTAGCCTGGCCAGGTAAAATATTTACTTCAACTGTTACAGCAGAGGCGTTTACGTATGTAATACTTGCTGTGCATAACTTTACCGTCATATAAATAGTATACTTCATATTTATTTAAATTTTTCATGTATCTGGTAAAAAAATCTTGTCTCTAATTTTATTTTTTTCTGATAAAGTTATCTTTATCATTCTAAATAAGATTTCATTCAAGAAAATTACTGAATGTCGATAATTAAGAAAATGCGTTATATAGGGATTAGTATCATTGCATACATTGCCTCGGTTATTTATTTATATGCCATGCCTTCTATACAAGCTCAAGTGGATTGGGAACGATCAAAGGTACAAGTTTATGGCAAGCTAAGTACAAATTATAATTATCTTGATTATGCTAAGCGGACATTTTATATTGAAGAGGCAAAGGAAACCTTACGACTTTATTTGAGTCAACTCATTCATGAAATTCCTTACGATGAGAATACTAACCTACATGAGTTATTATTACGCAATAATTTATTTTTAACGGAATACACCCAATTTTTGGATAACATCCAACCAGCTAAAATTAAGTTTATGGATAATCACATACACATATTGCTTAACATTTCTTTGCAACATAAACATAGTTTCATGGAGATTATGCCCATCTCTTGGGGGAAAAACACTTATCGTGATTTGGATCCTAAAGACTATGTTGGTAATGGTTATTTATCTAACAAAGCAAGAAAAACTTTTTTACCAACTAGGATAGGAACAATCTACACTGGACTAGTGGTAGATATGCGTAATACTCCTTTTCGACCTTCCATTGCACCTAAAATTTTTACACAAAATGGCTGGCTATTTTATGGAGCTTCTTATTTAGATAGAGAAATTGGTATTAAATATGGTGTTGTCATGTATACATCTGATTTAGAGGCAAGCCATATTGTTAGCCGTGTTGGTATATCGCCTTTATATGTTTCAGCTTTCTCTGTTATGGGTAAGAACCAAAATAATGTGGTCATTGCAGAAGAAGATGCCTATAACTTATTAAGACATGAAGAAACTATCCAAAATTTATTACAAGCAAAAGTAATTTTAATCATCAATGAATCAATCCAAAATTTCTCTAAGATAAATGCACAATGAATCCTTGTAAGGAATTTGATAGCTTTATTCGTCTCTTACTTTTAGAGAGCGGTAAAGTCATAAAAAACTATTTTCGTAAACAAGTAGAGGTTTCAGCTAAAATAGATTACTCTCCTGTAACAATTGCTGATCAAAAGGCTGAAGAAGTTATGCGTAATTTAATTGTTAAAAATTTTCCAGAGCATGGTATCATAGGTGAAGAATTTGGGAATCATAATGAGGATGCCGATTTTGTGTGGGTATTGGATCCTATTGATGGTACTTTAAGTTATATTTGTGGTGCCATTAATTTTGGAACTTTAATAGGTTTATTATATAAAAACAAACCTATACTAGGTGTTTTTAATCAACCAATCCTGAATGAATATTTAATAGGGGATAATAAAGAGACTAGACTGAATGGTCAGTTGGTACAAGTATCTTCTGTAAGTAAATTAAGCCAGGCACGTTTACTTACCACTGATGTATTCAATATCAAGAAATATCAAGATATAAGTAACTTCGAAAATTTATTAAAACAGATCCAATATTTTCGTTGTCTAGGAGATTCTTATGGTTACTATTTATTAGCTACTGGATTTGCAGAAATTATGATTGATCCTATTTTATCTATCTGGGATAGTATACCACTCATACCAATCATAAAAGGTGCTGGTGGTGTGATAAGTGATTACTATGGAAGAAACCCGTTAAGTGGTGAAGGTATAGTGGCAAGTACTTCCTCCTTACATCATCAAGTTATCTCACTTTTAAATACCACTGCTTAAATAGTACCTGTAATATCTTGTATCTTTATTATATCTCTTTCTCTACATCAAGATTGTACTCGCAGGAACGAACCATCCCTCTTAGTAGTTGATCATTTCATCATAGTTTATTTAGAAACAAATATTATTATTAAAATCAATAAGTTGCATATTTTCATCAAAGATAATTAAGCCAATGCTAGTACAATGACATTTCTTACTATCTGTATACCATGCCTGGATTGCTTGCTGGTAGCGTAACCATTGTTTATAGGCAAGAACCGTATAGCCTGACTGATAATGGTAACGTTTTATGCTTTTTACTTCAATGAATATGTAATTATACTGATATTTACATAGAATATCAATTTCTACACCATAAAAATTAATATTCCTAGCTAAAATAATATAATCATATTGCCTCAAAAATACAATAGCGGTATCTTCTGCCTGCGTACCTATTATTTTTTTTTGATTCAACATTATTCTTCAATAAAATAAATAGATGGGGTGATGGTGATAGACTACATTCATCTAATCTCAGATAAGTGAGTTTAAGAAAATAGTTATATTCTTTTTAGAATACGCTAACTACTTTAGTCTTAGGTAAGGGATTTATTTTCTGCGTACTTTATCAACCAAGCGTAAAAGATTAAAAGCTTTTTCTTGGCCAAGTTTATATACATAGCGCAGAGCTTCATGATTAGTATAATCCCATACACTTACGGGCAAAGCCCTGTCAGGGGATATGTAAAAAGTTTTCTCTGGGCAGTCTAATTTAGCCTTTTGTATAGCTACAAGGCTTTTATGTCTGTAATAGATGGCTACAATAAAGTCAATATCTTTAGGGTGATGTATGGTAGGCAAATTATTTTTAAAACCACCATCTAGATAATGTTCATTTGTTACAGGATCTTTAAAATTAATAATAGGAGGGGCAGAGCTGGCAGCCAAACAGGCATTAATCACTTCTTGATGAGTTGACTTATGCGTAATCTTAAAAAGAACATCTTGGATACCTAACTTTTTCACTAGACCAGGTAACACTAGATCTCTTTCACGGTAAGTGTCTTGATAGAAAAGTTTGTTATCATGTCTATACCCATTCACTAGTTTAGCAACTAAACCAGCTCTTTGGAGTATATGGTTTGAAGTAGATCCATTGCAATTCTCTGGCATTTTTAATGCATAAAATAAAAAGCGAGCCTTCGCTTTTTTAACTATGTCCATATCAAGGTAACTATTTATAAAGTCAGCATAAATCTGTTCGTGAAGGAAAGGATGCTTGCCATGCACAAGATGCCGAACAGAAAAATAAGACTTAAAATTAGAATGTGCTGTATATTCACGTAAACATTCTATAAAATCTATTTTTCGATGTAAAAATCCAAGAGCTATACCAGTTCCAGCCGAGGTAGATGTAATGGATGAAAACTTCCATCCATTATCTGTTAAGACATGCAGAACTCCCAAAGCAAATATGCTTCTTGTACCGCCACCTGCAATTGTAAGGCCTATTTTTTTTTCCCGGGAGAATGGCGACAACATACTTATAAAAGATTAAGTATAGTCTGTGCGTGAGAAGTAACACTAACCTTAGGAAAGGCATGAATAATAGCTCCGTTTGTATCGATGATGAAGGTAGAACGCTGAATACCCATGTATGATTTACCAAACATGCTTTTCTTTTGCCATACCCCAAAGTGTTCTGTTATTTCCCCTGTGTGATCTACTAGAAGAGGGTAAGGTAAGTCATGCTTTTGTATGAATTTTGTATGCTTATCTTGATGGTCGCGTGAGCAACCAATCAAAGTAACACTCTTCTCAAGATAGGCATCATGAAGATCCCGAAAAGATTTAACTTCAATGGTGCAACCAGGAGTCATGTCTTTAGGATAAAAGAATAAAACCAAGGTTTGTTTTTTGTAGATAGATGATAGTGTAATTTCTTGCGTTTGATCACTGTCAGGCGTTACCATAATTCCCAGCAACTCCCCAGATACAACATCACCCTTCTCTAACACGAGACCATGTTTGTAAAGTTATTAGACATTGTCAGTTACTAAATTAACATGATACATAAAACTAGTAGATTTGAGTTTACAGGTGTCAAAGGGCTTATTGTCTGTTCTTTCCTGCAAGTGCATATTTAATATATACACTTGATTTTATTTTTATCTCATAGAGGATAGCAGCCCTTGATATATTTCTTTTTTGAGCTATTTTTATAGAACTCATCTTTTCTGATAAACACCTTCAACTGCCTATAGATGGACTTGGCTTTCCAACACCATTGCACATTAAAATAAATTAAATCATTGACCTATACACCAATATCAAAAGATACTACTGGTATAGCTTATGTTAAGTTTATCTAGTACATTCCAAAATTTTTTTCTCAAAGGGAGTTCAAGCCCCCAAAACAAAATAAAATCTAAAGCATCGTTTAAAGCTTTGAGGGAAAAACGAGGTTTTACATTGATTGAACTTATGGTGGTTCTAGTGATTCTAGGCTCACTCATGGCTATCCTTTTGGTCTCTCTACAAGATTCAGGTGTAGACGAGAAACAGGCCAAAGTAAAAATGTTGGCGGCCAAGGCCCAACTTGAAATAGCTATCTTTAAGTTTAAAAACTTTTATGGTAGGTTGCCCACCGAAGAAGAAGGCCTTACCGTACTAATCGAAGCTTCTTCCGAAACAGAAAACTATCCTGTATCTGGCTTTCTCAGTAAAAAACAAATGTTAAATGACCCTTGGAATAATATTTATCAATATACCATTGATGAAGAAACCGGGCAGTACCAAATTGTTTCTTTAGGCTCAGATGGCGAAGAAGGTGGTGTGGGTGTTGCAGACGATATTAATCTTAGCAACCTACAATAGTTTTTAATTTCTTGCTTAATCACATACTTAGGATAGATCGCACTCCCTCTATCCAAAAACCTTCATCATTATATTATTCCCAATTGAGCCAAGACCAAGGCTTCACTCTAATTGAACTTTTGATTGTTATGACTATTGTGGGTTCGTTGATGGCACTAACATACCAGTTACTACAATCTGTTTGGTCTTCAGAGTTCTCCTCAACCACATCTGCTGAAGTAAGACAATTGTTTCCGTTTGCAAAATCAAAAGCATTAGATACAGGTAAAATTATTTCACTTGAGATAGATTTTACAGAACGTACAATGGGACTCATGTACTACCTACCAACTCATGAAACTGCACAAGAAGATACTTTACAAGAACTTTTACAAGATAATATAGATTCATCATATCGCTTAAAAAAATTTGCTAAAAGTAGAGAAGAGCAAGAAGAGAATCAAGATGACAGCATAAATTCAAACCAACCAGAATGGTTGGTAGAGCCTACTTCTTTACCTAGTAATTTAATTGCTCTTTACTCAGGTAGTGGATTTTTATTATCCAGCAAGAAAGTGTATATCCACTTCTATCCTAATGGCACCTCAGATAGTATTATTTTAGAATTTGACCAGGCCCAAGAGAATCGTTTTTTGTATATCCCTAGGAGTAATTTAGCCCCCCAATATCTAGATAGTTTAGACCATGTACAAGGCAAGTAATCAAATATATTCTGGTTTTACCCTAATTGAAATAATGGTTGCATTAGCTGTTTATGCTAGTATCTTTAGTTCAATAATTTATCTTATTACGTCTGCCTTAAATACAAGAGACAGAACTAATAAATATAATCATACAATCTTTTTAGCCAAACAAAAAATGGATACTGTGCGTGGGACTAAAAAAGCAGCATCAGGAGAAGGAGACTTTTCTGCTTTCCCTGACTATAATTATACATATACTATTATTGAGGAAGAAATTGATTTACTTGGTTTAGCTGATAAAGCGGGTTTCTTACAAACATTAGATCCAGACCAACAAGAAAGATTAGAAAAGAAAATAAATAAATTACTTGGCAGTGGCCAAAGAAAGGAATCGGTTTCTGCAGGTATTTTTAAGGTATGGCATTACTCTGTTCGTGTACAGTATTTAAAGGATCTATCATATACTCTTGATTTCTATCGCCGTATTAAGTAAAGAGGATACTTATATATCCTGGGCTAATCATATACTCTTGATTTCTATCGCCACATTAAATAGTGTGACATAATGAAGCATCTTCAATCTCAACGAGGTTTTACTCTAGTGGAAATTATTATAGTAATTTCTTTAGTTGGTTTTCTCTTTGTTGCTATTTTTGGATCTTTTTTGCAAATACAAGAGCTTATGCATGACCAAAATCTAAACTCTACTAAACATAACCAAGCCATGATTGCTATACAGGCCTTTTCAGATGATATAAATAACCTTTACTATGAGGTTGGTAATGCCAGGAGTTTTTTTACAGGTACAGAAGAGTTGGTTGGAGGTAAGCAAGTAGATAAATTAAATTTTGCAGTATCTAGTGCATATTCCAATCCATCTACTCTTCAAGGTAGGGTATTTTCTGTCACATATTTTGGTGAAACAAATGACCTCACAGGTAAAGTTAACCTTTATCGCAAAGAAGATAGCTTCCTAGATTATGCAAATAAAGAAAATGGGATACCCATTGCAATAATAGAAAATATAGAAGAATTTTCATTAGAATATTCTAGTAATAATTCGCAATGGAAACAAGAGTGGAATTTACGTCAGGTTGATAGATTACCTTGCTATATTCGAGCAACTTTTCGATGGAATGAAAATAATAATATAAAAGAGTTTTTATTGACTATTACCCCTATGTTAGAATTTATAAAAAGCTGTTAAAATTTTGTCCCCATCAAATTTATCTATTTATTTTACCTAAAAGTCCACATATAACTATTCTGTTCATTCAGATTTATAGTATTGGAAAGTTATTATTTTGATTTTTTCCAACCCAAGGGGAGTGGAGAAAATTTTGTACTTTAATTTAGAAGGTATGGTAGAAAGTTAGGTCCAGAGTTGAACAGTTTTGTAGAACCCATAGACATATGTTACATATCTATAATATGATTGATTGTAAAACTATATTTATCTTGACATATGATTTAACCTAAGTAATCCACGGGAGGTATGATCCATAAACCAAACCATCCTTTGCAGAACTCCCAATCGATTAGCTAATTGTACACTTGAAATATCCTTTTTAGAAATTGTAATTAATAGATAGATAAGTTCTATTTTAAAGTGAAAAATAGTATTTAGAGGTGTTTACAAGTGGTTCGTATGTATTTCAGCTATGCACAGACTAAGATATGGTGTTCTAGATAAAAGTTCTGTTATATTGAAAAAAGATAACCCACTCTATTTTACCCCTATTTGTATGTGAGAATACTCTATCAAAGTCATTTAACACCCTGTGGCTAATATTAATATAATCTTGTTTGGTATTTATAACCATGTTTTTCTATATCCTCTAAATTTATCCTTATGTTTTTTAACGTGGTTATCAAGATCATGTCTAATATTTGGTTGTTTATGTAAGGTATCTATCCATTTACTACCACGTGCAGAATTGATTTTAAATGCTATCTTGTCATCTGTAAGCCCCTTATAATACAGGGGTGTCTGTACTAACTGTTGTCTCTTTAATTTTCTCTGAGAATATTTAGAATAACTTTAGGTAACTTATACGTTACTTTACGCTGTATTTATTCATAAAAAAATTACGAAATTTAAAATTAACTTAATAAAATAGCTTGTCCTGTCGTACACTGGCATACAACCAGGCAAAGTATGCTAGTAAATGATATTAAGATTTCAAATAGTAGCCAAGCACAAGATGAGATTAAGGTGAGAAAAGAAATGTATCCAGGCATGGTACATCAAGTACATTTATGCAAAAATGATATGATTATATCTTCTATTCCAATCGCTGAGATGAGAAAAAAATGAGAAATCAATATTTACCAA
The DNA here is from genome assembly GCA_965262015.1 of Leptospiria bacterium. GTDB lineage: Bacteria > Spirochaetota > Leptospiria > Turneriellales > CBDBES01. Next base: position 1,729,375 of record OZ253494.1, read on the forward strand.
GAGATGCATTCAAGCTTATTATGTCTAATCATAATGAGTACTAATAGAAATTCACCTAAGTCTCGAGAATAATTATTTCGTAAGTATTTAGAAAATGAGAATAAGCATCTTGAACTTAAAATTAAAAATTTAGATATAGAGAAATCAGTTGTCGAGACCACTGATAAACATAATCAAAGAACTTTTGACCTAAACAATAAACAAATGGAGTTTAGACAGGAAAATATAAGATCGGCAAGAAACACAAAAAACAAGGTAATTTTTTGTGCTATTTTTGTTAGCATTGTTATTATATTTTTCTCATTGCACCTTATTTATACAAAGGATAATTTGGGGATAAGCCTCTTTTCACATTTTTTTACCCTTCTAATGGGGTTAATTGGTGGCAAGGGGTTATCATTTTTTTCAAGCCAAGATACAGATTCGTTAATTTAGTGTGTATGACTATAACAAGAAAGTTAAATTATAATGGACAGGTATTGGTTGTATACAGATTAGAGAGTGGGGGTAAGTTAAATGAATTTTAATGATTTTTTTATAAAGCGATCAAGTGGTGTCATTTGGGCTTGTGTTGTGTTTACTTGTTTAACGCTAAACTGTGTAAGTCCAAATAGGCGTTCTTTACTACGTGGTTCTGGTGTTCTTTATTCGACAGAAGGGTGGATAGGTGGAAATACTTTGAGAGTGCGTTCTCTTGGTGCCCCTAATGCGAAAGCCAAGGGATTCGTACGACGTAGAACTCAATCAGAAGAGGCGGCTTTACTAAGTGCACAGAAAAGAGTAATTGAACTGTTAGCGGGTGCAGAGGTCTCAGGTACATCAAGCTCGGATAGTGGAGAGTCTAATGGTATAAAACTGAATAAATCATTATCTGCTGTTGTTAAAGGTGGTATGATTATGGAAAAATCTTTTGATGAAGATGATAACTGCTCTATTGTATATGAAGTCCATGCAACGGATTTAAAACAAAAGTCAGAAGCATTTGTTAGAGTGGCAAAGGAATAAATAACCCGTACTAACTATATTTACCTCTATGTGTGTTCTTGTATGGAAGCAGATGTATATTATCTCTGTTTTTTATTGTAATACAATATCTTGATGGATGTTTTTGATCCTTACATTCTGGTTTCTGCTCTCGTTCTGATTGGAATATTATTACTTATACCTCTACTGTCACGTTCTAAGCATGATACGGAACAAAGTATACTAAGTTTATTTCAGACTCATAAATACCAGGAAGCTCTGGCGATTCTCAAGAAAGAACAAAGTAAATCAAAATATGATCCTAAGTGGATTTGGTATATTGCCCAATGTTATGAAAAAATGGGGCAGATAGTTCAAGCTATTCCTTATTATAAAACACTAAAAGAGATGACCATCGGTAAACAAAGAGACTCTAACCCCCAATCCACTTCAAATAATTTTTTTATCCTGGCTTCCCATCAATTAGCAGGTATCTGCCAAAAACTTGATAAAGTACAAGAAGCATTTGGTGAATACTATGGTATTTTACAGCATGATCCCACTGATAAGAAAGCCAATAATGTAGTTGGTTATACACTCATGGCACAAAGCCAGTTTAATTTGGCCTTGCCCTATATCAAAAGTATGAAAATTGCTGAATCTGATAATACTAAACATAAAATATCTTACATTATTTGCTTAATTCATCTCAGTAATTATAAAGATGCCATGCAGGTTTTACTGTCTATTGATGTATATCGTGAAGATGTTTTGTCTATCAATTTGCATGCTCTATATCTTTATCTGTACGCTCTAGAAAAAGATAAGCAAGGTATAGATTATTTTAATTCAATTAGTTTAAAAAGCTCTCATGCACCTGATGCCCTTTTATTACTAGTACATTCTTTTTTCTTTTTGGTAAGTAGAATATCAGAAGAGGCCATAGGTGCTGTAATGGTACAAGATATGATCCAGACGAATCCTGGTTTTGATGGAGATGGGTTAATATCTATTTACTATTACCTTGCTCTAGTCTACTATAAACAAAATAAGCCAGAGCGTTCTTTAAGCTATGTTAAAGAAATTCAAAAGAATATTAGCTCATTCTTGAATTTAGAGACTATACAAAATTTCTTAGTAGACAAAGATAATATGAATATGCAGAAATTTTCTGTATTTTATGAAATGGAATTGAATGCCCTCTTTTCAGATGCATATCTGTTAAAGCTTGGAGGTTTTGATTTGCCTGTAAATATTGATATTTCCGCTTATTTTGATAATATAGAAGTTAAGAAAGAATACACTGTTGAGAATTGGTCTCTCGAAGAGCTTAAGCAAGCTTTTTCGCAGTTATCTTTGAGTCAATTTATCCAATGTACCAGTAAAATTATCTATAAGATGGGCTATATTGTGGCAACAGACTTATCAGATGATATAGCTGATGGGAAAGCTTATTTATGTGTTGATAGTGTTGCCAGCAAGAGGATTATTCTTTTTTTTAGACAATTACCATCGGGTGCACATGTTAGTGATATTGTTATTGGTGATTTAGTAGAAATGCTTGACAAAGAAAAAGTGAATCAACTTATTTTTATTTCGAACGGAGTTTTAAGTGCACCTGCACAGGAGTTGATTTTACGAAATCAAAATATTGTCGTGATACGTGATTCACGCTTGCATACTTTACTTGCTTTTGGTCTTTCAAGTTAGTTGTTCTTTAGGCAATTTTATACTAAAAACCTTACTCACTCCAATCTCTTCCATGGTTACCCCAAACAGATTGTTTACTTTTGACATGGTCTTTTTGTTATGCGTTATAAGAATAAATTGTGTTTTTTCTTTAAATGAATCCAATAAATGAAAAAATCTTCCTACATTTTGATCGTCCAGAGGTGCATCAATTTCATCTAGAACACATATAGGCGATGATCTAGTCATATAGATAGCAAACATAAGTGCAATGGCAGTCATTGCTTTTTCGCCACCCGACAGTAAACGGATTGATTTAAGCTTTTTCCCATATGGTTGAACTTGAATGTCAATACCACTTTCCAAAGGTTTGGTTGGATCTTGTAGTGTTAATTGCGTACTACCTCCATCAAAAAGTTTTTTAAAAACATGGGAAAAGTGAGTTTGTATTTCAGAAAATATGTTCAGAAAAATTTGTTCAGACTGTTTTTGAATGTCATCTAGTATTTGCATAATTTTTGATTTAGCTTCTAAAACATCTTTAAGTTGGCTATCATTGTGTTTATAAAGATTTTCTATATCTTCTAACTCTTGTATTGCCAAAGGATTAACTATTCCTAATCTTTTTAGTTGTAATTGTAATGATGTGATATCTGTTTGCATTTGATCTACCTGGGTAGATTGTCTATGGAACTTCTTATGAAGTTGTTCCCTCGTCATCTCGTAGCTATTATAAATTTCTTGTACAAGATAGTCTATACTAGTTGTATGTTTTTCTATAGTAATGCGTAGATTGGCTATTTTAGCTATCTTCATGTCTAGATTGCGTTTAATGGAATTACATTGATCTGATAAATTTTGTTTCTTAGTCTGTAAGTGTTCATATTGTTTTTTCATTGTTAGGATATTTTGGTTAGAGCGTTGTATATATTTTTGAGATTGTTTAATGTCTTGATTATATTCTTGGTTATCCTGGTTAATCTGGATACCTTCGGTAACTACCTTGTTAAGAAGTGTATTATGTAATTCTATTTGACTACGTTGTTCTTTGAAAGTATTTTCTAGTTGTTCAGTATGTCCTTGTAGTCCTTCTTGCTTAATCGAAAAAGTTTTAATATCATTTATCAAGTGTTCAAATCTTCTGGTTATATCTAAATATTCTGATTCATTTTTAGCTAGCTTGTGCTGGATATTATGTTGTTCTTTTATGTTGCGTTCTAGTGTTTCTTCCATAAGCCGTATACTTTGATCATTACTAGCTTTCTGGAAATAAATGCCTTCATCTTCTAATAAAAGATCGTGTAAGCCTGCATATGGTTTAGCGATACTATATATCTTAGTTATCCATTGGTCAATAAGTCTTCCATGGCGTGTAGCTATCTCTTCTAAAATAGACTTCAAATCTACATTCCCTTGTATCCCACGTAACTGAATGGATAAGTTAGTTGCAGAAGTATTCATCTCTTGAATAAACTGTTCTGTATCAGTAGTTTTGTCTTCTTGATATTTTTGCCATAAAACAACTTCTTTTTTAAGACCATCTAATAGCATTTGTATTACTTGTTTTTGTTCTTTCCTAATGTTATTTAGCTGGGAATTGAGTTGATTGCCTTCTACTTTTATTTCTTCTGTTTGTTTGCGTAACTTCTCTTTATTTTTTTTTAGGGCTTTTAATTCAATTTTAATAGTTATTTGAGTTTGCTTACTTTGATGAATTTGCTCACTTATGTCTAAAGTATACTGCTTATGTAGATTTAATTTAACTTGCGTGTTTTGGATTTGTTTAGTTATTACCTCTAATTGGTCTGTAAGTATCTTTTTATCATTTTGGATAACTGTATATCTTTGTCGTTTATCTGCAATTCTAAGGTTATATTGTATAATCTCAGCTTCTTTTATTTGGTTATCAATTTTAGCCTGGTTTAATGTGCCTTGTATAGTTTGTTGTTCTTTTCCTAAAATTTCTATTTGCTCTTCTACATGTATAAATTTTTGTCTTTTCTTTTCTAACTCTTGTTCTTCTTGGTATAGATTTTTCTGCTCATTATCAAACATCTTTTCTATCTGAGTGAGTTGATAGTATTTTAGTTGTAAACTTTTACGTTGTAATTCTTTATTTATCTGCATATAATTCTTAGTTTGTTGTGCCTGCTGGCTTTTAATCTTTAATTCTCTTTCTAATTCATGCAAAATATCTTTTAATCTTGTAGCATTAAAATGAGTTTTTTCAAGATTTTTTTCTGCTTGTTCTTTGCGAGATTTAAAACTAGAGATACCGGCTGCCTCTTCAAAAATAGATCTCCTATTTTCTGGCTTACTTGATAAAATTACATCTACTTTACCTTGTTCCATGAAGGAATAACAAGATTTACCAATACCTGTATCCATAAATAAACTATGAATGTCTTTTAGAGGTATCTTCTTATCATTAAGAAAAAACTCGCTATGATGCTCACGACTATATTTTCTAGAAATTAAAATTTGATCCGCATCAAATTTTAATAAACGTTCTCGGTTATTAAGTTTTAAACTTACTTCGGTATGGTGCAAAGGGGGAAGATTTTGCGTGCCAGCAAAAATAATATCATCCATGATCTCGCCTCTAATTGATCGAATAGACTGTTCGCCTAAGACCCATTTGATAGCATCTAAAATATTTGATTTACCAGATCCATTGGGTCCTATAATAGCTGTGGTATTTTTTGAAAAATGTATAGTAGTTTTATTTGCAAATGATTTGAAGCCTATTAAACTTAATTGTTCGAAGATCATAAGCTATGCTAAAATAAAAATAGTTAAAATATCACTTTATATCTTGATATGGTAAAAATAATATACCAATATGGATAATTACGAGCTGTTGGGTACTCTGGGAACTTATAAAATATCTCTCCAAGAAAATTTACCTTCCTCTATATTATTTTGTTCAAAACAATCTAGAGAAGTGCACTTTGTTCCCATGCTTTCTCAACGTAATGTGCAACAACAGGCTAGACGCTTACTGGATAATTTTACCTTATCAGAAGGTAAGGTAGTTATTGTTGCAGGTATTGTATGTATTCCTCTTTTATATTTTTTGGAAGAACAAAGACAAAAGAATGGTGGTATGATTCTAGTATTAGAGGCCGACTCTATTTTGGTGGAAAACTTCTATAAACGCTATACAGCTCTTTTAAAAAACATGTGTTTAGTGACCCCTACTAATTTACTAAGTATAGATAAGATATTAACTGAGATTAATGTTGGTTCTTTGACATCATTCAAAATTATACAGATACCCGCCAGCTTCAAAATTGATAAAGATTTTTATCATGAGAAACAAAAATATATCACTCAAGAGTTTTCTATTCGGTTTACAGACCTATTAACACGTTTTGAATTTCAACATAGATGGATACGAAACAGCCTGTCTCATATTACGAGGCTTGATCAAGCTTATCCTGTAAAAAATTTATTTAGTCTTGGGCGGGGCATGATCGCTTTACTAATTTCTTCGGGACCAAGTTTGAGACATAGTTTATCTTTTTTACAAACCCACCAGAACAAATTCTTCTTAGCCTGTGTAGATTCATCATATGAAATTTTACTTAAAAATCATATCCAGCCTCATCTGGTTTTTACACTTGATGCTCAACCTTTTACGATACGTCATTTTATAAACACATCTCTGGGAAATCCATCCCAGTTTCCTTTATTATATGCAGATATGGTTGCTAATCCACAAGTTACTTTTCGATGGCAGGGACCTTTATTTATAGGTACAACCGCACAATATAGTAATGCTTCCAGAGAAGTAACCCCAGGATGTGATTTTGTGGAAAATAGAATACTAGAGTTATTAGCAAGTAAACAAAATGCCATAGCTAATGATTATTTACCTAATATTTTTGGAGATATACAGTCGGGTGGTTCGGTGGCCACTAGTTTATTTGATTTGCTCAGACAAATGCACTTTGAAAAAATTATTTTTGTTGGTCAAGATCTTGCTTATACTTATAGGGAAATACATTGCACAGGCACCTATCACACTAGCAACTGGCTCACAAACCATTATTCTCGTTTGAATTCTTTAGAAAATATTAATGAACATATTATTAGGAAAAGAAAGACCTCTTATGCTACCTCAATCCAAAATAAACCCATTGTATCTGATTATGTTCTTTCTTTATACAAAACTTGGTTTGAATCTGCCATAGCAGAAACAGACATGGAAGTATTCAATGGTACCCATGATGGTTTACCTATACAAATGGTAGAGGCTTGTTCTTTGGAACAAGCTCTTGATATAGCTAGCCCTATACCCCACCTAAATCAAATTTCTTATTGGTTAGGTAAGACACAACCTATTATAGAAAAACAGGATTTAAGATCGCTTTGCAATAGTTTGCAGAATCATATTGGGATATATAAAACAGATATCAATCAATCAAGTAAGCATTTAGTATTCTTAGATTATATAGATGAAAAATATAATTTTTACATAGAGCGTAAAAAACACAATAATGAGATGATAGAACAGCTTAATAAAAAGCGAAAATCAGAAAAATGCGCTTTAATACACTTTTTATCCAAGCAAATTCATATTTATTTAGACAAAGATTAACCAATTATTTAAATAACCGATAAGTCACTATGTACAAATTTAAATCATTTTTATTTACTATTGTATTATTCTGTTTAGCATTCAATAACATATATACTTACACTATATATGCATTTAGAAACTATCATGAAGCACATCCCACTAAAATGAACTTACTGGGACGGGTAATTTCGGTTAGCCATGGATTAGGTAATGTAAAAGAAAAGATAGTTAGCTATGATATAAGAGAATGGAATATTACAGCTCAATTAAATCATTATATCCCATTGCGTTATGGCGAAATCATTTATGTTGTACAAAAAAATCCAGATCATATCAGAAGTAAACATGCTTATATTGTTGCTGAGGCAACTGTGTATTCTATATTTAAAACAGGTTTTCAGGGGTGGCTACTAAAAGCTAAAGGTAACTTTTTGAAGGTACGCAAAGGGCATTTTATTGCGATCAAGCCCATCAGTCAAAATCGACAAAAAGCAATTACATTGCTTAGCCAGGCTGAGCGTGAATTTAAATTAAAACGTTATGCCAAAGCTTTAGCTTACTATAAGCAAAGTTTAGAATATGATCCTGGTAAGCCAGAAACATACCTTAAATTAGCCACACTACATAAAAAGCTTAAGATGACGGATAATATTGGAGTATATCTTGAGCAAGCATGGAAACAATTACACCAGTTTGAAGACACCTCTGCTCTTTTACAAATGCCTAGCGATTATTTATCATGGCATAATAGATTACTACAAGATAATAAATCTACAGTATTAAGACATATTAAATGTTCTTCAAATAATAATAATATGGTGTTTGCTTGTAAACGAATCAAACATGCTCTACATATTATGAATGAGATTAATAAATATCATAAATATCTTATTTGGTTGCATGACACCTTAATTAATAGTACTTTTACTAGTGTGGACATACGTAGAATGGCTACCTATGAATTTCAGTACCAATATGCTCGTATATGCTTTACTATTTACCAGATTCTTAATCAATATACGCCACAAGAAGTGTTGCCCTGGCTAAATAAAATGGAACGACAAACTTTATATAAGCCACTTTATTTAGAAGCAACAAAGATGCATGCCAAAGGACAGTGGATGTATCCCAAAAAAGAATGGGCATTAGCTTTTTTGTACGCTTCTATGTATTATTTTGAAGACGCACACCAGAAACAACCTCTTGATACAAGAGCAGCCTACCGTCTTTTTATGATAGCATATAAACATGCTAGTCAGGTTAAATCTTCGAAAAACAATAGATCTTATTCTACGTTGGCTAAGTATTACGGTAAGCATTTACTAAGTTTGCGTAATCATGCCAATTATAATTGGTCTACCATAGAAAAGATGTTGCAAGCATTACCTAAATCTTAAAAGTGAAAGAAGCTTTCTTTACTTGATGTGGTAAAAAATTAGTATGTTGATACCAGAAGTAATATTAGATGTGCTGGCCTGTCCTGTTACAAAAAATAGTCTCTGTATAATTTCCGATGAGGTTTTGCTTAAAGTGAATGATAGTATCTTGAAAAAAAAATGTCGTAATGTTAAAGGCGATCAAATTAAACACCCTTTACGGGCTGCCTTATACGAACCCCATCAAAAAAGGATATATCCTATTATAGAAGGGATTCCAATTTTAATAGAGAAAGAATCTATTTTATTTGCTTAATGATTAATGTTGTTACCACATATCAATTCCTTAGAGACACTCAAAAAACTCTCTATTCATGAATTACCTCAGTTATGCGACGAAATTCGTAGCTATATAATTGATACACTAAGCCAGGTTGGTGGTCATCTTGCTTCTAATCTAGGAAGTATTGAAATTACAGTAGCCTTACATTATGTATTTGAATCTCCCATAGATAAAATATGTTGGGATGTTGGCCACCAATGTTATACCCATAAAATATTAACAGGTCGAAAAGATGAATTACGTAAAGTACGGACGATTGAGGGTCCATCTGGTTTTCCTCGTCAAGAAGAATCTGTGCATGATCTTTATAATACAGGACATGCTGGTACATCCATTAGCCAGGCATTGGGTGAAGCGGTTGCACGAGATCGGAAATATGATTTAAATATTATTCATCAGTTGCATGATGTCATCGCTGTAACTGGTGATGCTTCAATTGCTACAGGGCTTTCGTTTGAAGCCCTAAATCATGCTGGCGATATTCAATCACCTTTTCTGGTTCTACTTAATGACAATGAAATGAGTATTTCACCTAATGTAGGTGCTCTAAATTATGCTTTTAGTAGAATAATAACAGAGAATATTTATAAAACAAAACGACGCCAATTTTATAGCTTATTAGCGAGTATACCATGGATAGGTCGGTATCTTAATAAATTTACCCTGAAAGCAAAAACATCCATTAAAGCATTTATTACAGAGAATCATTTTTTTGAGACACTTGGTTTTCGTTATATAGGCCCTATGGATGGACATAATGTCATTCAAATGGTACGAATTATGCAAAACTTAAAAAACTTACAAGTGCCAACTGTTTTACATCTTATTACAGTAAAAGGCAAAGGGTATCGGCCAGCAGAAAAAGATCCTGTTTTATATCATGGAGTGAAACCATTCAGAGCTAGTACAGGCGAAATGTCTATGAAGGAGGGTTCCTGGTCAATAAGTGATTTTGTTGGGCATGGTTTATCTCATTTAGCCAACAAAATACCTGAATTATGTGTTATTACACCAGCTATGAAAGAAGGTTCTGGATTGGTTGAATTTGCACGTTTACATTCCAGTAAATTTTTTGATGTGGGTATTGCAGAACAGCATGCTACTACATTTGCGGGTTCTATGGCACGAGCAGGGATGAAGCCATTTTTATGTATTTATTCTACTTTTTTACAAAGAGGTTACGATCAACTTATTCATGATATTAGTCTTATGAATTTACCAGTTAAAATTGTACTAGATCGAGCTGGTTGTGTGGGTGGAGACGGAGAGACACACCAAGGAGTTTATGATATTGCGTATATGTCTTGTATACCCAATATGCGTATCTTAACAGCCTGTAATGTACCAGAGTTGCTTAAAATGCTCACTTTCATGGCTGGGTATGACCAGCATCCTATTAGTGTTCGATTCCCTAAGACTAGTGCTCCTATTAGTGATTGGAATCATTGGGTGAAAAATGACACCTTACCTGCAAAATGGTCTCCTTTTAAATCTGAAATTGTACAAAAAGGTAAAGATATCGTATTATTTACGGAAGGTATCATGCTTACCACTGGTATACAAGTATCTCAGCTACTTAAAGCCAAAAATCTAAGTGTAGAAGTTGTCTCTTTAAAAAGTTTACGCCCACTAGACCGTTTGACGATTAGTCGTTGCATTAAACGACATCAGTATATTTTTAGTTTAGAGAATCATGTATTAAATGGTGGAGTAGGTGATATCATTGGTAACCAATTTAGAGAAGAGTTAAAAAATAAGATGTTTCATAAATTTGGGTTTCCAACAGAACCCATAACACATGGTACTATTAGTTCGATAGAAAAGAAGTACCAGCTTAATCCATCGTCTATTGCAAAAGTAATCGCTAATAAATGGAAAAAAACTAACTCTTAACATCGTACTTCTAGATCAATGAGTTCTTGTATGTTTTGTGGTTTACGGATAACTCGAACGGTGTCTTGATCAAAGAGTATCTCGGGGATAAGGGGGCGAGAGTTGTATTGTGAAGACATTACAGAACAGTATGCTCCAGCAAATAAAATCAATAAAGTATCTCCTTGTTGTATAGGGTTTAACAATATATATCTAGCTATAAAATCACTGCTTTCACAAATAGGTCCAACAATATCATATCGTGTTTTTGGTGAGCTGTAATAGTTATCTCCATTAAGTGAGATAACGGGATGAACAGCCTGATATAATGCAGGTCGTATTATGTCTGTCATGCCTGCATCAACAATAGCAATATGTTTATTGCGTTTCTCTTTTATATACAGTACATGCGTTACCAAAATACCTATTGGTGCCGATAGAAAACGTCCTGGTTCAAAACAAATAGTATAGTCGCAATGTATCTTAGATAAAGCTTTTGTTAAATTACTTAGGGGAAATTCTTGAGGAGTATCTATTAAAGGATTGGTATATTCTATTCCAAACCCTCCCCCTAAAGTAATATATTGTATATCATGATTGTAAGCTTTTTTAACCTCTTCGGCTACATGAAGTATTTTTTTTAAAGCTTTAATATAATCTTTTACTCGAAATAGTTGTGATCCTAGATGTAAATGGAATCCTTGCAATCGAATATATTTACTATTTTGGATGATGTGCAAAGCATGTTTTCTGTTATCGTAATCAATACCAAATTTATCTGATCCCGATCCTGTGCGAATATAAGCATGTGTTTTAACAAAAATATTGGGGTTGATACGTAGAGCTACATTTACGTATGTTTGTTTTTGTGTGCTTAATCGATCGATTAAGGCAAGTTCTTGCAGAGATTCAATATGGATAGATTTTATATTATGCTGAATAGCAAATAAGATATCTTCTTCTGTTTTACCTACTCCTGCAAAAACGATTTGTTCCGCTCGAAAGCCAGCTTGCAAACCTCTTTCTATTTCCCCTTTTGAAACAACATCTATGCCCACATGGCTGTGTTTTTGTATTTCTTTTAATATGTGTATATTAGATAAAGATTTAACTGAATAATAAATTAGATAATTTTTTAGTGCAGTGCTTAGGATATTAATTCGTTCACGTAAAAGAGCACTATTATACATATAGAATGGCCCATTGTACTGGTATTTATCTTTGAGTAATTGCGATGCTTCGTCCACTTTAGATTGCATTGAAATTCCATTCCATTCCAAAACTTTTTGATTATATTTCCACACCATACGTCTAAAAATATTTGTCTACATGATTGGTAAATTATAATTAGGTAAGTTTATAGATGTTACCAGATAAAAAAGGCTATTTTGGTGAGTTTGGTGGTGCCTTTATAACAGAGTTACTGATACCTGCCGTTCAAGAGTTAGAAGTAGCTTATTTAAAATCCCAAAAAGATAAAAAGTTTAAAAAACAGTTAGATTACTTATATACGAACTATGCAAATCGTCCTACCTTACTATACTATGCTAACAATTTATCAGATAAACTAGGTGCTAAGATATATTTAAAACGAGAAGACTTACTACATACAGGTGCCCATAAAATTAATAATACTATAGGCCAAGTTTTATTAGCTAAAACACTCAAGAAAAAACGTATTATTGCAGAAACAGGTGCTGGACAGCATGGCGTGGCAACAGCTACTGCCTGTGCTTTGTTAGATTTACCCTGTAAGGTTTATATGGGGCATGAAGACTTGAGGCGTCAGGAGCTTAATGTTTTTCGTATGCGTCTATTGGGTGCAGAAGTACAGAGTGTAGGAGTTAAAAAGAAAGGTACATTACGAGATGCTATCAACGAGGCACTTCGTGATTGGGCAACAAACCTAGACACTACACATTATGTTATAGGTTCTGCGATAGGTCCACACCCCTTTCCTATGATAGTACGTGATTTTCAGTCTGTTATTGGAATAGAGGCCAGAAAACAAATTTTAGCAAAGGAAGGTAAACTACCAGATGCTATATTTGCTTGTGTTGGTGGTGGTTCTAATGCAATTGGTTTGTTTCATGCTTTTCGTAAAGATTTATCTGTTCAATTAATTGGCGTTGAAGCAGGGGGACATAATACCCAATTAGGTAATCATTCTGCAACGTTATGCGAAGGTACACCTGGTATATTACATGGTTGTCTTACCTATTTATTACAAAACCAGCAAGGTTTTATTTCAGAGACTAATTCAGTTTCTGCTGGACTAGACTATCCAGGGGTTGGACCAGAACATGCTTATTTAAAACAAACTCAGCGAGCTAAGTATGTACAAGTTAGTAATGATGACGCTTTAAAAGCCTTTCAAATGCTATCAAAACTTGAGGGTATTATTCCTGCTTTAGAAACATCCCATCCCATTGCTTATTTAAAGAAATGGATAAAACAAAATAAGAAAAATGTCAAAGAACCTCTATTGATTGTTAATCTTTCAGGGCGAGGCGATAAAGACGTATCAGAAGTTTTACGTATTTTAGAAGCAAAAGATTGAGAGTATTTGATATAAGTCTAGTAAAAAAAAATTTACCGTCTTTGATTGTATCCGGGAAAGTATTAGCGATTTTCTTTAAGCTTAACGTGTTTATTAAATTGTGTTGTTAGGCATTAAGTGCCAGTCAGGATGTATTAATGTCTGATTATTATACTTTGCATCACTTAAATAGATTCCTTCCTTTGCTTTAGTATCTATAAAATCAACTTCCACACATGAGAAATTTTACGAATCTATGAAAGTGGCCTAGACGATAACTGTAACATATCTCTATGGGTTCTATGTATAATAAATAAATAACTCTTTACAAAAAAATGGTGCATAAATACGTGTCACGCCTTAGTAGAGAGTGGGGCCCATATTCAATTTGATTGTATGTTTGATGCAAAAGCAATAACAAATAATTTTATAGATTTATATATCGATCATGATATAATTAAAAAAATTAGTAATGTTACTGCACAAAAACTAAATTATATTGCTCATGGTCTTTGGTTGGTGGTTTACGATAGCCCACTTATAGAAGAACCTTTTCAAGCGTGGAAATGGGGGCCTGTAGTTCCATCTTTATATCATCGACTAAAGCGTTTTGGTAGTGAGCATATTGATTATTGTTATCCTCTTGTTGCTGAGGATAGTGGTATGGTAATAATAGAGAGAGTACATAAGACTTCTGTTGAGAAATTACTAAATTTTATTTTTGAGGCCTATAAAGACTACACTGCTGGTGAACTCATAGATTTAACACACAGTCCAACTGGAGCATGGTATGAAGCTTATACACAGAAGGGGCAAAATGCTATTATAGATAATGAATCAATCAAAAAAGAATTCCATACCCTCTTTCAGTAATCTTTACAACATTAAACAAGAGCTAAATTATGATTATAAGCAAAATAAAAGAGTCATTACCAGTGATATTTTTTCTATACTAGAGACATATAACATACCGAATACGAATACTATTAGGAATGATATAGAAAAATTTCAAAAGGAAATAATACAAGAAATCAAAAACTCTTATAATACTAATAACAAAACATCTGCAGAACTACATCGAAAGATATTATCCATTGAAACAATAAAATTTACTTTAATTTTTAAAACAGAGGTACAAAAAATATCTAGTTATGAATTAAAGATTATTTTTATTACAATTGCAATGTTACACGCACAAGGAAGATAAATAAAATACCGGCTAGTCCGTTTTGTCTGAAAATCTTATCTTCAATATAGCCTCTCTTAATATTCTGATACCCGGCTAACATTGCATGTTTTTTATTTATTTCTAATTAAGGTGTTTTTTTGTGTTTGTAGGCAGTTTTATATAATTCATCTAAACATGATTGGCTTAATCTCAATCTATCTCCACAAATTTGTTCTTGAAATTGTAATATAGGCAATCTATATTTTCCTCTATGATAATCTAGAGATATTATAGCTTGATGTGCTTTATTTTTCTGATTTTGAACTATAACATATTTACTCTCATATTTTAAACTTGGGTATTCATTAAATTCATATCCATAAGGTTCCAAGAATCTCTTAAGTGTGTCATAGTCTATATAATCTATAAGACTATCCATTTATTGCTATAAAGAAGCAGATAATGGTTCTTTATCATTTATACTTGAATTTTCTTTAGAAAATAATTGAATATCATTAAAATGTAAAATATTGCTTTCTTTAGGTCTGTTAATTAATGTATTTAGTGTAGTATACGATCGTTTTAGTTTTTTTATTCTTTCCTGATTCGCTTGATCCATAATATTTTGCCAATGACCTTTGCAAGATAACTGCCCATCAAATAGATTGTCAAATAGCTCGTTTTCTATAATATTCCTAACATACACATTGGACATTTCTATAAGTTGATCAATTACAATATGAATAACTTGCTTCTTCTTTCTCTCTTTAATGTATTCCGTAGTAAAAAAACCGAAATCTATATTTAAACCTCTTATGTATTTTTCTTGTTGATTTTCAAATATCATCAACCAAACGCTTGGTAACTCGATTGGGCACCCTTCACTTTTCTTTATCGACAAAGTCTTAATACAATTTTGTTCTTCTTTAAGCAAATCCATCTTCTTTAACACTCTTGCATCTCTTGTGTATATTAAGTCAATCATATATTTAACGGCATTTCATTGAATGCACATCTCAATAATTTTTACTTACGATATAAATTATTAGTAGATTAGCTTTCTCTAGTATTTTAGAAGCGAAAGATTGGGGGCATTAATGTATTGCGGTAAGCTTACGAAATAGCACATTAAACTCATCTCTTTTCCAGAAATAAGAGGAACGGTTAACAATCAAAGAAGCTTGGCTATTTAATAGTATCGATTCTTCGACTAAGTTATTTTTTTCTAGGGTTTGTCCTGTCGAGACTAGATCCACGATGATATCAGAAATCCCAGTTAGAGGTGCAGTTTCAATTGAACCATATAGTTCAATAATAGCGGCATTATAACCTTTTGAGTGAAAATATATTTCTGTCAATTTAGGATATTTCGTAGCTACTTTGATATATTTCTTTTTTTTCCAAGTGATATTATTTTTTAAATGTGCAACAGATAGCCGACATTTACCAAAAGGTAACATGGTAGGTATAAAAACTTCAAAGGAATGTTCAGAAAGTAAATCATAACCAATAATGCCTATATCAACAGCTCCCTTCTCTACGTAAGTTCCTACGTCTTTAGAGCGTATTAGTAAAAAAGTAATATGATTTTCTTTATCATACATCATTAGCTCTCTGCCATCTGGCAGGTGAGTTAAACTAGTGATACCAGCCTGATTAAGAAATTTGATACTCTCTTCACCCATTCTACCTTTGGGCAAAGCGATGTTAATCGTTGTATTTGATAGATCGTCGTGCACGAGAAATCTTATTTTTATTGTTTCTGTGCTTGAAAATAGCGTATCATCATAATGTAGCTTTGTGTTTGTTCTTTATATTCACTAGAAGGATATTTACGTAAAAGATCTTCAAAAGATTGAACTGACAGATCATATTTATTTTGAAGGTATAATACTCGTGCTTTATGGAACAGAGAGATATCTTCTTTTCCTATCTCTCCTAGGTTTTCTGTTAATTGTTGATAATGCTCATAAGCTTTTTCAAAATTTAGGTTATTTTCTGCAGAGATACCAGCATAGAACATAAAAGGGATGCCAAACGCTTGCCCCGCATAATGGTCAGCATGTTTAGATAAGGGTACACTAGATTTGTCAGCTTGTTCTAGTTGAATATATACGATTGCCTCAATCAAGCATGAATGATAACTATATTTTGTAGGTATTAGAGTATGACATACCTTATGGCTTTGTGAAGCAATCTTTTGTAATGATTGTTTTTTTTGCTCTGGATCTTGCAAATCTAAAGTAAGCTTGTATTCTTCGAAATAGGTAAAGAATTGTCTACTATGCTCGTCACCTAAACTATTATAGATAAATATAGAAAATAAAACAGCAATAAGCAAGACAAGTAAACCCCATTTATAGGGACGTAGCCCATCTATGGCAGAACGAATCATGCCTAGCATTTTAAACAATAATCGTTGAATAGCTGTGGGATCTTTTTCAGAAGAAAAATTAGATTCTTCATACATATGTTTTTTTCTCATGAATCCACGGCCCATCGCATCTTAATCTTATATGATTAGAGTAATGTCAACTATCATTTAATGTAAATGTATACACTTACATATCTCTAAATTAGAGCTTACTTAATTGACTTATCCAGCCACTAGTACCATTCCTATAAACCTTAATTGTCAATTTTTTCTTGCAAATAACTTAATATAAGGAGGTAATATGATTTTACCCTATTCTAGAGCTACGCAAAGGAATCTTCAAGAGGATAAAACCCAAACCATGGTTTTTTTAGCCCCTTTCTGTACCCGTATATATAAAACGATCATTTAATCTTTTTATGTATGTATTAAATAATATGTGTATTATATTTTAGGCGTAACATAAAAAGTAGCTATAATGAGAAAATCATTATGATCTGTTGATATTTTTTATTTGCTGTTCTATTTTTTGGCATTTGGTGTATGTAAATAATTTTCAAGAGAAGAAACAAGAACATGGATTTGTTTCTCTCTTAGGTGTATTTACACCAGCATCATAACAAAGAATTGGATTACCTACTTTATAAGGATAAGCATTACTATTCCCAAATATATTAGAATCCATATAAACTTCACTATATTCAGGATTAAACACGTAATTTGTTACTTTTACATCTATCATAACTACTATTGTTTACTACGGCAAGTTAATAAAGACATTTTGGTAATTAAATCAAACTCACCATAACGATTTATTGGTATCATGTTTTTCTATACTATATAAAATCAAATCCCAAAGCACCTGAGATGATGAGACAAGACTCTTAATATTTAAAAAGCCAGCACTAAAAAAAGATATAACATCAATAATGTGTTCGATTATAGAGTCCTAATTGAACATTATAGAACAAAATCTTCACCGTATACATGTAACTTTCATTGATTTAGCCCCTACCACATACACCTTACACGTAAAGTTATACAAATAGTGTGATTTACAGGCCTTTTGGTAGTAGTTCCGTTCAATTTATCCAATGTAATGTGATTTTTCTTTATACCCATATACTATTTTAACCAATCAGATAGTATTACTAGCAAAAAATGAATACTATCACTTGATATAAGTAAAATTTTATACAAAATAAACCTTGATCCCTATATATCACCAGCAACTTTCCATCTAACAAAAGAAAAATTTCATAAAACCTAAAAAACCTAAAAAATAGTTTGACAAGGCTATTTCAAATTATAGAAACTCCGAGATAAATTTTATTAATGGAGGTTAATAAATGAAACTAAAACAAATATTACCAGTTTTAATGGCTGGTGTAATTTTTTCAATTGGTTGTGGATCTTCCGGACCAACAATATCATTGACATTAAGTGACGCTGGTGTTGCCAAGGTTACATACAATGCTCCTGAAGGGGATCTTTATGTATCCGTAGCTGCTGCTGCTCTTACTGATGTTGCGAAAGCTAAAATGGGTGTTAAGGTTCCTGTACCTGCTGCTGATGCTGGTGCGGACAAATCGATAGACTATACAGTTGAAAAGTTTAAAGGTCTTCTGGAAGCTGCTGGAATAACAATGTATGCAGCGGAAGATACAATTGTTGTTTCTGCTATTCATGTAAAGGGTGAAGTGGATAGTGCAATAGTCTCATCAGAGGTAATAACGCTTACTGCAGCTCAAGCTACAGCATTAACTGATGCAATAGCTGAGCTTTCTACTCCTGCTGGTGGCGGTGATTATGTAGCTCCTACAGGTTGTGCTGCTGCCGCTGACTTTAGGATTGCAACTGCAGCTGATGCTAATGCTGCTGCTATTCTTGCTGAAAGTGGTATGGGCTCTGGTGCTACACTCACTGTGGCTGAAGTTGCTACTGATGGTGGATTCCAATCCAAAGCAGGACTTTTAGCAACCACTGCTAATACACACTTTGTAGCGATCGCTTGTAAGCTTGATACGCTAGCCGCAGGTAAAAAAGCCACAGTAAGTATTAAGGTCTCTGCACCTGCAGGTGGAACCTATGTGATTGGTGCAGTTAAGTATGTTATGGACACACCTATAACTGAAGCACCTACAGGGGTAGCGTTAACAGAAGCTATTGCTGCTGACAAAACACTTGTTGTTTTTACTTTCAAGCCTACTGAGATACTTCCGGCTGGAACGAAAGTTGCATTTACTCTAAACAATAGTGGTGCAGGTACTGCTGCTGCTGTTCCTACAGGTGATAAATCTGTTACAGTTACTGGTTTATAGTTAAAGTTTATTCAGTCATTCATAAACTTACCATATTAGTATCTATCTAATATAGTTGTGAATGTATAAGGGGTCTATCTTTTTGATAGGCCCTTTTTTTTTGTCTTTTTTTCTAGTTTTCGTTTATGGGGTCTTTTTTTGCCCTTAGTCTTTTCTGCGTGTTTAGGGGTTGTTGAGGTTTGGTTTTTAGGTTTGCAGGGTTTCAGGTAGCAAGGGTGGTAGTTTTTTGGTGGGTGGTTGTTTTTAGTGCCTGCGAGGTTTCAGGTAGCAAGGGTGGTGGTTGGTTTTTAGGCCTGCGGGGGTTTTAGGTAGCAAGGGTGGTGGTTGTTTTTAGGCCTGCGAGGTTTCAGGTAGCAAGGGTGGTGGTTGTTTTTAGGCCTGCGAGGTTTCAGGTCTGCAGGGGTTTCAGGTAGCAAGGGTGGTGGTTGTTTTTAGAGTGTTTGTTGTTAGCGGGCGGTTGTTTTTTTAGGCTTGTGGGGGTTTCAGGTAGCGAGGGTTGTGGTTTTTTTTAGAGCGTTTGGTGTTGGCGGGTGGTGGTTTTTTTTAGAGCGTTGGTGTTGTTAGCGGGCGGTTGGTTTTAGGCCTGCGGGGGTTTAGGTAGCGAGGGTGGTGGTTATTTTTAGAGCGTTGGTGTTGTTAGCGGGCGGTTGGTTTTAGGCCTGCAGGGGTTTAGGTAGCGAGGGTTGTGGTTTTTTCTACGTGTTTAGGGGTTGTTGAGGTTTTATTTTCCCTATTCTGCCCCAAAAGTAGCTTGTAGATATCATCTAAACGAATATTGACCTGTTCTAGTTTTCTATCTATCTTAGTTTCTATCTTATCTACCTTAGATTCTAACTTATCTATTTTAGATTCAAGCTTGGTTTCTACTCCTTTAATATCTTGTTCAAGATTAGTTTCTAACTTATCTACCTTAGATTCTATCTTATCTATTTTAGATTCAAGCTTAGTTTCTACTCCTTTAATATCTTGTTCAAGATTATTTATTTGTGTTGGTATATGCTTAGTGACTTGTGTCTTTAAATTTCTTAGTGACATTACAATGTGTACGCTTAGTCCACCAGCAAGTATACCTATTGTTGCTTGATTGGGTAGATGAGAAATAATCCAATTCATTACGGGATCCATTATAGTCATTACCTCCTATCTTGATGTTAGGTAAGTATAAATAATCTGATCAATTATCAGATTATTTTAGATATGTTAAGGTGTTATTGCAAGAAAAAAATTATTTTGAGGTAAAAAATTAGAGCGTTTGGTGTTGTTAGCGGGTGGTTGTTTTTAGGCCTGCGGGGTTTTAGGTAGCAAGGGTTGTGGTTTTTTCTACGTGTTTAGGGGTTGTTGTTTTTAGGCCTGCGGGGGTTTTAGGTAGCGAGGGTGGTGGTTTTTTGGTGGGTGGTTGGTTTTTTAAGCCTGCGGGTGTTTTAGGTAGCAAGGGTTGTAGTTTTTTTTAGGTCTGCAGGGGTTTCAGGTAGCGAGGGTTGTGGTTTTTTCTACGTGTTTAGGGGTTGTTGAGGTTTTATTTTCCCTATTCTGCCCCAAAAGTAGCTTGTAGATATCATCTAAACGAATATTTACCTGTTCTAGTTTCCTATCTACCTTAGATTCTAGCTTGTCTATTTTAGATTCAAGCTTAGTGACTTGTGTCTTTAAATTTCTTAGTGACATTACAAGGTGTACACTTAGTCCACCAACAAGTATACCTATTGTTGCTTGATTGGGTAGATGAGAAATAATCCAATTCATTACGGGATCCATTATAGTCATTACCTCCTATCTTGATGTTAGGTAAGTATAAATAATCTGATTAACTATCAAATTATTTTAGATATGTTAAGGTGTTATTGCAAGAAAAAAATTATTTTGAGGTAAAAAATTAGAGCGTTGGTGTTAGCGGGCCGGTTGGTTTTTCAGGTAGCAAGGGTTGTGGTTTTTTTTAGAGCGTTTGGTGTTGTTAGCGGGGTGTTGGTATTTTAGGCTTGTGGGGTTTCAAGAGGTGGCAGGGGTGTTGGTATTTTTTAGAGCGTTGGTGTTAGCGGGCGGTTGTTTTTAGGCTTGTGGGGTTTTAGGTAGCAAGGGTTGTAGTTTTTTTAGAGCGAGGGGTGTTAGCGAGCGGTTTGTTTTAGGCCTGCGGGGGGTTCAGGTAGCGAGGGTGGTGGTTTTTTCTACGTGTTTAGGGGTTGTTGAGGTTCGGTTTTTTTAGAGCGGGGGTGTTAGCGGGCGGTTTTTTTCAGGCTTGTGGGGGTTTCAGGTAGCGATGGTGGTGGTTTTTTTTAGAGTGTTTGTTGTTGGCGGGTGGTGGTTTTTTTTAGAGTGTTTGTTGTTGGCGGGTGGTGGTTTTTTTTAGAGCGTTGGTGTTGTTAGCGGGCGGTTGGTTTTAGGCCTGCGGGGTTTCAGGTAGCGAGGGTTGTGGTTTTTTTTAGAGCGTTTGGTGTTGTTAGCGGGTGGTTTGTTTTAGGCCTGCGGGGGTTTCAGGTAGCGAGGGTGGTTGTTTTTAGGCCGTGGTTGGTTTTAGCGCCTGCGAGGTTTCAGGTAGCAAGGGTTTCAAGAGGTGGCAGGGGTTGTAGTTTTTTTAGAGTGTTTGGTGTTGTTAGCGGGCGGTTGGTTTTAGGCCTGCGGGGGTTTAGGTAGCGAGGGTTGTGGTTTTTTCTACGTGTTTAGGGGTTGGTTTTTTAAGCCTGCGGGTGTTTTAGGTAGCAAGGGTTGTAGTTTTTTTAGAGCGAGGGGTGTTAGCGAGCGGTTGGTTTTAGGCCTGCGGGGGTTTAGGTAGCGAGGGTTGTGGTTTTTTCTATGTGTTTAGGGGTTGTTGAGGTTTTATTTTCCCTATTCTGCCCCAAAAGTAGCTTGTAGATATCATCTAAACGAATATTTACCTGTTCTAGTTTTCTATCTACCTTAGATTCTAGCTTGTCTATTTTAGATTCAAGCTTGGTTTCTACTCCTTTAATATCTTGTTCAAGATTAGTTTCTAACTTATCTATTTTAGATTCAAGCTTAGTGACTTGTGTCTTTAAATTTCTTAGTGACATTACAAGGTGTACACTTAGCCCACCAGCAAGTATACCTATTGTCGCTTGATTGGGTAGATGAGAAATAATCCAATTCATTACGGGATCCATTATAGTCATTACCTCCTATCTTGATGTTAGGTAAGTATAAATAATCTGATCAACTATCAAATTATTTTAGATATGTTAAGGTGTTATTGCAAGAAAAAAATTATTTTGAGGTAAAAAATTAGAGCGTTGGTGTTGTTAGCGGGCGGTTGGTTTTAGGCCTGCGGGGTTTCAGGTAGCGAGGGTTGTGGTTTTTTTTAGAGCATTTGGTGTTGTTAGCGGGCGGTTGGTATTTTAGGCTTGTGGGGGTTTTAGGTAGCGAGGGTGGTGGTTTTTTTTAGAGCGTTGGTGTTAGCGGGCGGTTTTTTTCAGGTCTGCAGGGGTTTCAGGTAGCGAGGGTGGTGGTTTTTTTTAGAGCGTTTGGTGTTGTTAGCGGGCGGTTTGTTTTAGGTCTGCAGGGGTTTCAGGTAGCGAGGGTTGTGGTTTTTTCTACGTGTTTAGGGGTTGTTGAGGTTTTATTTTCCCTATTCTGCCCCAAAAGTAGCTTGTAGATATCATCTAAACGAATATTTACCTGTTCTAGTTTTCTATCTATCTTAGATTCTATCTTATCTACCTTAGATTCTAACTTATCTATTTTAGATTCAAGCTTAGTTTCTACTCCTTTAATATTTTGTTCAAGATTAGTGACTTGTGCCTTTAAATTTCTCAGCGACATTACAAGGTGCACACCTAGTCCACCAGCAAGTATACCTATTGTCGCTTGATTGGGTAGATGAGAAATAATCCAATTCATTACGGGATCCATTATAGTCATTACCTCCTATCTTGATGTTAGGTAAGTATAAATAATCTGATTAACTATCAAATTATTTTAGATATGTTAAGGTGTTATTGCAAGAAAAAAATTATTTTGAGGTAAAAAATTAGAGCGTTTGGTGTTGTTAGCGGGTGGTTGTTTTTAGGCTTGTGGGGGGTGTTTTAGGTAGCAAGGGTGGTGGTTGTTTCTGTGTGTTTAGGGGTTGTTGAGGTTTTATTTTCCCTATTCTGCCCCAAAAGTAGCTTGTAGATATCATCTAAACGAATATTTACCTGTTCTAGTTTCCTATCTACCTTAGATTCTAGCTTGTCTATTTTAGATTCAAGCTTGGTTTCTACTCCTTTAATATCTTGTTCAAGATTAGTGACTTGTGCCTTTAAATTTCTTAGTGACATTACAAGGTGTACACTTAGCCCACCAGCAAGTATACCTATTGTCGCTTGATTGGGTAGATGAGAAATAATCCAATTCATTACGGGATCCATTATAGTCATTACCTCCTATCTTGATGTTAGGTAAGTATAAATAATCTGATCAACTATCAAATTATTTTAGATATGTTAAGGTGTTATTGCAAGAAAAAAATTATTTTGAGGTAAAAAATTAGAGCGTTGGTGTTGTTAGCGGGCGGTTGGTTTTAGGCCTGCGGGGTTTCAGGTAGCGAGGGTTGTGGTTTTTTTTAGAGCATTTGGTGTTGTTAGCGGGCGGTTGGTATTTTAGGCTTGTGGGGGTTTCAGGTAGCGAGAGTGGTGGTTTTTTCTACGTGTTTAGGGGTTGTTGAGGTTTTATTTTCCCTATTCTGCCCCAAAAGTAGCTTGTAGATATCATCTAAATGAATATTTACCTGTTCTAGTTTTCTATCCATCTTAGATTCTATCTTATCTATTTTAGATTCAAGCTTAGTGACTTGTGTCTTTAAATTTCTTAGTGACATTACAAGGTGTACACTTAGCCCACCAGCAAGTATACCTATTGTTGCTTGATTGGGTAGATGAGAAATAATCCAATTCATTACGGGATCCATTATAGTCATTACCTCCTATCTTGATGTTAGGTAAGTATAAATAATCTGATCAACTATCAAATTATTTTAGATATGTTAAGGTGTTATTGCAAGAAAAAAATTAGAGCGTTTGGTGTTGTTAGCGGGCGGTTGGTTTTAGGCCTGCGGGGGTTTAGGTAGCGAGGGTGGTTATTTTTAGGCCGTGGTTGGTTTTAGTGCCTGCGAGGTTTCAGGCAGCGAGGGTGGTGGTTTTTTCTACGTGTTTAGGGGTTTGTTGAGGTTTGGTTTTTAGGTTTGCAGGGGTTTCAGGTAGCGAGGGTTGTGGTTTTTTCTACGTGTTTAGGGGTTGTTGAGGCTTTATTTTCCCTATTCTGCCCCAAAAGTAGCTTGTAGATATCATCTAAACGAATATTTACCTGTTCTAGTTTTCTATCTATCTTAGATTCTATCTTATCTACCTTAGATTCTAACTTATCTATTTTAGATTCAAGCTTGGTTTCTACTCCTTTAATATCTTGTTCAAGATTGGTTTCTAGCTTATCTATTTTAGATTCAAGCTTAGTGACTTGTGTCTTTAAATTTCTCAGCGACATTACAAGGTGTACACTTAGTCCACCAGCAAGTATACCCATTGTCGCTTGATTGGGTAGATGAGAAATAATCCAATTCATTACGGGATCCATTATAGTCATTACCTCCTATCTTGATGTTAGGTAAGTATAAATAATCTGATCAACTATCAAATTATTTTAGATATGTTAAGGTGTTATTGCAAGAAAAAAATTATTTTGAGGTAAAAAATTAGAGCGTTGGTGTTGTTAGCGGGCGGTTGGTTTTAGGCCTGCGGGGGTTTCAGGTAGCGAGGGTGGTGGTTTTTTTTAGAGCGTTTGGTGTTGTTAGCGGGCGGTTGGTATTTTAGGCTTGTGAGGGGTGTTTTAGGTAGCGAGGGTGGTGGTTTTTTTTAGAGCGTTTGGTGTTGGCGGGTGGTGGTTTTTTCTACGTGTTTAGGGGTTGTTGAGGTTTTATTTTCCCTATTCTGCCCCAAAAGTAGCTTGTAGATATCATCTAAACGAATATTTACCTGTTCTAGTTTCCTATCTACTTTAGATTCTAGCTTATCTATTTTAGATTCAAGCTTGATTTCTACTCCTTTAATATCTTGTTCAAGATTGGTTTCTAGCTTATCTATTTTAGATTCAAGCTTGATTTCTACTCCTTTAATATCTTGTTCAAGATTGGTTTCTAGCTTATCTATTTTAGATTCAAGCTTAGTGACTTGTGTCTTTAAATTTCTTAGTGACATTACAAGGTGTACACTGAGTCCACCAGCAAGTATACCCATTGTCGCTTGATTGGGTAGATGAGAAATAATCCAATTCATTACGGGATCCATTATAGTCATTACCTCCTATCTTGATGTTAGGTAAGTATAAATAATCTAATCAACTATCAGATTATTTTAGATATGTTAAGGTGTTATTGCAAGAAAAAAATTATTTTGAGGTAAAAAATTAGAGCGTTGGTGTTGTTAGCGGGCGGTTGGTATTTTAGGCTTGTGAGGGGTGTTTTAGGTAGCGAGGGTGGTGGTTTTTTTTAGAGCGTTTGGTGTTGGCGGGTGGTGGTTTTTTCTACGTGTTTAGGGGTTGTTGAGGTTTTATTTTCCCTATTCTGCCCCAAAAGTAGCTTGTAGATATCATCTAAACGAATATTTACCTGTTCTAGTTTCCTATCTACTTTAGATTCTAGCTTATCTATTTTAGATTCAAGCTTGGTTTCTACTCCTTTAATATCTTGTTCAAGATTGGTTTCTAGCTTATCTATTTTAGATTCAAGCTTAGTTTCTACTCCTCTAATATCTTGTTCAAGCTTAGTTATTTGTGTTGGTATATGCTTAGTGACTTGTGTCTTTAAATTTCTCAGCGACATTACAAGGTGC
The DNA here is from genome assembly GCA_965262015.1 of Leptospiria bacterium. GTDB lineage: Bacteria > Spirochaetota > Leptospiria > Turneriellales > CBDBES01. Next base: position 1,755,417 of record OZ253494.1, read on the forward strand.
ACACTTAGTCCACCAACAAGTATACCTATTGTCGCTTGATTGGGTAGATAAGAAATAATCCAATTCATTACGGGATCCATTATAGTCATTACCTCCTATCTTGATGTTAGGTAAGTATAAATAATCTGATCAATTATCAGATTATTTTAGATATGTTAAGGTGTTATTGCAAGAAAAAAATTATTTTGAGGTAAAAAATTAGAGCGTTTGGTGTTGGCGGGTGGTGGTTTTTTTTATGGCGAGGGTGTTAACGAGCGGTAGTTTTTTTCAGGCCTGCGGGTGTTTCAGGTGGCAAGGGTGTTAGCGGGCAGTTGGTATTTTAGGCTTGTGGGGTTTCAGGTAGCGAGGGTGGTGGTTTTTTCTGCGTGTTTAGGGGTTGGTATTTTAGGCCTGCGAGGTTTTAGGTAGCAAGATACATGGTCTACTTTTATGCGGTAAGCATATACCCGCTAATCTACTGAACAACAACCATCAATGAAACTATAAAAAATGCAAAGACAAATCAAATTTGGTTCAAATGGTGGATGAGAGATTTAATAGGTACTGATTGATCCGCTTATTTACTTTGGCCGTTGGTTTCTTAATCGTACTGGTTACCATAAGCTATAAAGACATTATATAACAAAAATATAAATACTATTTTTAGTTATGTTTATGGATCGTATAAACATCATAGAAATAACCTTTGCCATGATATCTATATAAATGGTGATTGGACGTCTATGTCTTTGGTCCCTGAGGCACTGTATTATACATCTGAACATGAATGGGTGCGCCAAGAAGAGGATAACATCATTACCATAGGAATTACTGACTATGCACAAAGTTCTTTAGGGGACATAGTTTACATAGAGCTCCCAACAGTGGGCGAAACTGTTATCATACGTGATATATTAGGTACGATTGAATCTGTTAAGTCTGTTTCAGAGATCTATGCACCGGTCAATGGTACGGTAATTGCAGTAAATGAAGCCTTGGTGGAACAAGCGGAATTAATTAATAAAAAACCTTATGCAGAGGGTTGGTTAGTACAAATTAAACTTCAGGCTACAGATGATTCCAACTACAAGCCTCTAGACAACCTACTTACCACAAGTAAATACCAAAAATATGTATCTCAGTTATCTTAGATGATACATATACTTTTCTATTAAAAAACCTATGTCTTCTATTGAGTTTTTAAAGAGACATATCGGCATTCCTGAAACAGATCGGGATGATATGCTAAAGTACCTAGGATATAAAACCCTGGATGATCTAATTAATGCGGTGGTCCCCCCTAATATACGCAGAAACGACACACTCAATAGCATACCAGAGGCTCTAGATGAATACCGATATTTAGAAGAAGTTAAAAAAATCTTATCCCATAACCAAAAAAAACATAATCTCATTGGTATGGGGTATTATAATACCATTCTGCCTTCTGTTATCAAACGTAATATATTAGAGAATCCGGGATGGTATACCCAATACACTCCGTACCAGTCTGAAATCGCACAAGGACGTTTAGAGGCACTCATTAACTTTCAAACCATGATTAGTGATCTAACAGGTTTGCCTATATCTAATGCGTCTTTACTAGACGAAGCCACAGCCGTTGCTGAGGGGATGTGTATGGTTTTACGTAAATCTCAACAATCCCATACCAAAACTACTATCAAGAATAAATTTTTTGTCTCTAAAAATTGTTTTCCACAAACCATTGACGTGCTAACCTTGCGTGCTAGTGCTTTAGCAATTGACCTAATTATTGATGATCCATCCCGCATAAACTACAAGGATAATTACCTGGGGGTTATATTGCAAAACCCTGATGTCACAGGGCATATCTCAGATTTTACGGAGATGATTGAATCTTTACACAAACATAATACATTTGTGATCATGGCAGTTGACTTATTAAGCTTAACACTTATAAAAACGCCAGGTGACATGAAGGTTGATATTGCCGTAGGAAGTGCTCAACGCTTTGGCATCCCTCTTGGCTATGGTGGACCTCACCCAGCTTTTTTGGCATGCGATTCAATTTTTCAAAGAAATATGCCGGGTAGAATTATTGGTATTTCGAAAACGAAAGAACAAGAAGTTGCCTATCGTATATCATTACAAACCCGTGAACAACATATCCGCCGGGATAAGGCTACTTCAAATATTTGCACATCACAGGTACTTCTGGCTGTCATATCTTCTATGTATGCCATTTATCACGGCTCTGAAGGGCTGTATAATATTGCTCATCAAATACACCAATTTACATGTCAAATAGCATATCATCTTAAAACCATGAATTTTACATTACGTCATGATTGTTTTTTTGATACCTTGTATGTGGAACATCTCTCCCCAGAAGAATTACAAAAAATACAAAGTCAGGCAAATCAAATGGGATATAATTTGAGATACATGAGCGATGCTATTAGTTTTTCACTTGATGAAACTATTCAGCAAATAGATGTTGAAAATATAATTACTATTTTTTCTGCTATACAGTCCATGAAGACATCTTCCCAGGAGAAAAATATCCCATCTGTTTCTTTCCCTAGTGTATTGCTATCAGGTAAACTTATTCGTCAGAGCAGACCTCTGCAACATTCTATTTTTAATAAGTATCATACAGAAATTCGTCTAATGCGTTATATTAAACGGTTAGAAACCAAAGATTTATCTTTAGTACACTCCATGATCCCTCTGGGCTCATGTACAATGAAACTTAATGCCGCTACAGAATTGTATCCTATTTCTTGGCCCGAAACAAGTAATATGCATCCTTTTATGCCCACAGAACAGGTACAAGGTTATACCATTATAATAGCACAATTTAAACAGTATTTAGCTGATATCTTAGGTTTGCCGCATGTCTCATTACAACCTAATTCTGGTGCACAAGGTGAGTACACAGGCTTGATGGTTATTCGAGAATACTTTCATGATAAACAAGAAACTAATCGAAATATAGTACTCATACCTGCTTCAGCACATGGAACGAATCCTGCTAGTGCCGTAATGGCTGGAATGCAAGTTGTAATTATACGTTGTACTTCTCAGGGAGCCATTGACATTATACATCTAACAGAGCTTATACAAGAATATCAATCGCACATTCTGGGGCTTATGGTTACCTATCCTTCTACTCATGGTGTATTTGAGAAAGAGATACAAGATATATGTAAAATGGTGCATGATGTTGGAGGTAAGGTATACCTGGACGGTGCCAATATGAATGCACAGGTTGGCTTAGTCTCTCCTGGTTTGATTGGGGTGGATGTATGCCATGTTAATCTACATAAAACATTTGCCATCCCACATGGTGGAGGTGGACCTGGGATGGGACCCATTGCTGTTAGTGCAGAATTAGGTCCTTATTTGCCTCAGCATAGTATTATGAAGGAAGATGGTAATAATACCAGTAAAGGCATACATGCGGTTTCTGCATCACATTATGGAAGTGCCAGCATTATACTTATTTCTTATGCTTACATGAGATTATTAGGGGGAAGAGGACTTACAGAAGCTTCAAAATACGCCATTTTAAATGCTAACTACTTAAAAAAGAAATTAGAAACAACATATAAAATTCTTTATAGTGATGACCATGGTAGAGTAGCCCATGAATTTATTATTGATCTGCGTGACTTTAAAAAAGAAATTGGGATAGATGTAGAAGACATCGCTAAGCGTCTTATGGATTATAGTTTTCATGCCCCCACTGTATCGTGGCCAGTACCTGGCACCATGATGATAGAACCCACAGAAAGCGAGTCGAAAGAAGAATTAGACAGATTCTGTGAAGCCTTAATTTCGATTTATGCTGAGTTACAAAAAATACAATCAGGAGCATGGGATGCAATAGATAACCCTTTAAAAAATGCTCCTCATACACAACATTATACGATTCGTACAAATTGGGATCACCCTTACTCTAGAGAAGAGGCTGTTTATCCCCTGCCTTATCTCAAACAAAATAAATTTTGGCCTTCTGTTTCACGTATTGATTCTGTATATGGTGATCGAAATCTATTTTGTGTCTGTGCAGATGATATGTTATCGTTTGAAACATCATCAACTTAATATCTTATGGATATGCAGCAACCATCTTCACTGCAAGATGCCCTAAATTGGGGACTTTCCCAAGAAGAGTATGGTCTAATTCAAACCTACCTACAACGTATACCCAACATTACAGAGTTAGCCATGTTTTCAGGGATGTGGTCAGAACACTGTTCTTATAAAAATTCTATTTTATTACTTAAAACACTTTATAGTGAATCCCCACGTCTTTTAGCAGAAGCAGGCACTGAAAATGCTGGTGTCCTTCAAGTTACTCACGATAAAGCAATTGTTTTTAAAGTAGAATCCCACAATCATCCTTCAGCCTTAGAGCCATATCAAGGTGCAGCCACTGGGGTAGGGGGTATTATGCGGGATATTATTACCATGGGAGCCCGGCCTATTGGCAGTCTAAATTCCTTGCGTTTTGGGATGTTAGATGAAGCCCACAACCGATTTCTTGTTAAACGTGTTGTGCAAGGTATTGCTGATTATGGTAATTCTCTTGGGATTGCTTGTATGGGGGGCGAAGTCTTTTTCCATCCTAGTTATAGTGCAAATCCTTTGGTTAATGCTATGGTGATTGGTCTTGTTTCTACTCATAAAATTGTATCCTCTAAAATTATAGGTGATGATCACCTAGTTCTATATGCAGGTGCAAAAACGGGTCGAGATGGAATTCATGGAGCTAGCTTTGCATCAAAAAGCTTGGATAGCTTTTCTGAGCAGGAACGCAGTGCGATACAAGTGGGGGATCCCTTTATGGAAAAATTACTTATGGAAGCTAGCTTGGAATGTATAGACAAAGAGTTGATTGTTGCTATGCAGGATATGGGTGCAGCAGGGCTAATTAGTTCTTCCAGTGAGATGGCATCAGTAAGCAATAAGGGCATGCGGTTAGACTTAGACAAAATACCCATGCGTGAAAGCAATATGCAACCTTTTGAAATTATACTTTCAGAAAGCCAAGAGAGAATGTTGCTAGTAGTTGAACCTAAAAATGTTGCCCTTGTTAATGATATTTTTCAAAAATGGGAATTAGATGCTGTGGTAGTTGGACAAGTGCTCCAAGAAAGGAATCTAAAAATATATTATCACGAGAATCTATATGCTGAAGTAGATCCTGCTTTTTTAACCGAACAGGCACCACGTTATCAAAGAGAAATTGAACCTCCTCCTCCTTCACCGTGTTGGGATATGGATTACAATGTGCATGCATGGGAACAGGCAATCCGTGATAATGATACAAACTCCTTACGAAGTCTATTAACAGATGTGGTGACTAATCCTAACTTTGCCTCTTTACAATTACTTCACCAACAATATGATACGGATATTGGTCTAAGACGAGTAATAGGACCAGGCAATAATGTTGGTGTGATTCGTTTAGAAGGGGATATGGGTATCTCGGCCACAGTAGATGGTAATGGTTATTATGTCTCTTTGGACCCTTATAAAGGTGCTCAACATAGTGTGGCGGAGGCATTTAGAAATTTGGTTAGTTGTGGTGCCGAGCCAATTGGTATTACAAATTGTTTAAATTTTGGTAATCCTTATGATCCTCAACAGTTTTATATGTTTCATCATGCTGTTAAGGGGATGTCAGATGCGGCAAAATTTTTTCAGATCCCCATCACAGGTGGCAATGTATCCCTATATAATGAGTCACGTAGTGGTGAGACCAATGTACAGGTTTTACCTACTCCCGTAATTGGTATGGTTGGTTTACATTATCATGTAAATACAGCCATAACTGCACAAGTATGTCCGGGGCTTGCTATTTATCTAGTAGGCTATTTTGATCCAGAGATTCGTAGTTCTTTGTTTAGGTGGATTACGCAAGAAAAATCTGGTCCTTTGCCTATACTAAACTTACAATACGAAAAAGATATGGCAAATTGTTTATTAGCACATTATGAACAAGATGGCATTTTTGCTTGCATTGATCTTTCTAGTGGGGGCCTATTGTACGCTCTATTGCGGATGCTTTTTATTTCTTATGAAATGCATGCGGGATGTATTGGATTTAATTTTGAGGATATAGATAATATCACGATGCTTACGAAACGTAGAGTTATAAACTATGATACACTATTTTGGGGAGAAACTGCACATACCTATCTAGTGGCTATGCAAGCTGAGAAAACAATGAAGATAGAAGATGATCAAATGGATTGTGTTCGACTAGGTACTGTGACCAATACAGGTACTTTACGCTTCACGGATGATTTAGCTATCTCTTTACAAGATTTACAAAATGAGTATACATCCACCTTTAAAGAAATATTTCAGGGGGTAGCAAGTAGAAAATGAGTGACTCAAAACCATTATGGAGCGGTAGATCAGAGAATGGGCTAAGCAAGGTTTCACAAAAAATATCTGAGTCCATCTCTTTTGACAAACAACTCGCTCATGAAGATATTGCACTTAATCGTGCATATGTGACGATGTTAGCCAATCAGAATATTATTACTAAAGAACAGAAACAACGTATTCACTCTGCCATAGATCAAGTTGAAGATGAAATTATTCATAATAAAATGGAATATTCTTTTACGCTGGAAGATATACATACACATATTGAAGATCGCATAGTTCAACTGATTGGGCAGGACGGTAAACGTATTCATACGGGGCGGTCTAGGAATGATCAGGTAGCCACTGATACACATTTATATCTAAAAAAACAAATAGAAGAACAATCTAAACTGTTATTACGATGGCTCTCGGTATTATTAGAACGTGCTATCCAAGAGGAAGGTGTGATATGGGCAGGCTATACCCATCTGCAAATTGCCCAACCTATTTTATTATCACATTATTTACTTTCCTGGTTTTTTAAATTTGAGCGTGATTTTAATTTGTTATCGTTTGCTTATGATGAAGCTGATTATTTACCATTAACTTCTGCAGCTTTAGCAGGAGCAAATTATCCCTTGGATGTATCTTGTCTGGCTAACCTACTAGGATTTTCTCATACCTATGCAAATAGCATTGATGCAATTTCTAATCGAGATTATCAATTAAGTTATCATTTTTTTGCAAGCCGTTTTTTTATACATATTTCTCGTTTATGTGAGGATCTAATTATATATAACAGCACCGAATTTCAGTATGTTTCTTTTGGAGGAGCGGTTACAACAGGTTCTTCTATTATGCCACAAAAAAGGAACCCTGATATTGCTGAAATTTTGCGTGGTAAAAGCGGTACAGTGATTGGCAATTTTACTTCGTTACTAGTAAATTTAAAGGGTTTACCACTTGCTTATAATCGTGATTTGCAAGAAGATAAAAAATACCTCTTCGAAACATGTAAGGAAGTAAACATGGGTTTATTGGGCTTGATTGAATTATTTCAACATATTACTTTTCATCCAAACAAGGTGCAAGGTAATTTGCAAAGAGGTTTTGCCATGGCAACCGACTTAGCAGATTTTTTAGTATCACAGTGTGATATGCCATTTCGTGAAGCACACGAAATGGTTGCTCAGTTGGTGCAGTATTGCGAATCTAACTCATGTTTCTTAGAAGACCTTACTCAACAAGAATTAAAAAAACAACTGGGCCGGACGGTATCCATTGATGAATATTTTTTTCAACTCTCGAATAGCGTGGCACGTAAAAAAAGCCATAACTCTACTTCACCTCAAAGTGTTAAAAAACAAATAGAGCATGCTAAGAGTATACTAGAAAAATTTAAAAGCAAAAATAAATAGAATATTTTAAAGTATGATAGTTAGATTCTACATCTTCTTTAACTGCATTGGTTCAGGTAACCAACGCAGTTATTCACGTTGATTGCCTCTGCCGTAATACCCCGTAAGAAAAACGGCTTATGAACACCTTAAACTGTCTAACTCTAGATTTGATTTTCCAAAGGTTACACAATACAGATAAATATTATACTTGACGATCAAACATCATTATAATTTGAATGCTACCGTGTGGCGTTATAGTTTGATTGCTTGCTTAATAGTATTTTCTTTTACCTCTCGTACCAATGCATCAGGTAACATACTAAACGTATTAAAAAAGCAGCTAAATGGCCTGTACTCCAGTTTTTCAGGCGATTTTTTATATAGTGTAAATGGAATACCACGCTATACTGGTAAAATATCTTACCAGTATCCTGGTAAAATATATATGAAAAGTGCAACAGGGTCTGTTACTGCTTCAAACGGGCGTTATCTGTGGATCTACACACCTCGCTTAAATTTATGCCTACAACAAGATGTTAGCGAAATGAAAGATGGACTATTTAATCTCTTGGCAGATTATTCTGGAGAACAAAATACAAATACTTTTATATTTGTCCACTTAACAGATCCAACTAAACGCATCCAAATTATACTAGAAAACTCTATGATAAAAACCCTACGCATTAAACAGCAACAAATAGAACGTGAATATAACTTTACTAATATACATATAAATATTGGTATAAAAGCTAGTTTATACAACTATAAGCCTCCCACCGAAGCTCGGTTAGTGATTAATCCTCTCAATAATTAATAATTGCAAGAGTTAAGAAAATGATATCTAATAATGACACTAACATACAAATCGCTATCGTAATGGGTAGTAAGTCGGATTGGTCTGTGATGAAACATTGTACAGATACTTTAAAGGAATTTTCCATACCTCATGAAGCACGTGTCTTATCCGCACACCGTACACCTGAAGCACTAAAAGACTATATAAAAACACAGAGTATAGCGGGGGTGAAGGTGTTTATAGCGGCAGCGGGAGGGGCAGCTCATTTAGCTGGAGTTGTTGCTGCCCATACATTAAAACCTGTTTTAGGTGTTCCAATGCCTAATGAAGTATTATCTGGAATGGATTCTTTGTTATCAACTGTACAAATGCCCTCAGGTATACCTGTCGCAACATTCGCTATTGGCAAAGCGGGTGCTATTAACGCTGCTCTCTTTTCTATCCAGATTTTATCATTAGATAATGAAACCAAAGAGGCGGATCTTCTTCGCCACAGAACTAATTCCGCAAATAAAATCCTAAATGAAAAATTAAATTAAACAAGCTCATACAATTAAGATCCATATATTAGAAAAAACTAGGAGGGATTCATACTTACACATAAAAATATGGCATCTTCAGGTTTGTTATGAGGTAAATTATTTAATGTAATTTCATCAAGAACAACAAAATGAAAAGAAAATATTAGACCATGCCAGCAGAAAATTGTATCCCCCCATTGTAAATCAAATTGTAGTTTTTGAGTTTGTAAGATAGCCTTGGGTCCTAGATAAGTGATAACTATAAATTCATTTTCTACATGGTACTCATGCTTTTCAACAATGTTTTTAGCCTGAAAAGAGTAGAACAAAGTGCAAACTAATTCATGATAGTGTTGTATGCTGGTTTGTATATCACGAACTACCTGCTTTGCCTCATGGGTGGCTAAAGCACGACCACGATCAAAATCAAAAATTCTAAATGTATGATCTGAAGATTGTTGTATTTCATACAATAAAAGTGTACCTTTCGTACCATGAGGCAAACCAGCAGGTAGATGGTACACTTCTCCTGCTAAAGGTTGGTACTGATTAAGGTAGCTCAAAATTTCATTACTACCCATGGCTTTTTTAAAATCAACTAGACTATATTTCTCATTGACGCCAAGATATAAACACGTTTCTGGATGAGCTTGTAGGATAGCCCAACTCTCATCTTTACCCATTCCACCATCATTAAAAAATTTTTGCAGATCTGGTGCCGAGGGGTGTACTTGTATAGATAAAGGGCGTTCCAAAGATAATAATTTAAGCATGAAAGGAAACTTTTTTAAATTATGTGTTTGTGCAAAATGATTGCGAAGATAGGGTTCCCCCACTTCTAACCAGTAATTCTGGAAAGTTATTTGCATGTCATTGGATACATCTATATAATTTGGAAACTGATCAAGTGTAGATAGTAAAATAATTTCACCAATAGGATGGGGGTAATCTAATGGACACAAGCTTTTAAAGTGTGTACCGCCCCATGGCTTAGGAACATAAAAGGGTTTTATCTTGATTGCTTGTGCATTTCGTAAATCATTCATGGTACAATAGTGTAAATAATATATCCAATATTACAAGAGAATCCTTGCCGTGTCATTCCTTTCATATTCTTTACCATCCAATCTCATAGCTAAGTATCCTGTCCATCCCAGAGATCATTCAAGGCTAATGCTACTGAATAGAAAAGACGAGACATTGCAATCTAGTTTTTTTTACAATATTTGTAATTATTTATGTAAGGATGATCTCTTAATTATTAACAACACACATGTTGAAGCACGTAGAGTTTTATTAGAAAAAATTAGCTCTCATGCAACTTTTGAATGTTTATTTGTACAATTAAACTCACTGGGTTACTGGGAGATATTAGTTGCTAGACATAAGAAATTAAAACCTAATGATATTTTAGTTTCTATCAACAATAGGGATATAGAGTTTACCGTGCGGATAAATCCAACACAAAGCCCATTTATTTATTTAGAAACACAAAGCGTACTAGATGCTAATATATTTCAGAAGATTGGCACACTACCTATACCTCCTTATCTAAAAAGAAAGTATGAGAAAACCGACCAGTATGATTATCAAAGTATTTTTGCCTGCAATACGGGTTCTATTGCCTCACCCACATCTACTCTACACTTTACCCATACACTCATTAAAGCACTGCAAGAAAAAGGGGTATCTACTAAATATATTACGCTCGAAATTGGTTACGGCACCTTCGCTCCTTTAAGTCAATATAATTATAAAACACGTACACTACATACTGAAAAATATTGTATCCCTGAAGACACTGCTTATGCAATAAGAAATAAACACTACAACCGTTTAATTGTGGTTGGCACCACTGCACTACGAACAATAGAAACAGTATATCGCAAGACAAATGGTACTTTTGATAATTACCTTAAAGGAACTACAAATCTATTTCTGCTGCCGCCAGACACAATTCATACCGCAGATGGATTAATCACTAACTTCCATTTCCCCAGCTCTAGCCTACTTCTACTAGTGCAATGTATGGTAAAGGAATCATTACTCAGAAGAGCATATGAACAGGCCATCAAAGAAGCATATCGATTTTATTCTTATGGCGACGCTATGTTTATTTTGTAAAATTTTTATCTGCAGAATACTTTAAATCTAAACCATATATATTAATAAAACCTTCTGCATCTTTCGGATTATATAATTTTTCGGCCTCAAAGGACGCCAAGGTTGAATTATAAAGTGCATATTGAGATTTACGTCCTACAATAATAATATTTCCCTTATGTAGCTTGCACCTTACTTCGCCTGATATATTTTTCTGTGTAAAATCCATAAAAGCCTGTATGCTTTCTCTCTCTGGTGAAAACCACTTACCGTTATATACCAGTCTAGCATATTTCATGCTCATTTCATCTTTCAGATGTTGTAAATTTTTGTCTAAAATTAGATGTTCTAAAGCCTTGTGCGTCTTATACAAAACACTACCACCGGGAGTCTCGTACACTCCCCTGGATTTAATGCCTACTAGGCGATTCTCTACAATATCTACACGCCCTATACCATGCTTGCCTGCTATATTATTGAGTTCTTGAAGCAGTTGGTTTGCTGAAGTGTATGACGTACCATTTAAACCAATAGGAATACCCTGTTCAAAAGTAATGTTTAAATAATATGGTTGATTAGGAGCCTTCTCTATAGATTGGGTCATTTGAAACATATTCTCGTTTGGCTCTTGATAAGCATCTTCTAGAATACCGCCCTCATAAGAGGTATGTAACAAATTTGAATCTATAGAATATGGTTTTTCTGGGCTTACTGTAATGGGTATGTTTTCTCTTTGTGCATATTCTATAAGATCATTTCTACCCTCGTATTCCCATACTCGCCAGGGAGCTAATATTTTTAGATTAGGAGCCAAGGTCATGAAAGTAAGTTCAAATCGTACCTGATCATTCCCTTTACCCGTTGCACCATGCACCAATACGTCTGCTTTTTCTTTCTGTGCAATTTCTACCTGTTTCTTAGCTATCAAAGGGCGGGCAATGGATGTACCCAGTAAATATTCGGATTCGTATACGGCTGAAGCCTGCAACATGGGCCATACAAAATAGCGTACAAATTCTTCTTTAAGATCTAGTTGATAATATTTATTAGCACCTGTACTAAGTGCTTTCTTCTCTAATCCAGATAAGTCTTCATTTTGGCCAACATCAGCACAAAAGGCAATTATTTCACAATTATATTCTTTCCTTAGCCAATGAATAATTACAGAAGTATCTAAACCACCAGAATAGGCAACTACAGCTTTTCGAATTTGCATAATTTACCTCAGTAAATGACTATTCTCTAAGAAAAAAGCCAAAGATTGGAGAAATTTAGCTCCCACCATACCATTTACAACACGATGATCACAAGACAATGTAATAGATATAATATCTCTAGAAATAAATTCTTCTTGTGTTTTATCCCAACGTAATTTTTTACTCACTGCACCTACTGCTAATATTGCTACTTCTGGTGGATTAATAATAGCACTAAAAGATTGGATCCCAAACATACCAAGGTTAGAGATAGTAAATGTGCTGTTTGTATATTCCTCTGGTTGTAAGGTTCTTTTTCGTGCTTTTTGGGCTAACTGTTTAACTTCAGTTGCAATATTAAAAATAGTCTTTTGTTCTGCACTACGAATAATAGGGGTAATCAAGCCATCATCTAAGGCAACAGCCACACCAATATCAATATTCTTTTTAAGTAATATGGTATCATTTTGCCATTCCGCATTTATAATACGGTTTTTTGCCAAGGCAAATGCCGTTGCCATAATTATAAAATCATTAATGCTAACCTTAACCATTTTATATTCATCTTCTGCCATGTCTTCTGAACATTGTTGTAGGCTGTTGTTGATTTTTTGACGCATTTTTATAAGAGAGGTGAGGTCTATTTCTCTTTCTAGATAGAAATGTGGAATCTGACTCTTGGATAATGTTAATCTTTGAGCAATAGTATGATTCATCATAGATACTGGTTGTTGCAGATCATTTGGATATGACGGAAAAAAAGGTGATGTTTGGGATTGCCCCGTATACATACTAACCGCAGTAGAAGATGTCTGGTACTTAACAACATCACGTTTTAAAATACGTCCCATAGGGCCCGTTCCCTGGATATTATTCATGGATATATTCTCTTGTGTAGCTAACTTTTTGGCAAGTGGCGAAGCTTTTATTCTGGCATTATCTTGTATGGTGCTGTCTTCCTTGAGGGTAGCTTGACTAGGGAATGAATCGGATAGTGTCTCTTTCTGTGATGTAGTTGGTATATTTTTTGATTGTATAGAAGAGGCTTTAGATATATTGTCTAACGAAGTAACTTTTGCCAATAGGGCAGAGATATCTTCAGACTTTTCCCCCACAATCGCAATAGGGCTACCTACCTTGATTCTTGACTTAATTTTTACAAGATGTTTAAGCAGGATTCCTTCGTCGTAAGCCTCTAAATTCATAACAGCTTTGTCTGTTTCTACACTAGCAATAATATCGCCAGGGGCAACTACTTCACCCTCTTGCTTTTCCCAACTTACCAAGATCCCTTCTTGCATGGTGGGAGATAACTGTGTCATAGTAATTAATTCTGCCATCTATATTTCTATCTTACTACATTAGGATGCTTACTTTAGTATCGGCATGTAAATATGTGCAACCACAAACAGAAACAGAAAAAATTATATTATCAAGAATAAAGAAAAGATAAGTTCCATTTTGAAGTGCGAAAATGAGTTCATTATTTACTCTGTAAGTAATCTAATATCTAATAGTAGGAATAAATAATGAGCTATACACATTTATCATTTGAGGAACAAGAAGTTATTCATGATTCTAAGATCTTTAGGCTCAATATTTCTGATATTGCCCTTAAGCTAGAGAAACATCTGTCCAGTATTTACAGAGAAATAAAATATAATCAGAATAAGTTAAGTAATTATACCACTACAGAGTTTAAAAATATGGAAAGACATTTTAACTGCAAGGTCTATTTTATGGGTACATCTTCTTCTTGGCAGAGAAGTCTTAATGAATATAGTAATAGATTGATTAGACAATATCGAATCAAGGGAATATATTCTTGGTATGTTACACAAAAGTATCTTGATGAGATTATACATAAAATAAACTCAAGACCAAGAAAAATATTAGGCTATTTAATAGCCAATGAGGTATTTAAAGAGTAAATACCTTAATTTGCACTGCAAAACACAAGATCGCAATTATTGTGGTATGCTTATCTTACGGATACGATGGTTATCAGTATCCGCCACATATACATTGCCTGAACTATCAACCGCTACCCCATAAGGTCTATTAAATTGTGCTACGTTACCCGCACCATCCATGTTCCCTGCAGTACCAGTAGTACCCGCCAATGTTGTAACCACACCCGTCGTTATCTTCTGGATACGATGGTTATCAGTATCTGCTACATATACATTGCCTGAACCATCAACCGCTACTCCTCTAGGCTTGTTAAAAGCACTTGCCAACGTGCTAACCACACCCGTAGACGTTATCTTGCGGATACGATGGCTCTCACTATCTGCCACATATACATTACCACTACCATCAACCGCTACTCCATTAGGCTTATTGAATTGTGCTACATTACCCGCACCATCCATGTTCCCTGCAGTACCAGTACCCGCCAACGTGCTAACCACACCCGTAGATGTTATCTTCCGGATACGATGGTTAAAAGTATCTGCCACATATACATTACCACTACCATCAACCGCTACTCTTCTTTGATAATTAAATTGTGCTACATTACCTGCACCATCCATAGAACCTGCAGTACCAGTACCCGCAAACGTTGTAACCACACCCGCAGACGTTATCTTTCGGATACGATTGTTACCAGTATCTGCCACATATACATTGCCTGAACTATCAATCGCTACTCCTCTAGGATAATTAAATTGTGCTACATTACCCGCACCGTCCATAAAACCTGCAGTACCAGTACCCGCAAACGTTGTAACCACACCCATAGACGTTATCTTGCGGATACGCTGGTTGTCCGTATCTACTACATATACAAACCCTGAACCATCAACTTCTACTCCTATAGGATAATAAAATTGTGCTACATTACCTGCACCATTCATAAAACCTGCAGTACCAGTACCCGCAAACGTCTCAACAATAACTGGAGCACAGGTTTCATTACTTTTAAAGGTATAATAGTCATCACAAGAAACACATTTTTCTGTATTGGCAGTAGGAACCTTTACCGTTGAAGGAGTACCATTCGTACAGATGGGATCCAACCCTCCGCAAATCTCACCATTTAGATCAAAACCACTATTGCAAGAAACACACTTCTCTGTGTTGGCAAAGAAAACCTTTGCTGTTGAAGGGGTTCCATTCGTACAAATAGGATCAAGAGTAGGAGGTTCTACGATTATCCTGCGGATACGATTGTTCCTCCAAGTACCTCCCACATATAGATTACCTAAGCCATCAACCGTTACTCCAAAAGGCTGATTAAATCTTGCTACATTACTCGCACCATCCATAAAACCTGCAGTACCAGTACCCGCCAATGTGCTAACCACACCGCCAGACGTTATCTCTCGGATGCGATGATTACTAGAATCTGCCACATATACAAACCCTGAATTATCAACCGCTACTCCTTGGGGAGCATCAAATTGTGCTACATTACCTGCACCATCCATAGAACCCTGAGTACCAGTACCCGCCAACGTACTAACCACACCACCAGACGTTATCTTACGGATACGATGGTTAGAAGTATCTGCCACATATACAAACCCTGAACCATCAACCGCTACTCCAAAAGGATAACTAAATTGTGCTACACTACCCGCACCATCCATAAAACCTGCAGTCCCAGTACCCGCCAATGTGCTAACCACACCACCAGACGTTATCTTACGGATACTATGGTTACTCTTGTCTGCCACGTATACAAACCCTGAACCATCAACCGCTACTCCATAAGGATTATTAAATTGTGCTACATTACCCGCACCATCCATAGAACCCTGAGTACCAGTACCCGCCAACGTACTAACCACACCACCAGACGTTATCTTACGGATACGATGGTTAGAAGTATCTGCCACATATACAAACCCTGAACCATCAACCGCTACTCCATAAGGATAACTAAATTGTGCTACATTACCCGCACCATCCATAGAACCCTGAGTACCAGTACCCGCCAACGTACTAACCACACCACCAGACGTTATCTTACGGATACTATGGTTATTCTTGTCTGCCACATATACATTGCCTGAATTATCAACCGCTACTCCATGAGGATCCTTAAATTCTGCTATATTACTCGCACCATTTGTAAAACCACTACCACCAGTACCCGCCAACGTCTCAACAATAATTGGTGTGCAGGTTTCATCACGTTTTAAGGAATAATAGTTATTACAAGAAATACACTTTTCTATGTTAGCGGTAGGGAACTTCACCATCGAGGCAACACCATTCGTACAAATAGGATCAAACTGTTCTCTACAAAGTTCACCATCCAAACCAAAACCACTATTACAAGAAACACACTTTTCTATATTGTCAGTAGAAATCTTTACCGTTGAGGGGGTTCCATTCGTACAGATAGGATCAAAGATGGGAATCTGGGTCGCACCATCATCTTCACCATTCATCTTGAACATACCAATACCACGGTCAGAACCAGCAGTAAAAACATAGTACCTACCATCAATATGCACAGAAGCAATAGCTCGAACATTACGAAGGTGTAAACCTGGCATAGCATACATTACGTTAACGTAGTCTAAACCACTCGCTGAAGCACGATAAATACCCATAGAATATGTGTTGTTAGGAAACAATAGATAGCTGGTATCTGCATAATAAATATGCAATAGGTTAAATATACCAGATACAAACTCCTGTCTACCATTGTCGAAATCCCATAAAATACTAACTATGTGTCTTAGGCTACCGTCCGTCCTGGATACCTCAAACAAGCTTACACTACCAATACGATCACCTGCAACCAACAAAAAAACAGGAGCATTTTCATTCGCACTAAATATCTCTAAGGCACTTATAGCATAAAAACCATACCGATTGGGCCTTCCATACCCAAAGTCATCTGTTTCTACCGACCCCTCGGATATTACATCATCATGTCGAATACTGCTGATATGGGTCATGGTAGTAACAGCACCGCTACTATCCATTCTGTAAGAGGTTAATAGGCTGTTATCTTGCCTGTCCATGCTACCCACAAAAATAACTGGACCACTTGGAGTTTGTATTGAACGAATGTCAGCTATAAGTGGCAACAGCTCGTTGCTATTAAGGGGAACTGTGCTCTCTAAGGTAGCTTCATCGTTCTCGAATTTATAAATACTTAATCCCTTGCCTTCCAAGACACTATGTTCTAGTACACCACTGCCCACGATCAAAAAAGTATCCGTGCCATGAGTTACCACATGCAGATATGAGGTATATTTAAGGTTAATATCTTCTGTGTCTGCTCTGGAATCAATTATGGTGAGCTTGCCGTCTATACCCACCTTAAAAATATTAAAACCACTCTCTTTAAAAGAGCTAGTAGCGACATAATGTTGTTCATTTACCTGAAAGGTAATTAGCTCGTTAACTTCTTTCAAATGATAAGCCGGGCTATCAACATCCATTATGGTTTGGATATGTTCTAATTGTGCATCTGAAATATTAAACACTAGAATGGCATCGTCGCTACGGGCACCCGCATACAGATATCTTTCATTACCTGCCATAGTGACAGTTGCTAAAGCAGAAATCTCAAGGAGTCTATACTCGGATGTTCCCTCAAATCCTTCTACAAATTCTAGGAAATTGGGGTTGCCAATGGAGGGCGATTTAGGTTCTCTTACTGGCTCTGGGTATTCTTTAACACAAGATAATACAAGTAAAAATATTGTGAGAAAAACAGGAAGTATATGTTTAAAAGTATGGATCATAGGACTACTTCCCCTATGGTAAACTTATCGTCATAAAAGATTTAGATTTAAGTTTGGTCTGTCTGTCATATTTTTATACTCTTTCTTTTACTAAAGAGATAAGATTATAGATAAATTGTCTAATGTTTTTTTACATCAAAGTACTTTTAAATTACCATAAAAATTAGTTTTAGAAAGCCAAATCTACGCTGTCTATAACCAGTATAGACTCTCCAATCTGTACTTATAAGTTCTAATTATGTACTATAAGCTTATTTAAAGGAAAAAAATTATAGAAAAATCAAAAGTAGATAGAACTTTGATCTAAACTGTCTTTATATTTATTGAAATAATAATCGTTGACCTTTATGTGTTTCATCAAATACGCCCTGGTCATAAGTTAGATGGCCATTGACTATTGTTGAAACGATATAGGCACCTAAGGTATGCCCTTCCAAGGGTGACCAACCGCATTTATAAAGTATATTTTCTTGGGTAATCTTATATGAACGGTTAATGTCTACCATAACTAGATCTGCATAATAACCTTCCCTGATAAATCCACGTTTTTGTATGCGAAAAAGTTGGGCGACTGAATGAGACATCTTTTCTACAATTTTTTCTATGGTAATTTTATTTTGTTTATATAGATCTAACATCATTAATAATGCATGTTGTACTAGAGGGCCACCTGACGGTGCTTTTAAATAAGTATTGTTTTTTTCAGATAATAAGTGAGGTGCATGATCTGAGGCAATGACATCAATTTTATTGTTAATAAGAGCCTGTAACAAGGATTTTTGGTCTTCTTCTGTCTTGATGGCAGGGTTCCACTTGATTAACGTACCTTTTTTATGATAATCTTGATCACAAAAATATAAGTGATGGACACACACTTCTGAGGTGATATGTTTTTCTTGTACTGGCATGGCATCAAATAAAGACAATTCTTTTTGGGTAGAAAGGTGAATCACATGTAATCTAGTATGACACTCTTTTGCCAACTGGATAGCCATAGATGAAGATGCAAAACATGCTTCTTCACTACGTATTTTGGGGTGTAGATGAATGGGGATATCGTTTCCATATTCTTTTTTATATAATTGAAGATTTTTTTCAATAATGGGATTACTCTCGCAATGTACTGCAATCAACATTTTACATTGTGAAAAGAGGTTACGTAATGCTACTGGATTATCCAATAGCATATTACCTGTGGATGAACCTAAAAAAGCTTTTACTCCACAAATCTTTTGCGGATCTAATCTTAATACTTCTTCTATGTTTGTGTTTGTTGCACCTAGATAAAAAGAATAATTAGCCAAGGACTTTTCATGAGCAATGGCATATTTCTCTTCTAATAATCTTATTGTAGTGGTTTGTGGGATAGTGTTGGGCATTTCCATGAATGAGGTAATGCCCCCTGCAATACATGCTTTTGATTCGTGATAAATATCTCCCTTGTGAGTTAGACCAGGCTCTCGAAAATGTACTTGATCATCAATACATCCTGGAAGTAAATAGAGGCCTTCAGCATTAATCTTTTTAATATCTACATTATGGGTATCAACGGATATTTCGCTATCTGATATTTTATAGATATACTCGCCTTTTATCAAAATATTTTTTTTTGATATCATGCCCTCATTAACTACATATGCATTTTGGATTAGTATCATAACATTTCTATAAACTCTTGTTCTGATATGGTGACTAAATTTAATTTAAGAGCCTGGGCATATTTACTACCATGCCCTTCACCTACTACAACAAAATCAATTTGTTTGCTAATAGCAGATACCACGGTGCCTCCATTTTCTTGTACTTTTTCTTGTGCTTCTATTCGAGATAGTGAGATTAAGGTACCTGTAAATATAAATTTTTTATTCATTAGATTATTACTGGCTTGTTGTTTTTTGTATTGAATGGTAAACCCTGTATCAAACCATTCATTAATCATTTGTATATTTTTTTCATGATGAAAAAATGAATAAATATTTTCTGCCATAACGTCACCAATCTCATGAATAGATTTTAATTGTTCTATGCTGGTATTTTGTAATATTTTGATATTCTCAAAATTCTCTGCTAAAAGTGTGGCCACATGTGTACCCACTGATGCGATACATAAAGATATAATAAAATTTTTAAAAGAAGCAGACTTTCTTGATGCAATAGTCTGGAGAATTTTATTTATGAGAACAGGCCCCATACCTTCAATATCTTCCAAAATATTCTTGTCTAGCTTATAAATATCTACCACATTTTTAAGTATGCCTTCTTTATACAACTTAGCAACCCATTCTTTACCCAAACCTTCAATATTTAAAGCAGACTTAGAAACTATATATTGTAAAGAGGCGATTTGTTTTGCTTCACATTCTGGATTGATACATCGAATATAAATGTCTTCTTTTTTTAATGAAGACTGACACGCAGGGCATACCACAATAAAGGGTGTATATTTTTGTGTATTATTTTTTTTATAAACTTCTACAACCTTAGGGATGACGTCGCCTGCTCTTTCTACTACAACCATATCATCTACAGCGATACCTAATCGACGTATTTCATCTATATTATGTAAACTAGCTTTTTGTACCATAACACCACCAAGATTAATGGCCTTGAGGCATGCCACTGGCGTAACCACCCCTGTACGACCTACTGAATATTCTATATTCTCTATAACAGTAATCGCTTTTTGAGATACAAATTTATAAGCGATGGCATAACGTGGCGAGGTGCTTGTATATCCTAAAATATCATATAGACGGTGATCATTTACTTTAATAACCATGCCATCCATGTCAAAATCATAGTTACTTCTTTGTGCATATAATGTTTCATAAAAATCTTGTATGTCTTCTAAGCGACACACTGCACTGGGTGATATAACTTCAAAACCCAACAATGAGAAATAATGTCTACATAAATCTTGCTGATTGGTAGGGCATCTATTATATTTTTGGCTTTTTTCACTTTCTTGTACTAGAGCAACAGCATAAGGATAGAATTTAATCTTGCGTTTTGCAGTTAAATTAGAATTTTTCTGTCGTAATGTACCTGCAGAAAGATTTCGTGTATTAGCGTATATTTTTTCATTGTTACGTTCTAACTCATAATTAACTTTATGGAATTCTGTAATGGGGAAAATACATTCCCCACGAATTACTATACGTTGTGGCTTATGTGGAATTAAAAGAGATAAAGGTATGTTTCTTATTGTACGAATATTATGTGTAATATCTTCGCCAAATATACCATCACCACGGGTGCTACCCAAAACAAGTAAGCCATTCTCGTATATAAGCTCTACTGCCAGACCATCTAGCTTGGGCTCGCAGCAATAAATTACACCTTGATTATCTGATAACTTCTTTTTTACATGAATATCAAAAGATACCACATCTGACCAATCAAAAGCGTTGTCTAAGCTTAGCATGGGGGGGCTATGCTCTACTTTGGCAAATTCAGATCGTATTTCACCCCCTAGTTTTATAGTGGGAGAATAAGGACTGATCCAATTTGGATGGGTTTCTTCAATTGATTTCGCTAATAAGACTAGTTGATCGTATTGGTAGTCTGGAATAAGAGAGTCGTCTAGAGTAAAATAGGCATGTGAATATTTTTGTATCTTATCAATAAGTTGATTATATTGTTCCTGTGTATAATTCTCACCAGAAGATAACGGAGGCGATGCTGTTCCCATTCGAACCATAGATGTATAATCCTAAGTTATTTTATATTCTGGATAAGTTTGTAAGCTATCTCGCTACTTTGACCTGCACCCATGAACACAATAATATTTTTTTTAGAAGAAGAAGCACGCTTGTGAATTTTACAATTGTCATACAAATACTGTGTTAGGGTAGAATAATCTATTTTAGATGACAAGTATTTCCTGGCCCTACAAGAAAATTTTGCTATTTGTGTATTGAAGTTAGGAAAGTTGGCTACTTGATCGCCTGCTTTGTAGATGGGCAATAAAAATAGATTATCCCATCCAATGATGGTATCAAATAGGTTATAAAATGCATCAAAGAAATAACAAAATCGAGATATTCGATGTGGTTCCCAAAAAATATAGATATTATGATAATATGCACATAGTGCTTCGTATACCATTTGTATTTCTCTAGGGTGATGTGCGTAATCGTCCATGACGTCAAAAGATGAGTTTTCTTGAATAAGCTCCATCCTTCTATTCACTCCCTTAAAATTATGGAGTGCTTGTTTTATGATAGTTAGTTTTAGATTCATATATATTCCCAATTGTAAAATAGCACTGGCATTATATAGGTTATGTTGCCCCATGAGCGAAATATGTATACGTTGTTTATCATAGGTTAGATATCCATTCTTGTTAGCTCTTACCATATCATGTAGTTTGAGGGTATATTCTTGAAACGCCGTGTATGGTGGATTAGCTTCCTCATACATTATAATATTCTTGATTACATGGTTTGGTATTTCGGATGAGAAAATTACTTGCCCCTTATTCTGGTAAGTCTGGTATATAAATTTTTTAAAGGTTTCTTGTAAATCTGTAAAAGAGGCATGTTGATCTGGGTGATCCATATCTATATTTGTTATTATAGCGATATTGGCATCAATACTCAAAAAGCTACTATCTGATTCGTCCGCTTCAATCACCATTAGAGGTTGCCCATTGTACTGTCCTCTGCCTATATGTATATTATTGCCCATATACATATTACCCCCCGCAATCACAGTAGGATCAAATTGGGCCTGCGATAGTAAAAAACCTATCCATGCAGTAGTTGTAGTTTTGCCATGTGTTCCTGTAATAGCGATAGTAAAAAACTGTTGAGTAAGCCAAGTTAGTAGAACATGTCGTTGATAAATAGGATATTCTTTTTTCTCTGCATAGACTCTTTCAGAATCTGTATTAGGTACAGCTGTACTGTAAAATATAGTGGAATGGGAGGGGATACATTCTGGTTTAGAACCTATCCATACTTTGGCACCTGCATCCCGTATATTTGCTATATATGGGTTTTCTTCTAGATCAGAGCCACTTATGGAATAATTCATATCCAATAATAACAAAGCTAAGGCACTCATGCCACTCCCCCCAATACCAATAATATGAATATGGCTCTTATGGTCTAGTTTAATTAACATGGAATTCCAACTAAAAAATATCTGGTATATTGTCAAACTACCTATACGTATCACCTGAGAAACCACAAAAGGCTAAGATATTAATTAAAAAAAGAAAACCAAACACACCCTATCCCATGTATCATTACAGGGTTGCATCTAGATCTGGATCGTCTAAAGGTTTCATAAACTATATTCACTCGGGGTATTACTCTCGGTCAATCAACGTGAATAACTGTGTTGGTTACGTGAAGCAACACAGTTAAAGAAGATGCAGGTTCTAATTATTGTAAATGATAGCTAACCAAGTTTATTTTGTTTAGCTATGGTCCTGACTCTGCAATATGAACTTTTATAAAAATACCTTTAGTATTTTTTTAGTTGCATAAATGATTATATTATTTTTTCTGTAGATAGATATAATCTATCTGATATTTTCTAGTTTTAATAGTCTATCAAGACTAACTTATTGTAAATGGTTTTACCCTAGAATAGGTTGGCTAATCTTTTATCATAAAGTTCTAACCCGTTACTTATCATATAAAAACTTCTAAGTATAACCTACGTATAGCGTTTAAAAAACACTATATTGCTATATCATGTAAATAAATCTCTAAACCAATTGCCATACCTATATCTCCTGATCACAAAGATATAATGTTATAGTTTCTAGTGATAAATTTGGCACAAATATTGCAGAGTAAACTGCTTCTAATTATACTATCATTTTTACTTTTGCATACGGTGATAAACTCTAATGAGATTTATCATGCACCTATTAAGGTAGGTATTATCGGCTTACCCTTACCTATTCGTGCTAGTCTCCCTAATGGTATACATATTGTGTGGGCACGGTTGTGGATAAAAGGGAGATACCAAAATTTTTTTACACCATTATCTATGATGGGTTCTAGAGAAAATTTTTATGCAACTATTCCTAAACGTTATATTTCTTTAGAGGGTATGGAATATTATATTGAAGTATATACAGAAAAACTAAATAAATTATATTTCCCCAGGCAAGCACCCCAACAAGTACAACAGATTCGAGGTATTCCATTAGAAAACAAAATAGATATTCGTATTTTAAACCCCAAGCAGGAAGCAATTCAAATAACAGGCCATCCCATTGAATGTACATTATCTGTTCGTGGTTTTGAGTATTTGACTAAAGACTATACAATCACTATTGCACTAGACAATAAAATTATAATAGAAAAACCAGTTACTTCCTTTTTCCAACATGTGATTCCTAGTGTCCACGAATTAGGTAATCATCAATTAACCATTAGCCTAATGGACGGTTCGCATGATGTTTTATTAGTGAAAAAAAGGTCATTCAATGTTAAAAAAGCGACACCATCATCTAAACAAGACTCACAAAAATTAGATACAGATACCAATGCAATAGGGATACCAATGCAATGGGATATCTCAAGTTCTCTAAAACAATCTTATCAATACACCAATCCAAATGTAAGGCAACATCCCAATCAAGTGGATGACACATATGTTTATACAGTAGAGGGTGGACTTAATATAAAGCGAAATGATTATTCATTGTCCATAGGGCCTATTCTTGTTAATTCTCGCAATTCTACGGATGGCGTGTATCAAAATAAATTTACTTTTGCTTTAAAAGGTGACCCTCTGAAAGCTAAATGGGGGCACATCACATCTACTTTTTCTAATTTATCTTTAAATAACATTTATTTTTTGGGTGCAGAACTAGAGACAAGTAATATTCATCCTACCAAGAAGGCCCGCCAACACTATGGGATTGTGTTATTGGGAGGGCAAACTAAATTACCCATTGAACAAAACATTGCACAAACACGTTTAGGAAATTACGCTGAGCGTATTCTTGCCACACGTCTAATATACACACCCTATCCTAAGTATTTTTTTCTTTCTATGCAAATGTCTACCCTACGTGACATTCCTGGCTCGTCAATTGTACACAATAGTATCCCTCTATTAAGTAATAATTCGATGGGCACACTAGCAACTGTCCAGTTCCCTTCCTGGACCATTATTCAAAAAATGGACTTAGAATATGCTTTTAGCTATAATACTACAGAATCTGAGGATTCTCATAAAGCGGTTAATCATGATCATGCTTTTTATTTAAATTTACGTGGTGGTAAAACACCAGTTACTTATGAACTCAAAATAGCACACATACGGCCATATTTTGTATCGCAGTCTAATACTTTTATATCTGATACTGCTTATATTTCATTTAATACAAATACTACTGTATGGGATGGCAAGGCGACTATGCAACAGGATACTAAATTTTCTTATGATAACATAGAACAACAAAAAGTATACAGAACATATACAATATATAATAATACGCAGGTCTCATTTGGATTTATAACATGGCTTCCTATACAAATTAGAAATACATCACAGGTGGATTGGATTCAAAAACACATTAGCCATCACATGAATCAAATTGGCTTGGATCTAGATTGGAATATGAACCACCATAATATTACATATCATGTAAAAAATATAGTACAACAAAATTATACACTGCATTCAGATATACTAACTCAGCAGATAAATAGAAATAATCATCTGAATTATAATTTTTCCTATGATATGCGATATGCACTAGGAAATATATCAAGTATTCTACTTATGAATTATAGTCTTAATTATGATTATGGCCAGAAAGACCAAAATAATCGCATGGCTACTTCAGATATAACATACGAGATGCAGTTTAATGCCTCTTTTTTAAAAAAACAATTGGGTGTCTCATATTTTTTGCAGTTTTTATTGTTTATAGAGCATGCACAGAATACACAAATCACAACGTACGGCTTAAAACATCACTGGAAATTACCACACAAAATAAACAAGACTCATATGATGACCCTTGATATTAATTTGTATCATACCCTATACGCACTGGCAAAAGAACAGAATAATAATAACTCTTTGAACGTTTCCTTTCATTACACCATGCAATTCTAAGATAACGTAATTTACCACAAAGAGATATGTTTGCTATAAGTTAAATGTGGTATAGTATTTATAGTTTCTATATGGAGTATTTTGTCTTGTTTTATAATGGTGTTTATGCTGGTATTATATAAAAATTTTATCCAATAGAATGCTTTGTCTCGGGGCATGCCTAATAAATGACATAGCATCCATGAAATAGGTGTTGCTGAAGATATCACAATAATGTCCATTTCAGCATGAAAATTATACACTTTTTCTAAAAATGTAGATAAACGTGCTTCAAAATCTATAAAAGATTCAATTGTTTCTGGAGGTATCTTATCCTCTTGCCATGCATCTAGTATATCTCTGGTTAGATAAAAAAATAGGGTACGTAATAATCTTATTTTACTTTCTTGGGATTTTTTAGATAGGATATTCTGAGAAATATCATTTCGGGTGGTATAGAAAAGAGATAAATTACGAGAAAAACCTCCGTCCTGCTGTGCTAATTTTTCTGCATAGTAATTCCATAATGCATTAGAAAACTCATTTAATTGCTCGGTTTGGTATTTATAGGAACGTATCTTTTTTACCTGACTGAGTAAGGTGTCAGATGTCTGGACATGTCTACGTAATGTCCCAGTAAAAATATAAACCTGTTTATCCAGATGATGTTTGAAAAATTTTCCCAGGTGTTTAGCCTGTAAAAATCCCGTATTAGACAGATGATCATAATCCGCACCATGGGGGCTTGCCTTAGCATGCCGTATAAGATAGATCATAATTACTTGTCTGCCAGTTTAGGATTTAAAATACGTAATTCTGATATGATATTTTGCTTAACTTGATTCCATACTGTGGGATTATCAATATGTATTTTTTTAGTTTTAATTATAAGAGCTAATTCTGATAATTCTGTATTGTGTTTGTCGGTATCTATTTCTTGAGTATCTATCTCTCTGAGAGCAATGGATAAGAGATTCGAGGCAATCACAGATTTATACGAGATATGTTTATCATGCTTGGCAAGGGGCATGAGCTCATCTTTCATAAACAATTGAACAGCACTGATAATTTCTGATAATTCTGGTTTTTTATACATCTCACTCCTATCTTGATTCAATTAGTTTAATAGCTTCATATTGCATTTCAAAAGTACGCCGGCCAATTGCTAGTAAATCAATACTTTTCTCGATTCCATTTAAATACCGATCTGCCTGCTCTAAACAAGAGATAGCCCATCGTACATTACCAAAAATTTGCCAATATAGAACAGTGGTTTTATCTAATGGTTCATCAGAATAAAAATTATATTTTTCAATAAAGTTATCTAGTGAGGCGAGACCAGCCACCTCTAAATTTATTTTACCAAATCTCCAATCTTTAACAGAGATCCATCCTACATCTTCATGTCGATCCCCCCAATGTGCAAATTCCCAATCAAGAATACCATTTAGTTTTTCTGGGCTTACCATAAAGTTACCTGCTCGATAATCACCATGCACAAGTACCAATCTATTTGTTGGGGGAATATTAGCTTCTAACCAGTTTAAAAGCATTTCTATGCCAGGATGTGCTTCATTTTTTCTCTGGCCGATCACTTCTCTGAGATAGGCAATGATACGAAAAGTTACGTTACCATATGTAATATCTGGTTTACAAAGTAAGGCTTGTTTTAATTTAGCGGGAATGGATTCTTGATCATAGTGGATAGAGTGAATAATAGCTAGGTTTTTCGCTAGATCTTCTATAATATCTTCACGAACATTATTTAGGGTTTTATCCTTAGCCAAATAACGCCCATCTGCGTTACCTTGTATACGTTGCATAAAATAAAAAGGTACCCCTAGATAGCTAGTATCACTTTCAAACCATCGTGCTTGAGGCGTAAGAACATTCCGTTGAAACGCTAATTGCGTCACTTCAAATTCACTATCTCGATCTAAGCCAAATAAAAGCTTACCACCGTCACCACTTGTACGAAAGACTACTTCATACTTTCCCTTTTCTTCGCCTTGATGTACGGTAAGGTCTAGTAAGTAATTTTTTTGACAGGCACCCCCAGTTAGAAAAGAAAAATGGTGTATATCTACTTCTGAGCCTAAACGATTTTGTAGATATGTTTGTATAACCTGTTGTATTTTTTCAGGATTCATAAATAACTAAAAAGGAAATTTTTTACTCATTAAATTACGAGCAATAACCATTTTATGTACTTCTGAAGCACCATCTACAATTCTAGATTGTCTGGCTTCTCTATACATAAGTTCAAGTATCATGTCTTGACTATATCCATAAGAACCACAAATCTGAATCGCTTTATCTAAAACTTTACAGAGAGTTTCACTAACATATAATTTAGCCATTGAGATAATGTGGCGTGAATCTTCCTTCTGATCAAGGCAATGAGCAGCTTTAAGAGTTAAGAGATAGCCTGCTTCAATTTCTGTTGCGGATTCTGCAAGCACCCACTGGGTACCCTGATGCTCTAATAAACTAGAACCAAAAGCCTGGCGTTCTCGTGCGTATTCCATGGCTATTTCCATGGCACGCCTTGCTAGACCCAACCATCTCATGCAATGTGTAAGTCTGGCAGGTCCTAGACGGATTTGTGTTAATCTGAAACCATGACCAATTTTACCAAGTAACTGGGATTTAGGAACTTTAACATTTTGAAAAGTAAGTTCACAATGACCTCCCGGGCCATGGGTGCCCATTGTATTAATTTCTCTTACCATGGTATAACCTGGACTATCTGTTGGGACTATTAACAAAGATGCCTTACGAAAGCTATTATTAATACGAGTAAAAACAATGAGGAATGATGCTCCCTTTGCACCAGTACAAAACCATTTATGCCCATTTAAAATAAAATGATCACCTTTATCATCAGCATTAGTAGTTAATAGTGATGGGTCTGAACCCGCTCCAGGTTTTATCTCAGTCATCGCAAATCCTGAACGAATGTCGCCATCTCTTAGAGGATAATAATATTTTTCTTTCTGCTCTTGATTGGCTATTACATATAGTAAGTGCATATTACCTTCATCAGGTGCAGCGGCATTAAAGAATTGTGGTCCCACAATGGAACGTCCCATCTCACTAAATACCTGTGCCGTTTCTACGTGACTAAGACCTAGACCTCCTTCAGAGATGGGTAAATGTGGTGTCCATAAGCCTTCTTTTTTAACTCGATTTTTTATTTTGTCACTAATCTCTTGAGGAATACGTCCCGTTACACGATCAACATAATCTTCATTAGGAATTATTTCTTCTGCAAATATCTTGCGGATTTTACGTTTAATTTCTTGTACTTGCTCACTTTCTGTAAACATACTTCATCCTCCCTAACGAATTATAATACCACCATCTACTACAATTGTTTGACCTGTAATATAGGATGAGGCATTACTTACTAAAAACTGTGTTGTACCACAAATATCTTCTGGCTCACCAAATCTTTTTACTGGTATCACATCTAAGATGCTTTGTGCTGTAGTGGGGTGATTACGTGCCTTTTCATTCATATCTGTTGAAATATAACCTGGAGCAATCGCATTTACACGAAAATCTAGATGAGCCCACTCTAAAGCGAAAGCTTTAGTTAATTGAATATTGCCTGCTTTAGTAGCAGCATAAATACCTGCTAGTTTTTCTACAACGATTCCCATGATAGAAGCAATATTAACAATATTACCACCTTTTTTCTGTTTTTTAAAATATGTTTGGCACATTCGAAAAAGACCTTTTAAATTAACATTAATGGTACGATCCATCTCTTCTTCTGTAATTCTACTAATGGGACAGTATTCAAATATACCTGCGTTATTTATTACGGCATCTACTTTACTATGATTACTATAAATTTCCTCAAATAAACTAGTTACACTTGATACCTGGGATATATCTAGCGTTTTACCTGTGATATTATTTTCATTCTTCATCCATTCGACGGAAGATGGGTGAGTACCAGTGGCGTAGACTATAGCTTCTTGATCTGCTAAATGTTTGGCAATGGCCTTGCCAATACCACGGCTAGCACCTGTAACAATAATTACTTTATTTTTAACTGAGAACAAATCGCCCATCAATAAAACGGATTAGTGACTTAGGGCAGCATTTTCTAATACCATGCTCATGGTGGTGGTACAACTACCGCCTACATTGAAAGTAGCTCCCCTCTTTGCATTATCTATTTGGTAATCACCTGCTTGGTTAGTTATTTGTTTATAGATATCTAATAACATTCTAGCTCCAGAAGCACCAACAGGATGCCCTGCACCCATTAAACCGCCTGAAGCATTAATAGGGGTTGCACCTGTTTTTTGTGTCACGCCTTTTTCGACAGCAATATATTCTTCACCCGGCTTGGTAATGCCAAAGTTAGACATAATTACATATTCATTTATTGCAAAGCAATCGTGTAATTCAATACAGTTAATATCATCCAAGGTAACCTTTGCCTCATTAAAAGCGTCTACTACAGTTTGTCGTCCCCATGGTAAGATATAAGGATTATCTTTCGAAGCTTCTATCTTTTCTTGGAAATGCAATTCTGCTACACGAAAACCCGAACCTGCAATTCTGGCAACACTACTTTTATCTTTTCCTCGTTTGGATAGATATTCTTGTGTATATTCTGGGCTTGCTATCAATAGAGACGAGGCACCATCAGATATTTGGGAGCAGTCTGAGAATCGAGTTCTACCACCAAAGGCATTTTTATATTTACGATTCATTACCTCAAGATGTTTTCTGCTAGAATCTGCATTTCTAGTTTGTGCTAGTGGATTATGACTAGCATTATTTCTATTTTTAAGAGATATCTCCATAAAGGCAGAGAGTAATTTTTCTTCTGAGATATCTTTATACTTATTTAGGTAGGCGTCTGTTAGATGACCAAACGAGAGGGGATAAAAAAATCGAGTACCTTTAGCTTCTACGTCATAATCTGCACAGGCACCCAGGTAATCATTGGCTACTAGTGGAGTAACATTTCTCATAATCTCTATACCAACAATTATAGCAAGATCAATTTCATTGGCACGAATACGACTCCTAGCGATGTTAGCACATAGAGTACTAGAAGCACAAGCAGCCTCATATCTAGCTGCAGGGATGCCAACAAAGGCCTCATCAACCTGAGTTAAGAATGGGCCTAAATGACCCTGTTGTATAAATAGCTCACTGGCAAAATTGCCTACAAAAATTTCGATACGGTTATTTTTCTTGAGCCGATTGATCTCATCATAATCAATACCTGTTTGCTCTAACGTTGATTCAACTATTGTTTTAAATAAGTCATGAATATTTTTCCCATTGTCTGAATAGGATTCGAGAAAGTCTGTCTGACTACCCCCTATGATAAATACGTCCTTTGTTGTACTCATTTGAAAACCTCTCAAGTTTAAGAATATAAGGCAGTTACCATTACCACAGTAAATTATGGCACCACTCTCTTATGCGTATATAATTTACAATGTTTAGCAAGTGGTCAAGTCTTTTACTTATAGTCCCAAGTAAGTATATTTGCCAAATCAAGTTCAGCTCTGAACAGTTTAAGGCGTTCATAAGCCGTTTTTCTTGAAGATATTAAAAAGCGAAGAGAGTAACCAATGAAAACTCCTTTTACCATTGCCAAAAAACAGATCAAGAATGGCTAACCCTGTTTACATTGTCCATAGATAATGCTGGCGGTACCAAGATTTCACAATTCTTCTGTGTTGCGTTGTGGCTGTGATAAGCCATTGAAAGAATACCATTTAAAATAGCAACGCCAGAAAAGGCAATAAATCCAGCTAATGCCGGAATACTAAAAGGTAACCTCACTAAGAAGTAGACCTGCAACTCCGCCCGCTAAAGCAGAATAGACTTTCCAAATACATAATATTCTTCTGATAATTTGTTAGCAAAATGAATATTTAATTACTGAAAAAAAAGAACCTGAAAAGATAATAAATAAAAAACAATTGACATTTTATTCATTAAGAAGATATTCTATGCCAACGAGAACTTCATGTCTCAATGCATCATACATTGGTGCAGTAAAGAGAGGTACCAAAATGATAAACAAGCAACAAGCAACAAGCAACAAGCAACAAGCAACAAGCAACAAGCAACAAGCAACAAGCAACAAGCAACCTATAAGTTTTCCCCTAAATTTTTAGAACGAATTGTTGATCAAGGTCAACATTCTTTCCATGTATTCAAAAGATACTTCTCGATCGGCGTATTTGCCGTATTGGTGGTAAGCACCGTCCAATGTGGTGGTGCCTCTGCCGACGCTACTACCCCTTCTGGTGGTGGTTCTGGACAGTTTGATCCTATTTGTACGAATGGTGTTGAATCAACAGAAAAGGTTTCAACCGCTAACACAGAAAAATGTGTTTCTTGCAATACTGGTTTTGAGAAAAATGGTGAACTTTGCGGAGGGTTTAATTTTATTTGTCCCAAAGGTGTGCCATTAACAGGTAAAGCTCCTGGGAAGAATATGGTAATGTGTACTTCTTGCGATAGTTATTATGCCTTAAAAAATATTGATAAAACCTGTGCCGAGGTTCAGGTTATAACGTTGGCGGGTGGTAACAAGGGGGGAGGCATGCCATGTACTCCATCTTCCTCCAGCTGTATGGATGGCATAGGTACTGCAGCACAATTTAATAATCCTGCTGGAATAGCGGTTGATAGTTCAGACAATATAATATATGTAGTAGATCGTCAGAATCATCGTATCCGAAAAATAACGCTTGCTAGTGGTATAGGTACAGTTAGCTCATTCGCAGGTACTGGTACTTCTGGCAGTATGAATGACATGACTGGGATGCCTGGATCAGCACGATTCTGGCAGCCTGAAGGTTTAGCGGTTGATAGTTCAGGGATTGTATACGTGGCAGGTACAATCAGTAGTCTTATCCGTAAAATAACACCCCCTCCTAGTGCTACGGGCATGGGTACGGTTACAACATTTGCAGGTGGCGGGAATCCAGCAGAATTTGTTAATCCTAATGGAGTAGCGGTTGATAGTTTAGGGATTGTATATGTGGCGGATACTGGGAACAATCGTATCCGCAAGATAACACTTGATTATAGTGCTACGGGTATGGTTACGGTTACGGTTACAACATTTGCAGGTGGTAACAAGGGTGGAGGCATAGCATGTACTCCACCTTCCTCCAACTGTATGGATGGCATGGGTACTTCAGCACAATTTAATATTCCTGTTAGTGTAGCAGTTGATGGTTCAGGCAATGTATACGTGGCAGATCGTGGGAATCATCGTATCCGCAAAATAACGCCTGGTCGTGTGGTTACAACATTTGCAGGTGGCGGGAATCCAGCAGAATTTGATGCTCCTAATGGAGTAGCGGTTGATAGTAAAGGGTTTGTATACGTAGCAGATACGGGGAACCATCGTATCCGAAAAATAACGCCTGATGGTGTGGTTACGACATTGGCGGGTGGCAGGAATCCAGTACAATTTCACTTGCCTGAAGATGTAGCGGTTGATAAGTTAGGCAATGTATATGTGGCAGATACACAGAACGATCGTATCCGCAAGATAGCCATACCACAATAATCCTAATCTTGTATATTATTTTACCCATCCCACGTTGGGGTGGGGATTTAGTTTTCTTTTTTTAGCTGTTTTTTGATTATCACCATGTTTCATATAAAATTAGTTTTTCTAATTTTATATTGCAGTTATAGACTTCTTATACGAGGCGATTAATCTCTTACCACCATTTTTTCTATGAAGTCTTGGTAAATTTGAAAGCATAAGTTCCATTTTTAGACAGTTTAAGGCGTTCACAAGCCGTTTTTCTTTAAGATATTAAAAGCGAAGAGAGTAGTTTATAGGAGCTTCATAAACCTAGATTCGTCGATGGGGTAACCTAACTCATTAGCAGTTTCAATATAAAAACGAATTACTTTTTTTATGCGTTGTCTGGCCTGTTGTTCATCTTTACCATAACAAAATATCTCTAATTCGGGACAGCTTGCCACATACTCATTTTCTTTTTTTGATATAACACTAATACTAGGTATATTTTTTACGTCTTTAATTTTACGGGCATCCACACGAAAACCATCGGATTAAATATTGATATTATAAAAACAAAAATTTATATAGTATGAAAGACTTGATCTAAAATTGTAAAAGTAGCATCAATAGTAGTTTTTCTAACATTAAGTGGTGGCAGTAAGCGTACAATATTATTTCCAGCACATCCAATCACAAGACGTTTTTCTAGACAAGCCATCATTATGTCTTTAGATGAATATTCCTCTGATACTTCAATCCCCAGTAAAAATCCTAATCCACGTACATCTTTTATTTTATTGGGGTATTGTTTTTTTAGATCGTTAATTTTATTTATCATATATTTAGAAAGGGTTGTAACATGCTGAAGTATATTCATTGACTCTATTGTTCTTAACACCTCGTACCCAACAGCCATAGCCAAATGATTACCACCAAACGTTGTACCATGCATGCCAGGCTTTAACACATTATGGTATTGTTCAGATACGATCATAGCACCAATTGGAAAACCTCCTCCTAAACCTTTGGCCAGAGTAAGCACATCGGGTACAATACCATAATGCTCGTAGGCAAAATATGCACCAGAACGTCCTATCCCAGTTTGCACTTCGTCAATAACCATGATAGCATTATAATCTTGACATAAATGACGCACAGTTTCTACAAACTCTTTAGTTAGCTGAATAACACCTCCCTCACCTAGAATGGGCTCAATAATAATACCTGCGACTTCATTATCCATACAGGCAACCAATGAGTCAATGTCATTAGCATGGATAAATTCTATGCCTGTAATTAAATTACCAAATCCTTTTCGTATTTTTTCCTGACCTGTCAGTGAAGCACTACCTAGGGTTCTACCATGAAAACTCTCTTGTAGAGAAATGATTTTGGGTTTATGGTTTGAAGCACCCCATGCCTTAACAAGTTTGAATCCTGCTTCATTAGCTTCTGTTCCTGTGTTACAGAAAAAAACCTTTCCCGGAAAGGAAAGTTCAACTAAAGCTCTAGCCAGTATAGACTGCCCTTGATTATAAAATAAATTAGAAGTATGCCATAACATCTCTGCTTGTCTAGTTAAAGCATACAATAGATCTGGGTTAGCATGTCCTACCGAAGTTACTGCAATGCCTGATAAAAAATCAATGTATTGCTTTTCTTCAGTATCATATAAATATTCACCTGAACCATATTTAAAGGCTACCGGCAACCTATCATATAAATTAAGAAGATAATTGTCATTGAGATGTTTTATTTCATCAAAATCCAGAA
The DNA here is from genome assembly GCA_965262015.1 of Leptospiria bacterium. Lineage (GTDB taxonomy): Bacteria > Spirochaetota > Leptospiria > Turneriellales > CBDBES01. The sequence goes on from OZ253494.1 coordinate 1,790,878, forward strand.
AGGTTGTTGGATCGTATGAGATGACTTTTGTTTTAGGAGTATTTTTCACAATTACAAGAGGTATAACAAATCATTTACGATGTTATGAGTTTAGTCTATATCACAATGGCCTTATCAGTTTTACTGAACATGTTTATATAGGTATGATATCTATGTGTCAATATCTTTTAATATAGAGATATAAAAAAATAATTCTACGATTTTACTTTGCTCTATTCCTCTGTCTCTTACATAGGTGAAGAGGGTAAAAATTGTATATAGCTAAAAAAAGTAACTAAATAGGTATTTTACTTGTTTTCCTGTGGGTTAAAACGAGTGTATCTTTTTGTTATTAATAGTTTTGAGGCAGAAAAGGGGGATTTTACTTAACCTATGGAGATACTAGTTCTAATCAAGCAGGTGCCAGACACAGAGGCAAATATTACGATTCAGGAAAAAGATATTAACGAAAACGGGATCAAATGGATTATAGCTCCCTATGATGAAATTGCTTTGGAAGAGGCTGTGCGTCTCAAAGAAAAACATGGAGATGTTCATATAACGGTATTATCCGTAGGTCCAGAAAGGGTGGTTAGTAGTTTAAGGTCTGCCTATGCCATGGGAGCCGACTCTGCGGTATTAATAAAAACAGAAGAATATAACATGCTGGACTCAAGTGTTATTGCCGAAGCTATTTTAAAATCTATTGAAGGTAAACAGTATGATCTAATACTTGCAGGCAGACAGGCCACTGATTCGGATAATGGCCAAGTACCTATTATTTTAGCAACATATATGGATTGTGCCATTGCAACTTTTGCTAATGCGATAGAGATCTCAGATCAAACAGCTAAAATAACTTGTGAAGTAGAGGGGGGCGAAGCCATATTTGAAGCAAATTTACCTCTAATCATGACAGCAAACGACAGACTAAACGAGCCTCGTTATCCATCTTTGAAGGGTATTATGTCATCCAAAAAAAAGCCAATTGATACAAAAGAGTTATCTAGTCTAGGTATTTCTACTAATGCAGCCATTATAGTAAATGCTTATGTCGCTCCCCCAGATAGACCAGCAGGTAAGATTTTGGATAATGAGGATCCTGCAGGTAAGGTCAAAGATTTAGTGCATTCATTACATAATGAATTAAAAGTTATTTAAGGTAGGTACAACATATGGCTAATATACTAACTATCGCTGAGGCGAAAAAAGATGGTTTAAAAAAGTGTTCATTCGAAGTGGTTTCTGTGGCAAAAATGCTTCAAACAGATAAAATTCATACAGTTTTAATTGGTGAAGAAGCCATTCTAAAAAAAGCTGATGAGTTAGGCAAATATGGTTCTGACGTTATTCATGTTTGTGATACAAAAGAATTTTTGCCGATGACTTTTGCCAAGGCCATCGCTAAAATTATTGAAGAGAATGATATTCATATTGTTTTATTGTCTCATACTACATTGGGTAAAGAGATTGGTGCTCGTTTGAGTGCCTTACTTAAAGCAGGTATGATTTGCGAGGCCATCAAGATAGAGATGAGCTCTAATGGTAAAGTAGAATGTACTAAACCAGTCCATGCGGGCAAAGCTTATACCACCTTGAGTGTAGCAACAGATAGACAAATTATCAGTATTCGACAAAACTCCTATCCTCTCAAAGAATCTTCTGGTGATGGTAAAGTGCAAAGCTTTGACCTAGGTGAAATATCTGACAAAGTTACATTACTCTCTTTTTCTGAAAAAACAAGCGAGAGAGTCGCATTAACTGAAGCAGATATTATTGTTTCTGGTGGTCGTGGACTGAAAGAGGCAAGTAATTATAAGTTAGTTGAAGAAATAGCAGACTTATTAGGTGCGGGGACAGGTGCTACCAGAGCTATTGTCGATTCAGGATGGGTTGATCATACTTTACAAATTGGGCAGACAGGGCAGACAGTTTCACCTAATCTTTATATTGCATTAGGAATTTCAGGTGCGATACAACATCTAGCGGGTATGGGTTCTTCTAAATATATTGTTGCTGTCAATAAAGATGCTGAAGCTCCTATTTTTAAAGTGGCTACACTAGGATTGGTTGATGATCTGTTTACCATTGTGCCACATCTTAAAACCGAGTTAGCCAAAGTAGTGGGACAGTAGCTCTTTATTATAAAATTGTTACAGTTTACGTTAGTATTTGCATAAACTGTGGTAGTCGGGTGTCCTCATGATCATCCAGTAGAGCGGGAGGATATATTGTAGTGCAAAAACTAACCATTGGTATCTTTGGCTTTGGTACAGTTGGGCAGGCCCTGGTTGATATCATACGTAAAGAAAACTTACCCATAGAAATTGCGGGTGTTGTAGATAGAAGTCATCAGCATAAGAAAAAGCTACTTGCGGGTATACCGTCAAGCAACGACTTCAATTTTATTTTAAATAATACCGATGTCCAACTTGTTATAGAATTAATTGGTGGTGTTGATACTGCATTATATATTGTGCGTGAAGCGTTAGATCGACGCAAGTTTGTCATTACTGCTAACAAAGCTTTGCTTGCGGAACATGGTTATTCTTTATTTACCAAGGCAAAAGAAAATAATACTGTTATTTTGTTTGAGGCAGCCATTTTAGGAGCTCTCCCTCTTGTAAAAAATCTACACAACTATTTTGCCTATGAACATATTCGTCATTTTCAAGGTATTTTTAATGGTACATGTAATTATATTTTAAGTTTGATGCGTATTAAAAAACAAACGTATGAAACAGCACTTAAAAAAGCACAAGAGTTAGGTTTTGCTGAGGCAGACTCTGCTTTAGACGTAGAGGGGAAGGATACAGCCCAGAAATTAGCCCTTACCACTAGTCTGATACAAAATCGATGGATTGAATGGTGCAATATACCTGTCATCGGCATAGAAGATATTACCCAGATTGACATAGAGTGGCTAGATGAAATGCAGTTACGTGTTCGTTTAATCGCTACTTATTATAATCATGGTTCTCAGACAGAATTACATGTGCAACCCACTGTATTGTCTAAAGAACATAAACTATGGGATATTGAAAATGAAGACAATGCTATTTTAATAGAGGCAAAATATTCTAATTTCCATGTATTTATTGGCAAGGGTGCTGGTGCGTACCCAACTGCCTATGCTGTGATATCTGACCTACATAGCATTATGGTAAATGACTTATATTCTCAGAAGCTGGGTTATGCTAACTGGCCTTATATGAATGATATGGTTGGAAAAGAATTAGAGACACCTTTTTATGTTCGTACCATTGTAGATAATAGTCCTGGTGTCTTGTCTCTTGTATCAGGTATTTTAGGTCAACATGGGGTATCTATTGATCTAGTTGAGCAAAAATGTATAAATGAGTCTACCAATTCTATATGTGTTTTTTTGGTAACGCATCCATGTAAATTGTCATCCATTAAAAAGGTGGTGGGTGATCTGGGTAAACTTTCTCCAGTGCAAGACCATGTAATTTATCTATTAGTAGATAAACCATCAGAACAGAATGTTAATCTAACATAGTTGAGCTTGTTATGTTGCAGAGTCGCAAAGATCTGGTTCATTTTATTTTAGTTGGTTTTTTCATTGCGAATGCCATTTTAGCAGAGCTTGTGGGTGGTAAGGTATTCGTTCTTGGTGGCTTATCATTTGGATGGATAGAATTACCTGAGATTATACTCTCTGTGGGAGTTATCCTATGGCCTATCGTTTTCCTTACTACAGATATCCTTAATGAATATTTTGGTAAAGACGCAGTTAAGAGGCTTACATGGTTCACCGCAGGTTTAATATTGTATTGTTTTGCTATGTTATATATTATCCAGAGTGTACCTAGTTGGAAGAACTCTCCCATTTCTGCAGATGTTTTTGCTAAAGTATTTAGTCAATCCATGTGGATTATTGCTGGATCCTTAATTGCTTTTTTATTAAGTCAGCTAATTGATATAATGACATTTTTATTTTTGAAAAAAATAACACAGGGTACACACCTATGGCTGCGTGCAACAGGTAGCACAGTGGTTAGTCAATTGGTAGATACTTTTTGCGTAGGGTTTATTGGATTTGTTTTACCTGGCTCTTTGGATATTGATCAATATCTACGTGTATCTTTGGGTAATTACTTTTATAAGTTTATAATTGCTGTTTCTGTAACTCCTCTGATCTATGTCATACATTTTATACTTGATAGATATATGTTAGACACTAAAGATTTAACGTAACTTATTTTATCATATTTGTATATATATATGGTTACAAACGAATCAGTGTCTTCTAAATTGAAGTGTCAAAACAAGCCCCAATTAAATGGTAAGATAGAAAGATTGCATTTAAATTTACGAAAAGAAGCAGATATGGCTTCTTAGTCAAATTTATTCACAGAGAAAATGCGAATTAAAATAGATGAATATCTCACGTGGTATAATACAAAAAGACCACATTTCTCTTTAAACTTTTGACGCCACATGAGAAATTTTACGAATCTATGAAAGTGGTATAGGTGATAACTGTAACATATCTCCATGGGTTCTACGCTTCATTGGAATAAAAATGTTGACAGAATCTCATTGTTTTATTCCTTGAAGGCTATCCATATGAATATTTGGGCCCAAGGGGGGACACAATGAGTAATTTCTATCACGACAACGAAGACATTCAGTTTTATACTAAGCATTTTATAGGCTGGAACACGATTATCCCAAGGTGGGAAAAAGATTTTAGGGATGCTAAACATTATCAAACAACACAAGATGAGAAGTATCAAATGGCACCTTCTAATATTGAAGAAGCCTTAGAAATATATGAAGCTGTTTGGGAACAGGTAGGAAAATTGAGTGGTGAAGAGATTGCAGGTATAAGTCAAACACTGGATCGTAAAGGTCTCAAGTTGCAAGAAGGTAAAGTTATATTCCCTGAAGAACTTCAACGTATTTTTGATCTGTTCTCTCAATCAGGTCTCTTTGGTGTGTGGATGGGCAGAAAATATAATGGTACCCCAATGCCCAGGATAGCCCAAGCCTTTTTTATAGAGATAATAACTCGTGCAGATGTTTCTCTGGGTATTACTTTCTCTATGACCAGCATGGGTGCTGTCCTTGAAAAATTTGCCTCTGAATCTATCAAAGAAGAATACGTGAAGAAAATGGCAGTTGGTGATATGTCTTCGGCAATGGCACTTACTGAGCCTAATTATGGTAGTGATTTATCCAACGTGCAAACTAAAGCTACCAAAGTAGAAGGGGGGGGAGAAGGTGTATTTGAGATAACAGGTACAAAACGTTTTATTACACAGGCTTGTGGTTTACTAGACAAACCTGCTGCATTGGTTGTTTTAGCAAGGAGTGAGGGCCTTGGGAAAGGTGCAAAAGGCTTAAGTTTCTTTTTAGTTGAGTCAGGTGATGTAGAAATTGCTGGTCTAGAAAACAAAATAGGTTTGCATGCGTCTCCAACGTGTGAAGTGGTATTTGATAAAAGCAAAGCTCTTTTAATAGGTGAAGAAGGTAAAGGTCTGGTCGAATATGCTATGGAGCTAATGAATGCTGCCCGCCTTTTTGTTACGTACCAAGCAGTTGGTATTTTAGAGGCTTCATATAGAGAAGCGAAAAAATACGCCTCAGAAAGACAACAATTTGGTAAGCCCATTCAGGATCTACCTCCCGTAGGTAGGTTGTTGCGTGAAGTAGAGGCTACCCTGCATGCTTCCAGGGCTTTAGCTATCGAATCAAGTATTCGTGTGTCTGAATATCAGGATGAGGTAGCTATTGAAGAAGAAACTGGCAAATCCATAAGAGAAATCAAACGTATGCCCAAGATTAAAAGACTAGAAAAATTAGCCCGTCTCTTTACTCCCGTGTCTAAATATTTCTGCTCAGAAGCTGCCAATAGTGGTACCTATAAAGCAGCCCAAGTTTTTGGAGGTTCTGGTTTCATAGAAGATTATAAAATCGCCCAGCTATACAGGGATGTGCGTATTACGACTATCTACGAAGGTACTTCTCAATTACAAGTGCTTGGTGCCATTGGTGGTATTGTAGAAGGTATCAAAGAAGGTGGTTTTTTATGTGAATATGTAAATGAAAAGATTCAAATATTAAACAATAATAAAATAAAAGCAAGATTCGCAGAACATTTGAAAGAAATCCAGGATTTAGTTGTTCTTTATAAACAGCTCAATGATAAGACAATGTATTCACAAGAGGTAGTAGATTATTTTGCTTATGTATATTTGAGTCTCTTACTTGCTATCCAAGTGGATTTTTGTATGGATAAAAAATTATCCATTTTAGCAACAAAGCAAAGAGCATTTGATTGCTTCTATACCGAGTCTTTGGCAAATATGGAGGCTATAAAAAGTAAGATTAATAATATTTTAACGCCTGCCTTCGCTAGCTGTTAGATGAGAGATGCGGGAGAACCTGCTCCGTCTGTTGATAGTTATGATAATAGACAGGGTGATATACCTTCTTTAAAGACTCCCGTTATTGAGACTTTTAAGAATGTTTACCCAAAGAAACGATTTACGGTTCATTTAGAAATACCTGAATTTACAGCGATGTGCCCCAAAACAGGTTTACCTGATTTTGGTATTGTATTTCTAGAATATCAGCCTTCCATATGTTGTATTGAACTCAAATCTCTAAAAAATTATTTTTTGTTCTATAGAACAGTTGGTATTTTTCACGAGAATGTGGCCAATAAAGTCTTAGATGATATTTGTCAGGCCTGCACTCCTCACTATGCCAAAATTAAAGTAGAGTACAACCTTAGAGGAGGAATTCGTACCATTGTCGTCCGTGAATATCCATCCAACATTTAAATCACTAATAGTAAAAAATTATCTAATCTCAACCGCAGCTGTCCTTGTTGTGATATTCTTAATTAATGCTCTGCATGCTGTCATTGTACTATATTTTGATATTTTACCAAAAGAACCTAAATACTATACATCATACCATATGGGAATTCTTATCCTTATGCAAGCTGTGGTGGTTATAGGTGTTCTGTTACTATGTACTAAAGTTTTTTCTCTGATTCCCTTTTCTTACAAGCCTATACCAGGTATTAAACGTATACTTAAAATGGGGTTATTACTTATGGGGGTAAATATAGGAATAGGCTTCCTATATAATATAGTTGGAATACAGCCTGATCAATTTGAAATGCTAAATAAAATAAATTTGCGTGAAGATTATATGATCTTTCTAATTTGTGTTGCTTGCATAGCTCCGTGGTATGAAGAATTATTTTTTAGAGGCTTTATTTTAAGTAATCTAGTCAACACAGAGGTTCCAGCTCAATATCATAAATGGTACCAAATATCAGGGGTATGCTTTTCTTCCTTACTGTTTACCCTTATGCATGTTGATATGGATGCCAGTATAGGTATTTTTGCTATCTCTATTGTATTTAGCATAGTTACCATTCGGACACAGTCCATTACAGTATCTACAATTTTACACATCACACAAAACAGCCTGGCTAGTATAATATTCCTTTTCTACAATAAGGCATAATTACTTATCGAGGCTTGTGTGACTTACTAACTATCATCAATATAAATCGTAGTATACGCTTCATCCATTTAAAACCAGCAATATATTTTAAGAGAGCACCAAAAAACAGTAGTAATGTTAAAGATAGTAAAGATAATGATACTATATAATGCCTATATAAAGCCAGAGGATACAAAATAATCACAGTATAAGAGCTATAAGTATGAGAATAGAAACGGAAAGCATAATCCGCACCTGTAAGTAAATAGTTATATCTCGTACCTTCAAAATATTCTGCCATTGAAGGATCGTGTAGTATATCTTGGTTAAGTATCTTCAAGCTTGGATCCAAAAATAATATCCTAACACTACTATTTAGATAAAAAAATCTTTTGATGTTACTTGTATACTGAACATAATTTTCAGCCACCTGTGGAACAGAAGAAGTCTCTTGTATAAGATATTCAATAAAACACCATAGCTGTGTAATTTCCATTAGCCATGGTTCAAATGTTAATTGATCCATCCAATGGGGAGACAGACTAAAATAGTAGAGCATTCTGCTTGCATAGTGAAATAAACTACTGTAGCACCCTATAACATCTTCACACACTTTCACTGAAGTAATATTTTCTCTTTCAATATCCTTAACCTCTTGAGAACCTATATAAGAAGTACCGAGAAAAAAAACTAGCAGACATAATAGAAAACAATATTTAGAACGTGCCGACATAGCAAAACTTATCACAGATAAGCTCATCTCATATCAAATATAATATGTAAATATAAATATAAATTTATAGAGTACACACCCTTAGAATGGAAAGTCAAGTCTGGAGTTGGAAAGTTTAAGGTGTTCATAAGCCATTCTTTTTAAAAGTAAGGAGAACAGCTAATGAAAATCAAATCAATCAATGGATACATATCGAGAAATATTTATCAGAGAATATGAGTTATAGGGGGATAGCTCAAAAAATAAATATATCAAAGTCTGCTGTCTTTTATGAGATAAAAACAAAATCAATCAATGACATACATAAGGCTAGAAATGCACAATACCTTACTGAAAAGAAAAAATATTATGCAAAGTATTATATTTAGGTCTATTCATAACATGAAAAATAGTATAAAAAAGTGTTTAGAGTATGGAGAATAGACACGATGTACATACAAAATGGATATATTGCGGTTATAGTAGAAAGGTATCTTGAAAGATTATAGCAATGCTTATACCTAATCTAAAAGTAGAAACATTATTAGAAGCATGGGAACAGTTGTTTCCTTATGGTAGATAATATCCAGGCTATCGTCTATAGCAGAAGAACTGAAAATACAAAATTTCAAAGGAAGAGATATTCGAGCCTCCTATATGCATGCGACCCATGTTCACCGTGGCAAAAAAATATATTTAGATCTTGTACTATGATCAATAACATGTGTAGGCTATCCTTACAAGGGAAAACTACTAACCAAGTCTATTCTGTCCAGAACTGGTAATGACTCTACAGAATCATGCAAACTAATTTTTATAGTAATTTAAAAGTACTTTATATGTAAAAAAACATTAGACAATTTATCTATAATCTTATCTCTTCGGTGTAAAGAAAGAGTATAAAAATATGACAGACTTAAATCTAAATCTTTTATGACGATAAGTTTACCATAGAGAAAGTGATTGTATGATCCGTACTTTAAAACATATACTTCTTGTTTTTCTCACAATATTTTTATTTTTCCCTAGTTGTGGTAATGTAAGGGAATATATAGAGCAAGAGAGGAGACCTGAATCACCCTCCATTGGCAACCCCAATTTCCTAGAATTTGTAGAAGGATTTGAGGGAACATCCGAGTATAGACTCCTTGAGATTTCTGCTTTAGCAACTGTCACTATGGCAGGTAATGAAAGATATCTGTATGCGGGTGCCCGTAGCGACAATGCCATTCTAGTGTTTAATATTTCAGATGCACAATTAGAACATATCCAAACCATAATGGATGTTGATAGCCCGGCTTACCATTTAGAAGAAGTTAATGAGCTAATTACCTTTCAGGTAAATGAACAACATTATGTCGCTACTAGCTCTTTTAAAGAGAGTGGTTTTAATATTTTTAAGGTGGGTATAGACGGCAAGCTCACCATAATTGATTCCAGAGAAGATACAAGAGATATTAACCTTACATATACCTCATATCTGCATGTGGTAACTCATGGCACGGATACTTTTTTGATCGTGGGCAGTGGTGTACTAGAACATAGTGTCTTGGAAGGCAAGGGATTAAGTATTTATAAATTCGAGAACGATGAAGTTACCTTAGAGAGTACAGTTCCCCTTAATAGCAACGAGCTGTTGCCACTTATAGCTGACATTCGTTCAATACAAACTCCAAGTGGTCCAGTTATTTTTGTGGGTAGCATGGACAGGCAAGATAACAGCCTATTAACCTCTTACAGAATGGATAGTAGTGGTGCTGTTACTACCATGACCCATATCAGCAGTATTCGACATGATGATGTAATATCCGAGGGGTCGGTAGAAACAGATGACTTTGGGTATGGAAGGTCCAATCGGTATGGTTTTTATGCTATAAGTGCCTTAGAGATATTTAGTGCAAATGAAAATGCTCCTGTTTTTTTGTTGGTTGCGGGTGATCGTATTGGTAGTGTAAGCTTGTTTGAGGTATCCAGGACGGACGGTAGCCTAAGACACATAGTTAGTATTTTATGGGATTTCGACAATGGTAGACAGGAGTTTGTATCTGGTATATTTAACCTATTGCATATTTATTATGCAGATACCAGCTATCTATTGTTTCCTAACAACACATATTCTATGGGTATTTATCGTGCTTCAGCGAGTGGTTTAGACTATGTTAACGTAATGTATGCTATGCCAGGTTTACACCTTCGTAATGTTCGAGCTATTGCTTCTGTGCATATTGATGGTAGATACTATGTTTTTACTGCTGGTTCTGACCGTGGTATTGGTATGTTCAAGATGAATGGTGAAGATGATGGTGCGACCCTTATTCCCATCTTTGATCCTATCTGTACGAATGGAACCCCCTCAACGGTAAAGATTTCTACTGACAATACAGAAAAGTGTGTTTCTTGTGATAACTATTATGCCTTAAAACGTGATGAAAGCTGTACTCCAGTTATTGTTGAGACGTTGGCGGGTACTGGGACTGCAGGTTTTATGGATGGTGCAGGTAATGTAGCACAATTTTATGAGCCTACTGGGGTAGCGGTTGATAGTGTGGGTAATGTATATGTGGCAGTTAAAAATAGCCATCGTATCCGTAAGATAACGTCTGGTGGTGTGGTTACAACATTGGCGGGTACTGGGACTGCAGGTTTTATGGATGGTGCGGGTAATGTAGCACAATTTAATGAGCCTAGAGGAGTAGCGGTTGATGGTTTAGGCAATATATATGTGGCGGATACTGATAACAATCGTATCCGTAAGATAACGCCTGGTGGTGTGGTTAGCACGTTTGCGGGTACTGGGACTGCAGGGAACATGGATGGTGCGGGTAATGTAGCACAATTTAATAATCCTTATGGAGTAGCGGTTGATGGTTTAGGCAATATATATGTAGCAGATACTGGTAACCACCATATCCGCAAAATAACGTCTGGTGGTGTGGTTAGCACGTTGGTGGGTACTGCTAGTCCTGCTGGAGTAGTGGTTGATGTTTCAGGCAATGTATATGTGACAGATAGTAATAACCATCGTATCCGCAAAATAACATTTGATTCTAGTGGTACGGGTACGGTTACAACATTGGCGGGTACTGTAACTGCAGGTTTTATGGATGGTGCAGGTAATGTAGCACAATTTAATGAGCCTAGAGGAGTAGCGCTTGATAGTGTGGGTAATGTATATGTGGCAGATACGAATAACAATCGTATCCGCAAGATAACGCCTAGTGGTGTGGTTAGCACGTTAGCGGGTACTGGAACTCAAGGGGATATGGATGGTGTGGGTAATATAGCACAATTTAATGAGCCTAGAGGAGTAGCGGTTGATAGTGTGGGTAATGTATATGTGACAGATACTGATAACCACCGTATCCGTCGGCTAATCATAGAATCTCCTACTATTGATCCTATTTGTACGAATGGTACCCCTTCAACAGCAAAGGTTTTCTTTGCTAATACAGAAAAGTGTGTTTCTTGTGATAGTGGTTTTGATTTAAATGGCGAGATTTGCGGAGGGTTTGATCCTATCTGTACAAATGGAACCCCTTCAACGACAAAGGTTTTTACTGCTAATACAGAAAAGTGTGCTTCTTGTAATAATGGTTTTGGTTTGGATGGTGAGCTTTGCAGAGAACAGTTTGATCCTATTTGTACGAATGGTGTTGCTTCGATGGTAAAGCTTTTTACCGCTAATACAGGAAAGTGTGCTTCTTGTAATAATTATTACGCCTTAAAACGTGATGAGACCTGTACACCAATTATGGTTGAGACATTGGCAGGTACTGGAACTGCAGGATTTATGGATGGTGCAGGTAATGTAGCACAATTTAATGTTCCTGTTGGAATAGCGGTTGATGGTTTAGGCAATGTATATGTGGGGGGGCGGGGTAACGGTCGTATCCGTAAGATAACGTCTGGTGGTGTGGTTAGCACATTTGCGGGTACTGGAACTCAGGGTTTTATGGATGGTGTGGCTAATGTAGCACAATTTAATATTCCTAGAGGAGTAGCGCTTGATGCTTCAGGTAATCTATATGTGGGGGATTTGAATAACAATCGTATCCGTAAGATAACGTCTGGTGGTGTGGTTAGCACATTTGCGGGTACTGGAACTGCAGGTTTTATGGATGGTGCGGGTAATGTAGCACAATTTAATGGACCTCATGGAGTAGTGGTTGATGGATCAGAGTTTGTATATGTAGCGGATGGGGTAAACGATCGTATCCGTAAGATAACGCCTGGTGGTGTGGTTAGCACGTTGGCGGGTACTGGAACTCGGGGATTTATGGATGGTGCAGGTAATGTAGCACAATTTAATAATCCTAGAGGAGTAGCGGTTGATAGTTCAGGCAATGTATATGTGGCAGATAGGGGTAACAGTCGTATCCGTAAGATAACGCCTGGTGGTGTGGTTAGCACATTTGCGGGTACTGGAACTGCAGGTTTTATGGATGGTGCAGGTAATGTAGCACAATTTCATTATCCTATAGGTATAGCGCTTGATAGTATAGGCAATATATATGTGGCAGATAATGGTAACAATCGTATCCGTAAGATAACGCCTGGTGGCATGGTTAGCACATTAGCAGGCACTGGTATTAAGGCTGATGGTACTGCGGGAGGAGGTTTTATGGATGGTGCGGGTAATGTAGCACAATTTCATGCTCCTGGTGGAGTAGCGGTTGATAGTGTTGGCAATGTATACGTGGCAGATAGGTCGAATCATCGTATCCGTCGGCTAATTATAGAATCTCCTATTATTGATCCTATCTGTACGAATGGAACCCCTTCAACAGCAAAGGTTTTCTTTGCCAATACAGAGAAGTGTGTTTCTTGCAATAGCTTTTATACCTTAAAACGTGATAAAACCTGTGCACCAGTTTCTGTTAGCACGTTAGCAGGTACTGGTAGTTATGGTTTTATGGATGGTGCGGTTTATGTGGCAAAATTTAGTAGTCCTATAGGAGTAGCGGTTGATAGTTCAGGGTTTGTATACGTGGGAGATAATGACAACCATCGTATCCGGAAGATAACGTCTGGTGGTGTGGTTAGCACGTTGGCGGGTACTGGAACTCAAGGTTTTATGGATGGTGCGGGTAATGTAGCACAATTTAATTTTCCTGCTGGAGTAGTGGTTGATGGTTCAGGCAATGTATATGTGGCGGATACTGATAACAATCGTATCCGTAAGATAACGTCTGGTGGTGTGGTTAGCACGTTAGCAGGTACTGGAACTGCAGGGGATATGAATGGTGCAGGTACTGTAGCAGAATTTCGTCAACCTAGAGAAGTAGCGGTTGATGGTTCAGACAATGTATATGTGACTGATGCTGGTAATCATCGTATCTGCAAGATAAGCACAAATTTTATGGGTGTGATTGTGGTTAGCACGTTAGCAGGTACTGGAATTGCAGGGTCTATGGATGGTGCGGGTAATGTAGCACAATTTAATGGACCTAGAGGAGTAGCGGTTGATGATTCAGGGTTTGTATATGTGACAGATAGTTCTAACGATCGTATCCGGAAGATAACGTCTGGTGGTATGGTTAGCATGTTGGCAGGTACTGGAACTACAGGGTCTATGGATGGTGCGGGTAATGTAGCACAATTTAATTACCCTAATGGAGTAGCGGTTGATAATTCAGGTAATGTATATGTGGCAGATAATGGCAACAATCGTATCCGTAAGATAACATCTACGGGTGTAGTTAGCACGTTGGCGGGTACTGGTCGTAGAGGATTTAGGAATGGTGCGGGTAATGTGGCAAAATTTGATGGACCTGTAGGAGTAGCGGTTGATAGTGATGGCAATGTATATGTGGCGGATCAGCACAACAATCGTATCCGCAAGATAACCATACCACAATAGTCTTGTATATATTTTGCCCTGCCTTGCTACGGGGCAGGAGTGCTTGGTTTTCTTTCATTTATATCTATTTTTTCTCATTGATATACATATTATATAAATTTAGCAAGATAATTAGGGTCAGCACAGTTGATGTAAGATATACCACCCCACGACTACTGTCGCTAGGAGTGGTTGTACTTCAGCACATACATTCCTGTGGCCAATATTATGGGCAGAAAACCTAAGGTATATATTCTTATCCTGTTAAAGCGGTCATCATCATAGCTCTAAGGGGTAGAAAGGTTCCCTGTGTAATTCATTTCATAGCCTGGTTTTGCCAGAAAGTTTAAGTCGATTAAAGAAGCCAACCAAGATAATTAGGGTCAGCACAGTTGATGTAAGAATACCACCCCACAACTACTGTCGCTAGGGGTTGTTGTACTTCAGCACATACATTCCTGTGGCTAACATCATGGGTAGAAAACCTAAGATATATATTCTTATCCTGTTAAAGTAGTCATCATCACAGCTCTAAGGGGTAGAAAGGTTCCCTGTGTAATTCATTTCATAGCCTGGTCTTGCCAGAAAGTTTAAGTCGATTAAAGAAGCCAACCAAGATAATTAGGGTCAGCACAGTTGATGTAAGAATACCACCCCACAACTACTGTCGCTAGGGGTTGTTGTACTTCAGCCCATACATTCCTGTGGCCAATATTATGGGCAGAAAACCTAGGATATATCTATCCTGTTAAAGCAGTCATCATCACAGCTCTAAGGCGTAGAAAGGTTCCCTGTGTAATTCATTTCATAGCCTGGTTTTGCCAGAAAGTTTAAGTCGATTAAAGAAGCCAACCAAGATAATTAGGGTCAGCACAGTTGATGTAAGATATACCACCCCACGACTACTGTCGCTAGGGGTTGTTGTACTTCAGCACATACATTCCTGTGGCCAATATTATGGGCAGAAAACCTAGGATATATCCTGTTAAAGTAGTCATCATCACAGCTCTAAGGCGTAGAGAGGTTCCCTGTGTAATTCATTTCATAGCCTGGTTTTGCCAGAAAGTTTAAGTCGATTAAAGAAGCCAACCAAGATAATTAGGGTCAGCACAGTTGATGTAAGAATACCACCCCACAACTACTGTCGCTAGGAGTGGTTGTACTTCAGCACATACATCCCTGTGGCCAACATCATGGGTAGAAAACCTAAGGTATATATTCTTATCCTGTTAAAGCGGTCATCATCATAACCCCAATTAAGAGTAGACCTACAACTCCGTCCGCTAGAGAAAACAAAATACCTAGTAAAATTAGAATCGTTTGTAGCCAATTATAGAAAGCAGAATAGACCTTCCAAATACATAACATTTTTCTGACAGATTGTCAGCGAAATGAGTATTTAATTACAAAAATGAAAAAACAATTGACATTTTATTCATTAAGAAGATATTCTATGCCAACGAGAACTTCATGTCTCAATGCACCATAATTGGTGCAGTAAAGAGAGGTACCAAAATGATAAACAAGCAACAAGCAACAAGCAACAAGCAACAAGCAACAAGCAACAAGCAACAAGCAACAAGCAACCTATAAGTTTTTTCCTAAATTTTTAGAACGAATTGTTGATCAAGGTCAACATTCTTTCCATGTATTCAAAAGATACTTCTCGATCAGCGTATTTGCCGTATTGGTGGTAAGTGCCGTCCAATGTGGAGGTGCCCCCTCTGCCGACGCTACTACCCCTTCTGATGGTGGGTCTGGACAGTTTGATCCTATTTGTCCCAATGGTGTTGCCTCAACAGAAAAGGTTTCAACCGCTAACATAGAAAAATGTGTTTCTTGTAATATTGATTTTGAGAAAAATGGTGAACTTTGCAGACCATTCAATTTTATTTGTCCCAATGGTGTTGAATCAACAGGTAAAGCTCCTGGGAAGGGTATAGAAAAATGTACTTCTTGCGATAGTTATTATGCCTTTAAAAGTGATAAAACCTGTGCCGTGGTTATGGTTAGCACGTTGGCGGGTACTGACGCTACGGGGGATTTTAATGAGCCTGGTGGAGTAGCAGTTGATGGTGATGGGGTTGTATATGTGGCAGATACATTAAATCATCGTATCCACAAGATAACACCTGATCCTATTGATCCTAATGGTACTGGTATGGTTATCACATTGGCGGGTACTGACGCTACGGGGGATTTTAATACTCCTAGAGGAGTAGCGGTTGATAGTTCAGGCAATGTATATGTGGCAGATGGTAAGAATCATCGTATCCGCAAAATAACATTTGATCCTAGTGGTACGGGTACGGTTATCACGTTGGCGGGTACTAATGCTATGGGGGATTTTAATCAGCCTGGTGGAGTAGCGGTTGATGGTTCAGGCAATGTATATGTGGCTGATATAGTTAACCATCGTATCCGCAAAATAACATTTGATCCTAGTGGTACGGGTACGGTTATCACGTTGGCGGGTACTGATGCTATGGGGGATTTTAATCAGCCTTTTGGCGTAGCGGTTGATAGTTCAGGAAATGTATACGTGGCTGATACTAGTAACCATCGTATCCACAAAATAACGCCTCCTTCTAGTGGTATGGTTATCACATTGGCGGGTACTGACGCTATGGGGGATTTTAATACTCCTAGAGGAGTAGCGGTTGATAGTGATGGCAATGTATATGTAGCAGATACATTCAATCATCGTATCCGCAAAATAACGCCTAGTGGTGTGATTAGCATGTTGGCGGGTACTGGGGCTATAGGGGACATGAATGGTGCGGGTGGTGATGCACAATTTCACTCTCCTAATGGAGTAGCGGTTGATAGTGATGGCAATGTATATGTAGCAGATACATTAAATCATCGTATCCGCAAAATAACCATACCACAATAATTGTAATCTCGTATCTTATTACACCCATCCCACGTTGGGGTGGGGTATTTAGTTTTTTTAGCTGTTTTTTGATTATCACCATGTTTCATATAAAATTAGTTTTTCTAATTTTATATTGCAGTTATAGACTTTTTATACGAGGCAATTAATCTCTTACCACTATTTTTTCTATGAAGTCTTGGTAAATTTGAAAGCATAAGTTCCATTTTTAGACAGTTTAAGGCGTTCATAAGCCGTTTTTCTTTAAGATACTAAAAATAAAGAGAGCAAGTAATGAAAATTCCTTTTAGCATTGCCAAAAGACAGATCAAGAATGGCTAACCAAGTTTGCACTGTCCAGAGATGATGCTGACGGTACCAAGATTCCACAGCCAATCACTTAAAAATACTTGATATTTGTACTCTTTAGAGTACGTATCCACGCAATTCCTCTGTGTTGTGTTGTGGCTGTGTTAAGCCGTTTCTCACGAGCCAACCAAGACAATTCTATTTAAAACAGCAACACCATAAAAGACAATACATCCACCTGATGCTAGAATCCTAAAAGGGTAACCCCAATAAGAAGTAGACCTGCAACTCCGTCTGCTAGAACAAACGGAATACCTAGTAGAATTAGAATCGCTTGTAGCCAATTATAGAAAGCAGAATAGACTTTCCAAATACATAACATTTTTCTGACAGATTGTCAGCAAAATGAGTATTTAATTACAAAAATGAAAAAACAATTGACATTTTATTCATTAAGAAGATATTCTATGCCAACGAGAACTTCATGTCTCAATGCATCATAATTGGTGCAGTAAAGAGAGGTACCAAAATGATAAACAAGCAACAAGCAACAAGCAACAAGCAACAAGCAACAAGCAACAAGCAACAAGCAACAAGCAACAAGCAACAAGCAACAAGCAACAAGCAACAAGCAACAAGCAACCTATAAGTTTTTTCCTAAATTTTTAGAACGAATTGTTGATCAAGGTCAACATTCTTTCCATGTATGCAAAAGATACCTCTCGATCAGCGTATTTGCCGTATTGGTGGTAAGCGTCCAATGTGGTGGTGCCTCTGCCGACGCTACTACCCCTTCTGATGGTGGGTCTGGACAGTTTGATCCTATTTGTCCCAATGGTGTTGCCTCAACAGAAAAGGTTTCAACCGCTAACACAGAAAAATGTGTTTCTTGTAATAGTGGTTTTGGTTTAGACGGTGAGATTTGTAGAGAACAGTTTGATCCTATTTGTCCGGATGGTGTTGCCTCAACAGAAAAGGTTTTAACCGCTAACACAGAAAAATGTGTTTCTTGTAATGGTGGTTTTGAGAAAAATGGTGAACTTTGCAGACCATTCAATTTTATTTGTCCCAATGGTGTGCCATTAACAGGTGAAGCTCCTGGGAAGAATATGGTAATGTGTACTTCTTGCGATGACTATTATGCCTTAAAACGTGATGAAACCTGTGCCGAGGTTCAGGTTATAACGTTGGCGGGTACTGGGGCTGTAGGGGACATGAATGGTGCGGGTGGTTCAGCAAAATTTAATGAGCCTAGTGGTGTAGCAGTTGATAGTGATGGGGTTGTATATGTGGCAGATAGTCATAACCACCGTATCCGCAAGATAACGCCTCCTTCTAATGGAATAGGTATGGGTACGGTTAGCACGTTGGCGGGTACTAATGCTATGGGGGATTTTAATGAGCCTAGTGGAGTAGCGGTTGATAGTGATAAAAATGTATACGTGGCGGATCGTCGTAACCATCGTATCCAGAAGATAACGCCTAATCGTGTGGTTACAACGTTGGCGGGTACTGGAATGAAGATAGGGGAAATGGGGGGGATGGTAAAGGGAGGAGCTTTTAGTGATGACGTTGACACTAACGGGGATAGCATGCTTGATCCTGGTTCAGCACAATTTAGTCAGCCTTATGGAGTAGCGGTTGATAGTGATAAAAATGTATATGTGGCTGATATAGCTAACCATCGTATCCGGAAGATAACATCTACGGGTGTAGTTAGCACGTTGGCGGGTACTGATGCTATGGGGGATTTTAATCAGCCTTTTGGCGTAGCGGTTGATAGTTCAGGAAATGTATACGTGGCTGATACTAGTAACGAGCGTATCCGGAAGATAAGCAATACTATGGGTATGGGTATGGGTATGGTTAAGACCTTGGCGGGTTCTGGTCTTGCTCTTACTAGAGGAGTAGCGGTTGATGGTGATGACAATGTATATGTGGTTGATGGTGGCCATCGTATCCACAAGATAACGCCTAGTGGTGTGATTAGCACGTTGGCGGGTACTAGGGCTTCAGGGGACATGAATGGTGCGGGTGGTTCAGCACAATTTTTCTCTCCTTATGGAGTAGCGGTTGATAGTGATGGCAATGTATATGTAGCAGATACATTCAACCATCGTATCCGCAAAATAACCATACCACAATAATTGTAATCTCGTATATTATTATACCCATCCCACGTTGGGGGTGGGGTTAGGATATTTGCAAATAGTTAGTTGATGGTGGTATAATTAAATCTTGAGATAACACAGGTGTTTTAGCAAGATGTTATCAGCCTTATGGCGTAGCGATTGATGGTTTAGGCAATGTATATGTGGCAGATGCAGGTAACCATCGTATCCAAAAGATAACGCCACAATAATTATGATCTTATATTTTGTTTCGCTTTGCCGTGGGGTTGAGATAAAGTTGGTTTTCTTCTTCATGGTTGATATATCTCATATGTTTTAAGTTTGGTCACATCTGCTTTAAGAAAAAAACTATGAATACTTAAATTGTCCATAACCAGAATTAACTTTCAAAGTATAAAATACGTCCTTTAAAATTTTGGCTTGACTACTCCACACATATGGCCTGCAGTGTGCGTAGATTATGCCGAAGCAGTGCGTTGTTACACAAAAGAAAACTCGTAGCGGTAATAATGTGAGTCATTCTCATGTTAAAACTAAACGAATCTTTAAGGCTAACATACATAAACAACGAGTCTATGTACCTCATTTAAAAAAGTGGGTGAAGCTTACTATTTCAGCCCGTGGTTTAAAGATTTTGCAAAAAAAAGGTGCCGATAAGGTTCTTCCCCCTAATATCCTTGCATAGCTATTTAGCTGTGTTATTTGGATTATAATTATACCAAAAAATTGCTTTTTTTTAAGGCCAGTGATCCGTAATTAGTGAGTGATGCGTTTTTTATTATTACGTTATGCAAGTCTGCCAATTCTCTTGTGTTTATGTATTATCTTGTCAGCAAATTCAATTACCTTCACAGATAGGCATGAGAAAATAATGAATCTAGGTGATAAAGTAAATTCTACCTATAATGACTACCTTCCTTACGTCTCACCTAATGAAAATTTATTATATATGACGTCTGATCGCCCTAGTTATAAAGCCAGCCTACTGCAAGCAGATACACAATATTATCAAAGTCGCATATGGAAAATTCCAATGCTTCATAGAGAGGGAAACTTATCCTTTGGTTATCCCACTATTTTTGATAGCAAGATCAATAATAGGATATTTAATGGTCTTGTATCTGTAAGATATATTTCGGATAGTGACTACCATATTTATTTTACTTCATTGACTAACCATATCTCAGTGAATAGCAATACTGATATTTTAGTGGCTCATGTGGTAAACAGCGAAGTTGAAACAGTTAAAGTAATTCATGAAATTAGCACAGGATTTAATGAACGCATGCCCTACATCTCTTCAGATGGCACGGCATTATTTTTTTCTTCTGACCGTCCAGGCGGTTATGGAGAGGATGATATATGGGTCTCTACTTATAACTTTACCCAAAAAACCTGGAATGTTCCTGCTAATTTGGGACAAAATGTAAATACACCTAATTCAGAGATTTCGCCGTCTATCCACCATAATAATAGTTTATTTTTCTCTTCAAATAAAGAGGGTGGTATTGGCGGGTATGATATTTATGTTACGCAAAAAAATAAGCGTATCCCAGATCTATTACATTGGGATCAAGCAAAAAATATCAGTCTACCTTATAATTCACCATGGGATGACGAACGGCCCGTTTTTACTCATTCAACACAATATTTTTATTTTTGCTCTAATCGTGCAGGAGGTTATGGTGGTTATGATATCTATAAAGCGAAAGTGCCTTTAATCATTAAACCCCATAAAACGATTACTTTACAGGGTCGAATTTATGATCACATTTCTCAGGTTGGAATTAAAGCAAATATTCAGGTTCTTAATTATGATACAGAAATTAATATTTCTAGCATCTTACCTCTAGGGCGCTATTCTGTAAAGCTACGTAATTCAGACAAATACCAAATTATTGTTTCTGCACTTGGTTATCAAACACAAGTATATCATCTAGATTTTCAAGATCAAGTAAGTGATATCGATATGATTGAAAAAAATTTTCTCTTAGATACCAAGAACAATATGAAATCTCATAAGATGATGCAAGACAAGATGTCACCCACTCATAAGATGATGCAAGACAAGATGTCACCCACTCATAAGATGATGCAAGACAAGATGTCACCCACTCATAAGATGATGCAAGATAAGATGTCACCCACTCATAAGATGATGCAAGATAAGATGTCACCCACTCATAAGATGATGCAAGATAAGATGTCACCCACTCATAAGATGATGCAAGATAAGATGTCACCCACTCATAAGATGATGATACATGATTCCATGCATTCGGACAGTCAACCTATGGCTATTATCCTCTTTAAACGTCATATATATAATAAGCTTATCCCAAACGAAGAAGCAAAAATCCGGACTCTATTTACTAGGTGGAAACAAAATCCACAGCACTCATTCCAATTAAGGGGACATTCTGCTCGCAAAGAAAAAAAAGATAGAAAGAAAGACCTGTCTAAGAAACGAGCTATGTATGTAAAAGAACGCTTATTATTGTATGACATTCCTGAAGAAAGAATTCAGCTCAACTGGTATGCAGATAAGAGGCCTGCCATGGTCGAGAACACAATAAAAAAAAGTGAGCTTAATCAGCGAGTAGAGATATTTTTACTAAAGTAATATTGTATTATGAAACTATATACCATTATTTATCTGTTTTTTCTTCTGTGTTTTGCAAGTTGTATGCCAGAAAACAAGAAAAATTATGCGGATACTTCTGTGGCAGGCAACATGAGTTTGCAACAAGCAAGTAACATGAGTTTGCAGCAAGCAAGAGAGCTAATTACCTCAAAACAAAAAAAAGTAGAGATACCCAATTATATATGGAAAAAACTTTTAACTCCACAAGAATATGATATTTTACGTAATAGTGGTACGGAATATCCATTCACGGGGTCACTTTTAAAGAATAAACGTAAAGGCATATATATTACAAAAGGTTGTCAACAACCTGTGTTTTCTTCAGAACATAAGTATGACTCTGGTACAGGATGGCCTAGCTTTTATGATATGATAGACTCATCTAATCTTATTTTAAAAGCAGATTATTCGTTGGGTGTCAAAAGAATAGAAATATTAGGTTCCAAATGTAATGAACACCTGGGACACCTCTTTCATGATGGGCCTCCACCCACGGGACTACGTTATTGTATTAATTCTCTTTCTTTAACATTTATGCCTCAATAGTTATGAATTTTTTGCTACATTATCTCACCGTCCTTCTAGTTTATTTTGTGGTAGGATTTATTAGTGTTATTAATACTGTGGAGTTAGGGTGGTATCCTAAGAAAAAAATTGCTACATCCGTGGTTTTTTATGCCGTACATAACTCCCAAGAGTTATCAAGACCAGTATTATATATAGCGACAGCAAGTTTGTTAAGTCCATTTGTAAAAGGTAAACTCAACAGTTTAACTATTCGCTTACATAAATGGGAAAAATCTCAAATGCGCCAGTTTAATGTAGCACGTGTGCGTATGCCTCCATCAAATGTATTATTTCCTTTGAACTTATCTTTGGCCTATCATAAAGAGCATATTATATTGTGTTGGCAAGAAACAGATCTGGGTACAGTAGAAACCTATATTAAATATGTTGAAAGTAAAGATGGAGGAAAACATTTTTCCAAAATAAAAACTTTTCATGGGAAGAAAGGGAAAATTTATTTATTACCCGTGTTAAAAGTAGATCAAAAAGGACGTTTTAGTCTTTTTTACCAGAGAAAGTTATCTAACAACCGCTTCACCTTGGAACAAGCTGTTTATAAGAGTTCAGGCTTTAAACCTTATACCTTAATTGTAAAGGATATTCGCTCTGCCAGTTATGGTGTCTTTTTCCCTTCCATTGTTATGCAGAATAAAACCATACGTGTTTTTTTCCAGGATAAACTTAAAAATAACCACCAAGATGATTTATTTTATGCACATTCTGATAATCGTGGATATAGTTATGATAATGCTGATAGTCTAACTAAGGACTCTCTACAAGATCTAGTTCCCAATGCCATTATGATTAAAAATAATTATGAATGGGTATGGCAAAAGCAGGATGGTGAAAGTTCTGATATTTATTATGCCGGTGACAAAGTACTTCCTGTAAAAATAACCTCATTAAAGAGTCCATCTTACCATCCTAGCATTAATTATACGGATTCGGTGGGTAGGGTAATTGTATGGCATGATTTTCGAGTGAACCCACCCCAAATCTATGCTTCTTTTTTTGATAAAACTGAAATCTCACGACTGAAAAAACCTCATAATGTCAGTCAGTCTAGGTGGTTGGCAGAGGAACCTCAGTTAATCAATTGGAATAAAAATCTCTATTTATTTTATTTAACTAAGCAGTCGCTTTACATGAGGCAGGTAGATTCTATAGCAAGTCCTATTCGGATTACATCATCTACTCATCGTTTTTCTGTGCCTTCTAGGCGACGTACAGGATTCTTCAGATTGGCATTTGGGTTTGAGCCTTCAGGAATAGCTTCTGTGGCGTGGGCCCAAGATAAAAAACCTGATACAGTGCCTTTACTTTACAATATTCTAGGTGCAACTAATCATATTACTCTTACAAATATCACCCCAGGTAATTATTACTTGCATGTTAGATATAAGGATAGGGCTGGCAATGAATCACCAACATCCCATTATCACTTTATTCTAGATACAACCGTCCCATCAAAGCCGATTATCCAGTCTGATACACATCTACATGCAACTGTCTCTATAGAAAAAGATGCAAAATTTAGATTTTATTCAGAAGATGACTCTGGTGTTAAATACTATTCTTATGCTTTTTCTCCCAATAGAAGTGCACCCTTATCAAAACGCACAGAAAATGGAGAATTAAAGTTCCTAGATTTAGAACCTGGGATCTATTATCTTCAAATTCATGCTACTGATTTTGCGGACAATAAATCAAAAAGAGCTGTGCATAAGGTAATTGTAGAGAGTGTTGATTATTCCTTAATAGTGGATACAAATATCGCTAATAGTCAACTTAAAGAAGATAACTTACAGATAAATACCGTTGATACCAAAGATTATCAGGTTGATAGCATTTATTATGCCATTGGGACAGATAAAATAGATCCTTTTGAAAAAGGTATACAAATAGATTTCACGGAAGAGCACAATTACAAGAGTAGTAGTATTCCCCTAGATAAGTTCCGTAAAAAAAGACTATATTTGCTTTCTCTTGGCTATATTTCCAAAAAAAATAAGAAAAGTAATATAAAATATTTCCCATTTGAATATATAGGTTCGCAATGGTCACCCCGAACAGTGGCACGGCCAACAGTAGAAGAAACATCGATAGTAGAAGAAGCACCAATAGCAGAAGAAGCACCAGCAGAGAGTGCAATAACAAACATACCGATAGAGAGAGAAGTGCAAGTTCCAACCCCACAGTATTCCCAAACATCTGTTACGATTACACCTACCATTGATGTATCTAGGATTAATGAAAAACATAGTATTTACAAGGTACAATTCTCTATACCCGCAAATTATCGTCGTCATCTTCGAGGCTACTTTTGGCATCTAACGGATTTACCTTTAGTACCTTCTGATATTCATAAAATTAACTCAAATGGTGGGCCAGAGTACATTTATAATCTTGAACCGGGTATTTATTATTTGTCTGTAATGCCTCTTTTAAAAAATCGCCATAGATATTTGTCTTCGTCTTATTCCTATGTTCGTTTAGTTGTTAAAAACACTTCTTTCTTCTCTAAGTTTAAATTATATTTTTTACTATCACTAATTGGTAGCTTAGTAGTATTAGCAGTTTATTATAGAAATTTAGTATATTTCTATTTGTCTGCCTTGCGTCAAAATACATTATCTAGGAAAAGATAGTAAAGTATGTCTAGTCGTAATTTTCTTTATATTGCTATTTTATGTAGTATCTGCTTTTCTCCGTATTTGGTGTCTAAATCAAAATCTCTAAAGAATTTATGGCCTTTAGCAAATAGTCGCCTAATTCATCTAAAAGACTTTGCTTGGTATAATAAATTTTTGACTTTGGTAGATGATACAGATATTGTCTTGGTTAGTCCGTCCACAAACCAAACAAATAATATATTCTCTTTCCCTTATGATATTGTTGCAGTTCAGGGTTTACGCCTCAATAGAGGAGTGCTTATTGCAGGTTTATCTAAGAATAGAAGGATAATTAACTTTGTAGGTTTTAGTGACAAATGGAATATGGTGTACCAGGAGACTTTACGCTTGCCTTATGTTATCGCTTCATTTGATGCACAATTAAATAATAGAGGACGTCCTCTTATTTTGCTACACAGCTATAACCAACAAAATCATTTAATTTCCTTATGGGATGATGGAAATTTACATGAATTATATAGATCCCATTATAATATTAAGGCTAGTATAATCGAGCAATCAACTAACTCTGTACATATTTTACACCAAAGTACAGCAGAACAGATATGGTTAATATATAAGGATGATCAATACCATGAATTTAAGCTACCTATCCAGTTAGTACAGAACTTTTTCTTAACCGTTGACCATACCGTATTGTTATTAGGTGTCGATGCGAAGGGTACTTTATGGAGATTTTCATTGAACAACCAAAAATTATCCAGTGTGCGTGTTTATCGAGACCCCAGATTAATTTTTGTAAGTCAAATTACCTTGGTGTATCACAAAAGTAAACTCAGCCTTTTTATGGTATCCAATGATAAAGGTTATATTTGGAAAGTTGACTTCAAAAATTTTATTAAGAATCCTAGACTAAACCGTGTTAGTAAACAACGTATACTAGGTAATACTTCCCTACATCCTATATACTTAGGAGAGAATTTAAATATATTAATAGAAACACCATTAAAACATGTTTACCTTACTTCTTGGGGTGCGGATAAGTTAGCAATTTATGATGTAAAATGGAAAATATCAGGTGAAAAAACAGCTCAATTAACAATTTCTTGGAAAAATGCTAAAAAATCTACCAAGTTATTATATAGTTATCTAATGGATCAAAAATCTAATTCAGAGCCTTTGGATGAATACAGCTATCTTCCAAGGAATCAGGCTATACTTTATAACCTCAAAGAGGGAAATTATATTTTACATCTTCAAGCATATGATAAAAAAGCGAAGATAAAATCACCTATTTATCATATACCTATTTTGTTGTTATATACTCCACCAGAACCTAAGATTAGTTTCTTAAATGAGATTTCACCTTCTGTGTTTCATCCAGGTGCCATAAGGTTTTACATACAGGATAAATTGGATATAAACTACTATGCAGAAGTAAATAAAATACCTGTTTATACGCCAAAGAAAAAACTTCAGTTAAAATCTCGTATTGCTGATATCTATGTTGGTGAATCAGAGGACTGGTATTATTTACACATGCGTTCACAAGAACCCAATACAAAGAAGTATAGCACAGTTTTACATGTACCTTTCTCGATGCGTCCATCAGGCACATCTCTTGAGGGTGGTAATGGTTTCATTGACCATATCTATCATGAATTACAGCTTCTATTAAAAAAGACAGATTCTGTTAATAATCAAAATTCTATTAATGAGATTAGAAAGAGACTAGATGTTTTGCAAGAGAAATTAGAAAATGATTAATGTATGATATTGTACTCTGTTCTCCTTGGAACTTCATTTCCAATACACAAACCAATATCTTACATTTGCCTTTAACCAAGATAAAGTCTTATGGTTGGGGTCGTCTTAAACAAACAATTACCAAGAACTATGATATTGGAGTGTTAACTTCAAAAAGTGTGATATTTTGTACGTTTTCCCTAGATCGTCTTCCCGTTAAACGCATTATTTGTATTGGACCTAGCACAGCACGTGTATTTTACGAACACTATCCAAAATCAAATAAGGTTTATGTTCCCCCTACATATAATGCATTAGCAGTGGCAGAATGGATTATCCAGCATGTGAAAGGCAAGTCTGTCTTATGGCTAGGTGGGAGAAATGGTATAAAAACAGGAATAGAATTACTACGTGATCAGCTATATTCAGTGGATATAGTTGACACGCATCAGTCCTGCTTTCTAGATAGAAAGACAATCGAAAATAGTATTAAACACTTAGTAGAACTCACTCCTTTTATAGAAGAAGAGAAATATTGGGTCTTGACTTCACCTTCTTCTGCGATGAGTTATATTCGTAATGGTTTGTATAGGAAACAACATCACATTGCTTGCTTAGGCAAGGAAACCCAGTCAACTTTGCTACAGAATAAGATTACTCCTTATTATGTAGCTCGTCATAGTACATTGGATCATTTATTGAGTGATATATCATGTCTGATGCTGGGTTATAAGTAAAAAAAGGCAGTGTTTCCACTGCCTAAAGTCCATTTTACAGGGTCGTTATTTTATCCGATCAGTCGCAAAATCGTTTGTGATTGATTATTTGACTTGGATAACATCGCCATACCACTCTGTAACAATATTTGTCGTGTTGTGAGGTTTACCATCTCCTCGGCCATGTCAGCATCACGAATACGCGATTCAGATGCCTGCACGTTCTCATAGGCTGTCATTAAACCTCTAGCAACATTCTCTAAGCGATTTTGGTAAGCTCCTAAATCAGCTCTTTGCTTCAGTAGTTTTTCCAAACTACTATCTATTACTCCAATTAATTCATTTGCTCTTGTAATTGTAGAAATTGAAGCAATGGTGTTGTTGCTTTTTAAGTTGAATGCTGTTGCCGTCATTGTAGCAATATATACCCTTTCACGTTGATACATATTTGGCCCCATGTGAAACCACATCGAAGCACGTCTAGACGTTCTAGAGAAATCACCTTGAAACAATTGGAAGCGGTTAAATTCCGCTTGGGAAGCTATTCTATCTATTTCGTCAATTAATTGAGATACTTCAATCTGCATTAATTGGCGATCTTCACTAGTGTAGATCCCATTTGCTGCTTGGATAGACAAAACACGCATTCTCTGGAATACATTTGTCACTTGTTCAAGATAACCTTCGGCAGTTTGTACAAAACTCATACCATCTTCAGTATTACGTTCAGCCTGCCTTAATCCTAAAATTTGTGTTTTGAGTTTTTCTGCAACTGCTAAGCCCGAGGCATCATCTCCTGCACGGGTTATTCTCATGCCCGAAGATAACTTTCTTGTGGTACTATCTATGTCCCACTGGTTAAACTTCAAAACTCTATGAGTGTTAATTGCACTCATATTGTGATTAATAATCATCGTAGACACTCCTTGTCATTTATTTGGTCTTCTTTGATACAATTTATATCTCAGATTCCCAAGAAAATTCACGTGAAAAAAAGTTATACGGGATAGTACGAACAAATATCCCGTATAACTACTTAGTTTGGAAGGAAGATCAATAAATTTTATTAATCCGAAATTACACTTAATCATGTGATATCTCTTGGGAATCTGAACTATGTAACATTTACATGTTCTGTATACCAAGACAAAGAATTTAGGATAGCAAGTCAGCTAACCTATCTACATTTTCAAATAGCATAGAAACATAAGCCGTTATTTTACTACGGCCTATATCCCTTTGTACTCTTACTTTCTTTCGTTATTGGTCATATCAATACTATCTCAATAGTTGTAGAACTGTTTGAGATTGTGCATTGGCCTGTGCTACCATAGCTGTACCACTTTGAACAAGAATCTGATTTCTAGTGAAATCACTCATCTCTTCCGCCATATCTACGTCTCTGATACGAGATTCAGAAGCCTGAATATTCTCGTAAGCACTCATTAGCCCTTTTGAGGCGTACTCCATACGATTGTAATAGGCTCCTAAATTTGCCCTCTCTTTGTTGACAATAAAGAGAGCTTCATCCATTAAACCAATTACTTCATTAGATTTTGTTGCTGTCGACAGGCTGATATTTGTTCCATCGGCGTTTTTCATTTTCAATGCATTCGCCGTCATAGTTTTAACATATATCCTTTCACGTTGATGTGTATTAGCTCCAATGTGTAACCACATCGAAGTGTTTCTTGAGGTTCTAGAGAAATCACCTTGAAATAATTTCAAGGTATTAAATTCTGCCACAGAAGCTATTCTATCTACTTCATCAATTAACTGTGATACCTCCACTTGTATCATCAAACGGTCTTCTTGCGTATAGATACCATTAGAACTTTGTACAGACAAAGTTCTAATCCTATGTACCATCGCAGCAGTTTGGTGCAGATAACCTTCAGCAGTTTGTATAAAACTCATCCCATCTTCTGCGTTTCTTTCCGCTTGACGTAAACCTTTGATCTGCGCACGCATCTTTTCGGATACAGCTAAGCCAGAAGCATCATCCCCTGCCTTATTGATACGCATACCACTTGAAAGTTTTTCCATGTTATGGTTTACATCCCAGTGCTTAAACTTGAGCACACGATTAGAATTAATCGCTGCCATGTTATGGTTTATGATCATTTTCGACTCCTCCTTGAATCGCTTTTAAATCTATTTACAATACATATGCTCTGGACATCCTTATCCCACATGTCTGTATTGCACCCAAATAAACATTCACTTGGATCATAGATTCTCTGTGTGTAATTTCGGAATTCTTATTGTTAAACTAAAAAAGGATAAGACAAATAATATTTCCTGGTGTTCTAGTTTAGTTTATTATGATATAGAGGTGCAGTTTAGATAATGTTTAGTATGACAGGTTATGGTGAAAGCCATTTAACAATCAATCAAAATAAGTTTCGTGTACGTATACGTAGTTTTAACTCTAAGTTTCTAGAACCCTGCTATACATTACCAGAAGGGTTAGAAGGCTTGGTAAATATCCTAGATAAGCATGTAAAATCTAGACTTAATCGAGGCAAGATAGAAGTTTATCTTGATGCTGACCAAAATACATTCCAGCAACCCTATTTTAACAAGAATATATTGGAGCAATACCAAACAGCGTTTGCACAGTTTTATAAAAAAGATAACATAAAAATACCCATGGAATTATTAGTCCAACTACCTGGTTTTATTAGTACCAAGTATCAAGGTTTACAGGATATTAGTTCTAAAATAGAATTTTATTTTTTGAGGGCTTTGCTAAAACTTATCCAAGAAAGAAGAAGAGAAGGTCGCCAGATTAAACGACTTATTAAGATATTACTTAGAACCTTAAAGAAAACACTTTATAAAATAGTCGTTTTGCATAAAAAAGAACATAAAGAACATGTAAAAATGATTAGAGGCAAATTTAGTCAGCTGGTTGTACGTAATCCAAACTTAGCTAGATCCATAGAAGTTAAAGACAAACTTTGGTATGCCTGTAAAGATGAGTTAATCAACACATTAGTGAATGATATTGCAGAAGAGATTGCTCGATTGGATATTCACATTAAAAATATGGAGCAGTGTATTGAAGTGGATGATATTGTAGGCAAGAAATTAGAGTTTTATTCACAAGAGCTAATACGTGAAGTAAATACTTTGACTGCTAAAACAGATAATATTATTATCAATGAATTAGGTATCGCAATGAAAGTATCTATTGAGCGCATACGGGAACAAATACGCAACATAGAATAAAGTAAATAGGTATTATTTACTTTATGGACGTATTATGTTAGATTATCGCTATAAAAATCTTTATGTTAAGTGTATTACCATCGGGGGTATAGAGACATGCTATATCCTTCCACAGTTAGGTATAGCTTTTGACGTTGGCCGTGCACCTAGATCTTTGATTAATATACCTACTATCTTTTTAACTCATGGCCATTTAGATCATGCATCAGGCTTACCTTATTATGTAGGACAGCGTGCTTTACGTAATTTATCTGTTCCAAATGTATATTTATCCAAAAAACTTAAACCTTATTTAGAAAGTATTTTACAACTATGGGGTAAGGTCGAAGACTTCCAAAGCCCCTGTAATTTTCATGCTGTTGATCCCCAACAAGATATTTGGATTGGTGATCGTACCTATGTGAGGGTTCTGGATTCATTTCATAGAGTCCCCAGTCATGGTTATGTTATTTTTGAGCGTACGATCAAGCTTAAAAAAAAGTATGTGGGCTTGTCATCAGCAGAAATTGTACAACTTAAGAAACAGGGCAAGTTAATTGTAGAAGAAGTAGATATACCTATATTCGCTTTTTCTGGTGATACAACCATCGAATTTGTTTTACATAATCCCGTTGTATTAGAGGCTAAGGTACTCTTTATGGAGTCAACCTATCTAGATAAAAAGCGTCCAGTAGAAAGGGCTCGTAAATGGGGCCATACTCATCTAGACGAAATTATCATGAACCAGGATAAATTTAAAAATGAGAAATTAGTTCTAGTACATTTATCACAAATTTATTCTAGAGAATCTGTGGCGGCTGTACTAAAGCAATCAGATATTCATCTTAGAGGTAGGCTTGATATTATTTATCGTTCTGGTATCTACTCTTACGTGTAATATTGGTGCCTGTCTATGCGAGAAAAACTCCAGGGATATTACCTTGCTAGCTTTGGTAGCGTATCCGCCAGTATCTTTTTTATTGCCGTTAAGGGCAGTCATCATGGACAGCAGTTTTCTGTTGGTTTCTTGTGGTTAATCTATGGATTCGCCTGCTTGATTAGTATGTTATTATTTACACGACCCAAAGAATTTTTGGTGACGTGTAATTGGCCTACCATAGTGTTTGGTGTTGCATTTGGCCTATTTTCTATCATGGGTAACTATGCTATTGGGCGAGCACTAGAGTTTTCTAGCCCAAGTGTCACCGTAATTATATTGCGGGTACAGGTTCTTTTTGTTATATTAATGGGTATTATCTTCTTGGGTGAAAAGTTACGGAAAGAATTATGGTTTGGCTGTGCAGTTAGTTGCTTAGGGTTTTTATTATTACGTTGGAATTCATTAAACGATGGCTTGCATTATAAAACAATCTTATGGAGTTTATTTGCAGCGGGAAATTTTGCCATTGCAAATGTTGCGATAAAAAAATGGATTCTTCTTTTAAATTTGCCTGTTATTAATTTTTTACGATTGTTGGTAGGGGCACTTATACTTCCCTTTTTCATTAACGGCTCGATTAATCATTTTATATACCAAGTAGTGGATATGCGTATGGTACTATTGGCCTTTACAGCAGCTTTATGTGGACCTAATCTATCTCGATTATCTCAGATGTATGCAATGCAAAAACTCCCCGTATCTCATACTATCCTTTTTACAATGTTAACCCCTATGGTAACAATGTATCTAGCTTGGTTATTATGGGATACATTACCTTCATATATGATGTTAGCAGGTAGTTCTCTCAT
Source organism: Leptospiria bacterium (assembly GCA_965262015.1). GTDB lineage: Bacteria > Spirochaetota > Leptospiria > Turneriellales > CBDBES01. Next base: position 1,823,480 of record OZ253494.1, read on the forward strand.
CCTAGGTGGGGTGATGCTGTCTACATTAGATATAGGGGCTTTATATAGGAGAATAAGAAACATCCCGTAGGGGAGTCGAACCCCTGTTGCAGGAATGAAAATCCTGAGTCCTGACCACTAGACGAACGGGACAAATATAAGGTGTCCGGGATTCGAACCCGGGGCCCACTGCTTAAAAGGCAGTTGCTCTACCAACTGAGCTAACACCTCAGGTAATAAATTACATAGCACGGTTTGTTTCAAACTTGTCTATGTCAACCCATTGTTTAATTCTAGAATAAGTAAATTTGGAATAGAGAGTTAGTACTGATTCTGGACAGTGTAAACAGGGCTAGCCATTTTGATCTGTCTTTTTCACTATGGTAAAAAAGAATTTTCATGGGTTGCTCTCTTTATTTTTAGTATTTTAAGAAAACGGCTTATGAATACCTTAAACTATCCAAAAATGGAACCTACGCTTTCAAATTTTCTAAGACTTTATAGAAACAGTCTATAACTGCAATATAAAATTAGAGAAACTAATTTTATATGAAACATGGTGATAATTAAAAAACAGCTAAAAAAAACTAAATACCCACCCCATACGTGGGATGGGTATAATAAGATACAAGATTACAATTATCGTGGTATAATTATTTTACGGATACGATTGTTGTCCGCATCCGCCACATATACATTGTCATTACTATCAACTGCTACTCCTGTAGGATTTTTAAATTGTGCATCTATACTGGTGCCATCTTTGCAGGACTCTCCGCCTGTTGCGGGGGTAGTAGTGCCACATTCAGTAGCAGTATTCCCCCCAGCGTTACCACCTGCGAACGTTATAACCTTAACCACGGCACAGGTTTCATCACTTTTTTTTAAGACATAATCGCTATGGCAAGAAACACATTTTTCTTTATTCGTAGAAGCTTTTTCTGTTGAGGAAATACCATTGTTACAGGTATACTGGGGACTGTTGGGGGGGGGGCTTACAGCAGTAGGGGTTCCATCTCTACATTGAATGCTCACCATTAACATAGCAAAGACACTGATCAATAAATGTCCTTTGAATACATGGAAAGAATATTGGCATTGGTCAGCGATCTGTTCTAAAAAGGTTGTAATGTATTTATAGATTTGTTGGTTATATGTCATTTCCAATGTCTCCTAATGTTTGATTTGTTTAAATCGAATGTTTTACCTCCTCTTAGTTCGTGAGAAACGGTTTATCACAGCCACGACGCAACACAGAGGAATTGTGTGGATATACACTCTAAAGAGTACAAATGTTAAGTATTTTTGAATGATAAATTGTGAAATCTTGGTGCCGTCAGCATTATCTATGGACAGCGTAAACAGGGTTAGCCATTCTTAATCTGTCTTTTGCACCATGGTAAAAAGGAATTTTCATGGGTTGCTCTCTTTATTCTTAGTATTTTCAAGAAAAACGGCTTATGAATATCTTAAACTATCCATAGCTGAACTTGACTTGACAAATATACTTATGGAGTACATAAATTAAGTGTTTACAAAGCATGTTTTAGTCAATACTATGGGGTGTGTACGGGATGTGGCGCAGTGGTAGCGCACCTGTTTTGGGAACAGGGGGTCGCTGGTTCAAATCCAGTCATCCCGAAGTTTGCGCCAGTAGCTCAGTTGGATAGAGCAACGGCCTTCTAAGCCGTGGGCCAGGGGTTCGAATCCTCTCTGGCGTACTTGTCTTGTAGAGGGGTCTTATAATGGAATATCGTAAGTTAGGCAATACAGATGTTAGCGTTAGTGCGATTTGTCTAGGTACAATGACGTGGGGTGAACAAAATACAGAGGACGAAGCACATGAACAGCTTGATTATGCGAAAAGTAGGGATATCAACTTTATTGATACTGCTGAATTATATCCTGTCCCCATCAAAGCAGACACATATACTCTAACAGAACAATATATAGGCAATTGGTTTCATAAAAATAAACAACGAGATAAATATATTTTAGCCACTAAAATAGCTGGCAAATCAGATGGCCTCTCGTGGATAAGGAATGGTCGCAATTGTTTTGATAAAAAAAATATTACAGAAGCACTTGAAGGTAGCCTCCGTCGATTAAAAACTGATTATATCGATTTATACCAACTACATTGGCCAGATCGTAAAACTAATTATTTTGGGACTCTTGGATATAAGCAGGCGAAACAAGATGATTTTATCTCTATCGAAGAATCCTTATCTGTTCTCAATCAACTTGTCCAGGATGGTAAAATACGTTATATTGGTGTGTCTAATGAAACACCTTGGGGAGTAATGAAATTTTTAAAAATAGCAGAGAAGCAAGGTATGGCAAAAATAGTTTCCATTCAAAATCCCTATAATTTATTGAATCGTACTTATGAAGTTGGATTGGCAGAAATTTCCCATCGTGAAAACATTGGTTTGCTTGCCTACTCTCCACTAGCATTTGGTCTCTTAACTGGTAAATATACTTTAGATACACAACCTTCGGCAAGGGATCGGCTTGTTAAGTATGAAGCCTACTTTAGTCGATATCGTAATGATTTGGCAGTACAGGCTACTAAAAGATACGTAGCAATAGCAAAAGAGCATAACATTTCTTTAACCCAGATGTCTCTTGCCTTTGTTACTAACAAACCTTTCGTAGCTAGTAATATTATTGGTGCTACTAGGATGGAACAACTAAAAGAAAATATAGATAGTGCAGAAATTATTTTATCTGGAGAGATCCTTAAAAAAATTGAAGCTGTCCACCTAATGAATCCAAATCCTACTCCTTAACCCGAGTAGTAAAACTTCTTATGCTTCATAAATCTTTCACCAAAAATTTATTAGCTAAACTATATTTTTCTCCTGATAGTAAAATAAAATTGGGATGGGATATACTAGTTATAATAACTGCTATATTTACCTCGATAGACATTACCCGACGTATTGCCTTAGATTATTCGTTAAATAGTCTCTTTATTCTATTCGATTTAGTAGTGACAATAATTTTCACCTTAGATATAATCTTCAATTTTTTCACACCAATCAAAGTAAATAGACAATATATTTCCTCCCCTAAAAAACTTGCTAATGCTTATCTTAGAGGTACCTTTTTACTAGATCTTTTAGCGGCTTTACCTATGGATATGATATTATCTCAATTATGGGGCCAACAAGATATGTCTGTCATGTATTTTTCATTTTTTCGTTATTTACGTTTTTTACGTTTGATTAAAATATTTCGATTAGTTCGACTAAGCTACCTAATGAAAAAATGGGATTACATGCATGTTCTCAATCCTTCAACTATTAGACTAACTTTCTTTATATTCTGGTTAGCTATTCTTTCACATTGGATTGCCTGTGGATGGTTAATTATTTATCATGAGGGTGTACAATATGATCGCTTAGCTCATTATCTTCGTGCTTTATATTGGACAATTACAACACTGACTACGGTAGGCTATGGGGATATTGTACCCAAAACTAATTTGCAACTATCATACACTATGATTACTATGTTGTTAGGAGTGGGTGTTTATGGTTATGTGATTGGTAATATGGCAACCTTGGTCGCCAATTTAGATTTGGGTAAAGCCAAGTACATGAAAAAAATGGAAACCTTAAATACTTTTTTTCAGGCTAGGCATATACCACATACATTAAGAAAAAAAATAACAGATTATTATACCTATCTATGGGAAAGTGAGTTGGGTGACGATCATGAGGCCATTCTAACTGAATTACCACAATCCCTCAAAGTAGCATTATCTGTTTATCTTAACCAAAATATTATACAAAAAGTGCCTTTGTTTCATGGGGCTACACCAAACCTCATCAAAGAGGTTGCCCTAGAATTAAAAAGTTTTTTTTATGCACCTGGTGACATCGTTACCCAAAAAGGTGATATCGGAGATGCTATGTTTTTACTCAGCAAGGGTGTGGTGGAATTATTAGAAGACGAAAACACAGTATTTAGCGAATTACAGGCAGGAAGTTTTTTTGGTGAAATGTCTCTTGTGTTGAGCCGTCCTAGAATGTTTACTATTCGGGCAAAAGACTATTGTGATATTTATGTACTCAACCGAGAAGCTTTTGATAAAGTCTCTTTAAATCATCCATCATTTAAAAAACAAGTTAATCAAGTGGTTAATGCAAGACTGGAAAAGAACTTAAACAAAGAGAAAAAGTAATTTAGATAAAACTAGTTATATTAGAATTCATTTGAATATTGCAATGTTAATATTCTTTCTATAGGTTCCTTATGAGCAAACATTAAACTAAATTGAAGAACAAGATTATCAATAAAGTTTAGTTGTACACCTACATTAAACAATGCTTGGTTAATACGATTCCTGGTAAGATATAATCGACTTATTTCAACAATAGGTACAATATAACCAATAGGTATATCTATACTAAGAAATAAAGCAGTATCCTCAGGTTTTACATGTGGCTGTATAGGCATTTTTACTCCAAAGTGTATATGTTGGGTACCCTCAAGAATAAAAAGAGGTTTTGTAAATGATATGTAGGTTCCATAAATAATTTTATTAAGTGGATTAGCACTATTTGTTCTACCCTCATTACCAGTGTAAAAGGAGTCATATCCAAATGCTATAAGTATAGGAAACTTTTCCCAACCATCAGTGATTTTAAATTTAGCGACTACACCAGGAATATTCACTGCGATACGTCCAATTCCTACTAAACTTTGTATGTCGAATGACACACCAAGATAAATGTTATCATGAACTCCTAGAATAGCTTTTGTATGTAAGCTACCCTGTGTATAAAGTGTAGTAGCTATATAATAACTTCTAGATGATAAGGTTGTTGCATTAACGCTGTCTACTCCATATAAAATAGGAACGATTGCATCTATTTTTGGCATGTATGCAGAATATATAATTAGTAACAAAACAATACGTATAATTAATTTATAAAAAGACATTTATAGAACGGTTTCGGACAAAATTATAATTTCTAAAGCTGTTTAATTGTATCTTACGTTTTAGAATAATTTTTTATGCAAATTTATTCTGTTTTTGATATATTAATGAAAATACCAAATAGCCCTAGATAGGTAATTAAAGAAGTGCCACCATAACTCACTAATGGCAAATTAATCCCTGTGGTAGGCAGTAACCCCATGTTAACAGCAATGTGTATATTGGCTTGCAGGAAAAAAAGCAATATTATACCTGCACCAAGTAGTTGGCCAAATAAATCTGTTTTTTTGTGAATAAGTACAAAACCAAGGATACTAATGCCTGTATACAATAATAATATCATTACAATACCAACAAATCCTAGGTTTTCTGCAACAATAGCTAGTATAAAATCTGTATGACGTGCCTGAAATGTATGTCGTACTGCACCCTCTCCTATTCCCTTACCCCATATTCCCCCTGCAATGAAGGCCTTGAAAGAAGCAACTAATTGGTAACCTTCTTCAAATCGGTATCTCCATGGATCTAAAAAAGCAAGTAATCTTTTAAATCGCCAAGGTACTTTAATAACAGCATAATATAGTATGGGTAATAAATTAATAGATAATAACAATAATATAAAAAATGGAAATTCAGTTAAAAAAAGTAAAAATACTAAGCTAATTAATAAATGAAAGGCTGTGCCAAAATCAGGTTCTAAACTAATAAGAAGAGTGGGTATCGCAATGATAAATAAGCTTATGATAGACTTAACATACACATTTAACTGTGTAGTAGTAGTATATATTCGGCAGATTAGAAGTATTACAGCAAATTTACTTATATCAGATGGTTGAAAAGAGAAGCCTGCGACTTCTATCCATCGTCTTGCTCCTCCAGCAGATTTGCCAATGAATGGCACAAATACAAGAGCTAGGGACAATAGAGAAGCTAAATATATAGGCCACGCTAGACGATGCCATATTTTATAAGGTATTTGGGTGGCTATAATACAGATAATAAGCCCCAAAAACATGATAATAGTTTGTTTGCGAATATAATGATAAGGGTCACCGTATTGCTGTCTAGCCATAAAGAAAGACGAAGAAAAAAGTAAGATGAGACCAAGTAATGTAAGAAAAATAATACAACTAAATAAAAAAAGAGTTTTAGATTTCATGCTTCCATGTCAGCTAATAAAAGTTCTTGTTCATACTCTAGCAACCTGTCTATGATATCTTGTAGTTCACCCTCTAAAATACGTTCTAAATTATGAGAAGTATATTTAATGCGATGATCAGTGACTCTACTTTGAGGAAAGTTATAAGTTCTTACTTTCTCTGAGCGATCACCTGAACCCACTTGGCTCTTTTTCATCTGGGATTGTTTTTCATGTTGTTCAGCCATTTCGGATGCCTTAATGCGTGCCCGCAAAATAGACATTGCCTTCGCTTTGTTTTTATGTTGTGATTTCTCGTCCTGGCAAGTAACAATAATATTCGTGGGTAAATGTGTGATCCTAATTGCAGAATCCGTGGTGTTCACACTCTGACCACCCGGCCCCGAAGAACGGAACACATCAATTTTAAGATCTTTATTTTGTATATTAAGCTCTTCTTCTTGTACTTCTGGAATTATGGCAATCGTACATGCCGATGTATGTATCCTACCACTTGATTCCGTTGCAGGTACTCTCTGGACTCGATGTGTTCCTGCTTCGAGGTGTAATGTTGAATAAGCCTTTTTATGCTTAACAAAAATAATTGCCTCTTTCACTCCATCTAAACCAGTGATTTGTATAGAAGTAATTTCAAAAGGCATAGATTCGAGATCTAAAAATTTTGTATACATTTTCAGAAGGTCTTTTGCAAACAAAGCGGACTCATCCCCACCTGTACCCAATCGAATTTCTAAATAAATATTTTTTCCTGTATTTTCATCTTTGGGCAATATCTCAATTAAGATATTTTTCTTCAAATTGATAATATTTTGTTGTAATTCATTTGCTTCCTCATTTAAAAGTTCTGTAAGATCAGCTTCATTTTCACATTTAAGTTGTTCTTGTATTTCTTTAAGATGAATGACACTATCTTTATAGTTTTGTATCTTGTCGTATACTGGTGATAGAACACTTCTCTCTTTTCCTAATTTACTGAGAGCTTGGGGATTTTGTGTAATCGATTCGTTTGATAGTTCTTTTTCAATAGAACGGTATCTTTCTAATACCATTTCCATTTTAATCTCAAAAAAATTGCTCATTATTTTACTCCCACCAGGATTCGAACCTGGGCACATGCCTTAGGAGGGCACTGCTCTATCCATCTGAGCTATGGGAGCTCCTGATGCAATTCTTTATACAACATACTAGGCTGTATTTCTTTATTATCCTGGTATTTATCACTTACATAGTTTGTATGTGTGCCTTCAAGTGTATGGTAGAATATTTGGCAAATTTGTATACCCGCATAAATTCGTATAGGGTGTACTGCCATGATTTCTAGTGTCCAGTAACCTCTAAAACCAACGTCACCAAATCCTGCTGTGATATGTATAAAAAGTCCAAGCCTGCCAATACTACTCCTGCCTTCTAACATTGGCACTAAGTTATATGTTTCTGTATATTCTATCGTTCTACCCAGGTATAATTTATTTTTTTCTAGCAATAGCCCTTTTTCTGGTATGTTAATAGTGGTACATGAGTTATTATGTTTCATATCTAACTCCTGATCGTTATATACCAGTAGCTCACAATGTAAACTTAGGTTATAGGAGTTTACATTGAGATGTTTCCTATTAAAAGGCTGAATTATAATATCTTGATTTATTCTTTTCTGTATTTCTTGCCCCGAAATAATCATAACAGATGAGTTTTTTAGAAATTTTGATTGTCAACCACATAAAAAAAAATGATACTCATATTGTAATCTTGACTAGGGGACGCATTGGTTTCGACTAAGATAGTTTAGAACTATGAAAAGCATGCAAAGAGCCATCTTTTAAAAATGGCAACTTAAAATAAATGACAATAGTCAAGAATTTGCTTTAGCTGCTTAGTGCAGTTAGCGCCGTTTTATCTGTTCGCTTCTAGGTAGGTAAAATGGCTCACATTATAGAAGCTAGGTTTTGTGTGGCAAAGGCATAAAATCGAAACTATTTTGCTTAGGGTAATGTTGCACTGTCTATGAGACACATTATCTGAAACTTAATCATAGACTAAGCATGTAGAAAGCTTATTTTGATATTTTAGGACGCGGGTTCAAATCCCGCCGTCTCCATGTTTATTTCTTCATCTTGTTGTATTGTACTTATTTGGGTACTTTGTAGTCCAGACAGTTGTCCACAGGCAGCATTAATGTCATTACCTCGATTTTTACGTATTGTGGTAAAGATATTATGTTCTATTAAATGGTTAGCAAATTTTGTTATAGTATCCAATGAGCTTGTTTCATAAATACTTTTTTGAATTGTATTAAATGGGATGAGGTTGACCTTGGCAGGTTTACGGGATAAAATATGCACTAATTCTTTGGCATTCTCTATAGAATCATTAATACCTTTTAGCATTACGTATTCAAAAGTAATACTACGTTTTTTCCAGTTAGACGCATAATCCCAGCATGCTGTCAAAAGAGTTTCAATGGGATAGCGTTGATTAATCGGTACTAACGTGTTTCGTAATGTATTATTTGGAGCATGTAACGAAATAGCTAGATTAACATCTAATCGTTTAAGTTTCTGAATTTGAGGTACAATTCCTGACGTACTAACCGTAATTTTTTTTCTTGATAGGTCATATAAGCGGTCATCTAAAAGCATTTCTATTGTAGAAAGAACGTTATCTAGATTGGCCATGGGCTCTCCCATACCCATAAAAACAATATTTGAAATGGGTTGCAGTTTTTTTGTTAGTACCATTTTTTTTGCATGCCATACCTGTCCAATAATCTCAGAAATAGTTAAATTACGTGTAAAACCTTGTTGTCCAGTGGCACAAAATGGACATTTAAATACGCAACCCACTTGTGAAGAGATACAGAGAGTAGCTCGTTTTGTTTCGGGTATATATACTGTTTCAATCAAGTTTTGGTCATCTAACTTAAATAATAACTTATGTGTTTGATCATGAGATATGGCTGTATAATTCAGAGGAGGGAAGGCAATGATATTATTCATGTCTAGTTTTTGACGTAAATTCTTTGAAAGATTATGCATATCTTCAAACCGAGTTACTTGAAAACCATGTATCCATTGCAATATTTGTTCAGCTCGCCATTCAGGTTCTTTCATACTAGATAAAAGTTCACGTAAATCATATTTACTATATGTGGATAGATTGGCACGCTTCATTATAGTCATTCCTACACAATAATATTATCAAATGTTAAATTGGTCCACGCATTTATGCAACGTTTTATCTTGGATAAATGATATTACGAATATTTTTAGTTGAGATACATCATAATAATATATATGTTAACTGCAATGCAAAATCAAAGATGCTGAAGCATTTAAATTGACCCACATACTTAGGGGCCTACTCTACTAGAGTATAAATTGATTTAGGTATCCATTCTTTATTAATGATTGATAATTTATCCCAGTCATATGTATAATTTTCATCCCATATCCAAGAACCTAGTACGTTGACAATAGGCTTATCTGTGTTTAACAATCGTATGAATCCATCTTTGATATCATTTAGCTCTGTCCCTCTAAAAGGTATATCAAATTTATTCTTGTATTCTTTTTCTTCATGCTGGTAGTCGACTTGAGAGAAAAAGTCTTTGAAATTTTTATGGGGAACTTCCTCCATGCAATCTTTATACCACTTATTTAGCTCAGGAAATTTACCGCTCTTCATATTTCTTTGCACTAAAACTCTAATACCACGAGATGAAAAACTCTCAAAAAAACCCAACCGAAGGATTCTAAATTTATCGTGATGTTTTATTGCTATTTCTTCCATCAGAGATTTTGCGTATAGCATTGCACCATATGACATTAGCAGTGGTTTTATCCACACAAATCCGGATATCCCCACAGCTAAAGCTGGCTTTAGTTGCTTTGTTAATGACAATAAAGGATAAACTGAATAGCGAATACTTGTTTCAACCTCTTCCTTCGTCGCATAAGGGCAGGGAAACCCAGTGGGCCCCATAGCGAATGTATACACCATACAATCAATAGGCCTTCCTTGGATTTGTTTTATTATTTTATCTTGATATTCATCATTGGTATAGTCTATCCCAGTGATTGTTTCATGTACATGTTCAATGTTCTCATTCCTAGAAGTGGTTCCAATGATTTTGTACTCTTCACCTCGAGAATTGCAATCATGCTTTATTCCGTCCGTAATAAACCTTCCAACATTACTGGAAGCTCCAAGTATAAGAAATGTTTTCATACAGTTACACGGGTAAGATATATGGACCATATGGAAAGAAAAAAACAGTTGTTTCTTGGAAAGTCAGCGCCAGTTCTGGACAGAACAGACTTGGTTTGTAATCATGACCTACAAATGTCGTATGGAAATTATTTTAGCCTACAAACAGTATTATTTTTTTGGAGCTTTCAACCAATTGATTATAAGAGGGAATATGTCTTTGTGTGCGTTCTGAGCATACATAAAATCCGTATGACCATAATCATGCAACATACCATTTGCTTTACTTAAAATAAACAATGTTTTATCTTTGCTACCAAGATTGTCATATATATATCTCATAACTTCGGGAGATGCTAGAATATCCTTCTTAGGGGCTATTAACAAAGACGGGACACGAATTTTATGTAGAGATTCTCTATAATTGATCGAACGATCTACACTATAAATATCAGGGCCATGATCTCTCAGTGCATGCATAAATTGGTACCACATAGTCTTAGGGTCATTGCTTAAGGCTTTGGTTAAAGACTTAAGCTTATCTGGTGCTAAGAGGCTCATTTGACCAGGCAGACACAGAGTCTTATCAATCATATGTAGCACTGTCTTAATAGAGATAGGTAGATAATCTAAAATGGCAGCCATTTTTCCAAGATTATATAGGGGCAAATACGAAAACCCTACACCAAAAACAAGAGGGCCAAGTCTACTAGCCAAGAGATATATTTCATACGATAGGATGGCGAATATCACCGGTCCAGCAAGAGAAATAAATTTTGCTATTCTCTTCTCTTCATAATGTCCTAATCTAGCTAATCCTATAAAGCCACCCATACTGTGACCAATATAAATAACTTTTTTCTTTCCAGTTTGCTCAAGTACATGAGTAATAGCCGTATCTACATCATATTTTATTAAAGGGTCCATAGAGTGACTGTCTTTTTCATGCCATCCTATTCCCTTTGGTATTTTTACTCCTTGTCTACCCCTGAAATTTATAAGCCATACATCATATCCTGATTGGTTTAGTAGAGATGGTAAACTATTATCACCTTTTATAGTATATAGACCTGTATTCGTTCCAATAGCATGGGTTAAAATAACAGGATCTTTTGTTTTATCTAGTTGATCAGGTGCCAAGTGCTGCACACCTATAAACCACTTATCTGTGGTTTCTACACTATACGCTTTTTCGTTACTGTGTACATTTATCTGAAATATCAGATAAAAACATAGTATAAGCATAGAAGGATTATGCACTATAATAGTCGTCTTTTACACTCCATACACTTGCCGTGTAGATAAAATTTATAGTAATCATAATAAATTTTCTAAAAACTCCGTTGTTTCTCGTGTATAGCTACTTATATTTTTCATTTTAAGAAAACTATGAGTAATTATATTGGTGTTTTTTTCATCAATAAAAACCAAATCTTTGATAAAGCTAAGGTATTTACCAACTAAGTAGTGGGTTAGTAAAACAAAGTCACGTTTCTTATGTGCGGATGTGTATTGGTCTGTGTTTGTTTTAGAATCTAAATAAGATTTATATAAGGTGACATATAAACAAACTGCATACGAAAATGATAATATGGTTGATGGATGACGCCTAATTTGTTTTGCGTTTACACATGCTGATCGCACCAGTCTGCCGACACTTTGTAAAATACTTAGTTCTGTTGCTAATCCTGTATCATAATCAGGATTAAAGTTAAAATCTTGTTCTTGGTTTGTTGGGAGAAATGTGATATGTTTACATAGATACTCATAATTGCGTATACTAGAACCAATAATTAAGTGCATGATTTCACTTGTGCCACCACCAATTGAACCTAAACGAGAGTCTCTGTAGATGCGTTCCACATCATATTCTTTCATATAACCCCATCCACCTAATATTTGTATAGCTTCTCTACAACAGTCTTCACCCATATCTGTAGTGACCAATTTAGTTATGGATGCCATGAGAACTGTATCCTGTTTACGGTCTATCAATTCTGCACAAAACTGTACTAAGCGCCTTCCATTTTGCAAAGCTAACCATATTTTAACTATTTTAGATTGTATGGCAAAATAATTTATAATAGGTTGGCCAAACTGATTCCTTTGTTTAGCATAATTTAAAGACTTGTCTAACAAAAAACTATTAAAACCGTTATTCATAGCACTCAAAGTGCTTCTTTCCCATTCTAAAGTTTTATGAATTACCCTAGAAAATCCATAATGTAGTTCTCCCAGTAAATTCTCTTTGGGTACTTTTATATTATCAAAAATCAGTTCAGATGTTTTTGAGGTATTCATCCCCATTTTCTCCAGAGGTTTTCCTGAAGAAAACCCATCTAATTTTGTTTCTAATATGAATGTAGAAATACCAAAAGGATTTCTGCTGTTAATACCTTGTGTCCTAGCCGTTACAATAACTAGATCAGCGATGGGTCCGTTTGTAATAAACATTTTGGATCCATTTAAAATGTAATGATCTCCATCTAATTTTGCGGTAGTCAACATACTGGCTGCGTCTGAGCCAGATGAAGCTTCTGTTAAACCAAAGGAAGTTATATATTCTCCAGAAGCAATTTTAGGAAGATACTTTTTTTTTTGTTCTTCGGTTCCAAAAATAATAATGGGCAGTGTTCCAATGGTCATGGTGGCACCTATCGAAAGAGTTAGACCACCATCACCTCCTCCATAGCAAAATGCTTCAGCGGCTTGCACCAATTGTAAACAACTTCCACCTTGTCCTCCATATTCTTGAGGAATCAATATACCTTGCAAGCCAATTTTACTGGTCTTGTGCCATATTTCTTTATCCCATCGTTGATTCTTATCTCTTTCTTGTACTGATGGGTATACATTTTGCATAGCAAATGTCTTTACTGTGTCATATAATTCAATATCTCTTACATAATGGGTATTCATTTTATCCTGTAAACTTTAGTAGGCAACCCATTCCCAGTTATAAACCTCATTTTACCTCAGAGAAGAGAGCCTATATACCAATGTGAAAGCAATACTTACACACCCTTAGATCTCCATATTAATTATGGTATATAATGGGAAGATCAATTATAAAAGATTACCTATATTTTTATTGACTTATTATGGCCTTTTATTCTTTATGTCGCATGTGCACCAGTATTAGATTATGTCTTAGCTTTAGTGTTGCGGTGCTTTAGTGCAGAAAGTTACTCATTTCCATGGTTCTTTTCTACTAGAGTATAAGAGGTCTCCCGGTAAAATAGTAGGGCGATTTCTGTCTACATTAAGAGATGAAGCTAGGATATTGGCTATTCGCTGTGCTGAGTGTAATAATGGCTTTTTGCCTCCACAGGCCTTTTGTCCAGATTGCAGGGCAAAAATGCAGACTTTCTTTGCTGTTCCTGAAACAGGTCAGGTTGCGTATTTAACAAAGGTGTGTAAGCCTGTACCATTCTTCGACTGTCCTGTACCTTATTATTATATCGGTATCCAATTTGCAGGTGTTAATACTGTTTTCTGGCATAGGTCATTTGATGATAAGCTAGAAATTGGTGACACCATAAAAGCAGTCTTTAAGGATGAAAGTGAAAGAGTAGGATCTATTTTAGATATTGATCATTTTACCGCAGTGAAATTGATATGAGTTTTCAAAGTTTACCTGATTTCATTCACGCTACTACTCAAGATAGAGATGAAGCTACATACCTAATATTTAAAGACAGTAGCTATTCTTACAGGCAAATGGAAAACTTTTATTTGAAAAAGGCAAGTTTTCTACGAGACAAAACCTCTTTCAAAGAGCAAGATAAGGTCGGTATTTTTTTACCAAATAGTGTCGAGTTTGTGATCGCATTTTTTGGTGTCATGTATGCACGAGGCACTTCAGTTACTTTTAATATCATGTTAAAGACAGACGAAATACTGTACCAAATCGATCATTCAGAGATCTCTGTACTTGTCACGAGTGCATCTTTATTTAAGATTATAAAACCAGTAATAGACCAGTTGGACAATTTGAAAGAAATTATCTTTATTGATGATCACACAGAAACAGAACAAGATAAAAAACATCTAGATTTTTGGAAAGGTATAAATGATGCACAACCAATAGAAGATTATAGTATCGTACAACCGTCTGATGTTGCTGGGATTTTATATACAAGTGGTACAACTGGGAAGCCTAAAGGGTGTATGCTATCTCATAGCAATTATTTAGCTAATATAGAATCTATAAGAAAGAGTATTCAACTGGAAAAAGACGATGTAAATTGTTGTATCATGCCTCTTTTTCACGTAAATGGCCAGTTAGCCTCGTTACTCGCCACTATATTGTTTGGTTCTGCATTGGTATTGGAGGAATATTTCAAACCTAGAACATTTATTGATACTCTAATTAAGTATAAGTGTAGGATGTTTAGTGCTGTCCCCGCTGTCTATAGCTACCTCAATAATATGGCAGAATATAAGGATGGTGTAGACCTGTCATTTTTGAAGGTGTGTTTGTGTGGAGCTGCCCCTATGAAGGTTAAGATATTTAATACATTTGAAAAAAAGTTTCAAGCAAAAATTCTTGAAGGGTATGGTTTGTCTGAGGGAACATGTGCAACCGTTCTGAACCCCGTAGATGGTGTACGTAAGATTGGTTCTATTGGTAAGGTAATGCCTGACCAAGAGGTAATCATTATAGATTCTCAGGGTAAAGCTATGAAGCAGGGTCAAATAGGTGAAATTTCTATTCGTTCTGCCAGTGTTATGCTGGGTTATCTAAAAAATAAAAAAGCAACAGATGAAGTAATTGTAGATGGATGGTTGCGTACTGGTGATCTAGGTTATCAGGATGAAGATGGTTATTTTTATATTACTGGTAGAAGTAAAGAAATGATCATTCGTGGTGGTGAAAATATATATCCCAAAGAGTTAGAAGAAGTTTTAATTACATACGATGGTATGATTGAATGTGCTGTATTTGGAGTTCCCGACCAGAAGTATGGAGAAAAAGTAATTGCTGCGGTACAGCTATTAGATGGTACCCCAGAAAATCCAAGGGCTATTAATAAGTTTTTACGGGGTAAGCTTGCTAGCTATAAACAACCTGACCAAATTTTATTTGTCAGTGATTTCCCAAAAACAAGCACAGGGAAAATCCAAAAATTTCAATTACAACAAGATTTTTTTGGAAATAAGAACCTTGTTAAAGTGCTTGAAGAAAAAATTGATATTCCTTTCAGATGGGCTTATGGAACGGCTATGTCCCGTTTTTTTACAAACATCAAAGAGAAAGGAGCATTTATTGGCTCTGTATGCCCTTCATGTAAAGAGATTTTTGCTTTCCCCAAGTCTTATTGCGGTGCCTGTTTTACAGATTGTGATGAATGGGTTGATCTGGGTGGACCATGTACAGTCAAGACATTCACCACCATACATGTCAAGTTTGGCGGACAACCTAAGGAGCCTCCTTATACAACAGCTTGGATACATGCTGAAGGAGTGCATATGTTTTTCTTGCACATTCTAGAGGTAGATGATGAGAAAGAGATTGTAAAGAACGCCGAGGTAGAACCTGTACTAAAACCTATAGAAGAGAGAGTGGGATCTGTTTATGACATCAAGCATTTTGTTCTAAAAAAGAGGGGTAATCAATGAAAACCTGTATTATATCATGTGCCGAATCTAAATTTGTAGAGAGAGAAGATGAGTATAGTCTAGATGAATTAGTGTATTCAACAACGAAATCTGTTCTTAGCAATGCAGGCATGGGCCATGAGCAAATAGATTGTGTTATACATGCTGGCGACGATGTGTTAGATGGAATTAATATTAATCATGTCTATCAAGTAGAGGCGGCAGGGTCTCTTCTCAAAGAAGAAAGTAAAATAGAAGCTGATGGTGCATACGCTTTGTTCTATGCAATAGCTAGATTATTATCTGGTGGATTTTCTACAGCTTTGGTTATTGGTTATTCAAAAGCCAGCGAATCTTCCTTATCCTTTGTAGATGGATACAAACCTTATTCTAGTCCTGAAGTATCAGGTAGTTGGTATTATCATACACAATTAGAACCTTTTTATTTGAGACCTCTAAAGTATGATGTTGTTTCTTATCATGCTTTGCAGTATTCTTCTTTTTTGCACAAGAGCAAGTTGACGGAAGAAGATGTCGCTATTTGTACCCAAAAAAATAAAATGAATGGTCTAAAAAATACAAATGCTCCATTCGCTTCTGATATGTCTGTAAATGATATTTTAAGTTCAGATTATGTTTCTTCTCCTATTCGAATAAATGAATTACCCCCGCAAACAGATGGTGTTACGGCCTTAATCGTTTCTACAGAACAATGGATGAAGGAAAACAAGAAAGAAGGTGTTTATATTACTGGTTTTGGTATGTCTGCCGACTCATACTATCCTGGTTACAGGGATCTATCAGAGTGCCAAAGTGCAAATATCGCCATGGCTAAGGCTAAGAAAATGTCTAATGTGGATAACGTTGAGTCTGCTGAACTTTATAGTCTTTTCTCTTATCAGGAGCTTATGCTCTACAAAGAATTATTTGGTTGGGGTTATGAAGAGATCAAAGAAAAAGTCAAAGGAAATTATACAGGATATAACTCAAGCTTACCAGTAAATCGTTCAGGTGGTGTTATTTGTGCCCATCCTATTCTGGCGTCGGGTCTTTCTAGGATTATGCATTCAGTTAATCAGATAAAAACAGGAAAGTGTCAAAACTCACTGTCACATTCCCAATCTGGATTAGGAATGCAGAATAATATAGTTTATATTTTAGAGGCTTGAGAATGAATAAAGCAGCAATCATCGGTACCGGTCAGACAAAGACAAAATTAAAGCGCAAGGATGTTATTTTGCCAGAACTTATGCGTGAATCCATAGATGTAGCTTTAAGAGATGCAGATATGGAAATCCAAGAAGTAGATGCTATTTTAGTAGGTAATTCTCCTGATATGCTTGATGGAATTAATCATCCTGAACACTGGTGTACTGATATGATAGGCGGGAAAAACTTACCTGTTATACGAGTTCATACGGGTGGTACAGTAGGTGCTTCAGTTGGTATCATGGGTCATTATACAGTAGCCTCTGGTATTTTTGATACAGTTATTGTTGTCTCAGGCAATAAACTATCAGAAACCCCTGTTCAAAGGGGGCTTACTTATGTCTATCACCCTACTTGGGGAAGAGACTATGCCGCTGGAGCCATTTCTATTGTTGCTGGGCAAGCTAGACTTTATATGGATAGATATCCTCACATCACAGAAAGAGTACTAGCGGAAGTAGGTGTCTTGGCTAGAAAAAACGCCCTAAATAATCCATATGCAACTTTAAAGTTACCCACAGTGAATGTAGAGATGTTACTTAACATGGCTTATTTATCTACTCCATTAAGGTTGCTTGATTCTTGTCCAATATCAGATGGGGCTTGTGCCATGGTTATCGAGAATGGTCATAAGGCCAAAAAAAGGTCAGTTCCTAAAAGTTGGATACAAGCTGTTTCAACGATAGCTGACGGTAGCAATTATCCACAAAGAGATTGGATTAAGCCTCTCGCTTTAGAAAAGGCAGCGAGTACCGTATACAAGAAAGTTGGTATTACAAATCCCATAGAACAGCTAGACGTGGTCGAATTGTATGATGCTTTTACCGTGCAAGTCTTACTTTGGACAGAAGGAATGGGTATTGCTGAATATGGGCAAGCTTATAAATACATAGAAGATGGGACTTTCTCTCTTAAGGGTAAATGTCCTATAAATCCATCGGGCGGTGTACTCTCTAGTAATTCAATAGGTGCCTCTGCTATGGTAAGGCAGGTCGAGATTGCTCTGCAAATCACTAGAAAAGCTGGAGATAGGCAGGTAGAAAAAGCTGACGTTGGTTTAGCTCATGGTTGGGGGGGAGCTATCCAATTCCATGTTAATATGATACAAAGTAAGCATGAGGATTTAGTTTTATAGATAATGAGTGAACTTTTAGACAGAAGTGTTTTTTTTGAAGATTTCAAGGAAGGTATGAAAATAAAGACACATGGTAGAACTTTACTCCAGTCGGATATCATGAGTTTTGCGGGTCTCACTGGGGATTTTAATCCAATACATGTAAATAGCGAATACGCTAAAGATACAGTATTTGGTCGAAATATAGCCCATGGAATGCTTACATTCTCTGTGGCTACTGGTTTGTCTATACTCACAGGATTTATGGATAGAAGCATTATAGCCTTTGACAGCGTAGAGAATTGGAAGTTTAAAAGGCCAGTATTCCCTGGTGATACTGTGCATGTTGTAATAATATGCCAGAAAAAAGAAAAATATAATTTTCGAGGGAATGTGACGGGAGGCTTGGTCAAGTGTCATGCTGATGTGATCAACCAAAAGAATAAGATATGTCAATCAGGTATCTTATGTTTCTTTGTACAAAATCGTAGCTAAAATATGTATTATATACCTAAAGATTCTGTCGAAGTTTTTCAATCGTTCAAGAAATTTGCACGGGATAAGATATTACCATCAGTACAAGAAAGAGATAAAACAGAGTACTGGGATAAGACAATATGGGAAGGTCTTTCAGAAATTGGTGCTTTGGGTGCTTTAATACCAGAAGAATATGGGGGGCAGGGTGCTACTTGTTTACAAGCAGTGTTAATGACGGAAGCACTTGCTGTAGGTAGTGCAGATGGAGGGCTTATTCTAGCTACCAACGTCCAGATGGTCATTGGGACAGTTCCCATCATTATCTTTGGAACCGAAGAACAAAAGAAAAAATATCTTCCTAAAATTGCCTCTGGAAAATATATAACCTCCTTTGGTTTAACAGAAGCTTCATCTGGCTCTGACGCAGCCAGTATGTTGACTACTGCAAAATTAGATGGAGATCATTATATTTTAAATGGATCCAAAATGTTTATTACAAACGGGCCTATTGCTGATCTAGTTATTGTAACGGCTAGGACAGATAAGAAGCAAAGTAGAAGTGCATTTGGTATTTCTACTTTCATACTGGAAACAAAATTAGAGGGGTTTTCTTCAGGAAAACCTTTGGAAAAAATGGGGATGAATAGCTCAAAAACATCTGAACTGATTTTTGATAATATGAAAGTACCCAAAGAGAATTTACTAGGGGAACTACATTATGGATTTTCTAGGGTAATTCATACAAATTTAGAATGGGAGAGGGTGATTTTAATGGCCAATGGACTTGGCTCTACAACATATGTATTAGAAACATGCTTTAGGTATAGTCTAGAAAGAAAACAGTTTGGGCAATCTATTATTAATTTTTATGCTATATATAGTAAACTGGTTATGTTATGGTGTATGAGCACAGCAGCTCGCCGGTATTTATATGCAGTGGCTATTTTAAAAGATAAAGGTCATAAGATTCTATTTCAAGCTTCCATAGCCAAGCTTTTTATTACAGACTATGGTGAGGGGTGCTTCAGAGATGGTATACAAATATTAGGTGGATGGGGTTATATGAAAGAGTATGACGTGGAACGTATTTACAGAGATGCACGCTTGGGTACTATTGGTGGTGGTACAAATACAGTCATGCAAATGATTATTGCATCAAGTATACGTAATTATGGTAGTTTTTGTGCGGGTCTAGAACTATTTGAAGAAAGTAAAAACGAGTGTTTGATGAAAGAGAAGTACCCCACTAGTATATCAAGAGAATTAGAAGCTTTATTATGCTTAAGATCTCTAGTCGAATCTGCTTATAAGCAGATAAAAACCATAAGGAAAAGTCAAGAAACTATGATAAGCTTTTCTAATGTAATATGTATGTATTCTATTTTACAACATTCCTATTGGGATTGTGCTGTGGACACAGAGAATTATACATCTGCTCATAAAAAACGAGATTTCTTTTTACTTTTGAACTATATGATCAATCAAAATCTTCATTCTATACAAAGCCTATCTTTTGTGGATGAAAAAAATGCAAGTGATTTACTAGATAACATGCTCAAAATGAAGAATATCGATGAGAACATGAAAACAACAATGGATTTTTTAAGAAATCAATATTTTGTATAGCTATCCTTTTTAGTAATAAATGTGGTAGTAGTAAGGTACACAGAAAAAAAATTGAAAATCATTTAGCTGTATTTTTTGTGAGAATATAAGCTAAGGGGTAGCTTGAGAATGTTGTCAAACAACTAGAAAAATATTTTGACAGAAAAATAGATTATTACACCTTAAAACAAAGAAATATATTTAGATCTTGTACTATAATCAATAGGATGTACGACCTTATCGCTATAAGGGAAAACTGTTAACTAAGTCTATTCTATCCATACATAGTGCTGACTCTCCACTTTACTTTACATTTAATATGTAAAATTATATTGACTTAGTAGGTATGTCAACACCAACAGTTTCTCAGAGAGGATATAAAATATGGATTATGCACAATATGTACAAAATGCTATGCCAGGTGTGGCTGTAAATGATGACTTAGTGCAAATTGTAGAGGTGGTAGATAAAATTGGTAAGGAACAAATTGTTCCTGTTCGGGCTGAACTAGATGAAAAAGAGGAATTTCCTTATAAAATATTAGAAAAACTTAAGAAAGCTGGTGTCTATCAAGTACTTTATAGCGACAAGTTTGGTGGTCTAAACTTGGGCGGGTTAGGGCTTTGTTTGATTATAGAGACAGTTAGTAAATATTGCCTAGGAGTTTGTACATCTTTTGGTGGAAATAAATTATGTTCGTTACCAATAGAAGTAGGTGGGACAAAGGAACAGCATCGAAAATATGTTGATCCTCTTGCCTGTGGTGAAATATTAGGTGCCGTAGCTTTGAGTGAGCCACATGCGGGCTCTGATGTACCCAGTATGTCTACGAGTGCAGTAAAAAAGGGTAGTGCATATATTTTAAATGGCACAAAACAGTGGATTACCAATGCAGGTGTTGCTGATCTATACGTTATTTTTGCTATGACAGATAAATCCAAGGGTGCCAGGGGTATGTCCGCTTTTATTGTTGAGAAAGATACACCTGGTTTGAGTTTTGGTAAAAAAGAAAATAAACTGGGTATACGCTGTTCACATACACGTCAGGTTATTCTAGATAATTGCGAAATTCCTGAGGATAATTTAATTGGTTTGGTACCGGGGAGGGGGTTTATTCATGCCGTGAATACACTAACTACTTCTAGACCATTAGTAGCAACAATGGCCGTTGGTGTGTCACAAGGTGCTTATCATGAGGCTCTTAAGTATACTTATCAGAGAGAACAGTTTAATACTAAAATTATTAATTTTCAGGCAGTTGGTCATATGCTAGCAGATATGGGAACGAGGATAGATGCGTCACGCCTATTAAGTTATCGTGCAAGTATTTATGTGACAGAAAAGAATCCTGAGGCCTCTAAGTACGCCTCGATGGCAAAGTATTATGCTGCTGAGACAGCTGTATCAGTGGTTAATGATTCTCTGCAATTACATGGTGGCTATGGATATACCAAAGATTATCCCATAGAGAAAATGTATCGAGATGCTAAGATACTTACTATTTATGAAGGTACTTCTCAAATACAAAAAAATGAAATTGCTGCCTATGCTGTAAAGCATGCAAATAAACTTAGTCAATAGTAATCATCTATAGATTAGGTTTTGTGTAGTTTCCCCTTTTGATAGTTTGCTTATTTTTTGATTTACCTTTTGTAAAGCCAGTACTTTTTCAGGTACCAGATAAATTAAAGCCTAAAATAATTCTTCATGGTCGTGTAGTAGCAAATGTTCAAGGTGCATCTCACACTAGCTTTGTATATGATATATTATTAGCTGGAGATCCTAAATACCCAACCACTTTGAGCCGTATAGAAGCTATCCACCATATAGTGGATAAAGAAGCCATTCTAAACAAGGAACAACTTGCCATTGCTGTATTTCTTGCAGACTATTATATATGTACACTAGGAGAGGCCATCTTTCGTATTTTACCTGCAGGTAAAAATATGCCATCTAGTAATGTATTAGTTAAACAAAATATACCTATTAAGGCTAGTGTACAATCTCTATTAGAGCAACAAAAACAAGTATTATCTGATATATCAACTAATATGAGCAAGCGTAAAAAGAATGCACCCTATATTCATCTCATTTTTGGTATTACAGGTTCAGGGAAAACACGCCTCTATTTAGAATTAATTAATCAAAAATTATGTAATCAAGAAGGTGTAATTCTAATGCTACCTGAGATCGCTTTGTCATACCAATTTTTGGATATCTTATCCCCCTATTATGGTGATCAAATGGTATTATTGCACTCAAATTTAACAGTTACTGAGAGACTAACAGCTTATATGAAGTTAAAAAAAGGTGAAGTATTTTTAGCAGTGGGCACTCGTTCTACTATTTTTGCCCCTATTTGTAATTTATCTCTTGTTATTATAGACGAGGAGCATGATCAGTCTTATAAAGAAAGTCAAAAGCCTTATTATCATACTAAAACAATCGCATGGTTTCGTTTAAATGCAATTTCAAAAGAAACTGGAATTGATACAATGCTTATTCTAGGTTCAGCAACCCCATCATTGGAAAGTTATTATCTAGCGAAGCAGTCTGTTATTGGTCTATCATATTTACGTAAAAGAGCTACCCAACAGCCTTTGCCTCATATACATACCATTTCACATAATGTTTTTCATAGTAGTGCATCTATTTTTTCACTATTTCTCATTAAGAAAATAGAACATCACTTGCAAGCCAATAAACAAATTATCTTGCTTCTAAATCGTAGAGGTTATAGCCATTTTGTTTTTTGTAAGACTTGTAAAAGTAGTATCTCTTGTTCTCGATGTTCTATCACAATGACATATCATCAAAGTAAGAGTGGTAAGGGTGGGGCCAAAAGTTTTTTACAATGTCATCTCTGTGGTTTACAGAAAAACTATGTTACTACATGTGCTAGTTGCCGTTCTCCTCTGACGTTGATGGGGAAGGGTATCCAGAAAGTTGAAGATGCACTAGATTTTCACTTTCCTGAGATACCTTATGCTAGAATTGATCAAAATACTGCCAGAACAAAAAACTATGTTCCAGAAATTTTAGAGGCATTTCGTAACAAAGAAATTCGTATTTTAATTGGTACACAAATGCTCGCAAAAGGCTTTGATCTGCCTGGTGTCACGTTAGTAGGTATTGTCAATGCAGATATCGGTCTAAACCTACCTGATTTTCGATGTATGGAACGTATTGCACAATTACTCACCCAAACAGCGGGTAGAGCAGGCAGGCACGAAGCAGGGGAAGTCGTTATGCAGACTATGCAGTCAGATAACCCAGCAATCCAATTATCAACAAATTACCAATATGAAGAGTTTATGCAATATGAGTTAAAAATTAGAAAACTAATGTTTTATCCTCCGTATTGTAAAATGATTCGCATTCTTATTAGTTCCCAAAAAGAATCTACGTTATTAGAAATGTATTCTAAACTTAATCATTTATTACATCATGAAGTATTTCATGGAGGCTTATTTAGTAATCATACTGCTATCTATCCCCATGAGATTTTAGGTCCCGTAGAGGCACCCATCTACAAAATTAAAAATATGTATAGATATCATGTTTTATTTAAAGATCTAGATCACAAAAAACTTCGTTTATTTGCTAAAGAGGTGGCAGCATTTTTGGATAAGCTAAAACATAAACATGATTTTTTATATTCTATTGATGTAGACCCTGTAGATCTTTTATAAGTTAATTTTTCTTTGAAGAGTATTCTGTTTTATTTCTATAATAGTTTTTTCAGGTTTGAATGTATACAAGGTTCCTTGTGCTAAAAGACTTATAAGAAATAAATAGAAAAACAGCAGTATGTCATCTAAAGCAGTGTGTAATACAAGTAGTAAAGGTAATGTTCTAAGGTAAACAACACTCCATTCGTACATAAAATAGAAACTACTATAATAAGCAAAAAAAATCAGGAAAAAAATACAGACAGTCAAACAGTAAATAATTGCTTGCCTATGTTGGTTATTTATTCTGAATAAAATAGCTTACCTAATCTTTAACTGTATTTTTGATGGTATTTGGGATAATTTTTCATAACCACGCACATAAAGTAAGTCGCCTTTATGGTGTTGACACTCTTCTGAAGTGGACATATGATATTTAACATAATTTTCACTAACTAATTTAATTCTATTTTTGTCTACTGATTCTATAATAGCTCTGAATACTAAAGAAGTAGTGTTTTTTTGGTAAGTCTTTTGCATTAAAGTACGTAATAATTGTAATTTTGCTACCCTCTCTTTAATTATTTTACGAGAGATGCGATATATATTTGGATACTTATCATTATCTATTTTGGCAAGAACTGAAGTATGCTTTCTTTCCGAATAGGGAAAAATGTGTATGTTAGCAAAAGATAGCTCCTTGCACATATCAAAAGTTTCTTGAAAATATTCATTGGATTCGCCAGGAAATCCAAGGATAATATCTGTTCCTATATGTATAGTGGGCACTAACTTACGTACTTGGGTAATATTCTTAATAAATTGCTGGGGCGTATAGCCACGATTCATCCATTTCAATATCATTTTTGATCCACTTTGCAGTGGTACATGTAAAAATTTTGCCATTTTTTCATGCATTAAAATTTGGGCTAGCTCTAAATTTACATCACCTGGTTCAATAGAACTAATCCTAATATAAAAATCACCTGGTATTTTTAAAAGTGCTTTTAATAATTCATAAAAGGATATGCCTTCATATTTGTAACAACCAATATTGACCCCCGTCAATACTAGTTCGTGAAAGCCTATATTAACTAAATGGTGAGCTTCCTGTAAAATATCATTAATGTCCCGGGACATTTGTTTGCCTCGTGCCTGGGGTATCTTACAATAACTGCATTTTTTATTGCATCCATCTTGTATTTTAATATAAGCACGAGCTCGATCTGTTTTTTGGTGATAAGTATATCGAAATTGTGTCTGTGATAATTGATGGAATTGATGTTGATATTCTGGATTAATCAGTTTCGGTATACTAGATTTTGTAACGTTAGGGATGATGGCGTATACACCTGGTAGAGCTTGAATTTCTTCTGGATCTGTACTAGCATAGCATCCTGTAACAATAATTTTTGTCATAGGATTAGAACGATGTACTTTACGAATTGCCTGCCTTGTTTTTTGGTCTGCTCGATTGGTAACTGTACAGGTATTCATAATAATATAATCAGCTTCTTTAGCATCTGAAACAATATTAATATTATCATGCATCATGGCTGATTCCATTGCAGTGGATTCATATTGATTTAGTCTACAACCAAAATGTATAAAATATACATTGACTTTATTTTCAGTTTGCATCAAGTTTCCTCAGATTCTCTTCAACTGTGTTGTATAAGGCATGTGATTGATCTGCCATACTTTCTATAGCTGTTCGATAATGTGTATGTGCCTGTTCAAGGAGATGTTTCTTTTCTATCAGATTATTAGTTAATTGGGCTTGGCAATGATGAGTATAACCTAACATATTAGATATATATGGTGTTTTTTGTATGGCCGAAGCCCATTCCAGCGAAATAGTAGCTTTGTTATATTGTTTTTGTGATAGATAAACACGTGCTTCTATTACAAGTGCTTCTAATTTAGCTAATCTGTTAACTACCTTGCTTGTCTTTACAAATTGTATATGTCGTAAAGCCTCAGAATACTTCGCTTCATGTAGATATGCCCGGGCTATAATATTCAATAATTTTAGTTTATGCTTGTCTTGCGTAAGGTTTTTATATCCCTCTCGTGCAACTTGAATGGCTTGTGCGTATTGTTTGTCATGTAAATACAATAAACTTAATTCAATGTATATAGAAGGATGATTAGGTTCAGATAGCGAAAAACTTTTGAAGTGAGAAATAGCAGATTTATAATTTTTCAGATGCCAGTAATTATGTGCTGCTATGTATCGTAGATTGGAGTTTTGCAGATCAGAAATAATCACATGGCGAATATGATCTAGGGATTCTTCATAATTCTTTTGGTTGTAAGTTTGCACCGCTTTTTTAGTATATTCTGCAATGTATTCTGGTGAAGCATCTTCCTTTTCTACAACAGGTAAAATCGCTTGGACAGTTAGAAAAAACATGATACAGAGATTATGGGAAAGACAAGTAGACACATCCTTCATATAGAAGCTAATTTATCTACGTCAAGTTTTTTTCAATCCATTTTAATTAAATACAAAATGAGTTGACAACAATAGAACAAGGACTAGCCTGATAGGCGGTATATAGTCATGAGTTTATTTGCTGGATATGATGATCGTGAGGAGACAGAGGTTTGGAAAGAGTATAAACTTACCAAGTCTCTCGCTATTAGAGAGTACTTTGTTGGCAAATACGCTGCTCTAGTGAAGTATGTTGCAGGCAAGATATCCATTGGTATGCCCCAAAATGTAGAATTTAATGATCTGGTAAGTTATGGTACATTTGGTTTACTGGATGCGATTGAGAAATATGATCCCACCAAAGAAGTTAAATTTAAGACATATGCTATGACTAGGATACGTGGTTCTATATTTGATGAGCTACGAAAAATGGATTGGGTCCCTCGTACTGTACGCAGTAAAGCTAAAGATATTGAGCGTATTGTCATTGAGCTAGAGAATAGAATGGGACGTACAGCTGAAGATCATGAAGTAGCACAAGAGCTGGATATGAGTTTAGCTGATTTTCATACACTTGTGAATCAGGCATCTGTCACCAGTCTAATATCTTTAAACGATGTATGGCATAGAAATAGTGATTCAGAGGAATTTTCTTTTATTGATGCAATTGAATCACCTGTTAATATGAATCCAGATGTTCTGGTCGAACGAGAAGAAGTTAAGAATGTTATTATTGAGGCAATCAAGAAGTTGCCAGACAAAGAAAAAAAAGTGATTGTTCTATACTATTATGAAGATCTAACTCTCAAAGAAATAGGTGAAATTCTTGAGGTGACTGAGTCTAGGGTATCACAATTGCATACTAAAGCAGTTATGCGTCTACGTGGTAAGTTATCGCAAATGAAAAACATCATGTAAATTAGGGTATCTTTGCAACATCCTTCTAAGATTTTAGAATCCTTAAGCATTAGCCCTTTAAAAAAATTTGGGCAAAGCTTTCTTGTTAATCCTGTATTGCCTGCCTGGCAAGATGTCTTTACTAACTCTCATACAATTTTGGAAATTGGGCCAGGATTAGGTATGATTACCCAGTATTTGTTAGAACATTCAGGGCCTATTATTTTATGTGAAAAAGATATTATTCTATCCCAATTTTTACAAAAAGAATATAGCTCTACACACATTTATACTAACGACTTTTTACACATGAATCATAGTATATGGGAAGAGCATGATGTACGATATATTATTTCTAATCTACCTTTTAATATGGCATCTCAGATTATGTTACATATTGCCACAAATTTATTGTTTGTAGAAAAATGTATTTGGGGTTTGCAGTATGAAGTGGCTTATCGTCTTACTCGACTTCAAAATAGTTTTTTATATTATTTTTTAACTGCTTTTGGTGATCTAACTTTTCTGAAGAAAGTAGGTAGAAATAATTTTTACCCTAGACCCAAAGTGGATACCGCATGGATATCATTTTCTCGCAATATTAAAATTGATGTGAACAGGCAAGCTATCTTCAAATTATTTTTAAAGGCTATTTTTTGGGGTAAAAGGAAAAAAATTATTAACTCGTTAACAGGCAATCCTTTTTTACGTCAACATTCTACAACATGCCATTGGGCAGAAAAGATAGCTACAATACAAGATCAAAAAGCCAAATATTTATTGGAACGAAGGCCTGAACAACTTAGCTTCGAAGACTATTATTTTTTATTTACTACTATAGCGTTTTGAAAAATCTTCCATAAAATTTATTAACGCTTGAATACTTTCTTCTCTAGCTGCATTGTAAATAGAAGCCCTAAGACCACCAATAGAGCGATGTCCTTTAAGGCCATTTAAACCTGATTGGGAAGCTTCTTCTACAAACTTTTTTTCTAGATCTTCGGCATTGTCTTGATTGATACGGAAAACAACATTCATTAATGAACGATCTATTTTAGGGACTGGACAGAAAAAGAATGGCATTTCATCAATGGCCTTATATAGTAAGCCAGCCTTTTTTTCATTCCACTCTTGCATGGCATGTAGTCCACCATATTCATCTACCCATTTTGTGACTAAGCTTGTAGTAAGAATGGCTAGAGTTGGTGGAGTGTGGTATAAAGAAGTATTCTCTGCATGTATTTGGTATTTTAAAATATTGGGTAGCTGATTTGGAGCACGCTCTAGTAGATCATCCCTAATAATTACCAAAGCTAAACCCGAAATACCTAAATTCTTTTGCGTGCCAGCATAGATCATACCAAAACGTTCTATTGCGATAGGTCGAGACAGAATATCAGATGACATATCTGCTACCATCGGTAACGAACCAGTATCAGGAAAATTCTTATACTGTGTACCAACAATGGTATTATTTGATGTAATATGTAGGTAAGCGTGTGTTGAGTCAAACTCCTGATTTTGAATATTAGGCAATTCTAAAAACTTTTTATTTTTAGAGGATGCAATAACAGATACCTCAGCCAATCTATTAGCTTCGCTCACTGCTTTTTTAGACCATATGCCTGTTTCGATGAAATCAATAGTTTGATTAGGTTTAGCAAGATTAAGAGGGGCCATACAAAATTGTAACGATGCTCCTCCTTGCAAAAAGAGTACTTTGTAATTCGATGGTATGTTTAATAGTTTTCTTAAAGTGGCTTCAGTGTTTTCTAAAATTGCCTCAAATGTACTAGAACGATGGCTTGTCTCAACAATAGACATGCCTGTGCCGTGAAAGTCAAGTAATTGTGACTGGATTTCTTTAAGTACAGAAAGCGGTAGAGTAGCTGGTCCAGCACTAAAGTTATGTACTCTATCCTTATCTCTCATATCCGTGAGTGAAATACCTGTAAATGTTATACTGTGTCAATATTTTTTCATACTTAAATTGTGTAAAACTCAGAGACCTTGTATCTTGGTTAGATATCTGTTATAAAATAATTAATAATTTTATGTAGAATTTTAATTATTGTTGGCTTGCTACCACGGTTTAAATAGATATCATCATGCTGATTGTATTTCGTGTCTTACCTGTCTGCATAGGTTGCGTTCTATTATTGTTACAACCATTACATTCTAGTGATGCTTTATCTTTTACTAAATCTTTTGTTGATCAAGTGAATCACCTTAGAGACTCTCTCTTGCAGAATAATAAACAACAAAACCAAAAAAAAGTACACCAAAAAATTGAAAAAATAACTCGAGGTTTGCTCTACATCAATAGAATATCAATGTTATCTTTAGGAAAATACTATAAAAAAATAACAGCATCAAAACGAAAACGCTTCAAAAATGCCTTCTACAGTATCTTAACTAACAAGATAAAAACTGCACATTTATCTAATTTAAGCCTTAAACCAGGGCGTAAAAAAATACCCATAACCATTAAAACAGAAAAACAACTGAAAGATACTACTTTTCAACAAAAGGCTGTTATGGTTAAAACTGAATACAAGGTACAAGATATCATCTACTACATAGATTTCTATTTCATTCGCAAAGATAAAAGTTTTTTGTTGTATGATGTATATGTAGATGAGGCATCATTACTCTTAGATTTTAAAAATCAGTTTGCTAAAGTTATTCGAGAAAAAGGTTTCTCTTACTTATTAAGTAAGCTAGAACGACAAGCCAAGAAAACAACCATTATTGGCGTTTCATCTGCTAAAACAACGAAGGTGCCAAAGACAGTGATCAAGCCTGTAAATAAAAGAAAGCCTAAAGCCTAAAAACTAAATAAGCATACTGCATTGATGCCCCATGTATCGTATTATTCTATTGACATCACTACTAAATGTTAGTACATTATTGTCGTTGCATCCCATAGAAAAAATTTTTAAGCAAAAGCAACCACTACAGAAAATTGATTTTGAGGAAGGATTGATCATACTGCTCAAAAATAATGCCCAAATCTTAGAAGGGGAAGCAGGTATTATGAGCTTTAAAGCCATTAAAACTCAAGCCGATCAATCGATCATACCCACGATTAATGTATTAACATTTATAGGACCCAGTATTAGTGTAACAGGTAATCCTCTAAATGTCCAAAGAGATTATTCCAAATGGGGTCCTCTCATGGCGGGTCAGTTAGAATTTGTATGGCCTATTTTTAATTTTGGTCGCTTTCGCAAGGCACGCCAAGCTGCTCAAGAAGGCTTGAAGGCAATAGAAGATAAACATCAAGCTGACATAAACAAACTTATTTTTAAATATAAAAAGCTCTATCTACAACATATTTTACTTAAAGAATATAAAACACTTTTAGATGGAGCCTTAAAAGAGATCCAGTCAATTCTTACAAAAGCTAAGGCCTTGTATAAATCAGGTAATGGTAAAGTTTTGAAGAGAGATGTAGTAAAATTAAAACTCTACAAGCTTGAACTAGATAAATTGGCTGTAGAACATGAGTCTAGCCAGCTAACTGCACAAAGAGCCCTTGCACATTATCTAGGGTCTAATGCCATGATAGATATTATAGATACAAAATTTCCTGATATAAATGACGAAATACTTAGCTTAGATAAACTAATTACATTGGCTTTTGAAAAAAACCTTTCTTACAGTGCGTTGACCAAGGGGATTATTGCTAGAACAAAACAGCTAGAACTAGCAAAAACAAAGATTCTGCCCGTATTTTTTCTTGGCTTGCGATTAAGTGGAAGCTATACTAACGTTAGAAACGATCAGGATAGTGCATTTGCCTATGACCCCTACAACCGAAAAAATATAGAAGGTGCTCTAGGTATGCAATGGAAATTTAATTGGGGAGATTATATGTCTTCACGTCAAAGTACAGAAAGTGAATTACAAAAACTACAAGCAAAAAAGCAAGAAGCTTATAGTGGTTTACCTCTTAAAGTATCCATGGCTTTTTGGGATGCTATCAAATCTGGGAAACATCTGTCCATTACCTACCAAAAATTTAAACAAGTTAGACAATGGAGCTTATCAGAATTAAATGCATATACCAATGGAATTGGTGAGACTAAAAACCTGATTGAAGCCTTGGGTGCTTACCATGCTATAAAAAAGGATATAACCACTGAAAAATTTAACCACATAGTGGCTTGGTCAAAAGTTAGCTTAGAGGTAGGACGATATTCTTTGTTAAAAAAACTGTAGAGAATGGCTAAAAAAAAACAGAAAACAAGTCAATCTATTTATCTAAAAAATAAAAAAGCTTATTATAACTATGAGATCATAGATAAAATTGAAGTAGGAATTATTTTGACTGGAACAGAGATTAAATCTATTCGAGCTAAGCAAGTTGACATAGCCCAGGCATATGTTAAGCACTATAAAAATGAGGTATTTATTGTAAACATGCGGATTGATCCCTATGAATACGGTAGTTTTGCTAATCATGAACCAACACGTATGCGAAAACTACTTTTACATAAAAAACAAATTATAAACTGTCAATCTAAAATACAAGAGAAAGGCTTGGTTTACGTGCCACTAGAGCTATATTTAAAGAAACATTTAGTAAAAATTATGATAGGATTAGGCCGTGGTAAAAAGCTATATGATAAACGTTCTGTTATACGTGATAGAGAGAACAAGCTTGATCTGGATAGAATGCGTAAACATACCCTAAAATATAAATAATTAGATCCTTGAAAGTTAGCACCATACCGAGCAAAATAAACTTGGTTGCTATTATTTACAAAAATTAACCTATAACCTGTATCTTCTTCAATTGCGTTGGTTTATGCAACTGACACAGTTGTTCACGTTGATTGACCAAGAGTAATACTCTGTAATGAACACAGCTCATGAAACCCTTAAATTGTCCATAACTAGATTTGACTTTCCAAGAGTTGCACACATTTTTTACAAATAACGATTGACTCCTACTAAAAAATAATTCTCCCATACGACACAGGTATAGGCCATGTTACGTAAAGATACATATGAAGCTATCATGCCATGGAAGAAGGAATTCTTCAAGAATGTTGATGTCTTTGTTCAGTTAGGCTTAAGTAAGGAAGAGGCCCATAAACTGATAGAAGACTATCTCAAGATGGTTTCTGTTAGCGTACCTACTCATGTCCTTGATACTTTGAGTGATCTGAATCTATCTGTTGACACAGATACTTACATCCCCTTTAAGCAAAATATTAGAGATTTTATGGTGAAGTTTTTGTCACCATTATTGTCACGTTTTAAAGTGAGTGGATTAGAGCATCTTGAAGAATTAGATAATTTAATAGATAAGTTTCCAGTAACCTTGGTATCTAATCATCTTAGCCATTTTGATACGGCAGCTATCTTTGTTAGTCTGTATAATGCTGGCGAGATTGGTAGAAGAATTGCAGAAAGGCTAGTTTTTATTGCAGGTCGCCCTATATTCCATTTCGATTTTACAAAAATTGCTGTGTATTTAATTAATAGCTTACTTATATTTTCTAGAAAAGACCTAACCGATCACGTTGGGATGGCTGACGCTATGACAAGAATCAATATGCGTTCTTTTAGAAGATCCGTTGCTTTGCAAAAAGCAGGTAAGATTATTACTGTTTTCCCTGAAGGTACGCGTAGTCGAGATGGTAGACTTCTAAAATTTGTTGATGCTGTGTATCACTATACGGCTAATCGGTTGGTAATACCAGTGGCACTTTCAGGTACTGACCAAGTGTTACCCCCTAACTCCTTTTTATTTAAAGTTGCCTCGGGTTCTGTGAATATTGGTAAGCCAGTGTGGATAGGGAATCTATCCAGTACGAAAAGAGCCGAACTACCTAAAGATACACTAATTATTCATACAAGTAACAAATCTCAGCAAAAACAATATTATTTAGATACACTTGCCAGATTGATTAGCACTAACTTGCAACATCATCAACATGGCACTTATCGTAATTTGTATTATAGTACGTTTAATTTTCAAGCACAAAATATTTTAATTGAGAAGCCTGCAAAACCTGATAAAATTATTTGCATTATTGGTCACTCTCGATTCTCTGTTGCAATAGCTACTGTCTTGAGCAATGGGAATAACTTGATTTATAATTTTATTATAAATCAAGATGATGTTGATAATTTCAATATTGAAAGAGCTGACATAACACACTATCCATTGTTTAAGCTTCCGCCCAATATTATTTTCACATCTAACCCAGATATAATTTTACAGGCAGATATGATTATTCAAGGAGCACATCCATGGACATTAGATATTTATTATCAGCCTTTATCTTATGTACTATCCCAAACCAGTGTTCCTGTCATTAATATTCGTAAAGGTTTTACTTCTTCAGAAGGAGGGCTCATTACTACTGTTTTAGAGAAACAATATGGTATTAATAAAAATAGACTTGTTGTAATAGCAGGTGCTAATTACCCTGATGAGATCATACAGAGAAAATATACGGGGTGTGAGCTAACTGCTCTTGTTAATTCATCTGTTATAGACAATATCATCTCTTTGTTTAAAATAAGTCATTTCACTGTACGTCCTGCCTCGCAGATTAATGATGTTGTTGGCATGCAAGTAGCTGGTAACTTAAAAAATATTTACGCTATGTTTATTGGTCTGATTGATGCTTACTATTCTAAGTTTTTAGGAGGCCATGCAGACAACCCTTTGTTCTATCTTTCAAGTGAAGTATTTGATGAGATGGTAAGATTAGGTGTTAGCTTGGGAGGTGAAGAGAAAACTTTTCATGGTTTGTCTGGTTGGAATGATCTAATGTTAACTTGCTTTGGTAGAGATACTCGTGATCGAAATTATGCTTATGATCTCATGTATGATAAAGCGAATCCCTTTAAACAGTCTTCTGGAGTTTTCTGTTTGAATGTGGTATGTCATTTGCTTGATTATAACTTTGATAATTATCCTATTTTATCAACATTGTATCATGTAATCAAACAAAAAACTTCGTTAGAAAAAGAGATAGGCATGTTGTTAAATAAATTAAGTTAAAACTGTGTCAAAGTATAATATTCTTATCCCAGATAACCTATCTAACAAGGGTGTAACGTTGTTAGAAGATTCAGGGTTGTTTGATGTGTATGCTCACAAAAAAATGTCTAGAGAGGATCTGCTTCAGTCTATAGATAATGTGCATGGTTTAATTATCCGGTCAGCTACTCATGTTGATACTGAAGTGCTTGAGCTCGCTACAAATCTTAAGGTTGTTATTCGTGCTGGTGTTGGAGTGGATAATATCAACATCCCAGCATGTTCAGCAAAAGGTATTGTTGTTATGAATGCTCCTATTGGGAATGCTATTTCTACAGCAGAGCAGGCTATTGCACTGATATTTGCATTAGCTAGGAAAATTTCCCAGGCGAATCAATCGATGAAGCTTAAAAAATGGGAGAAGAATCAATTTGCAGGCAGTCAAATTACAGGTAAGACTCTAGGTGTCATTGGTCTAGGCAGAATTGGTAAAGAAGTGGTTAAGCGGGCCCAGGGTTTAGGAATGTCCGTTTTAGGTTATGATCCCTTCATACCTCAAGAGAGTCTAGAATATTTACAAATTCAGATTGTAGCACTGAATGATTTACTTAGGCAATCAGATTATATTACTGTTCATACTCCCCTAACAAAAGAAACCGCATCTTTGATTAATATAAATAATCTCTCTTTATTGAAACCAGGTGTAAGATTGATTAATTGTGCAAGAGGTGGGATCTATTCTGAAGAAGCACTTGCAAAAGGTTTAGAAAGTGGACATATTGGAGGGGTAGGGTTAGATGTTTACATAGACGAGCCTCCGAAAGATGATTTTATACTGTATCAGTTTGATAACTGCATTATGACCCCTCATTTGGGTGCTTCTACTAAAGAGGCACAGCTGGAAGTTGCAAAAGAAAGTGCAACTTCAATGATATCTTATTTTTGTGATGGCATTGCCAATAACTCCTTAAATTTTCCTACAATGGATCCTGAAGAGATGAATATTTTAATGCCTTGGTTTAACCTATGTGAAAAATTAGGTAATTTTTTGGCCCAGATAATTGAAACTCCACTAGAGTTTGTTCGTCTTGTTTGTCATGGAGAGTTGGGAGAGATGAATACACAATCCCTGGGTACGGCAGTTACCAAGGGTATATTACAGTATAGTTTAGGTAGCGGAGTAAATATGGTAAGTGCACCTGTGATAGCAAAAAACCGAGGGTTAAGTATAGTTGTTGAAAAAGGTGATGAAGAAAAAATGCTACATAGTATGGTGTCCCTTGAGTTTTACATGAATGGTAAAGCCACAGATATGAAGGGGATGCTTCATTGGTCTAAACCTGTGATAGCTAGTTTTGATGGTATGGTTTTAGATGTTGGATTAGAAGGCCATGTATTAGTGATTAAGAATAGAGATGTGCCTAAAGTTGTTGGTGAAGTTGGCTCTATCCTGGGCGAAGAGAATTTAAATATTGCATCACTAAAACTAGGGCGTAAAGAGAAAGGTGGTGAGGCATTATTATTTATCCAATTAGATAACCCTGTTACTCCAGATACCTTAGATAAATTAGTTGCCAAAGATTATATTATAAAAGCTCATTATATTCATGTCTCATAGTGTGTCGTTTCATTTTACACGTGATGTTATAGCTGCTGTTACAGAGCATGTTGTTCAAGAATACCCTTCCGAAGCGTGTGGTTGGATCATACAGTCATGCACAGAAGAGTTAAGATATCATCCTGCTGATAATTTACAGGATAAATATCATAAAGTTGATCCAGAGACATTCCCTCGCACATCTAAAGATGCCTTCTTAATGGATGCTTTAAATCTTACCCGAAATATAGAGCAAGCAGAAAAGCAAGGAGGTAATTTATACTGTATTGTACATTCTCACATTGAAGTGGGTGCCTATTTTTCTGAAGAAGATATCAAGCAAATGACAGAGCCATCTCAAGAAAAAACTATTTACCCTGCACAGTGTTATCTAGTGGCGAACGTTAACCAGCATAAACAAGTAGATGAATATGCTTTGTTTTATTTTACTAATGAGAAAAAAACATTTTTACAGGCAGAAATAAAGATAATTTAATTAACAACCTAGTCTTTACTTTCATTGTGTGAGTGGCTTAAGATAGATTATGCATCTTCATCATAAAGTATTACGGACCAACCGAGGTTTAGCTAATTTCAGAGGTAATGCGATTGAATTAGTAGATACAGATACGTATATTGATAGAGATGATATCTGTGATTATTCTATTAGTTATTTGGGTAAGATACGATTATTATTAAAAAGCGATCAATCTGTTCTAGAAGTTAATTTTACTCCTGACATTATTATTTGGTTAGATAAGCTATATTTTGCCAAACTATTTTTTATTGCACTAACTTTCATTATATCCACTCTTTATATGTTTATAAAATTAGGTACTAGCTACATTGTATTTATTATTTTATTTGCTACACTTAATGCCTCTCTACTATCTTTATTTTTTCGTTATGTAAGTCTTTCGCCTCATAAAGGATGGCGTTATGTCGTTTTAATGTCTATTGGTTTAAATCTACCCCTGGCACTTTTCTTACCTACTAGTAAGATTTTATGGGGAGCTTATGTCATTCTTTTTGTTATTTATGGACTTGTTTATAGTATGCAATTATTTAACAAGAAAATAGCTTATTCCATTTTTTTGGGTATTGCTTGGTTTCTACTTGTGGTAACTTGTTTTCACTGGTTCATAGTCTCTCTTAAATTCTATTCCGATATAGCCTATTACAGGCAATTTAATACCATTTCAATTGAATTGTGCAAAATATCTAGTTGTAAGAAAAAAATACCCAATATGTTTCATTTGGCAAATAAGGTCGCTAAAAAATCTTCATCTTGGGTTAAAAATGATCTAATCTATAATAAACATTTTCTATGGGTAGCACCTTCTACGTGGCAAGTAAATTGGCATTTTATCTGGCAAAAATGGTTGTACGCAAAAAAAATAATATTCCAAATTCAGCCCCTTAAACCCGCAGTTGTGGTGCACGTGTCTGAGCAACAATTTATGGCCACCATGGGCATTTATTCATTAACATGGCCAGGGTTCATGCAAATATTGACGAAGTATCTTCAGTACCAAAAAAACTTTCTTATGACCAAAGAATTATTGAGAGTACCTGTTAAAAAGATCAAACTAACTCACCTTAAGAGTGAGGCTTATATACACCAGATAGCTTATTTCAATTTTAATACACAAAACGAAACAGTCATTAGTTTTGTTGGTATACCGTTGTCGCCTAATGAGATGATATTGTGGTCATTAGAACAACAAGATGTAAACTATCTAAGTGATAGTTCAGTAGGTTATACCCTAAAAAATATTTCACAAGGTTTATTCTTGCCCCGGTAAGATGAGAGATAAACCGCATTTCTTGTTTATTGATAAGCCTAAAGGTATGACATCTAGAAAGAGTATGGAATCTATATTCCATACTCTTAACCTAGAGAAGAAAACCAAAAGAGGGTTAGAAGGAATTTTAGATCCTTTTGCCACGGGCCTTGTAATTGTTGGGATTGGTAAGGCAACTAAATATTTAGCGTATTTTCATGATTTAATAAAAGAGTATAAAGCTGTTATTTCTTTGGGTACAGCTACGGACTCAATGGATTGCACAGGGGATGTAATTGAAGTAAAACCAGTTCCTACATTAAATTGCAAAGATGTGGTACAAATATCTTCTCAATTTATTGGCGATATATGGCAAACACCACCTCTTTATTCTAATATTAAAGTAAATGGTAAAAGAGCACATAGAATGGCACGTGCTGGTATGTCATTTACATTACCAAAACGTAAAGTACATATTGAGAATATTGATATTGTACAAGTTGCCCATCAAGAAATTCATTTTCATTGTAGGGTTTCGTCTGGAACTTATATTCGCTCTTTGGCTTATGATATGGCCATACAGTTAAATACAGTGGGGCATTTGAAAGAATTACGTAGAAGTAAGATTGGCTTTTTTTCTCTAGATAATCATCCAACCCCCAAACTACACACAGATCCTATCTCTTATACTTCTAGTGATATATACACTTCTTTATACTGGCTCCCAGAGATTATTCTAGATAGTGAAAGTGTAATTAATCTACATCACGGCAGAAAGTTACATTCTTCGGTTAAGGATGGTTTATATAAAGTTATTTGTAAAACAAAGTTCTGTGGCTTAGTGCGGATTGCACAAGGAAGCATGCACTCTGTACGCATCTTTTCAGGTGAATAAAATAATTAGGTAGGTTCATATTTTATGTAGTTTATTGAAGTTTTGCAGTGATAGCATAGCAGTTTTTGCTTGGTTTATACTTTTTGTGTATGATATAATGGTTTGCTTGCAAGATATCACCAAGCTTGTCACTTGTTAGTACAACATTTTTTTGTAGTAGATTTTTAATATGATCTGAAAGGCCCGTATCATTGAGTGAAGAAATCTCCCAATCAATAATATGCAATGCACCATCATCATTTAGAATAGATTTCATGCTAGTTACCAGGTTTGTTACATATTGGGCACGTGAGATACTAAAGGCACATAGTATATGGTCCATCTTGGGTAACCAACTAGCAAAACGTAGTTTAGAATGATCAGGCATAAAAAAAGGAGTAATATAGTGAAGTTGATTAGTAATCTTATTAAGGTATATAAGATCTAGATCCTCTTCAGTATAATCACAACAATATATATGCGTATCAGGAAAATTTTGCAATTGCTCAGCTAAATATAGTGCAATATGTCCTTGTCCACAACCAAAGTCTAGAATATTCATTGGTATATTACTAGAAAATTTAGCTAACGATATCAGCTGATCATATAGATTATTTTTAAATACGGCCTCTCTTTCTCTAGAATTTAGCAACTGATGGTAAGCAGGATCTTGATACCACATAGGGTATCAAATAATTTTGGGTACAACAAAATATCCAGCTTCAAATTTAGGAGCTATTTTTTGTATCACATTTACAGGGATTCCATCTTCTGGTAAATCTGCTCGAAAATTATATGCAAAGGGGAAAACTGCCTGCAACGGCTCTGCTTCCGTGACATCCAATTTGTCAATGATGTGAACAAATTCTAAGATCTGGTTAAAATCTTGTGTCAAGGTATCTAATTCATCTTCATGTACTATGATTTTACTCAACTCAGCGATTCTTTGCACTTCTTTAGCTTCAATAGGTTGCATGTATATGTAAATATGGGTATAAGGTATAATGACAAGAATAATTTTTCTATCCAAGTCAAAGAAATATATAACATTTTTCTGACAGATTATTAGCAAAGTAAATATTAAAATACTAAAGAAAAAAAACCGATAAAGATAAAAATGAAAAAATAATTGACATTTTATTCATTAAGAAGATATTCTATGCCAACGAGAACTTCGTGTCTCAATGCATCATAATTGGTGCAGTAAAGAGAGGTATCAAAATGCTAAAACAAACAACATATAAACCTTGTCCTAAATTTTTAGAACGAGTTGTTGATCAAAGTCAACATTCTTTAAAGGTCTTCAAAACGTACTTATTGATCAGTGTATTTGCCATATTGATGGTAAGCATTTCATGTATAAGTGGCCCCTCCTCTGCCGACGCTACTACCCCTTTTGATGGTGGTTCTGAACAGTTTGATCCTATTTGTACGAATGGTATTGCCTCAACAACCAAGGTTTCTACCGCTAACACAGAAAAATGTGTTTCTTGCGATGAGGGTTTTGAGAAAAATGGTGAAGCTTGTGGAGGCTTTGATCCTATTTGTCCTAATGGTGTTAAATCACCAACCAAGGTTTCTACCGCTAACACAGAAAAGTGTGTTTCTTGCAATGATGGTTTTGAGAAAAATGGTGAAGCTTGTGGAGGCTTTGATCCTATTTGTCCTAATGGTGTTGCCTCAACAGGCAAATCTTCTAAGGAGAATATAGAAATGTGTACTTCTTGTAATGACTATTATGCCTTTAAAAGTGATAAAACCTGTGCCGTGGTTAAGGTTATAACGTTGGCGGGTGGTGGCACTACAGGTACTCCATGTCCTAGTGCTATCAACCCCATCACATGCAGGGATAGTCTAACGTCGCCCAGTAATCCTGGTGGTACAGCACAATTTAGTGAGCCTGAAGGAGTAGCGGTTGATGGTTCAGGGTTTGTATATGTGGCAGATAAGAAGAACAATCGTATCCGCAAGATAACGTCTGCGGGTGTGGTTGACACGTTTGCGAGTACTGGTAGGGGATTTAGAGATGGGACGGGGACGGGGACGGGGACGGGGACAGCACTATTTTTCTTTCCTGGTGGAGTAGCGGTTGATGGTTCAGGGTTTGTATATGTGGCGGATACACTCAACCATAGTATCCGTAGGATAACGTCTGCGGGTGTGGTCAGCACGTTGGCGGGTACTATTGGTACTAAAGGGAATATAGATGACATGGATGGTACGAGTGGTTTAGCACAATTTTATAATCCTGGAGGAGTAGCGGTTTATGGTAATGATGTATATGTGGCTGATTCTAATAACAATAGTATCCGTAAGATCGAGATAAGCATGGGTACTGGGGGTGGCGAAGTAATTAAGGTTAGCACGTTGGCAAGTGATTTTAATAAGCCTGCTGGAGTAGCGGTTGATGACTCAGGCAATATATATGTGGCTGATTCGGGTCACAATCGTATCCACAAGATAACGTCTGTGGGCGTGGTTAGCACGTTGGCAAGTGGTTTTAGAGGGCCTAGAGGGGTAGCGGTTGATAGTAATGGCAATGTATATGTGGCTGATTCGGGTAACCATCGTATCCGCAAGATAACCACGAATGCTGAGGGTGTGGTTTCTGTTAGCACGTTGGCGGGTACTGGGACTGCAGGTTTTAGGGATGATGCAGGTGATGTGGCACAATTTCATACTCCTAGAGGGGTAGCGGTTGATGACTCAGGCAATGTATATGTATATGTATATGTGGCAGATACTCTGAGCAATCGTATCCGCAAGATAACCATACCACGATAATCTTGTATATATTTTGCCCTGCCTTGCTACAAGGCAGGGGTACTTGGTTTTCTTTCTCATTGATATACGTTCTATGTTCTAATATATTATATAAAATTAGCAAGACAATTAGGGTCAGCACAGTTGATGTAAGAATACCACCCCACGACTACTGTCGTTAGAGGTTGTTGTACTTCAGCACATACATTCCTGTGGCCAACATCATGGGTAGAAAACCTAGGATATGTCTTCTGTTAAAGTAGTCATCATCACAGCTCTAAGGCGTAGAGAGGCTCCCTATGCAATTAATTTCATAGCCTGGTTTTGCCATAAAGTTTAAGTTGATTAAAGAAGCCAACCAAGACAACGCCATTTAAAACAGCAACGCCAGAAAAGGCAATAAATCCAACTGATATTAAAATACTAAAGAAAAAAAACCGATAAAGATAAAATGAAAAATAATTGACATTTCATTCATTAAGAGACATCCTGTGCCGATGTATATCATACATTAGTATAATATAGAGAGGTATGAAAATGCTAAAACAAACAACATATAAACCTTGTCCTAAATTTTTAGAACGAGTTGTTGATCAAAGTCAACATTCTTTAAAGGTCTTCAAAACGTACTTATTGATCAGTGTATTTGCCATATTGATGGTAAGTATTTCATGTGGAGGTGGGGGCCCCTCTAGTGTTGCTAGCACTCCTCCTCTTGATGGTGATTCTGAACAGTTTGATCCTATTTGTCCTAATGGTATTGTCTCAACAACCAAGGTTTCTACCGCTAACACAGAAAAATGTGCTTCTTGCGATGAGGGTTTTGAGAAAAATGGTGAAGCTTGTGGAGGGTTTGATCCTATTTGTCCTAATGGTGTTGCCTCAACAACGGAAACGGTTAATACTGCTAACATAGAAAAATGTGTTTCTTGCGATGATGATTTTGAGAAAAATGGTGAAATTTGTGGAGGGTTTGATCCTATTTGTCCTAATGGTGTTAAATCACCAACCAAGGTTTCTACTGATAACACAGAAAAATGTATGTCTTGCAATCCTGGTTTTGGTATGGATGGTGAGCTTTGTTCTGAACAGTTTGATCCTATGTGTACGAATGGTGTTGCCTCAACAACAACCAAGTTTTTTACCGCTAACACACAAAAGTGTACTTCTTGTAATCCTTATTATTTCTTAAAAAGTGATGAAACCTGTGCAACAGCTACGGTTAGCATGTTGGCGGGTGGTGGCACTGCAGCTACTCAATGTCTTGGTGTTGCTGCTACCAACTCTATCACATGCAGGGATAGTGATCCAACTGCGTCGCCCAGTAATTCTGGTGGTACAGCACAATTTTCCTTTCCTCATGGAGTAGGGGTTGATCGTTCAGGCAATGTATATGTGGCGGATCAGCGCAACGATCGTATCCGCAAGATAACGTCTACGGGTATGGTTAGTACGTTGGCGGGTGGTGGCACTGCAGGTGCTCAATGTCTTGGTGATGCTGCTACTGGCAACTCCATCATATGCAGGGATAGTCTAATGTCGTCCAGTAATCCTGGTGGTACAGCACAATTTTACTTTCCTAGTGGAGTAGCGGTTGATCGTTCAGGCAATGTATATGTGGCAGATCTTAATAACCATCGTATCCGCGAGATAACGCCTGGTGGTGTGGTTAGCACGTTGGCGGGTACTGATGTTACGGGGGATTTTAATAGGCCTCATGGAGTAGCGGTTGATGATGATGGCAATGTATATGTGGCAGATGAAACTAACCATCGTATCCGTAAGATAACGTCTACGGGTGTGGTTAGCACGTTGGCGGGTGGTGGCACTACAGGTACTCCATGTTCTGGTACTATCGAATCTACCACCACA
Organism: Leptospiria bacterium; assembly: GCA_965262015.1. Lineage (GTDB taxonomy): Bacteria > Spirochaetota > Leptospiria > Turneriellales > CBDBES01. The sequence goes on from OZ253494.1 coordinate 1,866,679, forward strand.
TGCAGGGATAGTCATCCAACTGCGTCGCCCAGTGATCCTGGTGGTACAGCACAATTTAATACGCCTAGAGGAGTAGCGGTTGATAGTGATGGCAATGTATATGTGGCAGATACACTCAACCATCGTATCCGTAAGATAACGTCTACGGGTGTGGTTAGCACGTTAGCGGGTAGTAGTTCTGGTTTTAGGGATGATGCAGGTAATATAGCACAATTTAATGGGCCTTTTGGAGTAGCGGTTGATGATGATGGCAATGTATATGTGGCAGATACTGATAACAATCGCATCCGCAAGATCGAGATAAGCATGGGTGGGGGTGTTGAAGTAATTATGGTTAGCACGTTAGCGGGTACTGGTAGTAGTGGTTCTGCAAATGGTGATGGTAATATGGCACAATTTGATGATCCTAGAGGAGTAGTGGTTGATGGTAATGATATATATGTGGCAGATACACAGAACCATCTTATCCGCAAGATAACCATACCACAATAATCTTGTATATATTTCGTCCTGCCTTGCTACAAGGCAGGGGTACTTGGTTTTCTTTCTCATTGATGTACATTTTATGTTCTAACGTATTATATAAAATTGGCAAGACAATTAGGGTCAGCACAGTTGATGTAAGAATACCACTTACGACTACTGTCGCTAGGGGTTGTTGTACTTCAGCACATACATCCCTGTGGCCAACATCATGGGTAGAAAACCTAGGATATATCTGTTAAAGCGGTCATCATCACAGCTCTAAGGCGTAGAGAGGTTTCCTGTGTAATTCATTTCATAGCCTGGTCTCGCCAGAAAGTTTAAGTTGATTAAAGAAGCCAACCAAGACAATACCATTTAAAACAGCAACGCCAGAAAGGGCAATAAATCCAACTGATGCTGAAATACTAAAAGAAAAAACAATTGACATTTTATTTATTTAAGAAGATGCTTCGCGTTAACGAGAATTTAACGTCTTAATGTCTCATACATTAGTGCAGTAAAGAGAGGTACCAAAATGATAAACAAACAACTTAATAAGTCTTTTCCTAAATTTTTAGAGAAAATTGTTGATCAAGGTCAACATTCTTTAAAGGTTTTCAAAACATATTTATTGATCAGTTTATTTGCCGTATTGATGGTGAGCAGTGTTCAATGTGGAGTTAGTGGGCCCCCTAGTGTCGCTAGCAGTCCTTCTGAGGGTGGTTCTATACAGTTTGATCCTATTTGTACGAATGGTATTGCCTCAACAACCAAGGTTTCTACCGCTAACACAGAAAAATGTGTTTCCTGTAATAGTGATTTTGATCTAAATGGTGAAATTTGTGGAGTTAGTGGGCCCCCTAGTGTCGCTAGCAGTCCTTCTGAGGGTGGTTCTATACAGTTTGATCCTATTTGTACGAATGGTGTTGCCTCAACAACCAAGGTTTCTACCGCTAACACAGAAAAATGTGTTTCTTGTAATAGTGATTTTGATCTAAATGGTGAAATTTGTGGAGGGTTCAATTTTACTTGTGACGGTGGTGTGTCATTAACAGGCAAATCTCCTAAGGAGAATATAGAAAGGTGTACCTCTTGTGGTAACTATTATGTCTTTAAAAGTGATAAAACCTGTGCCGTGGTTATGGTTAGCACGTTGGCGGGTACTGGTAATGCTGGTTTTAATAATGGTGTAGGTGATGTGGCAAAATTTAGATCACCTAGAGGAGTAGCGGTTGATAACTCAGGCAATGTATATGTAGCAGATTGGGGAAACCATCGTATCCGTAAGATAAGCATAGATGATGCTTCGGATGCAGCTGATGTCGTTACATGGGCGGGTAAAGGTACTAATCTTGATCCTAATGCTGTATTCAGTGTTGGAACTTTTAGTGATGGTCTGGGTGATGAAGCAGAATTTTATAATCCTAGTGGTGTAGCAGTTGATAGTGATGGCAATGTATATGTGGTAGATAAGGATAACCATCGTATCCGTAAAATAACATTTGGAGAGACGATTTCTGACCGCATGGTTAGCACGTTGGCGGGTGGTGGCACTACAGGTACTCCATGTCCTGGTACTACTACTGTCACATGCAAGGATGGTGCAGGTCCGTCGCCCAGTAATCCTAGTGGTGAAGCACAATTTTATTATCCTGGTGGAGTAGCAGTTGATAGTGAAGGCAATGTATATGTGGCTGATACAGCTAACCATCGTATCCGAAAGATAACGTCTGGTGTGGTTAGTACGTTGGCGGGTACGGGTGATTATGGTTTTAAGGATGGTGTGGGTAATGTAGCACTATTTAGTTGGCCTGCTGGAGTAGCGGTTGATGACTCAGGCAATGTATATGTGGCAGATGCTGGGAGCCATAGCCGTCGTATCCGAAAGATAACGTCTGGTGTGGTTGACACGTTGGCGGGTACGGGAGCTGAGGGGGATTTTAATAAGCCTAGTGGTGTAGCGGTTGATGGTTCAGGCAATGTATATGTGGCAGATGAGAGCAACCATCGTATCCAGAGAATAACGTCTGAAGGTGTGGTTAGTACGTTGGCAGGAGAGGGTACGGGTGATTCTGGTTTTAAGAATGGTGCGGGTAATGTAGCACAATTTGATACTCCTACTGGAGTAGCGGTTTATAGTGATGTTGCAGGTGATGTTGTGTATGTGTATGTGGCAGATAGGGATAACCATCGTATCCGAAAGCTAACCATACCCCAATAAATCTTGTATATTCGTTTCGCCTTGCCCTGCTACAGGGCAGGGGTGCTTGGTTTAAAAAGTAGACCTGCAACTCCGCCCGATAGAGCAAATAACATACCTAGTAGAATTAGAATTGTTTGTAGCTAATTATGGAAGGTGGAATAGATCATCATTTTTCTCATTGATATACATATTGTATAAAATTGGCAAGACAATTAAGGTCAGCACAGTTGATGTAAAAATACCACCCCACAACTAGCTGTCGCTAGGGGTTGTTGTACTTCAGCCCATACATCCCTGTAGCCAACATCATGGGTAGAAAACCTAGGATATATCTGTTAAAGCGGTCATCATCACAGCTCTAAGGCGTAAAGAAGTTCCCTGTGTAATTTATTTCATAGCCTGGTCTCACCAGAAAGTTTAAGTTGATTAAAGAAGCCAACCAAGACAATTCTATTTAAAACAGCAACGCCAGAAAGGGCAATAGATCATCATTTTTCTCATTGATATACATATTGTATAAAATTGGCAAGACAATTAAGGTCAGCACAGTTGATGTAAAAATACCACTTACGACTACTGTCGCTAGGGGTTGTTGTACTTCAGCACATATATTCCTGTAGCCAACATCATGGGCAGAAAACCTAGGATATATCTGTTAAAGCGGTCATCATCACAGCTCTAAGGCGTAGAGAAGTTCCCTGTGTAATTTATTTCATAGCCTGGTCTCACCAGAAAGTTTAAGTTGATTAAAGAAGCCAACCAAGACAATACCATTTAAAACAGCAACGCCAGAAAAGGCAATAGATCATCATTTTTCTCATTGATATACATTTTATGTTCTAACATTTTATATAAATTTAGCAAGATAATTAGGGTCAGCACAGTTGATGTAAGAATACCACTTACGACTACTGTCGCTAGGGGTTGTTGTACTTCAGCCCATACATCCCTGTAGCCAACATCATGGGTAGAAAACCTAGGATATGTCTTCTGTTAAAGCGGTCATCATCACAGCTCTAAGGCGTAGAGAGGTTTCCTGTGTAATTCATTTCATAGCCTGGTCTCACCAGAAAGTTTAAGTTGATTAAAGAAGCCAACCAAGACAATACCATTTAAAACAGCAACGCCAGAAAAGGCAATAGATCATCATTTTTTTTCATTGATGTACATTTTATGTTCTAACATATTATATAAATTTAGCAAGATGATTAGGGTCAGCACAGTTGATGTAAAAATACCACCCCACGACTACTGTCGCTAGGGGTTGTTGTACTTCAGCACATACATTCCTGTAGCCAACATCATGGGTAGAAAACCTAGGATATATCTGTTAAAGCGGTCATCATCACAGCTCTAAGGCGTAGAGAGGTTTCCTGTGTAATTCATTTCATAGCCTGGTCTCGCCAGAAAGTTTAAGTTGATTAAAGAAGCCAACCAAGACAATACCATTTAAAACAGCAACGCCAGAAAGGGCAATAGATCATTATTTTTTTTCATTGATGTACATTTTATGTTCTAACATATTATATAAAATTGGTAAGATGATTAGGGTCAGCACAGTTGATGTAAAAATACCACCCCACGACTACTGTCGCTAGGGGTTGTTGTACTTCAGCACATATATTCCTGTAGCCAACATCATGGGTAGAAAACCTAGGATATATCTGTTAAAGCGGTCATCATCACAGCTCTAAGGCGTAGAGAGGTTTCCTGTGTAATTCATTTCATAGCCTGGTCTCGCCAGAAAGTTTAAGTTGATTAAAGAAGCCAACCAAGACAATACCATTTAAAACAGCAACGCCAGAAAGGGGAATAGATCATCATTTTTCTCATTGATATACATATTATATAAAATTGGTAAGATAATTAGGGTCAGCACAGTTGATGTAAAAATACCACTTACGACTACTGTCGCTAGGGGTTGTTGTACTTCAGCACATATATTCCTGTAGCCAACATCATGGGTAGAAAACCTAGGATATATCTGTTAAAGCGGTCATCATCACAGCTCTAAGGCGTAAAGAAGTTTCCTGTGTAATTAATTTCATGCCTGTCTCGCCAGAAAGTTTAAGTTGATTAAAGAAGCCAACCAAGACAACGCCATTTAAAACAGCAACGCCAGAAAGGGCAATAGATCATTATTTTTTTTCATTGATGTACATTTTATGTTCTAACATATTGTATAAAATTGGTAAGATGATTAGGGTCAGCACAGTTGATGTAAAAATACCACTTACGACTACTGTCGCTAGGGGTTGTTGTACTTCAGCCCCCATTCCTGTGGCCAACATCATGGGTAGAAAACCTAGGATATCTGTTAAAGCGGTCATCATCACAGCTCTAAGGCGTAAAGAAGTTCCCTGTGTAATTAATTTCATGCCTGTCTCACCAGAAAGTTTAAGTTGATTAAAGAAGCCAACCAAGACAATACCATTTAAAACAGCAACGCCAGAAAGGGCAATAAATCCAACTGATGCTGAAATACTAAAAGGTAGCCCCATAAGAAGTAGACCTGCAACTCCGCCTGCTAGAGCAAACGGAATACCTAGTAGAATTAAAATTGTTTGTAGCCAATTATGGAAAGCAGAATAGATCATAAAGATCACTACAAGTAAAATAATTGGCACTAAAAACATTAATCTTTTCTTGGCGGACTGTAGATTCTTAAAGCTTCCCCCCCATTCCATGTAGTAGCCAGGAGGAAGCTCTATTTGTTCAGCGATTTTATTTTTTGCTTTAGTAACAAAATTTTGTGTATCTCTTTCATCTAAGTTTATCATGATTGCTACTCTTCTTTGAGATGTTTCTCTCTTGATTGTATTATAAATTTCTTTATAGTTAAAATTAGCGATCTCTGAAATGGGAACAGTAAAATTTTTACCAACGGAAATAGGGATATTTTTCAGAGCTTCTTTGTTTTCTCGTATAGAATCTTCTAGTCTAGTAAAAATTGGATATTTTATTACTCCATCATACAAGTATCCAGATAGCTCACCACCAATAGCTACTTCTACAGTGTCTAGAACAGCGTCTTTAGCGATACCATACTGATTTAATACAGACATTTTAGGTGTGATACTCAATAGTGGTGAAGTCCCTTGTAGTTCTGATTCTACTTTGCTAATACCCTGAAGTTGGCGTAATATATCAACAACCTCCTGAGCCTTCTTTTCCAAAATAGAGAGTTCACTTCCAAAGATTTTTACAAATACGTCACCTCGCACACCTTCTAATAATTCATTAAATCGCATTTCAATTGGCTGGGTTATTAAGAATCTTTGACCTGGTATTGTCTTTTGTAATTTGCTTGCAATGGCTTTCCGAAGTTCATCCTTATTTCTTTGGTTCCCATTAATTTCTGGCCATTGATCTTTTGGTTTTAACATGATAAACGTATCTGCCAAGTTTACACCCATCGGATCAGTTGCAATTTTAGCAGTGCCTATTCTCGCAAATACAGAATCTACTTCAGAAAACTCTTTAATCTTTTTCTCACTTAATTTTTGTAATTTAATAGATTGTTCAAGACTAATATTCACTGGTCGAACAAACTGTATTGCAATAGAACCTTCATAAAGTTTGGGAATAAACTCAGCACCCATACGCAAAAATGCAAAGAATCCCGCCAATACAAGAAAGATCACTGCACCTAAGAAATAAAATTTTCTTTTGAAAGAAAATTTTAAAACGGGCATGTAAATGCGGGATATCCAACGCATCAAGAAAGTCTCATCATCCTTCTTAGGCTTCCCTTGTAATAAATCTCCAGCTAAAGCAGGAATAAGTGTAGATGCTAGAATAAAAGCAGCAATTAATGCGAAGAAAAAGGAACTTGCCATTGGCCTAAACATTTTACCTTCAATACCTGTAAAAGCCATAATGGGTAAAAAGACAATTGCAATGATGAGCTGACCAAACCCAGTGGCTTGTCTAATCTCAGAAGATGCTTTGATGATGGTGTTCTTGATCTCTTTGCGACTTAGGACCCTTTGTATTGCATTGGCTTTATCTCTAACCGCTCTGACACAATTATCCATCACAATAACTGCCCCATCAATAATAATTCCAAAATCTAAGGCACCTAAACTCATTAGATTGCCAGATATCCCTGCTAATTTCATTGTGATCAAAGTAACTAACAGGGCAATTGGGATAGTAAACGCAGTGATTAAGGCTGCTCTGATGTTACCAATAAGAAGTAACAGAATAATCGATACTAGAATAGCCCCAAATACGATATTATGGATGACTGTATTAATGGTGGCATTCACTAGATGGGAACGATTATATATTGTTTTTAATTCAACCCATTCAGGCAAAGAGCTTTTGAGTTCTTGGACTTTTTCATCAATAGATAGTGAAACTGTTCTACTATTTTTACCCAGCAACATTAATACAGTACAAATAATAGCTTCGTTACCGTTATAGGTTGCCGCACCAGTACGAATTTTTTTCTCATAATCTACATTGGCAATATCTCTAATATTAATTGTCTTAAAATTTTGTAGTTGTGTAACGGGTATTTTTTTGATATCTTCAATGTTCCGGTATAATCCTGAACCTTGCACTAGAATTTGTTCAGCTGTTTGCTGTATATATCCTCCACCTGTATTAAAACCATTCTTGCGGAGAGCGACTACTACCGATTTAAAATCAAGTCCATAATTGTACAATTTAGATAGAATGGGTTTAACATATATTTCTTTTGGATAACCTCCAATGGAATTTACTTCAGCAACACCTTCCACACGAAGAAGGCGTGGTTTAATTTGCCACTCTTGGAGAGTCTGAAGTTCCATCAGTTGCTTTAATCTTTTCTTTGAATCGTGCTCTATTTTTTTTGCTTCTAATGTATAAAAATAGATTTCACCCATGCCAGTGGATATAGGTCCAAGCTTAGGCTGTACGTTAGCGGGTAGATTGAGAGATTGCAGTTTCTCAGTTACCATTTGCCTAGCTTGATAAATATCTGATCCTTCTTTAAAAACTATCGTTACTTGAGATATCCCAAATCTAGTAATTGATCGAATTGTTTGTGCTCCAGGTATGGCTCCCATAGCACTTTCAATTGGATAGGTGATGTTTAATTCAGTCGTATTGGGTGCTAAAGCCCCAGCATCAGTATTAATTTGTACTTGAACATTGGTAATATCTGGGACAGCATCTATGGGTAAGCTTTCATACGCAAGCCATCCAAATAACATGATTAGTGCAGTCATCAAATAGATAAAAGTTGTATTTTCTACGGATAAGCGAATTAACTTATTCATAATATTTTTCCTTTAACATGAGATGTCTGGTATTTGCGGTATTAACAAATGCAACTTTTTAATGTCCGTGACCTTCACCATGTGCCACAAAAGTTTCTAAGTGTGCCAATCTTAATATGGATACACCATCGATGACTAATTTATCTGTTGTCTTTAATCCTCTAACTACTATGGTAACAATCTCTTTCTCTATATTTTTAATACTTACATGTTGTAGATTATACCAACTGTTCCGTTGATAATAAATTCCAACATCATCTTTAAAATAGACCAGACTTTTTTTGGGGATTTTAAAAATATTTTTTGCAACGGCATACTTTTGTAATGACGTTGTTCTAATTTTTAATTCTTTTATTACATGATGGGCAAGTTGAATACCTTTGTTTTTGTCTGATTTAATAATTGCTTTATCATCATGTAACTCATTGTCTTGATCCTGCTGATGTGATCGCTCACCCTGCTTATCTGATTCAGCACAAGTTAAAGAAAAAAATAATACAATAATATAGATAAGATTTACCTTCATCTTGCTACCTCCGTAAAAATGGTTCCGTCAATAGAGTAGATATTCCAGAGTGCTCTTAGAGCGTTTAACTCGTTTTCATGTGCTGCTTTAATAAGCTGGAATTCTTTTCTATGTAGTTCAATCACTATAGAAGCATTTGCGATTCCTCGCCTTAGAAGTTGGTGTAGTCTTTCATGCTTTGTCTTAACTAACTGCAATGTCTTTTGGATATTTAATGAGTTTGTGGAGTTTTCATAGATATCAAGAAAGGAATTTCTAAGTAAATTTAATTTTTTTTTGATTTGTTTTTCTTTTAACTGAAAAATCTGTACCCCTTTTTTAGTGTATTTTATTTGCCCCTGGTTGTGATGATACAAAGGAATAGAGAAAGAGAAATTAGCACCAATACTTGGCTGAGAGCCATTGGATCTATTTTGAAAATCAAAAGAGGGGCCAGCCTGAAGATTAGGCCAAGATTTTGATCTTTCTAAGTTATGTAACGCTTTACTCAGATATACCTTTTTTTTGGCAAGAAGCAAAAATGGACTTTGTTGTAATTCTGGTGGACGAATAGTTGGCCATTGTACATAAGCTTTTGGCAGTAGCTTTTCAACTTCTAACAATTCATTATTAAGAAAAAATCTAATTTTTTGTAATAATGTAATATATTTACTTTTTAATATGCGTATATATTGCTGATTCTCACTAATAGCAAATAAATAGATATTGGCACTCATCTCTTGTTCTGGACTTAATCTTGGCTGTTTATTAAATTTTTGCCTTACTGAAGTATAAGTTTTACTAGATTCAGTAATTAGCTCAAGTTCGTGATCTAATTGGCGGATCCTATGTAATGTTAGTAGTAAATCAATGACAATCTCTTGTTGTTTAATAAGTATTGTCTGTTCAAAGACAGACAATACTTTTTGCACCTTATCTATCCTAGAGGCTCTTTTGGCTCCTAATTCAAAAACATGTTTTAAGTTTAATTCTCCTCCAACAGTTGAATTAGAAGTACCGTAAAGCACCCTCGAATTTAGATTAATATTAGGGATTTGGCTTGCTATTGTTTTTAATCCATACTTTTGGTTTTTTTCAAGCCTAAGTATCTGTAATTCTGGATGATTTTGTAAGGTGCATTGCACGAGCTCCCTGGTTGTGGCGATGTGGTTACAATCTACCTTGTTGGCTGAAATATCTTTTACTGCTGTTAGAATTGTAAAACATAAAATAGTTAAAATAACATGATTATAATTCATGGTTTGTTCCTCCTTCCAATGGGAAATATATACTTAACGTCTTGAATGTAAAAACAAGACATTCCAAGTGTTATTTTAGATTCAAGATTGGGGGAGGTGGTCTTGAGCTCGTAGAAATTACTTTCCGCTGGCTTTTAAGATGTAAAGGTACAGTATTAGAAACATGGAATAGTGATGCTAAAGCTATATTCCCATATGATTTAATATAAGTTAGACTTACAAGTCCATGTTGATTGTTACTGGAATCAAAGACATTACCTCTAACCTTATCTTCGAGAAGGTGTGTAAGAATATTTTCAATGTTACAGTATTTAATACAATACTTTTGGCGAGAACTTTCATGATTATGATTTATATTCGAATGTTTGGCTAAGTGAGACTTATAGGTACCAAAACTATCAGTATGGTGAATGTGACTACCCCAAAGGCTACTTAAACCTAAGATCAGGAAGTAAAAAAAGAAAATACCACTTAATATTTTTTTCATTAATAATATCCAGTGCAAAAAATAGTATAGAATACAATTGACAACCAATTATTTACTATCGCCTTGTAAAATTAGAAGATACACTTAACACCCAATGAGATATTTAAAAAGTGAAGCTAATTTTCGCATTCCAAAATAGAACTTACACCCTTTCCATAGGATTTATATAATTATTTATTTTTAGAGTCGACAATATGCTCTGAGATTTTACGTTGAGGTGTGTCCGACGAATTATTCAAACCAGGTCTTGCAGGTGTACCGGTTGCCGTTTCTAAAATTAGCTCAATAGACAGTGCAAATGGTATTTTAAAGTACAGTGGCTTTGCAATAGAGGATCTGGTTGAGCGTAGTACCTTTGCAGAAACTGCCTATTTACTTATTTACGGTGATTTACCTTCTAAGGAAGCTCATGACAGTTTTACTTATAGCCTTAGACATCATCGAAGATTAAAATATAAGATTATTGATGTTATTAAACATCTGCCCGAGCAAGGGCATCCAATGGATGCTACTCAAGCTATTCTTGCAGTGCTTGGCATGTTCTATCCATTCAGCACTAAAGACTTTACCAATCCAGATGTGCAATATATAGCGATTACTCGACTAATCGCTAAACTACCCACCATAGTCGCTGCAATTGATAGGATGCGTTTTGGTGATACTGCAATATGTCCTGTAGATAGTTTTTCTCTTGCTAAAAATTTTCTCTATATGCTTACCGAAAAGGAACCTGATCCAGAGCAATCTAGAATATTTGAACAGTCTCTTATTTTACATATGGAGCATACTATGAATGCCTCTACGTTTAGTGCTAGAGTAACTGGTTCTACTTTATCTGATCCATTTACTGTCGTATCTTCTGCCATAGGTACTTTGACTGGGCCTCTTCATGGAGGTGCCAATGAACGTGTTTTGGGAATGTTGCGAGAGATTGGCACAGAAGCTAATGTTAGACCGTATCTTGAGAAGCAATTATCAGCCAAAATAAAGATAATGGGCTTCGGACACAGAGAATATAAAGTCAAGGATCCTAGAGCTAAGATTTTACAAAAGTTAGCTGAACAATTATTTACTACCTATGGTGCTCATCCTTTGTATGATATTGCACTGAAGGTAGAAGAAACAATGAATGACTTGGTAGGAGAGAGAGGTATATACCCTAATGTTGACTTTTATTCAGGTCTTGTTTATACCGAGTTAGGCATACGGGAAGATATATTTACACCTATATTTGCCATGTCAAGAGTTGTAGGTTGGTTAGCCCACTGGAGGGAACAACTTGCTAATAATCGCATTTATCGTCCTACCGCTATTTATGATGGTCCCGCTGATAGGGATTATATACCCGTAGATGAAAGATAATGTATAGTAAGATCTGCCTTCCATTATGAGTTTTTTACTTTTTTTATTCTTTTCAGTTTTCTCTTTCATGCTTCTTCTCTTTGGTAATTATTACCGGAAACTATTTTCTTCTGATCAAGATAGTTTTAAAAGAGAAGAGATCATTGACTATAAAAATATATTTTATCGTGAACTTGCTTCGGTAATGCCTGGACTATCAACTGACTTATTTATTAGTGCAGGAATAGGTTTTGGAGCAAGTTATTTGTTTAGTCATATAGGTCATATTTATGGTTATTATTATGAAAGTTATTTTTTTAACTCCTGTATTTATGCTTTGTCAGTTTCTCTTGCCCTTCTTCCTTACGTCCGTTCTGACACTCCTGAATTACTAAAAAAACTATATTTTACTTCTATAATTATTGATAAACCCATGGCCTTTATTCTGGGTACTTGTATCGCCAGTATGGGACAATTACTGGCAGTATATCGGCACCATGAAATTAACTTTGCGTGGCTCCTATTGAACTATAGTATTTTACTTGTTTTTCTTTTCTACAAACTTTATTTTAGAGATAAGTCAACTGAAAATGAGGACGATTCACTCGAAAAACCAATACTTGAATGATCACTTCCTTTCTCTTGCCTTTGAAGTTGCCATATCATCAATAGGTGTATCCGACCCCAACCCTCCGGTTGGATCTGTGTTAATTCATCGCAACGGTAAGCTGTTGGCAAAGGGAAGTACACAGGTTGCAGGTGGAGTACATGCAGAAGTAGATGCCATACAAAAGGCCAAAAAATTAGTAGGCCAAGAAGGTATTGAAGATGCTACCTTATATGTTACACTGGAGCCTTGCTGTCATCAAGGTAAAACGCCACCCTGCACGGAATATATTGTCCAAAATAAGATCAAAAATGTTTATATTGCTTCCGTAGATCATACAGAGAAAGTTAATGGCAAGGGTATCCATTTTTTACGAAAAAATAATATTTCCACTCATATAGTAGCAAGTGATAGGTGGAAACTCGAAAAATATACTACTCTCCAACCATTTTTTTATCGAGAGAAATACAATCGTCCTATGGTCTACCTTAAATGGGCACAAGATATAAAAGGTAATATGGCACCTCTGCAAGGCCCAAGCTATTCCATTACTTCCTTGAAATCTCGTATTCTACTGCATCGACTACGGAAAAAATTTAGAGCCTGTATAGTAACGCCAGGTACCATTCTAACAGACATGCCTCGATTAGATACACGTCTAGCCAACCGCATATTAAATAGGAAAAAATTTATTAAGAAAATTACTACCCACCATTCTAATAGCCAGAATAAGAGTACAGATCAGTTTTTATATACTTTTTTAGGTCATGATAAACATAAACTTTTCTCCATGTTTGCCGCCACACAGGACAGAACGCATTATTTCCGGTATTTTATCCTGCCCAAGTTTGCAGAAAAATGGCAAGTTAAAGAGCTGAACAATTTTATTTACTTACAAACACAACTCAAAGGAAATTACTTTTTCTTTTCCTTCGATAAAGTGCAATGTGATATTCTAGAAAATGCTCAAATGCCTTTTTTATATATTCCAGATAAACAAAACTTTGACCTTATTTTAAAGCATATTGGAGACGAAGGCCACAATCAGGTACTGGTAGAAGCTGGGCCTACATACGCACAATTTTTATCCACTAGTAATATACCTAATGCGTATATAGTTTTCACTACACCATGTTTATCATGGAATAATCATGGCAGAGGGTTCGATTTAAGTTACCAAGTAGCTAGACATGAATTTCAAGATACATTGTATCAAGCAGGTTATACACTATTATGTCAGAATAATGAAACTATGTCTTTTTTTATTAAAAACTACATGTAGTAAAGAAGTCGTATACTTCAAAATGAAATTTACAGACTTTTGAGTTATGGAGAGTCTGCACCATAGCTGGACAAAATAGACTTGGTTAACAAGTTTCCCTTGTAACGATAGCCTACACAATGTATAGCATATAGCTATTTTCTAAAGGATATTCTACTTTTTTCAAATATAGTACCGTAAAATATAGAAAAACTATTTTTACCTGGATTGCGTACATAATGCTTTTATCTGTAAACCTTGTCATTACTATATTTGTTACACTTTACACCATTAGGGCAACACATATCCGTAAAGTGTTCTATAAACTTCTCATCAATTGAAAACTTATCCATTAGCCTCAAAATCTGGTGCGGCTTGCCTGTATATTTAAATTGGTATTTATACTTATCTTTATAATCATATATAAATATACCACAAGGTCAAGCACGTATAAACATAATGTTCCATAATTGTTAAATTTCATGAGTAGGTTAAGAAAAACCATTTACACATGAAGAGAATAACTATTTCCTGGTACTCAGGACTATATGGAAAAAAGTATCTTTTCCCTTTTGCAAGGGATATATCTATTTCGGTTTTTTACAGAAGAGGAGTTGCATAATGTAGCCTCTATTAGTACCAAAAAATCTTTTTCTGCAGGTGATAGCATTATTGTTGAGGGTAGCAAGGCTCAATCCATGTTTGTAGTATGTTATGGATCTGTTAAATTAATGAAGAGTACGGATGACGATGATGAAACGCCCATAGGAGTTTTAGCATCTGGGGCACATTTTGGAGAATTACCTTTTCTGGATCACCTCAAACGAGGTTTAAATATAGTAGCCATTGAGAATAGCCTTATTTATGAAATTTCTTATCAGGCGTTAGAACAATTACTGACAGATAACATATATTTATCTTCTGCTTTTTACAAGGCTGTGTCTATTTTTTTAGGCACCAGACTACGTGCCATCACGACCGACCTAACCTTTGCGAGAGAAAAAAATTTGAAGCATTTTTAGTATGATAGTTAAACTAGATGAAAAAGAATTGGAAAGTAGTTTATCCTGCATACCAGAGTGGAGAGTAAGTACTGATACCTGTACCTCAGAAAAGCCAGCTTTATGCCGTAAGCTTATTTTTAAAGATTTTACCAAAGCATGGAGCTTTATGAATCAAGTGGCTGTGGAATGCGAAAAGCAACATCATCATCCCGAGTGGACGAACATCTATAACCAAGTTGATATCCGTCTTTCTACACATGATGTGAATGGCATATCTACTAAAGATATTCAGCTAGCACAGACAATAGATCATATTTATAAGGATTGGGAGAAATAAATGAAAATATTCAATAATAAATGTAAGGTATTTTATATAATCAGTGTTGTACTACTGTGTTTTTCTTTTGGTTGTAGAAAAAATGATGTACTAGTAACATATGATAAAGGAGTCATAAAACGCAATGAACTCCGTGAATTAGTTAATCTATATGGCTTACAAGCTCAAGCACAACAAGCTAGCTTCCAAAAAAAACTAGTCAAGCAAATGGTTCTTATGCGAATTCTAAATGAGAAAATTACTAAAGACTTTCCTCATTATTACTCTGAGGATACATCTAAACAATTTTTTAATATGCTCGCTTTGTCTAAGCTTTTCGAGAGACAGTGGGAAAAGAAGCAAGAAGGAATAGCAGAAAAATTTTACCATATACAAGCTCTTCTTATACGCAAGGGAAAGGATAAGGACGTTATTAGTAGTGATGATGTTGCTTTTAATAAATTACTAGAAGTCCGTCATTATTTGATGAAGGATAAACGAAGTATAGTAAAAGAACTTACAAAAGACAAAGCAATTAAAGATATCATAGGAAAGGCCCCAAGATATCGTATTTTTAATTTTAAACCTATTTCTATGATACCCTCGGGTATGCAATCATCTATCCTCAGACTTACTGAAAAAGTCAAAGGAGTTTCTGCTAGAGTGGTGCAAAATAAAGTTACTATTTACGATAAAGCAGACCAACGTTCTAAGGTGCTTTCTGTCATAAATAAAAATGTAGTTCTAACTTTATTGGAGCCGGTAAAAAAGCAACAAACACCCAAAAAATGGGCAAAGTGCATGTACATAGAGCTTACTTCAGGTCTTTATGTGCGTCATGGGTATGTTGAAATGAAAAATATTCAGACCTTAGGAAAAGAAACTTTTATATCATATCCTGTTACTACATCATATGGCTGGCTTATTTTCTCTATTAGTAAATTATACAACATACACAAAGAAGATTTTTCTGGAATGTTGGAAAAATCTAATAAAAAAAATACGTTGAGTGAAGGACAGGCTAACTTTTATTGGCAGAATACTCTTTTTGTTCGTAAAAAAAACTGGCAATATTCTCTCTTCCAAAGTTATGGTATACCAGATATAGAACATATCAATCTTGATTCTATTCAAGTTCAATTAAAGGGAGCAAAGTATCTTGTCAAAACAGATAAAATAGAAATTACTTCTAAGTTTTTTTATGATTATCTTAATGTAGTGTATGTGAATGATCTAAGTAAAATAAAACACTTATTAAAAGATAAAAAGCAGTTGAAAGAAATTTATAAAAACTTTATAAAACACTATGTTTTTTCTTTAGAAGCAAAGAAAATGAAATTAAATGAGCATCCAGAACTTGCTCGTCTCATAGAGTGGGATACAATGAATTTTATGGTACATAGGTATATGATGGAAAATTGGTATAATACTATAGAACAAGATTCAAAAGAAGCCTCTAACAAGTTGCGTCAAATATTCGTAGAGAAAGAACAGGAGCTATTGAAAAAGAGTAAAGTTCTGATACATGATAGCCAGATGAAGGATGGCGAATTATAAAACATTTATGAAAGGGATGGATAACTCTCCAGGAAACGTAACAAATATTGCCAGCGATATTTGTTTTCATGGCAACATTAAAGCAAGTAACCCAGTATGTGTTTATGGGCAAGTCAATGGTAAAATACAATCTAGTAATACGGTAGAGATCGCAAGTATGGCTGAGGTTATAGCATCATTAGAAGTTAAATCTCTAAATGTATTTGGTAAATTACAAGCTAATGTTGTAGAAGCCGAATATGTGCACTTACAATCTACTTCCATCTTTCGTGGTGATATTATTTGTAAACAATTAGACGTTGATCAAGGCTCTAAAATAATTGGTTCTATTACTGTCAATTAATTATATTGCCTTGGTAATATAATTTGTTATGTCTAGTTCTTCCTTTGCTTCTCTTCAATGGTTACGTACTTTTTTACCTAATTTCACTTCGTTACAGGAAAAAATATTTTTGCAATGGGTAGAAACTATGTGCAACTACTATGTGATACAAACTAATGAAAGTAATAAAACTCCAAGCCTTTCTTTGGAGAAATTTTTACTTAAAAAGACATTGCGTTTTTTTGTCCAGGATTATTTTATGCTTTCGCCAGCATTTACCCTACCTGATTTAGAACAAGCTATCCAGATTTTTCATGATGCTCTACCCCAAAAAGATTCTACTATGGTAGTACTCTATGGTGATAGAGATGCGGATGGTATAATGTCTACATCTATACTTTATCTATTTTTGAGAGATATAGTAAAATGGCCAGAAAAAAATTTGCTTACACTAACTCCCCGAGAAAATGATAAATACGGTATAACCGAAGATGTAGCTGAGCATATATTATCTTTTGGGCCTGATATCTTGATCACTTTAGATTGTGGTTCTTCTAATAAAGATACCATGCAGTACATCAAAGATAAAAAAGATATGGTGATTTTTATTATTGATCATCATTTTATACCAGCAAGAGAAGAAGATTTTCCACATGTGGATGCTTTTATTAACCCTAAGCGCCTACCTATTCTAGATACAAACCGAGAGATGTGCACAGCAGGCCTTGTGTTCAAGTTTGTATGGGCATTTTTGTATAGTTATAGCAAAGAATATCATTATATTAACCAAATCGAAGGTAAGGAAACTAATTTTCGTATGTTTCGTGGTATAGAAACGAGGGAAGGTATAGATTCTCAGGATATTAATAGGCAACGAACTATCTGTTTTTCTTCCAATAGTAAGCAAGATGCTAATACTTTTGATGGAGATGCTCTGTGGCTTCGTTTGATTCAAAGTAACTCCTATTTTAAATTGATCAATACTTTACTGGAATATTTACCTGAAAAAGATCGTTTAATAGAAAAAGTAAACATGATATCCTCATACCATATGCCTAAAATCTATAACCATCTAGTGGGCTATCTTCCTCTAGCTGCCTTGGGAGTTGTGGCAGATATTATGCCTTTAGTTGATGATAATAGGATATTGGTGGCTGAAGGATTAAAAGTATTATCTCATATGCCATCTAAAATTCCCATCGGGCTTAAAGCCATGCTTCACGTGAGTAAAATACCTACTTACGCAGTTAATGAAGAAAGCTTCTCTTTTAACTTATGCCCTATGATTAATGCAGCTGGTCGATTAGGCCGAGCTGAGATTGCATTACAACTCTTTGGTGAAAAAGATGAATTATCCGCCTACAAGATTGCTGCACAACTAAGAAAAATTAATGAAGAAAGAAAATCTATATCCAATCTTGCAGTAGATAAAGTTATATCAGAGTTAAACGAAACAAATGACACATTAGGTGCCATTATATTTTGTTATGATAAAACAATGCATAGAGGTATCTCTGGCTTAGTGGCTAATAAATTATCAGATTTTTTTAAAAAACCCAGTATGGTATTAGTAGATGACGGTGATGTCGTTCGCGGTTCTGTACGTTCGTATCAGCAAGAGGATGTATTTTCCTTTATGCTTGAGTTTAAGCAGTATTTTATACAGTACGGGGGGCATCGACAGGCTGCAGGTTTCTCTATATCTTATGCGGTTATAGATGAGTTTATTTTTGCACTACAAAAAATATACCAAGAACAACCTAACTATTTTAATAAGCAACAAGGTGATAAAGTAGTTGCGAGTGTATTAGAAAAGGATGAAGATGTTCTAGTTGAAGTAAATGACACGTCTATTAAACATACTTTATGGGAGGAAGCCCAGGTTTTTTCTCCATTTGGCATGAGTAATCCACTACCAACCATTTCGGTTAAGCTTACTCAATACATTGACATTGTGGAAATGGGTAAACAAAAAGAGCATATTAGAATCATTTTACAAGCTATTCCAGATAAGCGTATTGAGGCCGTCTGGTTTTTTTATGATAAAAGTATTCAAAATATTACTTTACCCAGCCAAGACAACATCTATAAACTCCATGTTAAACCTTCTACTACATTTTTCATGGGTAAAAGGAAACTCCAGCTAAAAGTTAAATGTTTGGTAACTTCTCCCAAATAATAAGAGATGCTTCAGATTATCAAAAATTCTATTCTCTCAATCTGTACAAAGTGATAAAACAATCTTAGAATTATTATTTATCATACTATGTTTATATATATTCTATTAGTTTTTTTCTTTTTTTTGTTTTTATCATATCTCTTTGCGGGTAGCGAATCAGCTATTTTTTCTATACATCCTGCACAGCTAAATAGGATGCGAGCTAATTACCCCACCAAAGAATTAGGTAAATTACAATGGATTTCTGACTGCTTAAAGCATCCTGAAAAAACACTTATATTAATTTTATTGAGTAATTTAACTGTCAATATCACTCTTACTCATTTGGGTAACCTACTTTTTAATGCTATCTTTGGTATACAAGAATATCTCATTTACCAACTCATTTCTATTACGCTAATTCTTCTTTTATTTGCAGAGATTATCCCTAAAATGATAGGAATCCAATTTGCTGATCGATGGCTACTATGGTGGACTCCTTTTTTGCAAAAGTGTTTTACCATAGTTGGTGTTGTGGCTCAACCTATTTACAAATTTTTTGATTATTGGATTACCAAAATACCAGTATATAATATACAAAAAATAGATGAAGCAAGATTACTAGAATCTGTACAAATTGCACAATCATATAGCTCATTAAGCCAAAAAGATAAATACCTCTTAGAAAATTTTGTTTTATTCTACTATGACACCATTTTTAGTGTGATGATACCCGCTTCAAGTGTTTTCATGGCATCTAAGCATTCAACCATGTCATCCATCATAAAAGAGATCTCTGCTAAGCAATATCGCTATGTTATGATTTATGAAAACAATATGAATACTATTTTGGGTTATATCTCTATTATAGATATTATGCTCTCTCAGCATAAACAAAAAAAGACTTTATCAGCACTTGTAACACCTACCATTTATCTACCTGAAACCATGCCACTTAATATTGCTCTGGAAAACTTAATCCAATCCAAAAAAGAAATTGCTATTGTACTTCAAGAAGGTGGAGATTTCTCAGGTATTGTGACATTAAAACAATTGGTACATAGTTTAATGGGTGAAAGACCGTATAGCGTTGCACAAGACTCCCAGCTTATCCACAAAAATAATAATGATACTTATCGTTTGGATGGATTATTGACATTGGATGAATTTAATGAATATTTTAGACATCATTTAATTTCAGAACACGCAGAGACAATCTCAGGTTTTATTTTAGAACAACTAGACGGTTTCCCTGATAATAATACAAAACTATATATCCACCCTTTCAACTTTAGTAATATAAAAGTGAAAAAAAATCGCATAGCATCACTAGTCTTGGCAAAGCGTACTCAATAAAAATATATTTTTTATGGTTTAATGTTATGTTATCTGTAATACTTTTTCTATTTTCTGTCTTAGTGTCTGGTCTATGCTCTAGTATAGAAACAGCTATTATATCATTAAATCCATTGAATACTCTGCACGGTAACCAAAAACGACTAACTTATTTATACCAGCTTAAAGAACGTATCATTGCTAGTTGTTTAGTAGGAAATAATTTTTCTATTGTTACTGGTACAATTATCATGGCTAATTTTATTTATTCTGTTGATAGTATATTTCTCCAAATTTTACTTTTTATCTCAGAAATATTAATTTTTTTTATAATGGCAGAAATGATACCCAAGTTAATTTCACAAAAACTCTATTTACCTATTCTACAATATGGCCATTATCCTATCCTTATATTTTATTATATGAGCTTGCCAATTAGCTTTATTTTTTTGTATCTATCACAGATAATCATAAAAATCGCAGGAATACATCCTAAAATGCATAGAGAAGACATATTCTACTTTTTGGGTTTACATACCGCTGAGAATAAAAAAGTGCGTGGCCTCATGAATTTTAATGTAACTACTTCCAAAGAAGTTATGACACCATTAGGCCAAATAATTTCTTTGAGTGAAGAACAAACCCTACAAGACCTATTACCTCTTATGGAGCAATACCAATACGTACGATACCCTATCTATAAAGACAGGACAGATAATATTACAGGCTATGTTCATGTGTGTGATCTCGTCAAAATGACACCACATGGTAAACTGATTAAAAAGATACACGAGGCACATTTCATATCTGAGTTTATATCATGCGAAGCAATATTAGCTTTTATGGGAAAGATGAAAACTCCTATTGTATTTGTAATTAATGAGTTTAGTAGTATCATAGGATTGGTTACTCTAGATAACTTAGCAGAAGAATTAGTAGGCACCATACCTAAAGACATTATTAGTACGGAGACTAAAATTATACCGCATAAAAAAGACAGTCATACATACATCCTGTCTGGAACCTTAGGCATTGATGAATTTAATCTATATTGCAATCTATCTATTAAGAAAGAGGGTTTTGAAACAATTGCTGGATTTTTAATAAAACATACTGTACATATTCCTCATACAGGGCAAACAATTTTAACCTCGTTTGGTTTGTTTATCATACAAAAAGCTAGTAAAACTACTATCCATAAGATAAAATTTATTAAAATTACAGAATCTTCATATTCCCCAAACACAAAAAAACATAAATAACATCAAGAAGTTACAATCATTCACATCTTTTATCCAGTGCTTGCAAAATAAAGGGGACTATCTCTTCCCTAAAGTATAAGGATGGCAAAAATACTATATCTTTCTTCCAATCATATTTTGCCACAAGTGCTTCTATTTCGATTTGACTAAAATTGTCTGGCAATAATGCAAGAGGCCAAATAAAAACTTTCTTATTCTTTGTTAATCTATTTTGCTTCTTAATATTTCCTATTGTGTCTATATTTTTACGTAAAGCATTCAGATCTCCATTGGAAGTATTTACTATATATACGTAAAAATAATTTTTTTTGTTTTCAATTGTATGAGCTAAAAATTGTAACTCTAACTTAGTACTTAAGGATTCAGTTCCAGGTAATAATATAATTAAAAATGACAATCTTGGATCAGCAAGTATTTCTCCGTTTTTTCGTACACCAAACTTCATAATGCTTATTTAAAATGGATTCTCACTAGCAAAAAAATTTGCTCTTATCCCATAGGTATTTTGGAAGTAGTTAACCATTCGTTTTGGACCAATCTCTTCTGTCTTATAATGACCTAATGCTGAATAACATACTCCACTTTCTCGTGCCATTTCATATATCCATTCAGTACCTTCACCTGTTATAAATGCATCACAAGATAGTCTAATAGCTTTTTGAAAGAAGCTAGTGCCTTCACCCGACAATATACTAATTTTTTTGATTAATTTCTTTGATCTGGTAGGGACATGTATACCTTTTGTTTGATAATATTCATCTAATTGGTTAAAAAATTGGTTGCTCTCATAACTATTTGATAAATAACCTGTATAACCTATCCCCTCAAAAATTTGTATATCTTCACAACCCATGTCACATAAAACAGGATGGTTATTACCCCATTTGGGTAATGCATCTAAAGGTAAATGGTAGGCAAAAACATTAATGTGATTTTCTAACACTAATTTTAGCTTAGTCCTAAAATAAGACTGGATACATCTATCTTGGTTAGGCCAAAACCAACCATGATGTACAAAAATAGCATCATATTTATCTTGTACTGCTTGTTCAATAATCTCTAGTGTTGCCGAAGTAGCACATAAAATAGATTTGATATTGGTTCTACCTTCTACCTGCATCCCGTTGGGTACAATGTCCTGAAAACTCTCTACTCGCATAAGAGTATTTAAATCACTTTCTAACTGTTGATTGGTAATCTGAGACATATCTTTTTATACCCATATAATATTAATAAATGGTACTTTGTTAAAGGTAAGATGATACACTTTGTATATTTTTTCTTTTAATTTTTTCTCCTTTTTTAGAGCATCACTTTCTAAAGTATATTGTATAATGTTTTGTATTTTAGAAAAAATATTTTTTTTATTTTCGGCATAATCATCTGGGAAAAGTACAGCCTGATAATCTATGGTGCATAATCTAAGTTCGCTTTCATTAATAATGATATTGCATATCCCCTTGGTAAGAATGTCTCGTCTAGTTTTAAAAATAGATAAATTATTATGTATAACCTTGTTCTCAACAAACAAAGTTTCGTTATCTAACCGAAATACTTTTTCTATCTGTTTGTTGAGTTTATAGACATACTGGCTATCTACTATTGTAACTTGTTTTTTATCTGCAAGTATTTTATGGAAAGCATATAGGTGGATAGGGTCGCCATGTACAGGGATGATATATTTAGGTCTTAACCAAGAAACTAATGACTGGATGTCTCCACTTTTCCCATGTCCACTTGTATGTACTTCATGGTATTCACTCCCCAAGCCAAAAACCGTTGGTCCCTGAAGAATAATATTGTTTAATACGTCATACACGTTTACTTCATTTCCAGGAATAATGCTACTGGAATAAATGATCAGGTCATTTGTTGTAAGCTGAATGTCATTGAGTTTTTGATAAGCAAGCTTATGCAGAGCAGAGTTCTCATTACCTTGGCACCCAGCGATGATCCACAATGCCTTTTTATCTGAACGAGAAGCGGTAGCCCATTCCTTTGCTATACGTGAAGTATGTCCAGATTCGTAGGCGGCATCTATATAATTTATCACAGATCTACCTAATAAACCTATTTTATATTGGTGGCTTTTGGCAAACTCCAAGATTGCCAAAATTCTTAATACATTAGAGGCAAAAGTAGTTAGCCATATTCTACCTGGGAAATCTATTATCTTCTGTGTAATACACTTTACTACACTTTCATCATTGGGTGTAGAACCTTCTTGTATTGATCCCGTCGAATCGCAAAATAAATAATCTATGGGACCAAAATCTTTTATATCTTGTATCGAATACCGTGGTTCATTTCCTTGTAATTTAAAGTCACTTGAAAAATAGATTTTGCGATTAATTTTTTTATAAGAAAGTCCAACAGAAAAACTATCTGGTATAGAATGTGGTATAAATAATATATGTAATTCAACACCACCAAATTGAATAACCTGGTTTTTCTTAATGATGGTAAATTCCCAATGATGGGCCTTAATGATAAATTCTTTGAGCTTTTTATTAATTATTGCATGGGTAAAATCAGAAGCAAATATTGGTGTTTTTTCTGGTATCAAATTATGAAAGTAGGGTAAAGCTCCTATGTGATCTTCATGGGCATGCGTAAAAATTACCAGGTCTGGAACTAACAATTTAGCTAGAGCTATGTTCGGAAGATGTTTATCTGCACCTGGATACTGTTCATTCAGAAAACCAATACCTAGATCAATCCATATATTACAACCCTGGTAACTAAACACAGTAAAATTGGCACCAAATTTACCTACACCTCCTCCAAAGGCAACGTAAAGAGTATTCGGATCTAATTGTTTAGGGTCTTGAATGGAGTTATAAACCTGTAGAGCCAAAACCGTTTTCTCCTCTTTTGGTGGTTATAATCTCGTTTACACTAATTTCTTGTATCTGCATTTGTATTTCCTTTTCTAAGAGCATTTGTGCAATGCGATCATGGTGACTAATCGTAAAGGGTTTATGGGACAGATTAATTAGTAAGATTTTTAATTCTCCCCCATAGTCTTGATCAATTGTACCAGGTCCATTAGGTAAGGTTATTCCATGGTTTAATGCAAGGCCAGATCTCGCTCTGATAGAGACAAAATATCCTGTTGGTATACCAAGACATAAACCAGTAGGGACAGCAACAATAGAGCCAGCTTCCATAAAAATTTTGTTATCTAAGCAAGCATAAACATCCCAGCCTGCCGCACACTCTGTTTTTTTTCTTGGTAAACAAGCTCTGGTGTTTATCTTAGCAATCGAAAGGGTAATCAAGATTATTTCAGTATTATCTCCATACTTTTAGTAAATTGTGCTCCTGATAAAAAACCTTCTATTTTATCTAACACTTGACCATTATGTTTTAGTAAAATGATAGTAGGCAGACCATGAATATCATACTCTTCAGCAATTTTAGTATTCTTGTTTTTTTGGTTAGAGCTCAGATCGATCTTCACCAAAATAATATGGTATTTTTTAACTAAGGCAGAAAAATTAGGATCATTAGCAATAACATCATCCATTTCAAGACATGGTTCACACCATTTTGCCCAAAAATCTAGAAAAATAATGCTCTTATTTTTTGGAGCATCCTTTAGTGCCTGATCTAAGCTGTAATACCATGTAAGATTGCTTTTTTTATTCTTAGAAACACGCAAAGTCCTAGATTGGGTAAAGTATGAAGGTTTCAGTAGAATCGCAACAAACCAAAATAGCAGAATACTCCCTACTAGTAGGATTGTGTTTGTGCTTTTCACAATATTTTATAGTGACTATCTTGATCTTTGAAGCTTCAAAGCCTTTTGTACAGCAAGTCGCGAATCAATAGAATCAATATAGCGTGTAAGCGATGCATAAGGAGTAAGATCTACTTTAAGCATTCTCTTCCAGCCTAAAATAGTAAATAGATGCATATCAGAAATACTATATTTGTTGTCCATGAGAAATGTATGTTTACTAAAATACTCATCAAGCATTTTATATTCTTTATTGAGTAGATCCCTAATAATCATTTTTTGGGCTTCATCCAACTCTTTCCTTAGGCGAATAAGAGGCGAACCAGCCTTATGTAACTCTGTCGCTACATAACTTGACCAAGAAACACATTGATAGTATTCCATTGTACCATGAGGTGGGGTGAATCGCTTGTGAGGATGCTGGTTAGACAGGTATAACATAATAGCCAATACTTCTGTTAGAACCATACTAGAATCCACTACAAGCGTTGGAGTATATCCTCTGGGATTGTATTCTAGTAAGCCCCCTTTATGACCAGTTATACCTACTCTTTCTTGATCATACTTAAGCCCTAATTCTTCTAGTAAAATATGAATAGCTAGTGAAGAGGCATAGGGAGACCAGAATAATTTCAAACTTTGACCCATAGTACCGCATAATGTTATACCATTGTAATGTGTCAAGATACTTATACCTAGATTAGCTGTTCTTGATTGGAGAGTACATAAGTTCCCATTTAAAAATAAACTATCATTCTAAATTGAACTTGACCTATCCGTTTGTAGATTATTCAGTGTCTGAGAGGTGTTTTGGAATGAATTCATTTAGTTTGTACAGTATGGTTTTTGTCTATTTTTTCTCCTTTGCCCATGTTTATGGTGCTAGTAAAACAGTAGTAGATTATTTACAAGATATTAAATCTGAAGAGATTTCAATTGCTAAAGAAGCTTGTAGGCAATTAGGTAAGCAAGGTAAGAAGAAATATGTAGCGAATATAGTTGATGCAGTTAAAGAGCAGGAAGACGTAACAGTTAAAATTGCTTGTATATCTGCTTTATCTTCAATTAGAACCAAAGGTGAACCAACAAACTCTTTGGTTGCTATATTTCGAGAAGATCCAGATAGCGAATTGGCTTATGTTGCACTTTTATCCCTCATCAATGTGAGAGATCTTGGCAACCCTACCCTAAAAGAGTTGGTAAATTTTATCCAAGAAAGTAAGATCGAAGACTCATTTATTCAGGATGTTGTTGTCAAGTTAGACCCATACATAAAAAAATAGATTTTTCTAAGCAAGAGTTAGAACGCTACTCTAGACAAATTTTACTTTATGGTCTTGATGGGCAATTGAGGCTAAAATCTGCCAGGGTTTTGGTGATTGGTGCAGGTGGTATAGGTTGCCCTTTATTGCAGTATTTGGTTGCCTCTGGTGTAGGCTTGACTCATATTCTGGATAAAGACTTGGTGTCTAGAAGTAATCTTGCTCGACAAATCCTTTTTGCAGAGAAAGATATTGGTCTTTCAAAGGCAAGAGTGGCATCTGACTATTTGAGGCCACTTAATCCCCACATAAATGTGACCTATGATACAGTGCATCTTACCCAGGCTAATGTGATAATGTATGCACAAGAATATGATATTCTTTTAGAATGTACAGATGATATTGCAACTAAGTTCATGGTGAATGATGCTATCCGGCAATATAATAAAATAGGTTTTATTGGAGGTATTGGTACAGTCCAGGGCCATATCTTACCCATTAACCCTGAAAATGTCTGTTATCGGTGTTTATTTTTTAATCCACCTAAGGATGTATCCAATATACCTACATGTGCAGAATCTGGAGTATTAAGCCCTTTACCAGGTGTAATTGGTACTATGATGGCATACCTAACAATATATCACTTAATACATCATATATTTCATACAACAATGCTTATCATAGAGCCTTCTAGCTTACAATGGCGTACTATTCAGATAAATCAAAGAAAGGGTTGCCTGACATGTAGTAAGAACACAGAAAAAGTAAACAAATAAAAATCACTTAAGAGAAATCTTACAAATCTAACTGGGATAGTCGTTCTGCGGGGCCGATAATATCTGTTACACGCACGCCAAAGTTCTCGTCAATAATAACTACTTCTCCTTTGGCAATAAGCTTTCCGTTTACTAGGAGATCCACTGGCTCGCCAGCTAACTTATCTAATTCAATAATGGAACCTTCACCAAGGTTTAAAATATCTTTTATATATTTTGTTGTACGTCCCAATTCTACAGTTAGAGACATCTGCACATCTAAAAGCAATTCATAGTTTTGAGGCCTATGCTCATTCATGACATTAGCATCTTGAAGGGTAGGAAAATTAACTGAATTAATATTCAAAGTATCGAGTGGTTTCTGCATGGATGGTGCGAATTGTCCAGCAGATGGTTGTCCCATATTTGCATTTGATGGGCGATTGCTACGTAAAATACTTGTATTCCATTGAGAGAGAATATTTGAATCCATTAACTGTACAATAAAACCCATATTCTGGTTCTCTAAAACAAAACCATAGCTAATTTTAGATACTTCTTCTGTTAAAGATGATAGCTGTTCAGGAGAAGTATATGGTTGAACACTATGGATGACAGATGATGCGTTGCCACCTACGCTACGTGATAATATAGGTGCAAGATTCGATAAAAATACATTAGCGATTTCATTAAATACGGACAAAGACACGTCATCAAATTTCTGAGGTAATTCTTGTAGAGACATCATATGCATTGCTAGATTCTGGGCTTGTTCTTTGCTAAAAATTAATATAGTGTGCTGGCCTTGTATACTAGCAGAAACAATCATACTATCTGGCTGTATTTCTGTTATTATCTGATTTTTATGTGCATCTGTTATATTGACGCTGGTAAGCCCAAAACTTTTACCAACAAAGGTACTACATGAACTAGATATTTCAGAAAGAGCACTCTGAAAAACAGCGGGTAAGCTTTGTGCCCCCCCTTGTTGACCATCATTGGACATCCCTCCAGGAGCTTCTTGTGGTGGATAACTAGTTTGTTGCCCAACACTACTGCTCTGAGGTTCTTCTTCTCCAGCTAACAGAGCATCAATTTCTTCTTGTGATAGTGATCCTTCTCCCATGGCTATTCCTCACTCCTTTTTATATGTTTTTAATTAACTTTAACTTACTACAAATTCTTCAAAGTAAACTTCTTCAATTTCACCTTTACTCAAGATCATATTGATTTGCACTTTAATCTCTTCAGCCAGATTTAGTTTTTGGATTGTAGTAGATAAATCTGATTTTTTCTTATCTCCTAAGATGATATTAATAATATGCTTCATTTGTATTTGCCTATTAGATAATTCAGACATCAAGTCTTGGTTATTGGGCTCTAAAGCAAAAGATATAGAAGCTTGAACAAAATGTGGCGTATCAGAATCTGCCGTATTCACCCTAAATTCTTTTTTAAAGGTAAACGTTGCTAATGGTGCGGGTGCGGGTGCAATAACAATATTATTGCTTTCTTTGTAGGAGTGTGTTTCCACTTGCCTGGCCACAAAATAGGATATTAGTAACATCAAGAAAATAGCAGCTAAACCACCCACCAACCAAAATATAATAACAACTATCTTTGAATGTCCCCCAAATTTATTACCTTGGGGCAAACCAATTAAATCATCACCTGCTTCCACAGTTTCTAGTCTATCTTCTTCTGGCATAACTATCTCCTTACTCGGTTAATTTACATAACAATTAAGCAATTAAACATATATTATTCATCTAATAAATATTCCACTCCTGGTATTTTGCTAACAGGTAATTCAGTATCTTTATAATTTCGTAGATATATTTTTTCTTTTAAAACCACTATATCAACACGTCTATTTAGGGCTCTAGCTTCAGGTGTTTTTGAGATACTCAATGGGCGATATTTACCATAGGAGGTAGCAGACATACGATGAGGGCTAATACTTTCCGATTCATATAAAAAACGGAGTGCATTAATAGCACGTTGCGAAGCAAGTTCCCAGTTAGTTTCATAAACATTCGTTTTTTTACCAAATGTAACAGGGTTTTCATCAGTAAAGCCTTCAATACGTATATGATTATCTATGTTTCTCAATAACTCTGCACTTTTTATAAGTGTATCTTTGATGGCAATAGTTAATCTTGCAGAACCTGGTTCAAAGTTATCGCTACTCACTAGGCTAATAACCAATCCTTTTTCTTCATTAGAAATTTTAACTTGATGGGCTTGGATTTCTGGTTTAAAAATTTCAGTTGCTATTTTTAATGCTTTAGCCAGTGTCCTACCTGTTTCGTTTGCAGGTAGTCTTTCTATGTGCATTCCCATATCTTCGAGTCGCCCATGTGCTATAGTTTGTCCACCTTGTAGTATACCAATTGAACCACGAAAAGCAGACAGAATCAACCGAAAATCTCGCCCCTCTATTTTTGCCACAGTAAATAATAACACAAAGAATGTTAGTAAAAGGGTGACCATATCTGCATATGTCGTTATCCATGCATCATTATTATTATTCTGCTTTTTGCTTTTGTTGCCAATTCGCATAATGACTTTCCGCTACATATTATTCTTTTTTATCAAAATTTAGACGAAAATCAGGAGGTAAATAATTCACAAGTTTTTCTTGTACGATACGAGGATTATCACCTGACTGGATAGATAAAATACCTTCAATCATCACCCGTTTTATTAAAATTTCTACTTCTGTTTGTCCTCTTAGCTTATTAGCAACAGGAATTGCAAAAACATTGGCAATAATAGAGCCATACAATGTTGTAATTAGTGCAGTAGCCATACCACGACCGATACTAGCAGAATCACCACCAAGATTAGTGAGCATCCCCACCAGACCCAACAATGTTCCTAGCATCCCAAAAGCAGGTGCTAAGGCACCTAACGTTTCAAACCAAGCACGATGGTTAGCATGTCTACGTTCCATTTCTTCTACATCAGTAGCCATAATGTTTTTTACAATCTCTGGATCCGCACCATCCACTACAAGTTGCAATGCTTTTTTTAAAAAACGATCTTCCAACTCTGACATGTCATTTTCTAATGCAAGTAAACCATCACGACGTGCTTTTTCCGAAAAGCTTATAATTTGTAGGACTTTTTGTTCAATACGTAAATCAGGTATACGCAAGATCTTACTATATACCTTTCTGATATTAAGAGTTAAATTTAATGGATATGATATGATTAAGGCAGCAAGTGAGCCACCTACTGTAATAAAGAACGAGGCAGGGCTAATAACATCAACAAAACTTAATCCAGATGCAATGATACCCAGCAGTAAGCTGAGAGCAACCACAATCATACCTATAACAGTGCCAAAATCCATATTGTTTTTACTTTACCTTGTTACAAATTTCTATAGAATCTTTCCCATAAATTTGTTGATGATAATGTATCACTTTTTGCACAACCTCTTCAGAGGTTTCTTTAACAATATATTTCTTGTCATTTGATAATGTAATCACAGTATCAGGTTTTGACTCGATTGTCTCAATCAAAGTAGGATTCAAAAAATATGATTCCTGATTTAACTTAGAAAGTAAGATCATAGTAACGTTACTGTTTCGGTTCAGTAGTAAAATTATGAAGAAAAATTTATTCATAATTGGTATCGTGTTTTACCACATATTTTATGGAAGATATAAAACAATTTAGGACAAAATTTCACAGAAATAAAGTAAGTATACGACTTTTATCTGGTATGATCAAGGCGGAAAATAAAGATGGTACAAATAAAAGTAAAGTAATTACGGTTCAAAAGAATAATACAAAGGATAGAAGCAGAAATGAAAAGTAAGGTATATATTGGTGATTGCCTTAATATACTTAAGACATTATCTGACGATGGTATAGATTTAATAGTGATGTCTCTGTCCTATGTAAATACATAGAAAAAACTTATGGTAGTGTGAAACCAGATTTTTATGTGAAGTGGTTTTCTAATGGAGCAAAAGAAAAAGTTATATCTAATCTTGCCTTAAAACAAAAATTAGATAAAGGTTGGATCGTTTTTTACTCCATGGTAACACAGTGAATAAAGCAATGATTCAACGTGATATATTTAAACTAGTCTGTAAAATAACAGACTAGTTATTAAAATGTTTTAAGGGAGTATACCAAATCTTTGAATTGTTGGCATTACAAACCAATATAGTTGGTACAAAACCTTAGCTAAGGGCTGTTACGGGTTAAGGATTCTCAATGGTACCACCACAACTAGAACCAGCACCAGCAGTACATGCAAAACAGTGGTTCTCAGTATGTATATTACGGTTCATAAAGGCATCATGATTGAAATCTTGGATGGAAGTAACTTTTAAATCTAGCATCTGGTTAAAATCACAGTCATATATATAACCGTCCCAGCTAACCGAAATTTGGTTTCTGCACATAAGATTATCTACAGTGTGGTAATTAAAGTTTTCTAATAAAATTTGCATGTATTCTTGAAGTTTGTTTTGGTTAAGCAATAACTTTAAGAAGCGATTAATGGGTACATTATTCATACAATATAAATTAGTAAAACTAATATCATGATTCTTTTTTAAATGGTACTTAAATTCTTTTTCTAACTCTTCCTGTGAACTACTCAATAACATACCCACTGGGTTATAGACAAGATTAAGGGGAATCTCCGCACCATATCCCAATTGGTTGAGTTTTTTGAGAGCTTTAATAGAGGTAGCGTATACTCCTTCTCCTCTTTGTTTATCTGTGTGTAACTGTGCGTAGTGTGGTAGAGAAGCAACAATCTCTACTTGGTTATCCGCTAAGAAATTATATAGATACGAATAATTTGGATGTTCTAGGATAGTAAGGTTACAACGATCAATTGCATGTTTACCTATCGCTTTGACACGTTCTATAAGGTAATAAAAATTGGGATTCATTTCAGGTGCCCCTCCTGTAATGTCCACTGTGTGAATACTAGGGGTTTGTTCAATAAGACCTATACACTGATCAATCGTCAATTTATCCATAATCTCTGTACGATTAGGTCCCGCTTCAACATGGCAGTGTCTACATGTTTGGTTGCATAGTTTACCTAAATTAATTTGAAAAATATCTATCTCTTTGGGTTGAATAGTATCTACGTCATGTTGTTCTAGTTTATTTTTAAAAGAGACTTTTAATGAATCTTGTAAGGCCTTAATCTGAGTAGCATTATCCATAATTGATATACTGGGTCTACTAAGCCCTATAAAAGAACGTCATCAACTTTATTCATCATTTGGACGCCGTGTCCGTGTACTAATGTGGCCCCTCCTACAACGGCAGCAGCAATATGTACAGCTTCATTCATTTGTTCTTCGTCTGCTCCCTTCTCTAAACAACTTTGTGAAAAGGAATCGATACAATAGGGACATCTTACAGCATGAGCAACAGATAAGCCAATTAGTGCCTTCTCGCGACCAGAAAGAACACCATTTTGGAATACGCTTTGGTAATAGGTAAAAAACCTATCTCCTAGTCGCTTATTCTGTCGCTTTATCTCAGTAAACTTTGAAAGGTCATCACTAGAATAATAAGAGCCCATGCGGTGCATTATAAAATGTAGTTATGGATGGAGCAAGTATTTATTTTTAGCAACTCCCAGTTAGAATAGAATAATAACTCAAAAAATAAATATATCAAAGTCTGCTGTCTTTTACAAGGTAAAAATGAAATCAATCAATGGCATATATCAGGCTAAAGATGCACAATACCTTACTGAGAAGAAAAAATACTATGCAAATAATAAGAGAACAAAGTATCTAGAAACTTACAGAGAATGTTATCAAACAACCAAGAAGATATTTTGACAGAAAGCTAGATTGTCAGATATTAAAACAAAAAAATATATTTAGATCTTGTATTATGATCAATAACATGTATAGGCTATCCTTACGAGGAGACAACTGCTAACCAAATCTATTCTGTCCAGCTCCGGTGCTGGCTTGCCAATCAAGAACACTTACCTAGATAATTGAGGCAGGTAGTTATATTATTATGTTTGATTTAGGTTGCATAAAATAAGCCCGTAAAATAATTGATGCGGCTAAAGAATCTAGACGATTTTTAGAAGTTATTGTTTTTTTCTTACCTGGTAAGGCATGATATATATTCTCGGCATCAACGGATGAATAAGATTCGTCTTGTAAGACAATTGTCACTGAGGGAAATTTCTTAGCTAAAGCCTTTTGAAAATCTATAATCTCACTTTGTATTTTAGTAGGGATCCGACATGAAGGCATACCTAATACAATGGTACACACATTGCGATGTTGTATTGTATTAGTTATTTTTTGCCAGAAATTAGAGTGGTGGTATTGTAATACAGGTAAGGGTTGTATTAGTTGGTATTCTTGATGTGCAATAGCCATACCAATATTTTTTCTACCATAATCTACTGCCAAAATAGTTGCCATCTGTTATACTCTTGTATCTGGTTATATCTTATTTATCATAAAGAAGGTTTCTTATACGGTCTATAGGAGAATCTAATCAACCTCGTGTGAAATAACCATAAATTCTAACTTATCAATAATTTTACGATCTTGCATAATTTGTATACTATATTGTCCTGGAGGCAATACATGGTATTTACCAATCAAATAGGGATAGTTACGTTTTAGCTTATATTGTCTAGCGTGAAATTCCGCCCAGTTTAAATTTTTCTTGCGTAAAACAACCACATAGTTTGGCGTAGAGGTAAGTGATATTTTTTTTATATGATAACAGTACCATAATATACGATTGCTATAAAAGAATACAGGTTTACGTGGTATAGTGAAGGAAGTAGGATAAAACCATTTTTTTTGTAGAGGATTAAGAACACTGTCAGTTAACTGGTGAAAAGAAAAAATACCTGGTTTTTTAGGGGAACATTGTATAAAACATAATAGGAAAAAATAAATCAACCATCTAAGTAACATCGTGCAGCCTTATTCCCCTTTAGATTATGAAATACCGTCAAGCGATATTTACTTATCTATCTAAACGATTGTATATAACTTTCTCTTCCTTTAATGGCCGGCCGTGAAGGATAGCTATCTTACTAAAAAACTGTCAACACAATCAATCACTTTATAGTAACTATAACATATCTTTGTGGGTTCTACACCTACTAAACTTAAATTCGTTGACGGGTAGAATATAATGCTTAGGTTGCCATTTGACGTACGCTGAGAGTGGTTTATACTGTCCGATAATAGTACTGCGTATGAGTGGGGTTATTTTTTAGGTAATGAAAGAAAAAATATATTGTGCAAATTGTGAGCATTGTTTGGTTACTCGTGTGTTTGAAGCTGATAATTCCAAATATATGTTACGTGTTCGTTGTGCCAAAAAACGTTGGGTTAAGCGTTCGGGAGAGGAGAAACGTTATAAGTATTTTACAGTAGCTAGACGGGTTCAAAATGATTGTCCTGAATATGCTCCAATGGGTGATACAGACTCTTTCATTAAAACATTACGTAGAGAGTTGCCAGTTAAAGACGAAATTTATTTTGTCAATCCAAGTGAATAATCTTTAACTATTCGGTTGATCTGTAACAAAATCTTGCTAATCTCGTGGAGAATTGGTCTGTAGTTTTTGCTGACGGTGTAGCCAAGGGTAACCCTGGGCCAGCTTCGCTCGGGGTAGCTATCTTTTGTGATGTAGTTGACCGAGATGTAGAGAGTTTTTCTAATATCAGTGATGCCTTTATTGTCTCTAAGAAGGCTATAGGTGTGGCAACAAATAATCAAGCTGAGTACCAATCCCTAATTGTGGCTTTACAATTATGTGTTAGCAATCATTTAATGAATTGTAGAATATACATGGATTCTCTTCTTATCGTTAACCAGATGCTTGGCAGTTACAAAGTAAAGCATCCGCACTTAAAACCTTTATACAATCAGGCAAAAGAATTAGAGAAACAACTGGAGAAAGTAGAGCTTCAACATATCAAAAGAGAATATAATCATTTAGCTGATATGCTGGCAAACCAAGCACTTAAAGAAGTATGAATGATGTTCAGCCTGTTTTTCAACCCTGTTGGCCACCCTGGTATATTGCAGAAGATGATACAATCAACATAGAAGATCCTGACAGCTCTATTTCTAATGATCTTCTTGACTTGATTATTGATCTTGCCTTTGAGCGTCTGGGATCTCGCTTTGATAATTATGAGCCCAGACATAACCAAGTTGCAATGGCTAAAACTATTTTACGTTCTTTCATGGAAGAAAAAATATGTGTTTTAGAAGCCAGTACTGGTCTTGGCAAGTCCCTTGCTTATATGGTTGCGGGCCTATCTTATTCATATCTAACCGGTACACGGTTGTTAATTACTACAGAAACAAAGAACTTACAGTTACAAATCTTTTACAAAGATATCCGTACAATCCAAGATATTCTAGCACCATCGTTAGAGTATGCTTTATGCATGGGTTCGGGTAATTATCTATGCAAGCTTAGATACGAAGCAACAGATAATGCAGGTGATTTCTTAGATCTGGTTAATCAAGATGTATGGAAGCATTTTTCGCAAGAGGTGACTAACATTTTTTCTGATAATGCAGAGGGCTCTATATACGATTTTACTACTGAGATACCATCAACTTTATGGTCTATGGTAAACCGTGAACCAGATGGATGTCCCAGTAAAAAATGTTTTCATTTTACTGAATGCAATTACTTTAAAACAAAACATAAGTGGGAAAAAGCTCGTGTCTTGATTACCAATCACTATTTACTTTTGCTTCATATCCAAACAGAACAGAAGATATTACCTGCATACTCCTGCCTAGTAGTGGATGAAGCTCATAGTTTTCTTAATACCTTTCATAGTATTTTTACATTACATTTTAGTACCCAGACGCTTGATGATAAGAAAAAACTATTTGATAAACACATTGCTAAAAATAAACTTTTAGAAGAAAGTAAGATTGATTCATTTAACCAACAATGGGAATTAGTGACACGTGGATGGAATGTATTTTTGTCTTATGTAGCAGATATGATGGAGCTTGTACTGGATAGTAAAGGTACTCGCACTATTAATCAACAGGTAGATTATGATATCACTGAACTATGTAAAAATGCACATAGTTGTGGTTCTCAATTAACATCATGGGCAGAAAAATCAGAAGAACCAATCTTGCTTAACTCTGTTAATCATATCACGCATTTCCTAAATATATTTACACAGTTCTTAGGTACCTTTTCTGATATGGATTTTGATCGCACCGCTTATTGGGGGGAAAGCAAAGAGGGGATCCTGCATTTATATGTATGCTATATCCAGGCAGGTGAGCATCTAACAGAGCTATTTACCGTACCACAAGCATGGGTAAGTGCTACATTAGGTTATTGGCATAAGCAAGCTGTACCACCTTCTAAGGAAGTGATAATTCAAGAGGGCTATTTCCAATATTTTATTGAGAATCTATTTCCCCAATTTGATGATACAGAAGACTTATTTGTAAAAGATATTTTTAAATCATCATTTCGTTTTCGTGATAATGTTATTTTATATTTACCTAAACATCTTACTCCTCCTCTGCACGGTGTTGCTAATGATGACAAATTATCCTATGAAACAAATTTATGGGAGACAATTATTGATTTAGTGGATTTATCTCAAGGTGATGCTCTGGTGCTATTTACATCTTACTATATGCTTAATAAGGCAAATGATATATTATCTAATACTATTGATTTACCCATCAGTAGCCAGGGAGCGTTAGGTGCACAGAAAGCGATGGAGAAATTTATGGCAACCCCGCATTCTGTTTTACTAGGTACACAATCTTTCTGGCAAGGGGTAGATATACCTGGTTCAAAGTTAAAAATGCTAATTATTACAAAACTTATGTTTCCGCCACCAGATGAACCACTTTTTCAGGCAAGGTCTAAGCGTCTAGAAAATTTTAAAAGAAGACCTTTTAATGAATTATCTTTACCATATGCTAATACAATGTTGCGTCAAGGGTTTGGTCGCTTGGTTCGCACCCGTACAGATAAAGGCGTGATCGCTATCCTAGATAGCCGAATTACACAGAAATTTTATGGTAACATTCTGCTATCAAATTTACCTAGAACTGATCGAGTATACGACTACAAACATTTAACAGACAGTATTAAGAAGGGTGCCATATTTAACTCTAATTAAGCCGTTGAATACTCAGATGGATCTAAATGGAGAGTTTGGATATTACCTTCTTTTAAGCCATTCAATTTATATTCACCAATTTGGATTCGTTGTAGATCAATTATTCGATAACCCAATGTTCTAAGAAGGCGTCGAATCTCTCTTTTACGCCCTCTGTGCAAAGTAAATTGGTAATAGTTTTTTTTATGTAGTGTTTGTATATTATCTATCTTGAGTAGCTCCCCTTCATCATAGACACCCTTCAAAGCAGATTTATAGTCTGCAGTTTTCATGGGAGTTGTGAGATAAACACAATATACTTTTTTTACATTAAAGCTAGGATGAGTAAGGCGATTGATGTAGTTACCATGATTAGATAATACCATTAAACCTCGAGAGGTAACATCTAATCGACCGGCAAAGAAATAGTGTGCTTTATTTGAGGGTAAAAGTTTTTTAATGGATTTATATTGTTTGTATTGGCGATGCGAGCAAATATATCCTATTGGTTTGTTAAGCAAAATAATTTCATATTTTTGATTCCAGTAATAGGGCTTGCCATTAACTGTAATAGGTTGTTCTAATAGGTGAGCTGGTAAATTAAAGGTAATATCGTTTATCTTTTGTTGTTGAAAATAGAGAGTATTATTAGCCAGAAAACTTTTAGCTTTGCGTCGACTGCATAGATTATTTTGTGCTAAGAATTGGCCCAATCGAATACTTTTTTCTTGCACTTAGATTTTATCTCGTCGTTATTGAGACTTTTCTGCTTGTGCACGAATTCGTTTTAATAACTTATATGGATTTACTTTAACAAGTCTATTTGCTAGCCAATTGAATAACCTAGTGTTTAAATTTGTTTTGCCAATTTGTAGGCGTCCCTGGTATGTCACGTGCACACCTTCTTTTTGATTCTTGGATATTGATAAAGAAGCTATAAAAACATCCATTGCATCTCTATCTAGTTTTGATACATGAAGATGGGGTATATGCTTCATCTTCATGT
The DNA here is from genome assembly GCA_965262015.1 of Leptospiria bacterium. Lineage (GTDB taxonomy): Bacteria > Spirochaetota > Leptospiria > Turneriellales > CBDBES01. The sequence continues at coordinate 1,904,944 of OZ253494.1, forward strand.
GATAATGACCTTTCACTTTTTTAGAATAAATTTCCATGGTCATATCTTTTACAAAAAATGGACTTTGATCAAATGCCATATAAACAAGAATTTTATTTGGGCCAATCTTCTTAAGAAATGTGGCTTCGATGCAGTTAGGAAACCATGATAGATAGTGTTCCGTATGACTAATAATATTAAATACTGTATCCATATCAGACAGTATATCTACTTCACCTTTAAATTCTTTTATCGCAAAATCAGGTACCCATCTCGTAAAAACAATAATATCATTTTTATCTAGAGCTTGATTCCATTTATAGTAAACAACAGAGGCGAGTAGCCCTGTACTTAATACACTCATGAATAGTAAGCTATACATAAATACACAAAAGCTTCGTATACAATGTAATTTTATAGTTCGCATACACTCTCCTAAAGAAACTCACATATTTAATGTGAACAGATAAGGTAGATATTTGGCACTGTCAATTATTTTCATAATATATTTGATAAACCAATGTGGATAGTTTGTATCTTCTATTTTGAAGTGCAATAATTAGTTTTACTCTTTGAATTTATATCCAACCCATAGAGATATGTTACATATGCTATAACAGTGATTTTGTTATTCCTGATTATCAGAGGAAATATTCATGGTCTATAGATGAGTGTGGGATATTATGGGAAGATATCCTAATGCATGATTTTGGTGCAGATGGTAGCTATTTTTTAGGCAATATAGTTTTATCTCGTTCTAGTAATAGTAAAGCATTAATAGTTATTGATGGACAACAAAGATTAATTACTATATCATTACTGCTTCGTTCTTTGTATGAACGTCATAAAACACATAAAAAATTAAAAGCAACCTTGTATAAGTTTAATGACTGGTCTGAGGGTGGGGATGGGCCAAATGAATTGAGATTAATGTCAGAAGTCAATGGTGGCAGAGAGAATAAATCTATAAACATTATTTTGCAAGAAAATAATGAAGATTGTCTTAATAGCGAGGAAGATAATTTTTCTATTAATTATAAATTCTTTCTAGAGAAAATAGATAAGTTAGATATAGACCACTATCAGAGTTTAACAGATAATTTATTAAATTCTGTGGTTTTATTGCCCATAGAATGTGGAGATGATAAACAAGCTCTTAAAATTTTTGAGACAATTAATAATCGTGGTCTTAGTCTGGAAGACTCTGATATATTCAAATCACTTTTATATCGTTCTGCTCAAAATGATGGGAAAGAAAAAGAATTTATGTATATATGGGAAAATCTAGAGCAAGATGTAGAGTCTTTTTCCTATAACAATAAAGATATAACTGTTAAGGGAAATTTTCTTACTTATTTATTTAGATGTTATATGTATTTGTTAAAGTCACAAAGAAAAGATACAAGTAAAGCCATTAATCTACGAGATTTTTTTGAAGGTTATTACTTAGATAATTCGGGTAAGAAAGGTAAGAAATGTAATAAAAATGAGTATAAGTTAATTAATATGAAATGGGAGAAGGTTTTATCTGATTTAAGGCGGATATTGGATTCTTGGGAATGTATTCAATCTAGTAATGGACGTATTCGTTTATGGTGGGCAGTTATTCGCAGTTTTAGAAATGATGATCCATTTTATCCTTCCTTAATATTAATCATTCGTTACTTATATTATGATGAGGATGCTGGTGAATGTTATATTCCTAACAACAATATGGAATTATGTATAGAGACCCTTCAGAATATTGTTAGATGTTACTGGAGGGCAAAGATGCGTAGTCCTGGTATGGATATTCGGCATACAATGTTAACTATTGCTAGTGATATATGGCACAATGAATATTATAAACAGAAAAAATTCTGGTGTGTTTTAGATGATATGGATAAGTTGAAAAATAATTTAGTACCAAAAGATAGAATGGTTTTATTACTTATTCTAACGGCATTACAATATAAAAAGCAAAAGTATATAGACAATATAAGTATTGAACACATAGTTCCTAAAAAATGGGAGGATAATTATTATGATCAATGGGACAAAGAAAAAGTGGAAGAAACCCAGAATCATATTGGTAATTTAGTTTTATTGGAAAAAAAATTAAATTTTAAGGGTGGAAATAAGTTTTTCAAAAAAAAACGTGAGATATACCAGAAATCTGAAATGTTGGATGCACATTCTGTATCACAAAATAGTCAATGGACATATGCAACTTACGAAAAACGGCATAATGATAGCTTAAAAATATTGAAAGATTTTTTTGAAAAAGAAGTGTAAATCATTAACACAGGCACTCAATATTAAAGATAGTATGTGATTACATAATTTAGAGAAGTATAAATTTATGAAATTATTTAGTAATAATAAATAACAAGGTAATGTCGCATAATTATTTTATGAATTTATTTAAAAGTATTAGGCTACTTAATACCCAATTAAGGTATTTAAGAGGTAAAACTTCAATTCGTGCTTCAATTTATAAGGTGCCCCAACTTTCTGGCCAAGTCTACATTCCAATCAATTAAAATACTTTACATACTATGTTTTTACATCACGTTGCCCTTGTACGTATATGGCAATAAAAAAAGCAATTAAAACCCAAGTAAAGTTACAAATTGAGGCAGGTAAAGCGAATCCTGCACCTCCAGTGGGTACGGCATTAGGTCCTCATGGGATTAATATGATGGATTTCTGCAAGGCTTTTAACGCTAAGACTCAATCACAGTCCGGTGATCTGATACCTGTTGTTGTTACTGTGTACAAGGATAAAACTTTTACTTTTGTCACCAAGGTTTCACCAATGAGCTCCTTAATTAAAAAAACCTTACAGTTGGCGAAGGGGTCTGCAGAACCACATAAGATAAAAGTTGGAGTATTAACAATGAAGCAAGTGCATGCTATTGCTAAACAGAAAATGGCTGACCTCAATACAGATGACCTTGAAATGGCAAGTCGAATTGTAATGGGTACAGTTAGGTCAATGGGAGTTACTGTAGCTCAAGATAAATAGTTAATTGTTATTGTATTAAAATACATTAGGTTATGAAACAACGTAGTAAAAGATACCGTGAAAACTTATCTCTTTTAGGAGAAGAATCGTATTCTTTTTCAGAAGCGATATCCCTTCTGAAAAAGATGAAGCCAACAAAGTTTGATGCTTCCGTAGAAGTACATTTCAAGATTAACCATAAAAAATTGCAAGATGTACGAGGTATGGTACAGTTACCACATGGCACGGGTAAAAAAGTAAAGGTTCTTGTATTTTGCGAAGGGGAACATGTTGAACAAGCTCAACAAGCTGGTGCTGACCATGTCGGTGGCCACGAATTATTGTCCAAAGTAGAGAAAGGTTGGGTTGATTTTGATTTTGTTGTTTCTACACCATCTATGATGAAAGATGTAGGAAAATTAGGTCCTATTCTAGGCCGTATGGGTCTTATGCCTAAACCAAAATCAGGTACAGTCACTACCGACATCACTTCCATTGTGAAACAACTTAAATCAGGTCGTGTTGAATATAAGGCAGACCAAACGGGCGTAGTACATTTTCCATGTGGTAAAGTCTCTTTCTCTGACGATCAATTGCTGTCTAATATAGATTTTACTTACCGTAGCTTTCTGAATAGTAAGCCATCTGATGCTAAGGGGGAGTATATACAATCTTGCCATTTGGCTAGTACAATGTCTCCATCAATTAAAATACAACATAAGGGTTAAACTGATGCCATCTAGTAAAAATATTGAATTAAAAAAAAGATATGATGTCTATCTAGAGAATACGTCTAACTTCATATTGACACGCTATGCAGGAAGCTCCGTCCAAAATTTATTTATGCTTCGAAAATCTCTGCGAAAGTATGATGTTAAGTACACTATAATAAAAAATAATATTTTTAAACTTTCTCTTCAGAGTTGTGAAGCTACTAAGTCAATATCATGGGACGATCCCATGCGTGGTGATATAGCAGTTGTATTCGCTAAGGATGAGTTTCCATCAATAGCAAAACAGATAGTAACCCATGCGAAAGCAAGTAAAGGTGTATCTATTCACTGCGGTGTATTAGGTTCTGTTTTTTATACCCAAAAAGAGATAGAAGAGATTGCCAAACTTCCTTCTAGAGAAGAATCACTTGTTCTTATTATGACTGCATTAAATGCAGTGTCCACAAATATTGCCGTACTAATGAGAGAAATTATGACACAGATTGCTAGAGGTATTAAAGCAGTTGGTGAAAAAAATAGTTAGCAAATTATTCTTTACAGTTAAATAAGCTTAAATATGCTGTCCTTCTTAAATTAGGCTTGGTGTAAGTTATTAATATTCAGGGAGATGAATAATGGTTGATGAACTACTAGAAAAAATTGGGAATCTTACTCTTATACAGGCTTCGGAGCTAGTCAAGGCAATGGAAGATAAGTTTGATATCTCTGTTGCAGCTCCGGTGGCCATTGCAGGAGCACCTGTTGTAGGCGTCTCTGAAGGAGAAGCTGTTGAAGAAAAATCAGAATTTACCGTAGAGCTAGAGGGCTTTAGTGGTGATAAAAAAGTTGACGCTATTAAAAAAGTTAGAGAGATATCAGGCTTACCCTTAATGGACGCTAAAAAGTTAGTTGAAGCAGGTAAGGGAATTTTGAAAGAGGCTGTTCCAAAAGATGATGCGAATAAGTTCAAGACAGAATTAGAAGCTGCTGGTTGCAAGGTTGCATTAAAGTAACCTCTGACATAGATGTTTTTTATTCTAGATTTTTCTACTCACGGGTTGTGTTGTTAGCTACGTGTTGCGTTTCTGTGTTGTTGTGATTTCTTTTTATCTCAGGTGCTTTTTGTTGTTTAGGAGCATCGTATGATACAAATATTCCCCGAAGATAACTTTCGTGTTGTATCTTTTAAGAGTTTACACTCGATATTGCCAGTCCCACAACTCATCCAAATTCAGTTGAGTGCTTATGTCTCTTTCCTGCAAGCAGACATCCCTGCAAAATCTCGTAAGCCTGAGGGTTTACAATCTGCTTTTTTAGAATCGTTTTCTATTGAAAGTAGTGATGGAGAGGTGGTATTAGAATTTGTAGAGTATAGGCTAGGAAAACCCATCAAGGATATATGGGAATGTAAAGTTAATGGTACTACGTATTCTATTTCCCTAAAGGCTTTAATTCGCTTGATTAATGTTCAGACAGGTGAGGTTCGAGAGCAAGAAGTTTATATGGGTGATTTGCCCATGATGACTGCGTCAGGAAGTTTTATTATAAATGGTGCGGAAAGAACTGTTGTTAATCAATTACACCGTTCTCCAGGTATTTTTATATTTCATGATAAGGTTAAAGAGCTTTATACAGCACGAATTATTCCTGATCACAAGGGCTCATGGCTAGAGTTTGAATTAGACTCTAAGGGGTTATTTATTGCACGTATTGACCGTAGAAAGAAATTTCCATTCACTTTATTAGTGAGGTGTCTTGGTTATAGTACGGATGAAGATATCTTACGATTATTTTATAAAGACGAGATAGTTAAAGGCTCTGAGTTAATGCAGCAAAATAAGAAATATATTAATCGCAGAGTAATAGCAGATGTTATTCATCCAGAAACTAAGGAGGTTATTCTAGAAGCGGGACAAGTGTTAAATGAAGATAGTATTGACATGATTCAGGATGCTAAAGTAAAGAATGTTAATTTAATTGTCTTTTATGATAATGTTGATAGTGTGGTTGTTATCCATAGCTTAGAACAAGACAAGGTATCTAATCACGAGGACGCTCTTATTGAGTTCTTAAAGATACAAAAACCTCTTGAGTATTCCTCTGATCAGGGTAAGCCAGAAAAAAAAGAACAGAATATAGAGCGTGCTAATGCTACATTAAGTAACCTATTCTTTGATCGTAAAACCTATAACATGGGTAAAGTGGGTAGGTATAAAATTAATGCTAAGTTTGGATATTTTAATAAAAAAGAATTTAATGGGAAGGTTGTTGTCCAAACATTGCGTCCAATTGATATTATAGAGACATTAAAATATATGCTGAAGGCTATTTCTTCAGTTGAAGGTTATAACTTTGATGACATTGATCATTTGGGTAATCGTAGAGTGCGTACAGTGGATGAATTACTCACTCAACAGTTAAAAACTGGCTTTTCTCGAATGGAAAGGGTGGTCAAAGAAAGAATGGGTATGAACGACCCATCAGTAATGACTCCCCAATTACTTCTATCAATCAAGCCAATTACTGCCGTTGTGAATGAGTTTTTTGGCGGAAGCCAACTGTCACAATTTATGGATCAAACAAATCCTTTAGCTGAAGTTACTCATAAAAGACGTCTCAATGCTCTTGGCCCAGGTGGATTAACTCGGGAACGTGCTGGTTTTGAAGTGCGTGACGTACACTATACTCACTACGGCCGTTTGTGTCCAATTGAAACTCCTGAGGGTCCTAATATTGGCCTTATTGCTTCTTTGGCTGTTTATGCTCGCCTCAATCCTTATGGCTTTATAGAAACCCCTTATCGTAAGCTAGAGAATGGGTATGCACTAAATGATTATGTATATTTGTCAGCTAATGAAGAAGAACATTATTCAATTGCTCAAGTCAGTAGCCGTTTAAATGAAAAAGATCAGTTGTTAGATAACTTTATCAGTTGTCGTTACAGGGATGAATTTCCCTTAAGAGGATGTCAAGAAGTGCAGTTAATGGATATTTCGCCTCTACAACTTATTTCTTTGTCAACTAGTCTAATACCATTTTTAGAGCATGATGATGCTAACAGAGCTTTGATGGGCTCAAATATGCAGAGACAAGCAGTGCCACTGCTTGTCTCTGAAGTACCACTTGTCGGGACAGGTGTGGAGAATGTCGTTGCCTACGACTCTGGAGCTTGTGTTCGTGCAGAGACAGATGGCATTGTTGTTAGAGTTAGTGCAGATAATATTATAGTGAGAGATGTAAAAACTAGTGAAGAGTCTGATTACTCTCTTGTCAAATTTAAACGTACTAACCAAAGTACTTGCATTAATCAAATTCCCTTGGTAAAATCCTATATGGCCGTTGAAGATGGTGTGGTTTCAGATATTACAAAAGATAATCTCTTATTTACCGGTGAAAGTGGTAAAGAATATATATTTTCTTTGAAAACTTTCCAATCAATCATGGAGGTGATGGTAAGAAAAAAAGAGACTGTCAAGTGTGGTGCATTATTAGCTGGTGAAAAGGTATTTAAACAGCTTACCAACAAAGAAGGAAATGTTACCAAGTATGCAACAGTATTAGCTGACGGACACTCTACAAAAAATGCCCGACTTGCTCTAGGGAAAAATATAAAAGTAGCTTTCATGCCTTGGTGTGGCTATAATTTTGAAGATGCTATTATTATTTCAGAGCGGCTAGTTAAGGATGATGTATTTACTTCTATTGTTATAGAAGAGTTTGAGATACAAGCACGAGAAACTAAATTAGGGAAAGAGCTAATTACCAGAGATATTCCTAATATTAGTGAAAAAGCATTTCGTGATTTAGATGAATTTGGTGTTATTCGTGTAGGTGCACAAGTAAAAGCAGGTGATATTATTGTAGGGATGGTGACACCTAAAGGTCAGACAGATTTTACGCCTGAATATCGATTATTGCATAGTATCTTTGGTGAAAAAGCAAAAGAGGTCAAAGATTCCTCATTACGAGTGCCAAATGGTTTTAGTGGAGTAGTAGTTGGTATTAGGCAATTTTCACGTGAATTTGATGATGATCTTCCTCCAGGTATTCTTGAATCAGTTAAGGTATTTGTTGCCCAAAAAAGAAAGATTTCTATAGGTGATAAGATGGCGGGAAGACATGGAAACAAAGGTGTGATATCTACCATTCTGCCAGAGCATGATATGCCTTTTTTGCCAGACGGTACCACTATTGATATTATTTTAAGTCCTCTAGGTGTACCGTCTAGAATGAATATTGGACAAATATTTGAAACTCAATTAGGTTGGGCAGCAGAGGAGTTGGGTGTGCATTTTGACACTCCTGCCTTTGATGGGGCTAGTTGGTCAGATATCCAATCTTATATGGAGAAAGCAAATTTACCAACTAACTCCAAAGTTACCCTGCGAGATGGTAGGACGGGGGAACCTTTTTACAATAAAGTCTTTGTAGGTGTTATCTATATGGTTAAATTGGCTCACATGGCTGAAGATAAAATGCATGCCCGCTCTACAGGGCCATATTCTTTGGTTACTCAGCAACCTCTTGGTGGTAAGGCACAGTTTGGAGGGCAAAGGATGGGTGAGATGGAAGTATGGGCATTGGAAGCTTATGGTGCTTCGCATACCTTGCAAGAATTATTAACTTTAAAATCTGATGATATGATAGGGCGTGCCAGAGTATATGAATCTATTGTAAAAGGTATACATATTATTCGTCCAGGTATTCCTGAGTCATTTAATGTTCTGATGAAAGAGATGCATTCACTTGCTCTGGACATTAGTGTTATTAACTCTGAAGATGAACAGATAGAAGTATCAGATGGTAGTGATAATTTTATGCATATTGTTAATCCCTCATAGTTTTAGTTTACGTAGTTTGAAGCACTATAATAAGAGAGGTAAAAATGAAAAATTTCTTTGATTTTAATAAGATACAGATTCGATTAGCGTCTCCTGCAAAGATTCGTGGATGGTCATGTGGTGAAGTCAAAAAGCCTGAAACAATTAATTATCGTACTCTCAAACCAGAACGTGAAGGCTTGTTTTGTGAAAAAATATTTGGTACTACTCGTGATTGGGAATGTTATTGTGGTAAGTTTAAATCAATTCGTTACAAAGGAGTAGTATGCGATAAATGTGGTGTTGAGGTTAGTCATTCAAAAGTGCGTCGAGAACGTATGGGTTCTATTGAATTATCTTATCCTGTTGCACATATATGGTATTATCGCACTGTCCCTAGTCGTATTGCATTAGCTCTGAACATGACAGCTAATGATGTAAAAAGTATTTTATATTTTGAGAAATATGTTATCATAGAACCAGGTGAGTCTGGTGTTGAATATAAACAACTAGTTACTCAAGAAGAGTACTATCGTCTAATTGAACAACATGGAGATAAGATATATGGTTCTATTGGTGCGGATGCTATCAAAGAGCTTCTGTCTAACATTAATGCAGAAGAAGATATTCGAGAGATAAGAGAAATAATTGAGGCTAAAGCAAAAATTACGGATAAACGTATTCTAAAACGCTTAGATTTGTTGGAGTCATTTGTTGAAAGTGGTAATCACTTTGAATGGATGGTGTTAGATGTTCTACCTGTTTTACCACCAGAATTAAGACCTATGGTACAGTTAGACGGTGGACGATTTGCTACTTCGGATTTGAATGATTTATATCGTCGTGTCATCAACCGTAATAATCGTTTGAAACGTTTACTTACCCTTAAAGCTCCTGATATTATTGTATCTAATGAGAAGAGAATGCTACAAGAATCTGTAGATGCTTTATTTGATAATTCTCGTCGTAAGAAATCCATTAAAGGGAAAGGGAATCGCCCTCTAAAATCACTTTCAGATATGCTAAAGGGTAAGCAGGGTCGATTCCGCCAGAATTTATTAGGTAAACGTGTAGATTATTCGGGTAGAACAGTGATTGTTGTCGGACCTCATTTAAAAATGTATCAGTGTGGCTTGCCTAAAAAAATGGCGTTAGAATTGTTCAAACCTTTTATGATGAAGTGGTTGGTTGAGAATGGTCATACGCAAAATATTAAATCAGCAAAGAGAATGATTGAAGGAGAAGAAAAAATTGTATTTCAAGGCCTTGAAGAAATGATTCATGAGCATCCTGTTTTGCTTAATAGAGCTCCAACCTTGCATAGACTTGGTATCCAGGCTTTTCTACCTGTGTTAGTTGAGGGGAAGGCCATCCAATTACCGCCTCTAGTGTGTCATGCTTTTAATGCTGATTTTGATGGTGATCAGATGGCTATTCATCTGCCTTTATCTCCTAAATCTCAATTGGAGTCGTGGTTCTTACTTTTATCAGTACATAATATACTTAATCCAGCGAATGGTTCCCCTATTGTTGGACCTACCCAAGATATGATCTTGGGTTTGTACTACTTAACAGCAGAAAAAGAAAATAGTATAGGAGAAGGACAGCTTTTTGATAATATTGATACAGTGCTTTTTGCTCTAGAGTTTGGTGTTGTTGAACACCAAACAAAAATACAATATTTTATTGATAATCGCTTAATTGAAACAACACCTGGCAAACTAATCTTTAATGAATTATTACCCAAAGGTTTTGGTTTTGTAAATAGGCATATGACAAGTCAAGAGATTAATCAAATTATCCTAGATATATATAAACAAAAAGGTACAGCAGTTACAGTGAATTTCTTAGATAAAATTAAAGAGATTGGCTTTGAATACTCTACATATTTTGCACCTACTATGTCTATTGATGACATCAAGATACCATCTTCTAAAAAAACTATGATAGAGCAAGGTCACAAAGAAGTAGAAAGGGTACAAAATGAATACAGGAAAGGTACAATTACTGATGAAGAAAGGTATAAGAAAGTTATTGAAATATGGAGTAATATCAATGAGGGTATAACTGAAGATTTATATAACGTCTTGAGCACAGATATGGATGGTTTTAATCCAATTTATTCAATGGCTGTTTCTGGTGCAAAGGGTTCCCGTTCCCAAATTAGACAGTTAGCAGGTATGCGTGGTCTTATGGCTAAGCCATCAGGCGATATTATTGAATTACCAATTATATCTAACTTTAAGGAAGGTCTGGGTATTTTAGAGTTTTTTATATCTACGCATGGTGCTAGAAAAGGTTTAGCTGATACTGCTCTAAAAACAGCGGATGCTGGCTACCTCACTCGCCGTTTAGTTGATATAGCACAGGATGTTATTGTAAGAGAGCATGATTGTGGTACAAAGGATGGTTTTTTTCTGACTGCAGATAAAGAAGATAATCAAATTATTGTATCCTTAAAACAAAAAATTTATGGTCGATGCCTAGCAGAAGATATTTATGATAGTAGTACTGATGAGATTATTTTTAAAAACAACGAGTTTGTGACAGAAGAAATGGCACAATCCATTGAAAACTTTGGTTACGAAAAAGTAAAAATTCGCTCTGTCTTAATATGTGAAACACTGTCTGGTGTCTGTTCTAAATGTTATGGTATGGATTTATCTACGCTCCGTTCGGTAGAAGAAGGTGAAGCGGTGGGTATTATTGCTGCACAGTCTATTGGCCAGCCAGGCACGCAGCTTACCATGCGTACCTTTCATATTGGAGGGACCGCAACAACCAAGGTAGTTGAAAGTACAGTGAAAGCACTTTTTAGATCTTTGGTGAAAGAAGTGCAAGGTATTAAGATTACTGCTCCTGGTAATAAAGGCAAGTATGTGATGATTAAACGGGGTGGTTTAATACTTATCCAAGTGTTAGCAAGCTACTTAAAAGATGAATTAATAGACTATCATTTACAAAGTGGTGCAAGAGTGGTGCGTGGCGAGAGCATTGCGAAACGTCAAGAAGGTGATAAACTAATACCTGTATTAGCTAGTACTCCAGGTGAGATATTAGAAAAAGATGGTTCTGTCCTTCTCACTGGCCAAACTTTAACAATTCAACTTCATGCTGGTGCTGTTCTGCACGTTGCTAAAGATGATATGGTTGAAGCAAATGCTTTATTAATGGAATATGATCCCTATAATAGTTTATTGTTGGCACCTCATGATGGTCGCATCGAATATATTGATATTGAAGAAGGTAAAACTCTTAAACTTGAGGAAATGCCTGGGATTACTGGCCAAATTGCCAAGGTAGTATCTTCTCGACAACAAAAGATGTTGCCTAGTTTGCACATTTATGATAAAGGTAAATTAGTAAGTGAGTTATCAATTCCTTTTGGTGCAATTCTGTTAGTGAAAAATGGGGCTCAAGTTGCGGCTGGTGAAATTTGTGCTAAAATAGAAACCAAAGCTGAAAAAACTAGAGATATCACAGGTGGTTTGCCTCGTGTGGAAGAATTATTTGAAGCACGTCATCCTAAGAGTCCTTGTCATTTAGCAGAGATTGATGGGATTATCCATGATACTGGACATATTGTTCGAGATAAAAAAGTTATTGAAATTATTCCAGAAGATGCTTCTCCTGAAGAAATAGAAGAGAAGAAAGTAAGTGTCTCTATTCCAATGCATAAACAATTGCTTGTACATAATGGTGCATTTGTGCAAAAAGGTGATCATCTTGATGATGGCGGTATTGATCCTCATGAGATTTTACGGGTACAAGGAGAAGGTGCTTTGCAACGCTATTTGATTCGTGAAATACAAGAGGTCTATCGTTTACAGGGTGTTTATATTAATGACAAACATCTTGAGGTTATGTTAAGCCAAATGATGCACAAGCTTGAAATTGTAGAAACAGGAGATACTTCGTTTGTACCGATGTCTTATGTGGATAAATTAACCTTTAAATTAGAGAATAAAGAGGTTGTTGAAAAAGGAGGTGCACCAGCTCGTGGTACACCTGTTTTGATGGGTCTTACCAAGGCGTCTTTATATTCTGATAGTTTTTTATCTGCAGCTTCTTTTCAAGAAACTACAAAAGTACTGACAGACGCTGCAATTAAAGGTAAATCAGATCCTCTTAATGGCTTGAAAGAGAATATTATTATAGGGCATTTAATCCCTGCAGGAACAGGTATACGTAGATATCAAGATATTAGGGTTTACAAGAATCTTATGGGTGATATTTACTATACGCCAGAAGAGGAAAGTATGTTATATAATCCACAAGTGGATAAACAACAGATTCATGAAAATATTACTAGGATCTCAACAACTACTAAAGAACGGGTAGCTGATGATGATAAAAAAAATGATACCATTGAATTGAACCAAAAAATAGCCGGTATAGCTAATTCATAAACGATACTATTTTTGTTACGTTGACGTTGTCCTCCATTTTTTGTAGCTTATTCTCCGAAGGCTTGTTCTAGGGAAATAGTATTGCAAGATTGCTTTGTATCGCTTATTCTTTTTGTGGGCTAAGGTTTTTGTGCCCCATTGACAAAGCCCAACACCATGGCCATAGCCCCTACCAACAATATGTGCAATATTATGCTTGATCTGAATATTAAACAAAGTAGATCTCATGTGCCTATTACCAATTGTGCTACGTAATTTTTTTGCTGTAATTATTTGATTGTTCACTTTAAGCTCTACAACCCTTTTAGATTGACTACGTTTGATAATAGAGATGTTATTTATGTGTTTGAGCCTGAGTAGAGATGCTAATCTTGATAGTGGAATCACATATTTCCACTTGTATGCTGGCGAATCTTCACAAAAGTGTGTTCTCTGTACAATAAGATATGGTATTTTTTCTCGCCATACTTCTTTTGAAGAAGCAGTTATACCTCCACAGGAGGAATAAAAGAATACTTTAGCCAACTTGCCTCTGTAAAAAAGAACTTTCCCTTCGGTAGATTTTACTGCTTTATTAATATTTTCCGTTTTATTTTGAAGTAGACCACCATAAACTTGATGTAATGTGGTAGAATCCACATCAAACATCTTGTTTTGGTTGCTTTGTAGTTTATGTATTAAATAAGTTCTAGATACAACAACCTGTGCCTTTAACGCTTCTAATGGCCATTGTTTACCCATTTCACTACCTGCAACAGAAACTAAATAATTGGCTATTGGTACATAGTTAACATAGATTAGTGTATTATTTTCTCTTTTAATATTTAGCATTCCCACATAAATTTTATTCTTTAGCTTAAATATCCTTTTTTGAGGTATTAACATACCTTCTTCCTTGATCTTAATAAATTTTCGGCCTATTTTTTTCTCTGCTAGGCCCTTAAACACATAAGAGCTAGGCATGTATATTGTTAAGGGACCTCCTTTGTATATTTTTACACGAACAATATTTTTTGATGAATATCTAGAATACGAAGGATTATTCTGGTATTTTTGAGGTAAGATGTAAGGATCACCTTTCCATCCATTTGGTGGTGTACAATGGTTTAATAGTAGTATACTGCTATAGATCCCTAGGGTAATAAGGCCTCTATGGAAAAGCATACAGCACAGTGTCGTAATAATGTTTTTTAAACTTTAATAGAGGTTTATTATATCCATCTCTTGTATTGAAGGTATTTTCTATATCTTTAAACTATAGAAACTCAGAACCATCATCAAATGTAATACTGTGTATTGTATCTATATTTGTAAATAAGTCTCTTATTTCATCACTTACACAGAGAGCTTTTTTGTTTTCCCTATAGGTATTAGATTATTTAAACTAATTTTTACACTTTAAAATAGAAGATATCACTTTTCAAACAGGTTCACATTCACATGATAAATTGTACTTTACAGAAAAAAACTCTAATTTATCCTGATCGATTCATGGCAACTAGGGATAGTAAGGCAAATATAGGTCAAATTAATATATTTTACGAACACACTGACTTTACAGGTAATTTGACGTTTCAAAAACCATTAGCTATTTATGGTAATTTCTCGGGAGAAATAGAGGGTGAATCAACTTTAGAGATTGGCCCCAAAGCTGTTGTGCAAGCAAATATTATAGCTAAGAATCTTATCATTTTTGGTAAGGTGATAGGTAATATTGTGACCAGCGAAAAAACAGAATTAAAAAGTGGTGCTTCTCTAGTGGGTAATATTAAAACAAATAAATTAGAAATAGAAAGAGGAGTCTTGTTTGATGGGCAGTGTGAAATGCCTAAAAAAAATGCTAAAAAACCATCATAGTGCATCGTATATTTTATTTTCTTAGCATTTTATTCCTTTCTCTATGCAGTGCTTGTACAAATTATCCTTATTCTTCAGATGAAAAACATCATAATGTATATTATGACACTTTCAAAGAATCACCAAAACATTTAGATCCCGCAATTGCATATTCCTCAGATGAATATAATATTATACAACAAATTGTAGAACCTCCCCTACAATACCATTTTTTTACTAGACCGTATACGCTTGTACCTTTAACAACTACCCATATGCCCACAGTACAATATTTTTCTAAAGGGAAGAAGGTCTCCATGGAACATCATCATATTGATCGTGTTGAATATACACTGACTTTTAAAAAATCTATTAAGTACCATCCCCATCCAGCCTTTAGTAAAGATAAAAATCAAAATTACCGATACCACTTGGGAAATAAAACACATCTACCCTCTATCAAGCATCCAAATAATCTTAAACATAGAGGTAGCCGTTTCCTACAAGCAGAAGATTATGCCTATCAAATTAAAAGATTAGCACATCCACAAGTCGCTTGCCCCATTTATCCCCTATTATCTCAGTATATTCTAGGTTTACGTGAATTTACCCAACAAATTACTAGAGAAATTGCAAAAGTAAGGAAACAACGTAAAAAACAGTTAGGAAAATTGTATAATGAGCTTGCTTATGAAAAAGAGCATCCTATTTATATTGACTTACGTAAACTCTCTTTACCAGGCGTACAAGTTCTTCCTAATAACCAACTTAAAATTATTCTAAAACAACTCTATCCACAATTTATTTATTGGTTAGCCATGCCTTTTTTTGCACCAACACCTTGGGAAGTAGATCGATTTTATACACAGAAAGTAACACAAGAACAAAATATTACATTGGATCGTTTTCCCGTAGGAACAGGACCTTATTTTCTAGCTATGAATCTCCCATATTATCGAATGGAGTTACATAAGAATACCAATTATCACGGTGTGTATCCAGTGAATAATATTTTTCGGGATAATATAGGAAAATCTCTTCCATTTCTTGATCGAGCAATTTATAGCTTAGAAAAAGAGAGCATCCCTAGATGGAATAAATTTTTGCAAGGCTACTACGATGCATCTAATATTCAAGCAGATCTATTTGATAATGCCATTCATTTGAGTAGTGTGGGGGATAAAGAACTAAGCCCAGAATTAAATGACAAGGGTATTTCTTTGGTGACGTCGTCTCCTCCTCTTATCTATTACTATGCATTTAATATGTTAGATCCAGTTGTAGGGGGCTATAGTATACAAAAACAAAAACTACGTCAAGCCATTAGTATAATTTTGAATATAGAAGAGTACATTGATATTTTTTTAAATGGTCAAGGGACTGTAGCACATAGTCCTATACCACCAAATGTTTTTGGATACAAACCCAATAATAAAAATACTTTTATTTATCAAAAATTAATTGATGGTAATTCATATATTCGTCATCCAGTGTCCTACGCTAAAAAATTATTAAAACAGGCAGGCTATGGAAATAGTAAAACATCTGGTGGTAAAAGGTTAACTATATCTTATGATACTATTGATCGGGGGGCAGATAAATCTGAATTACACTGGTTACGAAAACAGTTTAATAAACTAAACATTGATTTACAAATTAGACTTACGGACTATAATCAATTTAGACAGAAAGTAAATCAAGGTAACTTCCAGTTAATTCGATGGGGATGGCATGCTGACTATCCTGATCCAGAAAACTTTTTATTTCTTTTACACGGCCGAGATTCTACTGTGCGTTTTGGAGGGAAAAATTCAGCAAATTATCAAAATACACGATATGATCACCTCTTCGATCAAATGTCTATAATGGTAAATAGTACCAAAAGGCAAAAAATAATTGATGAAATGATTAATATATTACGTAAGGATGCGGCATGGATATTTGGTTTTTATCCTATCAATTACATATTATCCCATAGCTGGTATATCAATAAGTTACCAATGGAAATAACTTATGGTACTTTAAAGTACCGACAGATTCGTCCTCAAGAAAGAATAATATACCATGAGAAATGGAATCAACCTCTTTTCTTGCTACCCTTATTACTCTTATGTATTTCTTTTTTAATCTATATATTATGGCGTAAAAAAGTAATAAGAGCAATGATTCGTCAATCCATCTAGATAAAGTTGCATTGTCTAGATGGGCGATGGATTTACCTAGCTATGTAACCATGATGAAGAATTGGGCTTTATGTTATCAATGTATATTTTAATCATTTATGGCATTTCCTAATGTTATGCATAATCTCTTTATCCATGTCATTTCGATATTTTAATAAAAATCTTATATGTCATATATATAAAAAAATATTAGGTCCATCATTTGCAAATAGATCACCAAATGTTAACGCAATAATTAACAAGAGAAATCATTGTTTGTTCCCGGTTGGTATATGTGATATAAACTAAAGTATATGAAGAGAATGAATTACTTGAGGTTTATAATGCTCACTTCTTACGCTTAGAGCTATAACCTGATTTTATAATAATTTTCTCTTTTATAGGCAATTGCAAATAATGGCTTGGATCATGATAATAAGTGAAATAACCTAGAAATTCTTTATAGCGCACATAATAGGTATAGTTTTCAGTAGGCGATACCTCG